>NZ_RSED01000002.1 GCF_003933735.1 Aquabacterium soli | reverse complement strand
GCTCCGGCGCCGGTTAACCTGCTTGGCAAACCTTCAAGGTGGAATCACTTGATAGAGTCCGGGCACTTACTGTGAATGAAAGGTTGTTCGCCTTTGGACTATTCGAACAATGGGACGCGTCAGGGCCAGAAGGGCATAAAGCCCTCATGGCAAAGGTGCATGCCAATGCCTAGCAGTTTTATCGGCTTGAATCCACGAGCCCTACTGGGCGTTCCAGCGTAAGCTGGCCCGTTCCTTCATTCTCAGCGCTCACCGCTCTCAGATATGGCCGCGCAAATATGCACTCCATCCCGCCTTCACAAATTGCGCTCGGGCGCATTCGTCTGCTCTGCAACCTCGCCGTTGCCGGAATCTGGCTATACCAAGGCCTTGTTCCAAAGCTTCTTGGTCCGCATCCAGATGAGTTGGCAATGTCCGGTTCCTTCGGCATCGCTTCTGCCCTTCAGGTTCCTGTCTCGTATGCAGCTGGCGTTGGCGAGTTGCTCTTGGGCATTTGCCTACTGCTTGTTCGGCATCGTGTTTGGCCCCAGTTTGTCTCTGCCGTTGCGACCGCAGCGCTGTTGGGCTTTGTCGCCATCTACAGTCCAATCTATCTCATCGGGGCGTTCAACCCGGTGGTCATGAACTCTGCGTCCATTGCGTTGTCTATCGTGGCAATACTTGCAATTCGGGCCGAGGTGGACATGTCGGCAGCCCCTGCTTTTAAGCACAAGTCTGACGGCGCCACCTAGATCAAAATGTCAGGCCATTATGCTCAAAGACTCAGACGGGGGCCACAATTGAAAGTCATTCGCCTGATCGCTGTGGTTGTCGCCTTGAGTTGTTCATCAGTCTTTGCTGTCCGTGACCCCGGCGCGTCGATGGAAGAGCTGAAAATGCGGCGCGCGGAGGTGCAACGCAAGATTGAATTCAATCATCAGCGACTCAAGCAGCCTGATCCTTCATCGAGCACGAAGCAGCGGCTGAAGGAAGAGCAGAAGCATCTTCTGCAGCAAAGTGCCGAGCTTCAGCGCGCGATCAAGCTATCGGAGATGGTGCAGCGCAATGAGAGCGTCATGTATGCGAACGAGTAATGCGAACGCTCAGGCATTTCGTGGACGCCAACTCCGTTGTTGCTGCTGCCATTGATAGCGCTTTCCTGCGCGGTGGCCGGTACCAAGCTGGATGCATGGCGCAAGAGCTGGCCTGGTAGACGTGGTCACCAGTCGAAGAATGGCGCGGTCTTCAAGTCGCGGTATGAAACCATCCTGACTGACGCTCACACTCAGCGTGATCAGGACAAGTGGGGAGATCGAGGTAGCCATCAAAGTGCGTGATTGAAGGATCTTCTGGCTCGCCGTCAGCGCGAACAGAAGCGCGTGGTGCTCATCAAGTTCGTTATGCCCCTCTCGTCGCCTGGGTCCACTGCCACAATGAGGTCAAGAACGGCCTCCTTGTCCAGACCCGAGCATTCCTCCCCTTCAGATACTGTCGCCCCATGAACAAGAAAATCCACATCCCCGCTGACCAGATCAAGCCGCTCGCGACAGACCTGGGCACCTGCATCGCCACGGCCAAGATCACCCTGGATGGCCTGCCTGTGCGTTTCATGTACCGTGAGGATCCGATCGGCCAAGCAGACAGCGGCTGGCGCTTCCTGTCGGGCCTAGAGAGCGATGCCTACATGGAGAACGCCAACAACCAGGGTGCGTACGACATCAACCTCATCGCCAACTGCGATCCCTCGATCATCCCCTTCCTCGCGGCCCCCATCGGCGCCGCTTTTGAAAAGACGGAAGAGGGCGGTGATTTCCAGGAGGCGGGTGACTGGGAGCCCGATGAAGACTGAGCTTGCAGGCGCGGTGCTGGCCTGCGCCGCAGGGGGCGTCTTCGCATCCCATGAACCGTACGAGCTTGACTGGCCCGTCAAGCAGCAGGCGCTGACCTACCAATCGTGCGGCTGCGCCGATGACTGCTGGGTGGCCGAGTTGTCTGACCGGCAAAGCCGCATTTTCCGTGGCCGCCTGAGGTGCGATTGCAGCACCTTGTTCTTCTACAAGCCATCGCCCAACCCGCAAAGCCGTGTGCTGGGCAGTTGCGCACCGGTCAACGCGGCGCAGAGCAAACCCGCCGCCATCGCCGAAAAACTCATGCAGTTGCTGCCCGCGGATTGACCGCTCACGCCAGGGTGTCGCTCATGGCCCCCCGGGAGTTGTCCACGAATCCTGTGGACAAGTTTGTGTGCAAGCCAAGCACAAGCGGCCTTCCCCCAGGGAAAGCCGCTTGTTTGCCCATAAAACAGGCAGGTGACACTGCCATGAGCCTTTCGGCCCATGCGCTGGTCAGCTGTTGTACGCGATGCGTTTGCCCGAGCCGGGCGGCGTGCAGGTGTAGGTCACCTCCTGGCCGGCCGTGCTGCCCAGGGCGCGCAGCGCCGCATCGGTTCGGCGGCTGCCGTCACCGGCCACGAAGCTGCTGCTGGCCACCTCGTAAACGTAGCCGCGGCGCACGCCACCTTCGACCACCTGCGCCACCAGATCGCATTCCGTCACTGCACCGCCCAACTCCTTCGACACAAAGGGCGTGCGGGCGCGCTGGATAAGCAGGTTCACGCGCGCTGCGGCCGCTGCCGCGTTGGCCGGTGACAGAGTGACCTGCTGGCCCACGATGGGTGCCAGATCACTGTCCATGGCGTGCATGAAGTCGGACACATCGCGGCGCATGCCGTTGGGGTTGATCAGTGGGAAGCCCGAGTTCAGGGTGGGCGTGAACACGCGCACCGTGAAGAAGTGCGCCAGGGTGTCGGAGGTGCCGTCGTGCACGAAGCCGTAGCCACGCACTTGATCGCCCAGGTGCCCTGTTCCGATGGCGCTGGAGAAAGGGATGGCGGGCGAGCCGAAGCGGCCGATCTTGGTGTACATGTTGCGCAGTTGCGGGACCTTCACGATCTGCGAGATGCCCTCGAAACTCTGGTCGCCACCGGTGCCGTACATGCCCTTGGCCGGATCGACCGTGTGGCAGCCGTTGCAGTTCTGGTTCGGCGTGATCGATTCGCCATTGATGATGATCTTGAAGCCATCGGAAGGGCGGTCACCGAAGTAGAAATCCGAGCCGCGCTTCTGTGCCGTGGTCAGCGAGTTGTCCAGGTTGCGGATCGGGTTGGGCGGCATCATCACCGCGAGCTGGAAGTCGGCAAAGGTCTGCATCTCCGCTTCGGTCATGTCGCGCGTGTTCCCCAACAGGCCAGAGAACGCCACGGCGAAGTTCTTGAACGACAGGGTGGCGTCCTTGGCCGAGGTGCCGAACACACCGGTGGCTCGGTCACCGCGCCAGTGCATGGCGCCGGAGTTGACCATGCCCCGCAGGGTCTGCGTCACCATCGGGCCCTTCATGGGGTGGAAATCCTTTGGGTCGTCGCTGCCGTTGATCTTGTTCTGCACGCCAAAGATCACCTTGGCCACGTTGAACTGGATCTTGTCGACGAACTTGCCAGGGATGGGGCTCTTGGTGACCACGCCGTCCGGATCGCCCAGGTCCCAGGCCAGGTCGTCCGCATCGCCGAAGGTGTGGCACGAGGCGCACGATGCCTCGCCATTGGCCGACGAGCGCACGGCGTCATACAGGAAGGGCCGGCCGTTGACGATGTGGGAGGGCTCGGGGTTGTTGAGCATGGCCTTGGCCACTTCGGTGCGGCTGCTCAGGTTGATCACCTTGATCGCGTTGTCGAAGCGGGTCATCACGTACAGGCGGTTGCGGGCTTCATCGAGCACCAGGCCGCTGGGGCCGCCGCCGCTGACGGTGATGTAGTGGCTGCTGGCCGATCGCGGGTTGAAGGTGTCGGCCTCGATCTCGGAGGTAGCGAACACGCCGATGCGGCTGGAGCCGAAGGCGGCCACATAGAGTGTGCGGCCGTCGCGGCTCACCGTCATGTCCAGCGGTGTGGCCAGGCTGTGGTCCTTTGCGCTGTAGTCGAAGCCGGCCTGCCCGGCCAGCTTGCTGTAGTCGATGTGCTTGTTGAGGTGGCGCGGCGATACCTGACCATTGGCGATCACCGTCACGCGGGACAAGGCCAGCTTGCCTTGCAGGGTCTTGCCGGTGTAGTGGCCCGGTCCTTCGAAGCGCACCATGTTGTTGGCTTCCGTATTGGACACATACACAGCGCCGGAGACAGGGTTCACGGCCATGTTGAAGAGCACCGTCCCTACGTGCGGGAAGGCCACCTTCTCGGTGAGCTTGTTGGCATCTACCGCGAACACGTCCTTGTCTGGCAGGGTGAAGTCGACGCCGTTGTTCCAGTTGCGGCCCAGCTCATCTTCCCAGCGCTTCTTGTCGCGGTTGTACTTGACCAGCAGGCCGGTCTTGGGCGCGGGCTTGCCTTCGGCATTGGTCTCGGGGCCCAGGCGGCCGCCGGGCATGATTTTGCTCTTAATGATGCAGGGCACGTTGACTTTGAAGCCATCGCACACCAGCTCTTCGTTGATGGACGAGGTCTGGTTGCCCGATTTGAACGCGGCCACATAGACGGTGTTGCGGTCGGGGCTGACGGCCAGCGCTCGCGGCGTGTCGGCGAAGAAGCTCATGATGCGCAGCGGCACACCGCCCAGGGCGCTGCCCAGCGAGGCGGGGTTGAACACCCACACGTCGGCTCGGCCGATGCCTTCGGTGGTGAGGCCCGGGTCGCCGGCGCCAGGCACGCCCGTGATCGATGGATCGGTGAGGTGCTGGCCGCGGTGCGCGGTGGTGACGAAGGCGCGTGTGGGGGATCCGGCGAAGACGATGTCGCGCGGCTCATCGCCCACCAGCAGGGTGCGCACCACGCGGGGCGCGCCATCCAGGCTGACCACGCTCACGCTGTCGGACAGGTGGTTGACCACCCAGATCTCGGTGTCGGTGCGCGCGGCCACGGCCACCGGCTCCAGGCCCACGGGCACGCGGGCGAACAGTTGCAGGCCGGTGGGCGTGATGTTGAAGATGTCCAGCGTGTTGTTCGGTGTGTTGACGGCGAACAGGCGCGTGCCATCGGGCGATGCCGCGATGGGCCGCACGTGACCGCTTTCGAACGCGATGAAGTTGGGCGAGGCGGCGTGGGCGGCCGGCACGGTGGCGCTCAGCGCGAGCAGGGTGGCGACGACGGTACCAGACACCAGGCGCAACGCAGCAGCCCAGCCCGTGGCACGACGGGGGATGTTGGAAATCATGGCGGGTCTCCTCGGACCTTGTTTTGGGGAACGGACGCCATTCAATGTAAAGAAGTGTTCAGCTTTCGATAAGGCGGGAAGTTCCGACACACCACAGGCGCGAGCGCTCATCCCCCGCGTTTCGAGGGCCGGGTAACCATTGAATGTCCGTTTAATGAGGTTCGGGTGATCCCGGGGCCTTGCAGGGCGCTGCTATGGAGCCCTGGCGCCGCGCGGGCCCTTGCGCGCGGGCGAGGGCGCGTTGCAGGGCCCCGCGCTAGCATGGTCCGCATATGCCTGCCCTGGATCTCGTCGTTGCGCGGCCTGAAGGCCTGTACTGCCCGGCCGGCGACTTCTACATCGACCCCTGGCGGCCCGTGGACCGGGCCGTGATCACGCACGGCCATTCCGACCATGCCCGGGTGGGCCATGGCCACTACCTGGCCCACCGTGACAGCGGCGGCGTGCTGCGCGCTCGCCTGGGCGAGGTCAATCTTCAATTGCTGGATTACGGCGAGGCCATCGTTCACCAGGGCGTGCGCGTGTCGCTGCACCCCGCAGGGCATGTGCTGGGGTCGGCCCAGGTGCGTCTGGAGCACGGTGGGCAGGTGTGGGTGGCCTCGGGCGACTACAAGCTGCAGGACGACGGCACCTGCCCGCCGTTCGAGCCGGTGCGCTGCGACACCTTCATCACCGAATCCACCTTCGGGCTGCCCATCTACCGCTGGCCCACGCAGGCCGAGCTGGTGGCCGAGATCGATGCCTGGTGGGCGGCCAATGCGGCGCAGGGGCGCTGCTCGGTGCTGTTCTGCTATGCCTTCGGCAAGGCGCAGCGCGTGCTGCATGGGGTGGACCCGGCGATCGGGCCGATCGTGGTGCATGGCGCCGTGGAGCCCTTGAACGAAGCCTACCGGGCCGCGGGCGTGGCCCTGCCGCCCACGCGGCGTGTGGGCGAGGGCGCGCCGGGGCCCGCCTTGACCGCGCAGGATCTGAGCCGCGCCCTGGTGCTGGCGCCACCCTCCGCCCAGGGCACGCCTTGGATGCGGCGTTTCGGGGCCTATGCCGATGCTTTTGCCAGCGGCTGGATGCAGGTGCGAGGCACGCGGCGGCGGCGCGGTGTGGACCGGGGTTTCGTGATGTCCGACCACGCCGACTGGCCGGGGCTGCAGGAGGCGGTGGGGGCCACCGGCGCCCAGCGCGTGATCGTGACGCATGGCAACGTGCCCGTGATGGTGCGCTGGCTGTGCGAGCAGGGGCTGGATGCACAGAGTTTCCACACCGAGTACGGTGACGAGGATGTGGGCGATGTGGCACCCGCCGCGCCGGTGGCCGCCAGCGATCTGGCTGTTGATGAAGGGCCCACAGCATGAGGGCCTTCGCCGCCCTGTACCGCGCCCTGGACGCGACCACCTCCAGCCTGGGCAAGCAGGCGGCGCTGCAGGCTTACCTGGGCCAGGCTTCGGCGCGCGATGCGGCCTGGGCCGTGTACTTCCTGGCGGGCGGCAAGCCGCGCCAGATCGTGCCCGTCAAGCTGCTGCGCGAACTGGCCCAGCAGGCCGCGGGGTTGCCCGAGTGGCTGTTCATCGAATGCTATGAATCGGTGGGCGATCTGGCCGAGACCATCTCGCTGCTGCTGCCCCCGCCCGATGCGCCGGCCGACCTGGGCCTGGCCACGTGGATCGAAGAGCACCTGCTGCCGATGCGTGGCCAGCCACCACAGGCTCAAGCCGAGGCGCTGCAGTCGCAGTGGCGCATGCTGGAGGCGCAGGACCGGCTGGTGTACTTCAAGCTGATCACCGGGGCGTTCCGCGTGGGCGTGTCGCGCCTGCAGGTCACGCAGGCCCTGGCCGTGCATGCGGGCCTGGATGCCAAGCGCGTGGCCCAGCGCCTGATGGGCTACACCCACATCGGGGCGCGCCCGGGCGTGGCCGATTTCGAGGCCCTGGTGGCACCCGAATCCGACAGCGAGCAGCGGCGTGCCACCAGTGGCCAGCCTTATCCCTTCTTCCTGGCCCATCCGTACAACGAGCCGGTGCTTGCCATGGATGCATCCCTGGGCCCCGTGGACCAATGGCAGGTGGAATGGAAGTGGGATGGCATCCGCGCCCAGGTGGTGCGCCGTGCTGGCCAGGCCTGGCTGTGGTCGCGCGGCGAAGAGCTGGTGAGCGACCGTTTCCCCGAGCTGATGGCCATGGCCCAGGCCCTGCCCGATGGCACCGTGGTGGACGGCGAGATCGTGGTGTGGCGCGACGGCCGCGTGCAGCCCTTTGCCGAACTGCAGAAGCGCATCGGCCGCAAGACGCTCTCGGCCAGGCTGCTCAAGGACCTGCCCGTGGTGGTGCTGGCCTACGACCTGCTGGAATGGCAGGGCCAGGACCTGCGCACCCAGCCCCTGGCCGCGCGCCGGGCCCTGCTGGATGAACTGCTGGCCCAGGCCAACCACCCGCAGTTGCTCGACAGCCCACGCCTGCACGGCCAGGATTGGGCCGACCTGGCCCGCCAGCGCGAAGCCGCGCGCAGCCTGGGCGTGGAAGGCATGATGCTCAAGGCCCGTGATTCGCGCTATGGCGTGGGCCGCACCAAGGAGTCGGGCGTGTGGTGGAAGTGGAAGATCGATCCACTGTCCATCGACGCCGTGCTGATCTATGCGCAGCGCGGCCATGGCCGCCGAGCCAGTCTCTACAGCGACTACACCTTTGCCGTGTGGGATGCCGAGCCGGGCGCGCCTGACCGCAAGCTGGTGCCCTTTGCCAAGGCGTATTCAGGGTTGACAGACGCCGAGATGGCCCGCGTGGACGCCATCATCCGCAAGACCACGGTGGAGAGCTTCGGCCCCGTGCGCAGCGTCAAGCCCACGCTGGTGTTCGAGCTGGGCTTCGAAGGCATCTCGCGCAGCAGCCGGCACAAGAGCGGCATCGCGGTGCGCTTTCCGCGCATGCTGCGCTGGCGCGAAGACAAGCCCGTGGACGAGGCCGATTCGCTGGACAGCCTTCAGGCCCTGCTGCCTGCCACGCCATGAGTGGTTCGCGCTTGGTAGCCTCGCGCCTGAAGGGCTGGTTCGAGCAACGTGGCTGGCAGCCGTTCAAGTTCCAGCGCGAGGTGTGGCGCGCCGTGGCCGATGGGCGCTCGGGCCTGCTGCACGCCACCACGGGCGCGGGCAAGACCTATGCCGTGTGGCTGGGCGCCTTGCAGGCCTTGATGAAGACACGCCCGGCGCCCAAGGCCCCGACACCCGGCCGCAAGGCCAGTGCGCCGGTGGCCGAGCCTTTGACCGTTCTGTGGATCACACCGATGCGCGCGCTGGCGGCGGACACCGAGCGCGCCCTGCGCCAGCCGCTCGAGGTGCTGCTGGCCGATGGCGGCCTGCGCCACTGGACGCTGGGCGCCCGCACGGGGGACACCTCGTCCAGCGAGCGCCAGGCGCAGTCGCGGCGCCTACCCACGGCCCTGGTGACCACGCCAGAAAGCCTGTCGCTGCTGCTGGCCCGCGCCGATGCCCGGGAAACACTGGGCAAGGTCAGGATGGTGGTGGTGGACGAGTGGCATGAACTGATGGGCAACAAGCGCGGCGTGCAGGTGCAGTTGGCGCTGGCGCGATTGCGTGGCTGGAGCCCGGGCCTGTGCGTGTGGGGCATGTCGGCCACGCTGGGTAACCTGGATGAGGCCATGCACACCTTGCTGGGCTCGGCGCCCGGCCTGCTGGTGCAGGGCCAGCAGCCCAAGCAACTGACGATTGACACCTTGCTGCCCGCCCAGGCCGAGCGCTTTCCGTGGGCCGGCCACCTGGGCCTGCGCATGCTGCCGCAGGTGGTGGCTGAGCTGGACACCAGTGCCAGTTCGCTGGTGTTCACCAATACGCGATCGCAATCCGAGGTCTGGTACCAGGCCTTGCTGGAGGCGCGCCCCGATTGGGCCGGGTTGATCGCGTTGCACCACGGCTCGCTGGACCACAGCGTGCGCGACTGGGTGGAGCAGGGCCTCAAGGCCGGCCAGCTCAAGGCGGTGGTCTGCACGTCCAGCCTGGACCTGGGCGTGGATTTCCTGCCTGTGGAGCGTGTGCTGCAGATCGGCTCACCCAAGGGCGTGGCCCGGCTGCTGCAGCGTGCCGGCCGTTCGGGCCACGCACCGGGCAGGCCTTCGCGCGTCACCCTCGTGCCCACGCACAGCATGGAACTGGTGGAGGCGGCGGCCGTGCGTGCGGCCGTGCAGCAGGGACAGATCGAGGCACGCCACACGCCACATCGCCCTTTGGATGTGCTGGTGCAGCACCTGGTGACGGTGGCCCTGGGCGGTGGCTTCGAGCCCCAGGCCTTGTACGGCGAGGTGCGCAGCACCGCGGCATTTGCCGATCTGTCACCAGAGCAATGGCAGTGGTGCCTGGATTTCGTGAAGCAGGGTGGCGCCTCGCTGGCGGCTTATCCCGACTACCACCGCGTCGTGCCCGATGAGCATGGCCTGTGGCGCGTGCCCGATGCGCGTCTGGCCCGGCGCCACCGCGCCAACATCGGCACCATCGTGAGCGATGCCAGCATGGTGGTGCAGTTCTGGAGCGGCGGTGGAGGGGCAGGCGGGGCCCGGCTGGGCACCGTGGAAGAAAGCTTCATCGCGCGCATGAGGCCCGGCGACAGCTTCCTGTTCGCTGGCCGCCTGCTGGAGTTGGTGCGCGTGCACCAGATGACCGCCTACGTGCGCCGCGCCACGGGCCCGCGCGCCGCGGTGCCCCGCTGGAACGGCGGCCGCATGCCCTTGTCCACCACGCTGGCCGATGCCATGGTGCAGCAGCTTGCCCTGGCCGATGCCGACCGGTACGAAGGCCCCGAGATGCTGCGGGCCAAGCCCCTGCTGGATCTGCAGCACCAGTGGTCGGCCCTGCCTACGCCCGACACCCTGCTGGCCGAAACCCTGAAATCGCGCGAAGGCTGGCACCTGTTTCTGTACCCCTTTGCCGGCCGCCATGTGCACCTGGGCCTGGCCAGCCTCCTGGCCTGGCGCGCCGCCAGCCACCGGGCCGGTACCTTCTCGATCGCAGTCACCGATTACGGACTGGAGCTGCTCAGCGCCACGGAGGTCGATTGGGCGCAAGGGCTGCCTGGCTGGCTGGGCGGTGAGCCCGGGGCCGACGGCATCGATCCCGCGCAAGAGCGAAGCCTGCTGCTGCGCGAAGTGATGGCCAGCCTCAATGCCAGTGAACTGGCGCGCAGGCGCTTTCGCGAGATCGCGCGGGTATCGGGCCTGATCTTCCAATCCCATCCAGGTGAGAAGCGCAGCAACAAACAGCTGCAGGCCTCGTCGTCCCTGTTCTACGAGGTGTTCCGCCAGCACGACCCGGCCAACCTGCTGCTGCGCCAGGCTGAAGAAGAACTGCTCAGCCAGGAGCTGGACATCGAGCGCCTGGCAACCAGCCTGCAGCGCATGCGGGCACAGCGCCTGGTGTGGCGCGCTCTGAAGCGCCCGACACCGTTTGCGTTTCCCTTGATGGTCGAACGCTTTCGCGAGCAACTGTCCAACGAATCGCTGGCCGACCGCATCGCACGCATGGTGGGGCAACTGGAGCGCGCTGCGGGCGCTGGTACAGGCCCCGCCGATGGCGATGACGAAGCCTGGCAACAGCGGGTGACTTTCGCGCAGGACGCGGGTGGGGCGGGTTCGAATGCCACCCGGGCGCCGCGTGCAGGCCGAAGGCCGCGGACGCGTGCTCAACGCACGGTTCCTGGAGGCCGCGCATGAGCGCTGCGTCGCTCACCTGGGCAGGCGAGCCCGTGCACCTGCTGGCCGATCGGGCCCTGTGGTGGCCCGGCGGCCAGGCCCTGTTTGTGGCCGATGTGCACCTGGGCAAGGCCGCCGCCTACCGGGCGCTGGGCCAGCCCGTGCCCGCCGGCACCACCGACGACAACCTGGCCCGGCTTGATGCACTGCTGACCGCGCACCCGGTGCGTGATCTGGTGTTCCTGGGTGATCTGCTGCATGCGCCGCAGGGCGTCACGCCCGCCTTGCTGCAGCGCCTGCGCACCTGGCGCGATGCCCATGCCGAGGTGGCGATGACGCTGGTGCGCGGCAATCATGACCTGCGCGCCGGGGATCCTCCGCCCGAAATGGGCATCACGGTGGTGGACGAGCCCCATGGCATGGGGCCTTTCGCAGCCTGCCACCATCAGCAGCGTGTCCCTGGCTGCTTCGTGCTGGCCGGGCACCTGCACCCAGCCGTGGCGCTCAACGGCCCCGCCCGCGACCGATTGCGCCTGCCGTGCTTCTGTGTGGACGCGGGACCCGAGCCCGGTGAGGGCCTGGCCGTGCTGCCTGCCTTCGGTGCCTTCACAGGCACCTGGCAGGTGACCCCGGCGCCCGGCCGGCAGGTCTATGCCGTGGGCGGCGGGGCCGTGTGGCCGGTGCCGATCAGCGAGCGATCAGCAGGCGGTTGAGGCTTTCCAGGTCCTCGGGCTTGAGCGAGCCGCTGGCCTGGCGCAGCTTCATCGTGGCCACGATCACGTCGTAGCGGGCCTTGTACAGGTCCTTCTGCGTGCTGGCCAGGGCGGTTTGCGCATCCAGCACGTCCTTGTTCACGCGCACACCCACGCGGTAGCCCAGTTGCGTGGCCTCCAGGGCCAGCTTGGCCGAGCTTTCGGCAGCTTCCAGGGCCTTGACCTGCGCCTGGCCCGATTGCACGCCAAAGAAGGCCTGGCGCGTGGCCAGGGTCACGCTGCGCTTGGCGTTGTCCAGGTCACGTTCGCTTTTTTCTTCGAGCGAAAGGGTCTCACGGATCCGGTTCTGGGTGGCAAAGCCGGCAAACACCGGCACGTTCACTTCCACGCCGATGGACGAGTTGGTGCCGTCGCCGGCCCTGACGGTGGCCGGGCCGTTGCCGTCGATGTCCGTCCTGCTGACCGACGCCACCAGATCAGCGGTGGGCAGGTGGCCGGCCTTGGCCCGGGTGGTTTCCAGCTTGGCGTATTCCAGGCCCACCTGCGCCTTGCGGATGGTGCTGGAGTTGGGCGTCAGGCTCACCCATTCTTCGGACGTGGCGGGTTGCAGCGGGGGCAGCACCACTGGCGTCATCAAGCCCTGGGGCTGCACATTGCTGCGGCCCACCAGCTGATCCAGCGTGATGCTCTTGATCTGCACGTCGTTCTCGGCGGCGATCTCCTGGGCAGTGGCCAGGTCGTGGCGGGCCTGGGCTTCGCGCGTGTCGGTGATGGTGGCGTTGCCCACTTCGAAGTTGCGCTTGGCCGAGGCCAGTTGCTCGGCCAGGGCGGCCTTGTTGGCCTGTGCGGTGGACAGCACGTCCTTGGCGGCCAGCACGTCGAAGTAAGCCTGGGTCAGGCGCACCAGCAGGTCGTCTTCCGCCGTTTTGAGATCCGCCTCGGCGGCGATCAGCGATTGATCGGCCTGGTCGATGATGGCCGACAGTTCTGCATTGAACAGCGACTGGCGGGCTTGCAGGGCCAGGCTCTTGGTGGTGATCGAGTAGTTGCTGGAGCTCGAGCCCCCCTGGGCGGCCAGGGCAGCCCGCTGGGCAGGGGTGAGGTCCAGCCCCGATTCAAAATGCTGGCGGTAGACCGTGCCCTTCAGACCCACCTGCGGCAGTCGCTGGCCGCGTGCCTGGGCGGCCTTGAACTCGACGGAATCGGCCTGGGCCTTGGCGGCCAGGTAGGCGGCGTCATAGCCCCGTGCCGCCTGGTAGAGATCCACCAGGCTTTGCGCTTGGGCGCCCGCTGCCATGCCGGCCAGCATCAGGGCGACCGCGAGAGGGGCGCGGGCAAAGGCTCCCCGGGAGCGCTGCAAGGCGTTCGGGCGGGAGGGGCGGGGTGCGCGGATCGGCATGGAGGGTCCTTCTGGGGTGCGACTGAAAACTGCAGAGAGGCATCAAGGCCGGCGCCAGGCCGGCCGGAAGATCAGAACGTGAAGGGGCGGTCCGGGGCCATGCCATCCAGCGGGGGGGCGATGGTGTCGAACAGTTCTTCGTGGGTGACTTGGCCTTGCTCGCTCTTGGTGTAGAGCACGGCCTGCATCACCGGCTCGCGGCCGACGATGGCCAGCAGGCGGCCACCGGGCTTGAGCTGGTCGAACAAGGCTTGCGGCACAGCGGTGACCGAGCCCGTCAGCAGGATGGCGGCATAGGGGCCCTGGGCTGCAAAACCCCGGCTGCCGTCGCCTTCGACGATCTCGGCGTTGTTGATCTGGGCGTGGCGCAGGTTGTTGCGGGCCAGCGACACCAGCTCGGTCTTGTTCTCCAATGCGATCACGCGCTGGGCCTTGTGGGCCAGCAAAGCGGTCACGTAGCCAGAGCCCGCGCCGATCTGCAGCACGTTGTCGCGCTTGCCCAGGTTCAGGTCCTGCACCAGGCGGGCCTCGACCTTGGGGTTGAGCATGGACTGGCCTGCCGGCAGCGGCACTTCCAGGTCCATGAAGGCCAGCGCCTGGTGGGCGGGCGGCACGAAATCCTCGCGGTGCACGGCGGACAGCAAGGCCAGGATCGATGAGTCCAGAACGTCCCAGGGACGGATCTGTTGTTCGATCATGTTGAAGCGGGCTTGTTCGACGTTCATGCGCAAAATCCTAGGAGTCAAAGCGTCTGGGGACGGGCGGCCGACAAAAAATGGCCAGACCACGATTTTAAGAAGGGTGCGAACCTCGATCGGCTGAAATTGTGGGGTTAGGCACGCTTTCTGAACTCCAACGGCGTTTGATCCACTGCGACAAACGGTCGGTGTAACCGTAAATCACTGGGACAACCACCAGGGTCAACACCGAGGAGGCGATCACCCCCCCGATCACGGCCTGCCCCATCGGGGCCCGTTGCTCCGACCCTTCTGACAGGCCAAAGGCCAGCGGCACCATGCCGAAAATCATCGCCAGCGTGGTCATCAGGATGGGGCGCAGGCGCACCTTGGCTGCCAGCAGCAGGGCTTCGCGGCGGGGCAGGGGGGCCTGGGGCTGCCCATCCTCGCCGACCATGCCTTCGCGGGCGCGGTTGGCAAAATCCACCAGCAAGATGGCGTTCTTGGTGACCAGGCCCATCAGCATGATGATGCCGATGACCGAGAACATGCTGATCGACGAACCGAACGTCAGCAGGGCCAGCACCACACCGATCAGCGTGAGCGGCAGCGAGCTCATCAGCGCCAACGGCTGCGAGAAGCTGCGGAACTGCGAGGCCAGGATCATGTAGATGAAGATCACGGCCAGGGCCAGCGCCGACAGCGCATAGCCGAAGGCCTCGACCATGTCCTTGGTGGCGCCGCCGAAACGGCTGCGGTAGCCGGGCGGCAGCGGGTGCTCTTTCAACACGCGCTGGATGTCGGCCGACACCTCGCCCACCGAGCGGCCGGTCACGTTGGCGGTGAACTCGACCTCGCGGTTCAGATCACGCCGGTTGATCTGCGTGGGGCCCACGCCTTCGGTGATGCGCGCCACCTGCGACAGGCGCAGCACCCGCGGCCCGGCATCGGTGCCTTGCCCGCTCTGAGCACCTGGCCCGATCACCAGGCGCGTGTCGGCCAGGTTGGCCGCGTCCTGCCGCGCAGAGGGCGTCAAGGACACGCGGATGTCGTAGTTCTCGTCATCGTCGGCGCGCCAGCTGCCCGCCACGCGGCCACTGACCATCACGTCCAGCGCGCGGCTGATGGACGACACGCTCAAGCCCCGGTCTGCCGCGGCATCGCGGTCCACCACCACGTTCAGAGTCGGCTTGCTGGGCTTGAGGCTGGTGTCCAGGTCCACCAGCCCGGGGATCTGCTGCAGGCGCTGCATCAGGTCCTGGCTCAGGCGGTCCAGGGTGGCCAGGTCGGTGCCCTGGATGGACAGCTGGATGGGCTTGAGCCCTGCCACGGAATCGAGCACGCCCACCTGTGTCACGGTGATGCCCGGGATCCGGCCCAGCGCCTGGCGCATCGGGGCGGACAGTTGGTCCACATTGCGCGTGCGCTCGCGCCTGTCCTTCAGTCGCACGTAGATGGACACCTGGTTGCGCCCAAGCGCAAAGCCCGTGTTGATGGTGGCCAGGGTGTAGCGCACCTCGGGCATGGCGCGGATCACCTGGTCGACCTGGCGCGTGCGCGCTTCGGTAGCTTCGATCGCCGTGCCTGGCGGCGTATAGAAGCTGACGTACGTCTCGGAGAAATCGGCGCGAGGCACGAACTCGGTGCCCAGCAGCGGCATCAGCACCATGCTGAGCACCAGGCTGCCGCCCGCCACCAGCAAGGTGATGGCGGGGCGGTCCAGCGACCAGGCCAGCAGGGACTGGTAGCCGGCCGACAGCGATTCGGTGCGGCGATCGAACCAGCCCGTGAGGCGGCCGATGCTGCGGTCGTACCAGGTGCGTGCGCCTTCCCGGCCGGCCTGCAGGGCCGGGTCGTGCCAGATGCTGGACAGCATCGGATCGAGCGTGAAGCTCACGAACATCGAGATGCCCACGGCGGCCACGATGGTCAGCCCGAACTCGTGGAAGAACTTGCCGATGATGCCGCCCATGAAGCCGATGGGCAGGAACACCGCGATGATCGACAGCGTGGTGGCCAGCACGGCCAGGCCGATCTCGCGCGTGCCGTCCAGCGAGGCCTGCAGCGGGCTCTTGCCCATCTGTACGTGCCGCACGATGTTCTCGCGCACCACGATGGCATCGTCGATCAAGAGGCCCACGCTCAGGCTCAAGGCCATCAGCGTGAGCATGTTGATCGAGAACCCGAAGGCGTACATGAAGAAGAAGGTGCCGATGATGGAGATCGGCAGCGTGAGCCCCGTGATCACCGTGGAACGCCACGAGTTCAGGAACAGGAAGACGATGCCCACGGTGAGCAGGGCGCCTTCGATCAGCGTCTGCCGCACGGTGCTCACGGCCACCTCGATGGGGCGGCTGTTGTCGCGCACGATGCGCAACTCGGTGCCGGGCGGCAGCTCGGCCTGCACCTCGGCCACGGCCTGCTTGATGCCGCGCACCACGTCGATGGTGTTCTCGCCCTGGGCCTTGAGCACCTCCAGCGCCAGGGCTCGGCGGCCATCGATCAGGGCCAGGCTCTCCAGCTCTTGCGGGCCGTCGACGATGTCGGCCACCTGGCCCAGGCGGATGGGCTGGCCACCGCGCGTGGCGATGATCAGCCGCTCGAAATCGGCCACTCGGCGCAGGCGCGCGTCGATCTGCACCACCCGATCCTGGTCGCGTGTGCGCACGCTGCCGGCGGGCTGGTCCTGGTTCTCCTGCGCCACGGCCGAGAGCACCTGCTCAGGGCCGATGCCCAGGGCCTCCATGGCCTGGGGCCGCAGGTAGACATTGATCTCGCGCTTGGTGGCGCCCACCAGGTTGACGGTGCCCACGCCGCGCACGTTCTCCAGGCGCTTGCGCAGCACCTGGTCGGCGTAGGTGGACAGGGTGACGGTGGGCACCTTGCCATCGGGCGAACTGAGCGCCAGCGACAGGATGGGCCGGTTGGCCGGGTCGAAGCGCTGCACGCGCGGCTCTTCCACCTCGTCGCGCAGCAGCGGCCGCAGGATGGCGATCTTCTCGCGCACATCGTCGGCGGCGCGGCGGCTGTCCACATCCAGGTTGAACTGCACAATCACCACGGCCGTGCCTTCGTAGGATCGTGAATAGATCTGGTTGATGCCCGCGATGGTGTTGACGGCCTCCTCGACCTTGCGCGTCACCTCCGATTCGACGATGGCCGGCGCTGCGCCGGGGTAGTCCATCTGCACGGCGATGGTCGGGAACTCGATGTCGGGGAACTGGTCGACCTTAAGCCGCTGGTACGAGAACAGGCCCAGCACCACCAGGGCCGCCATCATCATGGTGGCCAGCACGGGGTTGCCGATGGACAGGCGGGTGAACCACATGGCGGATCAGGGGCCAGCGGCCGGTGCGGAGGCAGGGGTGTCCACCACGGTGCCGGGCCGCAGCAGCCCGATGGTGTCGCGCAGCACGCGCTCGCCTGGCTGCACGCCCTGGGCAATGGCCACCATGGGTGTGGCCTCGCCTTCGATGCGCCCGCCAGTGCCCAACGTCACCGGCAGGTGCTCGATGCGCGTGCCACGCAAGGCCTGCACGAAGGGGCCGGTGGCCCCGGCACGTACCGCAGCGCGCGGAAGCACCACGGCCTCGGCCTGCGACAGGTCCAGCTGCCCCTGGGCGAACAGGCCCTGGCGCAGGGCAGGGTGGGGCGCCACCGACAGGTACACCATCACCGCCCGCGTACCTGCCGTGGCGCTGGGGTTGATGCGTGCCACACGCACGGCCAGTTGCTGCGGCAGGCCATCGACGGCCAGCCAGCCCGTGGTGCCTACGCGCACCTGGGCCACGTCTTCAGGCTTGAGCGCGGCTTCCAGTTCCATCCGCGACAGGTCCACGATCTCGACGATGCGTGCATCGGGCGCCAGGCGCTCACCGGTCTGCGCGAACTGTTGCGACACCAGACCATTGATCGGGCTACTCAACTGCGTGTCGCCCAGGGCCTTGGCGGCCACCCTGGCCGCGGCCTGCGCGGCCTGCAGCGTGGCCTTGGCGGCGGCCTCGTTGGACACGGCCGTGTCCAGCGCGTTCTTCGAAATGAAGCCCTGGGCCACCAGGGCCTGGTTGTTGTCCAGCGTCTGCCTGGCGATCTGCCATTGCGCCTGGGCCGAGGCCGTCTGCTGGCGGGCCTGCTCCAGCCGGCTCTGGGAGTCTTCCGCGTCGATGCGCGCGATCAGCTGGCCGCGCTGCACCCGATCGCCTTCGCGCACCGACAGCCCCTGCAACTCACCGCTCACGCGGGCCTTGATGACCACGCTGTCCACGGCGCGCAGGCTGCCCGAGATGTCGATGGTGCGCCACAGCGGCAGGCGCCGGGCTTCGACCAGATCGCCCGCGCCCAGGCGCAAGGTGCCCTGGCTGCTGGCAGCGCCCGTCTGCGTGATCTGCGCCCGCTCGGCCTGGCGGGCCAGGATGGCCCGCGTGATGCCGCCGGCCAGGGCCAGCAAGGCCACGCCACCCACCGCCCAGCGTTGCCAGCGCTTCATGCGTGGCCTCGGGGCACTTCCAGGCCGTGCAGCAGCAGTTCCATCTGTGTCTTCATGAAGGTCTCCGCATCCAGCGGGAAAGGGTGGTCGGGCAAACTGCCCACGCAATAGGGGTAGAGCATCAGGAACTGCGCCGATGCCATCAATGATTGAACAACGGCGGTCACGTCGAAGGCCCGGAACTCGCCACGGGCCACGCCGCGCTCCACCGCGCGGCCCAGCAGTTGGTGCGTGGGCACGATCACTTCGTCCAGATAGAACTGCGCCAGCTCCGGCATGTTGCCCACATCGGCCACCACCAGCTTGAAGATGCCCGAGGCCTTGGACGCGCCGATACGGCTCCACCAGGTGTGCATCAGCGTGTGCAGCAACTCGGACGTGGGGCCTTCGAAACGGTCCACGATGTCGCTGCCCTCGGTCAGCACCGTGACGACGGAATTGCGCACCACGGCCTTGAACAGCTCGTCCTTGCTGGGGTAGTACAGGTACAGCGTGCCCTTGGACACCCCCGCCTGCCGGGCCACATCGTCCATGCGCGTGGCGGCCAGCCCCTTGCTGACGAACTGCGCGAGCGCGGCGTCCAGCAGTTCCTGCGGGCGCTCGGCCTTGCGGCGCTGGCGTGCGGGGGGCGTGGCGGCGGCGTCGCCCAGGGGCGGTGCCGGGGTCTTGGGCATGGGAGGGGACTGCTTGGTTAATGACTGGTCAGTCAGTAATGGTAGACATGTCCTGCCGTGCAGGTCAAGCCGCATCAGCCCGGGTCAGATGCCCAATAATCGCCATCCATGAGCAAGCCCACGCCCACCACCCGCGCCGAATACGCCCATCTCAGCACCATCACCACCCGCTGGATGGACAACGACATCTACGGCCATGTCAACAACGTCACCTACTACAGCTACTTCGACACGGCGGTAAACCGCTACCTGATCGAGGCTGGCGTGCTGGACATCCACGCCGGCAGCGTGATCGGTCTGGTCATCGAGACGCACTGCAACTACTTCGCCGCGCTGGCCTTCCCGAAAGACGTGCAGGCCGGCATCCGCGTGGCCCATGTCGGCCGCAGCAGCGTGCGCTACGAGATCGGCCTGTTCGAGGCCGGCCAGGAGGCCGCCGCCGCGGTGGGCCACTTCGTGCACGTGTACGTGGACCGCGAGACGCGCCGCCCCGTGGCCCAGCTGCCGGATGATTTCGCCGCCGCGCTCAAGCGCCTGACCCTGCCTGCTGCGGAGTGATCGCGCCATGAGCAACGCCTCGCAGCCACGCCAGGACTCCCCACTCACGGCCGAGCACACTGCGGCCGTGGACCACGCCATCACCTCGCGCCGTTCCATCCGCCGCTTTCTGCCCACGGAAGTGCCGCGCAGCGTGATCGAAGACATCCTGCGCGTGGCCGCGCGCGCGCCCTCGGGCACCAACACCCAGCCCTGGAAGGTGCACGTGCTCACCGGGCAGTCGCGTCAGACCCTGGTCGATCGCGTCACCGCGGCGTATGAGGCCGAAGGGAACGCCCACCGACACCAGGAGCAGTACGCCTACTACCCCTCGCAATGGGTGCCGCCCTACATCGACCGCCGCCGCAAGGTGGGCTGGGACCTGTACGGCCTGCTGGGCCTGGAGCGCGGCGACAAGGCCGGCATGCACGCCCAGCACCGCCGCAACTACGCCTTCTTCGATGCGCCCGTGGGCCTGATCTTCACCATCGACAAGATCATGGGGCAGGGCAGCTGGCTCGATTACGGCATGTTCCTGCAGAGCGTGATGGTGGCGGCGCGCGGCCGCGGCCTGGACACCTGCCCGCAGGCCGCCTGGAACCAGTTCCATGCCGTGATCGCCGAGGTGCTGGGCCTGGACGAGGGCTCCGAGATGGTCGTGGTGGGGATGGCGCTAGGCTATGCCGCCCCCGACGCGATCGAGAACACCCTGCTGACCGAACGCGAGAGCGTCGCCAGCTTCACGCAGTTTTTGGGGTAAACCCGGATCAGTCAGATCTGATTAATCAGACTACAGTGCCCGATCCGACTACGTCGATTGTCCGATTCACACCCCTGCGTTTCTTCGCTGTCCGTTTCCGGAGGTAGTTCCATGAGCCTGATGGGCCAAATGATGCACATGCCCTTGACGATCTCGTCGCTGTTGACGCACGCCTCGCGTCACAACGGGGATGTCGAGATCGTCTCCAAGCGTGTCGAAGGCGACATGCACCGCACCACCTGGACCGAGGTGGATGTGCGCGCGCGCAAGCTGGCCCAAGCCCTGGCGCGCCTGGGCCTGCAGGCCGGTGACCGTGTCGGCACCCTGGCCTGGAACGGCTACCGCCACGTCGAGATCTATTACGGCGTCTCGGGCTCCGAGCTGGTGTGCCACACCATCAACCCGCGCCTGTTCCCGCAGCAGGTGGCCTGGATCATCAACGACGCCGAGGACAAGGTCCTGTTCGTTGACCTGAACATCTTCCCCCTGGTCGACAAGCTGGCCGCCATGCTGCCCACCGTCAAGCACGTGGTCGTCATGACCTCGCGCGAGCACATGCCCAAGGAATCGGCGATCCCGAACCTGCTGTGCTACGAAGAGCTGCTGGCCGCCGAGGACGGCAACTACCAGTGGCCCGACTTCGACGAGAACACCGCCGCCAGCCTTTGCTACACCTCGGGCACGACAGGCAACCCCAAGGGCGCGCTGTACTCGCACCGCTCCACCGTGCTGCACGCCTACGCCGCCGCCTTGCCCGACGCCATGAATGTGGCCTCCAAGGACACCGTGCTGCCCGTGGTGCCCATGTTCCACGTCAACGCCTGGGGCCTGCCCTACACCGCCGCCCTGATCGGCTGCAAGCTGGTGCTGCCGGGCCACCACCTCGATGGCGCCTCGCTGTTCGACCTGTTCGAGACCGAGAAGGTCACCTTCAGCGCCGGCGTGCCCACGATCTGGCTGGGCCTGATCAACCACGTCAAGTCCAACAACCTGAAGTTCAGCACCTTCAAGAGCACCGTCATTGGTGGCGCGGCCTGCCCGCCGGCCATGATCAAGACCTTGCAGGATGACTTCGGTGTCGAGGTGATCCACGCCTGGGGCATGACCGAGATGTCGCCGCTGGGCACGCTCAGCCGCCTCAAGGCCAAGCACGCTGACCTGCCCAAGGACGCCAAGCAGCGCATCCTCGAGAAGCAGGGCAAAGGCATCTACGGCGTCGACATGCGCATCGTCGATCAGGACGGCAAGGAACTGCCCTGGGATGGCAAGGCCTCCGGGGATCTGGAAGTGCGCGGCCACTGGATCATCAGCAGCTACTTCAAGATGGACAAGTCGCCGCTGCACGATGGCTGGTTCCCCACGGGCGACGTGGCCACCATCGATGCCGACGGCTACATGCAGATCACCGACCGCAGCAAGGACGTGATCAAGTCCGGCGGCGAATGGATCAGCTCCATCGACCTGGAGAACGTGGCCATGGGCCACCCCGCCGTGCACGAGGCCGCCGCCATCGCCGCGCATCACCCCAAGTGGGACGAGCGCCCGCTGCTGGTCGTGGTCAAGAAGCCGGGCGCCGAGGTGACCGCCGCCGAGATCCTGGCCTTCTACGACGGCAAGATCCCCAAGTGGCAACTGCCGGACGACGTGGCGTTCGTGGACGAGATCCCGCACACCGCCACGGGCAAGATCTACAAGCTCAAGCTGCGTGAGCAGTTCAAGGACCACAAGCTGCCTACAGCTTGATCCTCGGTGAAGAAAAAGGCGCTGAAAAGCGCCTTTTTTGCGCATCAAGCCTGAACAGGCAATGATTTCTCAGGACAGCTTTCGCTGCTTTCCGGACGTCGTCGTGACTGCACCGCAGACCGTTGCATTTTTGATGTAATGAAAACCCGGAAACGCGGGTCTTCCCGAGGTGACCCCCTCCAAACGGGGGGATAAATTGCCGGGGTCACGGATCATTTTTGACGAGGAGAACTAGATGCGCTTTCCCCACCGTACCCTGGCCGTTCTGATTGCCGCTTCGCTCACTTCTGCTGCTGCTTTTGCCCAGAAGGGCGAGACGGTCAAGGTGGCCTGGATCGATCCGCTCTCGGGTCTGATGGCCAGCATCGGCCAGAACCAGCTCAAGAGCTACCAGTTCGTGGCCGAGAAGCTCAACGCCAGCAACCCTGCCGGCGTGAAGTTCGAGATCATCAGCATCGACAACAAGCTGAGCCCCGCTGAGTCGCTCAACGCGCTCAAGTCCGCTGCCGACCAAGGCGTGCGCTACGTGGTGCAAGGCCTGGGCTCTGGCGCCGCGCTGGCGCTGGTCGATGGCATCAACAAGCACAACGAGCGCAACCCCGGCAAGGAACTCGTGTTCCTGAACTACGCCGCGGTGGATCCTGACCTGACCAACAGCAAGTGCAGCTACTGGCACTTCCGCTACGACGCCGACACGTCGATGAAGATGGAGGCCCTGACCACCTTCATCAAGGAGCAGGCCGACGTCAAGAAGGTCTACCTGATCAATCAGAACTACGCCCACGGCCACCAGGTCGCCAAGTACGCCAAGGCCGGCCTGGCCCGCAAGCGCCCGGATGTCCAGGTGGTCGGCGATGACCTGCACCCCCTGGCCCAGGTGCGTGACTTCGCGCCCTACGTGGCCAAGATCAAGGCCTCCGGCGCCGACACCGTGATCACCGGCAACTGGGGCTCCGACCTGGCCCTGCTGGTCAAGGCCGCGAACGATGCGGGCCTGACCGCCAAGTTCTACACCTACTACGGCAACTTCGGTGGCACCCCCACCGCCCTGGGCAAGGCTGCTGACGGCCGCGTGTACCAGGTCGGCTACGGCCACTACAACATGGGCGGCGTGTACGGCCAGTTGCTGACCGACTTCAAGAAGCGCTTCAACGACGACTTCTACTCGGCCGCCGTGTACTCGGTGATGGTCTCGCTGTCCGACGCGATGGCCAAGGCCAAGTCGACCGACCCCGTCAAGGTGGCCGCTGCGCTGGAAGGCCTGAAGTTCAAGACCTTCAACGGCGACGTCGAAATGCGCAAGGGTGATCACCAGCTGCAGCAGCCGCTGTTCATCACCAAGTGGCAACCGGTCGATGCCAAGAACGCTTACGACGTCGAGAAGACAGGCATGACCTTCGGCCTGGTCAAGGCCTACGACGCTTATGTGTCCAGCACGCCCTCTTCGTGCCAGATGAAGCGTCCTTCCTGATGCTCTGATGCTTCGATACCCCGGCGGTCCGTCCGCCGGGGCTTGAAGACCGCTCCCAGTAGTCGATGCCCTGAAGCCTTGCGCGCAAGGCATCGCCCCGTTCGCGGCCACCGCAGCGGGGCCTCATTTTTTGCCGGCCAACGCCGTGCCGAGCCCGGGTCATGGAAACCTTTGTCGTCTTTTTTCTCAACGGCCTGAGCTACGGCCTGCTGTTGTTCATGCTGAGCGCGGGCCTCACGCTCATCTTCAGCATGATGGGGGTGCTCAATTTCGCGCACGCCAGTTTCTACATGCTGGGCGCCTATTTCGCCTACGCGCTCACGGGTTGGCTCGGCTTTGCCGCCGCCCTGGTGCTCGCGCCGCTGCTGGTCGGCGCGCTGGGCGCCGCGTTCGAGCGCTATAGTCTGCGCAAGGTGCACGCCTATGGCCATGTGCCAGAGCTCTTGATCACTTTCGGCCTGTCCTATGTGGTGTTCGAGCTGGTGCGCCTGGTCTGGGGCCCGTCCAACGTCGACTACCGCGTGCCCGAGGCCCTCAGCGGCCCGATGTTCACGCTGGTCAATGCGCATGCCCAGGGCCTGAGCATGGTGTGGGGCTCGGGTGATCCGGCCCTGTGTTCGGCTGCGTCCGGCAACAGCTGCAACCAGTTCCCCCTCTACCGCGGCTTCATGGCCATCGTGGCCCTGTTCATGCTCGGCTCGCTGTGGCTGCTGCTGACCAAGACCCGCATCGGCCTGGTCATCCAGGCGGCGCTCACCCATCCCGAGATGACCCAGTCCCTGGGCCACAACGTGCCCCGCGTGATGATGGGCGTGTTCGGCGGCGGTTGCGCCCTGGCCGGCCTGGCCGGTGTGATCGGCGGCAACGCCTTCGTCACCGAGCCCAACATGGCCGCCTCGGTGGGCGCCATCATCTTCGTGGTGGTGGTGGTCGGCGGCATGGGCTCGCTGGCCGGGGCCTTCGTGGCCTCGCTGCTGATCGGCCTCATGCAGACCTTCGCCGTGATCGTGGACGTGTCCGTCGTGACCGTGCTGCAGTCCATGGGCCACCCGCTCGATTTCGAGCACTGGGCCTATCCCATCCTGAAGATCACCATCTCGCAGATGGCCCCCATCCTGCCTTACCTGCTCCTTGTCCTGATGCTCATCCTGCGACCCAAGGGTCTGCTGGGCACCCGTGAGGAGTGATCGAACCATGTCCCAACAAGCTGTCTACCATTTCAAGCCGGTCAATTTGGGCCGGTGGATCGTCTGGACCCTGTTCGCACTGATCCTGTTCGTCGCGCCCAAGCTGTTCACCAGCAGCCTGTCGATGACCATGCTGTCCCAGATGGGCATCGGCATCATCGTCTGCCTGTCCTACAACATGCTGCTGGGGCAGGGCGGCATGCTCAGCTTCGGGCATGCGGTGTATTCCGGGCTGGGCTCGTTCGCGGCCATCCACGCGCTGAACCATGTGTCCGGGGGCGGCCTGAACATCCCCGTCAGCCTGATCCCCGTCGTGGGCGGCATCGGCGGCCTGATCGTCGCGGCCATCCTGGGCGCTGTCACCACCAAGAAGTCCGGCACCATCTTCGCAATGATCACGCTGGGCGTGGGTGAACTGGTGTACTCCATGTCGCTGATGCTGCCGGAGTTCTTCGGCGGTGAAGGCGGCATCTCGGGCAACCGTGTCGTGGGCGAGCCCTTCATGGGCATCACCTTCGGCCCGCAAACACAGGTGTACTACCTGATCGCGGTGTACTGCTTCATCTGCACCGTGCTGATGTACGCCTTCACGCGCACGCCGCTGGGCCGCATGCTCAACGCGGTTCGCGACAACCCCGAGCGCGTCGAGTTCATCGGCTACGACACGCAGCGCGTGCGCTTCTTGTCCTTCATGATCGCGGGCTTCTTCGCGGGTGTGGCCGGTGGCCTGTACACGCTGAACTTCGAAATCGTCACAGCTGAGGTGGTCAGCGCGCACCGCTCGGGCGCCTACCTGCTGTTCACCTTCCTGGGGGGCGCGCTGTTCTACTTCGGGCCGATCATCGGCGCGGTGCTGATGGTGTTCGCCACGGTGCTGCTGTCCGAGCTGACCAAGGCCTGGCTGCTCTACCTGGGCGTGATCTTCCTGGTGATGGTGATGTACGCGCCCGGTGGCGTGGCCAGCCTGATCATGATGAACGTGCGCGTGGCCGCCTACGGCATGCTGCGCCGCCTGTGGACTTCCTACCTGGCGCTGGCCGGCACGCTGGCCACCGCGCTGCTGGGCATCTCTGCCATGGTCGAGATGGTCTACCACATCAAGCTCAACGAGGCCCTGGGTCCGCAGATGAGCTTCCTGGGCGCCGAGCTCAACACCCGTGGCCTGGATGCCTGGCTGGGCGCTGTCCTGCTGGTGATCGTGGGCGTGGGCCTGTTCGAGCTGTCACGCCGCACCTTCGTGCAGCAATGGGGCCAGATCCAGGAAGAGATCGAAGCCGAGAACCGCCGTCGCGCGGCCCTGTGACCCAAGGACCACCAAGGCAGTTTCCATGAGCACCCCGACCTCATCCAATGGCTTCGCGCTCGAGTTGCGCGATGTCCGCAAATCGTTCGGCAAGACCGAGATCATCCGTGGCGCCAACCTGGCCGTGAAGGAGGGCGAGCGCGTCGCGCTGATCGGCCCCAACGGTGCCGGCAAGTCCACCCTGTTCAACCTGATCAGCGGGCGCCTGCCCATCACCAGCGGCGAGATCACGCTGCACGGCGAGCGCATCGATGGGCGCAAGCCCTATGAAGTGAACCGCCGCGGCCTGGCCCGCAGCTTCCAGGTGTCCAACCTGTTCCCGCGCCTGTCGGTGTACGAGAACATCCGCTGCGGCGTGCTGTGGTCCCAGGGCGCTGGCTACTCGTTCTGGCGCTTCCTGGGCGACATGAAAAAGGTCAACGACCGTACTGAAGAGATCCTGCACATGATCCGGCTGGACAAGCGACGCGACACCTCGGTGTCCTCGCTGACCTATGCCGAGCAGCGTGCGCTGGAGATCGGCGTGACCATCTCGGGCGGCGGCAACGTGGTGCTGCTCGACGAGCCCACCGCGGGCATGAGCAAGTCCGAGACGGCCCGCTTCGTGAACCTGATCCGCGAGGTCACCGTGGGCAAGACCCTGCTGACCGTGGAGCACGACATGGGCGTGGTGTTCGGCCTGGCCGACCGCATCGCAGTGCTGGTGTACGGCGAGGTGATCGCCTTCGACACGCCCGAGAACGTGCGCGCCAACGAGCGCGTGAAAGAAGCCTATCTGGGCTCGGTGCTGGCCGACCAGCAAGCCGCCGAAGCCGGAGTCTGACCCCATGCTTGCCATCAAAGACCTGCACGCCTTCTACGGCAAGAGCCACATCCTCCACGGCGTGAGCATGGAGGTGAAACCCGGCGAGATCGTCAGCCTGCTGGGCCGCAACGGCTCGGGCCGCTCCACCACCATCAAGACCATCATGGGCCTGGTCGACGGCCAGGGCTCGATCGAGTGGAACCAGCACAAGCTGCTGGGCGAGAAGACCTACGACATCGCCCGCCTGGGCCTGGGCTACGTGCCCGAGAGCCGCGACGTGTTCCCCAAGCTCACGGTCGAGCAGAACCTGCTGCTGGGCCAGAAGCCCGGCGCCAAGGGCAAGAAGGGCCGCTGGAGCATGGACGACATGTACCAGATGTTCCCGCGGCTGAAAGAGCGCCGCCACACCGAGGCCGGCGTGATGTCTGGCGGCGAGCAGCAGATGCTCACGCTGTGCCGCACCTTGATGGGCGACCCGGACCTGATCATGATCGACGAGCCCACCGAGGGCCTGGCGCCCAAGATCGTCGAACTGGTGGCCGAGTACCTGAAAGAGCTCAAGCGGCGCGGCCTGGCCGTGCTGCTGGTGGAGCAGAAGCTCACCATTGCGCTCGACATCTCCGAGCGCTGCTACGTGATGGGCCACGGGCGCATGGTGTTCGACGGCACGCCGCAGGCCTTGCGGGCCGACGACTACATCCGCCGCGAATGGCTGGAGGTCTGAGCCTTCAGCAGGCTCGGCAGCGAGCCGGTATCTGATCAAGGGCGCGCGTCGCCCTTGATCCGCTGTGCGGGCCGACGTGAACGCTTGCTGAATCACGTCCGCCAAACCCGGTAGGCCGGCTCAGAAGCAGATAGGGGTTTGCCCTGGTTTGTCCTCTGTGGACATTCAACCATTGCAGAAGCTCTGTCACAATAAGCCAGGTTCTTACAATGACCATTGTCAGAATTGGCGCCGACAGGGTCAACCCATCCGGCGTACCATTTTCCGCGGCGCCGACCGGCGCTCCCAGACACCCCGATCTGCCAAAGAAACAGCCATGAGCACTTCCTACAACGTCACCGACGGCGTGGCCGTCATCACGCTGGAAAACCCACCCGTCAACGGCCTGGGCCAGAGCACCCGCGCGGGCATCGTCGATGGCATCGCCAAGGCCAATGCGGACGCCGCCGTGAAGGCCGTGGTCATCACGGGTTCGGGCAAGGTGTTCTGCGGTGGCGCGGACATCAAGGAGTTCGGATCGCCCAAGGCCGGCGCCGAACCCAACCTGCACGTGGTGATCGACACGGTCGAGAAGTCGGCCAAGCCCGTCGTGGCGGCCATCCATGGCGTGGCCATGGGCGGGGGCCTGGAGCTGGCCCTGGGCTGCCACTACCGCGTGGTGGTCCCCGGCGCGCAGATCGCGCTGCCCGAGGTGAACATCGGCATCGTGCCGGGCGCTGGCGGCACGCAGCGCCTGCCGCGCGTGCTGGGCGTTGAAACGGCCCTGCAGATGATCACCACCGGCGCCTCGGTGCCCAGCGAGAAGCTGGCCAAGGCCCCCGGCCAGAAGCTGTTCGACCGCGTGATCGAGGGCGATCTGGTGCCCGGCGCCATTGCCTTCGCCAAGGAGTTCGCCGACGCCCGCCCGCTGCCTTCCGTGCGAGACCTGACCGTGGCGGCACCCGCCGATGCCGAGGCCTTCACCAAGGCCCGTGCCGAGCTGGCCAAGAGCCGCCGCGGCCTGGAAGCGCCGCAGCGCTGTGTCGATTGCGTCGAGGCTTCCGTCAAGCTCGACCTGGATGCCGGCATCAAGTTCGAGCGCGAGGTGTTCGAGAAGCTGGTCACCAGTGACCAGGCCCGTGCGCTGCGCCACGCCTTCTTCGGCGAGCGTGCTGCCAGCAAGATCCCCGATGTGCCTGAAAGCACGCCCCTGCGCAAGATCGAGCGCCTGGCCGTGATCGGCGCCGGCACCATGGGCGGCGGCATCACAATGAACTTCCTCAATGCCGGCGTGCCCGTCACCCTGCTGGAAATGAAGCAGGAAGCCCTCGACCGCGGCGTGGCCACCATCCGCAAGAACTACGAAGCGCAGGTGTCCAAGGGCAAGCTGGCGCAAGACAAGTACGAGCAGCGCATGAGCCTGCTGACCACCACCCTGAGCTACGACGACATCGCCCAGGCCGACATGGTCATCGAGGCCGTGTTCGAAGACTTCGGCGTCAAGTCGCAGGTCTTCACCAAGCTCGATGCGGTGATGAAGCAAGGCGCCATCCTGGCGTCCAACACCTCCACGCTGGATGTCGACAAGATCGCTGAAGTGACGAAGCGCCCGGCGGATGTCGTGGGCCTGCACTTCTTCAGCCCGGCCAACGTGATGCGCCTGCTGGAAGTGGTGCGCAGCAAGCACACCGCCAAGGACGTGATGGCCACCGTGATGGCCGTGGCCAAGAAGATCAAGAAGGTCGCCGTGGTCTCCGGCGTGTGCGACGGCTTCATCGGCAACCGCATGATCGAGCAGTACAGCCGCCAGGCCGGCTTCCTGCTGGATGAAGGCGCCACGCCGCAGCAGGTCGACAAGGCCGTCGAGAAGTGGGGCATGGCCATGGGCCCGTTCCGCATGGGCGATCTGGCCGGCAACGACATCGGCTGGGCCATCCGCAAGCGCCGCTACACCGAGAAGCCCGACATGCGCTACAGCGCCACGGCCGACAAGCTGTGCGAGCTGGGCCGTTTCGGCCAGAAGACCGGCGCCGGCTGGTACGACTACGAAGCCGGCAAGCGCGAGCCGATCCCCTCGCCGGTGGTCGAAGAGATGCTGGCCAAGCACCGTGCCGACAAGGGCATCACGCCGCGCCAGATCAGCGATGAAGAGATCGTCGGCCGCCTGATCCTGGCCCTGGCCAACGAAGGCGCCTACATCCTCGAGGAAGGCATCGCCTCGCGCGCCTCCGACATCGACATGGTCTACCTGACGGGCTACGGCTTCCCCGTGTTCCGCGGCGGCCCGATGTTCTATGCCGATACCCTGGGCCTGAAAACGGTGGTCGAGACGATGAAGAAGTTCCAGCAGAACCCGCTGGACGATGCCAAGGGCTGGGAGCCGGCGCCGCTGCTGTCCAAGCTCGCGGCCGAAGGCAAGTCGTTCAACTGAAGACCCACCACACCGTGAGCGTTTGAGCCACATACGCTGACACCAGGCAGCCCAGCACGAGCCATCCGCGCGCGCTGGGCTTTTTTCCGACCCGCCCAGGCTGTTCCGTACAACGGAACGGTGCTGGGCGCACGATGCGCCACACCATGACCCACCGCGCCACCATCGACTTCCTGCTGCACGACTGGCTGCACGCCGATGCCCTGTGCGACCGCGAGCGCCACACCGACCACAGCCGCGAAACTTTTGATGCCGTGCTCGACTTGAGCGAGAAGCTGGCCAACGAGCAGTTCGCGCCCCTTAACCGCCTGATCGACATCCATGAGCCCGAGTTCGACGGCGTGGCCGTCAAGCTCCCAGCCGAGACGCCCGTGGCCTTGAAAGCCTTTGGCGAGGCCGGCCTGGTGGGCGCCAGCAAGGATGTGGAGCTGGGGGGCATGCAGCTGCCCACGGTCGTCGAGATCGCCTCGATGAGCTTTTTCTACAAGGCCAGCGTGGGCCTGGCGGCCTACCCGATGCTCACGCGCGGCAACGCCAACACCATCGTGGCGCACGGCACCCCAACGCAGATCGAAACCTTCGCCAAGCCGGGCCTGGAGGGCCGCACTTTCGGCACCATGTGCCTGAGCGAGCCGCAGGCTGGCTCCAGCCTGTCGGACATCAACACGCGCGCCGTGCCCGATGTGAACGGCGATGGCAGCGGCACCGACTGGGCGCAGGACCCGCTGGGCCAGCGCTACCGCCTCAAGGGCAACAAGATGTGGATCTCGGGCGGCGAGCACGAGATGGGNCGCTACCGCCTCAAGGGCAACAAGATGTGGATCTCGGGCGGCGAGCACGAGATGGGCGAGAACATCGTGCACCTGGTGCTGGCCAAGATCCCCGGTGAGGACGGCAAGCCCGTGCCGGGCGTGAAGGGCATCTCGCTGTTCATCGTGCCGCGCAAGCTGGTCAAGGCCGATGGCAGCATCAGCGATCAGCGCAACGACGTGGCACTGGCGGGCCTGAACCACAAGCTGGGCTACCGCGGCACCGTCAACACGCTGCTGAATTTCGGCGAGGGCAAGTTCCCGGTGAACGGCCAGCCCGGCGCCGTGGGCTACCTGATCGGCAAGCAGGGCGAGGGCCTCAAGTGCATGTTCACGCTGATGAATGAAGCGCGCATCGGCGTGGGCCTGGGCGCGACCATGCTGGGCTACGCCGGCTACGAGGCCTCGCTGAACTACGCGAAAGAACGCCCGCAAGGCCGCCACATGGGCGCCGGCGGCAAGGACCACAGCGCGCCGCAGATCCCCATCATCGAGCACACCGATGTCAAGCGCATGCTGCTGATGCAGAAGGCCGTGGTCGAAGGCGGCCTGGCCCTGGGCCTGCTGTGCTCGCAACTGGTCGATGACGAGCTGACCGGCTCCAGTGAACAGGGCGAGAACGCCCGCCTGTTGCTGGAGCTGCTCACCCCGATTGCCAAGAGCTGGCCCAGCGAATGGGCGCAGGAGGCCAACAGCCAGGCCATCCAGATCCTGGGCGGCTACGGCTACACGCGCGATTTCCCGGTGGAGCAGTACTGGCGCGACAACCGCCTGAACATGATCCACGAAGGCACGCACGGCATCCAGGGCCTGGACCTGCTGGGCCGCAAGGTGGTGATGAACGGCGGCAAGGCCCTGAGCGTGCTGGCCGAGCGCATCAGCCAGACCATCCAGAAGGCGGGCCACGTGCCGGGCCTGGCCGAGCATGGCACCGCGCTGGCGCAGGCCCTGCAGAAGGTGGGCGCCACCACCAAGGCCGCCTGGTCCACCGGCGTGCCCGAAGAAGCCCTGGCCAACGCCACGCCTTACCTGCAGGCCTTCGGCCACACCGTGCTGGCGTGGATCTGGCTGGAGCTGGCGCTGGCCGCCAAGGCTGCCCAAGCCGAAGGCGAGTGGGACCAGCGCCCTGAAGGCCCCGGCTTCCTGCAAGGCAAGCTGGCCGCCGCTGACTACTTCTTCGCCTACGAGCTGCCCAAGATCGACGCCTGGCTGGGCGTGGTCTCGCGCCGCGACCTGACCTGCGCCAAGGCCCAGGCCGACTGGTTCTGAACACACGCTCCAAGGAATCGACATGCTCCGACACATCGTGATGTGGACGCTCAAGCGCCCCGAAGACGCGCCCAAGGTCAAGGCCCTGCTGGACAGCTGCAAGACCCTGGTGCCCGGCATCCATGAGTTCGACATCGGCATCAAGACCGAAGGGCTCGACGCCAACTGCGACGTGGTGCTGGTGTCCACCTTCGTGGATGCCGAGGCGCTCGACGCCTACCAGCCGCACCCGCACCACCAGGAGGTGGTCAAGCAGATCCGCGAGATGGCCTCGACCCGCCACGTGCTGGACTACACCGTTTGACAAGGACTTTTTGAGATGAGCAATACCCCCCGCAAGGTTCAGCAACTGTTCGACCTGACCGGCCGCGTGGCCCTGGTCACCGGTGGCTCGCGTGGCCTGGGCCTGCAGATGGCCCACGCCCTGGGCGAGGCTGGCGCCAAGGTGGTGATCAGTTCGCGCAAGGCGGCCGATCTGGAGCAGGCCGTGATGGCGCTGCAGGACGCCGGCATCGATGCCCGCTGGGTGGCGGCCGACGCCGGCAACCCCGCCGACATCGAACGCCTGGTCGGTGAAACGCTGGAGCGCATGGGCGATGTGGACATCCTTGTCAACAACGCCGGCGCCACCTGGGGCGCCCCCGCGCAGGACCACCCGCTGGAGGCCTGGGACAAGGTGATGAACCTCAACGTGCGGGGCTACTTCCTGCTGTCGCAGGCCATCGCCAAGCGCAGCATGATCGCGCGCAAGAAGGGCCGCATCATCAACGTCGCCTCCATCGCCGGCCTGGGCGGCAACCCGCCCTTCATGCAGACCATCGCCTACAACACCAGCAAGGGGGCGGTCGTGAACTTCACGCGGGCGCTGGCCTGCGAGTGGGGCCAACTGGGCATCAACGTCAACGCCATCGCGCCGGGCTTCTTTCCGAGCAAGATGACTGCGGGCCTGCTGGGCGCTGTGGGCGAAGACAACATCGCCAAGCACGCACCGCTGCTGCGCGTGGGCGATGACGAGGATCTGAAAGGCGCCACCGTGCTGCTGGCGTCTGACGCCGGCAAGCACATCACCGGCCAGATCCTGGCGGTCGATGGCGGCGTGAGCGCCTGCACCGGCGGCTGACCACGCTGAGACAAGGCACACCACCATGTCCATCCCCTTCGCCGTCAACATCCCCTTCGTGAACGTGCTGGGCGCCGAGCTGCAGCGCTATGAAGGTGGCCAGGCCGAGCTGACCCTGCAGCTGCGCGAGGACGCGCACACCAATTCCTTCGGCGTGGCCCACGGCGGTGTGCTGATGACCCTGCTCGATGTGGTCATGGCGCACGCGGCGCGCAGCATCCACCGCCACCTGCCCGATGGCGGGCCGGGCCTGGTCACGCTGGAGATGAAGACCAGCTTCATGCGTCCCGGCCTGGGCCTGCTCACCGCCCACGGCAGCATCCTGCACAGCACCGCCAAGCTGGCCTTCTGCGAAGGCCGCGTCATCGGCGGTGACGGCGAGCTGTGCGCCCACGCCACCGCCACCTTCAAGTTCCTGCGCGCCTTGCCCATCTCGGGCAAGGAGGCGCGCCCCGCGGCCAAGCCGATCCTGCAAGGCCCCGGCTCCGATTGATCAGGGATCAAGCCGAACGAACAACCCATCGCTTAGGAGAACACCCCATGAGCCAGATCAACCGCCAGATCCAATTGGTCTCTCGCCCCCAAGGCGAGGCCACCACCGACAACTTTAAGCTGGTCGAGGTGCCCGTGCCTTCGCAGGCCGAGCTGGCCGATGGCCAGGTGGTGGTGCGCCACCACTTCCTCTCGCTCGACCCGTACATGCGCGGCCGCATGAACGACAGCCGCAGCTATGCCGAGCCACAACCGCTGAACAGCGTGATGATCGGCGGCACCGTGGGCGAGGTCGTCGCCAGCAAGCACCCCAAGTTCGCCGTGGGTGACCAGGTGCTGGGCATGGGCGGCTGGCAGGAGTATTCGGTGGTCGATGCCAACGTGCGCGGCGCCATCCACAAGGTCGACACCACCCACATCCCGCTGTCGGCCTACCTGGGCTCGGTGGGCATGCCGGGTGTCACGGGCTGGTATGGCCTGGTCAAGATCATCAACCCGAAGGAAGGCGAGACCGTGGTGGTCAGCGCCGCCAGCGGTGCCGTGGGCAGCGTGGTCGGCCAGCTGGCCAAGGCCCGTGGCTGCCGCGTGGTGGGCGTGGCCGGCGGTGCCGACAAGTGCCGCTACGTGGTGGAAGAGCTGGGTTTCGACGCCTGCGTGGACTACAAGCAGCACAACGACCCCAAGAGCTTCTACGCCGCCTTGAAGGAGGCCACGCCCAAGGGCATCGACGGCTATTTCGAGAACGTGGGCGGCATGATCCTGGACGCCGTGATGCTGCGCATGAACGCCTTCGGCCGCATCGCCGTGTGCGGGATGATCGCCGGCTACGACGGGCAGTCGCTGCCGCTGGCCAACCCGGCCATGATCCTGGTGTCGCGCCTGAAGATCGAAGGCTTCATCGTGAGCGAGCACCCCGAGGTGTGGCCCGATGCCACGAAGGAGCTGGGCGGCATGGTCGCCAGCGGCAAGATGAAGCTCCGCGAGTCCGTGGCCGATGGCATCGCCAGCGCCCCCGAGGCCTTCCTGGGCCTGCTCAAGGGCAAGAACTTCGGCAAGCAACTGGTCAAGCTGAGCTGACCACCCACTGTTCACGAGAAGGAACGCATTCCATGTCCACACTGGAACTCAAAGCTGGCCGCACGGCCGTGATCACCGGCGCTGGCAGCGGCTTCGGCCTGGAGCTGGCCCGCCTGGGCGCTTCGCGCGGCATGAACCTGGTCCTGACCGATGTGCAGGCCGACGCACTGGAAGCCGCCGTGGCCGAACTGAGCCAGACCGGCGCCAAGGTGGTGTCGCTGCGCGGTGATGTCTCGCGTGCCGAAGACGTGCAGGCCCTGGCCGACCTGTGCCTGGAGCGCTTCGGCGTGCCGCACCTGCTGGTCAACAACGCCGGCGTGGCGCATGGCGGCCTGATCTGGGAGCACACCCAGCGTGATTGGGAATGGGTGCTGGGCGTGAACCTGTTCGGCGTGATCCACGGCGTGCGCATCTTCACGCCGCTGATGCTGGAGGCCGCGCGCAAGGATCCGTCATGGACGGGCCACATCGTCAACGTGGCCTCGATGGCCGGCCTGCTCAACGCGCCCAACATGGGCGCCTACAACGTGAGCAAGCACGCCGTGGTCAGCCTGAGCGAAACGCTCTACCAGGACCTGGCCCTGGTGACCGAGCAGGTCAGCGCCTCGGTGCTGTGCCCGTACTTCGTGCCCACCGGCATCCACCAGTCGCACCGCAACCGCCCTGAAGAGCTGCGCAGCGATGCCCAACCCACCGCCAGCCAGATGATCGCGCAGGTGATGAGCAGCAAGGCGGTCACGTCTGGCAGGCTCACGGCCACCGACGTGGCCAACCTGGTGTTCAAGGGCGTGGAAGACCGCCAGTTCTACCTGTACACCCACCCGCAGGCCCTGGCCATGGTGCAGACGCGCCTGGAAGACGTGGTGCAGGTGCGCAACCCGACGGACCCCTTCGTGGGCAAGCCGGAGATCGGCGAGCAGCTCAAGAAGGCGTTGCGCGAAGCTGCGGCGCGTTGATGCGCAGGTGGCGCGGGCAGGGGGGGCTCAGCGCCCGTCCTGCTCGCGGTGGCGGGCCAGCACCACGTTGCGGCCCGCGAAGCGCTGGGTGAGCTGCTCCACGCAGTACACCGAGCGGTGCTGCCCGCCGGTGCAGCCGATGGCCACGGTCACGTAGCTGCGCTGGTCGTTTTCCAGCGCGGGCAGCCAGCGCAGCAGGAAGGCCTCGATCTGGGCGATCAGCTCGCCGGCCTCGGGCTGCTCGCGCAGGTAGTCGATCACCGGCTGGTCGCGCCCCGTCAAGGGCTTGAGCTCCTTGATGTAGTGCGGGTTGGGCAGCATGCGCGAATCGAACACGAAGTCCGCATCCAGCGGCACGCCGTTCTTGTACGCGAAAGACTGGAACACCAGGGTCAGCCTTGAAGGCAGGGCCTGCACGGTGTGGCGCACCCACATGCGCAGTTGTGCCGGCCGAAGCAAGGTGGTGTCGATGATGGCGGAGCGCTCGCGCAGCGGCTCCAGCAGCTCGCGTTCCAGTTCGATGGTGTCCAGCAGGGCCTGGGCCGAGTCGTCGTCCAGCGGCATGGCGGCGGTGTCGGCGCTGGCATCCCGCAGCGAGGCCAGCGGGTGAGGGCGGCGCGTTTCAGAGAAGCGCCGCAGCAGCGCCTCGTTGCTGGCGTCCAGGAACAAGGGGCGCACCACGGTGCCTTCGGTGCGCAGGTTGTCCAGCACAGGCAACAGGTAGGGCAGGGACTTGGCGCTGCGCGCGTCCACGGCCACGGCCAGGCGGCGGGTGCGTCCTTCGTCTTCGCTGGCGCGCTGGCGCTCCAGGGTGAGCAGCTGCGTCAGCAGCTCCGGCGGCAGGTTGTCCACGCAGTAGTAGCCGGCGTCCTCCAGCGCATTGAGCGCCACAGACTTGCCCGAGCCGGACATGCCGGTCAGCACGATGATGTCGAGCGCGGCGCTCATGGACGGGCCTCCGCCTGGCAAGCTGTGGCGCGAGCGCCTTCGGGCGGCCGGACGGCGCTCATGCCGCTTTCCGAGGCTTGCCGCCTTTGCCTGCGGGCGTGGCAGCGGCCTGGACCTTCGCTGCGGCCTCATGCGCTTGCGCCAGCATGGCCTGTGCATGCGCGCGGCTGGTGTCGGTGATGCTGCCGCCCAGCATGCGGGCCACTTCCTGCACGCGCGTGTCGCCGTCCACGGGCCGGATGTCGCTGGTGGTCTGCTTGCCTTGCAGCGCCTTGCTCACCACCAGGTGGTGGTGGGCGCTGGCGGCCACTTGCGCCAGGTGGGTCACGGCCAGCACCTGGCGGCCTTCGCCCAGTTGCTGCATCAGGCGGCCCACGGTGTCGGCCACCTGGCCGCCCACGCCGGAATCGATCTCGTCGAAGATCAATGTATCGACCTGCTCATCAAGGCCGGCCTGCTGCGAGGTGGTCACGGCAATGGCCAGGGCCAGGCGCGACAGCTCGCCACCCGAGGCCACCTTGCCCAGCGGCCGCGGTGTGCTGCCGGCGTGGCCGGCCACCAAAAATTCGGCCGACTCAAGGCCATAGGCCTGGGGCTCGGGCTGTGCCGTGAGGGCCACCTCGAAGCGGCCACCGGCCATGCCCAGGGCCTGCATGGCCTGGGTGACGCTGGCCGCCAGCTGCGGCGCGGCCTTGGCACGCTGGCGCGACACGCCCTGCGCCACCTTCAGCCAGGCCGCATGCGCCTTGTCGGCTTCGCGGGCCAGGCCGTCGATGTCGGCCGCGGCGTCCAGTTCGGCCAGCTCGGCCTTCCAGGCCAGCAGGGTGCCGGGCAGTTCATCGGCGGTTTTGCGGAAGCGCCGCGCCAGGCCCATCCAGGTGGACAGGCGGGTGTCCAGTTCGCCCAGGCGATCAGGGTCCAGCTCGGTGTGGCGCAGCGCGGCGTTCAGGCTGTGGGCGGCGTCCTGCAACTGGGCCTGGGCACCGCGCAGCACCTCCAGCGCATCGGCCAGGTTCTGCTCCACGCCGGCCACGTCTTCCAGCGCGTGGATGGCGCGAGAGGTCAGGCTGTCGGCGCTGTCATCGGCTTCAGACACCGCATTCAAGGCCAGCTGGGCCGCGTCCAGGATGGCCTGGCCGTGCGCCAGGCGCTGGTGTTCGGCGTTCAGCTCGGGCCACTCGTCGGCACCGGGGTTGAGCTTGTCCAGCTCGGTGATCTGCCATTGCAGGCGCTCGCGTTCGCTGTCCAGGCTGGCCTGGCGGGCCTTGGCCTCATCCAGGCGGCGCTGGGCCTCGCGTCGGGTGCTCCAGGCGGCCTGCAGCGCGGCGGTGTCCACACCGGCCTGGGCATCCACCAGGGCGCGCACCGAGTCGGCGCGGGTCAGGCTCTGCCAGGCGTGCTGGCCGTGGATGTCGACCAGGTGCTCGCCCAGTTCACGCAGCTGGGCCACGGTGGCGGGGCTGCCGTTGATCCACGCGCGGCTCTTGCCTTGTGCGTCGACCACGCGGCGCAGCAGCAGGGCTGGTTGTTCGTCGTCGATGGCGTCGAAGCCGGCTTCTTCCAGCCACGGGGCCAGGCGCGCGATCAGCACGCTGGAGGGCTCGAACTCGGCGGTGATGTCGGCACGGGCCGCGCCTTCGCGCACCACGCCCGCATCGCTGCGGCTGCCCAGGGCCAGTTGCAGGGCATCGATCAGGATGGACTTGCCCGCGCCGGTCTCGCCGGTCAGGGCCGTGAAGCCGGCGCCCAGATCAACTTCCAGGGACGTGACGATCACGAAATCCCGCAAGGTCAGGCGGCGCAGCATCAACTCACTCCTTCGTTCCAGCGCAGCTTGCGGCGCAAGGTGGCGTAATAGTTCCAGCCCTTGGGGTGCAGGAAGCGCACCCGGTGGGCCGAGCGGCGCACCGTCACGCGGTCGCCGGGCAGCAGGCTGGCCAGGCTCTGCATGTCGAAGTTCATGCTCGCGTCCTTGGCCGCCACGATCTCGATGGTGATGGTGCCTGAATCGGGCACCACGATGGGCCGGTTCGACAGCGTGTGCGAGGCGATCGGCACCACCACCCAGCCGCCCAGGCCGGGGTGCATGATGGGGCCGCCGGCCGACAGCGAATACGCGGTCGAGCCGGTGGGCGAGGCCACGATCAGGCCGTCTGCGCGGTAGTTGGCCACGAACTGGCCATCGACCTCGGCGCGCAGCTCCACCATGCTGGCGGTGGCACCACGGCTTACCACCACCTCGTTGATGGCGAAGCCCTCGTAGATGGTATCGACGCCGCCATCGCGGTTGGGGCGCAGCACGGCGCCGGCCAGCATGGCGCGCTTTTCTTCCTCGTACTGGCCGCTGAGCATCAAGGGCAGCGCGGTCGCCATTTCCTTGTGCTGGATGTCGGTGATGAAGCCCAGGCGGCCCTGGTTGATGCCGATCAGCGGGATGTCAAAAGGCGCCAGCTCGCGCGCGGTGGCCAGCATGGTGCCGTCGCCGCCCAGCACCACGGCCACATCGCACTGCTTGCCGATGTCCTGCACCGACAGGGCGGGGTAGTCGGTCATACCCGTGTTCTGCGCGGTTTCAAGCTCCAGCGAGACATCCAGCCCGGCGCGCACCAGCAGGTGGGCGACATCTTCCAGAACAGGCCGGATGCCGCGTGCGTGGTACTTGCCCACCAGGGCGGCATGACGGAAGCGGCAGGGCAATTGGGGCATGTCTGGAATTACACCACAGGGCCATGACGGCACGGCGACGCTCTAGAATGAAACGACATGCTGGAAGACCGCGCCAAACTTCTCCTGAAAACCCTGGTCGAGCGATACATCGCCGACGGGCAGCCCGTGGGGTCGCGCACCCTCTCACGTGCCTCGGGCCTGGACCTGTCTGCCGCCACCATCCGCAACGTGATGGCCGACCTGGAAGAGCTGGGCCTGATCGTCAGCCCGCACACCTCGGCGGGCCGGGTGCCCACGCCGCGCGGCTACCGGCTGTTCGTGGACACCATGCTCACGGCCTCGCGCGGCCGCCAGTTCGATGACCTGTCATCGGGCAGCCACCAGCAACTGCAGCCCGACCAGCCCCAGCGCGTGATCACCAACGCGGCGCAGATGCTGTCCAGCCTGTCGCAGTTCGTCGGCGTGGTCACGTCGCCGCGCAAGGCCAGCGCCTTCCGCCATGTCGAGTTCTTGCGGCTGGGCGAGCGCCGCGTGCTGGTCATCCTGGTCTCGCCCGATGGCGATGTGCAGAACCGCGTCATCTTCACCGCGCAGGATGTCAACCAGAGCCAGCTGGTCGAGGCCAGCAACATCCTCAACACCCATTACTCGGGCCTGACCATCGAGCAGATGCGCGAGCGTCTGCGGCAGGAGGTCGACGCCCTGCGCGCCGACATCGCTTCGCTGATGAGCGCGGCCGTGCAGGCCGGCAGCGAGGCCATGGACGAGAACACCGACCAGGTGGTGGTGTCCGGCGAGCGCAACCTGCTGCAGGTGCAGGATTTCAGCAATGACCTGGGGTCGCTGCGCCGCCTGTTCGACCTGTTCGAGCAGAAGACCCAGCTGATGCGCCTGCTCGACGGCTCCAGCCGCGCCGAGGGCGTGCAGATCTACATCGGCGGCGAAAGCCAGGTGGTGCCCTACGAGGAGCTGTCCGTCGTGTCGGCGCCTTACCAAATCAACGGCCAGGTGGTCGGCACGCTGGGCGTGATCGGCCCCACCCGCATGGCCTACGACCGCATGATCGAGATCGTGGACGTCACGTCCCGTCTGGTCAGCAACGTGCTTAGCCAGAAATAAGCTTTTCACGGGTTCTCCGCCCTGGCATGGCACTGGCTTGTTCTTGGTATAGGTATTTCTATAAAATATAGCAAGAAAATACGATTTTACTTATCGATGTGGTTTGCCTATCGTGAGGCGCTCTCTACAACATCCAAGGCGCATCGATGACCAAGACCACATCCCTTAGGCCCCCACACTTGCTGTGGAAACGCGCAGGCTGGGCCGTGCTGGGCCTGATCTTGCTGCTGGCGCTGGGCTGTGGCCTGATCAGCGCCGGGGATCACAAGCTGCCGGTAGGCCCCGAGCTCGCCGGCTTGGCCACCTTCCCCGCTGCACAGCCGCCGCAGGGCCTGGCCTTCACCACCTTGCAGACCTCGCAATCCAATGGCGCGGCCGAGGCCCTGATCGTGGCCGGTGGCCGCTGGTGGGTGCACCGCCGGCCCGTGCAGGTGGCCGTGCTGGTGCGCCACCCCAAGGGGCAGTTGCTGTTCGACACCGGCCTGGGCCGCCAGGTGGATGCGCAGTTCGCCGGCAACAACCTGTTCCACCGCCAGGTGTTCGCTTACGAGCGCGGCGGCAGGCTGCCGGTGGCGGATCAATTGCAGCGCCAGGGTTGGCCGCTCAAGGACATCAAGATGATCGTGCCTTCGCACATGCACTGGGACCACATCAGCGGCCTGCCGGATTTTCCGGACGCCGAGGTGTGGGCCACGCCCGCTGAGCGTGAAGAGGCAGGGCATGCCCATGCGCCCGCCTTCCTGCGCAGCCAGTTCGACGGCGTGAAGCACTGGCGCGAGTTGCGCTTCGAAGGCCCGCCTGTGCTGGGCTTCGCGCACAGCCACGATGTGTTCGGCGATGGCAGCGTGCTGCTGCTGCCGCTGGGCGGCCACACGGCGGGGCAGGTGGGCATGCTGCTGAGCCTGCCTTCCGGCCAGTGCTACCTGTTCACGGGTGATGTGACCTGGGCGATCGAGGGCTTCCACAAGCCGGCCGATCGATCATGGCTGCTGCGCCGCATCCTGCCGCTGGACCATGACCCCGCTGCCAACCAGGCTGCCATCGTGCACATCCATCAGTTGATGAAGCGCCACCCCGGCATCACCGTGGTGCCGGCACATGACGAGAACGTGCTCAAGTCCCTGCCGCATTTCCCTGAGTTGAGGAACTGACCAATAGATGAACCTGCGCAACCTGCGTTACTTCTGCGCCGCCTACGAGGTGCGCACCACCGTGGGCGCGGCGCGGCAGTGCCATGTCACGCAGCCGGTGATCTCCAACGCCATCGCCCAGCTGGAAGAAGAACTGGGCGCTCAGCTGTTCACGCGCCAGCAGCGTGGCCTGCTGCCCACCGCGGCGGCGCAGCGCCTGTACCGCCTGGGCGGCAAACTGCTGGCCGATGCCGAGGCGCTGGTGGAGACCTTCCAGGATGCGGCCAGCCATCCGCGGCTGAGCCTGCGCGTGCACCCATCGATGAACATCGAGCACGTGGGGCGCCTGTTGCGCCATCTGCGGCGCGAGCTGGCGCAGCTGCAGGTGTCCGTGCACAGCGAGGATGCGGGCGGGGCTGGTGCGTTGGGAGAGCCCGTCGATGCCGAACTGGTGGCCGACACCTGCGTGCCCTCGGGCCATGCCTTCGTGCCGCTGTGGGATGAGCAGTACGCGCTGGTGGTGCCGCCCGATCACCCGTTGGCCATCCGCGAGGCGGTGGCCTTGCAGGATCTGCATGGCGTGGCCTTCGTGGAGCGCACGCACTGCGAATTGGCCGCCCACTGGCATGCGGGCATGGATGCGCTGCAGGTGGTGCCCGATGTGCGGGCCCGTGTGCGCAGCGAGGAATGGGCGCTGGGGCTGGTGGCCGCCGGGGTTGGCGTGACGATTGCACCGCTGCATTTGGCGCGCCGGCGTGATGACGTGGTGGTGCGGGTGGATGTGCCCGAGCTGCAGGCTGCCAGGCGGCGGGTGGGGCTGGCTCACGCCGGCCGTGCCGACGGCACCTTGGCCGAGGTGTTGCGCGTGTGCGAAGCCTGGGTGGCCGGGGGCGTGCTGGCGGCGCTGTGAGGGGCCTTAGAATGGCGGGCTGTGTTCAGGGGGCCATTAGCTCAGTTGGTTAGAGCAGAGGACTCATAATCCTTTGGTCGTTGGTTCAAGTCCAACATGGCCTACCAATTATTCATCGATCAGGGGCCCGGAAAGCTGTCAAATTAAGCATGGTTTATACTTTATTCGCCTATGCCTTAATCCGGTTGTATAAGGAGGCGGGGCATCAGGGCTTGGGCGTGCAGCCCGCAAGTAAATAGAGCGGCAGTGCCGCTCTTTTTTCGTTGGAAGTTAGTCCGCCAAACCAAAGGCCTCACCCTCAGTGTCGCTTTTTCTATCTCAAGGGGAAATTTTGCTTCCAAATAATTTTGGCTCCGAGTAAAGAAATAGCAATGCTCTGTTTTGTCGGAAGCCGGACGGGTACCGCTTAAATTAATGAATTTTTCAGTGTTTGGATTGCCAAGTTGATGAGCCGCGGCCGTAGACCCAAGAAAATGGCGGAATGCTATCGTCCAAGATAAGGCCGCTGGCGAAGATTCCCTGGCCAACAGCGTGGATGCAAGAGTAAACGTGATTCAAAGTTCTTCCCAGATTTGATTTGTTAGGTTCAACACTAGTAGGCTGCAGCGCTTTTGAGGCTCTCGGCTAGGTCACATGCCTTGTCAAAGACCTTGCTGGCGTGGCTCTTGCGCCACCCTTTGGCGGCAACAATGGCTTAGCTGCCTTTGTTGTTCGTCGTCGGCCCAGCTGTCTACTTCAGCGTCACATACAGCAGGGCGATGAGCCCCAATATGCCTATGAGGATTCGGAATGCCCGGTCCTTTCCAGGCCTGGGCTCGGGTTTCCCAAGGAAGTAAATAGCAGCCTGAAGCTCTGCACCGCCCACCAGCAGGATGAACAGTGCACTCAGAACCATCCCAAAGACAGGCCACATGCTCTCACCAGCGCTGGCGTCGGAAAGCAGAAGTGGCAAGGCACCTGCAGCAACAAGCATCACGTGGTGAGAGAAGCTGAGGACCGGAATCGCAATCATCTTCGCTAAGCACCTTATCGGTGGCCATCCAGTCAGGCAGGCGCATAACGCAGCAATCATAAGTCCGGTCGAAACGACGTATGGCTTTACCTTCAACAGGAGGCTGAGAACAAAGTCGCTCGTTGAAACGTCGCCACCATGCCAATGCTCAATACAAAGAATAAGCAAAGTGACCACGAATCCAACCATGATGGGCTCAAAGAAGGTTTCAAGCGCCTCTTCATGATTTCTAAGAAACTCCTCTATGCGCTTTGCGCGCGGTTTCGTGCGGATGCGCTCGACAACCGACCACTGCAATATGAAATGGAGGCATGGCGATGAGTCTGCTTGTGAAGCTTCGTAGGCTGATTGCTCAGCACTACGACCTTGCGTGGAACCAGGCGACTGGACTGTTCCTTCTTGCGGCTGGTGCTGTGGCCTCTGCTGCTTTGTGTGAGATTGAGTTTGGACCTTTGCGGTCTGATTCTTACCTGCGCGCTTTCTTGTCATTGGGTGCGATGCTTCTTTCGGTGTAATGTGGCTTTGCGAGAGGTCTGCGATGTGAGCTCCGTTGCGGATGCTCATGACGAAGCTACGTCGCGTTCGGCGAGAGTGACGCAGAGGCAAGAGGCCAAAGCCGCGTCTCGACCAAAGGATGGCAGGCTTATTGGCTAGACACCGTAGAACTTGCAGGCAATAAGCGCGGAGACTTCTAGAAGAATCCGATTCCTATTGGATATTCGGACTGTACGTAGTCGAGCAGACTTGGCGTCACATCGATGCTCAACTTGCAAGAGGGGGGAGGTGCTGCAGACGTCTTCTGCAATCACAGCGCCCTCTGCTAGCTCTTTGAGGGCACCAACTGAAGGGCGAGCATTTCGAGGCTGTCGCCGCCTCGATAGTCGGCTGGGTCAACCTTGATTTCTGGGCCGAAGTCGTACTTCTTCCAGGTCGCGGCTATGAGTTCCCTGAAGGCAATCTTGCCCTCGAACTGTCCTCTGACATCCTTGAAGTTGTAGTCCACGAGTTGCCCGGTGATGGGGCTCTGGCCGCCGTGCTTTGGGTTGCTCTCGGTTGTCTCAAGATAGTCGGTGGCTGCCGTCATGTAGGTGCTCACTGCCGACTTCAGGGCGAAGTTTCCGTTGAGCTTTGATGCCAGCCATTCCTTGTCCGCGGCGTTCAGGCTGCCGGTGACGGCAAGCTTGCCGTCGACCACGGTCATGTCCCACGAAGCCTTGACCAGGTCAGGGCGCTCCCGGGCGATGGACTTCTGCACTTTGGCAAGTTGCTCCTAGATGGTCACGAGGCTGGTGTTGGCCGCGTGCATGGGAAGCTGGCGGTGGTTCAGCGCTACGGTGTAGTCGAACTCTTCCTGCTCCTTGGCGGACCTCAAAACTTCGAATTGCGGCTCGACGCTGTCGTCGAAGGTCAGTCCGACTGAGCCCGCGCCTTCATAGGCTCGTTGCGCGGCCGCTAGCTGTTCGCCGGTAAGCGGTTGCCTGTCAGTCGTCCGGAACCGTGGGTAAGAGGGTGAAATCGGCATGGCGCGGCGTCCTTCCCATGTTTATATCTTGGTGTCATTTACGGTCATCTGGGGCGGGTCTTGAGCGCCATCTCACCAGAGGTCGCAATGAGGTGATTGGAGCCGGCAGATGGGATTGTCCAGGTTGCTTGTACCGCCACGACTCAGATTGGAAGGGGCGTGAGCCGGTTTGCATGCATGTGCTCTGTCCAAATGGCGCTTCTGCTTAAATAGAGAGCATCGAAAAGACAAGTGAAATCAAGCACTTGGATACGCCAGTCAAGTTTGGCCAACCATGGTTTATCAGGGTGGCTGAGTTGAGCAAAGCTGCTGTCATCCGCAGGACCGGCTTCCCCACCACCAAGACCTTCCGCCTCAAGCCTGAGGCTGAGGATTGGGGGCGCATCACCGAAGGCGAGATGGTGCGGGGCATGTTGCAGCAAGGCTCGTTCTTGCCGTGTGGCCCTCTAAGCGGAAGGCCGGCGTCCTGCTAATTTGATTTGGCCCTCCAGTTCGGCTCTACAGTCGGGCTGATTGACATAGCGCTCCAGCGTAGCAAGCAGGACCGGAGCATCAATGTTGTAGACAGAGCTCATGACAACGAAGTCCGCGCCCAACCAGTCCCTGGAGGACGCCATTGCCTTATGCACCTTAGGAAGGTAGGTCTCAGGGGTGGCTGTGACAGCCTCTTGGTTGAACCAGAGGAAGACAGCTTGATTGCCGTGGACCTCGCCAGCGGACATGTGCCTGATGGCGTCCCAAGGCACGAGCGCTTTGCCACTACGCCGCCCAAGAGCAAACCCTTCGGGCTCGAACTGAATGAATTCAGCAGGCAACAGTCCTGTCAGCAGGGCGACGAGCAAGATTGCTCCCATGCCGACGATGAGCCACGCGATGGCGCGGAAGACCATGTCGTTCTGCTTGCCGCACAGGACAAAGATGGTACCAACAACCAGAAGGCCCACGCTCATTTGAGCCAGTCGAGTTCTAGACGGACGGATTGGTACGCCTCCCACCGCTTTCACGGATATGCGAGCCAGCTTCTTAAGCCGAAACTTGCGCCGGATGATGTGGATGTTGATGAGCAAGGCTGAGCCAAACATGGCCAACATGACCATGCTCTCGCGAAAGTCCGTGCGAATGAACAGCAGCGGAAGCACTGTGAAAAACACCGAAATGGCCAGCAAGAACCATTCGCCAATGGTCACCTTGCTCGACTTGTCCTTGGGGTCAGGCATGTATTCCTATGTGGGAAAGTCAGTGGCTGCCGGATAAGCGATGTGAATCACCAGTAGCCAAAGCGCTTCGTCAGGCAGCCGATTCGTCTGCAGTGATTTTCGCCCGTCTCTACCTGCTTGTTGGCCATGAGAGCGAGCTCTGTCTGCGTCGGTCGTGTTCGAAGTTCCAAGAAGTACTGAGCCTTGAATGAGATGGCCACCAAGTTACCAGCGTTTGGAGGCACATCTGAGCCCGCAAAGGCGACCATGGAGGCACGGTCCCCCTGAGCTCAGGCGCCAAGTCGCGGAGAGGTGTTTCAGACATAGGCTGCGCCGCGGCGTAAGCGTTCTAAACTTCCATGCTTCGTCGAGGATGTGGATGCCATCGTGCCTCCTGCTTTCCGGACGGTTCACTTGAAGTCATGAAGTTCCTCCGCAGCAGTTCCGGTTCGGCCATGGGCGATCTCTCCCTGTCCGGACACCCTGATCTTTCCTGGCTCAACGCCGGCCGCTACCTCGCGGTCCTGCTCTTGTTGTCCTCCTATCCACTGTCGTTCGTCATCCCGGCCACCTGGGGTTGGGAAAACGGCGTGCTCGAGAACCTGCAGGTCGTGGTGCTGCTGGGCGGCCTGCTGACCAGCATCGTCTTCAGTCAGAAAGGCCGCCACCGGGACTCACAGCGTGTGGCCCTGGGCGCCATGCTGATATGGACGGTCGCCGCGGCGCGAGAGTTGAGCTGGGGTGCCGTCTTCCTGACACCCACGGCGATGACGGAGACAGGCCCGGCCTTCTCGGCCAGGTTGCTGCCCTACCACGGCCTGGTCGACACGCTGGTGGTGCTGGCGGTGCTGGCCAGCGTGCTGCTGTTTGTGCTGGGGCGACTCTTCGGCTTGTTGATTCAGCAGGTGCGCCAGGGCAGCTTCCCTTGCGTCGAGGCGGGCCTCATGATCCTGGCCGCTTTGGGATCGACCTATGCCGAAGGCCATCTGCACGTGGCAGGCCACCTCAACCTGCCGGAAGTGCAGTGCCAGGTGATCGAAGAGTTCTGTGAGCTCGTGGCCTACGTGGCGTTGTACCTGGCGCAGGCCAGGTTCTTCATGACGCCGCGGGCACGCGCACGGCTTTACCGCTGAAGCGCCGACGTTTGAGCGCACGCTTGATCGAGGCCACCACCCCGCGCAGCAAGCCCAGCCCGGCCACAAAGGGCAGGGCGGTGCGGGGCCGGTAGCCCACGCCCCAGAACCCGCCATGGCAGGCGCCTTGCGCGATCAGGTCCAGCGGGTGGGCCGAGGGTGCGCTGGCGTGGTCGGTCTCGTTGCCGGTGCGCAGATCATGCACCCACAGGGCGGCCATCAGCGCCGTGGTGGTCTCGGGCTGGAACACCTCGACGCCGAACACATCCGCCGCGCGGTAGCCCGCCGCGATGGCCCGGTTGCTCAGCACGGATGAGGTCTCGGTGGGCGGCGCCACGTTGAGGGACACCTGATGCCCTGATGCGCGGGCCACCAGGCCACGCCACTGCTGAAGGCGCTTGGCCAGTGCATAGTTGGGCCCTTGTTGGATCACCAGCCCGTCCACCACCGCGTACTTGGCGTTGGTCGGCGTCTGCACCAGCGCGTCGATGTTGGGCTGGAAGAAGCGCTTGCCCGTGAAGAGCGACAGCTGGGCCTGCAGCACCTTGGACAGCCAGGGGCGATTGCGGAAGTTGTCCATCGAGGCGGCGGCCGTGGACTGCGGGATGGCGTACACATCCGTGGGCGTGGCCATGAACGCGAGCGTCGAATCCTGGTGGTCATGGCAGGCCACGGCCTGGATCACGTCCATCGCGGCGGCCAGGCGCACATGCCGCTCGCCGTCGGCATAGGCGTGGGCGGCGACGTCGAGCGGGCCCTTGAAGCCGCGTATCCAGGTGGTGATCTGCGGCAGCTCCTTGAGCAGGTCGGCGCCGGCGCGCGCTGTCCAGTCTGCCGAGGGGTTGGACGCCATCAGCGGCACATGGACCACCGAGTTGCCCCCTTCCACGATGGCAGCGATGCGCTTCCACGCCTCGGGACGAGGCAGGTCCACCGCGACGATGTTGGCGTGCCAGCGGGAGAGCGTCCTCAAGGGCCCGGCCTCGCTGGCGGCCCCCAGCAGCACCAGCGTCCTGTCCGACAGGTCGAACCATTGCGGGTTGTCGACGCAGCGGATGAGGGCCTGCGCCGCGCTCGCTTCGATGATGCCCCGCACCGCCCACGCCCGCGCCTGCTCGGCCAAGGCCTGGCCACACAGCAGCTTGCCCTTGTACGGGATCGCCAAGGGGTGTGAGATTTCGGCGGGGCCATGTCGGCCAGTGAGCGTCCTGGTCTCGAACGCGGGTGTGGCGCGCGGCGTGGGCTTATGGGTCAGCTGTGCCACCATCGCACTCAAAGGGATGTCCTGCCCCTCGACAGCCCAGCACAGGGCGTCCATGGCGGCGTCCAGGCCACGACGGGCACTGGGAACGGCCTGGTCCGGCTGGCTCAGCGCGCCTTGCACCAGCTGCCGGAAATAGCCGGGGTAGTTCAGGCGCCATTGCGCCTCGCCCTGCACCTGGGCAGCGGCCTGGGCATCGAGCGGGCCCAGGGCGGCGGCCAGCACCTTCCTGGCGGTGGACGTCGAGGTGCGAAGCTGGCTGCCTTCGCCCATGGGGAACACGACGCCCGTTTCCGTGGCCTGGGTGCGTTGATGGCTCAAGGGGTGATCCCGGATGCTGTGGAGGACGCGATTCTAGGCAATTAATGCACAAGTGTGCATAAATCACCCTGCGGGCCGGTTTGTTATGGATGGTGTGCCATGAGGCTTGTTAAGGCAGATGGCACCTATGCTTGTGCACCGCACATTGAACCCAGCCGGCGCAGTGGGATCCATCCCGTCTTCACCCACTGCACTGCCTCAGACAAGCCGACACATGACCCAACCGAGACCCAAGCGCAGGGGCCTGCATGCCCTGGTGATGTTCCTGTCGTGCATGGCCGCCGCGCAGGCGCACCAGCAGGCACACGTGCATGGCCGGATCCAGTTGGGCGTGGCCCTGGAGGGCAGCGAACTGGTGATCGACATCCACGCGCCGCTCGAAAGCCTGCTGGGTTTCGAGCGCCAGCCCAGAACCCCGACAGAGAAGGCGCTGGCAGCCGACTGGTCTGCCAGGCTGCGCGATGGCGGCACGCTGCTGCGCCTCGATCCCGAGGCGCGGTGTGTCCTGACCCATGCGGAGCTGAGTGCACCGGTGCTGGGTTGGGGGTCAAGCCCTGGCCACGCCACGGCACAAGACGGACATGCCGACCTGGAGGGCCAATGGGTGTTCCGTTGTGCCCAGCCCTCGGCCTTGCGCCGCCTGAACGTCGGCTTCTTTGAAGCCAGCGCCCATGCCCGGGTCATCGAGGTGCAGTGGGCGGTGGGCGGCAAGCAGGGCCGGCAGATGCTGAAGCGTCCGCAAGACGTCGTCAACCTGGGGCCTCGCCGGTGATGCAGATGCCGCAGGCCGGTGCGAATGCGCCGGTGCTCCAGATCGAAGGCCTGGAGCATGGCTGGTCGCCGGCACAACCCGCCTTGCTCCGCCTGGCCGCGCTGACCCTGGATGTCGGCGAATCTCTGTTCATCCACGGCCCCAGCGGGTGCGGCAAGAGCACCTTGCTGTCCCTGCTGTGCGGCATCACGCCTGCCCGCAGCGGCCAGGTGCGCGTGCAGGGCACCGATTGGCGCAGCCTGTCCGGCCACCACAAGGATGCCTGGCGGGCCGACCACATCGGCTACATCTTCCAGCAGTTCAACCTGCTGCCTTACCTGTCGCCACTGGACAATGTGCTGCTGCCCGGCCGCTTCTCGGCCCGGCGTCGCCACGGCAGCGAGGCCCAGGGCGGGCCTCAGGCCGAGGCCTGCGGGCTGCTGGCCCGCATGCAGTTGCCGCAGGCCACCTGGCAGGCACCCAGTGCGCAGTTGTCGGTCGGGCAGCAGCAGCGCGTGGCCGCTGCCCGGGCCTTGATCGGCCGCCCGGCGCTGGTGGTGGCCGACGAACCCACCTCGGCCCTGGACGAAGCCACGCGAGACGCCTTCATGGACACCTTTCTGCAGGCCTGCCAGGATGCCCGGGCCGCCGTGGTCTTCGTGAGCCATGACCAGCGCCTGGCGCGGCACTTCCAGCGCAGCCTGGCCTGGCAGGACCTGGTGGAGGCTCACGCATGAACGGCCTTTGGAGGCTCGCGCTGGCCAGCGCCTGGCACCGGCGCTTCGTGCTGTCGATCACCCTGGTGTCCATCGCCCTGTCGGCCTTCCTGCTGGCCAGCATCGAACAGATCCGCGGCGATGTCCGTGAAGGCTTCTCCCAGGCGGTGTCGGGCACCGATCTGATCGTCGGCCCCCGCACGGGCAGCACCCAGTTGCTGCTCTACAGCGTGTTTCGCATCGGCCAGGCCACCAACAACATGCGCTGGGACAGCGTCGAAGCCCTGGCGGCCCACCGGGCCGTGCGGTGGGTGGTGCCGATCTCGCTGGGTGATTCGCACCAGGGCTTCCCGGTGGTGGCCACCAGCGCGGCGTATTTCCAGCACTTTGCCTATGGCGATGGCCAGGCCCTGGTGCTGGCCGAGGGGCGCCCGTTCCAAGGCTTGTTCGATGCCGTGATCGGGGCCGATGTGGCGCGCCAGCTCGGCCATCGGCTCGGCGCACGCGTGGTGTTGTCGCATGGCGATGGCGCGCTGGAAGGCAACGACCACGCCGACAGGCCTTTCACGGTGGTGGGCATCCTGGCGCCCACCGGCACGCCGGTGGACCGTTCCATCCACATCAGCCTGGAGGCCATGCAGGCGCTGCACCTCGACTGGATGGGCGGTGCCCCCATGCCCGGCGTCCACGTCGACAGCCAGGCGCTCACGCCCGAGCTGCTGCGCCCGCGCGAGGTCACGGCCGTGATGGTGGGGCTCAAGAGCCGCACGGCCGTGTTCGCCGTGCAGCGCTGGCTGGCCGACTACGAGAAGGAGCCGCTGATGGCCATCCTGCCCGGGGTGGCGCTGGACGAGCTGTGGCAGGTGGTCAGCGCCGCTGAAAAAGCCCTGCTGGCCATCACGGCCCTGGTGGCGCTGGTCAGCTTCTCGGGCCTGGTGGCCACGATGCTGGCCGGGCTCAGCGAGCGGCGGCGCGAGCTGGCCATCCTGCGGGCCGTGGGGGCTTCGCCCCGCACCGTGCTGGCCCTGCTGCTGCTGGAGGGCTCGGCGTTGTCCGTCGCCGGCGTGGCGCTGGGCTGGCTGGCCTCTTGGCTGGGCCTGCTGGCCTGCCAGGATTGGGCGCTCACGCGCTGGGGCATCCGCTTGCACGTAGGCTGGCCCACGGAAGGGCAGGCCTGCTTGATGGCAGGCCTGGTGGCCGCCGGCCTGATCGCCAGCCTGCTGCCGGCATGGCGTGCCTACCGGCTGTCACTGGCCGATGGGCTCAGCCCGAAGACATGATCACAAGGAATGCACCGCATGACAGCCCCCGACATCCTCTGTACCGCCCGGATCACACGCCGCTCACTGCTCGCGGTCACGAGCGCGACGCTGTCCATCGGCCCTTGGGCCGCGGCGTCGGCCTGGTCAAAGGACACGGGCCAGAAAGCCTTGCCGCACATCAAGTGGTCCGACCTGGTGCCCAAGGGCTGGGACCCGACCGACGAGGTGCGCAAGCGGCTGGGCGACCAGAACTTCGACATCATCAGCGACAGCGATCCGCGCATGCTGCAGATGCTCAAGCAGATGCGTGAAGTGTGGGACAACGCGCCGGTCAACCAGGACATGGACGGCGTGAAGGGCCGCATCCCCGGCTACGTGGTGCCGCTGGAAGAGGGCAAGGCGGGCCTCAAGGAGATGCTGCTGGTGCCCTACTACGGCGCCTGCATCCACTCGCCGCCGCCGCCCGCCAACCAGATCATCCACGTCATCCTGGGCAAGCCGGCCAAGGGCTTTGCGTCGATGGACACGGTGTGGGTCACGGGCACGCTCAAGACCTTCCGGGGCGATTCCTACATGGGCGTCAGCGGCTACAAGGTGGACGACGCGGTGCTGGCACGCTATGTCAAGGAAAAGCCCAGGACCGAGCGCTAGGCCGGTGGCACCTGGCGGAGCTCAGTCTTCCAGGCACTGGAGCCGTTCCTTGAGCCGCTGGATCTCGCATTCCATGTCGGCCACCAGCGCCGCCAGCTCCGGCACGGCCTCGAAATCCCGCTCCAGGGCGGCCAGCCGCCGCACCCGTGTCAGCGTGATGTGGTTGTAGCAGCGCGTGGTGTCGGGCGCGTCCTCGCAGGCGATGACCAGGCCGTTGGTCAGGCGCTCTTCCAGCCAGCAGGCCTCGACCACGCCCAGGCGGCACAGGTCCTCCAGGTCGAACCAGAGGTCATCCAGCGTGGCCTCGACAAGCTGTTCGGTCGTGTTCATCGCGGTTCCTCCTGTGGCCGCCAGTCGGCCTCCGAGGCAGCCACCTTGCGGGCGTCGAACTCGTCCTTCAGCTCGGTGGCCATCTGCTCGTACAGGCGCCTGGCGCGCGGGTCGTGCGCGCTGGGCAGCACCACGCGCAGCTTGAGCTCCAGATCGCCGGGCGTGGGCGAGGGCAGGCCCTTGCCGCGCACCGTGAGCGATTGGCCGCTCTGGGCGCCCGCAGGCACGCGCACGCTCAGCCCCGGGCCATGGGGCAGGGCCACCGGCACCACGGCGCCCAGCGCGGCTTCCCAGGGGGCCACCGGCAGCTCGGCCAGCAGGTTGGCGCCGTCGAGCTTGAAGTCCGGATGCGGCTTGACCTGGATCTCCAGCAGCAGGTCGCCCGCCGCGGCGCCCTGGCCCCCGGGTGCGCCCTGGCCGGCCAGGCGCAGGGTCTGGCCGGGGCGCACGCCGGCCGGAATCTTGACCTGCAGCTTGCGTTGGCCCACCGAGGCATGGCCCTGGGCGTCGAAGTGGGGTGACTTGAGCGTGATGGTGCGCAGGGCACCGCTCCAGATGTCCGCCAGGTCCAGCGCCACGGTGGCTTGCTGGTCTTCACCCCGTGCCTGCGCTGTCGACTTGCCGCGGGCACCCACGCCCATGCGGCCGAACAGGTCGCTGAAGAAATCGCTGAACCCGCTGGTGTCTGCCGTGCCGGGGCCGGTGCTGCTGCTGGCGCTGGTGTGCGCGGCCGTCTCGGCATAGGCCTGGGCGGCCTCGGCCGGGCTCTTGGGGCGCGCAGCCTCCTTGCCGAAGGGGGCCTGGCGCGGGCCTGCAGCGCCTGCCTGGCGCTGCTCGGCGAGCTTGTCGTAGGCGGCGCGCTTGTCCGGGTCGGACAGCACCACGTAGGCCTCGTTGATCTCGCGCATGCGCTGCTCGGATTCGGGCGCCTTGCTGAGGTCTGGATGGAAACGACGGGCCTGGCCCCGGTAGGCCTTCTTGATCTCGTCGGGCGTGGCTTGGCGGGCAACACCCAGCCAAGCGTAGTAGTCGTGGAACTCCATGGACGGGCGGCCCTCCGGGGTGGCGTCAAGCTGACAGGCCATGGTAGCGGCGCGGCAAGCCCCGCCTGCGAACACAGGAATGCAGGCCTGAGGCCCAGGGTGCCCAGGGGCTCTCGCGCCGGGCACAATGAAGGGCATGACGAACGCCTCCCAAGACTTCTTCGACCTGTACACCCATGGTTATGCCCGCGTGGCGGTGGCCGTGCCGGCCATCCGCGTGGCGGATCCGGCCTGGAACGCCACGCAGACCATCGAGCTGATGCAGGCGGCGGCGGTGCGGGGCGCGGCCCTGGTGGCCTTTCCAGAGCTGGGCCTGTCGGGCTACACCTGCGATGACCTGTTCCACCAGCATGCCCTGCTGGATGCCTGCGAAGCGGCCCTGGGCCAGGTGGCGGCGGCGTCAGCCACGCTGCCGATCACGGCCGTGGTGGGCCTGCCCTTGCGCGTGGACGACCGCCTGTTCAACTGTGCGGTGGTGGTGCAGGGCGGCCAGGTGCTGGGCGTGGTGCCCAAGACCTTCCTGCCCAATTACGCCGAGTTCTACGAGGCGCGCCAGTTCAATGCCGCGCCCACCGCGCTGCGCACGGAGATCTCGCTGCTGGGCCACCAGGTGCCGTTCGGCAGCCTGTTGTTCGAATGCGATGACGTCTCGCGCCTGGTGTTCCACGTCGAGATCTGCGAAGACCTGTGGGTGCCGATCCCGCCATCCTCGTTCGCGGCGCTGGCCGGGGCCACCGTGCTGGTGAACCTGTCTGCCTCCAACATCACCGTGGGCAAGGCCGATTACCGCCAGCGGCTGGTCAGCATGCAGTCGGCACGCTGCCTGGCGGCCTACCTGTATTCATCGGCTGGCGCGGGCGAATCCACCACCGACCTGGCCTGGGACGGCCAGGCCCTGGTTTGCGAGAACGGCGAGCTGCTGGCCGAATCCGAGCGCTTCAGCGCCGACTCCCACCTGATTACCGCCGATGTGGACCTGGAGCGCCTGGCCCATGAGCGCATGCGCCAGACCAGCTTCGGCCAGTCGGTCGCATTGCACCAGGCGCAGGTGAGCAGCTTTCGCCGTGTGCACTTCACGTTGGGTCTGCCCGAAGCGCGCCGCCCCTTGCAGCGCCATGTGGAGCGCTTTCCCTACGTGCCGTCCGATCCCCGTCGCCGCGACGAGCGTTGCCACGAGGTCTACAACATCCAGGTGCAGGCCCTGGTGCAGCGCCTGAGCGTGGCGGGCCAGGGCAAGCTGGTGATCGGCGTGTCGGGCGGGCTCGATTCCACGCACGCGCTGCTGGTGTGCGCCAAGGCCATGGACCGGGTGGGCCGTCCACGCAGCGACATCCTGGGTATCACGATGCCGGGCTTTGCCACCAGCACGCGCACGCTGGACCAGGCCTTGCGCCTGATGCAGGCCATCGGCTGCACCGTGCAGCAGATCGACATCCGCCCCAGCTGCGAGCAGATGCTCAAAGACATCGGCCACCCGCACACCCCCGAGAACCCTGTCTACGACGTGACCTTCGAGAACGTGCAGGCCGGCGAGCGCACCAGCCACCTGTTCCGCCTGGCCAACCTGCACCATGGCATCGTGGTGGGCACCGGCGACTTGAGCGAACTGGCGCTGGGCTGGTGCACCTATGGCGTGGGCGACCACATGTCGCACTACAACGTGAACGCCAGCGTGCCCAAGACGCTGATCAAGCACCTGGTGCGCTGGGTGGCCGACACGCAGCAACTGGGCGACCAGGGCAGCGAGGTGCTGCACGCCATCGTCGACACCGAGATCAGCCCCGAGCTGGTGCCCGGGGCCAAGGATGACCAGCCTGGGCAAAGCACCGAGAGCTTCATCGGCCCCTACGAGCTGCAGGATTTCCACCTGTTCCAGCTGGTGCGCTATGGCTATGCGCCGTCGAAGGTGGCCTTCCTGGCGTACACCGCCTGGCACGACCGCGAGCAGGGCCGCTGGCCACAGGGGCCGTGCGTGCCGCACAACCAGTACACCCTGGCCGAGATCAAGAAGCATCTGCGCGTGTTCCTGCAGCGCTTCTTCACCAACCAGTTCAAGCGCTCGTGCGTGCCCAACTCACCCAAGGTGGGCTCGGGCGGATCGCTCTCTCCGCGTGGCGACTGGCGTGCGCCCAGCGATGCCGCTGCCACGACCTGGCTGAGCGAGCTGGAGCAGGTGCCCGACGCGCAGTGACGACGTGGGCGCGACGCAAACGGCGCCGTGCCTTCCCTGCATTCGTTGCCGACCGGCCGGTGCCACACCGGTATCGGCTGCCGCCCGCCTGCGCCGGGGCAGCAGGGTGCGCGTGCCCGGGAAGGCAGGCGCGCCAATTGCCATAGAGGTCATGCCCGGCGGCGCACTCCCCCTTTGTTGATGCCGCCTCCACTTTCCAGGAGAACCCGCATGACCGCTACCAAGACCAAGAGCCCCAAGACCGCCAGCGCCAAGACGGCTGCCCACAAGACCACGGCCAAGCCGGCATCCAAGCGCAGCACCGTCGTGCACGACGATGCCATCAAGCTGCTGGTGGCCGACCACAAGGAAGTGAAGGCCCTGTTCAAGGACTACGAGAAGCTGGTCAAGGACGAGGCCGACGGCGATGAGCGCCAGGCCCTGGCCCAGAAGATCTGCCTGCTGCTGACGGTGCATGCCACCATCGAGGAAGAGATCTTCTACCCCGCAGCGCGCGCGGCCATCGAAGACGGCGACCTGCTGGACGAGGCCGAGGTGGAGCACGCCAGTGCCAAGGACCTGATCGCGCAGATCGAAGGCATGAGCCCTGATGAAGAGCTGTACGACGCCAAGGTCAAGGTGCTGGGCGAGTACATCGAGCACCACGTCAAGGAAGAAGAGACCGAACTCTTCCCTGAGGTGAAGAAGTCGGACGTGGATCTGGCCGAGCTGGGTGCCGACCTGGTGTCCCGCAAGGAGACGCTGCTGGCCGAATTGGGCGAGGACGCACTGGCCTGAGTCACAGGGGCCCCACGCGCGGCGGGGCCCACCACCATCAGAACTTGAAGATGGTCAGGCCTGCGCCCAGGGTGCTCTGCTTGAAGTTGTAGTCCAGCAGGGTATCGCCATAGCCATGGAAGGCCTGCACATACCAGCGCAGCCCATCCGGGCGCTCCGCGTTCACCGGGTATGACCAGTTCAACTCGACCGAGCCGCGGCCGCTGAGCGATGGGCGCCACAGCAGCGATGCGATCGAGCGCCCTGGCGACCAGTTCAACTGGGCCTGCACATGGCCGAGGTAGTGCTCGATGTCCGGGTTGTCGTCGTACTTGTCGTTGCTCTTGGCCAGTGGGGCTTCCACACGCAGGTTGGCGTTGATGCCGCCGCGCTCCACGCCGAACGACACGTAAGCCCGGTTCCAGCTGCGTGACAGCTCATCGGACTGGCCATTGGACTGGTGCACCAGACCGAAACTGGTCAGGCGCCATTTCCAGTCAAAGGGCAGGTTCTGCAGGCCCATCGGCATGGGCACCACATACAGCACCTCAGGCTGGTAATCCGTGTTGCGGAAGGGCGAGGATTCCTCGTGATTCCAGGTCTGCCAGATCGACTGCTGCGTGTAGGCCACCCACAGGTCGGCGTTGGGCAGCAGGAAGTCTTCCAGCACCTTGGTACGCAGCGAAAGTTGCAGCTTCGTCTCGAAGTGCTGGTACTGAGGCAGATTGGTGGCCTTGCCGCGCGTGGGGCTGCTGGGCTCGTTGTTGAGCTTGCGCAAGCCGCGGATCGGCAGGAAGAAGTTGGGCCGATAGGCCGTGTAGTTGAAGGTGCCGCGCTTGTCGGCCGGTGACAGCTCCCAGAACCGTGACAGGAAGCCTTCGTCGGGCGGTGTGTCTCCCGTGGCAGGCGTGCCGCCAGGGGGCGCGGTCACGGTCTGTGCGGGCTGGCCGGGCTGCGGTGTTTCTGCCTGCGCCGCCACCGGTGAAGCCGGCAGGGCCATGATGGTGTCCTTGGTGGCCTGACGGTCATAGCAAGCCAGCCGCTCTTTGTCCTCGGTGAGCTTCAGGCACGCCTGCAGATCGGCGGTGGCTGGATTCTGCGCGGGACTCTGAGCGTGTACCCACGGCGTGGCCACGCAGGTCAGGGCGGTGAGGGCCCATGCGCGGGGCAGGGCATGGCGAATCGATACGCGGTGTTTGGCGATGGACATGGGGTGGCAAAGGCAGGACATGGACGGCCCAGGGCCTCGGCCGGCGCCCTGATGCAACTTGTGACACAGCATAGTGGTTTATGCGGTGTTCAGATGCAGTCCGATGGCGTCGCGCTTTGTAGGTGCCTGCTGACAGCGACGCTGTAGTCTGGTTCGCGCTTCACGCTGCGCCAACCGCCTTTCAGGGACGGGATGCAGGCGCCAGGTAATCGCGTACCGCCTTTTCGACGTGAAGGCGGATTTCGGCGCGCGTGGGAAGCTTGGTGCCGGGCTCGTCGAACGAGCCTGCATACTCGTAAAGCGGCACGAAGAGGCTGTCCTTGTCAGGCGCGCCCTTGAGCCTCAGCAGCCCGGGCCGCGCGATCAGCAGGTCCCACTGGCGGCGCACTTCCGACCACACCGGCTCGGTGGCCTGCAGGTAGCGGTCACCTGCGGCCCAGTCGTAACCCTCGATGCGCTCGTAGCGGTTGAAGCCCAGTTCGCGGGCCACCACCGGGTCCTTGGCCAGCACGCGGCCTTGGGCATTCAGCTTGACCTTGAGGTTCGCCTGCTCATGCACCCAGCCTGTGGGCGTGATGATGTGGCGGTTGTTGCCGATCAGCACTTGGTAGTCATCACGCACGCTGAACTCGCGGCGCGGCAAGGGGCGCCAGCCATCGGTATCGCCCCAGGCACTGTAGTTGCCCAGGTGCTCCCAGGTGGCCACGCCCGAGTAGCGCGGCGAATCATCGACCTGGTAGACCGTCTGGCGCCACTGGCCCCTGCGCTGGGCCACGGGCACGGCCACGCGCTCCCACGTGTTGTGGCCGCGGTAGACCAGTTGGTCCTTGGGCTCGTGGTGCCAGTCCTGGCGCCAGTGCTTGACCACGAAGGGGCCTTCGACCTTGCCGTCCTCGCCCACCATCGTCATCACCAGCAGGTGTTGCAGGACGATGGACGTGCCCTTGTCCTCCAGCACGTAGACCTTCTCGGTGCCCCAGCTCTGGTAGGGCTTGTCGGGTTTGAAGCCGGCCTGGAAGCCGGCCACCTCGATGAAGTCGAAGCTGGCCCGGTAGGCGCCCGCCATGGCCAGGATGGCACGCCGGTCACGTTCGAACTTGCTCAGCCCTGGGGCCTGCAGGGCCTGCCATTCGGCCGTGGGTCGGGTGACGGGCTGCACGGATGTGCCGGTGGTGCTGCCGCCACGTGGCGCCAGGGACGATTCGTCCAGGAACTTCCACGAGAAGGTGTACTGGCGCCACGCAGGGGCCTTGGCGCCTTCTGGCGATGATGCCGTGGCGGCGGCGCTGGCGGCATCGCTGGCTGGCGTTGCGGTGGCCCTGGCCCTGGCCCCGTACGCGCTGGCAGTGCCGTGCATCACCAGGGATGCCAGGGCCGTGGCACACACCAGGCGTGCACTTCGAAGGCGGTCAGCAGGCTGGATCATGGTCGTCGGGCTCGTTGAGGTCCAGCCCGGGATCATGCATGAAAGCGCAGCGGCCGCCGCATGGGCCTCAAGCGTGAAAAGAGCTTGAGGTCATGCGGCGGCCGCATATGGCCCGGGGCCGGTGGCTCAGACGCGGCGGCGCAGGCGGCCAACCAGGCCCAGCATGCCGAGGCCTGCCAGGGTGTAGGCGATGCTGCCTGCTTCAGGCACCGGCGAGGTCAGCACGAAGGACAGGTTGTCGGCATAGCCATCGTTGTCGCCGCCCCCCAGGCGCTCCATGGACAGCGAGAACATCACCTGGCTCACGCCCTGAGGCAGCAGGCCCGGGCTTTCACGGTAGAACAGGCCGGTCTGGTTGCCGCGGTCGGCAGCCGACAGCGGGCCGATGGACGCATGGCCGATCTCGCTGCCCGTGATGTCCAGGAAGGACACGTACAGCAGTGCGTTGTCTCCTTGTGAGGACCAGCCGCCCAGCCAGCCGCTGAGCGAGTATTCCACGGGGGCGCCGGTGGCGGTGAGGCTGCTCACGTCGATGACCTGGAAGCCGGCGCTTTGCGCGCCCACGCCGGTGAACATCTTGGCGCCGCGGTCCACGGGGCCGGGCTGGGTGGGCAGCACCCAGTTGCTGCCGTAGCTCACGGACTGGAACAGGTCGTAGCCGTCGAAGGCCGTCCAGCCGCTGGCGCCGCTTTCGGCGCCGCCGTTGGCGATCAGGTTGGTGTCGTAGCTGGCGGCCTGGGCGGCCAGGCTGAGGGTGGCCGCGGCCAGGGCCAGGCAGTGCTTGAACTTCATGGTGTTGCTTTCTTCAAAAATGGGGATGAGTGAGGCGCGCGATCAGACCTGGAACTGGTCCAACTGGGCGGCGCCCTGCATGGCAGGGTCGCTGATGGACGGAGCACCCGTTTCCAGGTGGCCTGCGAAGCGGCGGCTCCAGCCGCTCAGGTTCTTCACGCGCACGATCTGGTCGTACCAGTGCCGGGTCTCGGCCAGTGGCAGGTGCAAGGTCTGCGTGCTGCGGGCGGGCAAGTTGACCTCACGGGCGGCGGCGTTGTCGTACTTCAGGGCCTGCAGCGTGAAGGTGCAGGCGCTGCCGCCTTCGTTGCGCAGGGTCACGACCAGTTCGCCGTTGGTGCGGTCGCTGCTCAGATGGATCTCCGGACGTGCAGCGGTGCCGGTGGCTGCCGGCAGGGTGCCGGTGACATGGCGGTGCAGGCCGTTGGGGGCGATCACCCACAGGTCATAGACGCTGCCTGCGGCCTGTGTCCACACGCCATCGAGGTGCTTGCCGGCCTCGACCGTGTAGCGGCGCGGAGCCTCGGCCAGCGAGCGGCGGTTGTAGACGTGGAACACCGCGGCGGCCTCGCCGTCGTTCTGGAAACGCAGCGTCAGGCTGGTGGGCTGGGCGGTGGCGTGCACGTGCAGGTCATAGGGCAGTGCACGGGCCGGACGCACGCCGGCGGCCTGCACCGGGGCGCTCAGCGTGCTGGGCGTGGCCGGCGTCTTGGTGGTGGGCAGGGCCAGGGCCAGCAGGCGTCGGGCCTGGGTGGCAGGCAGGTTCTGCACAAAGGCGCTGTCTTCGGGCGTGGCGAAATCGAAGCAGCCGGTCAGGTCGCTGCTCACGGCGCGGCGCCACGGCGTGATCAGCGGCTCCTGCACGCCGAAACGGCTTTCGATGAAGCGGATCACCGAGGTGTGGTCCGACACCTGCGAGTTCACCCAGCCCCCCTTGGTCCAGGGCGAGATCACATACATGGGCACGCGCGGGCCCATGCCGTAGTTGCGGTGCTGGTACTGGGCGGCCGAGCCGTTGAGGTGGTGGTGGTACTCGCCCGTGGTGTCCACGGTGGAGGCACCGGCGAACTGGGTCTGCGCGGCATCGGCCGAGTAGCTCAGGATGGCGGGTGCGGCCGGCGGCGGCATGTGGTCGAAGAAGCCGTCGTTCTCATCGAAGTTGATGAACAGCACGGTCTTGCTCCAGACCTCGGGGTTGGCCGTGAGCGCGTCGAGCACGCGGGCGGTGTAGTCGGCGCCCTGGGCCGGGCTGGAAGGGCCGGGGTGTTCCGAGCCTTCGGCCGTGGCCACGATCCAGCTCACCTGCGGCAGCTTGCCGGCCAGCACGTCTTCCTTGAGCTTGTCCAGATCACGCGTGGAGACGCCGCGGTCGCGCAATTGCTGCGAGTAGCCGGGGCGCTGGTACCAGGCGTTGCGGAAGGGGCGAAAGCCCGCCAGCGAGTTGTCGGTGAAGTTGTCGGCCATGTTCTGGTAGACCTGCCAGCTGATGCCGGCGTCCTGCAGGCGCTCGGGGTAGGTCGTCCAGGTGTAGTCGGTGGCGGGGTTCTCGTTGAACCAGTCGTGGCTGTTGTCGGTCGATGGGCCTCCGGCCACGGCCAGCGGGTCGTTGCCGCCGCTCCACAGGAACAGGCGGTTGGTGTTGGTGCCGGTCTGCGTGGCGCAGTGGTAGTGGTCGCACAGCGTGAAGGCGCGCGCCAGGGCGAACTGGAAGGGAATGTCCGCTTCCTTGTAGTAGCCCAGCGAGTGGTTCTGCTTGGCCTTGGGCCAGTTGTTCATCCGGCCCAGGTCCCAGGCGGCCTGGGCATCGTTCCAGGAGTGGGGCGTGCCGGCCACGCGCATCACGCCGAAATCCTGCTGCGTGTTGAGGTGGAAGGGGGCGATGCCGCGCTGGGCACTGCCCCAGTCCGGGCGGCCGGGCACGGGGGCGCCACCGCCGGTGGGCTGCACGAACACGGTCTTGCGCGTGAAGGTGCCGGTGCGGTCCACCACGGGGATGGGGAAGGGATCGGCGAAGCCGCGCACGCCGGGCAGGGTGCCGAAGTAGTGGTCGAAGGAGCGGTTCTCCTGCGTGAGGATCACGATGTGCTCGACATCGTTGATCGTGCCGGTGCGCTGGGCCGCGGGGATGGCCAGGGCGCGCTGGATGGCGGGCGGGAAGGTGGCCAGTGCGGCGCTGGCGCCCACGGCGCTGCCCATGTTGCGCAGGAAGCTGCGGCGATCGTGTTGTGTCATGGTGTTGTCTCGGGAGGGTGAGCGGGGACTCATCCACCTCGATCCACCCAGACAGCCGCCATGCGTTGCCCGGGCATCCTGCGGTGGACGCCCGGCGACTCTAGGGACGGACTTTGAAAGGCCTGTGATCAGCACAGGGCCGATCAGCTCATGCCATGCGGTGTCATGTTGCGTGGCCGCTGCGGGCCTGGTGCGGTGGGGCGGCCGTCAACCCGGCCAGGAACACCTTCATGCCGGTGGCCAGCAGGGCGTCGGTGGGACGCCCCTCCAGCATGTTGGCGCGGTCCAGTTCGGCCAGGCCATGCAGGTAGGCCCACAGCGACAGGGCCAGGTCATCCAGGTCATCGCCCTGATAGACGCTGCCCAGCAGCGTGCCCGCCAGGTCCCAGATCTGGGCGTGGCTGGCCGGTTCTTCTTCGCTCTTGCAGTGGCTGGTCATCACGGCGTAGAGCGCCGGATTGGCGCGTGCGAAGTGCAGGTAGGCCATGCCCACCGCCCCCAGGGCCGGCAGCGGGGGCTGGCCGCCAGCCGCTGCTTGCAGGGCTTGATAGAGCAGGCGCCCCGCCTCGTCGGCCATGGCGTATTCCAGCGCTGCCTTGCTGCTGAAGTAGCGGTACAGCGCATTGGGCGTCACCCCCAGTTCGGCCGCCAGGGTGCGCATGGACAGGGCCTCCATGCCGTGCTGCTCGAGGTAGGCCACGGCGGCCTGCAGCACCGTGTCGCGGTTGATTTTCTGGGGGTAGGACATGCCTCACTGTACCCGGCTTGACGCCCCCGGCTTTCAAGGTGTACGCTGTACATTATGAAGCGATTCCAACTCAATGGCCGCCCCGTGAGCGCCGATGTCGAGGACGACATGCCCCTGCTGTGGGTGCTGCGTGACGAGCTGGGTCTCATGGGCACCAAGTTCGGCTGCGGCGTGGCCGCGTGCGGGGCCTGCACCGTGCACCTCGACGGGCAGGCCGTGCGTTCCTGCGTGATGCCCATGGTCGCGGTCGATGGGCATGCCGTGCACACGATCGAGCGCGATGACGATCCGGTGCTGGCGCGCCTGCGCAATGCCTGGATCACGCACCAGGTGCCGCAGTGCGGCTACTGCCAATCCGGCATGCTGATGGCGGCGTCGGCCCTGCTCAGGCAGATCCCGAACCCCACCGATGCCGACATCGACGGGGCCATGACCAACATCTGCCGCTGTGGCACCTACCAGCGCGTGCGGGCAGCCATCCATGCCGCCGCCGGTGCACGCCGGCCCCGGGAGGCCGCATGAACCTCAAGCGCCGACATCTGCTGATCGCCGGCGTGGCTGCGGCGGCCGGGGGCCTGGTGGTGGGCTGTGGGGCGCCCACCGCGCGCGACCGCCTGGGCAAGGCAGCGCTGCCGCAGGGGCCGCAGGATCCGGTGGCGCTCAATGGCTGGGTGCGCATCGCACCGGATGGCCGCATCACGGTGGCCGTGCCCCGCGCCGAGATGGGGCAGGGCGTGCTGACTTCCTTGCCCATGCTGCTGGCCGAAGAGCTCGATGCCCGCTGGGATGATGTGCACGTGGAGCACGCCCCGGTGGCCGGCATCTACGCCAACCAGGCCTTGCTGCTCAATGTGCTGCCCTTCGGCACTGACGACGACGGCCTAGTGGCACGCTTGGCGCGGTCGTCCATCCAGCGTGTGGGCTATGCGCTGCACCTGCAGGTCACAGGCGGCTCGAGCAGCGTGCGCGATGCCTGGGAGCCTTTGCGCCTGGCCGGTGCCACCGCCCGGGCCATGCTGGTGCAGGCCGCCGCCAAGCGCTGGGCTGTCGAGCCGGGCGCCTGCCGTGTCGAGGCCGGGCAGGTCCTCCACCCTGGCAACGGGTCGCGGTTGGGCTTTGGTGAACTGGCACGGGAGGCTGCCGCGCTGAGCCCGCCCTCCGAAGTGCCTTTCAAGGATCCCGCCAGATACCAGTTGATCGGTCGCGCTGTGCCACGCAAGGACATTCCTTCCAAGGTGGATGGCTCGGCGGTGTTCGGCATTGACGTGAAATTGCCTGACCTGCTGCATGCCGCCGTGGCGCAAGCCCCCGTGTTCGGGGCCGACATCGCGTCGTTCGATGCGGCCGAGGCCTTGGCGATGCGCGGAGTCCACAAGGTGCTGCGCATCCCGGGCGCGGTGGTGGTCGTGGCCGACCGCTGGTGGCGTGCCAGGCAGGCCCTGGCCACCGTCAAGATCCAGTACACCGCCACCCCGCACGACCGGCTGTCGAGCAAGGACATCGCGACCGGCTTGCAGCAGGCGCTGGATGAGCACTCCGGCATGGCCTTCACCCAGCGTGGTGATGCGCAAGGCGCCCTCGAGAAGGCCGCCAAGGTGATCGAGGCACGCTACTGGGCGCCCTACCTGGCCCATGCGGCCATGGAGCCCATCAACTGCACCGCCCGCGTCAAGGCAGGCCAGGTGGAGGTGTGGGCCCCCACCCAGGTGCCCTCGCTGGCCAAATGGCGTGCCTCGCAGGTGGCGGGCGTCGACATGGACCAGGTCGCGCTGCACCTTCCATTGCTGGGCGGAGGGTTCGGTCGGCGGCTGGAGGTGGACATGGTCGAGCAGGCTGTGGCCGTGGCGCAGCAGCTCGATGGCCGCCCGGTCAAGCTGCTGTGGTCGCGGGAGGAGGACACGCAGCACGACATGTACCGGCCCGCCGCACTGTCCGTGTTCCGCGCCGCGCTCGATGCCCAGGGCCGTGTCACGGCCTGGCACAACCGCGTGGCTGCGCAATCCGTCAGCCGCGGTGCCATGGAACGCCTGCTGCCCTGGGCCGCGTCCGATGCGCCGGACAAGAACCAGATCGAAGGCGCCTTCGACATCCCTTATGACTTCGAGCACATCGAGGTGCGCCAGGTGCGCACGCAGGCGCACGTGCCGGTGGGCTCCTGGCGCAGCGTCGGCCACTCCTACAACGCCTTCTTCACCGAGAGCTTCATCGACGAGCTGGCCCACGCTGCCCGGCAGGATCCTTGTGCCTACCGCCGCGGCCTGCTGGGCGCACGTCCTCGCCACAAGGCCGTGCTGGAGGTGGCCGCTGCCAAGGCCGGGTGGGGCACGCCCTTGCCCCCCGGCCGGGCTCGTGGCATCGCCCTGCACGAATCCTTCGGCTCGATCTGCGCCCAGGTGGCCGAGGTGTCATGGCATGAGGGCGCGGTGCGCGTGCACCGGGTGGTCTGTGCCATCGATTGCGGTGTGGTTGTCAATCCCGACACCGTGGAGGCCCAGATGCAAAGCGGTATCGTGTTTGGATTGAGCGCTGCGCTGTTCGGCGAGATCACGGTGGCCGAAGGCCGTGTCGAACAGAGCAGCTTTCACGACCAGGAGGTGCTGAAGATGGCCCAGATGCCCGTGATCGAGACCCACATCATGCGCAACACGCACGCGCCCGGCGGCGTGGGCGAGCCGGCCACGCCGCCCATCGCCCCCGCCGTGTGCAACGCCCTGTTCGCGCTGACCGGTCAGCGCGTGCGCTCGCTGCCGATCCGGCTGCAGGCGGCCGCCTGAGCGCCACGACACATGCGCAGCAACGACCACGAGGTTCTTGCCCAGGCCCTGCAGTGGCGGCGTGAAGGCGTGCGCTGCGTGCTGGCCACGGTGCTGGGCACCTACGGCGCCAGCCCGCGCCCGCCCGGCGCCATGGCGGCCTTCAGTGAGCGGGGCCTGATCGTCGGCTCCGTCTCCGGCGGGTGTGTGGAAGACGATCTGCTGCAGGAGGTGACCGATGGCCGCCTCTGGATGCAGGGCCCTGGCGTGCAGTTGCGCACCTATGGCCGTGACGCGGCCGAGCGTGAGCGCTACCGCCTGCCCTGTGGCAATGCCCTGCGCGTGGCCGTGGAAGCGCACTGGTGCCCCGAGGTGCTGGCCCAGGCCGAGGCGGCCATTGCCGCACGCCAGACCCTGGTGCGCCATGTGCAGTACGCCAGTGGTCGCTCCTGGCTGGCGCCGCACGACGGCCGGGCCGATTTCCATGACGACGCCGAGGGCCTGGCCACGGTGCTCGGGCCGCGCTGGCGCCTGTTGCTCATCGGCGCCACCGAGGTCAGCCGCTACCTGCTGCCCATCGCGCGCTCGCTCGGCTATGCGGTGACGGTGTGCGATCCGCGGGAGGAATACACCGGCGCCTGGCGCGACACCGAAGGCGCCGAGGTGCCCTTGCTGCACGACATGCCCGATGACGCCGTGCTGGGCTTCGGCTGCGATGTGCGCACGGCCGTGATTGCCACGGCGCATGATCCCAAGCTCGATGACCTGGCCCTGATGGAGGCCTTGCGCACCCCGGCCTTCTACGTGGGGGCGCTGGGCTCGAGCATCACCAGCAGCCGACGTCGGGAGCGCCTGCGCCTGTTCGATCTCAGCGAGCAGCAGGTGGCCGCGTTCAAGGGGCCTGTGGGCCTGCCCATCGGTTCACGCTCGCCCGCCGAGATCGCCGTGTCCATCGCGGCCGAACTGGTGCAGCTGCGCCGCCTGCTGGACCAGGGTGTGGACCCATCGCCCGGGCTGGCCCTACAGGCCGCGGTGCCAGGGAGGCAAGCACAGGCGGCGCCTGAGGGCCGGGGCTGCTCCCTGGCCGTGCCGGGCGCATGAGCGGGCAAGCAGCCAGCAGCTCCGGCCGTGTCGTCGGCCTGGTGCTGGCGGCGGGCAGTTCGCGACGCTTCGGTGCCGACAAGCGCCAGGCCCTTCTGCCTGGCGGCGACACGCTGCTCGACACGGTGCTCCGCACCCAGCGCGCCGTGCTGCAGACCGTGCTGGTGGTCACGCCCCTGGAGGATGACTTCGCTGATCAGGCCTGCCGGCGTCATCAGGCCCTGCGCGTGCCTTGTCCGCAGGCGGCACAAGGCATGGGGCGCTCGCTGGCGGCCGGGTTGCTGGCCGCGCAGGCGCTGGACCCCTCTCCTGACGCGGTGCTGCTGGCGCTGGCCGACATGCCTGGGGTGCAGGCCGACACGCTGGTGGCACTGCTGTCGCGGTTCCACGCGACGGGCCATGCCGTGATGCCCGTCTACCTGGGGGGCCCTGGCCACCCGCGCGTGCTGCCCCGGGGCATCTGGCCGGCGCTCATGGCGCTGTCAGGCGACGAAGGCGCCCGCCATGCCGTGGATTGGCGTCAGGCAGAGAAGGTGGACGTGAGCGACGCAGGTGTGCTGCTGGACGTGGACACGCCGCAGGATCTGGCCGCACTGGGCTGAAGAGGCGATCGGCCGATCAGGGCCTCAAGGCATCAACACCAGTTCATCGAATGCGACCATCTTGACGCGTTCGTCGATCTCCTGATCGTTCAGGTAGCCATTGATGGACTGCTGGATCGCGCGGCCGTAGCGCTGGATGCCATCGGCGCCTTTGATGTCGGTGCGCGTCATCGTGGTGCCGACCTGCTCGATCATGGCCTTGAGCGCGGGCTCATGGCCTTCGAGGGTCGCTGGGTTATCGCGGTTGCGCAGCTGCAGGTTCACCTTGACCGACACCATGCGGCCATCGGCCAGTTGGGAGATGACCTTGGGCACATCGAGCCAGACAGCGCCGTTGCGCGGCTTTTCCATCGACGACCATTCGGTGTAGACCCAGGTGCAGAACGCCACCAGCAAGGCCCCCAGCGCAATGCCGATGGCCAGCGTCCAGTCGCTGCCCTTGTCCTTGCGCTTCATGCCCATGGATGCGCTGCCGCTCATCGTTTCATGCTCCTGTGTGCCGTTGCCGAAACTGTAAGAGCGCTGGATGCATCCCCCGCGAATGCGGGGGTGCCCAGGTGCGGCATATGCACGCTCAAGGGCCTATCCGTACCCGGGGTGCTCCAGGTCTTCTTCCATCAGCTGGATTTGGTGGCGAAGCTGGTCGGCCTGCTGCTGCCAGTACATGGCCTGGCCGAACCATGGGAAAGCGGACGGGAAGGCGGGATCATCCCAGCGGCGTGCGAGCCACGCGCTGTGGTGGATGAGGCGCAAGGTGCGCAGCGCCTCGATCAAGGTCCACTCGCGCCAGTCGAACTCGGTGATGCTCTCGTAGCCATCCATCAGGGCATACAAGGCGGGCTGGCGCTCGCGCCGGTGGCCGCCCAGCAGCATCCACAGATCCTGCACGGCCGGGCCGTTGCAGGCGTCGTCCAGGTCGACGAAGTGCGGGCCTTCGTCGGGCGTCCACAGCACATTGCCCAGGTGGCAGTCGCCGTGCACGCGGCCCAGCCTCAGATCGGGCACACGGTCGAAGACGGCCTGTGCGGTGTCCAGCGCCTGCTCCGCAGCGGCCAGCCACACGGCGCGCTGCGGGTCTGGCAGATCGCCGTGATCGCGCAGCCACCGCCAGGCACTGCGCCCCAGTTGCTCCACGCTCAGGGTGGGGCGGTGGTCAAAAAGCGTCTGGCGCCCCACGACGTGCAGCCGGGCCATGAGGCGTCCCAGCCATTGCAGCACCTCGGGGTCGTCCAGTTCGGGGGCGCGGCCACCGCGGCGCGGGCTCACGCTGTAACGGTGGCGGGCACTGCCCTGGGGGCCCGCGGCCTGCCAGACTGCCAGGGTAGGGGGCATGCCCAGCAGCTCGGCACCGTGGCCATGGGCGGGGTGCTGCAGCGCCAGCGGGGCCACTGCGGGCACGTCAGCCTCGGCCAGGTCCAGCGCGAAGCGGTGCTCTTCCAGGATCTGCTCGTCGCTCCAGCGCGCAGGCCGGTAGAACTTGGCCACCGCCATGCCCCCATCGCTCAGGCCCACCTGGAACACGCGGTTCTCATACGAGTTCAGGGGCAGCAGGCGACCGTCCGGGTCCAGGCCCGCGGCCACCAGTGCATCGATGACGGCGTCCGGCGTGAGCTGGGCGTAGGGCGTGAGATCCGAAGAAGCGTCTTCGGGCGCGGGGCGGTCGGTCATGCCCGATGGTAGCGCCTTGCCCTGGAGGCCAATGGCCCCGCCGGACAAGTGGCTGAATGTGCCCGTGTTAGAACGCAGGACAGCCCGCGGCACCTCAGGGATGGTGCCGGGCATTCACCGATGTGAGGGTGTCGTGCAGAACCTGGAACTCAATGCTTTGCGTGCTGAAAGACATGGCCCCTGGCCTGTGCGGACCGCTCTGTTGCTGATGACGGCGTGCCTTGGCTGGGCACTCGCGGCCTGTGGCGGTTCAGGCGGCGGCGCACCATTGACCGCGGCGCCCTCGACCGTCAAGTACACGGTGGACACCGTGGCCAGTGGCCTGGAGAACCCATGGGGGCTGGCCTTTCTGCCCGATGGGCGCATGCTGGTCACCGAACGCGCCGGGCGGCTGCGCATCGTCACAGGTGATGGCGCCATCAGTGCCGCGGTCACGGGCCTGCCCGCCAACATCGCCGTGGGTGGGCAGGGTGGCCTGCTCGATGTGGCGCTGGATCCCAACTTTGCGACGAACCGGCGGGTGTACCTGAGCTATGCCGAAGCGGGCACGGGCAGTGAAAGCGGCACGAACGGCACCTCGGTGTACCGCGCGCAGCTCAGCCCCAGCGGCGCCGCGCTCACGGGCGGCCAGGTGATCTTCCAGCAGCGTCCCAAGGTGGCCAGCAGCCTGCACTTCGGCGGGCGGCTGGTGTTTGCCAACGACGGCACGCTGTTCATCACCATGGGTGAGCGCGGCAGCCGCTCCGACGATGCGCAGGACACCACCAACTTGCTCGGGAAGGTGGCCCGTGTCCAGACCGATGGCTCGGTGCCGGCGGACAACCCGCTGGTGGGCACCAGCGGCGCGGCCACCGAGATCTGGAGCTGGGGGCACCGTAATGTGCAGGGCGCGGCGATTCACCCGACCACCGGCGTGCTCTGGACGAATGAACACGGCCCTCAGGGCGGCGACGAATTGAACATCGACCGGGCCGGGCGCAACTACGGCTGGCCCGTGATCACTTATGGGTGCACCTACGGCGTTTGCGATCCAATTGGCGAGGGAACGACCAAGGCCGGCATGGAGCAGCCGGTGAGCTGGTGGCCCAAACCGTCGACAGCCCCTTCAGGGCTGATGTTCTACACGGGTGCGGGTTTCGCGCCGTGGCAGGGCAGTGTGTTCATGGGCGGGCTGGCGGGACAGGTGCTTTGGCGCCTTAGCCTGTCGGGCGACACAGTGAGCGGGCGTGAGACGCTGCTGGGCGACCGGGGAGAGCGCTACCGCACCGTGGTGCAGGGGCCCGATGGCTGGATCTACCTGCTGACGGACGACAGCGACGGCAAGGTGCTGCGCCTGCGTGCCCCCTAGATTCAGTCCAACTGCGAAGCCGCTGCGATGGCCTTGAGCAAGGCGCTGTTGATGTCCTGCTGAGCCATCATCAGACCCTCGCTGGCCTCGCGGAGTTCGTCGAGGGTGGCGCCCTCGATGGCCTTGATCATGCGGAAATAGGGCTCGTAGGGACCTGTGCCATCGACCAGGGCCTGGAACACGCGCTCGGGCACCGGGATGGTCTTGAGCAGCTCCGAGAACGGCTGGTTGAACATGCGGTCGAGCAGCGAGAACACGCCGCAGATGAACAGCTCGCTGCGCATTTCGTCGGCGCTGCCGCGAGAGATCTCCTCCATCAGCAGGCCCCGGCGCACGGCCGCGAACATCACCGGGCGCATGTTCGGGTCCTTGCTGGCGGTGGCCAGCAGCAGGGCCAGCCAGCGCTTGAGCCGCTGGTAGCCCAGCACCATGATGGCGTGGCGGAAGGACGAGATTTCGACCGACAGCCCGAAGGCCGGCGAGTTGATGTAGCGCAGCAGCTTGTAGGCCAGGGCCGGATCACGCTTGAGCGTGTTTTCCAGGTCCTCGATGTCGGCCTCTTTGTGCACCTGATCGATCAACTGCACGATGGCCTGCAGCGAAGGCTGATCGGCCTTGCGTGCGCCGGTCTGGATCGCATCGTCGATGGGCCAGCCCAGTACCGCCGTGGCGCCACGTCGGAAGGCGGCTTCCATCTCGGCCACGTTGGTGACGCCGTTCTGCACATGGCTGACGGTGCGGGTCACGCCGGAGGCATTGGCGGCGGTCTCGTCCAGGCGGCGGTCATCGGCCAGGTCGACGATGGCGTACTTGAAGCTGGGTAGCACCTCGCGTGGCAGCTCCTGCACCGGCCGGCCCTTGAGCAGCAGGGTGTTGCCGTTGGCGTGCAGGGTGTTGATCGCTTCCAGGTGCGCGGGGTCACTGGCCATGAAGGCCGGGATCTCGATGAACACGTGGGTGGCCGGCTGGGCCTGCAGCAGACCCTCGAGCAGGTTCTCGCTGAGCACGTTGAGCCACACCTGGCTGGCCCCGCCGGTCGGCCAGACCTCGGCGATGGCCTGCAGCAGGGCGCCGGCATCGAGCTGGCTGCCTTGCTGGAGCGGGAACACCGTCAGCCGCGTGGCGATGACGGCGCGGTTGCGGTCGATCACCGGGCTGTAGGCCAGTGCGATCTGTCCGAGTATCGGGTGTTCGCTCATAAATGACGTGGCTTTCGTGGAGGCGCGTGGTCAGCCATTGACGTACTGGAACAGTGAGAGCTTCTGCACCATCGAATAGCTTTTCAAGGCCGCATCGTAGCCGGTTTGTTTGCTCTGGAAGGCGGAAATCGCCTCCACCATGTCGAGATCTTCCGCACTGGAGCGGTCGCTCTGTGCCGTCTGCTTGAGCGTGGCGATCCGGCCCTCGATGCCATCCAGGCGGTTGAGGGTTTCGCCAGCGGCGGACTCGGCCGACATCATGTTGCCCAGCACGCTGTCGAGGTTGCTCAGGCCGCCGTTGACCGATTGCTGGATCTGGCCGTTGTTCAGGCTGGTGGTGTTGAGCTCGGCGATCACCTTGTCGAGCGTGTCGAACACGCTCAGCGAGTTGCTGGACTGGCCGATGGTGAAGGTGTCGCCTGTCGCCGGTGTGCCGGAGACGTTGACCGTCATGCCGCGTCCGGGAATGACGATGCCCGAGGTGCTGGAGAAGGGTACGCCGCTGCTGAGCGCGTTGCCGTCCTCCAGCACGGAGTAGGTGGTCACGCCGCCGGTCACGTCGAACTGGATGGTGTAGGTGGGCGGGGTCACGCCCGCCGCTGCCGGGTAGGGCACCTGGCTGGGCGTGCTCACGGTGCCTGGGCTGATCCAGGACGAGCCGGTGTTCGTAGTGGCCGCGCTGGTGGTGAACACGCCATTGCCGGTCTTGGCCTTGAGCCAGACCAGGTCGCCGTCGACGGTGAGGTTCACGTTCTCGCTGGACGAGCCCTGCGCCTGCCCGCCCTGGCCCACGAACTGCACGCCGCCGGGCGCGTCGATGAAGGGGGGGCTGGACGAGCCCTGCCCGCCGAACACGAAACCGCCGCTGCCGTCGGAGCGGTTGGCCACCGACAGCAGCTGGTTGCGGATTTCCTTCAGGCGCACGGCCAGGCTCTGGCGTTCGGCATCGGAGTAGCTGCCATTGCCCGCCGCGACCAGCGATTCACGCGCCTGCTGCAGCAGTTCGACCGAATCGCGCAGCACGCCCGCGCCCAGGGTCATGGCATTGCGGCTGGCCTCCAGGCCGCGCTGGTTGGCATCGCTGCGCGACATGGTGGCCAGGGCACGCTCGGCGCGTGCGGCGGCCACGGGGTCGTCGCTGGCGTTGTTGACCCGCTTGCCCGTGGTCAGCTGCATCTGCGATTCGGTCAGGTCGGTCTGACGCTTTTGCAGGTTGGAGATGGCCGAATCGAAACTGTAGGCAGTACTGATGCGCATCGTGAGACTCCTCAGCGGGCGGTTTCAAGCAGGGTGTCGAAGATCGTCTGCGCGATCTGCAGGATCTTGGCCGCGGCCTGGTAGCTCTGCTGGAACTGGATCAGGCGGGCGGCTTCCTCGTCGAGGTTGACGCCCGTCTTGTTGGTCAGGATTTCTTCGGCATTGGAAGCCAGGGTGGCCGAGATCTCGGCCGAGGTCTTGGCGCCTTGCACCTGCACGCCGATGGCACCGATCATCTGCGAATAGGCATTGGTGATCGTGGCGCCCGGGGCCGTGCTGCCGCCACCGTTGTCGCGGCGTCCGACGATGTCTTCGTCGCGCAGGGCCAGCAGCGACAGGGCATTGCCATTGTTGCCGGCAGGGTAGGTGGTGTTGTCGACCTTGATGACATCGCCGTTGGAGGGCACGCCATTGAGCTTCAGCTCGAAGCCGTTGTAGCTGATGGGGCTGCCCGCCTGCCAGGTGCCACTGGCAACCGGCGTGCCGAGGGGGGACTGGAGTTCGTAGTCACCACTGGCCGAGGTGAAGACGATGTTCAGCTCGGTGCCATTGAGGGGCGGCAGGGTGGCGTCAGGCTGCGACACCATCGACAGCGAGCCCACCGTGGCCGTGCCCTTGTTGGCCGCATTGGTGGTGGCCGTGAAGGGCGATGCTGCGGCGATGCCGGTCGGGTTGTCCAGCACGCGTCTCATCTGGCCGGCCGAGGCACTGGCCGGGCGCAGCTCGAACTTGTCGCCCGCGTTGACCGCGCCGGTGATGTTGATACGGAAACCATCGACCTCGCTGCCATCGGTCACGCTGGTGACCAGGCCATCGCTCTTGCGGGACAGCGTGTACTGGCCGGCCACGGCCGAATCGGGCACCAGGCTGTAGTCGCTGGCCTGCAGTTCTCGCCCATCCAGGATGGTCATGGTCACCGGAGGAGGCGACAGCGAAGAGGTGTTCTTGACGGAGGGCAGCACCTGCGGCGTGCCCGTGGTGAAGATGTTGCCGCCAGCGCCGGGCGGCGTGCCCAGGTCCAGGCCCAGCGATTGCTGCTGGTTCACGCGCCAGGCCAGCGCGGCGGACATCTGGCCCAGCAGGGCGCGCGCCTGGGGGATGTCTTCGTTCTGCACCTTGAGCAGGCCGGCCACCGTGCCACCCACCACCAGGCCCTGGTTCACGGGGCGTTTGATGCCCACGTCCGAGATCAGCAGCGTGGCCTTGGACGAGTCGAACTCGTCTGTGCCGATGGCAAGCTGCTCGGCGGAGTTGCTCAGCACCAGGCGCTGGCCCCCGCCGATGAAGATGCTCATGGTGCCATCGTCCGCTTCCACGGTGGACACCTGGATCAGCTGGTTGAGCTGCTTGACCAGCAGGTCGCGCTGGTCGAGCAGGTCGTTGGGCGAATGCCCCACGCCCTTGACCGAAGCGATCTTCTGGTTGATGTTGGCGATGTTCTGCGCGATGGAGTTGACCTGCGCGACGGTGTTGCGCAGGTCATTGGTCACGCCCTCCTGCAGCGACGACAACTGCGTGTCGGCCGAGCGGATGCGCGCAGCGAAGTCTTCGGCACGTGCCAGTACCACTTGTCGCGCAGACAGGTCCTGCGGCTGGTTGGCCACGTCCACAAAAGCGTTGAGCATCTGGCCGGCCGAATAGCCGATGCCCGATTCGCCCAGCGGGAACACCTTCTCCAGCTGGGTGAGCTTGTCCAGCCGTGCCTGGTCGGACGAGGCCACGGACGCGGTGTTGTTGGCCTCGCGGGCGAGGTAGGGATCGGAGCTGCGGCTGACCGTGGCGATGCGCACGCCGCGGCCGAAGAAGCCGGCGCCGGTGAAGCGACCGTCTTCCGTGGCCAGTTCCACCTGCTGGCGTGAATAGCCTTCGGTGTTGGCGTTGCTGATGTTGTTGCTGATCGTGTCCAGCACGGCCGTGTTCGCGAACATGGCCCGGGTGCCGAGAGCGAAGAGTCCTGATCCCATGGTCTACCCCCTCTCGCGCGTCAGGTGAAAGAGCGCTGCAGGCGCAGCGTGGTGTTGATGACCTTGGTGAGCTTGTCCGCGTAGGCCGGGTCGGTGGCGTAGCCGGCCTTCTGCAGGCCTTGCGCAAAGCCCTTGGCAGTGTCGGCCTGGGCCACGGTCTGAGCATAGCGCGGGCTCTGGCTCAGCAGGCGGGCATGGTCCTTGAAAGAGTCTTCGTACGAGTCGTAGGCACGGAATTTGGCCGTGACTTTGCGGGCGACGCCGCCGATGTACTCGGTGGTGGTCACCTCGGCGACCTTGCCCGTCCAGCTGGAAGTGGCCTTGATGCCGAACAGGTTGTGGCTGCTGGTGCCATCGGCCATCTTGGGCTCCTTGCGGCCCCAGCCCGATTCAAGCGCGGCCTGGCCCAGGATGTGCTCGGACGGGATGCCCGTGGCCTTCTCGGCGGCTTCGGCGGCCTCGGTGTGCTTGCGCACGAAGCGCTCTGACGGCGACAGCTTCTTGTCGTCGACCTCGGTGCCCGGCATGCTGGTGCGGGCAGGCGCGGCCAGGCCCTTGATGTCCAGGGCGCCGGTCAGCCCGCCCAGCCGGCCGGAGGGCAGGTTCAGCCCGGTGCCGTCGGCCGCCTTGTCGCCCGAGGCCACTTTGCCCACCTGGCGTTCGAGCTGCTTGAGGATCATGTCGCCCAGGCCGCCGGGCAGGCCGCTCATCTTGGCCGACAACTGCTGATCCAGCATGTTGTTGCCCATCTCGGTGGCTTGGTTGTCCAGCATGCCGGTGCTCATGGTGGTGGCGCGCATGGACTTGAGCAGCTCGCCCATGAAGAGCGATTCGAGCTGCTTGGCCGCTTCCTTGATGCCGGCCTGGTCCTTGCCACCCTTGGCCGCGCTGGCGCGCAGGCTGTCCAGGGACCGCAGGTCCATCGAGAGCGAGGCATTCTGGTTCGATGCCGTGGATGTGAGGCTGCTCATGTCAGATGACCTCCAGCTCCGCCTGGAGCGCGCCGGCCGCCTTCATGGCTTGCAGGATGGCCAGCAGGTCCTGCGGGTTGGCCCCCAGCGTGTTGAGCGCCTTGACCACGTCGGTGAGCTTGGTGCCTGCGGGCAGCTGGATCAGCGCGCCGGGCTCCTGGTTGATGCGGATGTCGGCCTTTTCGGTGACCACGGTCTGGCCTTGCGACAGCGGCGAAGGCTGGCTGACCGAGGGTGTGGTGCTGATGGTGACCGACAGGTTGCCGTGCGCCACGGCGCAGGGTCCCAGGGCCACGGCCTGGTTCATCACGATCGAGCCGGTGCGCGCGTTCACGATCACCTTGGCGATCGGGGTGGCCTGGTCGATGGCCAGGTTCTCGATGTCGCCCATGAAGGCCACGCGCTCGCCCGGCGCCTGGGGCAGGCGCACGGCCACGGTGCGGCCGCTGATGGCTTCGGCGGTGCCGGCACCCTTGGCCTTGTTGATGGCGTTGGCGACGTTGCGCGCGGTGTTGAAGTCTTCGGTCTGCAGGTCGAGCTGGGCCACGGTGGTCTGCAGCCAGGGCGTGGGCACGGCGCGCTCGACCGTGGCGCCCGCCGGGATGCGGCCGGCGCTCAGGTGGTTGACCTGTACCTTGGAGCTGCCCGATGAGGCGCCCGCGCCGCCGACGATCATGTTGCCCTGGGCCAGCGCGTAGATCTGGCCATCGGCGCCCTTGAGCGGCGTGGCGATCAGCGTGCCGCCGCGCAGCGACTTGGCATTGCCCAGCGAGGACACGTTCACGTCGATGGCCTGGCCGGGCTGCGAGAAGGCGGGCAGTGTGGCCGTCACCAGCACGGCCGCCACGTTCTTGAGCTGCATGGCCGCGCCGGGCGGCACCGTGATGCCCATCTGCTGGAGCATCGCGTTCAAGCTTTGGGTGGTGAACGGTGTCTGGGTGGTCTGGTCACCCGTGCCGTCCAGGCCCACCACCAGGCCATAGCCCATCAACTGGTTGGGACGCACGCCCTGCACGGAGGCGATGTCCTTCAGGCGCATGGCCTGGGCCGACATCGGCAGGGCGGTGGCGAAGGCGGCGGCCACCACGAACGCCGAGGAGACGAGGATCTGGAGAGGGCGTTCGAGCTTCATGGCGGGACCGATCGTGGAGGGGGTTCGGTCCCATTGTTCTAGACTTTAGATCGGCGAAAGGCTCAAGAAGAACCGCGCCAGCCACCCTATTCCCTGCGATTCCGCCTGGGCGCCGCGCCCTCGCTGCTCAACCCGTACATTTGCCACGGTTGCCGAGCTCACGACGTTGCCGGGCAGGATGGTGATGGGGTCGATCTGACCGGAAAACCGCAGCACATCGACGTTGTGGTTCACGCCGATCTGCTTCTCGCCGGCCACGATCAGGTGGCCGTTGGGCAGCACCTCGATCACGCTGGCCGTGATGTTGCCGGTGAAGGTGTTGTTGCTCTCGGTGCTGCCCTTGCCGTCGAACGAGTTGTTCGAGGTGCCGTTGGCATTGAGCTTGGCCAGGGTGGGCGCCTTCAGGAAGGGGAAGGCCGAGACGCTGCCGCTGATGGTGCCCGTCTTGTCGATGGAGCTGGTCGATTCCTGCTTGGCCGTGATTCTTTCCACGATGTTGATCGTGACGATGTCGCCGACCTGGCGCGCGCGCGGGGTTTCGTACAGCGGGCGGTAGGCCACATTGGCGAACAGCGAGCCGCTGTTGGTGGCCGGCGGCACGACCGCCACAGGACGGACCTGCGTGGGTTCGATCACCTCGACCTTGGGGGCGGTGGCCATGCAGCCAGTCATCAGGGCGGCCAAGGCCGCGCCGCCCACAACCCGGGCGGTGGGTGACAGAAGTCTTTTCATCACAGTTGTCCCAGGCGTTGCAGCATCTGGTCGGAGGTTTGGATGGCCTTGGAGTTCAGCTCGTAGGCCCGTTGGGTCTGGATCATCATGATCAGCTCTTCGACCACGTTGACGTTGGACGCTTCCACGAAGCCTTGCGACAGCGTGCCGGTGGCGTCCAGGCCGGGGTTGGTGACCGTGGGCGTGCCCGAGGCCTCGGATTCCGTGAACAAGTTACCACCGCGCGGGTCCAGGCCGGCGGGGTTGATGAAGTGCGCCACCTGCATCTGGCCCAGGTTGGCCGGGGTGGTCTGGCCGGGCAGCATGGCCGTCACGGTGCCGTCGCCGCCGATGCTCACGGTCACCGCGTTCTGCGGAATGGTGATGCCGGGCTGCACGGTGTAGCCCTCGTTGGTGACGATCTGGCCTTGCGAGGACAGCTTGAACGAGCCATCACGCGTGTAGGCCGTGGTGCCGTCGGGCATCTGGATCTGGAAGAAGCCGTCGCCGTTGATGGCCACGTCCAGCGTGTTGCCGGTCTGCTGCAGCGTGCCCTGCGTGAACTGGCGCGCGGTGGCCACGGGCTTGACGCCCAGGCCCACCTGCAGGCCCGTCGGCAACTGCGTCTGCTCGGAGCTGTTGGAGCCGACCTGGCGCAGGTTCTGATACATCAGATCCTCGAAGATCGCGTGCGAGGCCTTGTACCCGTAGGTCGAGCTGTTGGCCAGGTTGTGGGACACATGGTCGAGCTGGATCTGCTGGGCATCCATGCCCGACTTCGAAATCCACAGTGATCGCATCATGGCCGTTCTCCTTCAATCATCAAATCAGGTTCAGGCGGACGCGTTGGACAACAACTGCGCGGCCTGCTGCTCGTCTTTCTCGGCGGTCTGCAGCGAGCGCATCTGCGCTTCGTACTGGCGGGCGGCCGAGATCATCGAGATCATGGTTTCGATCGGGTTCACGTTCGATCCTTCGAGCGTGCCCTCGTGTACACGGGCATTGGGGTCGGCGGGCAGGCCGCCATCTGCAGCGCGGAACAGCCCGTCGGCTCCACGGTCCAGCTTGTTTTCCGGCGTCACCAGCTTGAGCTTGCCGACCGGCGTCACGTTGCCGTTGGCTTCCTTGACGCTGACGGTGCCATCGCTGGAGATCGACGGCGTCGTGTTGGGCGGGATGGAGATGGGGCCACCATCGCCCAGCACGGTGTAGCCGGTGTGCGTGACCAGCGTGCCTTCGTTGTTGACGACCATGGAGCCGCCGCGCGTGTAGGCCTCTGTGCCATCCAGCGCCTGCACGGTCAGCCAAGATTTGTCGCGCACGGCCACATCCAGCGGCTTGCCCGTGTGGTTCAGCGGGCCTTGCGTGTCATCGTAGCCCACGGTAGTTTCCAGCGAGTACACGCGGGTGGTCGAGCCATCGCCACGCACCGGCACGGCACGCACGGCCTGCAGCTCGGCACGGAAACCCGTGGTCGACACGTTGGCCAGGTTGTGCGCCAGCACCTCCTGGCGTTGCATGTCCATCTTGGCGCCGGCCATGCTGAGGTAAATCATGCGGTCCATCGCGGGCTCCGGTCAGGCGTGGTCGTCGATCAGGATCAACGCAGGTTCACCAGGGTCTGCAGGACCTGGTCCTCGGCCTTGATGGTCTGGGCGTTGGCCTGGTACATGCGCTGGGCGACGATCATGTTGACCAGCTCGCCGGTCAGGTCCACGTTGGATTCTTCCAGCGCGCCCGATTGCAGCAGGCCCATGTTGCCGTCGCCGGGAATGCCGGTGACCGGATCGCCCGAGGCATAGGTGGCAGACCACTCGTTGCCGCCCTTGGGCTGCAGGCCCTGCGGGTTGCGGAAGGTGGCCAGCTCGACCTGGCCGGCCGGCTTGGACTGGCCATTGGAGTAGCGGGCCATCACGATGCCGTTGGATTCGATCGTGATGCTGGTCAGTTGGCCGGGGGCATAGCCGGTCTGCGTCAGGCCGGTCACGGCGAAGCTCGAGCCATACTCGGCTGACTTCGACAGGTCGAAGCCGATGCCGGAGATGCCTTCAGTCAGTGCGCCGGAAGACATGGCCACCTGGGGGATGTCGGGCAGCGTGAACTTGCCGTCGGTCACCGTGGTGAGCGGGTTGTTGGCGCTGTCGTAGGTGGTGATGGTGCCTGCATCGCCTTGCACCGCCCCTGCGTTGGTGGTGGTGGGGTTGCCGCCCGAGGCTGCAAAGGTGATGCTGGCCACTCGCACCGGGTCGCCGGCGCCGTCGCTCTGGATGGAGTTGCCGTTGGCGGCGACATACACGTCCCAGTTGTCGGCACTTGTCTTGCGCATGTAGTACGTCAGGCCGACGGACTGCCCCTTGACGTCGTATGCGGTCTGGGAGGTCGCGAAACTGTAGGTGTTCGGATCGTTGAAATCGATGGCGGTGCCCGAGGCCACGGCGGCACGCGAATCGAAGGTCATCTCCAGGTTGATCCGGTCGGTCTGGTTGGGCTCGATGCCCGAGGTGGGCAGGGTCAGCTCGGTGGCCTGCGAAGGAACGATCGTCCCTTGGTTGTCGGCCTGGTAGCCCAGCAGCTTGTGGCCCGCGTTGTTGACGATGAAGCCTTCGCGGTTGAGCTTGAACTGGCCGTTGCGCGAGTAGACGGTGGGGTTCTCGCCATCGCTGAGCTGGAAGAAGCCGTTGCCGTTGATGGCCAGGTCCATCGGGTTCTCGGTGGTGGTGATGTTGCCCTGCGTGAACTGCTGGGCCACGGCGCCGAGGTTGGCGCCGATGCCGATGTTGTTGCTGCCGGCGCCATTGAGCGCGTTGGCGAACATGTCCGAGAATTCGGCGCGTGAGAACTTGGCGCCGAAGGTGCCTGCGTTGGCGACGTTGTTGCCGATCACCTCAAGGTTGCGTGACGACACGTTCAGGCCGGAGAGTCCTTGCTGAAAGCCCATGGTAGTTTGCTCCTAGGAAAGGGGAGGGTGATCAGATCAGGACAGAGCCTGGATCTTGTTGTAGGCGGTGTCGCCGCTCAGACGCAGTTGCACGTTCAGGGCGCCGTCCTTCATGCTGACGGCGTCCACCAGGTCGGTCATGATGGGTTTGGAGGTGATGGCGGTGCTGCCGCTGGTGGCCGTCACCTTGAACTGAAGGCCGCTGGTGGCGATGCTTTCGGGCACCGTCCAGTTGAAGCCGTGCTGGCCGGCCTTGGCGGCGCCCAGGTTCAACGTGTCCAGCGTGGCGCCGGTGGACGACAGGATCTCGACCTTCACGTTCGACGCATCGGATGTCAGCTCGAGGCCGCCGGTGGCCACGCGCTTGTCGTCCACCGCCAGCTTGTTGCCCTCGAGCAGCACGGTGCGGCCCACCATGCCGACGCCTTGCATCAGCTGCGCAGACGCCATCGAGGTGTTCAGCCCCGCCACGGTGTTGTTGAGCTTGTCGATACCCGTCACCGTGTTGATCTGCGCCATCTGGCTGGTCACCTGGGCGTTGTCCATCGGGTTGAGCGGATCCTGGTTCTGCATCTGCGTGACCAGCAGCTTGAGGAAGCGGTCGGAGGCTTCCGTCGTCTTGTCGCTCTTGGCCGTGTTGTTGTTGAGCAGGTTGTTGGGAATGCCGTTGGTGGTGTTCGTGGTGGTGACCATGGCTTGATGTCCAGTTCAGAGTTGTTGGTGTGCAGGATCAGCCCTGGCCCAACTGCAGCGTCTTCATCAGCAGGCTCTTGGCGGTGTTCATCACTTCGATGTTGTTCTGGTACGAGCGGGAGGCCGAGATCATGTTGACCATTTCCTCGATCGGGTTGACGTTGCTGAAGGTCACGTAGCCTTGCGCGTCGGCCTGGGGATGGCCCGGGTCATGCACCATGCGGCCGGGTGTGTTGTCCTCGACCACGTTGCTCACGGTGACGCCGGCGGCGCCCACATCACCCATGGGCTCGGTGGTGAAGACCACGTGGCGTGCCTTGTAGGCGCTGCGGTCGGGGCCGGCCACCGTGTCGGCGTTGGCCAGGTTGGACGACACCACGTTCAGGCGCTGGGCCTGGGCGCTGACGGCCGATCCGGCAACGTTGAAGATCTGGAACATGGACATGGCTCAACTCCTTCACTGGCCGTTGATGGCCGTGGTCAAGGTCTTCATCGATCCATTGATGAAGCGCAGCGTGGCTTCGTAGCGCACGGTGTTGTCGGCGAAGTTCGCGCGTTCGCGGTCCATGTCGACACTGTTGTTGTCCAGGCTGCTCATCGAGGCGGTGCCGTAGCCCAGTTCGGGCTTGGCGCCGGCACCGGCTGGTGAGCCGCCACGGTTCATGTGGTTGGCCGCGCCGGTCGCCATCTGCAGGGTGGGCATGGCCAACGGACTGGCGCCGGCCGAGCGCTGGCCTGTGGCCTGGCTGAGCGCATCCGCGAACTTGAAGTCCTTCGCGGTGTAGCCCGGCGTGTCGGCATTGGCAATGTTGCTGGCGATCAGACGCTGGCGCTCCGAGCGCAGGGTCAGCGCCTGGGCCTGGAAATCAATGCTGTCAGTGAGTCGGTTCAGCATGGCATCACCTTGAAAAACAACCTTCGGAAAATCACGTCGGAATGGTGAATCCGCAGGCCCCCAAACATGAGCCGAAATAGAAGGCACAAGACCGGCCAATTCGCGCAGCAGGCCGGCGGGGCGGGGCGTAGAGTCGCACTCACCATGAAAGCGTCCCTGCGTCCCGTCTCTCTTTCCGCCCTGTCGGTGGCCTGGCTGCTGCCGGCCCTGCTGTGCGCGATGCTCGTGGCGCTGGTGGAACCGGCGCGCGCCCAGTCCATGAACTGGGGCAACGCCCCCGCGCCCACGCAAGCCGCCGCCTCGCCCGAGATGGCCGGCTTCCAGCATGAGCTGGAGGCACTGCTCAAGTCGAAGACGGAAGAGGAAGCCGCCGCGCCAGCTGCCACAGCCTCCGGCGCAAATGGCGCGACAGGCGCACAAGCCTCGCTGCCTTTCAAACCGCGCCTGGAAGTCATCCTGGGCCGGCTCGATCCCCGCCTCAAACTTGCACCTTGTGAAAAGGTGAGGGCATTCCTGCCCGAGGGCACCCGCTTGTGGGGCCGCTCGCGCGTAGGCCTGCGTTGCGAGCAGGGCCCGGTTCGCTGGAATGTCTACTGGCCTGTCACCATCAAGGTGTGGGCACCCGCGCTGGTGGCCACGGGGCCGCTGCGGGCTGGCGCCACGGTCACTGAAGCTGATTTCCGCATGGCGGAAGTCGATCTGGCTGAAACGCTGTCGCCCGCTGTGACGGACGTGGCCGAGGTGGCCGGCCGCACGCTGATCCGCAATGTGGAACCGGGCGAGAGCCTGCGTCAGGACGACATCAAGCTGCGCCGCTGGTTCGCCGCGGGCGAGCCGGTCAAGGTGACCGTGAAGGGCAATGGATTTGCCGTGGGGGCAGAAGGCACCGCTCTGTCCCACGGTGACGAGGGCCGATGTGCGAGGATACGGATCGACAGTGGCCGTGTCCTGTGCGGCCTCCCGGTGGGGGAACGCCGGGCGGAGGTAACTTTGTGATACGAAAAATCCAGCAGGCACCCCCCTCAACCACGGGGGATTCGGTCATTGGCATTAAAGTCGCGCGCCCCTGGGACGATAAGACAGGTGTCAAGGCCTGGCGCATGCCGGGATCAAGGAGCAGATGATGAAGATCGGAAACAACGGCGCAGACAAGGCGGTCAACGGTGCCAGCACCGCCAATCGTGCGGAAACCGCCACCAATGCCACCAACACCGGCAAGACCGGTTCACTCGAAGGCGGGCCAGAGGCCAGCGCCAAGGTGACCCTGTCCGGTGCTGCCAATGGCCTGAGCACGGCGGGCACGGAAGGCTCGTTCGATACAGCCAAGGTCGACCGCATCAAGAAGGCCATCGACGATGGCACCTACAAGGTCAATCCGGACGCGATCGCCGACAAGCTGATTGCCAACGCGAAAGAACTCCTGAGCCGCCAGTAAACGGCTCTCCACCACGGCTTCGGCCGAAGGCAGGTCCAACTTGAGCGACAGCATCGCCATTTCCTCCCACGATCCGAAAGATCCGTGGTCGAGCCACGCCGAGGCCCTCGAAGGCCGCTTGCAGGCGTTGGATGAAGCCTTGCGTTCGCAGAACCCTGTCCAACTGGACAGCGCCTCGCAGGCGTTGCACAAGTGCCTGGCCGATGCCCTGGCGGCATTCCATCAGGCAAAAAAGACGGGCTTGCAGCCGCTATCGCCCGCGATGCGGCAGAAGCTGATGCTGGCCCAGACCCGGGTGACGGGCCTGCAGGCCACAGTGCACCATGCCGGCGCCTCGATGTCCCGCACCTTGAATGTGCTGTTCCCGGAAGAGCCTGGCCAGGGCGCAGCCACCTACGGCACGCTGCAGCCGCCCGCCTCGGGCGCCGGTGCCGCCATGCGCGCTGCCTACAAGGCCTGAACGCGTCCGGCCTCAGGCCGTTTCCGCGCCTTCCACCACCATCTGAACCCGTTGCCGTCCCTGGAACTCGTCCAGTGACAGGCGAAACGCCAGGCGCGTGCGCGCGGGCAGGGGTTCGCTGCGCCCAAACCAGATCCCGTCACGCAATTGGCCCTGCACGCGCAGGCTGAGCTTGAGATGGCGCTCGCCCACCAGGCGCTGGTTGACCACCTCCACCATGTCGCAGAACACCGGCGCCTCGAAGCCGGGGCCCCACACCGCCTGGTCGATCAGGGTGGCCACCTCGGCTGTGTACCACTGCGCGTCCAGCGCGCCATCGGTGTGCAGTCGGCGTGAGAGCAGGTCGGCGTCCAGCCCGGCATCGGCCACGCTCAGCAGGGCGGCCTTGAACAGCTCGTGGTCGTCGGGCGAGATGGTGCAGCCAGCCGCCATGGCATGGCCGCCGAAGCGGTGCAGCAGGCCCGGGTGGCGCTTGCTGACCAGGTCGAGCGCATCGCGCAGGTGAAAGCCGGGGATCGAGCGGCCCGAGCCCTTGAGCAGGCCGTCCTGCCCGCGCGCGAAGATGAAGGTGGGGCGGTGCAGGCGGTCTTTCAGTCGCGAGGCCACGATGCCGACCACCCCCTCGTGGAAGCCTTCGTCGAAGAGTGACAGGGCCGCGGGGACCTCACCGGTGGTGCCTTCCAGCAGCAGTCGGTCCAGGGTGATCTCGGCCTGGTCGCGCATGCCGGCCTCCACCTCGCGGCGATCGCGGTTGATGCTGTCGAGCTGGGTGGCCAGGGCATCGGCACGCCCCCGGTCATCGGTCATCAGGCACTCGATGCCCACGCCCATCTCGGCCAGGCGGCCGGCGGCGTTGATGCGTGGGCCCAGCACAAAGCCGAAATCCTGTGCGCTGGCCCGCGATGGATCCCGGTTGGCGGCGCGGTACAGCGCTGCCAGGCCGGCTTGCATGCGCCCGGCGCGGATGCGCCTGAGGCCCAGGGACACCAGGCGGCGGTTGTTGTCGTCCAGTCGGCCCACGTCGGCGATGGTGCCCAGGGCGACCAGGTCGAGCAGGGCTTCGATGCGGGGCTGGCTGGCCGCATCGAAGCGGCCGCGGCGGCGCAACTCTGCCCGCAGGGCCAGCAGCACATAGAACATCACGCCCACGCCCACCAGCGCCTTGCTGGCGAAGGTGCAGTCGGGCTGGTTGGGGTTCACGATGGCATCGGCGCGGGGCAGGCTGGGCTGGCCCTGGGCGTCCACCACGGGCAGGTGGTGGTCGGTGATCAGCACCTGCATGCCCAGGGCGCGGGCCTTGTCCACGGCTTCGTGGCTGGCCATGCCGTTGTCCACGGTCACCAGCACATCGGCCTGGCGGGCATGCACCAGATCGACGATGGGCGGGGTCAGCCCGTAGCCGTGCAGGGCGCGGTCAGGCACCACATAGCCCAGCTGATGCGGTGCGGCGCCCAGCAGGGCCAGGCCGCGCAGGCCGGTGGCACAGGCGGTGGCGCCGTCGCAGTCGTAATCGGCCACGATGCAGATGCGCCGGCCCTGCTCGATGGCATCGGCCAGCAGGGTGGCGGCGGTGTCGATGCCCCGCAGCCCGCTGGGAGGCAGCAGCTTGCCGGGCGCGTCGTCCAGGTCGTCCACGGTGCGGATGCCGCGGGCGGCCAGCAGGCGGGAGAGCAGGGGGTGCGTGCCGGCCTGCTCCAGCGTCCAGGCGGGGCGGGGAGGAATCTCTCGGGCGATGAACTTCATGGTGGGCAGCGATCGGGCATCAGAGTTCGCGCAGCAGCGCGGCGGCGGAGGCGCGTGTTCTCCCCCAGGGTAGTGCGCGACGGATGGTGGTCCACAAGCCTGGGCGTTGGTCTGGCGCGGACAATGTGACGGCGTGTCGCTCGCCACACAAGGTCAGGCGCACGGGGCGTCCCACTTCCAGAGCCGAGCTGAGTTCACGCATCGGCCCCTCATCCAGGGCCTGCCAGGCCGCCTGCCAGGCGGGAAAGTCGCCGAGCAGCAAGGCCTGATGGGGCGCATCGGCCACACGCACTGGCCATGTGGGCCAGCCTGTGCCTGGCGATGGCGCCGCACCTGTGCCGCTGAGCCAGAAAGAATTCACGCTCAGCGCGCGCCGCGACTCGCGTTCGTCATTCACCGGATGTCGGTACAGCAGCATCTGCACCTCGTTTTGCAGGCGGCGCAGCAAGCGCACTTGCGGGTGGTTGGGCATCCACAGGTCAGGGTTGCGGCCGATCACCCGGTCCAACGAGGCGCTGGGCAGGCCGGCCAGCGATTCATGCCTGACGTACCAGCGCAATGGGGCGCCCCAGGTCATCTGCCAGCCCTCGCTTTCGAACAGCGGCTGCACGGCGTCGAACAAGGCGCGTGATTCGATGTCGCCCAGGGCCAGTGCTTCGGGGTGCAGCAAGGTCAGGTGATCGCGTCCCATCAGCCAGTGCGAGGGGGTCATCAAGCCCCAGGCTTCTCCCGGGCTGGCCGACAAACCATCCTGGTGAGCCCACAGCGCGGCCCAAGGAGCTTGGGCGGGAGGAGTCTCCGTACCGGTCTCGACGGCATCCCCTCCGGGCCAACCCACGGTGCTGGCCAGAACTCGCTCGTGCGGCGCGGCCAGTTGGTATTCATCGCCTCGCAACCAGTGCTGCTCGGTTAGTCGTTCCAGCAAACCGTGCAGTGCCGGCAGGTCCGGGAGGGCGTCGGCCATGTCCAGCCCGTGCTGGGCCTCCCCTTGGGGCTCGGCAAGACCGATGGCCCAGGGGATCACCAGGTGGTCGGCCCCGGCGGTGCAGGGCAGGGGCGGGATCAGATCGGTTGTCGGAACGCAAGGCTGGGGCATAGGGGGCATTATCGAGTGAGTACACTGCGCACACCATGAAGCTTCCCTATGAATGGCGCATCGGCTGGCGCTACACGCGGGCCGGGCGCAGCGCCCGGCGCAACGGATTCATCTCTTTCATCTCGGGCGTGTCCGTGATCGGCATCGCCCTGGGCGTGGCGGCGCTGATCATCGTGCTGTCGGTGATGAACGGTTTCCAGAAAGAGGTGCGTGACCGCATGCTCTCGGTGGTCGCCCACGTTGAATTGTTCGATTCACGTGGTGCGCCGCTGACCGATTGGCACGTGCTGGCCGACCAGGCCCGCAAGAACCCCGCCGTGGTCGGTGCCGCCCCCTTCGTTCCGGCCCAGGCCCTGATCGCCCGGGGCGAGGACATGCGCGGCGTGCTGGTGCGCGGCATCGATCCGGCCCAGGAGGCCCAGGTCACCCCGCTGGCGCGCAGCCTGCAACCCGTGCTGAACAAGCTGCAGCCCGGCGGTTGGGGCGTGGTCATGGGCGGCGAGCTGGCCCGCAGCATGGGCGTGCAGGTGGGCGATCCGGTCACGCTGGTGGCGCCCAGTGGCCAGGTCACGCCGGCCGGCGTGGTGCCGCGCCTCAAGCAGATGACCATCGTGGGCACCTTCGAAGCCGGCCACTATGAGTACGACAGCGGCCTGGTCATGGTGCACATGGACGATGCGGCCCGGCTGTTCCGCACCGGCGGGCCCACCGGCGTGCAGCTCAAGCTCAAGGACGCGCAGACCGCGCGCGTGGTCGGCAACGAGCTGGCCGATTCGCTGGGCCCGGACATCGTGGTGCGCGACTGGACCCACACCAACCGCAACTGGTTCGACGCCGTGCAGGTGGAAAAGCGCATGATGTTCATCATCCTGACGCTGATCGTGGCCGTGGCCGCGTTCAACCTGGTCTCCACCCTGGTGATGACGGTAACCGACAAGCGCGCCGACATCGCCATCCTGCGCACCTTGGGCGCCAGCCCTGGTTCGGTGATGGCGATCTTCATGGTGCAGGGTGCGCTGTCCGGCATCATGGGCACGCTCTCGGGCCTGGGCCTGGGGCTGCTGGTGGCCTTCAACATCGATGTGATCGTGCCTTTCATCGAACGCCTGCTGGGCGTGCACTTCCTGCCCGGCAGCATCTACCTGATCAGCAAGATGCCCAGCGAGCCGCAATCGGCCGACATCGTTCCCATCGCGGTGCTGTCGCTGGTGCTCTCGCTGGCTGCCACTATCTACCCCAGCTGGCGCGCCAGCCGCGTGCAGCCTGCCGAAGCTTTGCGCTATGAATGACACCATGAACGACATCATCCTGTCGGCCCAGGGCGTACACAAGCGCTACGAAGAAGGCCCCCTGGACGTGAACGTGCTGCAGGGCGTGGACCTGGACGTGTTCCGCGGGCAGTCGCTGGCCATCGTGGGGCAATCGGGCTCGGGCAAGAGCACCTTGCTGCACGTGCTGGGCGGTCTGGACCTGCCCACGCAGGGACGGGCGACCTTGATGGGGCGCGACTGGACCGGCATGAACGCTGCCGAGCAGGGCCGCTGGCGCAACCAGCACCTGGGTTTCGTCTACCAGTTCCACCACCTGCTGCCCGAGTTCTCGGCCGTGGACAACGTGGCCATGCCGCTGCTGATCCGCCGCCTGCCGCTGGAAGAAGCCCGCCGCGAGGCCCTGGCGGTGATGACCCAGGTGGGCCTGGGCGCCCGTGCCGAGCACCGCCCGTCCGAGCTGTCCGGCGGCGAACGCCAGCGTGTGGCCGTGGCCCGTGCCCTGGTCACCAAGCCGGCCTGCGTGCTGGCCGACGAGCCCACGGGCAACCTCGATCGCCGCACCGCCGATACCGTGTTCGCGCTGATGCGTGAGGTGGCGCGCGAGCAGGGCACTTCCCTGATCATGGTCACCCACGACGAGGCCCTGGCGCACCGTTGCGACCGCCAGGCCCACTTGGTTGAAGGGCGGCTGAGCATCTGAACGCGGCCATCCGGCTTGCCCCTGCGCGCGCAGGTGGGCGCGTGCCCGAGGCATCATGTAAGCCATGGCCGACTTCTGGATCGACACCCACAGCCACCTCGACGCCCCCGAGTTCGACCCGGACCGGGCGGCGGTGATCGCCCGTGCCCGCGAGGCGGGCGTGCGGCAGGTGGTGGTGTCGGTGATGCCCTCGACCTTTGAAGCGGCGCGCCAGGCCGCCATAGATTGCGATGGCGCGTATGCCTTGGGCAGCCACCCCTTGTTCATCCACAAGGTGGGCACCGATGCGCCCGAGCGTCTGCGCGATGCCCTGCAACGCTGGCGCGATGACCCGCGCCTGGTGGCGGTGGGCGAAATAGGCCTGGATGGTTTCGTGCCCGAGATCCAGGACGAGGCCAGCCGCGAAAAGCAGGATGTCCTGTACGCGGCCCAACTGGCGGTGGCGCAAGAGGCGGGCCTGCCCGTGATCCTGCACGTGCGCCGCACGGCCGATCAACTGCTCAAGCACCTGCGGCGCATGAAGGCCGAGGGCAGGGCAGTGCCAGGCGGTATTGCCCATGCCTTCAACGGCAGTGAGCAGCAGGCCGAGGCCTTTGTCGAACTGGGCTTTTGTCTGGGTTTCGGGGGGGCCATGACCTTCGACCGCGCTTTGCAGATCCGACGCATTGCTGCCTGGCTGCCTGAGGACCGCCTCGTGTTGGAGACAGACTCGCCCGACATTCCTCCGCACTGGCTGTACAAGACGGCTGAAGCGCGAGCTCAGGGCGAACGCAGCCGCAATGAGCCGGCACAGTTGCCACGTATCGCCGAAACCATGGCGGAATTGCGCGGGTGGGATCTGGGCAAAGTCCGAAAGGTCACTGCAGAAAACGCTTGCTCTGTGTTGCCAAAACTCAAGTTGCTGCTCGCGAGCATGCGCTGAGTATCGTCCGGCCACTCGCTGGCATGGTTGCCGCGGCATGTCCCGTTGATGTCCTTGACGGGGCCCCGGCGCATTTCAGGAATAATGAGAAGGTCATCATTCATTTATCAGGGGTTTCTTGTGATCAAAGTGGTCGTGGTTGTTTGCGCGGCGATTCTTTTGGCCGGTTGCGGGACGGTGAACTACGTGCCGCAAGAGTATGTGATCTCAGCGGAGAGAATTCCGAACTTTGACGTCAACGGCAGCGTCCTGGTCCAGAACATCCAAACTGATCAGGAACAGAGGAAATTCTTCTCCGGGGCGGCAGATTGGACCGGTGACTACAAGACAGTCACGGACCATCTGGTGATGCAGTTGAACAAGGAAATAGCCATCCACGGCAAAGTGATCGGACGGGACAAGAAGAAGGTTCTGCAAGTCAAGGTGGTTCAGTTGGCGGCTGTTCAGCACGCATTCCACTTCACGTCTTCCATGCAGGTGAATGTGAAATTGGGAGATGGCGCCGAGACAACGGTCCGCGTCAGTCAAGGCAGCCCATCGGACATGTGGCGTGTGCTGAATGGAACGCTGGCATTGGGGGTGATCGACATACTGAAGGACCCCAAGGTCAAGGCCTATCTGGCCAACTGAGCAGCAGGCTGTCCAGCATCAGTCGGTGCGCGGGCTGGCCGTGTCCAGCCCAAACTGAGTGAATGCTTCACGCCAGGCCGCCAGCTTGCGTTCGAACGACCACGATGCATTGGCAGGACTGGTCGATGGCAGCTTCACCACAGGCAATCCCAGCGTCTGCGTGATCTTCATGTGCCGGGCCGACTCTCCCCCGTTGTGGGCAATGCCCTTCAACCCAGGTGCCCATTCGCGCAAGCGATCCAGGGTGTTCAATTCGGCCTGCTCGATGGCACTGTCCAGACTGCCTTCCCGCAGGCAGCTGGCATAGACATCCCAGATGCCCAGCCCGCGCGAGCGGGCCTCGGCCACGCGTTCAGCATAAGGTCTATGCTGCAGCGCGGCATCACCTTCCAGCCCCCACAGGGCCGACACGATGGGCCAGAAGAAATTGCGCGGGTGTGCGTAGTACTGCTGCGCCCTGAGCGAGGCCGCGCCGGGAAAACTGCCCAGCACGATCAACGTGGTGCTCGGAGAGATGATGGGGCCGAGCCCCTGCAGTGGGGCGGGCTCGACGGTGTCCGTGGGACACATGGGCAGAGGAAGTGGCTTGGCTCGGGGCATCTGGGCATTATCCGAAAAGCCCGCCATGCGACACTCACGCCCCGTGAAACGCCCCAAGAAACCCACCCTTCCCGAGGCCACCATCTCGGAAGAGCGCGGCGTGCGCTACCTGCACCTGGACACCCCCTGGATCCAGGGCGCCATGCGCATCTGCAAGCCGCTCAAGCTCGAGCTCGAGTACATCCAGCGCATGATGGCCTGGCTGCTGCTGCGCCCGGAAAGCGAGCTGCCCGCCACCCGCTGCCTGCAGCTCGGCCTGGGCACGGGTGCCATCACCAAGTACTGCCACGCGGTGCTGCGCCTGCCCACCACCGTGGTCGAGATCAACCCGGGTGTTATCGCCGCCTGCCGCGCCTGGTTCCACCTGCCCGCAGGTGACGATCGCCTGACCGTGCTGCAGCAGGATGCCGCCCGCTTCGTGGCCGATCCGGCCCACATCGCGGCGTTCGATGCCTTGTGCGTCGACCTGTACGACCACGAAGCCGCCAGCCCGGTGCTCGATGACGAGGATTTCTACCGCGCCTGCTGGCAGGTGCTGGACGATGGCGGGGTGATGAGCGTGAACCTGTTCGGCCGAGAGGCCAGCTTCGACCGCAGTGCTGCGCGCATCGCCGCGGCCTTCGGGGCGGACCGCATGGCCATGCTCAAGCCCACCACCGAGGGCAACACCATCGTGCTGGCCTGGAAGGGGTTTGATCTGCCCCTGCGTGACGAGTTGGCGTCAAGAGGGGAAACTTTACAGACACGCTGGGAGCTGCCTGCGCGAAAATGGGTCAAGCTCCTGTCGTCCTTCAAGGGCTCGCTCAAGGGGCAAACCGCTTCCTGAGCCGCCCGACGCCCACCCAAGACGCATCACCCACATCACCATGAGTGCCGTGCCCCCTGCAGTCATCCAGCCCTCCGCACCCCAGGCGCGGCAGCATCCCCGGCCCATCACCCACAAGGGCCCGCTGGACTGGAAACTGCTGGTCACCTGGCTCACGGAAGACAACGTCATCGCCCTCAAGGATGCCGAACGGGTGGCCCAGCGCTTCTCAGCGGGGGGCAGCTCGCAACACCCCCTGGTGCGTCTGGCTGGCCTGAGCCTGCCCCGGCAGGACACGGGTGCCGTGCTCGAGCTGGAGCCGCTCACTGAGTGGCTGGCCGCACGGGTGGCCATGCCCTATGTGCGCATCGACCCGCTCAAGGTGGACGTGGCCCGCGTGGCGGATGTCATGTCCATCAACTATGCCGAGCGTCGCAAGTCCCTGCCCATCCAGGTGGGCCTGAACGAGATCACCATCGCCACCTGCGAGCCGCTCGATGTCGGCTGGATCGACGAGATCCTGGCCCACACCAAGAAGTCCATCCGCCTGGTGGTGGCCAGCCCGCTGGAGCTGCAGCGCTACCGCACCGAGTTCTACACGCTGGCCAAGTCAGTGCGCGACGCCAACAAGAAGACCGGCGACAGCACGGCCAGCAGCTTCGAGCAATTGGTGGAGCTGGGGCGCAGCAACCGCCAGCTCGATGCCAACGACCAGGGCATCATCCAGGTGGTTGACTGGCTGTGGCAGTACGCCTTTGATCAGCGCGCGTCCGACATTCACCTGGAGCCGCGCCGCGACATGGGCGCCATCCGCTTTCGCATCGATGGCGTGATGCACATGGTCTACCAGGTGCCGCTGTCGGTGATGCAGGCCATGACGGCGCGCATCAAGCTGCTGGGCCGCATGGACGTCGTTGAAAAGCGCCGTCCGCTCGACGGCCGCATCAAAACGCGCAACCCGGCCGGCGAAGAGGTTGAAATGCGCCTGTCGACCATGCCCACCGCCTTCGGCGAGAAGCTGGTGATGCGCATCTTCGATCCGGACAACACGCTCAAGACCTTCGATGCGCTGGGCTTTGCGCCGCAAGAGCTGGCCATCTGGGAGCAGCTCACCGCGCGATCGCACGGCATCATCCTGGTCACCGGGCCCACGGGCTCGGGCAAGACCACCACGCTGTACTCCACGCTCAAGCGCCTGGCCACGGAAGAGGTCAACGTCTGCACGGTCGAGGATCCGATCGAAATGATCGAGCCCTCGTTCAACCAGACCCAGGTGCAGCCCAACATCGACCTGGGCTTTGCAGAAGGCGTGCGCGCCCTGATGCGGCAGGACCCCGACATCATCATGGTCGGCGAAATCCGCGACCGTGAAACGGCCGACATGGCCATCCAGTCATCTCTCACGGGCCACTTGGTGTTCTCGACCCTGCACACCAACGACGCGGCCTCGGCCGTGACACGCCTGGTGGACATCGGTGTGCCGGCCTACCTGATCAGCGCCACCGTGATCGGCGTGCTGGCCCAGCGCCTGGTGCGCACCCTGTGCTTGGCTTGCAAGAAGCCCGATGAGTCCCTCACGGCCGAGATGCTCACCGAGACCATCAAGCCCTGGCGCCTGAATGGCACGCCACGCCCCTACAAGCCCGTGGGTTGCCTCGAATGCCGCATGACGGGCTACAAGGGCCGCGTGGGCCTGTACGAGCTGCTGCCCCTGAGCGAGGCCATCCGCCAGGCCATGCACCCTACAGTGGACATGGCCCGCCTGCGTCAGCAGGCTGTGCAGGAGGGGCTCAAGCCCCTGCGCCTGGGTGGTGTCATGAAGGTGGCCGAAGGCGTGACCACGCTGGAAGAGGTGTTGCGCAACACCCCTCAATGGGAGATCTGATCAGTCTTGATCGCCTGTGCCGGCTCAGCCCGGTACGGGCGCCGAGAACTGCTCCACCACCACCTCGCAGCCAATGCCCTGAGGTTCCAGTTCAACCCAGGCCACCGTGCCGCCCAATTGCTTGGTGCGCTTGCGCACGCCACCCAGCCCCAGGCCATGTGACCAGGACTCGGGGGAGCGGCCCAGGCCGTTGTCCGTCACGGAGAGGGTCAGCCGGTCGTCCTTGAGCATGAGCTCCACGCGCACGCGGTTGGCCTTGGCATGGCTGATCGTGTTGTTGACCAGCTCGCGCAGGATGCGGGTCAGCGCCGACCACTGCACCACGGTCAGTTCCACGTCTTCATCGATCGAGAGATGCCAGTCCAGCTCGCAGCGGGCCGCGTGCAGGCGGTGGCTCAGGTCGCGCTTCCATTCACTGGCGGCGTCGCTCAGGGTGTGGGTCTGCACGGCCAGGCCGCGCGTGAGCGTTTTCAGATCCTGCAGCGTGTGGCGGATGTAGTCCTCGATGTCCGGGTTGGGGGCCTGGTACATCAGGGTCAGCAGGCGTGCGCCGATGTCGTCGTGCAGATCCTGGGCCAGGCGCATGCGCTCCTCGCTGCGGCCGCGCTCCACCGCGCGGTCGAAGGTCAGCACGCGGTGCAACTGCTCCACGATACGGTCGGCCAGCCGGGCATCTTCCGACGTGAACAGCCGGCGGCCCTTGTCCGCATGCTTGAGCACGAACACCTTGGTGCAGCCCTCAGTGTGCGACAGGTGCGGCAAAGGTACCAGCAGGATGCCACCATTGCCGCGCAGCGCGGTGGTGGGCACATCGCCCTGAACCAGCGTGCTTTCGATCGGGTCGAACAGCTCGCGCATCAGTCGCGCCATCAGGTCGTCGAGCCGGTCAGGGCGACGCTCCAGCTCGCGCGCGATGCGGTACAGCCGTTCGAACAGGCGCTCGGTGGTGATCGGGTCGCGGCTGAGCACATTGGTCATCACCCAGCGCCGGATGCTGAGGTACACGCCGAAGGACAGGAACAGCGACAGCGTCATCGAGGTGAACTGCCCCAGCGAGAACACCGCCACGAAGAGCAGGTCGAGCGAAGCGGCCACGGTGCTGGAGGCCGCCAGCAGCGAGAACTCCTGGAGGATCTGCTTGGAGCGCGACAGGTAGGGCGACAGCAGCAGCTGAGAGGCGAAGAACACATGCCAGGTCATCACACCGAAGGTGGTGACGTTGAGCTGCATGTCCGCGCGCGTGCCCGCCACGGCCACCGCGAAGCTCAGCAGCACCCAGCTGCCCAGCGTGATGCTGGTGAACCGGCGCATCACCAGCGTGAAAGGGTGGGGCGACTGGCGGTAGGTCAGGGTCATGAAGCCGATCGCGGCCAGGCCCAGCGTGGCACAGCTGCCCTGCACCCACCACCAGTGCCACGTCGGTGTCAGGTAGGACAGCGCCAGACCGCTCAGCAGGGCGGCCGTCCAGCCGCCCAGCGTGACCAGTCCCCAGCCCCGCAGCCTGCGCGGATGCAGCACGGCCACCTGGATCATGGCGGTGGCCGACACGATGTCGAAGGCCGTGCGCAGGCTGGCGTCAAGGTCCACGAACCACACGGGCATGAACAGGTCGAGGTTGGATTCGGCGGCGATGAGCAGCAGGTGTCCGCCCTGTGTGACGGCCAGCAGTGCGAAGGCCGCGTTGCGCCACTGCGGGCCGGCCAGGAAGACCACCGCGCCCACCCCAAGCACCACCACGGCCAGAGCCGACAGCATCCAGAACAGCGGAGTCAGCCCCCCCCAGCCCCGCTGTGATACCAGCACCGGCTCGTCCGGAGCGTTCACGAGTTCGAGGACGACCACGCCGCCCTCCTTGGGCAGCAAGGCTGCGGCCTGGGCCAACTGACGGTGCAGCGCCACGTACTGCTCCCGCGCCTTGAGGTCGGGGATCCAGCGGGCGCTGCGTTGAAGGGCCAGTAGTTCGATCGGGGCCTCGATGGCCCTGGCCACGCCATCCGGGGTGGATTGCTCGACGCGCACCCCCTCGACCGCGTGGCCTTCCAGTCGCTGCAACGCCGGCATCGTGGCCGAGACCACCTTGACTGCGCCCTCGGGGGAGGGCTTGAGCGACACCGGCAGGCGGGGCTGCGTGGTGAGCCACTGCGCCAGCACGAAGACCAGCATGCACCCGCCCAGGATCACGGCCACCAGCAGGCGCAGCCGCCAGCCGATCCAGCGGGGCAGGTGGCTGCCGCTTTGCAGGGCTTCGTCGAGGGTGGTGGGGCCGCGGCGCTCGCTCAGACTGAGGTCGCTGGCGCCGGGCGGCAGGGTCACACCAGGCCCTGCTTGCTGGCCAGCACGGCTGCCTCGGCGCGGCTGGACACGTTCAGCTTCTTGTAGATGGACTTGATGTGGTCGTTCACGGTGAACCACTTGATGCCCATCAGGTTGGCGATTTCCTTGATCGTGAAGCCCTTGCTGAGGTAGGTCAGCACTTCGCTTTCACGGGGGGTGAGCCTCTCGTGGTCCATGGGCGCGACGGGGGCGGCAGGCGCTGCGGCCACGGCGGCACTGCTCACGCCGCTGCCAGTGTGCAGGGCGCTGGCCGATGGGAAGCCATCGCCCGTGCGGAAATGCGTCAGCAGGCGCCGGGCGATGGCCGGCGACAGCGGGGGCTGCCCCCGCACGATCTTCTGCAGCTCTTCGACCAGCACCTCGAAACGGTCTTCCTTGAGCAGGTAGCCGTCGGCCCCGCACTGCAGCGCAGGGAACAGGTGCTCGTCGTCGGAGTAGAGCGTGGTCACGATGCGCGTGGCGGGGTAGTTGGCCAGCTCGGAGAGCAGCTCCAGCCCGCTGCCGTCGGGCAACTCAAGATCCACCAGGATCAACTGGAATGGATCGGGGGTGGCCGCCGCACGTTGCCCGGCCGCATGCCCCAACAGCCGACGCACGGCCTCCAGATCACCGGCTTCGGTGATGCTGCTGACGTCGCTGAAGCTCTCTCGAACCACGCGACACAAGAAACCCCGGGCGACCGGGTTGTCTTCAAGAATCAGTACTTTGACTGCCATGACTTGCTCCCGAGGGGGCCGACCGGCGCACCCCCTGGGTTGAAAACGCTGCGCCCGAACGATGCTGATGCCGCACCTTGCCGAGGAAGGCTCCCCTGTTTCCAACCAAAATGAACCGCCCTCATTATCATCTTGTGCGAGCGGATGCGACAGACCCCCAAGGGGGGCCTTCACCGCCGAACGTGTCTGCCCGCCTACAATGTGCCCATGCGTATCTTGATCGCCAACGACGATGGCTACCTGGCCCCTGGCCTCGAAGCCCTCGTGCAGGCCTGCCAAGGGCTGGGCCATGTGGATGTCTTTGCCCCTGAGCGCAATGCCAGCGGCACCTCCAACTCGCTCACCCTGCACCAGCCCTTGACCGTGCACACGGCCCGCAATGGTTTTCGTTTTGTTACAGGAACACCTTCCGATTCCGTGCACCTGGCCCTCACCTCTGGCTTGATCGAAACCCCTGACTTGGTGTTGTCCGGAATCAACAATGGCGCCAACATGGGCGACGACACGCTCTATTCGGGCACCGTCGCCGCGGCCACGGAGGGCTTCCTGTTCGGCGTGCCCTCCATCGCGTTCTCGCTCACTGACAAGGGCTGGGCCCACCTGGACACTGCGGCCACCGTGGCCCGCCGGGTGGTCGAGCACGTGCTGGCCCGCCCTCCGGGCACCGGGCCCTGGCTGCTCAACGTGAACATCCCGGCCATTCCCGACTGCGACCGCGCGCCCTGGCACATCACCCGCCTGGGCCGCCGCCATGCCAGCCGCCCGGCGATCTCCACCACCAACCCCCGTGGCGAGCCCATCTACTGGATCGGCCCGGCTGGCGAGGCGCGCGATGAAAGCGATGGCACCGACTTCGGCGTCACGCGTCAGGGCGGCGTGTCCATCACCCCTTTGCAGGTCGACATGACCGACCACGCCGGGTTGCCGCGCTGGCGCGACTGGGTGGGGGCGCCCGTCGACGACCAGGGCTCGGCCGCATGAGCACTCCGCCTGGCGGCCCGCGCACCCGGCGTTTCCCGCTGAGTCTGGACCGCGTGGCGGCCCCTGCCAAGGCTGCGCCTGCGCGTGAATTGCTGCGCCCGCAGGCCCCGCTGGAGCAGGCGGCACGCGACAAACGCCAGCACAGCACGCCGCAGGGCCTGGGCATGGATTCCCGCGCCGTGCAGCGCCGCATGGTTGATCGCCTGCAAGCCGATGGCATCCGCAATCCGCGCCTGCTGCAAGCCTTCGGGACCATTCCGCGCCACTGGTTCGTCGATTCGGCCCTGGTCAACCAGGCCTATGAAGATACCAGCCTGCCCATCGGGCTGGGACAGACCATCTCCAAGCCTTCCGTCATCGCCTCGATGGTCGAGTTGCTGTGCACCCGGCCTGGCCTGGCGCCCGATGCGGCCTTTCCGCTGGGGCAGTGCCTGGACATCGGCACAGGCTGCGGCTACCAGGCGGCGCTGCTGTCCTGCCTGGCGCGGCGCGTGGTGTCCATTGAACGCCTGCGTGATCTGCACCTCAAGGCCCGCACCAACCTCGACCGCCTGCGCGCGGGCCTGCCCGGATGGCAGGACGTGCGCCTGGTCTATGGCGACGGCATGCTGGGCCATGCGCCCAACGCACCCTACGACACCATCATCGCCGCGGCGGGCGGGGCAGCCTTGCCACCAGCCTGGCTCGACCAGTTGGCCCCCGGAGGCCGCCTGGTGGCTCCGACGGAAGACCCCAGAACCGGCACCCAGATCCTGACCATCGTCGACCGCCTGCCTTCCGGGCAATTGCAGCAGGCGACGGCAGGTCAGGTGCTCTTCGTGCCTCTAAAATCAGGCACGACGTGATGTCTCGGCTTGTTTGCTTCAACATGCACCAAACGCAAAATATCTTCAAGCTGTTGACCGCTGTCGCGGTCGTGGCCACCTTCGCGGGCTGTTCCACCCCCATCAACAAGGCGCCGGTCGAAGACCGCGGGCGCGTCGGCACGGGCCTGAGCCCCAGCCGGCTGCCGCCGGGCGCCGAGAACGCCGGCAAGGCGGGCTACTACACGGTCAAGCCGGGCGACACGCTGATCCGCGTGGCACTGGAAACCGGGCAGAACTGGCGCGATCTGGCCGCCTGGAACAACCTGGACAACCCCAACCTGATCGAGGTGGGGCAAGTGCTGCGCGTGCTGTCGCCTTCGGTCGATCCCAGCACGGTGACGGCTTCCACGCCGACGGCAGGCAATGCCTTGCCGGCGGCCAAGCCCATCACCAGCTCGAAGCTGGAGGCCCGCAGCCTGGATGCCAAGCCCTTGCCGCCCGCTTCGGGCAGCAGCACGGCCGCAGCCGCCAGTGGCGCGTCCAAGCCGGCGTCGGCCGGCAGCGACGCCGCCTCGGCAGGGACGCCAGCCGCGACACCTCCCACCGCAGCGCCCGCCGCGGACCGCGACGCTGACGAACCGGCTTGGCAATGGCCTGCCTCCGGCCCCTTGCTGGGCAGCTTCGAAGAAGGCAAGCGCAAGGGCCTGGTCATCGGAGGCAAGGCGGGGGATCCGGTCTTCGCCGCGGCCGATGGCCGAGTGGTCTACGCCGGCTCTGGCCTGCGTGGCTACGGCAACCTGATCATCGTCAAGCACAACGCCCAGTACCTCACGGCCTACGCCCACAATCAGACACTGCTGGTCAAGGAAGACCAGGCTGTGCGCAAGGGCCAGAAGATCGCCGAGATGGGCAGCACCGACACCGACCGCGTGCAGCTGCACTTCGAGGTGCGCAAGCAGGGCAAGCCCATCGATCCGGCCAAGTCGCTGCCGACGCGCTGAGCCTTGGGCCGCACGGACCGCTGAAAACCGGCCTCATCCCCTGAGACAATCGGGGGATGACCGACGAGATTCTTTCCACTTCCGCGCCGTCCCCCCAGGCACCCACCCCCGCCGCACCGCTGCCGGCTGACGCCGAAGCACTGGCGGTGCCCCCCCATCTGCAATGGCTGAAGGTCGAATCGCTCGACCTCGAAGCCCAGGGCGTGGCCCACCGGCCTGACGGTAAGGTGGTGTTCATTGAAGATGCGCTGCCCGGCGAAGAGGTGCGCGTGAGCGTCACGCGCCGCAAGAACAACTGGGAGCAGGCCACCATGGCCGAGCGCCGCAGCGAGAGCTCGCAGCGCGTCACGCCGCGCTGCACCTACTTCGGCCTGTGCGGGGGCTGCAAGATGCAGCACTTCCACCCGTCGGCCCAGGTGGCCGTCAAGCAGCGCGTGCTGGAGGACAACCTCTGGCACCTGGGCAAGGTGCGCGCCGAGACGCTGCTGCGCCCGATCGAAGGCCCCACCTGGGGCTACCGCTACCGTGCCCGCCTGTCGGTGCGCCATGTGGCCAAGAAGGGCGCCGTGCTGGTGGGCTTTCATGAGCGCAAGTCGCGCTATGTGGCCGACATGCTCACCTGCGAGATCCTGCCGCCCCACGTCAGCCGCCTGATCGCGCCTTTGCGCGAGCTCGTCTATTCGATGGACCAGCGCGACCGTCTGCCGCAGATCGAAGTGGCCGTGGGCACGCAGGTGACGGTGCTGGTGCTGCGCCACCTTGAGGCGCTCAGCGCCGCCGACATCCAGCGCCTGCGTGATTTCCAGGCCGAGCACAGCGCGTGGAATGAAGGCCGCTTCCCGCTGTCGTGGTGGCTGCAGCCCAAGGGGCCCGACACCGTGCACCCGCTGGACGAGCACCTGCCCGGGCTGGATTACACCCTGCCCGAGTTCGGCATCACCATGCCGTTCAAGCCCACGGACTTCACCCAGGTCAACCACCACATCAACCAGGTGCTGGTCAGGCGGGCGCTGCGCCTGCTGGATGTGCGGGCCGACGAGCGCGTGATCGACTGGTTCTGCGGCCTGGGCAACTTCACCTTGCCGCTGGCCACGCAGGCGCGCGAGGTGCTGGGCATCGAGGGGAGTGAACAGCTGGTGGCCCGCTCGCGTGAGAACGCGCGCGCCAACGGCCTGCACGACAAGACCAGTTTCGTGGCCCGCAACCTGTTCGAGATCACGCCGGCCGAACTGACCAGCTACGGCCACGCCGGCAAGTGGCTGGTGGACCCACCGCGTGAAGGGGCCTTCGCGCTGGCCAAGGCCGTGGCCGATCTGCACCAGGATCCGTCCCTGGCGCCGGATTGGGTGCCGCCGCAGCGCATCGTCTACGTGAGCTGCAACCCGGCCACGCTGGCGCGCGATGCCGGGCTGCTGGTGCACCAGGCCGGTTACCGCTGTGTGCTGGCCGGTGCTGTCAACATGTTTCCGCACACGGCCCACGTCGAAAGCATGGCGGTGTTCGAGCGGGCTTGAGCCGGGCGTTGCTCAGCGCTTTGGCGTTGTGCTGGCCGAGGTGTGGGGCGCCTGATCGGGCGCATCGGCCGCCGCCGGCGTGGTTCCTGCCTTCAACTGCGCGCACCGGGGGCACAGGCAGGATTGCCCCTGGTTGCTGGATACCTGGGCGCGTGCCCAGGGCGACACCGTCACCTCCCGGCACCAGCAGGGCGTGTCGAAGCTGCCTGCCTGCGCAGGCGCGCAGGCGTTGGGGCCGCCGCACAGGGGGCAGCTGCGGTTGGGCAGAGGTGCCCCGATAGCCTCGGGTTTCACAGCAGCCGCGTGCCCAGGGGCACGTCCTGATCGGGCACGCACAAGGCCACGTGGCCCTGCGCGTTGTGAAAGCCGGTGACCAGGCACTCGGACATCAACGGCCCGATCTGCTTGGGCGGGAAGTTGACCACGGCCATCACCAGGCGGCCCACCAACTGCTCGGCCGCATAGAGCGCCGTGATCTGCGCGCTGGATTTGCGGGTGCCGATCTCAGGGCCGAAATCCACGTGCAGGATGTAGGCCGGCTTGCGGGCTTGCGCGAAGGGCTCTGCGCTGAGGACGCGGCCCACGCGCAGTTCCACCTTCATGAAGTCATCCCAGGTGATCGTGGGCACGGATGAGGTCAGGTCGGCCATGCGGTGTCGTCGTGTCGTGCGGCGGGCGCGCCATTGCTGGTGGATGTGGTGGGTTGGGGCTCGACGCCGGTGCCCGGCACGCGGATGACCAGCGTGCCGGCCAGCTTGTCGTGCCAGCCCTGCTTGCGCGCGTCCCAGCCTACCCACAGCAGGCCCAGCGCCAGCGGGGCCGCGGCGACATAGTAGCCGGCGTAGCGCAGCAGCAAACGTGGCATGGGCACCGGCCCCAGGGTTTGTGCATCCACCACCTTCAGCTTGAGCAGCATCTTGCCCGGCGTCGCTGACCGGAACAGCCAGAACCCGATGACCAGGGCGATGGGCAGCACCCACTCCACCAGGAAGCGCAGCGGTGTGTAGGGCGCATCGGGCAGCATGGCCTGCGGCCCGACCAGCAGCGCCAGCAAGGTGTAGACGATGAGGCACAGCCAGACAGTGTCGATCAGCGATGCGGCGACGCGCAGCCAGAAGCCGGCATAGTCAGGTGGTGTGCTCATGGGCCCATTGTGTCAGCGCAGCTTGGTGCGGTTCAAGCGCTTGGCATTGGCCACGGCGCGGCGGTGCACCGGGGCCATGCCCTGGCCCAGGATACCGATGGTGGCTTTTTGCCATTGTTCCAGGGCGTTGGTGGATGAGCCACCCACGCGGCTCCAGGGCATCCAGAACGATTGCATGGCGGTGGCCATCATCTGCTGCTGCACGCGCCAGGCCTGCAGGTACATCGCCATCCATGATTCCTGAAAAGCAGCGACCTTTTCCGCGCCCATCTGCTGGAACTCCTTGCGGTCTCGCGCGTTTGGGGTGTGTCCTGCCAGCGCCATGCGTGTCAAACGGTGGGCGACGACCTGGGGTGCGGCCAGGGCCAGTTCTGCGGTCTGCGTGGCGAGGGAGCGGGATCCGCGTCGCGAAGATGTGGTCATGTCGAGGACTCCTGGTGTGCGGGCGTGTCTGGACAGTGTGCCTGGGTGCTTGGGCGGCTCCAACCGCGGCGGCATTTGCCCTCGCTGCATGCAAGGCGGCTCGCCCATGAATGGGGCATGAAAAACGGCCCCGAAGGGCCGTTGGACAAGTGAAGAGCGTAGGCGCCTGGGCGTCAAAGCACCTCGGAGGCGAAATCCGCCAGGCGCGAGCGTTCGCCGCGTGCCAGCGTGACGTGCCCGCTGTGCGGCCAGCCCTTGAACTTGTCGACCGCGTAGGTCAGGCCCGAACTGCCCTCGGTGAGGTAGGGCGTGTCGATCTGCGCGAGGTTGCCCAGGCAGATGATCTTGGTGCCGGGGCCGGCACGGGTGATCAGGGTCTTCATCTGCTTGGGCGTGAGGTTCTGCGCCTCGTCGATGATCACGATCTTGTTGAGGAAGGTGCGCCCGCGCATGAAGTTCATGCTCTTGATCTTGATCTTGCTGCGCACCAGCTCGTTGGCGGCCGCGCGGCCCCACTCGCCCGCGCCACCGCTGCTGCCATCGCCACGCGAGAGCACTTCGAGGTTGTCGTCGAGGGCGCCCATCCAGGGCGACATCTTCTCTTCCTCGGTGCCGGGCAGGAAGCCGATGTCCTCGCCCACCGGCACCGTCACGCGGGTGACGATGATCTCGGTGTAGCGACGGTCGTCGAGCACCTGGCTCAGCGCGGCGGCCAGGGTCATCAAGGTCTTGCCGGTGCCGGCCGAGCCGGTCAGCGTCACGAAGTCGCATTCCGGGTCCATCAGCAGGTTCAGCGCGAAGTTCTGCTCGCGGTTGCGGGCGGTGACGCCCCACACGGCGTTCTTCTGGTGCGTGAAGTCCTTCAGTGTCTTGAGCGTGGCCGTCTTGCCGGTGATCTCGGTGACCTTGCCGTACCAGGCGGCGGCGCCCGGCGTTTCGAGGTAGACGAACTGGTTGACCAGCAGCACCGGCACCATCGGCCCGCTCACGCGGTAGTAGGTGATGCCCCCTTGCTGCCAGCTCTCCATGCCCTTGCCATGGCGGTCCCAGAAATCGGCCGGCAGCGGCAGCACGCCGGTGTAGAGCAGGTCGCCGTCGTCCAGCGTCTTGTCGTTGAAGTAATCCTCGGCGGGCAGGCCCAGGGCACGCGCCTTGATGCGCATGTTGATGTCCTTGGACACCAGCACCACATCGCGGGTGGTGTGGGTGCTGCGCAGCGCCTGCACCACACCCAGGATCTGGTTGTCGGCCTTGCCGGGAGGCAGGCCGATGGGCAGTTGCGCGTCCAGGCCGGTGGTCTGGAAGTACAGCTTGCCGGCGGCCTCCACGTGGCCTGTCTTGGCCAGGTCGATGCCCACGGCCGGGTCGGCCTGCTGGCGGCTGCCCATGTCGGCGGCCAGCGCGTCCAAGTCGCGGCTGACCTGTCGGGCGTTGCGCGCCACCTCGGTCATGCCCTTCTTGTGGCCGTCCAGCTCTTCGAGCGTGATCATCGGCAGGTAGATGTCGTGCTCGTCGAAGCGGAACAGCGACATCGGATCGTGCAGCAGCACGTTGGTGTCCAGCACGAACAGCTTGGCCGGGCCGGCGATCTTGCGGCGGCGCGTGGTGCCGCTGGTGCCCGTGGCGCGTCCCGGGGCGGCGCTGGCGGGCTTGTCGGCCGGGGCGGTCGGGGTGTCCGAACCTGTGCGCTCAGCCACTGGGCTGGCCACGGGCGATGCCACGATGGCAGGGCGCTGGGGCGGTGTGCCGCGTGTCGGGGCATGGGCCGGTTGTTCGGCGGCAGCGGGGCGCGGCACCAGTTCGAGCACAGGTGCCTGCGCCACCACGATGCGGGGGGCTGCGGGCGGGATGGACACTGCACTGGTGGATTTGGAGCCGCGTTTCAACCCGGTCTTGGCCGGTTTGGGCTGGGACTCGTAGTCCACTGTGGTGAGCATGTCAGCGCGTTTGGCAGGCGGCTTGGGAAGGGGCATGGTGGTGTCCGTCTTTCTTCAGGCTAGGCACAAACAAAAAGGCCGCACAACAGAGTGTGCGGCCTAGACCTTGAGCCGGGGTGCTCCGCCGACCGTTGAGGCCGGGGAGACGAGTCAGCGTGGTATCGATGACAACCCAGATGCATGAAACCCATTATGCACACTCGGTGGCCTGGGCCATCCGGGTCCCCATGGATGTAGGGGGGGCACAACAAGCACCGGCTGTCACGCAATTCACGAAAGATTGCGTTTACGCTTTCTGGCTGGCGTGTGCATCACGAAGACGCACACGGACACAGCATGCGCAGATCAGGCGGCTTCCTTCTTGAGGCCCTTGACGGCGTCGAGGACCTCGTCGACGTGACCGGCCACCTTGATGCCACGCCATTCGGCGCGCAGGATGCCGCCGGCATCGATCAGGAAGGTGCTGCGCTCAATGCCCTTGACCTTCTTGCCGTACATGATCTTGTTCTTGACCACGCCGAACATGTGGCACAGCTTTTCTTCGGTGTCGGCGATCAGTTCATAGGGCAACTCGAGGTTCTCCTTGAACTTGTCGTGCGACGCCATGTTGTCTCGCGAGACGCCGAAGATCACCGCGCCGGACTTGACGAATTCCTTGTGCTTGTCGCGGAATTGCATGGCCTCGGTGGTGCAGCCCGGGGTATGGTCCTTCGGGTAGAAGTAAAGGATCACAGTCTGACCCTGGAAGGTCTGAGGCGTGAACTTCACACCACCCGTGGCAGCTGCTTCGAATTCCGGCAAAGGTTTGTTGAGAGCGGGTGTCATGTTGTAGTGCTGATCTACCTGCGTGAATAACTTCCGATTATAAAACGAGCTTGCGGTCCATCCCCGACCCGAGGGACCGAACCCCTCCAGAAAATGTAAGATCCGCGGTTTTTCGCCTGGTTCATAGGGGCGTCAGGGGTGGATGATCAGTGCCGCCAGCACCTTTCGCCCCTCGGACATCAGCACGTTGTACGTGCGACAGGCGGCCGGCGTGTCCATGGTCTCGACGCCGATGCCCGCGTCGATCAGCGGGCGCAGCACCGACGGATGGGCAAACCGCAGGGCGGGGCCGCTGCCCAGGATCACCAACTCCGGCTTGAAGGGCAGAATTTCCGCGATGTGGTTTGCCGTCAGCTCTTCCATGGTGGCGGGAGCCCAGGCCGTGAGCGGAGCATGGCCGGGCACCAGCACGCTGCTGGTGTGGGGCTGGCCGTTCACGGACACCTGCGTCCGCGTGACCGCGTGGATGATGTTGGTGCCTTCGGGTAGATCAGGTTGGAATTTCATCTGGGAAATCGGCGCTTGGCCATCCGTTCCCGCGGGTGCGGGCAGGGTCTGCGTGTGGTTAAATTGTAGGTTCCCCTAGAAAACCCGCGCTTCATGCCCGATTAGGACGTGACTGCGCGCGAAGTTTCGCCGCACATCCCCGCTGTTTTCCGCCATTGCCGCCTCTGTGGAGTCCGTTTTGAAGCCGATCGCCAAGTCCAGCAAGCTCGCCAGCGTCTGTTATGACATCCGTGGGCCCGTGCTGGAAAAGGCGCGGCAGATGGAAGAAGACGGCCACAAGATCATCAAGCTCAACATCGGCAACCTGGCCGTGTTCGGGCTGGAGCCGCCCGACGAGATCGTGCAGGACATGATCCGCAACCTGTCGAGCGCGGCTGGTTACACCGATTCCAAGGGCCTGTTCGCCCCGCGCAAGTCGGTGGTGCATTACTGCCAGGAAAAAGGCATCCAGGGCGTGACCGTCGACGACGTCTACCTCGGCAACGGCGCATCCGAGCTGATCGTCATGTCGCTCAACGCCTTGCTGAACGATGGCGACGAGGTGCTGCTGCCAGCGCCCGACTATCCCCTGTACACAGCGGCCGTGTCGCTGTCAGGCGGTCGTCCGGTGCATTACATCTGCGACGAGCAGGCCGAGTGGTACCCCGACATCGCCGACATCAAGGCCAAGATCACGCCGCGCACCAAGGCCATCGTGGTCATCAACCCGAACAACCCCACGGGTGCGCTCTACCCCGACAGCCTGCTGCAGGAGATCGTCGACCTGGCCCGCCAGCACGACCTGATCGTGCTGGCCGACGAGATCTACGACAAGACCCTGTACGACGGCAACACGCACACCTCGATCGCGTCGCTGGCCGACGACGTGCTGTTCCTCACCTTCAACGGCCTGAGCAAGAACTACCGCTCCTGCGGCTACCGTGCAGGCTGGATGGTGGTGTCCGGCGAGAAGCGCCATGCGCGCGACTACATCGAGGGCCTGAACATGCTGGCCTCGATGCGCCTGTGCGCCAACACGCCGGGCCAGCTTGCCATCCAGACCGCCCTGGGCGGCTACCAGAGCATCAAGGACCTGGTGGTGCCAGGCGGCCGCCTGTGCAAGCAGCGCGACCTGGCCTATGAGCTGCTCAACCAGATCCCTGGCGTGAGCGTGGTCAAGCCCAAGGGCGCGCTGTACATGTTCCCGCGGCTTGACCCGAAGCTCTACCCGATCGCCGACGACCAGCAGTTCGCCTACGAGCTGCTGGCCGAAGAAAAGGTGCTGATCGTGCAGGGCACGGGCTTCAACTGGATCCACCCGGACCACTTCCGCCTGGTGTTCCTGCCCAACAGCGATGACCTGAGTGATGCCATCGGCCGCATCGCGCGCTTCCTGGACAACTACCGCAAGCGCCACGCCTGAACACCACGCCGGCTTTTTCAAGCCGGCGCCCATTTCAAGAACCAAGAGACGCGGCCCACCAGGCTGCGCACCCCTGAGAGAGAAACGCATGAGCCAACCACAACTGCGACCCGTGCGGGTCGGCCTGCTGGGCATCGGAACCGTCGGTGGCGGCACCTTCACCGTGCTGCGCCGCAACCAGGAAGAGATCCGCCGCCGTGCGGGGCGTGGCATCGAGATCGCGATGGTGGCCGACCTGAACGCCGACCTGGCCCGCCAGGTGGTGGGTGACGCCGCGCAGATCGTGTCCGACGCCCGCCAGGTGATCGCCAACCCCGACATCGACGTGGTGGTGGAACTGATCGGCGGCTACGGCGTCGCCAAGGCTTTGGTGCTGGAAGCCATCGCGGCCGGCAAGCACGTGGTCACGGCCAACAAGGCCCTGCTGGCCGTGCATGGCACCGAGATCTTTGCAGCGGCGCGCGCCAAGGGCGTGATCGTGGCGTTCGAAGCCGCGGTGGCCGGTGGCATCCCCATCATCAAGTCACTGCGCGAGGGCCTCACGGCCAACCAGATCCAGTGGGTGGCCGGCATCATCAACGGCACCACCAACTTCATCCTGTCCGAGATGCGCGACAAGGGCCTGGATTTCGACGTGGTGCTGAAAGAGGCACAACGCCTGGGCTATGCCGAGGCCGATCCCACGTTCGACATCGAAGGCGTCGATGCCGCCCATAAGGCCACGCTGCTCAGCGCGATCGCCTTCGGCATCCCGGTGCAGTTCGACAAGGCCCACGTGGAAGGCATCACCAAGCTGTCGGCCACCGACATCAAGTACGCAGAGCAACTGGGTTACCGCATCAAGTTGCTGGGCATTGCGCGCCGCCGTGACAGCGGCATCGAGCTGCGCACCCACCCCACGCTGGTGCCGATGCGCCGCCTGATCGCCAATGTGGAAGGTGCGATGAACGCGGTGCTGGTGCAGGGCGATGCCGTGGGCACGACCATGTACTACGGCAAGGGTGCCGGCGCCGAGCCTACCGCTTCCGCCGTGGTGGCCGATTTGGTCGACATCGCCCGCCTGATCGATGCCGCCCCTGAGGCGCGCGTGCCGCACCTGGCTTTCCAGCCCGATTCGATGTCGGCGCTGCCCATCCTGCCGCTGGATGAAGTGATCACGTCGTTCTACCTGCGCCTGCGCGTGGCCGACAAGGCGGGCGTGCTGGCCAAGCTCACGGGCATTCTGGCCGAGCAGGGCATCAGCATCGACGCCGTGATCCAGCGCGAGGCCGATGAGGTCAGCGGCGAAGGCAACCAGACCGACCTGATCATCCTGACGCATGACACGAAGGAAGGCAGCATGAACCAGGCGCTGGCTGCGATGCAGGCCCTGCCGACGGTGCTCGCCCCGATCGTGCGCCTGCGCAAGGAAGAGCTGGCTTGATGTGACCCACCCCCTACGCGCTTCGCGCGCCCCCTCAAGGGGGCGACACCATTGGACAGGCAGAGCCGGATCCTTGGTGTCTGCTGGATCGATCGTGTGGGGGTATTTGGCGGGCATGTGCATTGCTGCGATGCTTTCCGTAAGGAACTGACATGAAATACATCTCGACGCGCGGCGATCAGACCGAACGTGGTTTTTCTGAAATCCTGCTCGAAGGCCTGGCGCCCGATGGCGGGCTGTACCTGCCGGTGCACTACCCGCAGGTCGATGCGGCCCTGCTGGCCAAATGGCGCGGGCTGCCTTATGCCGAGCTGGCCTACGAGATCCTGTCGCTGTACATCGACGACATCCCGGCTGCCGACCTCAAGGCCATCGCCGCCAAGACCTACACCAAGGCCACCTACGGATTCGACGAGATCACCCCGTTGAAGCTGCTGGAGCCGGGTGTGGCCCTGCAGGCCCTGTCCAACGGCCCTACGCTGGCCTTCAAGGACATGGCCATGCAGCTGCTGGGCAACCTGTTCGAGTACGAACTGAGCCGCCGCGGCGAGACGCTCAACATCCTGGGCGCCACCTCGGGCGACACCGGCAGCGCGGCCGAGTACGCCATGCGCGGCAAGAAGGGCGTGCGCGTGTTCATGCTCAGCCCCCACGGCCGCATGAGCGCCTTCCAGCAGGCCCAGATGTTCAGCCTGCAGGATCCCAACATCCACAACCTGACGGTCGAAGGCGTGTTCGACGACTGCCAGGACATCGTCAAGGCCGTGTCCAACGACCTGGCCTTCAAGCGCCAGTACAAGATCGGCACCGTCAACTCCATCAACTGGGCGCGCCTGCTGGCCCAGGTGGTGTACTACTTCGCCGGCTACTTCTACGCCACGAAATCGAACGACGAGAAGGTCAGCTTCACGGTGCCCTCGGGCAACTTCGGCAACGTCTGCGCAGGCCACGTGGCCCGCATGATGGGCCTGCCCATCGACAAGCTGGTGGTGGCCACCAACGAGAACAACGTGCTCGACGAGTTCTTCCGCACCGGCAATTACCGCGTGCGTGGCAGCGCCGAGACCTTCGAGACCTCGTCGCCTTCGATGGACATTTCCAAGGCCTCGAACTTCGAACGCTTCATCTTCGATCTGTTGGGCCGTGACGGTGCGCGCACCAAGGCCTTGTTCAAGGACGAGGTGGAGCAGCGCGGTCTGTTCACCGTGGCTGCCGACGAGTTCGCCAAGGTGCCAGCTTACGGGTTCGTGTCTGGCACCAGCACGCACGCTGACCGCCTGGCCACCATCCGCGATACCTTTGAGCGCTTCGGCGCGATGATCGACACCCACACGGCCGACGGCCTGAAGGTGGCCCGAGATCATCTCGATCCCACCGTGCGCATGATCGTGCTGGAGACGGCGCTGCCGGCCAAGTTCGAAGAGACGATCGTCGAGGCCACCGGCCAGAAGCCTGCGCGCCCCTTCTGGATCGCCGGACTGGAGGGCCTGGAATCGCTGCCCAAGCGCTTCACCGTAGTGCCGGCCGACGCGAAGGTGATCAAGGACTACATCGTCCAGCATTGCAACGACTGACAGCAGGCTGAGCTTTCTTGCTCCACGGGGGTGACGTGACGATGGCTTTCAAACCGCTGATGCCCCTGGACGAGGCCTGGTCGCGTCTTCAGCTCGTTGCAGAGCAGCATGTGAAGGCGATCGGCGGCGGTGCCGGCCTGCCTCAGGAATCCGTTGCCAGCTTCGATGCCCTGGGCCGGGTGCTGGCGCAGGATGTGGTGTCCGCCGTGGATGTGCCTCCGCTGGACAACAGCGCGATGGACGGCTATGCCGTGCGCACGGCCGAGGTGGGCCAGCCCTTGCCGCAGGCACAGCGCATCGCCGCAGGCGAGATTGGTGCGGCCTTGCCACCAGGCACCTGCGCCCGTATTTTCACCGGCGCACCCGTGCCCGAAGGCGCCGATGCGGTGGTGATGCAGGAGCAGGCCACGGTGGGTGACGACGGCCGCGTTGGATTCAGCCAGCCCGTCGAGCCAGGCCAGAACATCCGCCGCCGGGGCGAGGACATCGCCACCGGGCAGACCGTGCTGTCCGCCGGTCTTCGCCTGGGGCCGGCCGCGCTGGGCGTGGCCGCCTCCGTGGGCGCCGAATCGCTCCAGGTGTTCCGTCGCCCTCGTGTGGGCGTGCTCACCACCGGCAGCGAACTGGTCATGCCCGGCCAGCCATTGCCGGCGGGCGCCATCTACAACAGCAACCGCCATACCCTGCGCGGCCTGGTGCAGGCCATCGGCGCGCAGGGCAGTGACCTGGGGGTGGTGCCCGACGATTTGCAGGCCACCCGCGACGCGCTGCGCGAGGCGGCGCGCCACCACGACCTGGTCATCACCAGTGGCGGCGTGTCGGTGGGCGAAGAAGACCACCTGCGCGCTGCCGTGCAGGCCGAAGGCGGGCTGGATTTCTGGGCCCTGGCCATCAAGCCGGGCAAGCCCTTCGTGCTGGGCTGGCTGAACCGAGATGACGGCACCCGCGCGCTGTACATGGGCCTGCCGGGCAACCCGGTGGCCAGCTTCGTGACCTTCCTGTTGCTGGTGCGCCCCGTGCTGGGCGTGCTGGCCGGCGAGGCCTGGACCTTGCCGCGCGCGCTGCCCTTGCGTGCCGACTTCACCTGGGCACGGCCTGACAAGCGCCGCGAGTTCCTGCGCGCGCGCCTGAACGAGCAGGGCGGCCTGAGCCTGTTCCCGCACCAGGGCTCGGGCGTGCTTACCTCGGCCGCCTGGGCGGGCGGCCTGATCGACCTGCACCCGGGCCAGACCGTGGCCGCAGGCGACACCGTGCCCTTCGTGCCCTTGGCACAATGGCTGCAGCCTTCGGGCACCCAGACCCAGGGCTGAATGATCATGAAGATTTCCGTGCGTTATTTCGCCAAGGTGCGTGAAGCCTTGGGTCCGGGCGAGGACCTGTCCTTCGAGGCGGATGGCCCGGCCACCGTGGGCGCCCTGCGCGACTGGCTGGCGGCGCGCTCGCCGAGGCATGGCGCGGCGCTCAGCCACGAGCAGGCCGTGCGCACGGCCTGCGACCAGGTGATGTGCGGCGCTGACGAGGCGCTGTACGACGGGGCCGAGGTGGCCTTCTTCCCGCCGGTGACCGGGGGCTGACGGTGGCCGGGCCCCCGCCAGCACACATCCCGCACCGCCATGTGGCCGTGCAGGAGGCCGATTTCGACCTGGGCAACGAGGTGGCCGCTTTGCGTGAGGGAGACACGGGCATTGGCGCCGTGGCAAGTTTTGTGGGCACGGTGCGCGAGTGGGCGCTTGATGGGGCTGCTGCCGCGCCCACGTCCGGCCTGGTGCTGGAGCACTACCCGGGCATGACCGAGCGCAGCATCGAGGCCATGGTCGACGAGGGCATCCGCCGGTTCGGGTTGCGCGGCGTACGCGTGATCCACCGCGTCGGGCCGCTGGCCCTGGGTGATCAGATCGTGCTGGTGGCCGTGAGCGCGCCGCACCGGCGTGCGGCTTTCCAGGGCTGCGAGTTCCTCATGGATTGGCTCAAGACCCAGGCTCCTTTCTGGAAGAAGGAAGTGTCTGCGCAGGGCGCCCAGTGGGTGGATGCGCGCGAGCAGGACGATGCCGCGCTGGCGCGCTGGGGCGAGGTCCCGGGCGCCGTGCCGAACGCAGCGGGTGGCCCCGATGCCGAAGGTCAAGGCCAAGGGAGCAAGGCGTGATTTCTCTGTGGTTCGCGTTGTACGTGGCAGCGGGGGCCATGGTGGGCGCCTGGGCCCGCTGGCTGGCGGCTGTGTGGATCAATCCGCTGTGGATGGGCTTCCCGTTGGGCACGCTGGCGGTCAACCTGATCGGCGGGCTGCTGGCGGGGGCGGCCTATGTGGTGTTCGGGCGCCAGCCCAACGAGGCGGCCCGTCTGCTGCTGGTGACAGGCTTCCTTGGTGGGCTGACCACCTTCTCGTCCTTCTCGATGGAATCGCTGGCGCTGCTGGAACGAGGGCGGTGGCCCCTGGCCCTGGCCCACACGCTGCTGCATGTGGTGGGCGCCCTGGCCTGTGCGGCACTGGGCGCCAGGCTGGCACGCGGCTGGCTCGGCTGACCGGTCAGAGTGCGATCGGGCGCAAGCATCCAAGCACGCGCCGCCACCCTCCCATCTACCGATATTTCCGCATGGTGCATTGTGGTGCGTGTGCGCAAGATGTGAGGCATAGTCCAACCTGACAGGACAGGCGGCAACAAAAAGTGCGGGCATGCTGGTCGTAGACATCCTTACTTGCTATGCGGTGGCGGGCATCGGCTCGGTAGTGGGCCTGGGGCTGATGAGCTTCATCCAGACCGACCAGCCCCGCCTGCTGCAGACCCTGAACATCTACCGGTGGGCCTTTGCCGCGCTGTCGGTGATGTCGATCATCCTGTTTGCGCCGCCCCCCCAGGTGCCCGCCTTGACCAAGGCCTTGATTGGCTTTGCCGGCATGGGCGTGTGCCTGATCGCCTGGGCCTTTCGCCAGCTCAACGGCCGCCGCACGCACCCTTACCTGGGCGCCGGCCTCACGCTGGTGGTGGGGGCTCTGCTGTGGGCGGCTGCCCTGCTGCCCGAGGCCGAGTACGTGCGGGCCGTGGCCGTGATCTTCGCGGTGTTGAGTGTGGCGATGGCGGTGGACCAGGGCTGGCTGATCATGAGCAGCGTGCGCGGGCACATCAGCGAACTGAGCCTGATGGGCGTGGCGCTGGCCTTCGCGCTGCACTGGCTGGTGGTGGCCTACCACGCGTTCACGGTGCCCGGGCCTTACCCGCCCGACTGGCTGCATGGGCCGGTGTGGCTGCGGCCGGTCAGTGGCATCGGTGTGGCGCTGCTGCCGCTGGCCGTGGCAGCGCTGGCGTTCTCGACGATCAACGCGCGCCTGAGCCAGCAGTTGCGGGCGAGGGCCTTGTCCGATGACCTGACGGGTGCCTTGTCGCGCAGGGGCCTGCGCGAGCTGGGTGAGCGCATGCTGGCCATCCAGCAGCACCAGAGCAGCCAGATCGCGGTGCTGATGATGGACCTGGACCATTTCAAGGCGGTCAATGACCGCTACGGGCACCTGATCGGCGATGACGTGCTGCGGCATGTGACCCAGGTGATACGCGACCGGCTGCGCGATGACGCCCTGCTGGCCCGCTATGGCGGCGAGGAGTTCACCGTGCTGCTGCCGGTCAAGAGCGCCCAGGAGGCCTACGGGGTGGCCGAGCGCCTTCGCAAGGCGGTCGAGACGCACCCCTGCGAAACCAAGGTGGGCCCCATCCGGATCACGATCAGCATCGGCGTGAGCTTCCACCAGGCGTCCACCTCGCTGGAGGAAGACCTGGCCAAGGCGGACGGGCGGCTGTACGTGGCCAAGAACAATGGGCGCAACCGGGTCGAGTTCGCCGAGGGCTGACGGCTGGGGGCGCGCTGCCCCTTGAAATCCCCCGCCTCGGGCCCATTTCAGTCGGTAGTTCAATATCCATCGCGGCCTCCCGGGCACCATAGGCAAGCCCACCGGCCGCCCCAGGAGCCCCTATGCGACTCGACAAGCTCACCACGAAATTCCAGGAAGCGCTCACCGAGGCCCAGAGCCTGGCGGTGACCCGCGACAACCCCTACATCGAGCCGGCCCACATTTTGTTGGCCATGCTCCAGCAGGACGATGGCCCCAAGGCATTGCTTGAACGCGCCGGTGTCAAAGTGCCTGCGCTGGCAGCCGGTCTGGCCAAGCAACTCGACAAGCTGCCCCAGGTTCAGGGCGGTGAGCAGGTGCAGGCTGGCCGCGATACCGTCAGCCTGCTGCAGGGCGCCGAGAAGGAAGCCCACAAGCAGGGCGACCCGTACATCGCCAGCGAGATGTTCCTGCTGGCCCTCAGCGAGCACAAGGGCGAGACGGGCGAGCTGGCCCGTGATTTCGGCCTGACCCGCAAGGCGCTCGAAACCGCCGTGAAGGCCGTGCGTGGCGACCAGAAGGTCGACAACCCTGAGGCCGAAGGCCAGCGTGAATCCCTCAAGAAGTACACGCTGGACCTGACCGAGCGCGCCCGCCAGGGCAAGCTCGACCCGGTCATTGGCCGCGACGAAGAGATCCGCCGTGCCATCCAGGTGCTGCAGCGCCGCTCCAAGAACAATCCCGTGCTGATCGGTGAGCCGGGCGTGGGCAAGACCGCCATCGTCGAAGGCCTGGCGCAGCGCATCGTGGCCGGCGAGGTGCCCGATTCGCTCAAGAGCAAGCGTGTGCTGGTGCTGGACATGGCCCTGCTGCTGGCCGGTGCCAAGTACCGTGGTGATTTCGAAGAGCGCCTCAAGGGCGTGCTCAAGGAAGTGGCCAAGGACGAAGGCCAGACCATCATGTTCATCGACGAGATCCACACCATGGTGGGTGCGGGCAAGGCCGATGGTGCGATGGACGCGGGCAACATGCTCAAGCCCGCCCTGGCGCGCGGCGAGCTGCATTGCATCGGCGCGACCACGCTGGATGAATACCGCAAGTACATCGAGAAGGACGCCGCCCTGGAGCGCCGCTTCCAGAAGATCCTCGTGGGCGAGCCCACCGTCGAGGCCACCATCGCCATCCTGCGCGGTCTGCAGGAGAAGTACGAAGTGCACCACGGGGTGGAGATCACCGACCCGGCCATCGTGGCCGCGGCCGAGCTGTCCAACCGCTACATCACCGACCGCTTCCTGCCCGACAAGGCCATCGACCTGATCGACGAGGCTGCGGCCAAGATCAAGATCGAGATCGACTCCAAGCCCGAGGCGCTGGACCGTCTGGATCGCCGCCTGATCCAGCTCAAGATCGAGCGCGAAGCCGTCAAGCGCGAGAAAGACGAAGCCTCCATCAAGCGCCTGGGGCTGATCGAGGACGAGATCAAGAAGCTGCAGAAGGAAATCGCCGACCTGGAAGAGATCTGGAAGGCCGAGAAGGCCCAGGCCCAGGGCTCGGCCCATGTGAAGGAAGAGATCGACAAGATCCGCTTCCAGATCGAGGAGTTCAAGCGCAAGGGTGATTTCAACAAGGTGGCCGAGCTGCAGTACGGCAAGCTGCCCGCGCTTGAAAAGAGCCTGAAGGAAGCCCAGGACAAGGAGAACACCAAGGCCAAGGACGCCAGCAAGCCCACGCTGCTGCGCACCCAGGTCGGTGCCGAAGAGATTGCCGAGGTGGTGGCGCGTGCCACGGGCATCCCCGTGTCCAAGCTGATGCAGGGCGAGCGCGACAAGCTGCTCACGATGGAAGACAAGCTGCACGAGCGCGTGGTGGGCCAGGAAGAGGCCATCGTGGCCGTCTCCGATGCCATCCGTCGATCGCGCGCTGGCTTGTCGGATCCGAACCGTCCATACGGCTCCTTCCTGTTCCTGGGCCCGACCGGCGTGGGCAAGACCGAGCTGTGCAAGGCGCTGGCCGGCTTCCTGTTCGACAGCGAGGAGCACCTGATCCGCATCGACATGAGCGAGTTCATGGAGAAACATTCGGTGAGCCGCCTGATCGGCGCGCCTCCGGGCTATGTGGGCTACGAAGAAGGCGGCACGCTGACGGAGGCCGTGCGCCGCAAGCCCTACAGCGTGGTGCTGCTCGACGAGGTCGAGAAGGCCCACCCGGATGTGTTCAACGTGCTGCTGCAGGTGCTGGACGATGGCCGCCTGACCGACGGCCAGGGCCGCACCGTGGACTTCAAGAACACCGTGATCGTGATGACCAGCAACCTGGGCTCGCACCAGATCATGCAGATGGCGGGGCAACCTTCCAGCGACATCAAGGACGCGGTGTGGGTGGAGGTGAAGCAGCATTTCCGTCCCGAGTTCCTCAACCGCATCGACGAGGTGGTGGTGTTCCACGCGCTGGACCAAGCCAACATCGAATCCATCGCGAAGATCCAGCTCAAGGGCCTGGAAAGGCGCCTGGAGCAGATGGAGATGAAGCTGGACGTGTCGCCGCAGGCCCTGGTGGAACTGGCGAAGGTGGGCTTCGATCCGGTGTTTGGTGCGCGGCCGCTCAAGCGGGCCATTCAGCAGCGCATCGAGAACCCGGTGGCCAAGTTGATCCTGCAGGGCAAGTTCGGACCGAAGGACGTGATCCCGGTGGTGACGGACGGGGAGGGGGGCTTCAGGTTCGAGCGCACGGTGCACTGACGCTGCCACTGTGGTGAGCCACCCTCAGACAGAGGGTAGGGGACTCTTTTTGTTACCAAACGTGCTCAGTTTTGGCAGAATGTGAACGCTGGCACCCGCCAGCGTCCACAACAAGGGAGTCTCATGCCGCGTCTGCACTCGGCCATGATGGTCATCATGGCTGCCCTGTCCGTCTCTACCGCCCAAGCCGGTTCTCAGGCGTCTGCCAGCCTGACCGGACTGACATTCACGCTGATCGATCTGAATCCCACCGATGGTGTGGAAGCGTCTTTCAGCTTCACCAACGCCATTGGTTCCACCAGCTTCGCCCTGAATGCGATCGATACCGCACAAGGAGCCTCCGAAGGTGTCTCGTCAACCCGCTCTGGCACATTCAGTTTCTCCCGTGATGAGTGGGTTTCGTTGACCAACGCCAATGCCCACGGGGTGATTGGTGAGGAGGTGCTGGCCGTCAGCGGCGTTGCCAATGGTCCTTCGACCTCCTTCAATGCGTCGGTGTCCACGGGCTCGCCCAGCAACTACTATTACGGTGCGCCGGTCAACCTGTCGCTGTCCGCCAACACCCTGCTGTTGATTGACTCGCAGTACGACCTCAAGGCCTCGGCCAACAATCCTTCGGCCTGCAGTTATTACTACAACTGCTCGACCGAGTCGGCCAAGGCCACCGTCACTTCATCGCTGAGCTACAACTACACAGGCAGTTCCGTCAGTGCCAGCTACAACGGCGTTGAGACCCGCTCTCTGCAGGCCGTGGCGCAAGGTGGAACCACCTCGTACGTCTACGTTTACGACCCTTTGCTCGGGTATTCGGTGCCGGTGTACACGACAACACCCTCCACGGAGCAGTTCCTTGAGGAGTCAGGTGTGCTGCGCAGCGTGTTCAGCAATTCGAGTGGCCTGACGCAGTCCGCAGCGTTCTACCTGAGCGCGTCGGTGACGGGCTCGGCCACCACGCCTGTGCCGGAGCCGGCCTCTTACGTGCTGATGCTTCAGGGGCTGTTGCTGGGCGGCTGGGCTCTGGCGCGTCAGCGCCGCGCCAAGAGCGCTACAGCCTAGGTGTCAGACGCCGAGTGCCGCCCACCGGCAGCACGAAGAAGCGCTGCTCGCCGACCCTTGCGGCGGCCAGCGCTTTTTTCAATGCCCGTGGCGGTTCGTCCAGTGCTTCGTCGGTGAGCTGGAAAGTGCCCCAGTGCACGCCCAGCGCCTGCTTGGCGCCCAGGTCCTTGAAGATCTGCACAGATTCGGCCGGGTTGCAGTGCTGATCCCTCATGAACCAGCGCGGCTCATAGGCGCCGATGGGCAGCAGGGCGATGTCGAAGCCGCCACCCAGGCCGGGCGCGTGGTCGATGGCGAAGTGCTGGCGGATGTCTGCAAAATCCTTCGAGTAGGCGGTGTCTCCCGCGAAGAAGAGGTGGCAATCCGGTGACAGCACGGCAAAGCCGCCCCACAGGCTGCGCAGCGCGTCCGTTGCGGTGCGGGCCGACCAGTGCTGGGCCGGTGTCAGCACGATGGGGATGCGGGCGTTCTGCTCGGTGGCGTGGATCATGTGGCGGTCCCACCAGTCCAGCTCGATCACGCCATGGATGCCATGACGCTCGAACCAGGCCTTGTGGCCCAAGGGCGTGATGAACATGGGCGGGCCACCGGCCTGCTTCGCCAGCGCGAGCAGCGAACCCTCGTCCATGTGGTCGTAGTGGTTGTGGGACAGCAGCACCACGTCGATGTGAGGCAACTGCGCCAGTCGAAGGCCCGGCGGCGTGTGGCGGCGCGGGCCCGCCCATTGCACAGGGAAGCAGCGTTCAGAGAACACCGGGTCGGTCAGGAAGTTCAAGCCGCCGATCTGAGCCAGCACGGTGATGTGCCCCACCCAGGTGATGGCCGGTGCCATGGCCATGCCGGCCTTCGCGTTGGCGTGGATGAAGGCCAGGTCCGGCTCCACCACCGGTATGGAGTCTTTCGGGGGCTTGGGTTCGCCTTTGCGCCAGGCTCCCCAGCGCCAGCGCAGCAGTTCGTGCCAGCGCTTCTCCCGGAACTCCAGGTAGTTGTTCTGGAAGCCACCCGGGCGGTGGTGAGGCTTGGTGGGATCGAAGTAGGGATTCCGCTTCATGGTCGCCATCGTAACGGCCAGCAGCATGCCTGAGTGCCGGGCACATGGGTTGCCCATGAAGGGCATCGCCACCCCTGAGGCGAAGAATGGAGCACCCAATGAAAAAAACCTGGATCGTGGTGGCGGACGAAGCCATTGCACGTCTGCTGGAAGTCGATGACCGCATCCTCAAGCCGGTTGAAGAGTTGACCGACCCCGATGCCCATGCCAAGGCTGCGGAGATGCGCCATGACGCCCACGGGCGCCGTGGCAACAGCATCACCGCGTCTGCGGGCGAGGCAGAACTCCACCAGGAGGGGCAGCGATTCGCCAAGCAGGTGGCTCAGCGCCTGGCGCAGTTCCATCAGGAAGGGCGATTCTCGTCCTTGAAGGTGGTGGCCGCGCCTCGCTTCCTGGGCTATCTACGCCAGGCCTGGAGCCCTCAGGTGGCCGGGATCATCGCCGATGAGCTCGACAAGGATCTGGTGAAGGCCAGCTTCGATGAGCTCGAAAAGCGGCTGCTGCCGGCCCATGCCTGAGTTCGCCGATCCCTGATCGCGATTGGCGAGTGCAAAAAAACCCGGCCAGGGATGGCCGGGTTTTTTTGTGGATGGCATGTGGTCAGCCCACCGCCACCGGGATCTTGCCGATCCTGGCCTGCCACAGCTTCGGCCCCTCGATGTGGGCGCTGGTGCCGCCGGCATCCACCGCCACCGTCACCGGCATGTCGACCACGTCGAACTCGTAGATGGCTTCCATGCCCAGGTCGGCAAAACCGACCACCTTGGCACCCTTGATGGCCTTGGACACCAGGTAGGCGCTGCCGCCCACGGCCATCAGGTAGGCCGATTTGTGCTTCTTGATCGATTCGATGGCGATGGGCCCGCGCTCGGCCTTGCCCACCATGGAGATGAGCCCTGTCTTCTCCAGCATCATGTCGGTGAACTTGTCCATGCGCGTGGCGGTGGTGGGGCCGGCGGGGCCGACCACCTCATCGCGCACGGGATCGACCGGGCCCACGTAGTAGATGACGCGGTTGGTGAAATCGACGGGCAGTTGCTCGCCCTTGGCCAGCATGTCCTGGATGCGCTTGTGAGCAGCATCACGGCCCGTCAGCATCTTGCCGTTGAGCAGCAGGGTGTCGCCTGGCTTCCAGCTGGCCACCTCGGCGGGTGTGAGCGTGTTCAGGTCGACGCGCTTGGATTTGTTGTAGTCAGGCGCCCAGTGCACGTTGGGCCACAGGTCCAGGCTGGGCGGATCCAGGTAGACGGGGCCGCTGCCGTCCATCACGAAGTGGGCGTGGCGAGTGGCCGCGCAGTTCGGGATCATGGCGATGGGCTTGGAGGCTGCGTGCGTGGGGTAGGTCTTGATCTTCACATCCAGCACGGTGGTCAGGCCGCCCAGGCCCTGCGCGCCGATGCCCAGGGCGTTGACCTTCTCGTACAGCTCGATGCGCAGCTCTTCGAGCTTGTTCTGCGGGCCGCGCTCGAGCAGTTCGTACATGTCGATGTCGTCCATCAACGATTCCTTGGCCAGCAGGGCCGCCTTCTCGGCGGTGCCGCCCACGCCGATGCCCAGCATGCCGGGCGGGCACCAGCCGGCGCCCATGGTCGGCACGGTCTTGAGCACCCAGTCGACGATGTTGTCCGACGGGTTGAGCATGTAGACCTTGGACTTGTTCTCGGAGCCGCCGCCCTTGGCCGCGACCGTCACATCGACCGTGTCGCCGGGCACCAGTTCCATGAAGACCACGGCAGGCGTGTTGTCCTTGGTGTTCTTGCGCTCGAAGATGGGATCGGACAGCACCGAGGCGCGCAGCTTGTTGTCCGGGTTGTTGTAGCCACGGCGCACGCCTTCGTCGACCGCCTCTTGGATGCTGCGGTTGCCGAAACCTTCCCACTTCACGCTCATCCCGATCTTCAGGAAGACGTTGACGATGCCGGTGTCCTGGCAGATCGGGCGGCGACCCTCGGCGCACATGCGCGAGTTGGTCAGGATCTGCGCGATCGCGTCCTTCGCAGCCGGCGATTCTTCACGCTCGTAGGCTCGGGCCAGGTGGGCGATGTAGTCGGCCGGGTGGTAGTAGCTGATGTACTGCAGGGCAGCAGCGACGGATTCGACGAGGTCGTCGTGGCGGATGGTCGTCATGGTGGGCTTGGGCTTGTGGCTTGAGCAGGGGGCACCCCGGGGAAGGGTGGTCGGGTGACGGCGGGCATTTTACCGCGCATGCTCCCGCAGTGGTGGCGCGAGTTGAGCCTTGCCGCGCCCTGCCTCAGCCTGGATGCTCGGCGGCGTGAGGCTGGGCGATGCCGGGCGCAGGGCTGTGCATCACCGTGGCCATGCCGCTGTGAGCCGCCCCTGGCGTCAGGAATGTGCAGGTGCGGTCGCGGCCCTGTGCCTTGGCCTGGTACAGGCGTTGGTCTGCCAGGTCCACCAGCTTTTCGAGCGGCAGCCCCTCCTCGAAGGCGGCCAATCCGCATGAGAAGGTGACGCGCAGCCGCGGCACGCTGGCAGACATGCCGGTGCGGCCCACTTCCAGCCGCGCCCGTTCAATGCCCAGCGCCGCAGCGTCCAGGTCGCTGTCGTTGAGCAGCACCAAAAATTCTTCGCCGCCCCAGCGGGCCACCACATCGGTGTCGCGCAGGCCGGCCTTGAGCGCCTGCGCGAAGTTGCGCAGCACTTCATCACCCACGCCATGGCCGTGCGTGTCATTGACCGCCTTGAAGTGGTCCAGGTCGATGAGGGCGATGCAGGCGGGCGCGCCGGAGCGTGCCCCCAGCCTGATCTGCTGATTGAGCAGGTCCATCATGTGGCGGCGATTGACCAGGCCCGTGAGCTCGTCGCGGGTGGCCAGCATCTGGATGCGCTCAAGCGCTTCAGCCAGCTCGTTCTTGCGCCGCATCAGCGAGTTGCGCAACTGGCCCAGTTGGTGCGCCAGCCAGGACATCACGGCCAGCACCACCACCATCACGCCGAAGGTCACGCCCTGCAGCTTGAGCTGGCCCGGGTCGGTCTCGGTCCGGGCCACGGCCAGCATCGACACCGAAAACGCCACCGCGGCGAAGGCGCTGATGCGCGCCACCTGCGTCGGGGTGATCACGAACATGCCGAACATCTCCAGCGTGACCAGCAAGGTCAGCGCCAGGCCGCGGCCGATGCCGCCCAGGTAGTAGCCGAAGGCCAGGAACACCACGCAGACCAGCAGCTTGGGCTCGGTCATGGTGCGGTCGCCCAGGTTCTTGTTCAGGCCCGATCGGGTGACAAGGTAGAAGCCGATCACGGTGGTGGTGGCCAGGCAGGTCATCCATCGCGCGGCCACCGCGTCGATCAGGCCGAGCGTGGCACCGTACTCCAGTGCTGCGATGCCTGTCATGGCCGCAACACAGGCGATCAGAAACCGCAGGATGAACACGCCCTGGGACGGGTCATCGGACAGCAGCCAACGCCTGGCGGCGCTCCAGCGAAGGTGGCGCAGGCGGCCTGTGGACCACAGGGGGAGCAAGGGCGCGGCCGTCAGGCCTGCCAGGGCCGCCAGCAGGGTGTCGTCCAGGCGGGTGGTCAAGCCGGCGACCAGCAGCGCGGCGCCCACCGCGAAAGCGGTGAGCGCGCCGGCATGCCGCCACGCACTGCCGCGCAGGTGTGAGCAGGCCAGCAGCAGCGAGGGCAGCACACAGGCCAGCAGCCACCACCGATCTGTCGCGTGGGCCAGCGAGGCCACGCACACAAGCGCTGCGACGCTCAACAAGGTCAGCGGTCCGAACAGGACGGGGTCGAAGCGGTGCACGGGAATACCGCGCCGCGCGATGGCGGGCAGCAGGGCGCTGGCCGCGATGGTGGCTGCGATCATTCCCAGCACGCCGCCCCAAGGGAGCTTGTGGAAACTGGCTGCCACGGCCAGCAACACCCATGCCGCTGCATGCCGCACCACCGCATGGGTCAGCACACCGCTGACCACGCGGAGCCTGCGGTTCGCCCGCGCCGCTGCGTGAGCGGGGACGGGCGAGGCGTGCGGAACATCATTGACCATCGTTACGGCTGTCGATTCGATGGCGCCGGTACTGTCATGGTGCCTCGATGGCGCCATTGTCCGTGAAGCGATTTACTTGCGCGTCAGGGCGCCTGCCAAGGCTTCGTCCACTCTTGCCAACTATGCACGCGGTGGTTGATTTCGTGTGTTTCACAACGCCCAACAGGCGTTTCAATCACGGGTTGGCTGCGGGAGGGCGTGGCCAGCACAGCCAGACCAGGGCGTAACCCACCGCCGCTGTGATGCTGGCCATCACGGCCAGGCCGGTCAGCAGGGGCACGCCCATCGCTGCTGCCCAATGTATGGCCTGGGCAAACCAGCTGCCGGCGCTTTCCAGGGTGTCCAGCGTCTCGTGCCGGTGGGGCAGCAGATAGCCGCCAATCTGATAAGCCAGCCAGTAGATGGGCGTGACCGTCAAGGGATTGGTCACGAAGGTGCACGCCGCACTCACTGGAACGTGGCCGCGCAGCAGCACCGCCCCGGCGATGGCGAACAGGAACTGCGCCACAGGCAGCAGCAGCCCGATGAACAGGCCTACCGCCACGCCCCGCGCCACGCTGCTGCGGTTCAGATCCCACAGGCTGTCATCGCCCAGCCAGGGGCGCACCGGGCTCAGCCAGCGGTAGGCCAGGATCTGGTCCTTTTCCGGCATCCATCGGCGCTTGGGCGTGGTCATGGCTGGGTGGGTTCGGTCAGTGCGCTGCGGGTTCGGGCGGGTGGGGCGACTGGAGCAGCTTGTCGGTGGCGGCGATGGCCAGGGCCGACAGCAGGAAAGTCACGTGGATCAGCGTCTGCGCGATCAGCACCCTGTCAGTGTAGTTGTCGGCATTGATGAAGGTCTTGAGCAGGTGAATCGACGAGATCCCGATGATGGCGGTGGCCAGCTTGACCTTGAGCACCGAAGCGTTCACATGGCTGAGCCACTCCGGCTGATCAGGGTGGCCTTCCAGGTTCATGCGCGACACGAACGTTTCATAACCCCCCACGATCACCATGATCAGCAGGTTGGAGATCATCACCACGTCGATCAGGCCCAGCACCACCAGCATGATGGTGGTCTCGGTGAGCTGGGGTGGCGCACCTTCGACCACCTTCTGTCCCGTGGCCGTGATGATGGCCTGCAGGGCGTGCTGGTTGCCGAAAGCCGCTTCGATCAGGTGGACGAGTTCCACCCAGAAGTGGTACACATAAACCGCCTGCGCCAGGATCAGACCGATGTACAGCGGAAGTTGAAGCCAGCGGCTGGCGAAGATGACGGAAGAGAGAGGGCCGAGTTTGGCGCGTGGATTGGACATGTGTCAGATTGGTGCAGGGATACTACGTAGCAGCAAATTCTAAAGTTACACGAAAGTTCCGGGTGGACGGGGCCTTTGCATGCATGACGTGCAGCCCGGTCCTCGATCATGCGCCACAAGCGCGATTGCAGCATCGGAGTGAGCATCAGATGACAACCGGCAGCCCCCAGCACGACACCCCTCACCACGCACAGACCGTTCCCGTTCCCGCGGAGTTCGCCCGCCACGCCCACATCGGCAGCCGTGCCGCGTATGACGATCTCTGCGCCCAGGCGCAGGCCGATTACCCTGGCTACTGGGCTGGCCTGGCCCGCGAGATGGTGAGCTGGAAACAGCCCTTCAACCAGGTGCTCGACGAGAGCAACGCCCCTTTCTACCGGTGGTTCGCCGACGGCACGCTCAACGTGTCGTACAACTGCCTGGACCGCCACGTCGAGGCCGGCCTGGGCGACAAGACCGCGATCATCTTCGAAGCCGATGACGGCACCGTGACCCGCCACAGCTACAAACAGCTGCTCGAGAAGGTGTCCCAGCTGGCCAACGCGCTCAAGGCGCAAGGTGTGCAAAAAGGCGATCGCGTCGTCATCTATTTGCCGATGTCGGTCGAGGGCGTGATCGCCATGCAGGCTTGCGCCCGCATCGGCGCCACGCACTCGGTGGTGTTCGGCGGCTTCTCCGCCCAGAGCCTACGTGACCGCGTCGAAGACGCCGGCGCCGTGCTCATCATCACCGCCGACGAGCAGCAGCGCGGCGGCAAGAGCCTGCCGCTCAAGGCCATCGTCGACGAAGCCCTGTCCCTGGGCGGCTGCGACAGCGTGCGCCGTGTCATCGTCTACCGCCGCACCGGCGGCAAGGTGGCCTTCGACGCCGGCCGCGATGTATGGTTGCACGAGGTGATGGCGGCCGAGTCCACCACCTGCGAGCCCGAGTGGGTCGAGGCCGAGCACCCGCTCTTCCTGCTCTACACCTCGGGCTCGACCGGCAAGCCCAAGGGCGTGCAGCACTGCACCGGCGGCTACCTGCTGCAGGCGGCGCTCACCACCAAATGGACCTTCGATCTCAAGCCCGACGACATCTTCTGGTGCACGGCCGACATCGGCTGGGTCACCGGCCACACCTATGTGGCGTATGGCCCCCTGGCCAACGGCGGCACGCAGATCGTGTTCGAAGGCGTGCCCACCTTCCCGGATGCAGCCCGCTTCTGGCGCATGATCGAGGCGCACAAGGTCACCATTTTCTACACGGCGCCCACGGCCATCCGTGCGCTGATCAAGGCCGCTGAGATCACGGCCGAGGTGCACCCGCGCAACTTCAACCTGGGCAGCCTGCGCCTGCTGGGCACGGTGGGCGAGCCCATCAACCCTGCCGCCTGGGATTGGTACCACCGCGAGATCGGTGGCGGCCGCTGCCCCATCGTCGACACCTTCTGGCAGACCGAGACCGGCGGCCACATGATCACGCCGCTGCCTGGCGCCCACGCACTCACGCCGGGTTCTTGCACCTTGCCCTTCCCGGGCATCGATGCGGCCGTGGTCGACGAAACCGGCAAGGAAGTGCCCTGGGGGCAAGGCGGCGTGCTGGTCGTGCGCAAGCCCTGGCCCGCGATGATCCGCACCATCTGGGGTGATCCGGAACGCTTCAAGAAGAGCTACTACCCGGCTGACCTGGGCGGGACCTTCTACCTGGCCGGCGACGGCGCCATCCGCGATGTGGAAACTGGGTACTTCACCATCACCGGTCGCATCGACGACGTGCTGAACGTCTCCGGCCACCGCATGGGCACGATGGAGATCGAGTCGGCGCTGGTGTCGCACCCGCTGGTGGCCGAGGCCGCCGTGGTGGGACGACCCGATGACCTGACCGGCGAGGCCATCTGCGCCTTCGTGGTTCTCAAGCGCGCCCGCCCCAGCGGCGAAGAGGCCCGCAAGCTCGCGGCCGAGTTGCGCAACCACGTGGCGCAGGAGATCGGCCCGATCGCCAAGCCCAAAGACATCCGCTTCGGCGACAACCTGCCCAAGACCCGCTCCGGCAAGATCATGCGGCGCCTGCTGCGCGTGATCGCCAAGGGCGATGCGGTCACACAAGACACCAGCACGCTGGAGAACCCGGCCATCCTGGAGCAGTTGGCCCAGGCCAACTGACACGCGACGAGGGAGAAGGGCGGGGCGACCTGCCTTGGTGGATACCCTGCCTGGTTTTTCGGGTGATGGTCTGAATCGGCGGATACCCTGGGGTCAATCCGTGTGGTTTTGCCGGGTGTATCCGCATTCCCCCTCATTACATCCGTTCACAACCCCCCTAAATTGGGGGTGAGAAGGTCACAAACCTTCGTTTCGCAACGATGAGGAGCATCCCACATGGCAACAGCAGCAACCAACACCCCGATGACGGCGGAGGAGAAGAAGGTCATCTTCGCCTCCAGCCTGGGCACCGTCTTCGAGTGGTATGACTTCTACCTCTACGGCTCGCTGGCGGCGATCATCGCCAAACAGTTCTTCGCGGGCCTTGATCCCACATCCGCCTTCATCTTTGCGCTGCTGGCCTTTGCCGCGGGCTTCATCGTGCGGCCTTTCGGGGCGCTGGTGTTCGGTCGCCTGGGCGACATGATCGGCCGCAAGTACACCTTCCTCGTCACCATCCTGCTGATGGGCGCCTCCACCTTCCTGGTGGGGATCCTGCCCAACTACAACTCGATCGGCGTGCTGGCTCCTGTGGTGCTGATCGTTCTGCGCATGCTGCAGGGCCTGGCCCTGGGCGGCGAGTACGGCGGTGCCGCCACCTACGTGGCCGAGCATGCACCGCATGGCCGTCGCGGCGCCTACACGGCCTGGATCCAGACCACCGCCACGCTGGGTCTGTTCCTGTCGCTGCTGGTGATCCTGGGCACCCGCACCATCACCGGTGAAGAGGCCTTCGCCGACTGGGGCTGGCGCATCCCATTCATCCTCTCCGTGCTGCTGCTGGGCATCAGCGTGTGGATCCGGATGAGCATGAATGAAAGCCCCGCCTTCAAGAAGATGAAGGCCGAGGGCAAGACGTCCAAGGCGCCGTTGTCCGAATCCTTCGGCCAGTGGAAGAACCTCAAGATCGTGATCCTGGCCCTGGTGGGTCTGGTCGCCGGCCAGGCCGTGGTCTGGTACACGGGCCAGTTCTACGCGCTGTTCTTCCTGACGCAGACGCTGAAGGTCGATGGCGCCACCGCCAACATCCTGGTTGCCATCTCGCTGCTGATCGCCACGCCGTTCTTCGTCGTGTTCGGCACGCTGTCGGACAAGATCGGCCGCAAGCCCATCATCCTGGCGGGCTGCCTGATCGCGGCGCTCACCTACTTCCCGCTGTTCAAGGCGCTGACGGTGGCGGCCAACCCGGATCTGGCACATGCGCAGGCCAACGCCCCGGTGACGCTGATCGCCAACCAGTCGGAGTGCTCCTTCCAGTTCAACCCGACGGGCACCGCCAAGTTCACCAGCTCTTGCGACATCGCCAAGCAGGTGCTGGCCGCCGGTTCGGTGAACTACGAGAACGTGGCTGGCACGGGCAACGCCCAGATCAAGGTGGGTGACAAGGTCATCGAGTCCTACACCTCCAAGGGCCTGCCTGCGGATGAGGCCAAGGCCAAGGACGCTGCCTTCAAGAAGGAAGTCACCGCCGCCATCAAGGAAGCAGGCTATCCGGCCAAGGCCGATCCGGCCAAGCTGAACAAGCCGGTGGTCATCGCGATCCTGACGCTGCTGGTGATCTACGTGACCATGGTGTACGGCCCGATCGCGGCCATGCTGGTGGAAATGTTCCCCACCCGCATCCGCTACACCTCGATGAGCCTGCCGTACCACATCGGCAACGGCTGGTTTGGCGGCCTGCTGCCTACCACCGCCTTTGCCATCGTGGCGCAGACCGGCAACATCTACAACGGCCTGTGGTACCCCATCATCGTGGCGCTGATCACCTTCGTGGTGGGCCTGCTCTTCGTGCGGGAAACCAAGGATGTGGACATCTACGCCGGCGACTGACGCTGGTTCGGGCACCCGCCTTTGCTGGCGGGCGCCCCCAAAGAAAAAGCCCCGCAGTGCGGGGCTTTTTTTATGAGAGGCCGGTGATGCCCCCGAGGATCACTTCAAGGTGAGGATCCACTTGACCAGTTGCTTGGCTTCGGCCTCGGAGACCTGAGGGTTGGCCGGCATGGGCATGGTGCCCCACACGCCGCCGCCGCCCTTGGTCACCTTGGTGGCGAGCTGGGCTTCGATGCCCTTCTTGCCGGCGTACTTCTTGGCGATCTCCTTGAAGGAGGGGCCGACCACCTTCTTGTCGATGTTGTGGCAGGCCAGGCAGGCTTTGCTCTGGGCCAATTGCTGGGAGGCTTGAGCGGGCAGGCTCAGGGTGGACAGCAGGGCGATACTGGCCAGCAACGGGGACAGCAACAGTCTCATCGGGGGACGTCCTTTCAGTTCTAGGGGGCTGCATTGCATGCAGACCGACTTTATAAACGTTTATCTGGGCCCCGACGGTTGACGGAGGGTGTTCAAATTGGGTTGAAACAACCCTGATTTGAGGGAGTGGGTATGTGGTTTGTTGTGATTGGCGTGGCGCTGATGGTCATGAACATCGCCGGAATCGGTCCTGTGGCCGAGTGGACCTGGAAGTGGGATGGCGATCTGTGGAAGTTCCTGCTGCCGTTCGGCCTGGCCGTGGCGTGGTGGTTCTGGGCAGATGCCAGCGGTTGGACGCAGCGCAAGGCGATGGAAAAAGTCGACGCCAAGCGGGGCGCCCGTCGAGACAAGCAGTTGGACGCCCTGGGCATGGGGCCCAAGAAGTCAAAGCGCTGACGAGTACTTGTTTTCGCCTGCCGAAAGGCCGCACCCCGTGCGGCCTTTTTCATGTGCTTCGTCAGCGATCGAACTTGTCCAGCACGGCGCCCGAGCTGGCGCTGGACGCGTTGAAAGCGAACTTGGCCAGCACGCCGCGCGTGTAGCGCGGGGCGGGGGCCTTCCATGCGGCACGGCGGCGGGCAATCTCGTCATCAGCCACATGCAGCTCCAGCACCAGCTGGTGTGAATCGATGGTGATCGAATCACCCTCCTGCACCAGCGCGATCAGGCCTCCGGCAGCGGCCTCGGGCGCCACGTGGCCCACCACCATGCCCCAGGTGCCACCCGAGAAGCGCCCGTCGGTGATCAGCCCTACGCTCTCGCCCAGGCCCTGGCCGATCAGCGCGCCGGTGGGCGCCAGCATTTCGGGCATGCCGGGGCCGCCCTTGGGGCCCAGGTAGCGCAGCACCATCACGTCGCCCGCCTGGATCTGCTTGCCCATGATCGCGGCCAGCGCGGATTGCTCATCGTCGAACACGCGGGCCGGGCCGGTCATCACCGGGTTCTTCAGGCCGGTGATCTTCGCCACGCAACCTTCTGGCGCCAGGTTGCCCTTGAGTATGGCCAGGTGGCCTTGTGCATAGACCGCATCCTTGATCGGGCGGATGACCTTCTGGTCGGCCCGTGGCTCGTCCGGCACATCGGCCAGCACCTCGGCCATGGTCTGGCCTGTGATGGTGAGGGCATCGCCATGCAGCAGGCCGGCGTTGAGCAGCAGCTTCATCACCTGGGGGATGCCGCCGGCGCGGTGCAGGTCGATGGCCAGGTACTCGCCGCTGGGCTTCAGGTCACACAGCACGGGCACCTTCTGGCGGATGCGCTCGAAGTCGTCGATGGTCCACTCGACCTCGGCCGCGTGGGCGATCGCCAGGAAGTGCAGCACCGCGTTGGTGGAGCCGCCCGTGGCCATGATCACCGCCACGGCGTTCTCGATGGCCTTCCTGGTGACGATGTCGCGCGGCTTGATGTCCTGGCGGATGGCCTCGACCAGCACACGGGCGCTCTCGCGGGTGTTGAGGGCCTTCTCGTCTTCGACATTGGCCATGGTGCTGCTGTAGGGCAGGCTGATGCCCAGGGCCTCGAAGGCCGATGACATGGTGTTGGCCGTGTACATGCCGCCGCAGGAGCCGGTGCCGGGGATGGCGCGCTTTTCGATCTGGCAGAAGTCCTCTTCGGACATCTTGCCGGCGGTGAACTGCCCCACGGCCTCGAACACACTGACGATGTTCAGGTCCTTGCCCTTGTAATGGCCAGGCAGGATGGTGCCGCCGTACACGTAGATGGCGGGTACGTTGGCGCGCAGCATGCCCATCAGTCCGCCGGGCATGTTCTTGTCGCAGCCGCCGATCACGAGCACGCCGTCCATCCACTGGCCGCCCACGCAGGTCTCCACGCAGTCGGAGATCACCTCGCGCGACACCAGCGAGTACTTCATCCCCTCGGTGCCCATGGCCATGCCATCGGAGATGGTGGGCGTGCCGAACACCTGCGGGTTGGCGCCGGCGGCCTTCAGGCCCTCGATGGCGGCGTCGGCCAGCTTCTGCAAGCCGGAGTTGCAGGGCGTGATGGTGGAGTGCCCGTTGGCCACACCCACCATGGGCTTGACGAAGTCTTCCTGCTGGTAGCCCATGCCGTAGTACATGGAGCGGTTGGGCGCGCGGGCAACGCCTTCGGTGATGTTCCTGGAACGGCGGTTCAGGCTCATGGTGTCGGGCTTCATTCGGTGGACAGCGATGGCCGCTGCGGGGAAAAAAGGGGGCTGAACCTATTGTCGGTCAGCAGGCAGGGTGGTGTCGCTGAGGGTGTCCCCGGGCGCGGTCGGGGCATGGGCTTGCTGCCTCGGGCCCAGCATGTGGTCGGCCAGTTGCGGGTAGAGCGAGGGCCCAAGCAGTCTCGACAGGCCACTGGCCAGCAGCGCGCAGGCCATCAGGCTGAGCACCATGGTGTGGCCATCCACCATTTCCATCACGATGATGAAGGCCGTGATCGGTGTCTGCGTGGCCGCGGCCAGAAAGCCCACCATGCCCAGGGCGATCAGGGCCGTGGCGGCGGGGTGCCCGGTCCAGGCGGCGACGTCGCTGCCGATGCCCGCGCCGATGGCCAGGGCCGGCGCGAAGATGCCGCCCGGTGCGCCGCTCCAGGCCGACAGCCAGGTGGCGATGAAGCGCAGCGGCACATACAGGGCCGAGGTGGTGTCCTGGCCTTCCAGCAGCAGCCGCGTGGGCTGGTAGCCGCTGCCCAGGGTGGCACCCTGGCTGGCCACGCCGATCAGGGCCACGGCAAAGCCGCAGCCGGCGGCGAAGCGCACTGGGTAGCGCTGGCGCCAACGGCTGAACCGATCACGGCCCTGGCCCGTCAGCGAGCGGATCAGCAGGCGAGAGAACAACCCGCCCAGCAGCCCGCTCAGCAGGACCACCAACAAGCCTGGCAGCAGCAGCGACCACGACAGCGAAGCCACCTGCATCACGCCGAAATACGCGTTGTTGCCATAGACGGACACCGCCATCAAGCCGGCCAGCACGATGGCCGCCATCAGCAAGCCGCTCGACCGGTGCTCAGGCCGCCGCGTGAGTTCCTCGATGGCGAACATGACGCCGCCCAAAGGAGTGTTGAACGCCGCGGCCACGCCGGCGGCCCCTCCAGCGACCATCAGCCCGTGCTCGTTGATGGCGGTGCGGTCAGGCAGCCATCGACGCGCATGGTGCATCACGCCCGCGGCCACCTGCACCGACGGGCCTTCACGCCCGACGGACAGGCCGGCCACCAGCGAGCCCGCAGTGCCCAGGATCTTGGCCAGCGACAGCTTCAGGGAGACGAAGCGCCGCCGCTCCTCCGGGGGCAGTCCGGGCTCCAGCGCCGCCAGTACCTGGGGTATGCCGGATCCAGCTGCACTGGGGCACCAGCGCCTGACAGCCCACACGACGAACGCCGTGCAGGCCGGCGTCCACAGCAGAGGGCTCCACCAGGCGCGCGTCTGCATCGCGTAGAACACCTCCAGTGCCAGCTCACCCAGCCAGGTCAGGGCGACCACGCTCAGGCCCGACAGGGCCGCGAACAGCAGTACCACCGCGCGGGCGGCCCAGCGGCGCCAGTCGTACAGCTCCTCGCGCAGCGCGTCTGCAATAGGGCGTTCACGCATGTTCATGGCTCCCCGAGCGAGGGCAGTTCCGGCACAATCGCCCCACCCACGAGCGCCCCAACATGACACCCCTTGACGCCGCCACGCCAGAGCAGGGCCCGCATGAGCCCATCAAACCTTCTGCCACACGCGTGCTGCGGCAGTTTCGGGTGGTCTTCAACGCGGTCAAGACCCACTTCCAGCAGGTCGAGAAGCAGGCGGGCATCGGCGGCGCCCAGGTCTGGGCGTTGAGTGTGGTGCAGGCCCATCCCGGCATCGGGGTCGGAGAGCTGGCCAAGGCCATGGACATCCACCAGTCCACTGCCAGCAACCTGGTCAAGGCCCTGGTGTCGCGGCAATTGCTGGCCACCAGCCGTGATGTGCAGGACCGCCGTGCCGTGTGCCTGTCGGTCAGCGAGGCTGGGTTGGCCGTGCTCAATGCCGCGCCCGCGCCGTTCGCGGGTGTGCTGCCCGATGCGTTGAACACACTGGACGAGGCCACGCTGGCCCGGCTCGACAAGGATCTGGAGCGGCTCATCAAGGTCCTGGGGGGCGATGCCAACGCGGCACAGACGCCCCTGGCACCGCTGTAGTCCTGATGTTCTGGCATTGCATTTGATCAAATATAATGCCCGCGCTGACAAACGGCAAGAGTCGCCAGCGCAGCCGGAAGCGATCTTGCAGGCCCCGCCTTGGCGGGGTCTTTTTTTTGACCAGCCGCTGTTGCCAGGCGCCTGGGGGCGCCAACCGTTCCACACGGGATGAAGCACAGTCCTTGGCACGCCTTCAAGTGCGTGGGCGATAATTGCGCTCTGCCCAGAGCGTGGCTCAGAAGGCGTTCGCACCAAGGTGCGGGTGGCCTGCACCCCCGTGGCCCGCTTCACTCTGCGATATTTTTCAGCCCCCCACGATGCCCGCATACCGTTCCAAAACCTCCACCGCCGGTCGTAACATGGCTGGGGCGCGCTCCCTGTGGCGCGCCACCGGCATGAAAGATGAAGACTTCTCCAAGCCCATCATCGCGGTGGTCAACTCCTTCACCCAGTTCGTGCCCGGGCACGTGCACCTGAAGGACCTGGGCCAGCTCGTCGCGCGCGAGATCGAGGCGGCGGGCGGTGTCGCCAAGGAGTTCAACACCATCGCGGTCGATGACGGCATCGCCATGGGCCACGACGGCATGCTGTACTCGCTGCCCAGCCGCGACATCATCGCGGACTCGGTGGAGTACATGGTGAACGCGCACTGCGCCGACGCCATGGTGTGCATCTCCAACTGCGACAAGATCACCCCCGGCATGCTGATGGCTGCCATGCGGCTGAACATTCCGGTGGTGTTCGTTTCCGGCGGCCCGATGGAAGCCGGCAAGACGCGCCTGGCCAACCCCGTCACCAAGGTCATGGAGTTCAAGAAGCTCGACCTGGTGGACGCCATGGTGATGGCCGCCGACAAGTCCTACTCCGACGCCGAAGTGGCCGAGGTGGAACGCTCTGCCTGCCCGACCTGCGGATCGTGTTCGGGCATGTTCACGGCCAACTCCATGAACTGCCTGACCGAGGCGCTGGGCCTGTCGCTGCCGGGCAATGGCACCGTGGTGGCCACGCACGCCGACCGCGAGCAGCTGTTCAAGCGCGCCGGCCGCCGCATCGTCGAGCTGGCCAAGGAATACTACGAGCAGGACAACGAGCGCATCCTGCCGCGCTCAGTGGGCTTCAATGCCTTCGAGAACGCGATGACGCTGGACATCGCCATGGGCGGCTCCACCAACACCATCCTGCACCTGCTGGCCATTGCCCGCGAAGCCGAGATCGACTTCACGATGGCCGACATCGACCGCCTCTCACGCGTCGTTCCCCAGCTGTGCAAGGTGGCACCCAACACCAACAAGTACCACATCGAAGATGTGCACCGCGCAGGCGGCATCATGGCCATCCTGGGCGAGCTGGCCCGCGCCGGCAAGCTGCACACCGATGCGCCGACCGTGCATTCGCCGACGCTGGGCGATGCCCTGGCACAGTGGGACATCGCCGTCACGCAGGACGAGGCCGTGCGCCACTTCTACATGGCCGGCCCGGCGGGCATCCCCACCCAGGTGGCCTTCAGCCAGAACACGCGCTGGCCCAGCCTGGACCTGGACCGCGCCGAAGGCTGCATCCGCTCCAACGAGCATGCCTTCTCGCAGGAAGGTGGCCTGGCCGTGCTGCGCGGCAACATCGCGCTCGATGGCTGCGTGGTCAAGACCGCTGGCGTCGATGAAAGCATCCTGGTGTTCGAGGGCACGGCCCATGTCACCGAATCACAAGACGAAGCCGTTGAGAACATCCTGGCCGGCAAGGTCAAGGCTGGCGACGTGGTGATCGTGCGCTATGAAGGCCCCAAAGGGGGGCCCGGCATGCAGGAGATGCTCTATCCCACCAGCTACATCAAGTCGCAGGGCCTGGGCAAGGTCTGCGCTCTGCTGACGGATGGCCGCTTCTCGGGCGGTACCTCGGGGCTGTCCATCGGCCACTGCTCGCCGGAGGCTGCCGCGGGTGGTGCCATCGGCCTGGTGCGCAATGGAGACAAGATCCGCATCGACATCCCGCAGCGGTCGATCAATGTGCTGCTGTCCGACGCCGAGCTGGCGGATCGCCGTGCGGAGCAGGATGCCAAGGGCTGGAAGCCTGCCAAGGTGCGCCCGCGCAAGGTGTCCGCAGCATTGAAGGCTTACGCGATGCTGGTCACGTCTGCCGATACCGGGGCGGTGCGGGATCTGTCGCTGCTGGATGATTGAGCTGGTGGCAGGGTTCTAGCGCCTTGCCTATCGGGCTCTCATCTCAAGCCGCTCTTCGGAGCGGCTTTTTCTTGGTCGACGTTGGTTTGAGCATTTTGTCGTGAGAGCGCGGGGCGCAGGATGTGTGGGCATCCGGCCGAGCGCCTATGTTGTCGATCCTGCCTGCGGCAGGACTGCCTTGCGATGCTCGCGACGAGGTGGGGCCGCAGAACTCGCTACGCGGCTTCGCCACTTCGCTCAAACAGCTGCGACCAGTCAGATGAACGAAGCGCGCTGCGCGCGCCCACCTCGCCGCTGCGCTTCTCAGCGCCAACGAAGGCGCCCGGCCGGCTGCCCCCACATCCCTTCTTCGCCCCGCTGGTGGCGTGCGGAGAAGTCCGTGGCGTGCAGCCTTCTGCGCGCATGGAATGGCCGCAAGCGTTCTGTTGAAACGTCAGGCCGTGCAAGTCAAAGGACAACACCCTCCGCATGCGGCAAGCGGGGCATCTAAGGGCTGAGGGGGCCTCTGGCCGGGCGCCTTGTTGGCGTCGGAGGCGCGCAGGGAGGGAGAGGTCTGCCCCTCGCGCAGCGAGGGGATGGCGAGCATGTTTGAGCCCGCAGGGCGAGTTGCGCAGCCACCTGTCCCGTACGAGCACCGGCGAGCAGTCACGCCGAAGGCGGGCCCGCCAACATTGAAGCCCGGCCAGAGGCCTCCTCAGACCCCGCCCCGCGTTCTCACGGTAAAGCGATCAAACCGTCGCAAGCGAGAGAGCAAGCAAACAAACTTCAAAGAAGCCAGAACGCCAGCAAGGCCACCAGCGTTGGTGGCAAAGCGGCCAAAGCCAGCCCGCCCACGCTGATGGACTGGCCTTCAAACGCCCCCTTGAGGATGGACGCCCCCGCCGGATTGGGTGCATTGGCAATGATCGTCAGCCCGCCCCCAGTCACGGCCCCCGCCACCAGCGCGTACTTGAACTCATCGCTCAACCCCGGCACCAGCGATCCGAGGTAGGTCAGCGCCGCGTTGTCGGTGATGGCCGTGAGGGCGGTGGCCCCGAAGAACACGGCGTTGTGGTCCATGCTGAGCAGCAGCGGCTCCAGCCACCACTGCTGCTGGCCGCCCAGCACCACCAGCCCGCCCAGGAAAAAAGCCACCAGCAGTCCTTCCCGCAGGATCAGCCGGTCCTGGTAGCGCTCGTAAGCCGCCGTGAACCCCAAAAAGAACAGGAACAGGCCGATGAAGACGGCAGGGTAGTGGGCGAACACCACGATGCCGGTCAGGAACAACAGGTGGATCACCGTGACCGGCCAGGGCGGCAGGGTGTGCGTGTCGGGTTGCCCCAGCTCGACCTGGCCGGGCAGGGCCAGCAGCTCGCGGCGGAACATCAGCACCAGGGCCACCGTGTTGACCACCACGGCCAACAGAGCCTTGTCGCCGAAATTGAAGAACATGTAGCTCAGGTCCCAGCCCCAGGCAGCGGCCACCATCAACACCGGTGGCGCTGCATAAGGCGTGAGCGTGCCGCCGATGGACACGTTCACGAAGAGCACCCCCAGCGTGGCGTACTTGAGCCGCTCGGACACCGGGTGGGCATAGACCCGTTCACGCAGCAGAAGGGCGGCCAGCGTCATCGCCGCCGGTTCAGTGATGAACGAGCCCAGCAAAGGCACCACCGTCAGAACCACCAGCATGAAGGACATGCCGGGGGGCAGCGGCAGCCACCGTGCCAGCGTGCGCACCAGCCAGCCGGCCAGCTGAAGGATGGGTTTGCTGGCCGCGGCCACCATGATCGCGAAGACGAACAACGGCTCGGTGAAGTTGCGCGATTCCAGGTAGCTGGTCGCGGCCTGCTTGCCCTCGAGGGCGAACATGGCCAGCACCAGCACCATGGCCCAGAAGCCGAACACGACCTCGACCTCGGCCAGCAGGTGCCACAGGCCGGCGTGGCCAGGCCGGCTGTCGGCCAGGCGATCGAAGAATTTGGTCGAGAAGGTGTGCAGCAGCGCGATCGCGAACAGGGCGGCGCCGACGATCTGGATCGTGCTCGGGTTCATCCGGTCGATGCTACCAGCAGGCACCGCATGGGTTATCGTTCGCACCCATGCTGATCCACCCGCACATCGACCCCATCGCCCTCGAACTGGGGCCCCTCAAAATCCACTGGTACGGACTGACCTACCTGGTGGCCTTCGCCGGTTTCTACCTGCTGGCCACGCTGCGCGCGCGCAAGGCGCCTTATGCGCAGACAGGCTGGAACCGCCAGCAGATCGAGGACATGCTGTTCTTCGGCGTGCTGGGCGTGGTGCTGGGCGGACGCCTGGGCTACGTGCTGTTCTACAAGCCGATGCATTTCCTCAGCCACCCGGCGGAGATCTTCGCGGTGTGGCAGGGCGGCATGTCCTTCCACGGCGGCTTGCTGGGTGTGATCGGCGCCATGGCCCTGTACGCCTGGAAGACCCGCCGGCACTTCTTCGAGGTGGCCGACCTGGTGGCGCCCTGCGTGCCCGTGGGACTGGCCTCCGGCCGCATCGGCAACTTCATCAATGGCGAGTTGTGGGGCCGCCTGGCCGATCCCAGCCTGCCCTGGGCCATGGTGTTCCCGGCGGCCGGCCCCGATCCTCGCCACCCGTCACAGCTCTACCAGTTCGGCATGGAAGGCCTGCTGCTGTTCGCCTTCCTGTGGTGGTACGGCCGCAAGCCCCGCCCGCTGGGTGCCGTCGCCGCCTGGTTCCTGATCGGCTATGGGACCTTCCGCTTCATCGCCGAGTACTTCCGCGAGCCGGACGATTTCCTGGGGCTTCTGGCACTGAACATGAGCATGGGCCAGTGGCTGTGCGTGCCCATGATTGGTGCCGGCGTGCTCTTCCTGGTGCTGTCACGCCAGGGCGTGTGGCAGCGCCAGGCCGATGCATTGGCCTCCAAACAGCCCGCCGTCAGCCCATGACATAAAAAAACGCCCCCGGGTGATGAGACCCGAGGGCGGTAAAGAGGTCTGTGGAGTTTTCGCGGACCCACTGACCCCCGCTGAGGAGGACCCCGACGGTCTGGCGAACATCGGGGGCCCACGTCTAAAAAGCAAGCGGTGTGCCAGCTTTTGTGGAGCGGGGTCAGGCGGCCTGCTTGTGGCCCACGCCGTGGCGCGTGTACAGAAAGTCCAGCACCTCTTTGCGGCAGTGCATGTAGGTCGGGTCCTCGGCCAGTTCCACTCGGTTGCGCGGGCGGGCCAGGGGCACGCTCAGGATCTCGCCGATGGTGGCGGCCGGGCCGTTGGTCATCATCACGATGCGGTCCGACAGCAGCACGGCCTCGTCCACATCGTGGGTCACCATCACCACCGTGCTCTGCGTGCGGGCCACGATCTTGAGCAGTTCGTCCTGCAGGTGGGCACGGGTCAGGGCGTCCAGGGCGCCGAAGGGCTCGTCCATCAGCAGCACCTTGGGCTCCATGGCCAGTGCCCGGGCGATGCCCACGCGCTGCTTCATGCCGCCGGAGATCTCGTTAGGGCGCTTGTGCGTGGCGTGCCCCATGTTGACCAGCTCCAGCGCGTCGTTGGTGCGCTTTTTCAGCTGCTCCTTGCTTTCCTTGCCGCCGAACACGCGCTCCACCGCCAGGTGCACGTTCTGGTAGCAGGTCAGCCAGGGCAGCAATGAGTGGTTCTGGAACACCATGCCGCGCTCGGGGCCGGGCCCTGCGATCTCCTTGTTGTCGCAGATCAGGCCGCCGCTGCTGGGCATCAGCAGGCCGGCGATCAGGTTCAGCAGGGTGGACTTGCCGCAGCCCGAGTGGCCGATCAGCGCGACGAACTCGCCCTTGTCGATGCCCAGGTTGATCTCGCGCAGGGCGTGGAAGCTGCCCTTCTTGGTGTTGAACACCATCTCGGCGTTCTGGATGTCGATGAATTGGGTCATGACGATGCTCCTGAAATGGGGCCGGGGTTATTCAAAGCTGAAGCGCTTGGCGACGGCCACCAAGGCGTTTTCCAGCAGCAGGCCGACCACGCCGATCACGAAGATCGCGATGATGATGTGCTGCACGTTCAGGTTGTTCCACTCGTCCCAGACCCAGAAGCCGATGCCCACGCCGCCGGTCAGCATCTCGGCGGCCACGATCACCAGCCAGGCCGTGCCCACCGACAGGCGCACGCCGGTCAGCATGTAGGGCAGCACCGAGGGAAACAGGATCTTGGTGACGATCTTCCACTCGCTCAGGTTCAGCACCTTGGCCACGTTGAGGTAGTCCTCGGGCACGCGCTGCACGCCCACGGCGGTGTTGATGATCATCGGCCAGATCGAGCAGATGAAGATCGTCCAGATGGCGGCCGGATCGGCCGACTTGAACACCAGCAGGCCGATCGGCAGCCAGGCCAGCGGCGAGACCGGGCGCAGCAGGCTGATGATCGGATTGAGCATGCTGCTGATGACCTTGGAGCGCCCGATGATGAAACCCAGCGGGATGCCCACCAGCGCGGCCAGGCCGAAGCCCATGGCCACGCGCTTGAGCGAGAACAGGATGTTCCAGCCGATGCCCTGATCGTTCGGGCCATTGCTGTAGAAAGGATCCGAGAACAGCACGACGGCGGCCTTCCAGGTGGCGGCCGGCGTCGGGAAGGTGGCGCTGTTCATCGTCAGCAGCGCCCAGATGCCCACCAGCAGTGCAAGCCCTGCAAGCGGCGACAGCGTCTTGAGGATCAGTGCGCCCCAGTCGGTGGGTATCTTGGGTGGGGCGGCAGGCTTGGCTGCAGCCGTGGGCGCAACCGAGAGAGAGGTGAGGGCGGTGGCGGATGTCATCGGGCTGCTGGAAGACGGCGTGGCGGGCGCGCGGGAAGCCTTGTGGGCCTCGCTGGCGTCGAGGGGGCTGTGGAAGACGGCACTGACCATGGTGGACTCCTGGTGCGGGGTCAAAAGGAAGGCGAGCCAAGCGCAGGGCCTGCCCGATTCGATGTCTGCAAAAAGTCGGCCATCGGTGCCATCCATCGGGTGGATGACCTGGATCGTGTCCGGTGCCTTCGTGGGCGCCCCGGGGCCGGGTCTCAGCGGGACTCAGTGGTTCTTGAAGCGAAAACGTCGAATCGGGCAGGTTGCACAACTGGGTGATCAAGGTGCCTGCGGGTCAGGCCTTGATCTTGAAGCTGTCGGCGTACTTCTTGGGGTCCTTGCCGTCCCACACGGTGCCGTCGATCAGCTTGCTGGTCCGCATCACATCCTTCGGGATGCTCACGCCCACGGCCGTGGCGGCCTGCTTGTACAGATCGATCTGGTTGATCTGCTTGGCCACGCCCAGGTAGTCCGGGTGGTCCTTCAGCAATCCCCAGCGCTTGTGCTGGGTCAGGAACCACATGCCATCGCTCAGGTACGGGAAGTTGACCTTGCCGTCGTTGAAGAACTTCATGTGGTTGGGGTCGTCCCAGGTCTTGCCCAGGCCGTTCTGGTAGCGGCCCAGGATGCGCTGGTTGATCGCATCGACGCCGGTGTTCACGTAGGACTTGGCCGCCACGGTCTCGGCCATCTTCAGCTTGTTCTGCAGGCCGGCGTCGATCCACTTGCCGGCCTCGAGCACCGCGCTGATCACGGCGCGCGCCGTGTTGGGGTACTTCTTGGCGAACTCGGCCGTGGTGCCCAGCACCTTTTCGGGGTGGTCCTGCCAGATGTCCTGCGTGGTGACAGCCGTGATGCCGATGCCGTCCATGATGGCGCGGTGGCCCCAGGGCTCGCCCACGCAGTAGCCGTCCATGTTGCCCACACGCATGTTGGCCACCATCTGGGGCGGCGGCACGGTGATGACCTTGGCATCCTTCATCGGGTTGATGCCATAGGTGGCCAGCCAGTAGTACAGCCACATGGCGTGTGTGCCGGTGGGGAAGGTCTGCGCGAAGGTGTACTCGCGCTTGTCCTTGGCCATCACCTTGGCCAGCGAGGCGCCGTCGACTGCGCCGGCATCGGCCAGCTTCTTGGACAACGTGATCGCCTGGCCGTTGTTGTTCAGGGTCATCAGCACGGCCATGTCCTTCTTGGGGCCGCCGATGCCGAGGTGCACGCCGTAGATCAGGCCGTACAGCGAGTGCGCCATGTGCAGGTCGCCATTCACCAGCTTGTCTCGCACGCCCGCCCAGGACGCTTCCTTGGTCGGAATGATCTTGATGCCGTATTTCTTGTCGATGCCCAACACCGAGGCCATCACGACGGAGGCGCAGTCGGTCAGCGGGATGAAGCCGATCTTGACTTCTTCCAACTCAGGCTTGTCGGAGCCGGCGGCCCATACAGCTGACTGGAGTCCGGGCACAGCGCCGACGGCACTGGCGGCGGCTGCGGTTTTCAAGATGGTGCGGCGGGTCATTTTCAGATCCTGCGAGTTCATGATGGCAAGCGTTCCTGTTTTGCGAAAACAAAAAAGGTGTCTCGGTAGGCCGGCCGCGCACGCGCAGTTGACCTATCGATGACACCTTTGTCGGGAAGCTTGGTAACCCAGCATTGGGTCCCAAAGCACGCAAAGTCGCCGTTGACTTTGCTTGTCCTTGTTTATGCAATCGCTGTGCCAGCTTTCAGGTCGCCTTTTTGCGCCGATGTGGTGCAGTGCTTTGTGCACATCCCGCGCACGGCAGATCAACCCAGCAGGTCGGCAGCGTCGATCAGGCGTTGCGCCACTTCCGACAGCTTGATGCCCTTGTCCATCGCGGCCTTGCGCAGGCGCGCGTAGGCCTCCTGCTCGCTCAGGCCCTGGCGCGTCATGAGCAGGCCCTTGGCGCGGTCCACCACCTTGCGCTCTTCCAGCTGGTTCTTGGCATCGGCCAGTTCGCGGCGCAGTTTTTCTTCCTGCTCGAAGCGGGCCATGGCCACCTCGATCACCGGCTTGATGCGCTCGGACGGCACGCCCGAGGCCACATAGGCCGACACGCCAGCCGCGATGGCGCGGCGCACATGGCTGGTGTCCTCGTCATCGGAAAACATCACGATGGGACGACGCTCTTCGCGCGTGGCCATCACCACATGTTCCAGGATGTCGCGCCCCTGTGATTCGGCATCCACCACGATCATGTCGGGCTGGATCTGCGCAATCCGTTCGGGCAGGAAGCGATCGCCAGGCAAGGTGGCCACCACGTTGAAGCCCGCCTCCAGCAGGGCCATGCGCAGAATGCGGGAGCGCTCGACCTCTGCCACCTCCTCGTCGTCGGGCTCGACGGACAAGGGCACGGGCAGAACGATCACCAGCCTCAGGTCTTGCGCATTGCTCATGGGGCGGCATCATGCAACAAGTACGCCCGGCGTGGCATCCGCCTACACTGGCGGGATGTCAGTTGTTACCCACATTCCAGGCGAGCCTGCGGCCCCCCTGGCCGAGCGCCTCGTTCTGGGCATCGAATCATCCTGCGATGAAACCGGCGTGGCGTTGGTGGCGCTGCCCGCCCAGGGCCCGGCCCGCCTGCTGTCCCATGCCCTGCACAGCCAGATCGACATGCACCAGGCCTATGGCGGCGTGGTGCCTGAACTGGCCTCGCGCGACCACATCCGCCGCGTGGTGCCGCTGGCCCGCCAGGTGCTGGCCGAGGCCGGGCGTGCGCTGCCCGATGTCGACCTGATCGCGTACACCCGGGGCCCTGGCCTGGCGGGGGCGCTGCTGGTGGGGGCGGGCGTGGCCTGCGCCCTGGGCGTGGCGCTGGACAAGCCCCTGCTGGGCGTGCATCACCTGGAGGGGCATCTGCTGTCGCCTTTCCTGTCGGCGGATCCGCCGGAGTTTCCTTTCGTGGCGCTGCTGGTGTCGGGTGGGCACACCCAGCTGATGCGCGTGGACGGTGTCGGCTGCTACGAAATGCTGGGCGAGACGGTGGATGACGCTGCAGGCGAAGCCTTCGACAAGTCAGCCAAATTGATGGGCCTGCCTTACCCGGGCGGCCCGCACCTGTCCAAGCTGGCCACTGAAGGCCGCGCCGATGCGTTCGAGCTGCCCCGGCCCATGCTGCACAGCGGCAACCTGGATTTCTCTTTCGCAGGCTTGAAGACGGCCGTGCGCACGCATCTGGTGCGCCAGAACCTGCTGGACGACACCGCTGCGCTGGCCGCAGCCGAAACCCGCCCCCTGCTGGCCGATCTGGCAGCCTCAGCCCAGGCGGCCATCGTCGAGGTGCTGGTCAAGAAATCGCTGGCCGCGCTCAAGGCCACGGGGCTGAAGCGGGTGGTGGTGGCCGGCGGGGTGGGGGCCAACCGCCTGCTGCGTGAGCAGCTCGATCAGGCCTGCGCCCGGCGGGGCGTGCGCGTGCACTACCCGGAAATGCATTTGTGCACGGACAACGGCGCCATGATCGCGCTGGCCGCGGCCATGCGGCTGCAAACCGGCCTGGCCCAGCCCACGCGCGAGCCCGTGTTCGACGTCAAGCCGCGCTGGGATCTGTCGGCGGCTTGAGATAGCAGCCACAGCTGGCAATTGACTTGCGTTCTTCCCCGTTGGATCATGACCCCAAGAAAAACGGACATATGGGGGTGCGATGCAATCAGCGCGCGAGTTCGACGATCTCATGGCGTCGCTGTACGAGGCGGCATTGCAGCCATCTTTCTGGGCCGAGGCGCTGAGTAGGCTGTCGCGCTGGGTGGGCGGAGCCGATCTTTGCCATGTCCTGGGATGGGATGTACAGGATGGCAGTGCGCTGTTCCACCTGGATGTCTCCCCGATCTATGACGCGGACGCGCTGCTCGGCCATGACCACCTCTATTTCGGCACCTACCGCGCCATGGATCCCAGGATGTCGCTGCTCGAGCGCCCGTTGGCGAGAAGCGCGGTCGCGGATCATCAGTTTCTGGAGTCCGACTTCGTGTCGCGCAGCGAGTTCTATCAGGATTACCTGATGGGCATCAAAAGGGTCCGATGGTCAGCGGGCGCCCGGCTTTACCGGGATGATTTGCTGTGTTTCGACCTTGCGATCGAACGGGTGCACGATCGGCCGCCGTTCTCGCCAGCCGATCTGTCGCGGCTGGATCAGGTCATAGGACACCTGAGACGCGCTTTGCTGCTGTACTGGCGCATGGTCGAGAGGGACATGCACCATGCCTTGTCTGCCAGATGCGTGAACACCGTGGACCATGGTCTGATCGCCCTGGATTCCTTTGGCAGGATCGTGTCCATGAATGCCCGGGGCGAGGCCATGTTGCGCAATGGTCGCTACGTGCTGCAGAAGGAGGGCCTTCTCTTGGCAGCCTCCGCGGTGGAATCGCGTGGCTTGAGAGCCGCGTTCGATCAGGTGGTGCATGCAGAGGTGGCGTCGAGCCTTCGGCTCTTCGGCTTGCGCTCGAAGGCTGACGATGACCAGGGTTCATGCGCCGTCATGCTGGTGCGCGCGCCGGTTGCCAGGCCTGCGACAAAGGCGGGCTCCTGGTTCTCCTCCTGCGCCCACGTCATCTGTCTCCTGTCCTGCCAATCCGATGAGCGCTCTCCGAATGCCTATCAGCTCATGGACCTTTTCGGATTGACCGCGGGCGAAGGTCGGGTCGCGCGCCTGCTGGCTCGGGGATTGACCGCAGAGGAGTGCGCGCATGAACTGGGCTTGAGCGTCAACACGCTGCGCACCCACATCAAGGCTGTGGTTCAGAAGTCGGGTGCCCGCAGTCTCGCGGATCTGTACCGTTGCTTGGCGAGGCTTCCATCCGCGAGATACCCCCAGGACCACCGCCGGTAGGTGTTGCAGCCGCAGGTTGCGGCGGGTGCAGTCAGGGAAGTTTCTGCTATACTGGTGAGCTTGCCGTACCGCAATGTGCGGCATTTCGCACGGCCCGGGTCGGTTTCACCTGGCGCCGCAAGTTCAACGCGGAAACCGAAGCAGTTGCTTGGATGACCCCAAGCCCAACTGCCAAGGCTCTGCACATGCTGTTAGGAAACACACCATGTCCGTCGCCGACCTCAACAAGGCCGAGATCGTCAAGTCGAACGCCCGTGCCGCCAACGACACCGGCTCCCCCGAAGTGCAAGTGGCCCTGCTGACCGCTCGCATCAACGAACTGACCCCGCACTTCAAGACCCACAAGAAGGACCACCACGGTCGTCGCGGTCTGCTGCGCATGGTCAGCCGTCGCCGCAAGCTGCTCGACTACCTCAAGTCCAAGGACGCCAGCCGCTACGTGGCCCTGATCCAGAAGCTGGGCCTGCGCAAGTAAGCACCGCATGACGACAAAAAGCCTGTCTGGTTTCGACCCAGCACAGGCTTTTTGTTTTTCAACGCCAGCCACTCGATTCGAGCGATCGCTGTGTCATTCCAACAGGCTCTCGGCTTTCAAGGCCGGCCAAGGCCCTGCTGGAATGGCATCGCGACAGAGTGAACGGCACCTCACCACACGGAGAACACTTCCATGAGCTTGTTCAACAAAGTCACCAAATCCTTCCAATGGGGCGATCGCACCGTCGTGATGGAAACGGGCGAAATCGCCCGTCAAGCCTCCGGCGCCGTCGTCGTTGACATCGAAGGCACCGTCGTGCTGGCCACCGTGGTGGCCGCCAAGAACGCCAAGCCCGGCCAGGATTTCTTCCCCCTGACCGTCGACTACATCGAGAAAACCTACGCCGCCGGCAAGATCCCCGGCAGCTTCTTCAAGCGCGAAGCCAAGCCCAGCGAGCACGAGACACTCACCTCGCGCCTGATCGACCGCCCCATCCGCCCGCTGTTCCCTGAAGGCTTCTTCAACGAAGTGCAGCTGGTCATCCATGTGGTGTCGCTGAACCCCGAGGTCTCGTCCGACATCGCCGCCATGATCGCCTCCAGCGCTGCGCTGTCGATCTCCGGCATCCCCTTCAACGGCCCCATCGGTGCCGCCCGCGTGGGCTACATCAATGGCGAGTACGTGCTGAACCCGGGCCCGGCCCAGATCGCCGAGTCCAAGATGGACCTGATCGTCGCCGGCACCGAAACCGCCGTGCTGATGGTCGAATCCGAAGCCGACCAGCTGTCGGAAGACGTGATGCTGGGTGGTGTGGTCTACGGCCACGACCAGGGCAAGATCGCCATCGCCGCCATCCATGAACTGGTGCGCGACGCCGGCAAGCCCGAATGGCAGTGGGAAGCCCCCGCCAAGGACGAAGACTTCATCGGCAAGGTCAATGCCCTGGCCGAAGAAAAGCTGCGCGCCGCCTACCAGATCCGCTCCAAGCAGGCCCGCACGCAAGCCACCCGCGCCGCCTACGCTGAAGTCAAGGCCGCCCTGACGGCCGAAGGCATCGTGTTCGACGGCGTCAAGGTCGAAGGCCTGCTGTTCGACATCGAAGCCAAGATCGTTCGCAGCCAGATCCTGGCCGGCGAGCCCCGCATCGACGGCCGCGACACCCGCACCGTGCGCCCCATCGAGATCCGCACCGGCGTGCTGCCGCGCGTGCACGGCTCGGCCCTGTTCACCCGTGGTGAAACCCAGGCCCTGGTCGTCGCCACGCTGGGCACCGAGCAAGACTCGCAGCGCATCGACGCCCTGACCGGCGACTACCGCGACACCTTCCTGTTCCACTACAACATGCCTCCGTTCGCCACTGGCGAAACGGGTCGCGTGGGCACCCCCAAGCGCCGCGAGATCGGCCACGGCCGCCTGGCCAAGCGCTCGCTGGTGCCTCTGCTGCCCCCGAAGGACGAGTTCGCCTACACCGTGCGCGTGGTCTCCGAGATCACCGAATCCAACGGTTCGTCGTCGATGGCTTCGGTCTGCGGCGGCTGTCTGGCGCTGATGGACGCCGGCGTGCCCATGAAGGCGCACGTGGCCGGCATCGCCATGGGCCTGATCAAGGACGGCAACAAGTTCGCCGTGCTGACCGACATCCTGGGCGATGAAGATCACCTGGGCGACATGGACTTCAAGGTGGCCGGCACCACCGGCGGCATCACCGCCCTGCAGATGGACATCAAGATCCAGGGCATCACCAAGGAAATCATGCAGGTGGCGCTGGCGCAAGCCAAGGAAGCCCGCCTGCACATCCTGGGCAAGATGGTCGAAGCCATGGGCACGGCCAACACCGAGGTGTCCGAGTTCGCTCCGCGCCTGTACACCATCAAGATCAACCCCGAGAAGATCCGTGACGTGATCGGCAAGGGCGGCGCCACCATCCGTGGCCTGACCGAAGAGACCGGCTGCCAGATCAACATCGGCGAAGACGGCACCGTCACCATCGCCTCCACCGATGCTGCCAAGGCCGACATCGCCATCAAGCGCATCAGCGAGATCACGGCCGAGGTCGAGATCGGTGCCATCTACGAAGGCGCGGTCACCAAGCTGTTCGACTTCGGTGCCCTGGTGAACCTGCTGCCCGGCAAGGATGGCCTGCTGCACATCAGCCAGATCGCCCACGAGCGCGTCGAGAAGGTCTCCGACTACCTGCAAGAAGGCCAGGTCGTCAAGGTCAAGGTCCTCGAGACCGACGAGAAGGGCCGCATCAAGCTGTCCATGAAGGCGCTGACCGAGCGTCCCGAAGGCCTGCCCGAGCCCCGCTTCGAGCGCGGCGACCGTCCTGATCGCGGTGACCGTGGCGACCGCGGTGGCCGTGGCGACCGCGGCGATCGCGGCGGTGACCGTGGTGAGCGCCGTGACCGTGCGCCCCGTGCCGAGCAGCAAGCTGCCGACCAGGGTGGCGATGCGGGCGACCAACAACAGCAGCAGCAACAGTGATGTCGGGCGCCAAGAAACTGGTCGTCGGCAACTGGAAGCTGCAGGGCAGCCGTTCGGCCAACGCCGAGCTGCTGCAGGGGCTGCTGGCGGCCGACCTGTCTGCATCGGCGCCCCGCGCCGACGTGGCGGTCTGCCCGCCGTTCGTCTACCTGGCTGAAGTGGTGTCGGCCCTGCAGGGCAGCGCCATCGCGGTCGGCTCGCAGGATGTGTCCGCGCAGGGGCAGGGCGCCTTCACGGGTGAGGTGTCTGCCGCCATGGTGCGCGAGCTGGGTGCTCGCTACGCCATCGTCGGCCACTCCGAGCGCCGCAGCTACCACGGCGAGAGCGACCAGCTCGTGGCCGACAAGGCCAAGGCGGCCCTGTCACACGGCCTGGTGCCCATCGTCTGTGTGGGCGAAACCCTGGCCGAGCGCGAGTCCGGCGAGACCGAGGCTGTCGTGGGGCGTCAGCTCCAGGCCGTGATCGACACCCTGGGTGCCGATCTGGCCCGGGTGGTGGTGGCCTATGAGCCCGTCTGGGCCATCGGCACCGGCAAGACCGCTTCGCCCGAGCAGGCTCAGGCCGTGCACGCGTTCCTGCGTGCGCGCCTGACGGCTGCCCAGGCCGATGCCGCCCGCGTGCCCCTGTTGTATGGCGGCAGCGTCAAGCCCGACAACGCCGCTGAATTGTTCGCCCAATCGGACATCGACGGTGGCCTGATCGGCGGCGCATCTCTCAAGGCTGCGGATTTCGCGGCCATCGCGCGGGCCGCCTGACGCCCGCGTGTCTCGAAGGTTGAGGAGTTTTCTTTCATGCAGATGTTACTTATCCTGGTGCAGATCGCGTCCGCGTTCACCATGATCGTGCTGGTGCTGGTGCAGCACGGCAAGGGTGCCGACATGGGTGCTTCCTTCGGCAGTGGCGCCTCCGGCAGCCTGTTCGGGGCCACCGGCAGCGCCAACTTCCTGTCGCGCTCCACGGCTGTGGCGGCCACGGTGTTCTTCGTGAGCACCCTGGCGCTGGCGTATGTGGGCAGCAAGGGCGGCATGGTCGCACCGCAAGGCAGCGTGCTCGATCAGGCGGCCAGCGCACCGGCTTCGGCTGCGGTGGTGCCTTCGGCGCCGGCGATCCCGGCCTCGGGCGCGGCACTGATCCCTAGCAAATGATCGTGAACCGGAGGGCAATGCCTGAGCAAATCAGGCAGCGCCCTCTGGGGTAACCCGCGAAAACGGGTTACAATGAGAGGCTTCGGTGAGCAACACCTCACGCAGGCCGAAGCAGTGATAAAACCGGTCTTCGGGCAGGTTTTGCCGACGTGGTGAAATTGGTAGACACGCTATCTTGAGGGGGTAGTGGCGAAAGCTGTGCGAGTTCGAGTCTCGCCGTCGGCACCAGAGAATTCAACAGAGTCTTCGTGCCCTCACACATGATCAGCCCGTTTTGCATGAACCAGGTTGATCAGGGGCAGGCAAGTGTCCGCTTCCGGTCTGGCAGTGGTTTTGTCGCAGTCGTGATGGGTGGTACGCAAGACTCAAGCGGGCGCGTTGAGGGTTTGGCAAGAACGGTCACGTTCGATCGCTAGGCTCACAGCGCGCTTTTTTGTTGTGCGGTTTTTGTTGTCCGGTTTGATGACCATCAAGCAGCAAAGGGATCTGATCCATGTTCAGCCTTGAGCAATACCTTCCTGTCATCCTGTTCATCCTCGTCGGCGTGGGTGTGGGTGTGGCCCCACAGTTGCTCGGTTTCCTGATGGGCCCCCGCCGCCCGGATCCGGCCAAGAATTCGCCGTACGAGTGCGGCTTCGAGGCCTTCGAGGATGCGCGCATGAAGTTCGACGTGCGTTACTACCTCGTCGCCATCCTGTTCATCCTGTTCGACCTCGAAATCGCCTTCCTGTTCCCCTGGGCCGTCGCGCTGCGGGAAATCGGCGCCGTGGGCTTCTGGACCATCATGCTGTTCCTGGGCATCCTGGTGGTGGGCTTCGTCTACGAATGGAAGAAGGGCGCCCTGGATTGGGAGTGATCTCCCGTTCAGGAACCGTTGTCGTCGAGCATCAGCATTCAAGGTAGCTTCATCATGGGTATCGAAGGCGTCTTCAAGGAAGGCTTCATCACCACCACGGCCGACACGCTCATCAACTGGTCCAAGACCGGTTCGATGTGGCCCATGACCTTCGGTCTGGCATGTTGCGCGGTCGAGATGATGCACGCGGGTGCCGCCCGCTACGACATTGACCGTTTCGGCATGTTGTTCCGTCCCAGCCCCCGCCAGTCCGACCTGATGATCGTGGCCGGCACCCTGTGCAACAAGATGGCGCCGGCCCTTCGCAAGGTGTACGACCAGATGGCAGAGCCCCGCTGGGTGCTGTCCATGGGCTCGTGCGCCAACGGCGGCGGCTACTACCACTACAGCTATTCGGTCGTGCGTGGCTGCGACCGCATCGTCCCGGTCGATGTGTACGTGCCGGGCTGTCCGCCCACGGCCGAGGCCTTGCTCTACGGCATCTTGCAGCTGCAAGCCAAGGTCCGACGAGAAAACACCATCGCCCGCTGAGCCCGCAACGCCCGTTCAAGCCCTAAGTCCCCACCATGAGCCTGAAACTCGACACCCTTGAAGCCGCGCTGCACAGCGTGCTCGGCGACGCCGTGGCCCGCCTTGAGCGGGTGCGCGGCGAGCTGACCCTGACCGTCAAGGCGGCCGATTACCTGCAGGTGGCCACCACGCTGCGTGACCACGCCCAACTGCGCTTCGAGCTCCTGATCGACCTGTGCGGCATGGACTATTCGGCCTACCGAGACGGCGCCGAATCGCAGTTCATCGACGGCCCGCGCTACGCCGCCGTGCTGCACCTGCTGTCGGTCGAGAAGAACTGGCGCCTGCGCGTGCGCGTGTTCGCCCCCGACGACGAGCTGCCCATCGTGGCCTCCGTCAACCCCGTCTGGAACGCTGCCAACTGGTTCGAGCGCGAAGCCTTCGACCTGTACGGCATCGTGTTCGAAGGCCACGAAGACCTGCGCCGCATCCTGACCGACTACGGCTTCATCGGCCACCCCTTCCGCAAGGACTTCCCGGTCTCGGGCCACGTCGAGATGCGCTACGACGCCGAGCAAAAGCGCGTGATCTACCAGCCGGTCTCGATCGAGCCGCGCGAGATCACCCCGCGCATCATCCGTGAAGACAACTACGGTGGCTTGAAGTAATCATGGCTGACATCAAGAACTACACCCTGAACTTCGGTCCGCAACACCCGGCCGCACACGGCGTGCTGCGCCTGGTGCTCGAGCTGGACGGCGAAGTCATCCAGCGCGCCGACCCGCACATCGGCCTGCTGCATCGGGCCACCGAGAAGCTGGCCGAATCCAAGACCTTCATCCAGTCGCTGCCCTACATGGACCGCCTGGACTACGTCTCGATGATGTCCAACGAGCACGCGTACTGCCTGGCCATCGAGAAGCTGATGGGCATCGAGGTGCCGCTGCGGGCCCAGTACATCCGCGTGATGTTCTCCGAGATCACCCGCGTGCTGAACCACCTGATGTGGCTGGGCGCGCACGGTCTGGACTGCGGTGCGATGAACATCTTCATCTACTGCTTCCGCGAGCGCGAAGACCTGTTCGACCTGTACGAGGCCGTGTCGGGTGCGCGCATGCACGCGGCCTACTTCCGTCCGGGCGGCGTCTACCGCGACCTGCCGGACACGATGCCGCAGTACAAGGTCAGCAAGATCAAGAACCAGCGCGCCATCAACGACCTGAACAAGAACCGCCAGGGCACGCTGCTGGATTTCGTCGACGACTTCACCCAGCGCTTCCCGCGCCTGGTCGATGAGTACGAGACCCTGCTGACCGACAACCGCATCTGGAAGCAGCGCACCGTCGGCATCGGCGTGATGACCCCCGAGCGCGCCATGAACATGGGCCTGACGGGCGCCATGCTGCGCGGCTCCGGCATCGCCTGGGACCTGCGCAAGACGCAGCCCTACGAGGTCTACGACCGCCTGGATTTCGACATCCCCATCGGCAAGAACGGCGACTGCTACGACCGTTACCTGGTGCGCGTCGAAGAGCTGCGCCAGTCCAACCGCATCATCAAGCAGTGCGTGGACTGGCTCAAGGCCAACCCGGGCCCGGTCATCACCGACAACCACAAGGTGGCACCGCCTTCGCGCGTCGAGATGAAGTCCTCGATGGAGCAGCTGATCCACCACTTCAAGCTGTTCACCGAAGGCTTCCACGTGCCTGAGGGCGAAGCCTACGCCGCCGTCGAACACCCCAAGGGCGAGTTCGGCATCTATCTCGTCAGCGACGGGGCCAACAAGCCCTATCGCCTCAAGATCCGCGCCCCCGGTTTCGCGCATCTGGCCGCCCTCGACGAAATGTCGCGCGGCCACATGCTGGCAGACGCCGTGGCCATCATCGGCACGATGGACATCGTGTTCGGAGAGATCGATCGATAGTCAACCCTGGCATCAACCAGCGAGACAGACTCCCCTATGTTGAGCGAACAAACCAAAGCGCGTTTCGACCGCGAAATCGCCAAGTACCCGGCCGACCAGCGCCAGTCCGCCGTCATGGCGTGCCTGACGATCATCCAGGAAGAGCGCGGCTGGGTGTCACCCGAAAGCGAGCAGGAGATTGCCGAGCACATCGGCATGCCCGCCATCGCCGTGCACGAGGTGACGACCTTCTACAACATGTACAACCAGCAGCCTGTGGGCCGCTTCAAGGTCAACGTCTGCACCAACCTGCCGTGCCAGCTGCGTGACGGCGCCAAGGCGCTGGAGCACCTGTGCCACAAGCTGGGCATCGAGGCTGGCGGCACCACGGCCGATGGCCTGTTCACCGTGCAGCACGGCGAGTGCATGGGCGCCTGCGCCGACGCCCCCGTGATGCTGGTCAACGACCTGCAGATGGTGAGCTTCATGAGCGAGGAGCGGATCGACGATCTGGTCGACACGCTCAAGTCGCAGGCCCGTTGAACGCCAGGCCAAGGACACACCGACATGCTTGACCTTTCCAAATTCCAGTCGACCGGCCAGGAAACCGTGTTCCACGGTCGCCACATCAGCCCCCAGATCTATGCCGACCTGAACGGCAGCAACTGGGGCCTGCAGGATTACCAGGCGCGCGGCGGCTACCAGGCCTTGCGCAAGATCCTGGGCCTGGACGGCGGCGAGGGCATGACGCCCGAGCAGGTGATCGCCGACGTGAAGCTCTCGGCCCTGCGTGGCCGTGGCGGCGCCGGTTTCCCCACCGGCCTGAAGTGGAGCTTCATGCCCCGCGCCTTCCCGGGCCAGAAGTACCTGGTCTGCAACTCCGACGAAGGCGAGCCGGGCACGTGCAAGGACCGCGAGATCCTGATGTACAACCCGCACATCGTGATCGAGGGCATGGCCATTGCCGCGTACGCGATGGGCATCAGCGTGGGCTACAACTACATCCACGGCGAGATCTTCGAGGTGTACAAGCGCTTCGAGGCCGCCCTGGAAGAGGCCCGTGCCGCAGGCTTCCTGGGCAACAACATCATGGGCAGCAACTTCAGCTTCCAGCTGCATGGGCACCATGGTTTCGGCGCCTACATCTGCGGTGAAGAAACCGCGCTGCTCGAATCGCTCGAAGGCAAGAAGGGCCAGCCCCGCTTCAAGCCGCCGTTCCCGGCCAGCTTCGGCCTGTACGGCAAGCCCACCACCATCAACAACACCGAAACGTTTGCCGCGGTGCCCTGGATCATCCGCAACGGCGGCCAGGCCTTCCTCGATGTGGGCAAGCCCAACAACGGCGGTACCAAGCTGTACTCGGTCAGTGGTGACGTCGAGCGCCCCGGCAACTACGAGATCCCGATGGGCACGCCGTTCTCGACGCTGCTCGAGCTGTGCGGTGGCGTGCGTGGCGGCAAGAAGCTCAAGGCCGTGATCCCCGGTGGATCGTCGTCGCCCGTGCTGCCTGCCCACATCATGATGGACTGCACGATGGACTATGACTCCATCGCCAAGGCCGGCTCCATGCTGGGTTCGGGCGCGCTGATCGTGATGGACGAGACCCGCTGCATGGTCAAGAGCCTGCAGCGCCTGTCGTACTTCTACATGCACGAAAGCTGTGGCCAGTGCACGCCCTGCCGCGAAGGCACGGGCTGGCTGTGGCGCATGGTCGACCGCATCGAGACGGGCCACGGCCGCGTCGAGGACATCGACCTGCTGAACTCCGTCGCCGACAACATCCAGGGGCGCACCATCTGCGCCCTGGGCGATGCCGCCGCCATGCCGGTGCGCGCATTCATCAAGCACTACCGCGATGAATTCCTGCACCACATCGAACACAAGACCTGCACGGTCCCGACCTATGTCTAAGTGCCCCCACGCTCCTTTGTCGCTGCCCCCCGAGTGGGCTGGGCTTGCTTGGGGCGGCCCGGCGCAAGCCCGTACTGGTGAGTAAAAGCTATGGTTGAAATCGAACTCGACGGACAGAAGGTCCAGTGCCGTGAAGGCAGCATGGTGATGCATGCCGCCGAACAGGCCGGCACCTACATCCCGCACTTCTGCTATCACAAGAAGCTCTCGATCGCCGCCAACTGCCGCATGTGCCTGGTGGACATCGAGAAGGCGCCCAAGCCCATGCCTGCCTGCGCCACGCCTGTGACGCAAGGCATGATCGTGCGCACCAAGAGCGACAAAGCCATCAAGGCCCAGCAGGGCGTGATGGAGTTCCTGCTGATCAACCACCCGCTGGATTGCCCGATCTGCGACCAGGGCGGTGAGTGCCAGCTGCAGGATCTGGCCGTGGGTTATGGCGATTCGTCCTCGCGCTACAAGGAAGAAAAGCGCGTGGTGTTCCGCAAGGACGTGGGCCCGCTGATCTCGATGGAAGAGATGAGCCGCTGCATCCAGTGCACCCGCTGCGTGCGCTTCGGCCAGGAGATCGCCGGCGTGATGGAGCTCGGCATGATCCACCGTGGCGAGCACTCCGAGATCACCACCTTCGTGGGCAACACGGTCGATTCCGAGCTGTCGGGCAACATGATCGACATCTGCCCCGTCGGCGCGCTGACCAGCAAGCCCTTCCGCTACCAGGCCCGCACCTGGGAGCTGTCGCGCCGCAAGAGCGTCAGCCCGCACGACAGCACCGGCGCCAACCTGGTCGTCCAGGTCAAGAACGGCAAGGTGCTGCGCGTGCTGCCGCTGGAGAACGAAGACGTCAACGAATGCTGGATCGCCGACCGCGACCGTTTCAGCTACGAGGCCGTCAACAGCGAAGACCGCCTGACCAAGCCCATGCTCAAGCAGGGCGGCCAGTGGCGCGAGGTCGACTGGACCACCGCGCTCGAGTACGTGGCCAACGGCCTGAAGGGTGTCAAGAACGACCATGGCGCCGCCGCCATCGGCGCACTGGCCACCGAGCACAGCACGGTTGAAGAGCTGTACCTGCTGGGCCAGCTGGTGCGTGGCCTGGGCAGCGAGAACGTCGACACCCGCCTGCGCAACGCCGAATTCACGGCAGGGCAGGGCGCCCGCTGGCTGGGCCTGCCCATCGCAGCCCTGTCCACGCTGGACGCGGCCCTGGTGGTCGGCTCCTTCCTGCGCAAGGACCACCCCCTGTTCGCCTCGCGCCTGCGCCAGGCGGCCCGCAAGGGTGCTGCCATCAGCGCCATCGGCGCCACCACCGACGACTGGCTGATCCCGCTGGCGCAACGCGTCACCGTGGCACCGAGTGCATGGGCCCAGGCCCTGGCCGACGTGGCCGTGGCGGTGGGCGAGGCCAAGGGCGTCGCCGCTCCGGCCCAAGGCAATGCCACGCAGGCTGCACAGGCCATCGCGCAATCGCTGATCGACGGCACGCACAAGGCCGTGCTGCTGGGCAATGCCGCCGCGCAGCACCCCAACGCCTCGGGCCTGCAGGCCCTGGCACAGTGGATCGCCGAACAGACCGGGGCCACCCTGGGCTTCCTGGGTGAATCGGCCAACACCGTGGGCGCGCAACTGGTGGGCGCACAGCCAGGCCAGGGCGGCCTGAACGCCGGCGAGATGCTCAACGGCCAGGCCCTGAAGGCCGTGCTGCTGCTGGGCGTCGAGCCCGCGTTCGACACCGCCAACCCGACCGCCGCCCGCGCCGCCATCCATGGCGCGCAGATGGTCGTGTCGCTGTCGCCCTTCAAGAACTCGGCCACCGACCTGGCCGATGTGATCCTGCCCATCGCCCCGTTCACCGAAACCTCGGGCACCTTCGTCAATGCCGAAGGCCGCGTGCAGAGCTTCCATGGCGTGACCAAGCCCCTGGGCGATGCACGCCCGGCCTGGAAGGTGCTGCGCGTGCTGGGCACGATGCTGGATCTGCCGGGCTTCAACGCCGACACCTCCGAGCAGGTCAAGGGCCAGGCCCTGGGCGATCTGTCGACCATCCCGTCCCGCCTGTCCAACCAGACCTCGGCCGCCGCCACGGTCAACGCCTCGACGGGCGGCCTGGAGCGCATCGCCGAAGTGCCCATCTACAGTGCCGACGCGTTGGTGCGCCGCTCGCCCGCGCTGCAGGCCACGGCCGACGCAGCCGCCCCGGTGGCCAGCCTGCCGCAGGCCCTGTGGGCCGAGCTGGGCCTGGCCGAAGGTGCGCAAGGCGCGCAGGTCAAGGTCTCGCAGGATGGCGGCTCTGCCGTGCTGAACGCCGTGCTCGACGCCAGCCTGCCCGCCAACGTGGTGCGCGTGCCGACCGGCCATCCGCTGACCGCCTCGCTGGGCGCCGCCTTCGGCACCGTGCGTGTCGAAAAAGCCTGAAGCAGGGGGATAGAACACCATGATTGACACCCTCTACAACGCTGGCGCCGCCAACCTGGGCGCTGCCTGGCCCCTGGTCTGGGCGCTGATCAAGATCGTGGCGCTGCTGCTGCCCTTGCTGGGCTGCGTGGCCTACCTGACCCTGTGGGAGCGCAAGGCCATCGGCTGGTCGCAGATCCGTCCAGGCCCCAACCGCACCGGCCCCGCCGGCCTGCTGCAGCCCATCGCCGACGCGGTCAAGCTGATCTTCAAGGAGATCATCGTGCCCACGGCAGCGCACAAGGGCCTGTTCTTCCTGGGCCCGATCATGACGATCATGCCGGCCCTGGCCGCCTGGGCCGTCATCCCCATGGGCCCGGATGCCGCGCTGGCCAACGTCAACGCCGGCCTGCTGTTCCTGATGGCCATCACCTCGCTCGAGGTCTATGGCGTGATCATCGCCGGCTGGGCCTCGAACTCGAAGTACGCCTTCCTGGGTGCGCTGCGCGCCTCGGCCCAGATGGTGTCCTACGAAATCGCCATGGGCTTTTGCTTCGTGGTGGTGCTGATGACGGTCGGCTCGCTCAACATGACCGACATCGTGGTCAGCCAGAACACCGGCATGTTCGCCAGCATGGGCGTGAACATCCTGTCGTGGAACTGGCTGCCGCTGCTGCCGATCGCCGTGGTGTACTTCATCTCGGGCCTGGCCGAAACCAACCGCCACCCCTTCGACGTGGTCGAAGGCGAATCGGAAATCGTGGCCGGCCACATGGTCGAGTATTCGGGCATGGCCTTCGCCATGTTCTTCCTGGCCGAGTACGCCAACATGATCCTGGTGTCGGCCCTGGCCGTGCTGATGTTCCTGGGCGGCTGGGCCGCGCCGGTGTCCTTCAGCGCCTTCGGCATGGACACGCCGGGCTGGATCGAAAGCTCGATCTGGTTCTGGAACTGGGTCTGGCTGTTCGGCAAGACGTTTGTGGTCGTGACCCTGTTCCTGTGGGTGCGTGCCTCGTTCCCGCGCTTCCGTTATGACCAGATCATGCGTCTGGGCTGGAAGATCTTCATCCCTGTCACCCTGGTGTGGCTGGTGGTCGTGGGCCTGTGGATCCAGTCGCCCTGGAACATCTGGAAATAAGGAAGGGACACACCATGTCTACATTGGCGTCCTTCAAGGATTTTTTCTCAAGCTTCCTGCTGGTCGACTTCCTCAAGGGATTCGGCGTGACGGGCAAGCACTTCCTGTCCAAGAACATCACCATCCAGTTCCCGGAAGAAAAGACACCGCTGTCGCCTCGCTTCCGCGGCCTGCACGCCCTGCGCCGTTATGACAACGGCGAAGAGCGCTGCATCGCCTGCAAGCTGTGCGAAGCCGTCTGCCCGGCCATGGCCATCACGATCGAATCCGACGTGCGTGACGACGGCACCCGCCGCACCACGCGCTACGACATCGACCTGACCAAGTGCATCTTCTGCGGCTTCTGCGAAGAAAGCTGCCCGGTGGATTCGATCGTCGAGACGCACATCTTCGAATACCACGGCGAAAAGCGCGGCGACCTGTACTTCACCAAGGACATGCTCCTGGCCGTGGGCGACCGCTACGAGAAGGACATCGCTGCCACCAAGGAGGCGGACGCGAAATACCGCTGATCCGAGACCCATGCAAACAACGACCCTGCTTTTCTACATCTTCTCGCTGGTGCTGGTGTATGCGGCCTTCCGCGTCATCACCGCCAAGAGCCCCGTCAGCGCGGCGCTGCACCTGGTGCTGGCCTTCTTCAACGCCTCGTGCGTTTGGATGCTGCTGCAAGCCGAGTTCCTGGCCATCGCCCTGGTGCTGGTCTACGTGGGCGCGGTGATGGTGCTGTTCCTGTTCGTGGTGATGATGCTGGACATCAACATCGACTCGCTGCGGCGCAATTTCTGGAAGCACTTCCCGGTGGCGGGCATCATCGGCGCGATCATCGCCGTCGAGATGGCCTTCGTGCTGGTGCGTGGCTTCGACGTCAAGCAAGCCGCCCCCTTCGCGCCTGAAGTGGCCAAGGTGGCCAACACCAAGGCCCTGGGCATCGACCTGTACACCAACTACCTGTTCCCTGTGCAGGTGGCGGCCGTGATCCTGCTGGTGGCCATCATCGCCGCCATCGCCCTCACGCTCCGCGCCCGCAAGGACGCCAAGGGCCAGAACCCGGCCGAACAGGTCCGCGTCAAGAAGGCCGACCGCCTGCGCATCGTCAAGATGGCGCCGGTCATCGAGCAGCCCTCCGCGCCGCCCGCCGATGCCGCTGCTTCGGCACCTACCCAAGGAGGCCAGGCATGACCGGCATCACCCTCGGACACTACCTGTCGCTCGGCGCGATCCTGTTCTCTCTGTCGGTGATCGGGATCTTCCTGAACCGCAAGAACCTGATCGTGCTGCTGATGGCCATCGAGCTGATGCTGCTGGCCGTCAACCTGAACTTCGTGGCCTTCTCGCACTACCTGGGCGACATGGCCGGACAGGTCTTCGTTTTCTTCATCCTGACCGTCGCGGCCGCTGAGTCGGCCATCGGTCTGGCCATCCTGGTCGTGCTGTTCCGCAATCGCTCGTCGATCAATGTGGACGAACTCGACACGCTCAAGGGCTGACCGGCCGACGCTAGGAGAGACACAACAATGTCAGAACTTTCTCTCAACTCGCTGCTGGCGGTGCCCCTGGCGCCGCTGGTCGGTGCCATTGCCGCAGGCCTGTTCGGCAAGGTGATCGGCCGCCGCGGCGCGCATGTCATCACCATCCTGGGGGTGCTGGTGTCCTTCATCATCTCCGTGATGGTGCTCAAGGACGTGGTGGGCGGGGCCCGCTTCAACGCCACCGTCTACGAATGGATGACGCTGGGCACGCTGAAGATGGAAATCGGCTTCATGGTCGACGGCCTGACGGCGATGATGATGTGCGTGGTGACCTTCGTGTCGCTGATGGTGCACATCTACACCATCGGCTACATGGAAGAAGACGACGGCTACCAGCGCTTCTTCAGCTACATCTCGCTGTTCACCTTCTCGATGTTGATGCTCGTGATGAGCAACAACCTGCTGCAGCTGTTCTTCGGCTGGGAAGCGGTGGGCTTGGTGTCCTACCTGCTGATCGGCTTCTGGTTCAAGAAGTCCACGGCCACCTTCGCCAACATGAAGGCCTTCCTGGTCAACCGCGTGGGTGACTTCGGCTTCATCCTGGGCATCGGCCTGCTGCTGGCCTACACCGGCACGCTCAACTACACCGAGCTGTTCGCCAAGGCGGGCTCGCTGACCGGCCAGACCCTGCCGGCCACCGACTGGCAGCTGATCACTGTGATCTGCGTGTGCCTGTTCATCGGCGCGATGGGCAAGTCGGCGCAGTTCCCGCTGCACGTGTGGCTGCCCGATTCGATGGAAGGCCCCACGCCCATCTCCGCGCTGATCCACGCCGCCACCATGGTGACGGCCGGCATCTTCATGGTCACGCGCATGTCGCCGCTGTTCGAGCTGTCCGACGCCGCGCTGAACTTCATCCTGGTGATCGGTTCGATCACGGCGCTGTTCATGGGCTTTCTGGGCATCATCCAGAACGACATCAAGCGCGTGGTGGCTTACTCCACGCTGTCGCAGCTGGGTTACATGACGGTCGCCCTGGGCGTGTCGGCCTACAACGTGGCTGTGTTCCACCTGATGACGCATGCCTTCTTCAAGGCACTGCTGTTCCTCGGCGCGGGCTCGGTCATCATCGGCATGCACCACGACCAGGACATCCGCAACATGGGTGGCCTGTGGAAGTACATGAAGATCACGTGGATCACGTCGCTGCTGGGCTCGCTGGCCCTGATCGGCACGCCGTTCTTCGCGGGCTTCTACTCCAAGGACTCGATCATCGAGGCCGTGCACGTGAGCACGCTGCCGGCGGCCGGGTTCGCCAACTTCGCGGTGCTGGCGGGTGTGTTCATCACGGCCTTCTACAGCTTCCGGATGTACTTCCTGGTCTTCCACGGCAAGGAGCACTTCCACCACAAGCCCTTCCCGGGCGAGCATGATCACCATGATGCGCACGACGAGCACGGTGATCACGGTCATGGCCATGGCCATGACGACCACGCGCACACGCCGCACGAATCGCCCTGGGTGGTGACGGCGCCGCTGCTGCTGCTGGCGATCCCGTCGGTGGTGATCGGCTTCCTGGCCATCCAGCCCATGCTGTACGGTGACTTCTTCAAGGACGCGATCTTCGTGAACCATGAGCTGCACCCGGCCATGGAAGAGCTGGCGCACGAGTTCCACGGCGCCACCGCCATGGCCATCCATGGCCTGACGACGCTGCCGTTCTGGCTGGCGCTGGCCGGTGTGGTCACGGCCTTCGTGTTCTACATGCTGTACCCGCAGATCCCGGCGTTCTTCGCCCGTGTCCTGCGTCCGCTGATCGTGATCGGCGAGAACAAGTACTACCTGGACTGGTTCAACGAGAACGTCATCGCCCGTGGTGCGCGCCTGCTGGGCCGCGGCCTGTGGAAGGTCGGTGACCAGACGCTGATCGACGGCCTGCTGGTCAACGGCTCGGCCAAGCTGGTCGGCCTGACCGCCTCGCTGGTGCGCCTGTTCCAGACGGGTTACCTCTATCACTACGCACTGGTCATGATCCTGGGGGTGTTCGCCCTCATGACCTGGTTCGTGTTCTGGCAGCACTGAGCACGGGGCCGGCATATGCAAACAATGAGCAACATCCTTTCCCTGTCCATCTGGGTGCCAGTGGCTTTCGGCCTGCTGCTGCTGGTCGCTGGCCGCCAGGACAACGCCAAGGCCGCGCGCTGGATCGCCCTGATCGGCGCCATCGCGGGCTTCCTGGTCACCCTGCCGTTGATGATCGACTTCGACACGACGACTGCCGCGATGCAGTTCGTCGAGAAGGCACCCTGGATCGAACGCTTCAATGTGTTCTACCACCTGGGCGTTGACGGCATCTCCATGTGGTTCGTGCCCCTGACGGCCTTCATCACCATCATCGTGGTGCTGGCCGGCTGGGAGGTCATCGAAGACCGCCCGCACCAGTACTACGGCGCCTTCCTGATCCTGTCGGGCCTGATGGTCGGCGTATTCTCCGCACTGGACGGCATGCTGTTCTATGTGTTCTTCGAGGCCACGCTGATCCCGATGTACATCATCATCGGTGTGTGGGGCGGCCCGCGCCGCGTGTACGCGGCCTTCAAGTTCTTCCTGTACACGCTGCTCGGCTCGCTGCTGATGCTGGTGGCGCTGATCTTCCTGTACTACAAGTCGGGCGGCTCCTTCCAGATCACCGACTGGCACAAGCTGCCGCTGGCCTCGCTGCCGCAGTCGCTGCTGTTCGGCGCCTTCTTCGCGGCCTTCGCCGTGAAGGTGCCGATGTGGCCGGTGCACACCTGGCTGCCGGATGCCCACGTGGAAGCGCCCACAGGCGGCTCCGTCGTGCTGGCCGCCATCATGCTGAAGCTGGGCTGCTATGGCTTCCTGCGCTTCGTGCTGCCCATCGTGCCCGATGCGGCCCACCAGTTCGCACCCGTGGTGATCACGCTGTCGCTGATCGCGGTGATCTACATCGGCCTGGTGGCCATGGTCCAGCAGGACATGAAGAAGCTGGTGGCTTACTCGTCCATCGCGCACATGGGTTTCGTGACCCTGGGCTTCTTCATCTTCAATGAGCTGGGCATCGCCGGCGGCCTGGTCCAGATGATCGCCCACGGCTTCGTGTCGGGCGCGATGTTCCTGGCCATCGGCGTGCTGTATGACCGCGTGCACTCGCGAGAGATCGCCTCCTACGGCGGCGTGGTCAACACCATGCCCAAGTTCGCCGCCTTCGTGCTGCTGTTCGCCATGGCCAACTGCGGCCTGCCGGGCACGGCGGGTTTCGTGGGCGAGTGGATGGTGATCCTGGGCGCCGTGCAGTACAACTTCTTCATCGGTCTGTTGGCCGCCACCGCCCTGATCCTGGGCGCGGCCTACACGCTGTGGATGTACAAGCGCGTGTACTTCGGTGACGTGACCAACGACGACGTGCGCAACCTGAAGGACATCAATGCGCGCGAGTTCCTGATCATGGCCATCCTGGCTGTGGCCGTGCTTTGGATGGGCATCCAGCCCAAGCCCTTCACCGACGTGATGCACGTCTCGGTGACCGAGCTGATCAAGCACGTGTCGCAAAGCAAGCTGAATTGACGACGAAGGTTCACACCAAATGAACAACATGAACTGGCTCGCGGTGGCGCCCGAGATCCTCCTGCTGGCGATGACCTGCGTCATCGCCCTGGTGGATCTGTTCGTCACATCCCCCCGCCGGCGCCCCACCTACCTGCTGAGCATGCTGACGCTGGCCTGCGTGGCCGGCCTGCACATCGGCTACCTGGACAACCCCGTGTCGGGCTATGCCATGCAGGGCATGCTGGTGACCGATGCCATGGGCCACCTGCTGGCCCTGAGCGCGACGCTGGCCGTGATGGCCAGCCTGGTCTACGCCCAGGTCTATGCCGGCGACCGGGACATCCTCAAGGGTGAACTGTTCACCCTGAGCCTGTTCTCGCTGCTGGGCATCTCGATCATGATCGCCGGCAACAACTTCCTGGTGATCTACCTGGGCCTGGAGCTGATGTCGCTGTCGCTGTACGCCCTGGTGGCGCTGCGCCGTGACCATGCCCAATCCACCGAAGCCGCCATGAAGTACTTCGTGCTGGGTGCGCTGGCCTCGGGCTTCCTGCTGTACGGCCTGTCGATGATGTACGGCGCCACCGGTTCGCTGGACCTGGCCGAGGTCTACAAGGCCACGCTGACGGGCCAGATCAACAAGCAGGTGCTGACCTTCGGCCTGGTGTTCATCGTGGCCGGCCTGGCCTTCAAGCTGGGCGTGGTGCCTTTCCACATGTGGGTGCCCGATGTGTACCAGGGCGCCCCCACGGCCGTGACGCTGATGGTGGCCGGAGCGCCCAAGCTGGCCGCATTCGCCATCACGGTGCGCCTGCTGGTCGAAGGCCTGATCAACTCTGCCACCGACTGGCAGCAGATGCTGATGGTGCTGGCCGTGTGCTCGATGGTGGTGGGCAACCTGGCCGCCATCGCGCAGACCAACCTCAAGCGCCTGCTCGCCTATTCCGGTATCGCGCAGCTGGGCTTCATGCTGCTGGGCTTCGTGCCCAGCGTGGTGGCCGGCAACACGGTGTCGGCCGGCAATGGCTACGGCTCGTCGCTGTTCTACGTGCTGACCTATGTGCTGACGACCCTGGGCACCTTCGGCCTGGTGATGCTGCTGTCGCGTCCGGGCTTCGAATCCGAGCAGGTGTCCGATCTGGCCGGCCTGGCCAAGCGCAGCCCGCTGCTGGCCGCCGTGATGGGCGTGTTCATGTTCTCGCTGGCTGGCATCCCGCCGACCGTGGGCTTCTACGCCAAGCTGGCCGTGCTTCAATCGCTGATCACGACCAACTCGCCGGGGCTGATCGTGCTGTCGATCGTGGCCGTGCTGCTGTCGCTGGTCGGTGCCTTCTACTACCTGCGCGTGGTCAAGGTCATGTACTTCGATGAGCCCACCGACACCACGCCGCTGGTGGCGGGTGGCGAAGCACGTGCGCTGCTGTCGGCCAATGCCGCGGCCATTTTGCTGCTGGGCATCCTGCCGGGTGGCCTGATGGCCCTGTGCGCCCGCGTGATCACGCAGTCGCTGGCAGGCTGAGCCTGCTTGCTGCAGTGAAGCGCTGAGCTCATGAACGGCCTGGTGCCCGCCTGGGCGGTCTTCAGTGTGATGGCGGCGGCCCTGGTGGCCGCCAACTTGCCGTTCCTGAACCAGCGCCTGTTCCTGGTCGGGCCAGTGCGTCGGCCCAAGCCCACAGGCTGGCATGTGCTCGAACTGCTGGTCTATGCCGTGCTGGTGGCCTTGCTGGGCCGATGGCTGGAAAGCCATGTGGGCCAGCCCGCGCCACAGCGCTGGGAGTTCTATGCCATCTGGGGCTGTGTCTTCCTGACATTGGCTTTTCCCGGCTTCGTGTGGCGCTACCTGCGTCGTGGGGGGCGGTGATGAGCCAGGAGTCCATCAAGGCGGCAGGCATCGTCTCTGACGACGACGCCCACCTGCGCGAAACCCATCTGCACACCGACGTCATCCAGCAGGGCAAGTTCCTGCAATGGCGCCGCGACCGGGTGCAACTGCCCGATGGCCGGGAGGCCACGCGCGAGTACGTGGTGCACCCGGGCGCCGTGATGGTGGTGCCCATCCTGCCCGACGGCCGCCTGGTGATGGAGCGCCAGTTCCGCTACCCCGTGGGCATGACGATGATCGAGTTCCCGGCGGGCAAGCTGGACGCGGGTGAGGGCGCTCTGGCCTGTGCGCAGCGCGAGCTGCTGGAAGAAACGGGCTATGTGGCCACGCAATGGGCCCGCGCCGGCCTGATGCACCCGGTGATCGGCTATGCCAACGAGTTCATCGAGATCTGGTTCGCCCAGGGCCTGACGCTCACCGAACGCCACCTGGACGATGGCGAGTTCCTGGACGTCTTCGCTGCCACGCAGGACGAGCTGGAAGCCTGGATGCAGCAGGGCCGCCTGACCGATGCCAAGACCATCGTCGGCATGATGTGGCTGCGCCAGTGGCGCGCAGGCGCCTGGCCGCTGGACTGGCAGAACCTGCCCGCCTGAAAGACGGCGCGCAGGCGCGTTGCCCTGCCGCATCGACTGGTTCCCGAATCGCCCCCCTATGTGCGGGGGGGTACGCGCTTTGTGACATCCAGGCCTGGCGACGGTGGTCTGTTCGGCTCATTCATCGCAGCGTCCCCATCGTCGACCATTCACCTGACATTCATAAGCTCCTCAGCGGTTCCCCACCACGGCCCATCCAGGCCGGACCCCAACCGCTGTACCAGGAGTCTTCATGCCCACGTCCCCCTTTCTCTCCAGCCGCCGCAGCCTGCTCAAGGGCGCCGGCGCTGCCGCCGCATTGCCCTTCGTCGGCGCACTGACCGCACTGCATGCACGCGAGGCGCTGGCCGCCGGCACCACCACCCGCATCGCCAGCCCCTACGGCCCCATCGCCCCGGTCAATGACCTGACCACCGGCCTGCCGCTGCTGCAATTGCCCGCCGGCTTCACCTACAAGAGCTATGGCTGGACGGGTGACCTGATGGCCAACGGCAAGGCCACGCCCGGCTCGCACGACGGCATGGCCGTGGTGCAGACCCGCAAGGTGGGCCGCAGCACCGAGTTCGTGCTGGTGCGCAACCACGAGCGCGGCACCGGCAGCGATGCCACCTTCTTCGGCGCCCCCGGCGTGTACGACAACTCGCCCAGCTCGGCCGGTGGCAGCAGCTACTCGGCCGGTGGCACCACCAACCTGGTCTTCCGCGACGGCAGCTGGCTCAAGACCGAGCCCAGCCTGGGCGGTACCCGCACCAACTGCGCCGGCGGCCCCACCCCCTGGGGCACCTGGCTGAGCTGCGAAGAAGTCGGCTCCGACTCCGTCAGCGCTGGCGGCAAGAAGCATGGCTATGTCTTCGAAGTCACGGCCGACCCGCTGCAGACCACGGGCGAGCCCATCATTGCCATGGGCCGCTTCGCCCACGAGGCGGTGGGCGTGGACCCGAGCACGGGCATCGTCTACCAGACCGAAGACAGCAGCGGCAAGTCCGGCTTCTACCGTTATGTGCCGGTGAACCCCACCGGCGCCATCGGTTCGCTGGCCCAGGGCGGCGTGCTGCAGATGGCCAAGGTCGTCGGACAGAACAACGTGAGCGTGATCGGTGCCCAGCTGGGAGACACCTATGCGCTGGAGTGGGTGACCATCGCCAACCCCGATGCCAACCGCGCCAGTGCCACCGGTTTGAATGGCCAGACCATCAGCAACGTGGCGGGTCCTTTCGCACAAGGCTGGCAACAAGGCGGGCTGCGGATGAACCGCGGTGAAGGCGTGTGGTACTTCAACGGCAAGCTCTACGTGATGGACACCTCCGGTGGCCCCGTCTCGCAAGGCACCATCTGGGAGCTGAACCTGCGCACCCAGGTGATGACCTGCATTTACTCGTCGCCGAGTCTCAACGTGGGCACCATGGGCGACAACATCACGGTCAGCCCACGCGGTGGTCTGCTGATCTGTGAAGACGGCGGCAACGTGACCGACGAGTTCGGCACCGGCCTGCGCCTGATGTCGCTGCACGGCGATGGCCAGGTCTCCATCTTCGCCAAGAACAACGTCAACACCACGCAGGCCCAGATGACCGCTGCCGGCAAGCAGACCTCGCTGGCCGGTGACCACCGCGGCAACGAGTTCTGCGGCGGCTGCTTCGACCCGACCGGCCGCTACCTGTTCGTCAACATCCAGACCCCTGGCATCACCTTCGCCATCACGGGCCCGTGGGCCAACGGCTCGCTCTGATGCCCTGTGTCCATCAGCATTACCCAACACGTTCCAAAGGCATTCAGATGAAACTGCATCACATCGCTCTGGCCATCATGGCCGCCGCCACCGTCGGCAGCCAGGCCCAGGCCGCCGTCTTCAACGGCGCCACCACGGCCGGTGGCAACACCGTCTTCGAGCAAACACTGGGCTCTGACCTGAGCTTCGACCTGGACCTGCTGTCCAAGGCACCGGTCACGCTGAACTTCACCCTGGAATCCAGCGACTTCAGCGGTGACGCACTGACCTTCAGCGCCCTGGTGCGCAACCTCACGGGCCTGGGCTTCGGCAACGTCAGCGTGACGCTGTCGGGCATCACCTTCGCCAGCAACGGGGGCACCTTCGCCACCGACGGCTTCGCCGCCGTGAGCGCTTCGGGCAGTTCGGCCACCCAGGCCTGGGCCACCTTCACGCCGGACCTGACCAGCGAGTTCTACGTCGGCAATCCGCTGGGCAAGGCCGGTCAGGCCAACTGGACGCTGAACCTCGACGGCCTGCACGCTGGCAACCAGTTCTCGGTGACGGTCGCCGTGCCCGAAGCTGAAACCTACGCCATGGTGGTGGCGGGTCTGGCCGTGATGGGCCTGGCTGTGCGTCGTCGCAAGGCCTGATCGTTTCGATAACTAGAAAGCGAAGCACTGGCGCAGGAGCATGCGCCGGTGCACTGGTGTGTCTTGGGAGATTGGGGCGCCTTCGGGCGCCCTTTTTCATGGCTCGTCGTGAGGTCGCAACACGCGGCCCGGATTGAACAGGCCCTGAGGGTCGAGGGCCTGCTTGATCGACCGCATCATGGCCAGCGCCTCGGGCGGCTTGCGCCGCGCCAGCTCATCGCAGCGCAACTGGCCGATGCCGTGCTCGGCCGACAAGGTGCCACCGAATCGGTCCACCAGATCGAACACCACCTGGTTGGCCTGGTACTCAAAGGCCAGCAGGGCCTCACCCTGGGATTGGCCCGCCGGCGGCTGCACGTTGTAGTGCAGGTTGCCATCGCCCAGGTGGCCGAAGCAGACCACGCGGCTGTCGGGCCAGCGCGCCTGCAGTTGCTGGCCCGCCTGTTCGACGAAGGCCGGGATGGCCGATGTCGGCACGGCGATGTCGTGCTTGACCATCAGGCCTTCGGTGCGCTCGGCCAGCGGGATGGTTTCGCGCAGTTGCCAAATAGCTTTGCGTTGCGTATCGCTGGCGGCGAGGCTGGCGTTGCTGATCTCTCCGGCCTCGAGTGCGCCGGCCAGCAGGGCCTGCAGGCGCTGATCGGCATGGTCTTGCGAATCGGGGCTGGCGTGTTCGATCAGCACTGTCCAGGGCGGGGCGTGCCCCTGGTTGCGCAGGGCATCGGTGCAGCGGCTGATGTCCGGGTGGTGGCGGGCCACCAGGTCCAGCGGCAACGCTCCCATGGCCTCGAAGGCCGTGAGGCCGGCATCGAGCAGCCCACGCGCACGCGACAGCAGGGCCACGGCGTCGGCCAGGCTGTTGCAGGCGGCCAGTGCGGTGGCCTGCCCGCGCGGGCGCGGGTACAGGCGCAGGGTGGCGGCCGTGATCACGCCGAGCGTGCCTTCGCTGCCGATGAGCAGACCGCGCAGGTCGTAGCCGGTATTGTCCTTGCGCAGGCCGGACAGGCTGGACCACAGGGTGCCGCTGGCGGTGACCACCTCCAGGCCCAGGCAGAGCTCGCGCGCCGTGCCATAGCGCAGCACCTGGGTACCGCCGGCGTTGGTGGCCAGGTTGCCGCCGATGGTGCATGAGCCCTCGGAGGCCAGGCTGAGCGGAAAGAGCAGGCCGTGGTCCTGCGCGGCCTGCTGCACCTGCGCCAGGGTGCAGCCGGCATCGGCGGTCAGGCTCAGGTTGGCTGGATCGACCGCGCGCACCTGCTTCAGCCGGGTGAGGTTGAGCAGCAGTTGCCGGCCACTGGTGTCGGGGATGGAGCCGCCGACCAGGCCGGTGTTGCCGCCTTGAGGGATCAGCGCAACACCATGCGCGGCGCAGGCCCGCACCACCGCCTGGACCTGCGCCACGCTGTCAGGCCGTGCGATCGCCAGGGCCTGCCCGCGGTAGCGGCGGCGCCAGTCCAGCTCGAAGGGTTCGCGGTCGTTGGCTGACAGGCCCTGATCCGGGCGCAGCAGGCCGGTGGGGCCGAGCAGGGCGCCCAGGTCGTCGAGCCAAGCTGTGCGGTTCATGGACGGTCAGGGTTCGGCGCCGGCAGCGCCCCTCTTGGTCTTGGGTGGCAGCACCTTCAGGCGCAATCGCACGTACACAGCGCAGGCGGCGAAGAGCAGCACGCTCAGCCCCGTCTCGGCCATGGCCAGCATCTGCGACAGGCCGGCATCGCCCGTGGCGCGCACCACGCCTTCGGTGAAGTACAGCCACACCAGCAGCGACAGCCAGCGGTAGGTGTAGAGGCGGTGCTTGAGCAGACCCGCCACGGCCAGGGTCAGGGGCAGCACCTTGAGCGCCAGGGCACCGGTGCCACCGGGCAGGGGCGCGAGCCACAGCTCCCAGGCCACGCCGAGTGCGATCAGGCACGCTGTCAGGCCCACGGCCAGTGCGCGAACCAGGCCGATGTGGCGCAGGCGCTCTGGCGTGTGCGTGCCGGCCAGGGCCTCGACGGGCTCATGCGCTTGAGAGGCCAGGGGTGATGCCAGGGAGCGGGCGGTGGGGTCGGTCATGGCGGGGCAGGGCGGCGTCCCTCCAAGTGGGGAGCCGGTGGGGTGGCATGATAGCCCCCATGACTTGGTACCGGCGTTTTCTTGTGCTGCTGCAGCACTGGCCATGGATGGCCACCCTCCAGACCTTGCGCCTGAGATTTCGCGAAGATCGGCTGGGCGTCACGGCCGGCAGCCTGACCTTCACCACCACCATTGCGCTGGTGCCCTTGTTCACCGTGATGCTGGCCCTGTTCAGCGCCTTCCCGGTGTTCGCGCGCTTTCGCAAGGCACTGGAGACCCAGTTCCTCAGCGGCCTGGTGCCCGATGTGATCGCCAAGCAGGTGATGCTGCTGCTGACGCGGTTTTCGGGCAAGGCCAGCCAGCTGGGCGGCGTGGGCCTGATCGCCCTGGGCCTGACGGCCATGTTCCTGATGCTGACCATCGACCACACGCTCAATGCAATCTGGCGGGTGCGCACGCGGCGGCCCATCGCGCAGCGGGTGCTGGTGTACTGGGCCGCGCTCACGCTGGGGCCGTTGCTGATCGGCGCCAGCCTGACGGTCACCTCGTACGTGTTGTCGGCCTCGCGCGGCTGGGTGGGCGAGTTGCCTGGCGGTGTCAGCGTGCTGCTGGGCATGATCGTGTTCGTGGTGCAGACCGCGGGCTTTGCGGCCTTGTTCCGGTATGTGCCCAACACCCATGTGCGGTGGGAGCATGCGGCGTCGGGCGCGCTGTTCGTGTCCGTCGGGCTGGAGCTGGCGCAGAAGGTGCTGGCCTTGTACTTGTCGAATGTGCCGGTGTACGCCACCGTGTATGGGGCGTTCGCCGCGCTGCCGATCTTCCTGGTCTGGATCTTCCTGAGCTGGCTGATCGTGCTGCAGGGCGCGGTGGTGGCGGCCTATGCGCCCAGCTTGCTGTCACGCGTCAAACGCTGGCCGGATGCGCCGGGCTACCGCTTCCAGATGGCGCTGGCGCTGCTCAAGACCCTGGCCGATGCGCAGCACACGGCCACGGCCGGTCACTCGGGCTTGCGCCTGGCGCAGATCCTGCGCACCGACCCGCTTCAGCTGGAACCGGTGCTCGACACCCTGGTGACCCTGGACTGGGTGGCCCGCCTGGACGAGCCCGAGTCGGATGATGGCGGACGCTTCGTGCTGCTGTGTGATCCGGCATTGACGCCGGTGGCACCGCTGGTCAGGCAACTGCTGCTGGGGCCCGACAACTGGAGCCTGGCGTTCTGGCGGCAAGCCCGTTTCGACGACCTGTCGCTGGCGGCGGCACTGGGGCAAACACTGAGCAAAGACGCGCCCTGAACCTGGGTTTAACAGTGGCGCTCGTGTTGGATCGGGGCTATATTGACTCGACGCGAAGTCGGATCCGTGCGCGGCCAACAGCTGCTTGCGGCACACTGTGACCCCACACCTCGTGGCCCGGTGGCGTGATCCGCCCGCGGTGCCGCAGATTCCCGCCCCCAAGGAGACTTCCCCATGAAAGTCAGCGACATCCTCCGCGTCAAAGGCAGCACGCTGTTCACCGTCCGCCCGGAGGACCCTCTGTCCGAAGCGGCCACCACCATGTCGCAGCACGACATCGGCTCTCTGGTGGTGATGGAGCATGGTGAACTGGTGGGCATGCTCACCTTCCGCGAGGTGATCCAGGCCGTGGTGCGCAACGATGGGGCCTTCGGCTCGCAAGCCGTGCGCTCCGTGATGGACGACCACCCGCTGACCTGCACCCCCGACACCGAGATCGACGAAGTGCGCCGCATGATGCTCAACCGCCATGCGCGCTACATGCCCGTGCTGACCAACAAGACGCTGGCCGGTGTGATCTCCTTCTACGACGTGGCCAAGGCCGTGGTCGATGGCCAGGATTTCGAGAACCGCATGCTCAAGGCCTACATCCGCGACTGGCCGGTTGAAGAAGGCCAGGGCGAGCGCCAGGCCCTGCTCTGATCGTCGGCCTTTCAGGGCCGCACCATCCCCCAGACCCGGCCTTGGCGCCGGGTTTTGTCTTGGGGGACAATAACGGTTTCCCCACGCATCCCTGATCTCCATGGCCGGCAGCACCTTCGGACACCTGTTTTCCGTCTCCAACTTCGGCGAATCGCATGGCCCGGCCATCGGCTGCGTGATCGACGGCTGCCCCCCCGGCATGGCCCTGACCGAGGCCGACATCCAGCATGATCTGGACCGCCGCCGCCCCGGCACCTCGCGCCATGTCACCCAGCGCAATGAGCCCGATGCCGTCGAGATCCTGTCAGGCGTGTACGAGGGCAGGACCACGGGGGCGCCCATCGCCCTGCTGATCCGCAACACCGACCAGCGCAGCAAGGACTACGGCAACATCCTGCAGACCTTCCGCCCTGGCCACGCCGACTACACCTATTGGCACAAGTACGGCATCCGTGATCCGCGGGGCGGTGGCCGCTCGTCGGCACGTCTGACAGCACCCATGGTGGCGGCTGGGGCCGTGGCCAAGAAGTGGCTGAAAGAGCACCATGGCGTGTCCTTCCGCGCCTGCATGACCCAGCTGGGTGAGTTGCCCATCGCTTTCGAGGGCTGGGAGCATGTCAGCCAGAACCCATTTTTCGCGCCCAATGCCAGCCAGATCGAGGCACTTGAGGCCTACATGGACGATCTGCGCAAGCAGGGCGATTCTTGCGGCGCGCGGCTGTATGTCGAGGCCACCGGCATGCCGGTGGGCCTGGGCGAGCCCTTGTTCGACAAGCTGGACGCCGACATCGCCTTTGCGATGATGGGCATCAATGCGGTCAAGGGTGTGGAGATTGGCGCTGGCTTTGGCTGCGTCACGCAGAAGGGCAGCGAGCACGGCGACGGGCTCACGCCCGAGGGCTTCATGTCCAACCACGCGGGTGGTGTGCTGGGCGGCATCTCGACGGGGCAGGATCTGCGCGTGTCGATCGCGATCAAGCCGACCAGTTCGATCCGCACGCCGCGGCCTTCGATCGATCTGGAAGGGAACCCTGCGACGGTGGAGACCTTCGGGCGTCATGATCCCTGCGTGGGCATTCGCGCGACGCCGATCGCGGAGGCGATGCTGGCGCTGGTGGTGATCGACCATGTGCTGCGGCACCGGGCACAGTGTGGTGATGTGTCGGTGAGCACGCCGAAGATTGCGGCACAGCGGCCGTCTGAGTGATCTGCTGAAGCCTGGCTTTCCTTGGCCTTCGTTGGCTTGAGCGCCTTGCCACAAGAGCGCGGGGCACGGGATGTGGTGGCAGCCGTCCGGGCTTCATTGTTGTCGGTCACGCCTTCGGCGTGCTTGCGCACATGCCCACCTCGCCACTGTGCTGCTCAGCGCCAACAAGGCGTCCGGCCGTCTGCCCCCACATCCCTCTTGTGCCCCGCTGGTGGCGTGCCAAGAGGGGCGCGCGCGCGCGCGACGGTTTGCGCGTTTGGATCAACAGGCTCTTCGCTGTGCCGAGCGGAGCATCAAAGGGGCTTCAGACCCCGCCCCACGCTCCAACGACAAACGCTCAGATCGGCGATCCGTGCTGAATCAGCTCAACCTTGTACCCATCGGGATCCGTCACAAAAGCAATCACCGTATTGCCCCCTTTGACAGGCCCGGGCTCGCGCGACACCACCCCGCCCAATGAGGCACCCAACCCACGAACCTTCTCGCAGACGGCGTTGATGTCATCCACGCCCAGCGCGATGTGCCCATAAGCCGTGCCCAGCTCGTACTTCTCGGTGCCGTAGTTGTAGGTGAACTCCAGCTCGGCATGCTCGGGGTTGGGGCCGTAGCCCAGGTAGGCCAGGGTGTATTGCTGATCGGGCCGGTCGACGGTGCGCAGCAGGGTCATGCCCAGGGCCTGGGTGTAGAAATCGATGGAGCGCTGGAGCTGGCCAACGCGCAGCATGGTGTGCAGCAGGCGCATGGAGGTCTTTCAAGGGGACGGCAGAAGGGCGACAGTCTGCCAGGGATCGGGGCTGGTCGGTGGGCGGCCGCCGGGAAACCCGGTGGGGTGCTCTGCCAAATTGGCCCCTACGCCGCCAGCACCACATCCACCCAGCCGCGCACGCTGTTGAGCAGGGCAAGCCCCTCGGCTCGGGGCACGTCGCCCACCAGCAGCACACGCTCTCGCAGGCGGCCCTCGGCCAGCAGGGATTCGCGCATCACGCCAGGCAGCAGCCCGCAATGCAACGGGGGCGTGAACCACTGCCCATCCAGCTTCAAGGCGACATTGCCGATGGTGAACTCGGTCAGCTCGCCGCACTCGTTGTGCAGCAGGGTGTCGAAGACTCCTGCCGGTGGCGCGAAAGGCGCATAGGCCTGGCGCTGGGTGGTCTTGTGGCGGATGAACTCGTCCCGATCGGCGCGGGGCAGGGCGGTGGTGGCCAGCACCACGGGGCGAGGGCCGTCAGGCGGTGAGGGCAATGGCGAGGCCTCGGCCAGCGGGCAGCCACGGGCGTCCAGCAGCAGCCGCAACTTGAACACACCGGTGGGATGGGCCTGTGCGATGGTCTGCAGGGCCTGCAGGCAGGCGGCCTCGATGCGGTCGTTCCAGGCAAAGCCGAAGTGCTGTGCGCTGCGTGCCAGGCGTGCCAGGTGAGCCTCGATGCGGGCGACGGCGCCGTCCTGCAATCGCAGGGATTCAAGCAGCTGGAACGGCCGGTCGGCGCGCCGCAGGAAGGCCTGCTTGGCCTGCCATTCGAGCGCCTCGCCCTCGGGCGTGGCGTCCAGTGTGATGCCGCTGCCAATGCCGCAGCGCAGCGTCCAGGGGGCGGGCGGGGGCGGCGTGTGCACGGCCACGGTGCGGATGGGCACGTTCAGGGTGACGCGCCCGCCAGGCGCCATCACGCCCGAGGCGCCGCAGTACACGCCCCGCGGCCCGGTTTCCATGCGCGCGATGTGGTGCATGGCCTGGCGCTTGGGTGCGCCGGTGACGGAGCCGCAAGGAAACAGCGCGGCGAACACTTCGCTCAGGTGCACGCCGGGCCGCGTGCGGGCCGTGACGGTGGACGTCATCTGCCAGACCGTGGGCAGGGCCTGCACATCGAACAGGGTGGGCACGGCCACGCTGCCCACCTGGGCCACGCGCGACAGGTCGTTGCGCAGCAGGTCCACGATCATCAGGTTCTCGGCCCGCTCCTTGGGGCTGGTGCGCAGGTGCTCGGCCCCCTGGGCGTCCTGCGCCGGGTCGGCTGACCGAGGCGCGGTGCCCTTCATGGGGCGGGCCATGAGTTGCTCGCCATCCCAGTCGAAGAACAGCTCGGGTGACACGCTGAGCACGGCGCCGGGCTGGCGGGCCGCAGCCCGGTTGTCCAGCATCAGGCCATAGCCTTGCGGCTGGCTGCGTTGCAGGGCGCGGAAGTAGCTGTGCAGGGCCTGTGTCAGGTGCGGGCCGTCCGCGGCATCCGCCTCGAAAGTGCCCTTGAGCGTGGCGGTCAGGTTGATCTGGTAGACCTCGCCATCACGGATCAACTCGCGGATCTGCTCCACCTGCTGGTGCAGGCGGGCGTCGTCCAGGCTGGACTGCCAGGCGCCGGCCTGCCAGCCAGGTGTTGCCGTGCACGGTGTCCCGTCCTCCGGCCAGGCCTGGGCCTGGGCCTGGTCGAACACGGCCCACACGGCGTACGGCGTGTCGGGTGGCAGGGCCTTGACGGGCAGGTGGGCATCCAGGCCCGGGGCGGCCTCGTAGGCGACCCAGCCCACGCACCAATCGCCCCCTCGCGCGGCTTGATGGGCGGCGTCCAGCAGGGCAGGCACCTGCGATGGGTCGTGTGCCACCAGCCATTGCCGCGGCTGGTGGAAAGCCAGGCGGCGGCGTGCGCCCGCGTGATCGGGAAAATCGATCAGCGCGGTGGGGAGGGTGGGGTCGACGTCCAGCATGGCTGCAGTACAGGGCCGGGCGCCCCGCCTGTCAAGGCATGAGGCACCGCGGCAGGGCGTGGCCCTCGTTCAGTTGAAGAGGCGGTTGCGGCGCGACAGGGCGCAGGCCAGGGCCACCACGCCGGCCACGGCGAACAGCGCCAGGCTCCAGAACTCGAAAGGCACGCCCAGCAGCTGGGTGGCCGCGTCGGCACAGGAGGCGCGCACCTCGAAGACCTCGGGCCAGCGTGTGTCCAGGCCCAGGCCCCCAACGATGCGGTCGGCCAGGGTGAGCGCGCAGGAGGCCGTCTTGGCCGCCACGAAGTGCTGCCACAGGGCGGCGGCCACGCCACCGGCCGACACCGGCACCACCAGCACCGCCAGCACGCGTCGCGCGGTGGCAGAGGGCAGGGCGGCCGCCACCAGCGACAGCACGGCGATCACGATGAACAGCAGGCGTTGCAGGATGCACCAGGGGCAGGGCTCCATGCCGAAGCGGTGCTGGGCCACGAGGGCGCCGGCCACGGAGGCTGCACACACCAGGCCCAGCAGGGCCAGCACCTTGCGGGAAGGGGACTGCGCTGTCATGGGGCTCAGTCGCGCACTTCGGCGATCAGTTCGATCTCGACGCAGGAGCCCAGTGGGATCTGGGCCACGCCGAAGGCGCTGCGCGCGTGTCGGCCGGCATCGCCGAAGACCTCGGCCAGCAGGTCTGAACACCCATTGGTGACCAGGTGCTGCTCGGTGTAGTCAGGCGTGCTGTTGACCAGGCTCATGACCTTGACGATGCGCACCACCTTGTCCAGGCTGCCGGCGGCGGCGTTCAGCGTGCCCAGCAGGTCGATGGCCACGGCCCGGGCGGCCTGCTGGCCTTCCGACGTGGTGATGTCCTTGCCCAGCTGGCCCACCCAGACCTGGCCGTCCTTCTTGGCGATGTGGCCCGAGAGGAACACCAGGTTGCCCGTGCGGGCGAAGGGCAGGTATGCGGCGGCGGGCACGGCCACGGGGGGCAGTGTGATGCCGAGGGCGGACAGGCGGTCAGCGATGGACATGGTGTTATGGAGGCGGCTGGAGGCGGCGATTGGCTGCGCTGGGGGATGGGATACCGGGCACTGCGGTGAGGTTCCGTCAGGCCAGGCCTGATCCTACACCGGGGCCAACGGATGGTCTGTGATGCGAGATGACGTCCCGTGCCGTGGCTGGGTTTCCCCTGCTAAAGGCAGCGGGCAGGCCGGTCGATAAGCACATGGGGCCCTGCGTCGGGATGCCCCACAGTCCGGAGACAGACAACTACATGCAGCAAGACAGCCCTGAAGGTTGCGCGGAATCCTTCACGGACCTCATGCCCTCGCCCCATTCGCGGGCGACCTTCCCGACGACAGCCTTGCAGCTGGAGGCGGCAGAAAACCTCAACCAGATCGGGTTGCTGACCTGGGAATTCGGTCAGCCTCTGGTCAAGCTCAGCGCGATTGCCTGCGGCCTGCTTGCCCTGCCCGAGTCAGTGTCTCTGGACACCCTGCTGGACCTGCTCGATCCGAAAGAGCGGCCCAACCTGCAGGCGCATTGGCAGCAGGTGCTGAACGGGGGGCAGCGCAATGTGGTGGCCGAATTCGCCGCCTGCCTGCCCGATGGCCGCCGCCGTTTTGGCGCCAACGCGCTGTTCGAGCGCGGCGCGGATGGGGCCCTGCGGTGCTGTGTCGTGGCCCTGCAGGACATCACCAGCCATGACGCGATGATCCAGGCCTTGTCCGACAGCGAGACGCGCCTGGAAGAAGCCCAGCAGATCGCCCAGTTCGGCTACTGGGAGTGGGATTTCGAGCAGCGCCGCGCCGTGCTGTCGGACCAGGCCGTGAAGATGTGGGGCCTGCCGCCCGACTGGCAGGCCGATGAGCGAGGCCTGCTGGGCCTGCTGCCGGCCGACCAGCGCGAGTGGGTGGGGCAGCTGTACGCCGAGGCTTTCTCCAAACGCGAGACCTCGCTGCGCTACGAGGTGCGCAAGAGCGATGCCGAAGGTAACGTGCGAGAGTTCCATTCGCTGGTGAAGATCGATTACGGCGCCAGCGGCAAACCCCGTCGGCTGCTGGCCACCCTGCAGGACATCAGCGAGGTCAAGTCGTACAGGCGCCAACTGCATTCACTGTCCTTCTTCGATACCGTCACGGGGCTGCCCAACAGGGCCCTGTTTGTGGATCGACTGAACCAGGCGCTGACGGACGCGTCCTGGCACAACCAGCAACTGGGCCTGCTCATGCTGGACCTGGACCGCTTCAAGGACATCAACGATTCCCTGGGTCACACCGCGGGCGATGCCTTGCTGCAACAGGCTGCCCAGCGCCTGCAGCAGGCCATGCGCGAGTACGACACCGTGGCCCGGCTGGGTGGTGACGAGTTTGCGGTGCTGCTGCCCGAGGTGCGCCATGCCACCGACATGGGCTCGATCGCGCAGAAGGTGCTGAGCGCCTTCGCGCGGCCGTTCGACCTGGGTGGGCAGGAGGTGTTCGTCACGGCCAGTGTGGGCGGCGCCTTCTACCCGGCCGATGCACAAGACGCGGTGCAGTTGATGCAGTACGCCGATGCGGCCCTGTACCACGCCAAATCGCAAGGCCGCAACAACTTCCGCTTCTACTCGAAGGAGCTCACGCGCCAGGCGTCTGAGCGGCTCAGCCTGGAAAGCGAGTTGCGCAAGGCGATCGAGATGGACGAGCTGGAGCTGTACTACCAGCCCAAGTTCGACCTGGCCAGCGGCGTGCTGGTGGGTGCTGAGGCGTTGATGCGCTGGAACCATCCCTACCGGGGCATGGTGCCGCCATTGAGCTTCATCTCGATGGCCGAGGACACCGGCCTGATCGTGCCCATGGGGGCCTGGGCCCTGCGCAGCGCCTGCGCGGCCGCCACCACCTGGAACGCGGGCCGCAGGCTGCCGCTGAAGATCGCCGTGAACCTGTCGGCCCGTCAGTTCGTGGGCACGCCGTTCTCGGTGACGGTGAGCGAAGCGCTGCGCAGCACAGGCTGCCGCCCCGAATGGCTGGAGCTGGAGATCACCGAGAGCCTGCTGCTCGATGGCCGCGACGAGATCCTGGCCATCCTGCAGGACATCGCGGCGCAAGGCATCAGCATCGCGCTGGACGATTTCGGCACCGGCTATTCGGCCCTGAGCTACCTGACGCGCTTCCCGGTGGACACGCTCAAGATCGACCGGTCCTTCATCAAGGACCTGCCGGGTGATCGCAGCAGCGCCGAACTGGTCAAGGCCATCGTGTCACTGGGCCACAGCCTGGAGATGAACCTGGTGGCCGAGGGCGTGGAAACGCGCGAGCAGGCCGATCACCTGGTCGGCCTGGGCTGCCAGCTGGTGCAGGGCTACCTGTATGGCAAGCCCGTGCCCCATGGCCTGTTCTCGGAGATGGTGGCGCTGGCCTGAGCGCGCATAAGCACCTACATCAGGGCGCGGTCACCACCTTGCTGAACTCCAGCCCCAGCACGCGGCTGGCCGCATCGGTCGGGTGGTTCTTGTCCCAGTACAGGTAGTTGTCAGGATCGTCGCAAACGGTCTTGACGTACTCGGTGCCGACGAACTTGCCGCTGTAGCAGGAGTCGGTCACGTTGACGCCGCGTGCCTTGGCATTGGCGGTTTCCACGCGCAGGAAGGTCAGCGAATCGAAGGTGCGCAGGTCGATGCCCGGCAGATCCTGCCGAGCCTTGGCCAGCATCTTCAGCATCTCGGCCTTGAACTCTTCGGCGCGCCGCAGGGTGGCCGGGCTGTAGGTCTTGTCGCGCTTGTTGAAGCCGGCCGACTGCGGCGTGAGGCTGAAGTCAGGCATCAGCGGCACCAGGAAGTGCCGCGAGCCACGCTGGTACAGCGACCTGATCGCCTTGGACAGGTTGTTGGCCGCGTTCTTGGCCGTGTACGTCGAGTACATGCTCAGGCCTTCGAAGAAGTCGTTCGGGCCGGCCCACACGAAGTACAGCGCGTCCGGGTCGTTGCGGCCGATGCCCTGCTTTGACAGGGTCTTGTGGAACTCGTCGATCTGGAACAGCGTGCCCTTCTGCCATGACCAGAAGGGCAGCAGGTTGCCGTAGCCTGTCTGGCCCCCGGAGAAGCTGTAGTTGGTCAGGGGCAGGCGCAACTGGTTGGCCATCACTTCCAGCGCCACCACGCCGTTGCTGAATCGGCCTTGGTAACTGGGCTCGACGGGCATGCCGAACTGCGTCATCTCTTTCGTCATCTTGAACAGGTTGCCCGTGTCGGACATGCTGTCGCCGAAGGCGAAGATCTGGGTGTAGTTGTTGGGGAAGTAGGTGTCGTCGTGCGAGGGGGGCACGCGGAAGGTCGGGTTGATGGCGCTTGGCGGCGTGATCGACCACTTGCGCACACGCGGCACCCATTCTTCGATCGGGCCGTAGTAGTCGCCCAGGAAGGGCACGTTGTTGAACACATAGCCCAGCGTGCCCAGGAACTCCTTGCTGGTGACCGGTGCGATGAAGCCGGCGTACATCGTCAGCGGCGTCAGGGTTTCGGCAACGTAGAGCTCGGGCGGGATGGCTTGGGCGCTGGTGCCGCCCCATGCCAGGGCTCCCGCGACGACCATCCGTCGGATGAAGGGGTGTTGGAGGTGCATGGTTGATCCCATATTCGTGTGACATCACTTGAACTCAGATGACGCAACGACCGGGATAGGTAAACCCCCTGACCCTCCCTTGAATGGGTGGTGTTGGATGCCCCTTGATTGAGGGGCCGCCAGATACGCTGGGTTACAGCCTTACAGCCCGCTGAGCAGCCTGGCGATCTGTGCCAGGCTCATCACGGCCGAAGGGGTGACCGTGGCCAGGGCCGCTTCGGGCATGAACGACAGTTGCGCGTCGGCCGGGTCCTGCACGATGGTCTGGCCCTGGGCCTCGTGGATGGCCTTCAGCCCGGCCGCGCCGTCATGGTTGCCGCCCGTCAGCACGATGCCCAGCAGGCATTCGCCGTAGATGTCGGCGGCCGATTCGAACAGCACGTCGATGGCCGGGCGGGAGAAGTTCACCAGGGCATCCGCCGACAGCGCCAGGTGAGGCCAGGCACCGGGACCGCGGTCCAGCAGCAGGTGGTAGTCAGGGGGCGCGAAGTAGATGGTGCCGGGCACCACGGGCTCCTTGTCCTGGGCCTCGCGGCAGGGCAGTGCACACTTGCTGGCGAAGATGTCGGCCAGCAGGCTGGGCCGGTCGCGCGGCAGGTGCAGCACCACGAACACCGGCACCGTGGCCTGGCGCTGCAACGCTGGCAGCAGCACGGACAGCGCGTCGACCCCACCGGCCGAGGCCCCGATCACGATGCCGCTGATGCGGCGCGGATCGATCGAGGTGCTCTCGGCGGCCGGGGCGCTCATCGGAGTTCCTTCTTCTGGAAGATGCGCTCGTGGCGGGCCACTTCGTCGAAGGCGTTGGCGTAGGCCGAAAAGCTGAGCGATTCCTTCGAGCCCAGCCCCAGGAAGCCCTTGCGGCACAGCGATTCGTTGAACAGGCCCAGGGCGCGGTCCTGCAACTCGCGGTTGAAGTAGATCAGCACGTTGCGGCAGGACACCAGCTGCATCTCGGCGAACACGCTGTCGGTGGCCAGGCTGTGGTCCGAGAACACCATGTGCTTCTTGAGCGATTTGTCGAACACGGCACGCCCGTAGGCTGCGGTGTAGTACTGCGACAGCGAGCTGTGGCCACCCGAGCGCTGGTGGTTGTCGGTGAAGCCGGCGATGCGGTCGATGCCGTACACGCCCGCCTCGGCCTTCTGCAGCGCGTGGGCGTTGATGTCGGTGGCGTAGATCAGGCTGCGTTCGAGCAGGCCTTCCTCCTGCAGCAGGATCGCCAGCGAATAGACCTCTTCGCCCGTGCTGCAGCCGGCCACCCAGATCTTCAGCGACGGGTAGGTGCGCAGGACGGGCACCACTGCTTCGCGCAGGGCCTTGAAGTAGGCCGGGTCGCGGAACATCTCGCTGACCTGCACGGTCATGTAGTCGAGCAGGGCCGGGAAGGTGCCGGGCTCGTGCAGCACCTTGTCCTGCAGCTGCGACAGGCTGGTGCAGTTGAAGCGGTCCATCGCCGACTTCAGCCGGCGCTTGAGCGACGAGCCGGCGTAGGCCCGGAAGTCGTAGTGGTACTTCAGGTAGATGGCATCGAGCAGCAGCTGGAACTCGATGTCGGCATCCTTGGGCTGAACCACGTCGTCCATGTCGCTCGCCCCCTACTTCGGCATCCAGACACGCACCAGCGACAGCAGCTTCTCGACATCCAGCGGCTTGGCGATGTAGTCGTTGGCACCGGCGGCCAGGCAGTCGTCCTGGTCGTTCTTCATGGCCTTGGCCGTGAGCGCGATGATGGGCAGCTTCTTCCACTCGGCGCGCTTGCGGATCTCGCGCATGGCCGTCAGGCCGTCCATCTCGGGCATCATGATGTCCATCAGCACCAGGTCGATGCGCGCGTTGCCGGCGGTGCCTGCACCTGCCAGGGCTTCGAGTGCCTCCAGGCCATTGCGGGCGATCTGCACCGCGATGCCCTTGGGCTCGAGCACGCTGGACAGCGCGAAGATGTTGCGCACGTCGTCTTCGACCACCAGCACGCGGCGGCCATCGAGCGCCACCTCGCGGTCACGCACCTCGCGCAGCATGCGCTGGCGTTCGGGGGGCAGACTCGATTCCACCTGGTGCAGGAAAAGGGTGACCTCGTCGAGCAGCCGCTCTGGCGAGCGCACGTCCTTGATGATGATGGAGCGCGAGAAACGGCGCAGGCCCTGCTCTTCATCGCGTGTCAGGCTGCGGCCGGTGTAGACGATCACCGGCGGGAAGGACACATCCTCCTGGCTGGCCATCTTCTCGAGCAGCTCGTAGCCGCTCAGGTCCGGCAGGCTCAGGTCCATCACCATGCAGTCGAAGGTGGTGGTCTGCAGCTGGGCCAGGGCCTCGGCGGCGGTGGCCACGCCGGTGATGCTCACATCCTGCGAGCCCAGCAGCTGCTGGATGCTGTCGAGCTGGCGCGGATCATCTTCGACCACCAGCACGCGCTTGAGGCCTTGCGAAAGCTTGGCCTCCAGGCGCTCGAAGGCCTCGATCAGCTGTTCGCGCTTGACGGGCTTGAGTGCGTAGCCCACCGCGCCCAGCTCCAGCGCTTCCTGCACGTAGTCAGCCACGGAGGCCACGTGCACCGGGATGTGGCGCGTGAGCGGGTTGCGCTTGAGCTGGTCCAGCACGCCCAGGCCGGAGTGGTCGGGCAGGTTGATGTCCAGCAGGATGGCATTGGGGCGCAGGCTCTGCGCCGCGGCCAGGCCTTCGCTGGCGCTGGTGGTGACCACGCACTGGAAGTGCATCTCGTGGGCCAGGTCACGCAGGATGGCCGCGAAGCGCACATCGTCCTCGATGACGAGGATGTGGCGGGTGTTGGGCTCAAGGTGGTCGCGGTCGTCCTCGACCACCGCGGTGCCGAGGGCAGGGCGGTGCGGCAGGGCCGTGGCAGGTGCCGCCGCGGCAGCATGGGCTGCATGGGCGCTCGGATCCAGCTGGCGCGGAGCAGGTGCCGGCCTGGCCGGGGGCATGGTGGGCGAGGCCGTGGTGTTGGCGGCCCGCTCGGCCAGGGCCTGGTCAATGCCGCCCTTGACGGGCAGTGTCAAGGTGAACAGGCTGCCCTGGCCCGGGGTGCTCTGCACGGTGATGTCGCCGCCGAGCAGGCGGGCCAGATCGCGAGAGATGGACAGGCCCAGGCCTGTGCCGCCGTACTTGCGGTGGGTGCTGCCATCGGCCTGGCGGAAGGCCTCGAAAATGATTTCCTGCTGCTGCGGCGCGATGCCGATGCCGGTGTCCTGCACGGCGAAGACCACGTGGCCAGCATCGCCGTTGCGCACCCGCATCGTCACCTGGCCCCGGTCGGTGAACTTCAGTGCGTTGGACAGCAGGTTCTTGAGGATCTGGCCCAGGCGCTGGGCATCGGTTTCCAGGCGCTCGGGCGCGCCGGGTTCGATCTCGACCTGGAAGGCCAGGCTCTTCTGGTCGGCCAGCGGGCGCAGCGTGGAGGCCAGGGCCTCGACCGTGCGCTTGAGAGGCACGGACTCGTTCACCATCTCGACCTGGCCGGCCTCGATCTTGGACAGGTCCAGGATGTCGTTGATCAGCGTGAGCAGGTCGTTGCCGGCCGACGAGATGGTCTGCGCGAACTTGACCTGTTCGGGCGTGAGGTTGCCGCCCTTGTTGTCGGCCAGCAGCTTGGACAGGATCAGCGCCGAGTTCAGCGGCGTGCGCAGCTCGTGGCTCATGTTGGCCAGGAACTCGCTCTTGTACTGGTTGGCGCGCTCCAGCTCGGTGGCGCGTTCGTTGAGCGCCGATTGCGACTGCGTCAGCTCGTCGCGCTGGTTCTCCAGCAGGTTGGCCTGCTGCGACAGCTGCGAATTGGTCTGCTCCAGTTCGGCCTGCTGGGCCTCCAGTTGAGTCTGGGATTCCTTGAGCACGCGGCTCTGTTCTTCCAGCTCTTCGTTGTTGACGCGAAGCTCTTCCTGCTGGGCCTGCAGCTCTTCGGATTGGCGCTGGGTTTCTTCCAGCAGCTCTTCCAGGCGGGTGCGGTCACGCGAGGCGCGTATGGCCACGGCCAGCGATTCAGAGACACGGTCGACCAGTTCGCGGTCGGCCGCCAGCACGGGGTGGAAGAAGCCCAGTTCGACCACGGCGTAGACCACGCCATCGACACTGGCCGGGGCGATCAGCAGCTCGGCCGGCTGGCCGCGGCCCACGCCCGAGCCCACGGTCAGATAGCCCTCGGGCACCTTGCGCACGTGCATGGGGCGGTCCAGCGTGGCGGCCTGGCCCAGCAGGCCGTCGCCAGGGCGCAGCACCTCGTCGCGCTGATCGGGCGTCAGGGCGTGGCTGGCGAAGCGGCGAAAGCCATCGCCCTCCGCGATGTAGACGGCGCCCACCTGGGCATCCAGGTAGCCCGACAGAAAGCCCAGCACCTTGTCGCCCAGCACGTCCAGGCGCTGTTCGCCTTCCAGCTGGCTGCTCAGGCCCATCTGGCCGGCCCTGATCCAGGCCTCGGTTTCGCGGGCCCGGAAATCTCGCGAGGTCATCGCGGCCGAGGCGGCCACCAGCATCAGCAGCAGGCCGGAGCCGGCGAAGGTCACGATGATGGTCAGGTCTGCGGCGGAGCGCCACTCGCTCTGGCGCTGCGCCACCAGCGTGCGCTCTTCCATCTGCATCTCGGCCAGCACGTTGCGGATGCCGTCCATGGCCAGCTTGCCGCGGTCAGAGCGCACCACGGTCAGCGCCTCACCCGTCTTGCCCTGGCGCCTCATCTCGATGGTTTCGCGCAGTTCGTCCATCTTCTCCTGGGTGAAGCGCTTGAGCGTGCTCAGGCGTTGCTGCTGTGCGGGGTTGTCGCTGGTGAGCTCGCGGATGCGCTCGAGCTTGCCAGGCAGTTCGGCCCGTGCCTTGGTATAGGGCTCGAGATAGGCTTCCTGCCCCGTGAGCAGGTAGCCGCGCTGGCCAGTCTCGGCGTCCTTCATGGTGGAGATCAGCGATTGCAGCTGTTCCATCACGTCCATGGTGTGGTTGACACGGGCGGCGGTGTCGGCGCTGCTTTGCAGCGAGCGGTAGGTGAAGAAGGCGATCAGGAAGATGGCCAGCACCTTGAGGATGACGGCGGCCATGGGGCCCGGCGGCAGCGGCGCTCCACGGCGGCGCCCTCTGGCAATCTCGGCCGCTTCGGCCGTGGTGCCATGGTGGGCAGCGGTATGGGTGCCCGCCGGGTGCTGGAATTCTGACGACATCAATGCTCCTCCTCGCACAGGGCGAGCGTGGATCATACCGACCGCCTTGGTGGCCCTCACGGGCGGGGTCATGCGAGGAGATGTGCACTCACCCGCGGCCGGGGTTGAGCGATGGATGCGCTCTCAGCCGCGTTACTGCGAAGTCGACGAAAGCCCGGACCTTGGCCGCCGCCAGGCGCCCTTCGGGGTAGACCAGTTGCACGGGGATGGGCGGTGGCTCGAACGGTGCCAGCACGATGCGCAGGCGGCCGGCGGCCACGTCATCGGCGACCTGGTAGGAGAGCGCCCGTGCCAGGCCCTGGCCGGCTCGTGCGGCCATGATGCCCACCTCGCCGCCGTTGACGCTCAGGCGGATGCGCGGTTGGGCGCCCTGCTGCAGCTTGCCGGGCGCCGTGTCCGGATGCTGCACCAGTGACCAGCGCGGCGACGGGCCCTCCACGATGGTCGAGCCGACGGCGTCGTGCTCGCTCAGGTCGTCAGGGCGCACGGGCTCGCCACGCCGTGTCAGGTAGTCGGGAGAGGCCACGATCACGCGCCGCACCTCGCCCACGCGCACGGCCGTCAGCGACGAATCAGCCAGGTGCGCGATGCGCACCGCCACGTCCATGCCTTCGTCGAGCAGGTTCACCACCCGGTCCACGAAGAGAGCGCGCGCGGTGAGCTGTGGATAGGCCTGCAGGAAATCCAGCAGCAGCGGCCCGATGTGCATGCGCCCGAACATCAAGGGTGCCGTCACCATCAGGTGGCCTTGCGGTGCCACATGGGCGCCCCCGGCGATGGCCTCGGCCTCGTCCAGGTCGGCCAGCACGCGGCGGCAGTCGGCCAGGTAGCGTTCCCCTACCTCGGTCACGCGCACCAGGCGTGTCGTGCGGTGCAGCAGGCGGGCGCCGAGGTGCTGCTCCAGCGCGGCCACGGCCCGCGTGATGGCCGGTGCCGACAGGCGCAGGTGTCGTGCGGCGCCAGCAAAACTGCGGGCCTCGGCCACGGCCACGAAGATGCGCATAGATTCAAGTCGGTCCATTCCTTCATTGTTGCATCTGGTGCAATGATGAATTATGAAATTCGGGTATTCCTGTGGGCCGTTGAACTGAATAAGCTGAGTGCTCTGGTCATTTCGATGAATTTGATGGAGCTGCCCGCCATGAGCCTCACCACCGCCGCCCACCCTGCCCAGCCCATCAGGCTGTACCACTTCGCACTCTCGGGTCATGCGCACCGGGTCGAGCTGTTCTTGTCGCTCCTGGCGCTGCCCACTGAGATCGTGCCGGTCAACGTGCTGAAGCGTGAGCAGAAGACACCGTCCTTTTTGGCGATGAACCCTTTTGGCCAGGTGCCGGTGATCCAGGATGGCGAGGTGACGCTGGCCGACAGCAACGCCATCCTCACCTACTTGGCGCGCCGCTACGATGCTTCCGGCCAGTGGTGGCCGCAGGATGCAGTGAAGGCTGCCGAAGTGCAGCGCTGGTTGAGCGTGGCGGCGGGCCCTCTGCTGCAAGGTGCTGGCAATGCGCGCATTGCCGTGCTGTTCGGCCGCCCCATGGATCCACGGGCACTGGAGATCGCCGGGCAACTGTTGTGGGTGATGGAGCCGTTGCTGGCTCAGCAACGCTTTCTGGTGGCGGGCGACGCGCCCACCCTGGCCGACATCGCGTTGTACACCTACACGTCGCACGCCCCGGAGGGCGGGGTGTCGCTGCAGCCCTACGAGAACGTGCGCCGCTGGCTGGCAGAGATCGAAGCGCTGCCGGGGTTTGTCGGCATGCAGCGTTCGCCCGAGCACAAGGCGGCCTGACCATGGTCACCACGTCCACCCTTGAATCGCCTTTCCATGAGGGCGAGCAGCGCCTGCAGTCCCTGACCGGCGTGCAGGAGACCATGGAGCAACGTGGCCGCGCCATGATCCGCGACCACATGCCTGACCAGCATCGCCGCTTCTTCGAGCAATTGCCTTTTGTGCTGGCCGGGGGCCTGGATGCGCATCGGCAACCCTGGGCCACGGTGTGGTCCGGGCTGCCGGGCTTCATGCAATCCCCTGATCCGCACCGTCTGGACATCCGGGTGCGGCACCTGCCCGGCGATCCACTGGCCGCCGAGTGGCAAGCCGGGTCTGCCATCGGATTGCTGGGCATCGAGCCGCACACGCGGCGGCGCAACCGGATGAACGGCACGGTGGTGCGTGCGGATGCCGATGGGTTCGACGTGGCGGTGCGTCAGAGCTTCGGCAACTGCCCCAAGTACATCCACCCGAGGCAGGTGCGGTGGACAGGCGCGGCCTCGGCCCATGCTGCGGTGGAGCCGGTGGGTGCGCAGCTGCAAGGCGCTGCCTTGCGGATGGTGTCGGCGGCGGACACCTTCTTCATCGCCTCATCTTCCCCGGCCGCCGGCGAGCCTGGACAGGGGCGTGGAGACGGCGTGGATGTGTCGCACCGCGGAGGCCCTGCGGGATTCGTGCACGTGGCGGAAACGGCGGAAGGCTCGGTGCTGACGGTGCCCGACTACGTGGGCAACTTCCTGTTCAACACGCTGGGCAACATCCTGCGGCAACCGCGTGTGGGCCTGCTGTTCATGGATGTGGCCCGTGGTGATGTGCTGTGGCTGGCCGGCCGGGGCGAGGTCGACCTGGATCCGCAGGCCGCCGCGGCGTTCGAGGGCGCACAGCGGTTGCTGCGCGTGCGCATCGAGCAGGGCTGGCTGGGGCGTGGGGTGATGCCGCTGGCGTGGGATACGCAGGCGGTGTCTTGAGTGTGTGGCTCCTAGCAGAGGCGGCTACGCATCGGCCTCGGTTTTGGTGCGGCGTTTGCGTCGGACTGGCTTGCGTGCTGGGCGCGGCTCTTCTGGCGCGCTGTCCGCCACTTCATCGGGCGCTTCGGCCTGGGTTGGCATGGTGCGCCAGTATCCACCCGACAGCTCCCGCCAGCAGCGTCCATGCTGTGTGGCCGGCCCCATGTCCGTGCGCCAGACCCAGGCGCCGCAGGTGGTGGACCGCACCACCTCGATGCGCCGCCGGTGGTAGCGCGACATCACATCCGCATGCGGGTGCCCGTAGCGATTGCGCGCGCCCGACTGCACCACGGCCAGCTGCGGCGCCACGGCCTCGATGAAGCCCGTGGTGGACGAGGTATGGCTGCCGTGGTGCGGCACCATCAGCACCTCGCTGGCCAGGCCGGCCGGGCCCAGTGCCTCGACCATGCCGGCCTCTCCCTGCGCCTCGACATCGCCGGTCAGCAGCACGCTGCGCCTGCCTTGTGCTGCCTGCACCCTCAGCACGCACGACATGGCGTTGTCCGAGCGCCGGCCTTGCTCCTGCTCGGCCCAATCCTCGCGTGAGGGATGCAGCACCTCGAAGCTCACGCCGTCCCACTGCCAGCGCTGGCCGGCGTGGCAACGCTGATGGGGTGGTACCAGCCCCTCACGGTCTCGCACCGACAGCAGTTCATGGCCGTCCTCCAGCGAACTCATCAGTGCCGACACGGGCAAGGACTTGACCACCGAAGCGGCCCCGCCCACGTGGTCGATGTCGCCGTGGCTGATGAGCAGGGTGTCCAGCCTGGTCACCCCCTGGGCACGCAGCAGGCCGATCAGCACGCGGCGGCCGGCGTCGTTGCCTGGCGATGTGCGTGGGCCGGCGTCGTAAAGCAACGCGTGGCGTGCCGTGCGCACCAGCACGGCCGTGCCCTGGCCGATGTCGACCGCCATGATCTGCGCATGGCCCTGCGGCGGACCCGGCAAGGGCAGGCTGGCGCTGGTGGGCCACAGCAGGAAGAGCACAGCGGGCAGGGCGACCAGCTTCCAGCTTTTGGGCACGGGGGCCAGCAGCCAGGCCCCACCCATCAACCCGAGCGCGCCGGCCCAGAAGACCACCATCGCGCCAGACACCGATGCCCAGCGCCATTCGGCCAGTGAACTCAAGGCAGACATCAGGCCGTTGACCAGCGGCACGAGCAGATCCCACAGCCCGGGGATCACCAACCCGATCAAGGCCATTGGCGTGATGATGAAGCTGAACACGGGGATGCAGACCAGGTTGGCCAGCAACCCCACCACCGACACCTGCTGGAAGAACACCAGCGACAGCGGCGCCAGGCCCGTCGATGCCACGATCTGAGTGTGCGCCATCTCCCGCCCCATCCGTTGGAGGCGCTGGCGCCATGGCAGCCCCGGTGGCGTGGTGCTGTCCTGCCCGGACAGCATCAGCAGGCCCACCGCGGCGAACGACAGCCAGAAGCCGGCCTGGTTCAGGGCCCAGGGGTCCAGCACCGTGACCATCATGGCCGCCGCCAGCAGCACCACCGGCCAGGGCCAGCGGCGGGCGCCCATGCGCAGCAAGGCCACCACCGCCAGCATCACCACGGTGCGCTGCGCCGGGATGCCCCAGCCCGCCAGCAGGGCATAACACCAGGCGCCCAGCACGCCCGAGATCTGGGCAATCGCAGGCGTGGGGATCAGATGCACCAGGCCGGGCCGTCGCCGCCAGAACCAGGACACGCCGCCAGACACTGCCAAGCCCATCATGGTGATGTGCAATCCCGATATCGCGGCCAGGTGGGCTGTGCCCGTGTCCCGCAGTGCGTCCCAGTCATCGGCGCCGATGGCCGATTGCTCGCCGATGGTCAGGCCTGCGATCAGGCCCGCCACACGTGCATCGGTCACGTGCGTGTTGATGCGTTCACGGAGCTGGGTGCGCCAGCGGTCGATCAGGCCGGGCGACCAAGCCGTCGCAGGCCGCAGCAGCGTCGATGGCGGCACGCCACGTGTGACGACCTTGCCCTGGGCGCGCAGGGCGTGCTCGAACATCCAGCGCTCGCTGTCGAAGCCACCCGGGTTGACCAGTCCATCCGGCGCCTGCAGCATCACAGTCCAGCGCCAGACCTGGCCGGGCATCAGGGGCGGGGCTGTGGCTGCGGCGTCTTCATCATTGTCATCCTCGGCCGAGGCAGGGCGGGTGCGGTAGCCTTTCGTGGATGGGGTACCCCAGGACAGGCTCACGCGCTCAGGCAGGACGGCATGGGACGCCATGCCCGGCAGGCGCCATCGATCACCGGCCTGCCATTGGCGGGGTGTGCTGGCGCTGTTTGATGGGGATGCCGGGCGATCACGGGTGCCTGGCCCGGTCTCCTCGACCGACAGCACCTCGACCTCCACACGGCGGCCCCAGGCCTGCTGCTGCGGCATGGCATCGACACGCCCTGTCATGACCACGGCGCGCTGGCTCCAGGCCTCGGGCCAGACCTGCGCCAGCCGCTGGGCGGCACGCCATTGCGCCTGGCCCCAGCCGGTGCTGGCCATGCACAGGCAGACCAGCAGGGCCCCGCGCCAGCCCCGTCGGCAGGCGGGGGCCCGCCATGACAGCACGCCGGCCACCAGAAAGAACAGCAACGGCAGGCCCAGCCCCCATCGGCCATCGCCCACCGAGCGTTGCTGCAGCTGCACGGCCACGCCCAGCAGCCATGCGCCCAGCGCGGCCACCCAATGGACCAGCATCGGCCCTCTCCCTCACGTTTTTTGTTCGGGAGAACTTAGCACCCAGGGCGATCGGGGCAGGCCCTCTGAAGGGGGATGTGGGCAGTCTCAAGCAGCGTGCGCCGCGTCCTTCATCACCTGCGCCATCACGCCATACACCTCCGTCCAGGCGGCCCGCACGTCGGGTGTGAAGCCTTCGCCCAGGCCTTGCTCCAGCGTCAGCAGCAGGGCACCGCCCACGGTGCCGTAGTGCGCGTCCTGTACCCCGTAGTCCCTATGGCGGCGGCCCAGTCCCTGCAGGATGGGCACCAGGGTGCCCAGGTCGTTCAGCTTGCCCACGGCCGCGCCGATCATCTGCATCAGCTTGTGGCCCTGGGCTTGCATGTCGCCCTTGAACAAGGGCTTGAGTGTGGGATCGGCGTTGAACAGGTTCTGGTAGAACAAGGCGGCAGCCTGCGGGGCGATCGCAGCCACCTGGGCCCAGGATTGCTGGACCAGGGTGATGGTGTCGGGGGACATGGGCGTTTCCTCGTGCGTGGTGAGGGGGCAAGAGGTCTTATCGCAACAAGCGTGCCGCGTCGACAATGGCGCGGGAGACGGCGAGCCCTCCCTCAGCCCTGGATCAGCCTGGCCGCGTGCGGCAGTGAGCGCGCCTCGGGTACCCAGCGGTCCAGCACGGCGCCCAGCGCGACGGCCAGCAACAGCACGGCCAAGGCGCCGCGCCAGGTGTGGCGCAAGGCGCTGCTGAGCCAGCCTTCCATGAACCCCTTGTAGGCCAGCGTGCCCGCCAGAGAGGCCAGCCCAACCTCCACGGCGACGGCCAGCAGCACCTCCACCCCGAACATCATCAGCACGCCGGTGCCGATCAGTCCCCCGAGCAGCGCGATCAGGCCCAACAGCACGGCCAAGGGCACGATCACCACGGCGCCTTCGTCCAGGCCGTCGAGCACAGAGCCCGCGCCCTTTGCCAGCGAGCCCAGGCCGTTGCCAATGCCTTCGCCGATGCCTTCCGCGGCTGTCAGGTCCCAACCGGCATCCGCCCCACCGCCCGCGAAGTCGCCACCCCCGCCGCTGCTGAACGAGGGTTCATGTGCGCCGGCTGAGGAGGGCGAGCCATGGGGCAGCTCAATGCTGGGTGCATCCAGTCCATCCAGCGGCGATTCGCGACGGGCCAGCGCCCCGGCCCACCAGCGCAGCAACAGCAGATAGACGCCGTAGGCCACCGGGCAGGCCAGGCTGTAGCGCAGGGCCAACGACGCCACGCCAGCGTGCATCAGCAGGGCCGAGACCAGCCACAGGGCCGCCAGCGTCAGCAGGGCGATCATGGCGATGTGGGCGCGCAGCCAGTAGCGCTGGCGCAGTTCGGCCCGCAGTTGCTGCCGGCTGGCGTGTGCCCGTCGCAGGCGGTGCGCAGGTTCGGTCCAGGCTGTCTTGCGCTTGGACGTGGTCGGTGTGGTCGGGGGCATGGGCCTCGGATCTCCTGTGTTGTGTTCTGTCAAGCGTATCGGCCATACACCGTGGCCTTGCCAGGCTACAAGCCGCTGCGCTGGCCGGCGTCACACCTTGCGGCTACGCTCGGGCCAGGCCTCAGCCAGTGCACCATCTTGGCCCACAACTTGCTGGGGTTTCCACCAACGAAAAAATCTTTGTCGGTCCAGATCGAACCGGAGTCCCGTGTGTCCATCCACGTCGCCCTGAATCACGTCACCCATTACACCTACGACCGGCTGGTGAACCTCTCGCCCCAGGTCGTCCGCTTGCGGCCCGCGCCCCATTGCCGCACCCGCATCCTGTCGTACTCGCTCAAGGTCGAGCCGGCCAACCACTTCATCAACTGGCAGCAGGATCCGTTCTCCAACCACCTGGCCCGCCTGGTGTTCCCGGACCAGACCCGTGAGTTCAAGATCACGGTGGACCTGGTGGCCGAGATGGCCGTCTACAACCCCTTCGACTTCTTCCTGGAGCCGGAGGCAGAGAACTACCCCTTCACCTACGACGAGGCCACCAAGCGTGACCTGGCCCCCTACCTGGCCCTGGGCGAGCTGACGCCGGCGTTCAAGGCCTTCGTCGATAGCATCGACCGCAAGGAGGTGCGCACCATCGATTTCCTGGTCGGCCTGAACCAGCGCCTGCAGCAGGACATCGCCTACACCATCCGCATGGAGCCCGGCGTGCAGACGCCGGAAGAAACGCTCAAGCTCAAGCTGGGCTCATGCCGTGACACCGGCTGGCTGCTGGTGCAGACCCTGCGCCACCTGGGCCTGGCCGCGCGCTTCGTGTCGGGCTACCTGATCCAGCTCAAGGCCGACGTGGCCTCGCTCGACGGGCCCTCGGGCACCGAGGTCGACTTCACCGACCTGCACGCCTGGTGCGAGGTCTACCTGCCCGGCGCCGGCTGGATCGGGCTGGACCCGACCTCGGGCCTGATGGCCGGCGAAGGCCACATCCCGGTGGCCTGCACGCCCGAGCCCACCAGCGCGGCCCCCGTCACCGGTGCGGTCGATGAATGCGAGGTGAGCTTCGCGCACCACATGGAGATCACGCGGATCTACGAATCACCGCGTGTCACCAAGCCCTACACCGATGACCAGTGGGATGCCATCGATGCCCTGGGCCACGAGGTCGACGCGCAACTCAAGCAGGACGATGTGCGCCTGACCATGGGTGGCGAGCCCACCTTCGTGTCGGTGGATGACCGTGATGGCGCCGAGTGGAACACCGACGCCCTGGGCCCCACCAAGCGGGGCCTGGCCACAGCCCTGGTGCACAAGCTGCGAGCCCGCTATGGCGAGGGCGGCTTCCTGCATTTCGGTCAGGGCAAGTGGTACCCGGGCGAGCAATTGCCGCGCTGGGCACTGTCCATCTACTGGCGCCGTGATGGCCAGCCCTGCTGGCAGGATCCGACCCTGTTCGCCGACGAACGCAACTCGCTGCATTACGACAGCGACGATGCCAAGCGCTTCATCGACCTGCTCTCCAGCAAGCTGGGCGTGGGCCCCGACCACGTCGAGCCCGGCTATGAGGATGTCTGGTACTACCTGTGGCGCGAGCGCCGCCTGCCGGTCAATGTGGACCCGCTGGATTCGCGGCTTGACGACGAGCTCGAGCGCGTGCGCCTGCGCCGCGTGTTCGACCAGGGGCTGGGTCATGTCACGGGCTACGCCTTGCCCCTCAAGCGCGACTGGCCCACCGGCCTGAGCGGCCCCCAGTGGGTGACCGGCCCGTGGTTCTTCCGCGAAGAACGCATGTACCTGTACCCGGGCGATTCGCCCATGGGCTACCGCCTGCCGCTGGATTCGCTGCCCTGGGCGACCAGCGGCGATAGGCCCTACATGCACGAGCACGATCCCTTTGCGCCCAAGCCGGCCCTGCCCACGGCCGCCGCCTTGCGCGCGCAGTACGCCGGCCGTGGCGCTGCGAGCCATGTCGCACCGGGTGGGTTTGCAGAAGGCGGCCCAGGTGAGGGCGGTTTCTCGGGCACCCGCGCGGGTGATCTGTCGGTGACTGCCGGCCCCGATGGCCCGTCCACCCCCGACCTGACCGATCCCGGCACCCACCCGAACCGCTTCCAGTCGGCCCACTGGATCACGCGCACGGCGCTGGTCGTCGAAGCCCGCAACCCGGACCGCTCCAGCGGCCCCAAGGTCGAGACCAACGGCAAGGGCGGTGGCGTGCTCTATGTGTTCATGCCGCCCTTGAGCAAGCTGGACGACTACCTGGACCTGCTGGCCGCGGTCGAGGCCACGGCCGCCGAGCTGGCTGTGCAGATCGTGCTGGAAGGCTACCCGCCCCCGCGCGATCCGCGCCTCAAACTCCTGCAGGTCACACCCGACCCGGGCGTCATCGAGGTGAACATCCACCCGGCGTCTAACTGGGACGAGCTGGTGGACCACACCGACTTTCTCTACCAGGCGGCACACGAGACCCGCCTGTCCACCGAGAAGTTCATGGTCGATGGCCGGCACACCGGCACTGGCGGCGGCAACCATTTCGTGCTGGGTGGGGCCACGCCGGCCGACAGCCCCTTCCTGCGCAAGCCCACGCTGCTGTCCAGCCTGCTGACCTTCTGGCACAACCATCCCTCGCTGTCCTACCTGTTCTCGGGCATGTTCATCGGCCCGACCAGCCAGGCGCCGCGCATCGACGAGGCGCGCAACGACCAGGTCTACGAGATCGAGATCGCCTTCAAGGAGATCGAGCGCCAGGTGGCGCTGTGGGGCGAGTGCCCGCCATGGATCATCGATCGCACCTTGCGCAACCTGCTGATCGACGCCACCGGCAACACGCACCGCAGCGAGTTCTGCATCGACAAGCTCTACTCGCCCGACGGTCCCACCGGGCGCCTGGGCCTGCTGGAGCTGCGCGCCTTCGAGATGCCGCCGCATCCGAAGATGAGCCTGGTGCAGCAGTTGCTGCTGCGCGCGCTGGTGGCCTGGTTCTGGCGTGAGCCCTACACCGGCCATGGCGCCCGCCGCCTCACGCGCTGGAACACCGGCCTGCATGACCGCTTCATGCTGCCCAGCTTCGTGCAGCAGGATTTCGCCGATGTGCTGACCGAACTGGGCCAGGCCGGCTTCGCCTTCGACCCTGAGTGGTTCTCTCCGCACTTCGAGTTCCGCTTCCCCTATGTGGGCGAGGTGTCCGTGGCTGGCGTGCGCATGACCGTGCGCACTGCGCTGGAGCCCTGGCACGTGATGGGCGAGGAGGGCTCGCCCGGCGGTACGGTGCGCTTCGTCGACTCGTCGCTCGAACGCCTGGAGGTGCGTGTGACGGGGCTCAACGGCAACCGCCATGTGCTCACCGTCAACGGCCAGGTGCTGCCGCTGCATCCCACGGGCCGCGTCGGCGAGTTCGTGGCCGGCGTGCGCTACCGTGCCTGGCAGCCGCCCTCGTGCCTGCACCCGACCATCGGGGTCGATGCACCGCTCACCTTCGACCTGGTCGACACCTGGCTCAAGCGCTCGCTGGGTGGCTGCCAGTACCACGTGGCGCACCCGGGTGGGCGCAACTACGACACCTTCCCGGTCAACAGTTACGAGGCCGAAAGCCGCCGCCTGGCGCGCTTCTTCCGCCTGGGCCACACCCCTGGGCAGATGAGCATCACCGTGCCCGAGCCCGGCCTCGAACACCCGCTGACCCTGGATTTGCGCAAGGTGAAACGAAGCTGAGGCCCTGAGGAAACACTCCCCACCACCTGTTGCCGCATCCGGGACAATCGGGGTCACCATGACCATCTCCCTGCCCCTGTTCGACGCCGATGCCTTGCCCGACACGCCCCAGGCGCCTGCTGAACTGCTGGCGCGTGCCCGCAGCGTGGAGGCCGGGCATTACGACGAGCTGCGCGACGACGACGGTGGGCTGAGGCCGACCTGGCAGGCCTTTGCCGAGCACCTGGGCGGCTCGGTCGATGAGCTCAGCCGCCGGCAATCCGAGCTGGCCCAGCAGATCCTCGAAGACGGCATCACCTACAACGTCTACAGCGCCCCCGGTGGCAACAGCCGCCCCTGGTCGCTGGAGGTGCTGCCCATGTTGATCGGCCCGCAGGATTGGGCCCACATCGAGCGCGGCGTGGCCCAGCGCGCCCACCTGCTCAACGAGGTGCTGCTCGATGTCTATGGCGAGCAGCGCCTGCTCTGCGAGGCCTTGCTGCCTTCAGCGCTGGTGCTGGGGCATCCGGGCTACCTGCGCAGCCTGCAGGGCGTCACGCCGCCGGGCGGTGTCTACCTGCATGTGATGGCCTTCGACCTGATGCGGGGCGACGATGGGCGCTGGTGGGTGGTGTCTCAGCGCACCCAGTCGCCCTCCGGCCTGGGCTATGTCATGCAGAACCGCATGATCGTCTCGCGCCTGTTCCCGGAGGCCTACCGCTCGATGAGCGTGCAGCACCTGGCCAGCGGCTACCGCCGCCTGGTCGACACGCTGCAATCCCAGGCTGAAGCCTGCGCCGGCGGCGAGGTGCCCCGGCTGGCGCTGTGGACGCCCGGTCCCTACAACGAGACCTACTTCGAGCACGCCTACCTGGCGCGCTACCTGGGCCTGCCCCTGGTCGAAGGCGGCGACCTGATCGTGCGCGACGAGCGGGTCTACCTCAAGACGGTGCAGGGCCTGGATCCGATCCACGGCCTGCTGCGCCGCCTGGACGACGATTTCTGCGACCCGCTGGAGCTGCGCTCCGACTCCACGCTGGGCGTGCCCGGCCTGCTGCAGGCCGTGCGCGCCGGCAACGTGGTGGTGGCCAATGCGCTGGGCACGGGCTTCCTGGAGTCGCCCGCCATCCATGGATTCCTGCCGGCCTTGTCGCGCCATGTGCTGGGTGAGGAGCTGGCCTTGCCCTCGCTGCCCACCTGGTGGTGCGGCGAAGAAGCCGCCTGGGAATCGGTGGCGCCAGAGCTGTCCAGCAAGGTGGTCCGCTCGACCTACCCCGGTGGTGGGTTCAGTGACGATGCTGGCGCGCGCCCAGGCATGGACGCGGTGCTGGGCCCTACCTTGTCGGCCACCGGGCTCAAGGCCCTGCGTGACCGCATCGAGCGCAACCCGTCGGCCTACACGGCCCAGAGCTTCGCGTCCTACTCGCAGACGCCGGTCTGGTCGCAAGGGCAGTGCATGCTGCGCGGCACCTCGCTGCGCGTCTACGCGCTGGCCGATGGCCTGGGTGGCTGGCAGGTGCTCCCTGGCGGCATGACCCGCATCGGCTCGCGCGAGGCGGGCTATGTGTCGATGCAGTTGGGCGGCAGCAGCCTGGACACCTGGGTGCTCACCGATGAGCCGGTGGACACCTTCTCGATGCTGCCGCACCCGCTCACCGCCGAGGACGTGGTGCAGCGCCAGCGCCCCGTGGCCAGCCGCACCGGTGAGAACCTGTTCTGGATGGGCCGCTACACCGAGCGTGTCGAGCAGCAGTTGCGCCTGGTGCAGGCCCTGCTCAAGCTGCTGGGCGAAGACGACGAGCACGATGCCGGTGTGCTGGAGGCCTTGTCGGCCCTGGCTTCGTCCGCGGGCCTGGTGCCCCAGGGCTCGCCCAGCCTGCTGAAATCGCCCCGCGTGTTCGAGCGCGCCGCGGTGGAGGCCCTGGCCGATCCGCTGGCCAAGCAGGGCGCCTGCAGCCTCGCCTTCAACCTGAGTTCGCTGGAGCGCACCGCGCATGCGCTGCGCGATCGCCTGTCGCCCGAGCACGACCGCCTGCTGCGCGCGCTGGCGCCCGATTTCGCCCGGCGCCTGACCCGGGGCGGCGAGCCGGCCCGCGACCTGGGCGAGGCCCGCGAAGCGCTGGACCACCTGGCCATGCAACTGGCCGCCGTCACCGGCGCGCAGAACGACCGGATGACGCGCGACGCCGGCTGGCGCCTGCTCACCGTGGGCCGCCTGGTCGAGCGCCTGGGCGGCTACGCCAGCATGCTGCAGGCCTTCGTGCAGCATGGTGCGGTGCACAGCGCGCTGGGCTTCGACATGCTGCTGATGCTGTTCGACAGCACCATCACCTTCCGCGCGCGCTTCCAGCGCCGGCTGGAGTGGCCGGCCCTGGTGGCCACCCTGGTGATCGACGAGGCCAACTCGCGCGCCATGGCCTGCGTGCTGCGCCGGCTGCGCACCGAGATGGGCAAACTGCCTGAACGCGCCAACCCCCTGAGCGACCTGCTCGACCTGCTGCCCGTCGAGGGCGTGGGCCTGAACCTGGCCGACATGGCCACGCCCGGCGTGGGCGAGGCGGCCGTCGAAGCCTTGGCCCAGCGCCTGATGGAGGCCAGTTGGCGCCTGTCGGACGAAGTCGGCCTGCGCTACTTTGCCCACTCCGAGCCCACCGAGCAGACCATCAGCGCCTGACACCCCAATGAACGCCATGGCCGCTGCCACCGTCACCGACGCCGACGCCCCCGCCGAGCCCAGTGCCCGCCTGAGCGTCGAGCACGAAACCCGCTACGAGTACGCCTACCCGGTGGAAATGGCGCACCACATCGCATGCCTGCGCCCGCTGTCGGATGCGGCCCAGACCCTGCGCGTGTTCGAGATGAGCGTGCTGCCCCAGCCGGCGCAGCACAGCACTCGCCGTGATGCCTACGGCAACAGCCGGGCCTACTTCGCGCTGAACGTGCCGCACACCGAGCTGGTGGTCAAGGCGCGCAGCGAGGTCGAGATCCGCAGCCGCTACCACGGGCTGCGGCCCGAGCAGAGCCTGCACATCGCCCGGGTGCGCGAGCGGCTCACCTACCGCAAGAAGGCCGCGTTCGAGCCGGCGTCCGAGTTCTCGTATGCCTCGCCCTATGTGCCCCTGCATGAGGAGTTGCGCGCCTACGCACGCGAATCGCTGCATCCCTCGCGACCCATCGCCCAGGGCGCCATCGAGCTGATGCACCGCATCCACAGCGATTTCCGCTACGCGCCGGCCTCCACCGACATCTCCACGCCCTTGCTGGAGGTGCTGCACCGGCGCGAGGGCGTCTGCCAGGATTTCGCGCACCTGATGCTGGGCTGCCTGCGTGCCTGCGGTCTGGCTGCGCGCTACACCAGCGGCTACCTGCTCACGCAGCCGCCGCCGGGCCAGCCCCGCCTGCTGGGGGCAGATGCCTCGCATGCCTGGGTCAGCGTGTGGTGCCCGGGCCTGGACGCGCCCCGTGCTGGCGAATGGCTGGGCCTGGACCCGACCAATGACTGCCTGCCCGGGCTGCACCACATCCGTGTCGCGTATGGGCGCGATTTCGGGGATGTCACGCCCTTGCGGGGCGTGATTCGGGGTGGGGGCAAGCACACCCTGTCGGTGCGTGTGACCACCCTGCCGCTGGACGAACCCCGCGAAGCAGCCTGACCGACTGCTGATGCAACTTGCCCCAGGGTGGGGCGCGTCAGCCAGTCGAATGGCTGACCAGGTGAATGGCGATGGTGGGCATGGGGCTGCGCGAATCCTGATCTGCACCAAAGTGGCGTGTCAGACAGCCCTGACAGTTCGAACAGATTCCCCTGGCTGATCAAAAGATACATTTTTGGTGCAATCGGTAAATTCGATGACAAGAGCGCACCGTTTTGAGACATTGGCATCTGACGGTCGCGCATTGCGTCTCCAGCCCCACATCGCCAGGCGCGGCCCGCCTGGCATAGTCCCTGCTAAGTCAGGCTTGTCAGCGTTTTATGGACATCCCCCACAAGGGACCAGCCGATGCGATTCTTCGATGAAATGAACGCCACCGCCGACCAGGTGCGCGACCACTACAGGGTGTACGAGCGCTGGCTCGACCGACAGCCGCGCGAGATGATGCAAGCCCGGCGCGAAGAAGCCGAGACCATCTTCCGGCGCGTGGGCATCACCTTCGCGGTGTACGGCGACAAGGACGAGACCGGTGCCGGCACCGAGCGCCTGATCCCCTTCGACCTGATCCCCCGCATCATCCCCGCCAATGAGTGGCGCGAGATGGAAAAAGGCCTGCGCCAGCGCGTCACGGCCCTCAACCGCTTCATCGAAGACGTCTACCACGGGCAGGAGATCCTCAAGGCCGGCGTGGTGCCCTCCGAGCCGGTGCTCAACAACGCCCAGTTCCGCAAGGAAATGGTCGACCTGAAGGTGCCCGGCGGCATCTACTCGATCATCGCCGGCATCGACATGGTCCGCGCCTGCAACCCAGACGGCAGCGGCACCTACTATGTGCTCGAAGACAACCTGCGCGTGCCCAGCGGCGTGAGCTACATGCTTGAGAACCGCAAGATGATGATGCGGCTCTTCCCGGACCTGTTCGCCGAGCACCGCGTCGCGCCCGTCGCGCATTACCCCGACCTGCTGCTCGACACCCTGCGCGCCATGGCGCCGGCGTCCGTCAACGAGCCCACGGCCGTGGTGCTCACACCGGGCATGTACAACTCTGCCTACTTCGAGCATGCCTTCCTGGCCCAGCAGATGGGCATCGAGCTGGTCGAGGGGCAGGATCTCTTCGTCAAGGACGATTTCGTCTACATGCGCACCACGCGCGGCCCGGTGCGGGTGGATGTGATCTACCGCCGGCTCGATGATGATTTCATGGACCCCGAGGTCTTCCGCAAGGACTCGACCCTGGGTGTGGCCGGTCTGCTGCGCGCCTACCGCGCCGGCAACGTCACGCTGGCCAATGCCTTCGGCACGGGCATCGCCGACGACAAGTCCATCTACCCCTACGTGCCCAAGATGATCGAGTTCTACCTGGGCGAAAAACCGATCCTGCAGAACGTGCCCACCTATGTGTGCCGCGAGAAGGACGACCTCAAGTACACGCTCGACAACCTGGCCGAACTGGTCGTCAAGGAAGTGCACGGCGCCGGTGGCTACGGCATGTTGGTGGGCCCGGCCTCGACCAAGGCCGAGGTGGAGGATTTCCGCAAGGCCCTGCTGGCCAACCCGAGCAACTACATCGCCCAGCCCACCCTGTCGCTCTCGACGTGCCCGACCTTCGTCGACAGCGGTGTCGCACCGCGCCACATTGATCTGCGCCCCTTCGTGCTGTCGGGCAAGAAGGTGCAGATGGTGCCGGGCGGGCTCACACGTGTGGCCCTGAAGGAAGGCTCATTGGTGGTCAACAGCTCGCAGGGCGGCGGCACCAAGGACACCTGGGTGCTGGAGGCATGACGGCGCCAGCGCACTGAAACACGCAACGAACGCACGAACGCACTGACGGACGAACCAACCCGGCCACTGGCCGACCACCTGAAGGGAGAAGGCCCATGCTGAACGAACGCATCGAGAAACGCCTGCCGCCCCACCTCGTCCACGCTGAACATGAGACGCTGCCCCATGCGGGCGCACCCTTGCTGGAGATCAAACCCATGCTGTCGCGCACCGCTGACCACCTCTACTGGATGGCCCGCTACATGGAGCGGGCCGAGAACACCGCACGCCTGCTGGACGTGAACTACCAGACGGCTTTCCTGCCGCAGTCGCCGGATGCCGCGATCAACGGCTGGCGGGGCCTGCTGAGCATCAGCGAGCTCACGGAGGACTACGCCAAGCGCCTGGGCGAGATCACGCCCAAGCAGGTGATGACCTACATGGTCAGCGACGCGCAGAACCCGTCGAGCATCCTGAACTGCCTGCGTGCGGCACGTGAGAACGCCCGCGCCGTGCGGGGCGCCCTGACCACCGAGGTGTGGGAGACCACCAACCAGACCTGGCTGGAGTTCAACCGCCTACTCAAGGAGAACGCGCTGGCCAAGGACCCGGGCGAGCTGTTCGAGTGGGTGAAGTTCCGCTCGCACCTGTCGCGCGGCGTCACGCTGGGCACCATGCTGCAGGACGAGTCCTTCCACTTCCAGCGATGCGGCACCTTCCTGGAGCGGGCCGACAACACGGCACGCCTGCTGGACGTGAAGTTCCATGCGCGCAACACCGAGTTCTTCGGGCCGTCCGTGGGCAACGAGAGCAAGGAAGTGGATTTCTACCACTGGTCATCCCTGCTGCGCAGCGTGTCGGCCTTCGAGGTCTACCGCAAGGTCTACCGCAACGTGATCCGGCCCGAGAAGGTGGCCGAGCTGCTGATCCTGCGCGCCGAGATGCCCCGCTCGCTCGTGTTCTGCGTCGACGAAGTGGTGAACAACTTGCGCGCCGTGGCCAACGACCACAGCCATGAAACCCTGCGCAAGGCGGGCCGCCTGCGTGCCGACCTGCAGTTCAGCCGCATCGACGAGATCCTGGCCACCGGCCTGCACGCCTACCTGACGCAGTTCCTGGACCGGGTGGGTGATCTGGGCTTCGGCATCAGCCGCGACTTCCTGATGCCCACATCGGCTTGAGCCTTGAGGGCCTCTGAGGCAGCCTCTCGGGGCTGACCTCCATTTCCGCTCAGCCGCCCGACGCGGGCTGCGCGGCCGTGTAATCCACGTAGGCCCCGGCGATGGGGTCGTAGCGGCGCAACTTGCCGTCCCCCTGAACCTCGAAACGGTCCAGCACCGGGCCGGTGCCGGGGTCTCCGGGGCAGCCTTCGCCATGCTTTTCCCGCACGGCGATCTCGAAACGCTCGTCCAGGCGCTGCTCGACGGCGAACGACAGGCACTCACCCTGCCGTGACGCCGGGTAGAGCCCATCGGCATTCACCTTTTTGGCCAGCAGGTCCACGGCCTGGTCTTCCGACAGCTCACGCTTGGTGCACGCCGGCAACGCGAGGGCCACCACCACGGCGATCGCCATGGCTGTGATCAAGGGCTGGGCATGGGGCATCGAGGAGGTGCGGGCATGGTTCATGTTCGCATCAGTGTGCGACAGCCCGCCTCTCCTGGCAAATGCCCCCCTTTGAAGCCGTGGCCTGGCCGGGGAATCAGCGCGAGGGCAGTGCGGGGCCCACCACCGCTTCGGCGAAGGCCGTGCCGATCACGATGGAGCCTGCCTCGGTCGGGTGGTTGGTGTCCCAGAACAGGTACTGCGTGGGATCGGCGCACACATCGCCCGGCAGGCCCATGAACTTGGGCGTGTAGCAGGCATCCGTCACGTTGTAGCCTTCAGCCGCTGCCTGCGCCACGCGCTGCTGGGAGTAGGTGTAGGTGTCGAAGGTGCGTACCTTGGCATCCGGGTACTGCTTGGCGAAGGCCTTGAGCATGGCCGTGAGCGCGTTGGCGTACTCGATGCTGCGGTTCTTGGCGTCGGTCATGTAGGTGCGCTGCAGCTTGACGTGCTGCTTGGCCGATGGCGTGATGCTCAGGTCGGGCATCAGCGGCACGAAGAAGTGCCGGGCACCGCGCTTGTACAGCGAGGTCATGCCCTGCTTGACGTTGGCCGTCACCGTCACCGCGGTGGACTTCAGGTAGATGTTGTTGCCCCAGTAGAAATCATCAGGGCCCGTCCAGATCACGTAGAGCGCGTTGGCATCGGCCTTCTTGGTGCTGCCACCCAGGTTGCCCAGGTAATCGTTGATCTGCTTGAGCAGGCCATGCTCCATCGCGTAGAAGGGCAGCAGGCTGCCCGTGCCCGATTGCGCACCGCCGAAGGCGTAGTTCAGCAGGGGCAGGTTCAGCGCATTGCTCATGGCCTCCACCACCACCTGGCCGTCAGAGAAACGGCCGCGGTCGTTCGGTGCAGTGGGCAGGCCGATGCCGCCCAGCTTGCGCGTCACCTCGAACATGTTGCCCGTGTCGCTCATGCTGTCGCCGAAAGAAATCGTCTGGCTGTAGCTGGTCGGGTAGGTGATGGCGGGCGGTTGGGCCGGCGTGGCCACGGGCTTGAGCGTGGGCGCCTTGTTGATCGCCAACTGGCGAGTGGTCTCGGCATAGGGCGACATGAACGGCACGCCCAGGTCGATCAGGCTCTTCCAGGTCTTGGGCCCGGCGATCGCGACGGTGTAGACCAGCTCGGGCGTGATCAGCACGTCGCCGGCGGTGAAGATCGTGAAGGCCAGCGGATCGGCCGTCAGGGCCTGCGCGGGGGCGGTGGCGCCGAGAGCGGCCATGCCCAAGGCGATGGGCGCGAGAACACGGTGACGGATGGGCATGGAGGCTCCTGAGTCACGCCAGTGGCGTTACCTGTTATGTAAAGTAACGTTTAGCGTGCCATGAAGCCTTGGCCTTGTCTGCCGTTGCTGGCGACAACCGAGGGTTTCACCCCTCGCTCATCCGTGGGGTTTGTGCTTGACGTGAATTGAAAGTTGCGTCAGGCACTGAACCTGTCAAAGCCCACGAGTACGGCCACCAGGGCCAAGGCCGCGATGGGGCCGGCCAGCGGGTGTGCAACGCCCGCCACCAGCGGTGCCACCATCAGCAGGCCGCGCAGGCCCCAGCTGTACAGCACGCCTGCTCGGCGCAGGTAGGTCACACCGGTGGCCTGCCATTGCGCCCGCTCGTTCGAGCCGACCGGCAGGGCACCGATGAAGCTGGCGTGGTTGTAGTAGCGCACCGCCATCGTGGAGCAGGCCAGCGCGGCAAACAGCGTGGCCATCAAGGCCAGTTCCAGCATCAGCCTGGGCGTGAATGCGAAAGGCTCGCTCGGTTCGTGGTTGAGCAGAGGTGCACCGATCAAGGTGACCGTGCCCATCAGGCCAATGGCCGCCGTCGATGCCGTGAGCGTGGATGACATCAGCGAGTTGCGCAGGGTCTGCACCGCCAGGATCTCGGAGCCGGGTTGCTCGGCCAGCGCGTTGAGCCATGCTGCGCGCAGGCGTGCATGCGCGGCGCGCGAGAGCGTGTCGGGCATGTTGCGCCCCGGCAGCCATTGCAGTGCTTCGTAGAGCAGCACGATGACCAGGGTGGCCCCGGCGGCCAGCCAGGTCCACAGCGGCGCAGCGCTCATGCGCGGCGCTCCAGGATCTCGAACACCACCATGCCGCCCAGCATGGCCAGCACGAACACCAGGGCCTGGTCCAGCCCCATGCCCAGCGCCACGATGGCCGGGCCCGGGCAGAATCCGGCCAGCCCCCAGCCGATGCCGAAGAGCAGGCTGCCGCCCATCAGGCGCCAGTCGATGCGGGTGGCGGTGGGCAGGTGCATGGGCTCACCGGTGAGCAGGGCGTTGCGGCGGCGCGCGGCCAGCGTGAAGGCTGGCAGGCCCACCGCGATGGCCCCGCCCATCACGAACGCGAGGGACGGATCCCAGGCGCCGGCCAGGTCCAGGAAGCCCAGCACCTTGGCGGGGTTGGCCATGCCCGAAATCAGCAGGCCCAGGCCGAAAACCAGGCCTGCGATCAGCGCGGTGACGAGGGGCAGGCGCGCGTGGGTACGGTCGTTCATCAAGGCATCCGGATCAGATGGCGCACCACATAGACCGTGGCGAAGCCTGCGGCCATGAACCCCAACGTGGCGGCCAGCGAGCGCGGCGACAGCCGGGACAGGCCGCAAACGCCATGGCCGCTGGTGCAGCCGGCGCCGTAGCGGGTGCCCAGGCCCACCAGCAGGCCGGCGGCGATGAGCAGCCCTTCAGGGGCTTCGATGCGCACGGCCGGCAGCGGCGCGGCCAGGGCATAGAGCCAGGGCGAGGCGACCAGGCCGATCAGGAACGCGGCGCGCCAGGCGATCTCACCCGGGGCCGGGCGCAGCAGGCCACCCAGGATGCCGCTGATGCCCGCGATGCGGCCATTGAGCAGGATCAGCAGGGAGGCGGCCAGGCCGATGAGCGCGCCGCCGGCCAAGGCGGTCCAGGGCGTGAAGTTCGGCCAGTCGATGGTGATCGGCATGGGCTTGGGTCAGTTCACGCCGAAGGGGGCACGTAGCCCTGCACCTGGTCGCCACCGCCACCGAAGAAGAACTGCTCCATCTGGCGCGCCAGGTACTGGCGAGCGCGGGCATCGGCCAGGTTCAGGCGGTTTTCATTGACCAGCATGGTCTGGTGCTTCATCCACAGCTGCCAGGCTTCCTTGCTGATCTCGTTGTAGATGCGCTTGCCCAGCTCGCCGGGATACGGTGCGAAATCCAGGCCCTCGGCTTCCTTGTTGAGGTGCTTGCATTGGATGGTGCGTGCCATGTTCTAGTCTCGTCGCGATCAAAAAAAGGGGGTTAGTTACTTCAGGTTCTTGACCAGCACTTGCGAGCGCCGGTCCCACTTGTAGTTGCGCTTGCGGGCTTCGGGCAGCCAGTTCGGGTCCACCGGCGAGAAGCCGCGCTTGTTGAACCAGTGCATCGTGCGCGTGGTCAGCACGAAGATGGACGACAGGCCCATGGCGCGCGCACGCTGCTCGATGCGTTTCAAGATGCGCTCGCCATCGCCCTGGCCCTGCACGTGCGGCGACACGGTCAGTGCCGCCATCTCGGCCGTGCCGGCCTCAGGGTAAGGGTACAGCGCCGCACAGCCGAAGATCACGCCATCGTGCTCGATCACGGTGTACTGCGACACGTCGCGCTCGATCTCGGTGCGGCTGCGCTTGACCAGCGTGCCGTCCTGCTCGAAGGGTTCGATCAGCTGCAGGATGCCGCCCACGTCGTCGGACGAGGCTTCGCGCAGGCTCTCGAGCTTCTCGTCGACGATCATGGTGCCCAGGCCATCGTGCGTGAACACCTCCATCAGCAGCGCGCCATCCACCTTGTACGGGATGATGTGCACGCGCTCGACGCCGCCTTCGCTGGCCTTGACCGCATGCTGCAGGTAGAAGGCCGTGTCGGTGGGCTGCAGCGGGTTGGGCAGGGCGGCCAGCAGCCGCTTGGCATCCAGCAGGGCCAGTTCCTGGTCGATCTCGGCATCGGGGTCGTGCTGGGCGGCCTCCAGTTCCACGGCACGCTGGGGCTCCTGCACGATGCCCTGCAGGATGCCGCGCACCTCGGTCACGAAGATCAGCTTGTCGGCCTGCAGGGCGATGGCGGCGCTGGTAGCCACGTCTTCCATGCTCAGGTTGAAGGCCTCGCCGGTGTGCGAAAAACCGAAAGGCGAGAGCATCACCATCGCGCCGGCATCGATGGCGCGTCGCACGGACACGGCGTCGATCTTGCGCACCAGCCCGGTGTGGATGAAATCCACCCCATCGACGATGCCCACGGGGCGCGCGGTGACGAAGTTGCCCGAGATCACACTGATCGAGGCACCGGCCATGGCCGTGTTGGGCAGCCCTTGCGAAAAAGCTGCTTCGATCTCATAGCGCAGTTGGCCGGCGGCCTCTTGCGCGCAGTCGAGCGCCACCGAATCGGTGATGCGCATGCCATGGCTGAAATGGGAGGTGTGGCCCTTGGCTCGCAACTGCTCTTCCAGCTGCGGGCGGAAGCCATGGGCCAGCACGATGCGGATGCCCATGGCCTGCATCAGGGCCATGTCCTGCACGAAGCTGGTGAGCTTGCCAGCGGCGATCAGCTCGCCCGACAGTCCCACGACGAAGGTCTTGCCCCGGTGAGCGTGGATGTGCGGCGCCACGGCACGGAACCAGGGCACGAAGGTGTGAGGAAAGACCAGGTCCATGGACAGGTGGGGGAGAGGCTTGGATGTGGACGCAATTTGGGCGTAATGGTACGGGTATTGCGCGGGCTTGGTGGGCGCCGGTGCAGGCATGGTGAACGTGCAAGGGGCCTTGCGCCTGCTGCTGCACGGCCACTGCCGTGGTCAGCTGCCGTTCATGTCATGGTTTCATCACGGAATTCTGATAGGCGGCGAGGGGATTTCCAAGGGTATCGGACACTCGCGGGCACGTGAAGAGGTAAGCTTGCCGAAGTTTGCCTAGGCAATAACCCCATGGCCCCTCACTGGATCTGAGCTGAGGCATTTGCTGCTTTCCCCTATGAGTTCTCGCATGTTTTCCACCGGCGTTGTGCCGGCCCACGCCCGGCCTTTGGTGTCCACCCTGGTCACGGCCGCCGCGGTGGCCCTGACGCTGGGCATCCTGCTGCTGCTGGCGCCGGGCGTTGTCACGCCGGGCCACCTGATCGCGCTCATCGAAGAGGATGGCCCGCTGGAGGTGGTCACCGTCGTCATCTGGATGGTGTCGGCGGTCTACCTGCTCTGGCCCGGGAACAGGCCGCGCCTGCCGGCCTGGTCGTTCGGCTTTTTCTGCTTCACCCTGGGCATGCGTGAGAACGGCTTGCCGGCCTCGATCGTGCCGCATGGACGCCGGTTGATGCAGTTGGGCTTTTACCTGCACGGGCCCGAAAGCCTGGCTTACCGCGTGGTCGCCGGGCTGGTTCTGCTGGCTGTCCTGGCTGCGGCGGTGCATGTCGTGGTGTTCGTGGGGCGTGAGTTCATCCAGCGTCGCGGCTGGGTGCAGGTGGACACGGGCATGTTCATCCTCGGGATGGGCGTGCTGGTGGCCTCGCAGATCGCGGAAAGCCTGCAAGATCGTCCGGCCCTGGCAGCGGGCTTGTTCCCGCAAGGCTGGAACGCCATGCTGAGCCTGGAGAGCCTGGAAGAAGGCTGGGAAGCGCTTGGCGCGCTCTTCGTGCTGGCGGCGGTCCACCTGTCACGCCGCCTGGGACGGCGGACGAACGGTTTTGACTGAGTTTCAAATGGCTGGGCGCCGTCCGAACCAGGGCCGCGCCTGCTCCAGCTGAGCCGCCAGGCGCAGCAGCATGGCCTCGCCATCCAGACCCGCCACGAACTGCACGCCCATGGGCATCCCATCCGGTGTCCAGTACAGAGGCACCGACATCGCAGGCCGCCCCGTCAGGTTGGCCAGTTGCGTGAAGGGCGTCCAGGCCAAGTTGTTGATGATGGTGTTCTGGAAGAGGGCGGTCTTGCGCAGCAGGCCCGACAGCCCCAGCATGGCCACCAGATCGCTGGCGATGTGCAGGGTCTTGGACGTGGCCAGGTGCCCGATGGGAATCGGCGGCGAGGCCAGCACCGGCGACAGCCACAGGTCGTATTGGCCGTGAAAGCGCGCCAGCGCCCGGTTGTGCTCGTTCCAGCGGGCTTCGCTGAGCAGCAACTCCACCGCAGGCACGCTGCGGCCCACGGCGGCCATGGCGCGGGTATCGGGCTCGAACGCTGAAGGCTTGATGCCATGCACCTGCTCCAGCTCGCACACCAGAGCAGCCTGGCGGCTGAACCAGGCCAGCAGGAAATCCTTGGCCAGGCCCAGGCCATCCACGGGGAGCTTGGCCTCTTCGACATGGTGCCCCAGGGACTCCAGCAGGGCCGCGGCATCCTTCACAGCGGCAATGGCCTCGCTGCTCACCGGCGTGCCGATGGGCGATTCGGTGCTGAAGCCGATCTTCAGGCGCCCGGGGGCCTGCTGGATCGCCTGCAGGTAGGGCTGTGGCGGGGCCGGCATGTGGTACGGGCCATGCGCTTCGGGGCCCTGCAGCACATCGAGCATGGCTGCCGAATCACGCACGCTGCGGGAGAGCACCCCCTGTACCGCGGCGCCGTTCATGCCTTCCGCGGCGCCAGGCCCGGATGACACCCGCCCGCGCCCGGGCTTGAGCCCGAACAGGCCGCAGGCCGCGGCCGGGATGCGGATGGAGCCGCCGCCATCATTGGCGCCCGCCACCGGCACGATGCCGGCCGCCACCGCGGCGGCCGACCCACCGGATGAGCCCCCCGGTGTGCGCGACAGGTTCCAGGGGTTGCGCGTGGGGCCGAAGGCCAGTGGCTCGGTCACGTTGCGCGCGCCGAACTCGGGCGTGTTGGTCTTGCCGAAGATCACCAGGCCGGCGTCCTGCCAGCGGCGCACCACATCGGCCGATTCCGGCGCGGGCACGCGCGACAGGGGCTTGCTGCCGCACGAGCTGGGCAGGCCGGCCAGGTCCTGGAACAGGTCCTTGAGCAGGAAGGGCACGCCGGCAAAAGGCGCCTGGGTGTCGAATGGCTGTGCGCAGCGCTGGCGGGCCTGCTCGTCCAGGCGTCTGACCACGGCGTTGAGCTGGCCGTGCGTCTGGTCGGTGCGGGCCAGGGCGGTGTCCAGCAACTCTTGAGGAGAGACCTCGCCGCGCCGGACCAGATCGGCCAAGCCCAGGGCGTCGTGCTGGATATAGTCTTCGAACTTCATGGGCCCCGTTCCTTCTTGATGAGGGGGCATTGTGGCGGCAGGCGCGCGGCGGCTCGACCGCTTTTCCCAGTGACGTGGGCTCAGGGTTTGCACTGGCGGCGGCTTGGCGTCAGGCCAGGGAGGTTCGGTCGCGGCCTTCGGCCTTGGCTCGGTAGAGGGCCTGGTCGGCGCGGTCGATGGTCTGCTCGATGGTGGCGGGGGCTTCGTGCAGGGCCACGCCTGCGGAGCAGGTGATGCGCACGCCAGGCAGGGCATCCGGCGATGGCACCTCGGCCAACCTTTGTCGCAGCCGCTCCAGCCCGGTCAAGGCCTGCTCGGCCGTGGTCGCCGGCATCATCAGCAGGAACTCCTCGCCGCCCCAGCGGGCCAGTACGTCGATCTCGCGCAGGGCCTCGCGGGCGGTTCGGGCAAAGTGCCGCAGGGCCTCGTCGCCCCCCTGGTGGCCATGGTCGTCGTTGATGCGCTTGAAGTGGTCCAGGTCCAGCACGGCGATGCACAGCGGCTGACCCAGGCGGCGGCGCCGCTTGGCCTCTTCGGCCAGCAAGTCCTGCATGTGGCGGCGGTTGGCCAGGCCGGTCAGCTCGTCGGTGGTGGCCAGGGCATGCACCCGGGCCAGGGCCTCGGCCAGTTCCATACGGCTGCTCACCAGCTTGCGCCGTATGTTCGAGCCGATCAGCGCCATGCTGGTGGACGTGCCCAGGATCAGCGCCACATAGACCAGCTCCAGCAGGTCGGCCGACAGGCCGCGCGGCGCTTCGTCATATCGGCTGAGCACGAGCATGGCCGTGCTGAGCACGGCCATCGTGCAGCCGGTGAACATCGCGAACTGCGGGCCGTTGAGGTTGAACTGCCCGAACATGATGATCAGCGGCAGGATGCACAGGATGAAGCCGCGCACCTCCTGGTGGGCAAAAGCGTAGACCAGCACCGTCAGCAGGGCGGAGTACAGGCTCTGCGCCATGACCATGGATGGGTCCTTCAGCCTGGCCGACCAGCCCGAGCGCGCCAGCGCATAGAACATGATCGGCCCCACCACCATCCACGGCGTGGTCCACACCACGCCGGCGCGGAACAGGTTCAACTCGATGCCCCATTGCAGAAGCACGGCATTGGCCAGGTAGATCAGTTGCCCCAGCAGCATCAGCGCCAGGGGGCGGCGCATGTCGGGCGCCTGTCCAAGCAGCAATTTTTTGCAAGACGGGAAGCGAGGGGGCATGGGTGAGGGCAGGCGTCGGGTCGCTTTTCCGGTTATCGGCAGATGCTGGGCTGAACTGGATCAGGCAAACCGCGCGCCCGGGCGGGCGAACGGCAGGCGGCGGATAATCGCGCTCTTTTCGCCCGCTCTTGGCCTTGCATTCTTCCGTGTCCGCTACGCTGCCCCCCATCACCTTTCCAGAATCCTTGCCGGTCTCGGGCAAACGCACCGAGATCGAGGCGGCCCTGCGCGATCACCAGGTGGTGATCGTCTGCGGCGAGACGGGCTCTGGCAAGACCACCCAGTTGCCCAAGATCGCGCTGACCATGGGGCGGGGTAACTGGGGCCAGCCGCGCGAGCCGCAACAGGGCCGGCGCCGCCCGCCGATCATCGGCCACACGCAGCCGCGCCGCATCGCGGCCTCCAGCGTGGCCAAGCGCATCGCCGAAGAGCTGAACACCCCGCTGGGCGAGGTGGTGGGCTACAAGGTGCGCTTCCAGGACCGGCTGCAGCCCGGGGCCAACGTCAAGCTGATGACGGACGGCATCTTGCTGGCCGAGACGCAGTCCGACCCTGATCTGCGCGCCTACGACACCCTCATCATCGACGAGGCCCACGAGCGCAGCCTGAACATCGACTTCCTGCTGGGCTACCTGCGGCAGTTGCTGCCGCGCCGGCCCGATCTGAAGATCATCGTCACCTCGGCCACGATCGACGCCGACCGCTTTGCGCAGCACTTCGCATCCAGCAAGGGCCCCGCGCCGGTGATCATGGTCTCGGGCCGGCTGTTCCCGGTGGAGCAGCGCTGGCGGCCGTTCGAAGACAGCCGTGAGTACGGCCTGAACGAGGCCATCGTCGACGCGGCTGACGAGCTCTGGCGCGAGGGCTCGGGCGACATCCTCGTCTTCCTGCCCGGCGAGCGCGAGATCCGCGAGGCGGCCGACCACCTGCGCAAGCACATGGCCAACCAGCGCCAGCAGGTCAACGTGCTGCCTTTGTTTGCACGCCTGAGCCAGCAGGAGCAGGACGAGGTGTTCCGCACCGGCGGGCCGCGCCGCATCGTGCTGGCCACCAACGTGGCCGAAACCTCGCTGACGGTGCCGGGCATCCGCTACGTGATCGACTCCGGCCTGGCGCGCGTGAAGCGCTACAGCTTCCGCAACAAGGTCGAACAGTTGCAGATCGAGCCCATCAGCCAGGCGGCGGCCAACCAGCGCGCAGGACGCTGCGGCCGGGTGGCCAATGGCATCTGCATCCGCCTGTACGACGAGAAGGAGTTCAACGCCCGGCCTCGCTTCACCGACCCCGAGATCCTGCGCAGCTCGCTGGCCGGCGTGATCCTGCGGATGAAGTCGCTGCACCTGGGCCTGGTCGATGAATTCCCCTTCATCGAGCCTCCGCTGCGCAAGGCCATCGCCGACGGCTACCAGTTGCTCAACGAACTGGGCGCGGTGGACGATGCCAACGAGATCACCCCGCTCGGCCAGACCCTGGCGCGCCTGCCGCTGGACCCGCGCGTGGGCCGCATGATCCTGGAAGCGCGCGAGCGCCAGGCCCTGGCCGAGGTGCTGGTGATCGCCGCCTCCTTGAGCGTGCAGGACGTGCGCGACCGCCCCATCGAGCACCAGCAGGCGGCCGATGAAAAGCACAAGAAGTTCGACGACGAGAAGTCGGAGTTTATGGGCACGCTCAAGCTGTGGAAATGGCTGGACGAATCGCGTGGCGGCCATGGTCACCATGCGCCCGGCCAGCCAGAGCAGCACAAGCTCAGCCACCGCAAATACGAGGCTCTGCTGCGCGAGAACTTCATCAACCCGCGCCGCGTGCGCGAGTGGAAGGATGTGCACTCTCAGCTCAGCACCGTGGTCACCGAGCACCAGTGGCGCCTGAACGCCAGCCCCGCCACCTACGAGCAACTGCACCTGTCGCTGCTGTCCGGCCTGCTGGGCAATATCGGCGTCAAGAGCGAAGATGAAGACTGGTACCTGGGCGCGCGCGGCATCAAGTTCCACAAGCACCCCGGCGCCAACCTGAGCAAGAAGCCGGGCCGCTGGATCCTGGCGGCCGAACTGGTCGAGACCACGCGCCTGTACGGACGCGGCATCGCCACCATCGAGCAGCCCTGGGTGGAGCGCATGGGCGGCCACCTGCTCAAGAAACAGCTGCTCGATCCCCACTGGGAGAAGAAGGCCGCGGAGGTGGTGGCGCTGGAGCGCGCCACGCTGTATGGCCTGGTGGTCTACGCCAACCGGCGCGTGAACTTCGGCCTGGTCGATCCGGTGCAGGCGCGCGAGATCTTCATCCGCGAAGGCTTGGTGGCAGGCGAGTGGGACACGCGCCTGCCCTTCCTGGCCCACAACCGCAAGATGATCGCGCAGGTGGAGCAACTCGAGCACAAGTCGCGCCGGCAGGACGTGCTGGTCGACGACGAGCTGATCGTCGGCTTCTACGACGCGCAGGTACCGCCCGAGGTGGTCAGCGGCCACAGCTTCGAGCGCTGGTACCGCGTGGCCAGCCGCGAAAACCCCAAGCTGCTGCACCTGAGCCGCGAAGAGCTGATGCGCCACGAGGCCGCCGGCATCACCAGCGCCGCCTTCCCGAAGATGATCCGCGTGGGCGGCGTTGATTGCGTCGCCACCTACCTGCACGAGCCCGGCGATGCGCGCGATGGCGTCACCGTGACGGTGCCCATCTTCGCGCTTAACCAGGTCAGCGAAGACCGTGGCGAGTGGCTGGTGCCCGGCATGCTCAAGGACAAGGTGCTGGCGCTGGTCAAGAGCCTGCACCAGAAGCCGCGCGCGCGCCTGGTGCCGCTGCCGGACTACGTGGACAACTTCATCGAACACGCACCCTTTGGCGAGGGCGGACTGCTGGACGTGCTGCTCAAGGCCGTGCGCGACCGCACCCAGCTCGACATCAAGCGCGCCGATTTCAAGCTGGACATGCTGCAGCCGCACCTGTTCATGAACTACCGCGTGGTGGACGAGCATGGCCGGCAGCTGGGCATGGGCCGCAACCTGCCGGCGCTCAAGGCCGAACTGGGGCAGCTGGCTCGAGGGGCCTTCCAGGCGCTGGCGGCGTTGAAGGCGCAAGCCGTGGCGCAGGGCGGGCAGGGCGAAGAGTCCGACGCCCCGGCTTCGATTGCCGGCAAGGGATCGAACGGTGCGGAGGCCGGGCGTGTGCGTTCCGCCGACGCCGGTGCCACCTCGGCCAAGGGCGGCGGCGCCCGCCGCGACGAGCCGGCCCCCAGCCGCGTCACCGCCATCCAGCCGCTGACGGACTGGACCTTCGGCGAGCTGCCCGAGCTGATGGAGATCCAGCGCGGCGGCCACACCCTGGTGGGCTTCCCGGCCCTGGTGGACAGGGGCACGCATGCGGAGATCGAAGTTTTCGATGAACCCGGCGTGGCCGCCACCAAGCACCGCGCCGGCCTGCGTCGCCTGATCGCGCTGCAGCTGAAAGAGCCGCTGAAGTACCTGGACAAGAACATCCCCGATCTGCAGAAGATGGCGATGGCCTACATGAGCCTGGGCACGGCCGACGAGCTGCGCGAGCAGATCGTCGAGGTGGCGCTGGACCGCGCATTCCTGCTCGACCCGTTGCCCAGTGACGCGGCGTCCTTCAAGGCCCGCATCGAAGAAGGCCGTGGCCGCCTGAACCTGATCGCGCAGGAGGTGGCCCGCCTGGCCGGCACCGTGCTGATCGAGTACGCCGCCGCGCTGCGCAAGCTCAAAGATGCCCGCCCGCCCAAGGATGTGGCGGATGACATCCAGGCCCAGTTGCAACGCCTGATGCCCAAGCGCTTCGTCGCGCGCAGTGACTGGGCGCAGCTGCAGCACTTTCCGCGCTACCTCAAGGCCATCACCCTGAGGCTGGACAAGCTCAAGGGCGACCCGGCCCGAGATGCCCAACGCCTGGCCGAGCTGCGTCCGCTGGACCAGCGCTACACCCGCCGGCTGGCCGAGCTGAAAGGCACGCCCGACGCGCGCCTGGATGAGTTCCGCTGGCTGCTCGAAGAACTGCGTGTGAGCTTCTTCGCGCAGGAGCTGCGCACGCCGCAGCCCATCAGCGTCAAGCGCATCGACAAAGCCTGGGCACAGATGTCGCTGTGAACGCCTCGCCCGATCAACGCCTGGCGATACCGGTGGCTGCGCTGCTGTTGTCTCAGGTGTCGGTCAACCTGGGCGCCGCGTTCGCGAAGCACCTGTTTCCCTTGATCGGGCCCGAAGGGGTGACCGCCTTGCGCACCAGCATGGCGGCGGGCCTGCTGCTGGCACTGTGGCGGCCCTGGCGCGTCAAGACCGGTGTGGTCTCCCTGGGCCCGCTGCTGGTCTACGGCGCCGCCCTGGGACTGATGAACGTGCTGATCTACCAGGCCTTCGCCCGGATCCCGATCGGCATTGCGGTGGCCATCGAAGTGACCGGCCCGCTGGCGGTGGTGCTGTTCAACTCCCGACGCCTGCACGATTTCGTGTGGCTGGGCCTGAGCTGTGTCGGGCTGTGGATGCTGCTGCCCTTGCGATCGTCCGTGGCGCTGGACCCCATCGGCGTGGCCTGTGCCTTGGGCGCGGCGGCTTGCTGGGCGCTGTACATCGTGGCTGGGCGGCGCGTGGCGGGCAGCCTGGGTAGCGGTGCGGTGGCGTGGGGCATGGTCATCGCGGCCCTGCTCACCTTGCCGATCGGCATCGTGCACGCCGGCACTGCCCTGTGGTCTCCAGGCGTGCTGTGGGCGGGGCTGGGCGTGGCCCTGCTGTCGAGCGCCTTGCCCTATTCACTGGAGATGGTGGCCCTGCGCCAACTGCCCGCTGTGTTGGTGGGCTTGTTGCTGAGCGCAGCGCCGGCGGTTGCCGCGGTGGCCGCCTGGCTGGTGATCGGTGAGGTGCTGACAGCGTCTCAGTGGCTGGCGATCGGCTGCATCGTGGCCGCGTCTGCGGGCAGTGCCTTCACGGCGCGGTCATCGGCGCTGACAGGGTAGGCCACACCCGCCGTCAGGCGGCGCCCACGCTTGCTGTCAGGCATGGCCGGCTGGTACGCCGTGTGCCAAGGCATGGAATCAGGTTTTCACCCAGGTTTTCCATGCTGAGCACTCATCTTCCATCCGGTCATTCATCACTTCTAGCACCCACATTGCCCGACGCCGGCGATCACCCCACGCCGTGGACCAGCGCCGTGCGGCCCTGGAACCCGCTTCACGACGACGCCTGTGCCAGGCAGTTCAGCAGTTATCTCAAGCCCTCGGCCGAGGGGCTTCAACGCGCCCTGGACGATTCGCAGCCCAGCGATGCGGCGGACCAGGCCATTCACGGCCGGCTGAAGGAGAAGATCCTCGGCAACGACTTTCCCTGTGTGGCCGCGCGCTCCGTGATGAACCGGGGCACCTACCGCTTTGGTGTCTATGAATCGCTCGGAACACCTCAGGCGGCCTTTGCGTTGTGCCACGACCTCTATGAGTTCACGCACGAGTTTCCCACTGGCCTGCATCCCTTCACCAGCTACATGGCTGCGTTCAAGGGCCCTGCGGTGCACAGCGAGTGCGATTTCGAGAAACTGCTGTGGGAGCAGCTCCAGTTGATGCATGGCATCGATGCACGTTACTTCGATTGGGACGGGTCCGTCAGCAAGGATCCCGACAGCCCCAACTTCTCCTTCAGCGTGGGCGGCCGGGCCTTCTTCGTCGTGGGGCTGAACCGCTGTGCATCCCGCCACGCCCGCTACACGGGTGAATCGTTCATCGTCTTCAACCCACACGATCAGTTCGAAGCGCTGCGGGCCAGTGGCAAGTACGAGCAGTTGCAGAAGGCGATCCGCCAGCGCGACATCGCAGTGCAGGGGTCCATCAACCCCATGCTGCAGGACTTCGGCTCGCAATCCGAATCGCGCCAGTACGCAGGCCGGGCCGTGCCTGCACAGTGGCGCTGCCCGTTCCATTCCCAGGCCAACCCCCACGCTTGAAAGGCATGCCATGACGATCACGCTTGAGAAAAGCCCAGCCCATGCCAGTGGTGCCTCCGATAAGACCTGCCGCATTCCCCCGCAAAGCGGCACCGCGTTCGAGTTGCGCAAGGGGCAGATCCTGCGGGTGATCGACCCGATGGGCGAGCAGGTGGCCGATCTGTTCGCCATCAACCAGCGCGACCACGGATGCACCTTGTCGTCCGGGCGCAGCCTGGACTACGCCAGCAAGATCTACCTGAGCGAGGGCGATCTGCTCTACGCCAATGACAGCCAGGTGATGTTCACCATCGTGAAAGACACCGTGCGCAAGCACGACTTCCTGCTCACGCCCTGCAGCCCGGAGATGTTCAAGATCCTCTACAAGCATGTGGGCCATCACCCCAGCTGCTACGAGAACCTGAGGCTGTCGCTGGCGCGTTTCGGCATCGAAGGGCATCAGATCGGCACCACCTTCAACATCTTCATGAACGTCAACATCCATGAAGGGGGACGGATCAGCGTCGATGCGCCCACATCCAAGGCTGGTGACTACATCGAGTTGCGCGCCGAGATGGACCTGATCTGCGGCTTGACGGCCTGTTCGGCCGAAGGGTCCAACAACGGGAGCTTCAAGCCGATCGACTATGTGATCGTTTGATTGTCGGCGGTGTGTCGCCGCAGCGGCGCCCCAGCCCTGGACAGGGGCGCCGAAGAAAAAACGGGCCAGCATCGATGGATGCTGGCCCGTTGAAATGAGTGGTCGGGGCGGTGGGATTCGAACTCACGACCCTCTGCTCCCAAAGCAGATGCGCTACCAGGCTGCGCTACGCCCCGACTGAGCCTTGCATTATAGCGTTTTCGCAGGCCCTCGCCCAACAAACAGTGTCGCCGTTGAGACGGATGCCCGTGGAAACAACATCGTTCTATTAATGAACAGTTGTGCGGCATTGGTCACGCCATCGCCCAGGGTAGAGCCTTGATCCCTCTGCCGGGCCTGCCGATAATCAAATCATTCGCACAAATGAACAGGAAAGGACCCGGACCGTGAGCGCACGACGCATGCTGAAAGTCGACATGAATGGCGAGCCGGCCGAAGTGGTCGTCACCGAGGTGACGCCTGGCCGCTGGAGCTGGTCGATCAGAAGGGAAGGGCAGTCCCTTGTCGGCAGCACGATGCCGTTGCCCACCGGCCAGGCTGCGATGCAGGCCGCGCTGAACGAAGTCAGGAATGCTTCTGCGCAGGAGCCTCATAAGACTGCCTGACGCGACCCCGTCTCAACCCGCGGCGATGTCGCCAGACTGGATGCGCTTCACGCCCTTGTCCGTCATCTGCTTCCATGCAGCAGCCAGGGAACCATGGAGGTCGATGCCGCGCGTCGCGTCCTCGATCACATAAGCCTCGAAACCGGCCTTGCGCGCGTCCATCGCGGTCCAGGCCACGCAAAAGTCGGTGGCCAGGCCCGTGATGAACACGGTCTTGATGCCACGCGCCTTGAGGTAGCCCGCCAGGCCGGTGGCCGTCTTGTGGTCGGCCTCTTCGAAGGCCGAGTAGCTGTCCATGCCCTGGTGGTATCCCTTGCGGATGATCAGTTGCGCGGTGGGCACCTTGAGCTCCTTGCCCAGCTCGGCGTCTGCGGTGCCCTGCACGCGGTGATCCGGCCACAGCACCTGCGTGCCGTACGCCAGCTTGGTGGTCTCGAAAGGCTTTTTGCCCGAGTAGGCGCTGGCAAACGACGCGTGGCCCGCGGTGTGCCAATCCTGCGTGACCACGATGTTCTCGAAGGCCGGGGCCAGGGCATTGATGACCGGGATCACCTCGTTGCCGCCTTTCACGGCCAGGGTGCCGCCGTCGAGGAAGCAGTTCTGCACATCGACCACGATCAGCGCGGCCTTGGTGCCGGGCTTGATCTTGCCGGCCGCGAACACGGGCAGGCCAAGGCTGCTGGCCAGGCCCAGCGCGGCGGTGGATTTCAGGAGACTTCTGCGTTGCATGGCATGGATTCCGTCGGGGTGGTTTGAGAATGGACCACCTCTGCAAGCATGAAGCGTGCGCATGGGCTACAGGCTGCCTACGCTGATGGGCACGGCCACCTTCATCGCCTCGATGAAGCGCCGCAACTTGGCCGGGTAGAAGCGGGCGTGCGGGTACACCAGATAGACAGGCAGGGGTGCCGGCAGCCAGTCAGGCACCAGTTGCACCAGCCGGCCTTCGGACAGGTCGTCCCGCAGCAGCCAGGTCGATGCGGCGCAAGCGCCCAGCCCTGCCAGGGCTGCGGTGCGCAGCGCATACAGGCTGTCGGTGCCCATGCGTGGGCGGATCGGCAAGCGATAGGGCTCGCCGCCGAGCGCGGGTGTCAGCAGGATCTCCGTCCGGTAGAAGGTGCGCAGCGCCAGCCATGGCAGTGCCGCCAGTTCTGACGGGTGGGCAGGGATGGTCTGGCCGATCACCGACGGTGCGGCCACCACGATCCGCGGCACCTCCGACAATTTGATGGCCACGACCGAAGGGTCGGTCACCTCGCCGACCTGGATGGCGCAGTCGATGTCTTCGGTGATGAAGTCCGGGCGGCGGTCGTGGAGCAGCCAGTCCACGGTCACGCCCGGGAAAGCCTGCAGGTAATCGACCATCGGCCCCACCAGCAGATCCTGCCCCAGCGCATGGGGGGCCACCACGCGCAGCCGGCCCTCGGGCGCATCCCCCGCGCCACGCAGGTCGGCCTCGAAGCTGGCCCAGTTCTCCAGCAACTCCTTGGCGCGCGTGTAGCAGCGCTCGCCATCTTCGGTCAGCTGCATGGCGTGGGTGGAGCGGCGCAGCAGCCGCAACCCCAGTGAGCGCTCCAGAGCCTGCAGCCGGCGGCTCACCGTGGGCTGGGTGGCGCCCATCTGCTGTGCTGCTGCAGACAGGCTACCGGCCTCGACGATGTGGACGAAGGTCTGCATCAGTGCGATCCGGTCTGGAGCGGCAGAGGCGGAGGCCGAGAGAGGGGCGGGAGGCAGCTTGGGAGGCATGGTGCCATTTTATGCGTTGGGCGTATGAGCAATGTGCGCCGTAGGCCTCTACACGGCGCCTTTGTGCTTATGCACACTGGCGTCACATTGAGTTTTGAGGGTTTTCATATGGCTTATATTCATGAAAAGCATAGTGAGTGCCAAGACGAGGCCTCAGCCTTGCCCTTGTCGCTGATCCTGCTGCTGGCGACGGGGGCCGGCTTGGCGGTGGCGTCCCTGTATTACAGCCAGCCCATGCTCGGCATCCTGGGCACTGACATCGGCGCGTCGGCGCGGGCCACCGGCTTCGTGCCCACCCTGACGCAGCTCGGCTATGCGCTGGGCATCCTGCTGCTGGCCCCGCTGGGCGATCGCTTCGATCGCCGCCGCATCATCCTGATCAAGGCCGCCGTGCTGTGCGCTGCACTGCTGGTGGCCGGCGCATCGCCCGGCATCGGCGTGCTGCTGGCCGCCAGCCTGGTGGTGGGCGTGTCGGCCACCATGGCGCAGGACATCGTGCCTGCTGCCGCCACGCTGGCCCCTGAAGCCAGCCGTGGCAAGGTGGTGGGCACGGTGATGACCGGCCTGCTGCTGGGCATCCTGTTGTCGCGGGTGGTGAGCGGTTTCGTGGCCGAGCATTTCGGCTGGCGCGCCATGTTCCTGGCGGCGGCGGGCAGCATTGCGCTGATCGGCCTGGCCGCCTGGCGTGGCCTGCCGCGCTTCAAGCCGACCACGGGCCTGGCCTATCGGCACCTCATCGCTTCGCTGGGCCAGTTGTGGCAGCGCCATCCTGCGCTGCGCCGTGCGGCCTGGGCGCAAGGGCTGTTGTCGGTGGGCTTCAGCGCCTTCTGGTCGACGCTGGCGGTGATGCTGCACGGCGAGCCCTTCCACCTGGGGGCTGCGGCCGCCGGGGCGTTCGGGCTGGCCGGTGCGGCAGGAGCCCTGGCCGCGCCCATCGCCGGCCGCCTGGCCGACCGCCGGGGGCCGGAGCTGGTCACCCGACTGGGCGCAGGGCTGGTGGTGCTGTCCTTTGCCTCGATGGCGCTGGCGCCGCTGATGCCGGTGCAGGCTCAGCTGGGCTTGCTGGTGGCGGCGGCCATCGGCTTTGACCTGGGCATCCAGGCCTCGCTGATCGCCCACCAGACCATCGTCTATGGCATCGATGCCGGTGCCCGCAGCCGCCTCAACGCGGTGCTGTTCACCAGCATGTTCATCGGCATGGCCGCGGGCTCGGCCTTGGGTGCCATGCTGCTGGCGCAGTGGGGCTGGATGGCGGTCGTGGCTCTGGCCACGGTGTCGTCGCTGCTGGCCTTGGCCGTGCGGCTGTGGCGTGGCCCGGCCGTGGGACTGGTGCGCACGTCGTTGGGCTGATCATGCTTTGAAGCCCGGCGCCCAGGCTAGCCGGGCTTGCGGCCGGCCAAGGCCTTGCGCCCTTTGGCCTCGGCCGCCGCCAGTTCCTTGGCGCCCAGCACGAAGGCGGGGTTGTCCTTCATCATCTCCACCGCCAGGTCGATGAAGGCCCGCACCCGCGCCGGCTGCGAGCGCCGGCTGCCGTAGTACACGTGCAGGCCCAGGTGATCGGACATGTGCTTCGTCAGCAACGGCACCAGTCGGCCGCTGCGGATGTGATCGGCGGCGCTCACGCCGGTGAGCACCGCGATGATCTGTCCGGCCAGCACGCCGTCCATCTCCAGCGCTTCGTCGTTGGTGCAGAAGGCCGGCACCACGTCGAAATCGACGATGCTGTCGTCCACCTTGACATGCCAGGGCACGGCGCGCCCCGTGCTGGAGCTGCGGAACACGCTGCAGCGGTGGTTGGCCAGCTCTTCCAGGCTGGCCGGCATGCCATGTCGCTCGAGGTAGGCCGGCGTGGCACAGGGGATCAGCTGCAGCGGGAACAGCTGCCGTGCGATCACGCCTTCCGCTGGCGCCGTGCCGATGCGAAAGCCCACGTCGACCCGGTCTTCCACCCAGTTGCCGATGCGGTCGTCCATCTGCACATCGGGCTGCACACCGGGGTGGCGGCGGCAGAACTCTTCCAGCACAGGCCACAGCACCTGCCGGAAGGATGACCGCGGCCCGACGATGCGCAAGGGGCCGGCGATGTCGTCCTTGGCGCGGCGAGGGATCTGCAGGGCCCGGTGCAGGCCCTGCAGCGAGGGCTGCACCGCCTCCAGGAACTGGCGCCCGTCGTCTGTTAGCGAGATGTTGCGCGTGGTGCGGTGGAACAGCCGCACGCCCAGGTGCAGCTCCAGCTGGGCCAGGGCCTGGCTGGCTGCCTGGGGCGTGATGCCCAGCGCCACGGCCGCGCGCCGCAGGCTGCCCAGCTCCGCGGCATTGACGAAGGTGGTGATGGAGCGCAGTTCATTGATCGGCATGAGGCATCTTTGGCGTCGGATTGGCAAGTTTAGATTGCGGATCATTCAAGCGATTGCCCACTAGTCTTTTGCCAATGGGTTTTCTACAGTCTGGCACCGGCGGACGCCGCCGACCTCCTATCACCTGACACTGAGAAAGCAGCAGACCATGGTCATGAACGTTCGCGGCTATGCCGCCCATTCCGCCGAGTCCCCCCTGGGCCTGTTCAGCTTCATCCGCCGTGACCCGCGTCCCAACGATGTGGTGATCGATATCCTCTTCAGCGGCGTGTGCCACTCCGACATCCACAACGTGCGCAACGACTGGGGCAATGCCAAGCACCCCATGGTGCCGGGCCACGAGATCATCGGCCGGGTGGTCGAGGTGGGCAGCGCGGTCAGCCGCTTCAAGCTGGGTGACCACGTGGGGGTCGGCTGCATGGTCGACTCCTGCCAGCATTGCGGGCCCTGCGGCCATGGCCTGGAGCAGTACTGCGAGAACGGCAACACGCTGACCTACAACGACGTCGATCCGCACGATGGCATGCCCACCTATGGCGGCTATTCCGAGCGCATCGTGGTGTCCGACAAGTTCGTGGTCAAGGTGCCTGAAGGGCTGGACCTGGCCGCTGCGGCGCCCTTGCTGTGCGCGGGCATCACCACCTGGTCACCGCTGCGGCACTGGAAGGTGGGGCCGGGCAGCCGCGTGGCCGTGGTCGGCCTGGGCGGGCTGGGCCACATGGCACTCAAGCTGGCCAAGGCCCTGGGCGCGCATGTCACCTTGTTCAGCCGCTCGCCGGGCAAGGACGACGATGCCCGCCGTCTGGGCGCCGATCGCGTGGTGATCTCTACCGACAAGGCCCAGATGGCCGAGGTGCGCGGCCAGTTCGACCTGATCATCGACACCGTGCCTTACGTGCATGACCTCAATGCCTATGTCAAGACACTGGCGCTGAGCGGCTCGCTGGTGCTGGTGGGCTACCTCGGGCCTCTGCAGGACATGCTGAACACCGGTCCTTTGGTGCTGGGCCGCAAGTCCGTGGCTGGCTCGGTGATCGGCGGCATCGCCGAGACCCAGGAGATGCTCGACTTCTGCGGCGTGCACGGCATCACCTCGGATGTGGAGGTGATCAACATGCAGGACATCAACGAGGCCTACGAACGCATGCTCAAGAGCGATGTCAAGTACCGCTTCGTGATCGACATCGCGTCACTCAGGGCTTGAGCATCCAGGCCTGAACGCAAGCTGAGAAAAGCGCATGAGCTCATGCGCGAACTGGATGAGGCGGCGCCTGGCAAGGAACTTGTTATGCATGATCCTGTCCGAGCCAAGCCTCACCGTGATGCAGCTTGCTGCCTTGTCCTTTTTCCTGATGGCCGTGGGCGCCATTTCTTCTTCCCGATGACACAACAACGACCCACCGCGTTCCGGCGCATCGGAGCCCGGCCATGCTGATCAATGCTGTCCGCGTGGCGCTGCGCCGCCCCTACACCTTCGTCGTGATGGCGGTGCTGCTGCTCATCTTCGGGCCGCTGGCGGCTGTGCGCACGCCCACCGACATCTTTCCGGACATCAAGATCCCCGTGATCGCGGTGGCCTGGCAATACACCGGGCTGCCCGCCGATCAGATGTCGGGCCGCATCTCGACGCTGTTCCAGCGCTTCCTGACCACCACCGTCAACGACATCGAACACATCGAGGCGAACACCTACCCGGGTGTGAGCGTGGTCAAGATCTTCTTCCAGCCCGGTGTCGATGTGGCGGTGGCCAATGCCCAGGTCACGGCCGTCTCGCAGGTGGCCTTGCGCCAGATGCCCGCCGGCATCACGCCGCCACTGATCCTGAACTACAACGCAGCCACGGTGCCCATCCTGCAGCTGGCCTTGTCGGGCAAGGGGCTGTCGGAGCAGCAGTTGTTCGATCTGGGCTTCAACACGGTGCGCACGCCACTGGTGACCGTGCCCGGTGCGGCCATCCCGCTGCCCTATGGCGGCAAGCAACGCCAGGTGCAGATCGACATCAAGCCCAGCGCGCTGCAGGCGCGGGGCCTGTCGGCGCAGGATGTGGCGGCGGCGCTTGCCGCGCAGAACGTGCTCACGCCCATCGGCACGCAGAAGATCGGTGAGCTGGAGTACGCGCTGCAGCTCAACAGCGCCCCCTCGGCCATCGAAGAGCTGGGGCGCCTGCCCGTCAAGGTGGTCAACGGCAGCACCATCTACCTGCGCGATGTGGCCGAAGTGCACGATGGCAACGCGCCGCAGACCAACATCGTGCACGTCGATGGCGGGCGCTCGGTGCTGATGTCAGTGCTCAAGAACGGCTCTGCGTCCACGCTGGCCATCGTCGACGGCGTGCGTGCCAAGCTGGCCGAACTGAAGGACGCCTTGCCCGAGGCACTGCAGGTGCTGCCCATCAACGACCAATCGGTGTTCGTGCGGGCGGCCGTCAAGGCCGTGGCCATGGAAGGTGTCATCGCCGCCGCACTGACCAGCGTGATGATCCTGCTGTTCCTGGGCAGCTGGCGCTCCACCGTGATCATCGCGGTGTCGATCCCGCTGTCCATCCTGGGTTCGATCATCGGCCTGTCGGCCATCGGTGAAACGCTCAACCTGATGACCCTGGGTGGCCTGGCGCTGGCCGTGGGCATCCTGGTCGACGATGCCACCGTCACCATCGAGAACATCAACTGGCACCTCGAGCAGGGCAAGGATGTCGAGAGCGCCATCCTCGATGGTGCACAGCAGATCGTCGCGCCGGCCTTCGTGTCGCTGCTGTGCATCTGCATCGTGTTCATCCCGATGTTCTTCCTGGAGGGCGTGTCGCGATTCCTGTTCGTGCCCATGGCCGAGGCCGTGATCTTCGCGATGGTGTGCTCCTTCATCCTGTCGCGCACGCTGGTGCCCACCATGGCCAAGTACCTGCTGCGACCGCACGCGCCGCACACGGACATGCACGGCAACGACACTGCCTTGCCGCGCTCCAGCAATCCGCTGGTGCGTTTCCAGCGGGGCTTCGAGGCCCGCTTCGAGCGTTTCCGCGCGGGCTACCATGGCCTGCTCGATGGCGCGCTCAGGCACCGCAAGGTGTTCCTGATCGGCTTTTCAGGCGTGGTGCTGCTGTCTTTTGCGCTGGTGCCCTTCATCGGCAGCAACTTCTTCCCGCAGGTCGATTCGGGCCAGATCCTGATGCATGTGCGTGTGCCGATCGGCACGCGGGTGGAAGAGACGGCGGTGCGTTTCGCGCGCATCGAGCAGGCCATCCGCCGCATCGTGCCGCCTCATGAGATCGCCGCGCTGGTGGACAACATCGGCATGCCCAACAGCAGCATCAACCTCACCTACAACAACACCGGCGTGATGGGCTCGCACGATGGCGACTTCCAGATCGCCCTGAGCGAAGACCACCGCCCGACGGCCGACTACGTGCGTGAACTGCGCGAGGTGCTGCCGCGTGAGTTCCCGGACACCACCTTCTCATTCCCCCCGGCCGACATCGTCAGCCAGATCCTGAACTTCGGCGCGCCTGCGCCCATCGACATCCAGGTGAGGGGGCGCAACGTGGAGGCCAACTATGCGTATGCACAGCAGGTGCTCAAGCGCGTCAAGGCCATCCCGGGCGTGGCCGATGCGCGCATCCAGCAGTCCAACAAGGCGCCGATGTTCAATGTGGATGTGGACCGCACGCAGGCGCAGCTGCTGGGCTTGAGCACGCGCGACGTGACCAACAGCCTGGTGGTCAACCTGGCCGGCAGCAGCCAGGTGGCCCCCACCTACTGGCTGAACCCTGCCAACGGCGTGAGCTACCCGATCGTGATGCAGACGCCGCAGCACGAGCTCGATTCGCTGGCCGCCTTGTCGAACCTGCCCGTGGGCAATGGCGTGTCGCCCAACGCCACCACGCTGGGTGGCCTGGCGCGTCTGGATCGCGCCACAGGCAGCGCGCTGATCAGCCAGTACGACATCCAGTCCATGGTGCAGATCCACGCGTCCACGCAAGACCGCGATCTGGGCGCCGTGGCCCGCGACATCCGGCGCGTGCTGGCCGAGACAGCGGCCGACGTGCCCAAGGGCTCGAACGTGCAGATCCTGGGCCAGGTGCGCACCATGGACCGTGCCTTTTCAGGCCTGCTGTTCGGGCTGCTGGGCGCGGTCGTGCTGATCTACCTGCTCATCGTGGTGAACTTCCAGTCGTGGCTGGATCCGGCGGTGATCGTCTCGGCGCTGCCTGCTGCACTGGCCGGCATCGTGTGGATGCTGTTCGCCACCAACACCACCCTGTCGGTGCCCGCGCTCACGGGCGCGATCATGTGCATGGGCGTGGCCACGGCCAACAGCGTGCTGGTGATCAGCTTCGCGCGTGAGCGCCTGGCCGTGCTGGGCGACGCGACGGCGGCCGCGCTCGAGGCCGGTTTCGTGCGTTTCCGCCCGGTGCTGATGACGGCCCTGGCCATGGTCATCGGCATGCTGCCCATGGCGCTGGGGGCAGGCGAGGGCGGTGAGCAGAACGCCCCGCTGGGCCGCGCCGTGATTGGCGGCCTCATCTTCGCGACGATCGCCACGCTGGTCTTCGTGCCCGTGGTGTTCAGCCTGGCGCATGCCCGTGATGGCCGCCGTACCGCCCCGACCCCGTCGCTGCCTGATTCTGGAGTTCCCTCTCATGCCCACTGAAGTGTCTCGCCCCAAACAACGGGTCTTTGCCCTGGCCGCGGTGGCGCTGGCCATCGCGGTGGTGGCCGCCGGCCTGGTCGATCGCCACCTGCATGCCGAGCAACTGGACCAGCGCGCGGCGGCTCAGGCCGTGCCCACGGTGGCCGTGGGTGTCCCCGTGCCGACGGCGGGGGGCGCCCTGGAGTTGCCCGCGCGCATCGAGGCCTGGTCCCGTGCGCCGATCTACGCCCGCGTCAGCGGCTACCTCAAGCAATGGAACGTCGACATCGGTGCGCCGGTCAAGGCGGGCCAGGTGCTCGGTGTGATCGAGACCCCGGATCTTGACCAGCAGCTGCTGCAGGCCAAGGCCGAGCTGGCCACCGCGCGCAGCAACGCCGCGTTGGCCACCACCACCTCGCAGCGCTGGCAAGCGCTGCTGGCCACCGATTCCGTCTCCAAGCAGGAGGCCGATGAAAAGGCCGGAGACCTGTCGGCCAAGCAATCGGCCGTCAACGCCTTGCAGGCCAATGTCGACCGCGTGCAGTCGCTGCAGCGCTACACCAGCCTGGTCGCGCCCTTCGACGGCGTGGTCACGGCGCGCAACACCGATGTGGGCGCGCTGATCGGTGTCGGCGGAACGCCGGGCAGCGAGCTGTTCGTGGTGTCCGACATCCGGCGGTTGCGGGTGTATGTCAATGTGCCGCAGCGGCAGGTGGCGCAGGTGCGGCAGGGGGCCTTGGCCGAGATCACCGTGCCTGAACGCCCTGGCCGCACCTATGCGGCCAAGGTGCAGTCGCTGTCCCAGTCCATCAGCATGGCGTCTGGCGCCATGCTGGTGCAGCTGGCCGTGGACAACACAGCCGGCGAGTTGCTGCCCGGCGGCTTTGCCTCGGTGCGTTTCGATGCGAAGGCCGATGCCGCCGGCTTGAGCGTGCCGCCAGGTGCGCTGATCTTCGGCAAGCAGGGCGTGCGGGTGGCCACGGTGGACAGCACCGATCGTGTGCGGCTCAAGCAGGTCACCATCGCGCGTGACCTGGGGGCCAGTGTCGAGTTGGCAGGCGGCCTTGGCAAGGACGACCGCGTGATCCAGAACCCGCCCGATGGCGTGTCCGAGGGCGACCGGGTGCGAGTGGCCTTGGCCGACAACACGAAGAAGGCTGCACCGTGAGAGCCGACCTTCTTGCAGCGACCCTGGCTGTGGCCATCGGAAGTGTCGGCTGCAGCCAGGCGCCCGTCGCCGACACGCCGCAGCTGCCTTTGGCATCGGCCTTCAAGGAAGCACGTGGCCCGTGGGTCAGCGCCGAACCGGCTGACAACGTGCCGCGCCCCGCCTGGTGGGCGCTTTACGGCGATCCCGAGATGGACGCGCTGCAACAGCAACTGCTGGCGAACAGCCCTGACCTGGGCAGTGCGCTCGCGCGCTACCAGCAGGCCAGCGCGGCCACCGATGCGCTGCGGGCCGCACAGTCGCCGTCATTGGGCACCTCGCTGAACGCGCAGCGCATCCGCCAGTCAGAGCGCCGGCCCCTGCGGGTGCTCGGCCCTACCTCGCCTGACTATTACAACAGCGGCACGCTCGGCCTGGATTTCCAGTACGAGCTGGACCTGTGGGGCCGTGTTCGCCAGCAGGTCGGTGCGGGCGAGGCGCTGCAGCAGGCCGCCCAGGCCGACCTGGCCAATGCACGCCTGGCCTTGCAGGCCCGCCTGGCCGACACCTTGATCGCGCTCCGGGGCCTGGACCGCGAGGCCGCGCTGCTGCGTGAAACCGAGGCGGCCTATGCGCGCGCCGCCGAAACGATCGGCCGCCGCCACCAGGGCGGCATCGCCTCCGGGCTCGACCTGGCACGGGCCCAGAACCAGCTGGCGTCCACGCGATCGCAACTGCGTCAGCAGCAGGCGCAGCGCGCTTTGCTGGAGCATGCCATCGCGGCCCTCGTGGGCGCCAATGCGTCGAGTTTCTCGATCGAGCCCAAGGCGGTCGAGGTCGCGATGCCTGTGGTTCCAGTCGGGCTGCCGTCCACCCTGCTGCAGCGCCGGCCCGACATCGCCGCGGCCCAGCGCCGTGTGTCGGCCGCGAACGCCAGCGTCGGCGTGGCGCGATCGGCCGTGTTTCCGAGCCTGGTGCTGGGTGCGCAGGCGGGCTACCAGAGCAGCGATCTGGACCGCTTCATCCAGGCCCCCAACCTGTTCTGGGCCATCGGCCCCACCTTGCTCGTCAACCTGTTGGATGGTGGACGCCGAAAGGCCGACATCTCCCGCGCCGAGGCCTCGCTCGACGAGGCCGGCCAGAACTACCGTGGCGTGGTGTTGACGGCCTTCCAGCAGGTGGAAGACCAGTTGGCCCTGCTGAGCCAGTATGGCGAGGCGGCAGATGCCGAGCGAGACGCTACGGCGGCGGCCCAGCGCTCACTGGATCTGGCCAGCAACCGCTACCGCGAAGGCGTGGCCAGCTACCTGGATGTGGTGGCAGCCCAGACCGCGAACCTGCAGGCACGCCGCAATGCGCTGGATCTGGACACCCGCCAGCGCCGTGCGTCCGTGCAGTTGGTGCGGGCGCTGGGGGGTGGCTGGTCGCAGCCTTGAAAAAGGGCGGTGTGCCGTCAGGGCTGCGAGGCGCTGCGGCAGGCTTGGGCTGCTTGGCGCATGATGGATTGCGTCGTTGCCAGTTGCTCCGGCGTGGCCGCTGACACGGAGGTGTTCAGCACGTCGTCGGGCATGGCGTCTGCCACGCGCCGCGAATAGCAGCCACAGAACTGGCGAATGCCTGCATCGGTCTGGGCGGCCTGGGTGGGGTCGGCACGCTGTGTCTGGATGCAGCGTTCCGCCGTGGTGGCCGCGAACTGGTCACGCTGCTCACGAGCGACCTGGCCTTGTGCGAACGACGGCACCGAGATCATGCAGGCGAGGGCGGCAAGCACGAGTGTTGCAAGGCGTTTCATGGCGTCTCCTGTGGGGTCTTAGACCGCCAGCATGTCACGTCCGCGATGACCCCGTCGGGATCCCCCGCTTGATGCGCGGCAGGGGTGTTGAAAAGCCCCAATCCCGCAGGGCGGGCCGGTGCTATAGTCCCGCTACGCCCGGGGAGGGCGAAGGGCGCGAGCCCCCCATGCCACCGCCCCGATCACGCACAATCGTACGAACAACACCTCGCTCGGCCGGACGGTGAACAGCCCCCGGCCGTTCTTGTTCATGAGCCCACGTCGACCATCCACGCCTGAGGTGTACCTCCCGCCCGCCGAAGACGCGCCCTTCAACCCCCGGGTGCCTGGCATCGACTATGGGGTGCTCGATGGTTTGCTGGGCTATGCGGTGCGCCGTGCCCAGATCGTCCAGTACGAGCTGTTCATCGCCGCGCTGACGCGCTGGAACATCACGCCGCCGCGTTTTTCCGCGCTGGTCATCATCTCGCGCAACCCCAGCCTGAAGCTCACCGAACTGGCCAATGTGCTGGGCATTGCCCGCTCTGGTGCCGTGGCGCTGATCAATTCGCTCGAAAGCATGGATTACGTGCGCCGCGTGCCATGCCCCACTGACAAGCGCGCCCTGGGGCTCGAACTGACGGACCAGGGCCGCGCCGATCTGGACGCCATCATCGCCGCCGTGGTCGAGCAGGACCGCCGCTCCGGCAGCGCGCTGAGCGCCGACGAGCAGGCCCAGTTGATCGCGCTGCTGGGCAAGATCACCACGGCCGGCGGCGCGTCCGCCGCCTGACCTAGCCCGATACCGCCATGGCCACCCCGCCAGTCAGCCCCTTTTACGCGCATCTTTCGCGCCTGCGCTTCATCAAGCGCTGGGGGCTGATGCGCAACGCCATTGAAGAAGATGTGGCCCAGCACAGCTGGGAGGTGGCCGTGCTGGCCCATGCGCTCGCGCTCATCGCGCGTGACGTGCTGGGCAAGCCCATCGACCCCAACGCCGTGGCCGTGCGGGCGCTGTTCCACGATGCCACCGAGGCCATCACGGGCGACCTGCCCACGCCGGTGAAGTATTCGCCGGCCATGCGCCAGGCCACCGCCCACCTGGAAGAGCAGGTGGGCCATGAAATGCTCAAACTGCTGCCGCCGGCCTTGCAGCCGGGGGTGCAGTCGGCCATGGACCACGCCCAGTGGCCGGAGGCCGAGGCCGTGCTGGTCAAGGCGGCCGACAACCTGTCTGCCTGGCTCAAGTGCCGTGCCGAGCTGCGCTATGGCAACCGCGAGTTCGAGCAGGCCGCGCAACAGATCGAGCGCAAGCTCCGCGACCACATGCTGCCCGAGGTGCGCTACTTCCTGGACACCTTCGGCCCCGCCTACGACCTCACGCTCGACTCGCTGATGCGGGGCGAGTGAGGCCGCTGGCCTGAACCACGCCGTACCAACGCCGTACCAACGCTGTACCCACGCCATGTCTGCACGCCCTGCCGCCAAGAAGTCCGCCTCCCGCAAGAACGCTGCCGCGGCCGCCCATGACCATGGCGACCATGGCCACGCGCACGCGCACGCGCACGCGCACGCGCACGCGCACGCGCACGAGCACCATGACCACGGCTGTGGCCCCGATTGCGGGCACGACCATGGCGACATGCTGCAGCGCCCGCGCCGCCTGACGGTCTTCAGCCCAGCCGGTGTCGTGGCCAAGGCCGCGCAGGGGCGCCGAGCCGTGAAGCGGCTCAAGGCTCTGGGCTTCGACGCGTCGCTGGATACCGATGCCCTGAGCAAGCACCAGCGCTTTGCCGGCGAGGACGATGTGCGCCTGGCCGCCCTGCACCGTGTGGCCGAGGACGCACCCGACGTGGCCCTGGCCGCCCGTGGCGGCTACGGCCTGATGCGCCTGCTCGACCGCATCGACTGGCCCCTGATCGCCCGCAGCATTGAGCGCGGCACGGCCTGGGTGGGCTACAGCGATGTCACCGCCTTCCAACTGGCCGCGCTGGCGCACAACGCCGCTGGCCCGGCCTCAGCGCCGCACGGCATCACGGCGGGCCTGTGGGCAGGCCCGATGGCGTGTGGGGACTTCGGCAGCGACGACAACCCGGACGGCGGCGACGACGTCACCCAGGAATGCTTCGTCGAGGCCATGACCGGCCAGCTAGAGGCCGTGGGCTTTCGCACCGAGGCCGGCTTCGACGGGCTGGAAACGGCCGGGCGCCTGTGGGGCGGCAACCTGTCCATCCTGCAGGCCCTGTTGGGAACGCCGCACTTTCCCAAGATCAAGAACGGCGTGCTCTTCCTGGAAGACGTGAACGAGCATCCCTACCGCATCGAGCGCGCACTGCTGCAACTGCACCAGGCCGGCGTGCTCGACCAGCAGAAGGCCATCGTGCTGGGTGCCTTCACCGAATACCGCAAATCGCCGCTGGACCGGGGCTACACGATCAAGTCCACCATCGAGCACCTGCGCAGCGTCACGCGCACACCGATCCTCACCGGGCTGCCCTTTGGCCACGTGCCGACCAAGCTGTCACTTCCGCTGGGGCGGAAAGTCAATGTGGTGGTTCAGGGACGCGATGTCTTCGTGATGTGGTAGCCCGTCAGGGATGGTGCAGAATCAACGCCATGCGTTTGTTCTGGACCTTCCTTCTGTTCAGTGCCTGTCTGCCAACCTGGGCTGCCCATGCGTATGCCCAGTTCGGCGACATCAAGTACCCCGCAGGGTTTGATCACTTCGACTATGTCAACCCATCGGCCCCCAAGGGGGGGGAGATTTCGCTGATCGCACCTCTGCGCATCAGCAATTTCGACAAGTACAACCCGTTCACCCTCAAGGGCACATCCCCTCCCGGGTTGTCGGACCTGTTGTTCGAAAGCCTGTTGACGGGCACGCTCGACGAGCCGACCACGGCTTACGGCCTGCTGGCGGAAGACGTTGCCGTGGCGCCGGATGGCCTGTCCGTCATCTTCCGCCTCAATCCCAAGGCGCGTTTCTCCAGCGGGGACGCCGTGCTGGCTGTTGACGTCAAGACATCCTTTGACCGGCTGGTCAGCAAGGAGGCTTCGCCGGTGTACAAGGTGGCCTTCGGTGACGTCAAGGGCGTGACGGTGCTGGACCGCCGCACGGTGCGCTTCGACTTCAGGCGCCGCAGTGCTGAACTGCCCTTGCTGGCCGGGAGCGTGCCCATCTTCAGCCACAAGTGGGGGCTTCAGCCCGATGGCAAGCTCAAGCCCTTCGACAAGATCATCACCGATCAGCCCATCAGCTCTGGGCCTTACCGCATTGGCCGGGTCACGTTCGGCAAGGACGTCACCTATGAGCGTGACCCCCACTACTGGGCCGCACAGCTCAACGTGCGCAAGGGGCAGTTCAACTTCGATCGCATCACCTACAAGATTTACCAGGACGACACGGCACGCCTGGAGGGCTACAAGGCCGGCGAGTTCGACTTCATCCAGATCAGCAGTGCCCGGGAGTGGGCACGCCGCCTCACCGGGGTCAAGTTCGACAATGGTGAACTGGCCAAGGTCGAGTTCAAGCACCGCAATGCCGTGGGGGTGCAGTCCTACATCTTCAACACGCGCCTGGCCAAGTTCAAGGATTCCCGCGTGCGTCAAGCCATTGGCCTGGCGATGGATTTCGAGTGGATGAACCGCCAGCTGTTTTTCAACTCTTACTCCCGAGTACGAGGCTATTTCACAGGCGGCGATTTCGAGGCCAAGGGCTTGCCGGGGCCGGATGAACTGGCGCTGCTGGAGCCCCTGCGCAAGCATGTGCGGCCCGAGGTGTTCACGCAGCCGGTGCCCCAGCCGCCGAGCACGGCAGCGCCGTCCAGCCTGCGCGCTAATCTGCGCAAGGCCCGTGAGCTGCTGGCGCAGGCCGGCTGGACCTACCGCGACGGCGCTCTGCGCAATGCCCAGGGCCAACCCTTCACGATCGAGTTGCTTGATGACATTAGCCAGGGCGCATCCATGGCGCGGGTCGTCACGCCATTCACGCAGAACCTGGCCAAGCTGGGCATCGAGGCGCGTTACAAGGTGATCGACTTTGCCTTGCTTCAAAAGCGTCTGGACACGTTTGATTTCGAGTTGATGAGCCTGAACCTGCGAGGCAGTCTGTCACCGGGCGCGGACCTGCTCGATCAGTTCAGCTCGAAGTCGGCCGGCACGGAAGGCTCCTCTAACTTTGGTGGCGTCAAGAACGAGGCGGTGGATCAACTGCTCGACAAGGTGCTGAGCGCGACGACACGGCCTGAGCAGATCGCATCTCTGCGCTCGCTCGACCGGGTGCTGCGTTTCGAGTTCTACAACGTGCCTGCCTGGTATTCCGGCGTGCATCGCATTTCCTACCGGCAGCGCTTGTTCGAACAGCCCGCAGTAGCCCCCACCTACTACCAAGCCGAGGATTGGGCCTTGTCCACTTGGTGGGCCGCACAGAAAAGGTGACATCAATGTGGGCTTATGTACTCAGGCGCTTGCTGCTGATGATCCCGACGCTGCTGGGCGTCTTGATCATCACGTTTGCTGTGACTCAGTTCGTGCCGGGGGGGCCGGTTGAGCAGATGGTGTCCCAACTCAAGTCTGGCGGGGCTGTGGGAGGCGGGGAAAGCGCTGCCTCAGGTGGCGCCGGGTATCGGGGCCGCCAGGGGGTGGACCGTGCGCAGGTGGAAGAGATCAAGAAGCTGTATGGTTTCGACAAGCCGCCCCTTGAGCGCTTCGTGCAGATGCTGGTGTCTTTCGCCAGGTTCGACCTGGGTAAAAGTTTCTACCATCACAAAGACGTCTGGGAGCTCGTGAAGGAGAAGCTGCCGGTGTCGATCTCTCTGGGCCTGTGGACCTTTTTCCTGAGCTACCTGATCTCGGTGCCGCTGGGCATTGCCAAGGCAGTGCGTGCGGGTTCGCGATTCGATGCCATCACCAGCCTGTTCGTGCTGGTGGGGTATGCGATACCGGGTTTTGTGCTGGGCGTGGCATTGCTGGTGTTGTTCGGGGGAGGGAGCTTCCTCGCCTGGTTCCCGCTGCGCGGGCTTACCTCGTCGAACTGGCATGACCTGAGCCTGGGCGCGAAGGTGGTGGATTATCTCTGGCACATTGCCTTGCCGGTGACGGCCAGCGTGCTGGGCAGTTTCGCGGTGCTCACCATGCTGACCAAGAACTCCTTCCTGGAAGAAATCCGCAAACAGTACGTGCTCACCGCGCGTGCCAAGGGTCTCGGAGAGCGCAGCGTGCTCTGGAAGCATGTGTTCCGCAATGCACTCATCCCGCTGATCACGGGCTTTCCGGCTGCCTTCATCGGCGCGTTTTTCACCGGTTCGCTGCTGATCGAGACGCTGTTCTCGCTCGATGGATTGGGCCTGCTCAGTTACGAATCCGTCATCCGGCGCGACTACCCCGTGGTGCTCGGTACGCTCTACCTGTTCACGCTGATCGGGCTGGTGACCAAGCTCATCGGTGACCTCTGCTACGTGTGGGTGGACCCGCGCGTGAAGTTCGATTGACGGACGATGACCATGGCCACCTCCGCTTCCACGTCCGCCGCTTCCCCAACGTCCGTGTCCGCACCCGTGTCCCTGTCTCCATCGCGGCGGGCCTGGCTGCGCTTCAAGCGTCACCGTCTGGGTTACTCAAGCCTGATCATCTTCAGCATCCTGGTGGTGCTGAGCCTGTTTGCCGAGCTGTTGTCTAACGACAAGCCCATCATTGCGCGTTACGACGGCCATTGGTATGCGCCCATTTTCCAGAACGTGCCCGAGACGCAATTCGGTGGCGACTTCGAAACCACCACCGACTACCTCGATCCGTTCATCGTGGCCCAGTTCAAGAAGCCTGGCAACTTCGCGATCTACCCCCCCAACCGCTATCACTTCAACACCATCAACTACTTCGCCAAGGAGCCCAATCCGTCGGGGCCCTCATCGGACAACTGGCTGGGCACGGACGATCGCGGACGCGATGTCTTTGCTCGGCTGCTCTATGGCTTTCGCATCTCGGTGATGTTCGGCCTGGCCTTGACGGTGTGCGGCGTGCTGCTGGGTGTCTTGACCGGCGCACTGCAAGGCTTCTATGGCGGAAAGACCGACCTGATCGCGCAGCGCCTGATCGAGATCTGGGGCGCCATGCCCGAGTTGTATCTGCTGATCATTTTCGCCGCAGTGTTCGACCCCAGCCTGGGCCTGTTGTTGCTTTTGCTCAGCCTGTTTGGCTGGATGGGGCTGTCCGACTACGTGCGAGCAGAGTTCCTGCGCAACCGCCAACTGGACTACGTGCGCGCGGCCAAAGCCCTCGGACTGAGCAACGGCCAGATCATGTGGCGCCATGTGCTGCCCAACAGCATGACGCCCGTGGTGACTTTCCTGCCTTTCCGCATGAGCGCGGCCATCCTGGCGCTGACCTCCCTCGATTTTCTGGGGCTGGGGGTCCCGCCGGACACACCCAGCCTGGGCGAAATGCTGGCGCAGGGCAAGAACAACCTGGATGCCTGGTGGATCTCGTTGTCCACGTTCTCGGTGCTGGTCACGACCCTGCTGCTGCTGACCTTCATGGGCGATGCCCTGCGTGATGCGCTCGATCCGCGCAAGGAGATGGACGCATGAGCGGCAACACCGGCCAGGGCGCCCGCCCCTTGCTGTCCGTGCGCGATCTGCGCATCGGCTTTGGCAGCAAGACCGTGGTGCACGGCGTGAACTTCGACATCCAGCCGGGCGAAAAGCTGGCGCTGGTGGGTGAATCCGGCTCGGGCAAGACCATCACCGCCTTGAACCTGCTGCGCCTGGTGCCCCAGGCCTGGACCACCGGCAGCGCCGTGCTGGACCTGGCGCCCGATGGCCCTCGCGAGCTGCTGACCCTGCCGGAGCGCACACTGCGCGGCATCCGCGGCAAGGACGTCGCCGTGATCTTCCAGGAGCCCATGACGGCGCTGAACCCGCTGTTCACGGTGGGTGACCAGATCGCCGAGGTGGTCGAGCTGCACCAGGCGGTGTCGCGGGCCCAGGCCTGGCAGCGCGCGGTCGAGCTGCTGGCCAGCACCGGCATCCCCGAGCCCGAGCGCCGCGCCAACGCCTTCCCGCACCAGTTGTCGGGCGGGCAGCGGCAGCGCGCCATGATCGCCATGGCCCTGGCCTGCGAGCCCAAGCTGCTGCTGGCCGACGAGCCCACCACGGCGCTCGACGTCACCCTGCGCCAGCAGATCCTCGATCTGCTGGCCGATCTGCAGCGCCGCCATGGCATGGCCGTGCTGATGATCACGCACGATCTGAACCTCGTGCGCCGCTTCGCCGACCGTGTGGCCGTGATGGAGCAGGGCGTGCTGGTGGAGCAGGGCACCGTGGCCGAGGTCTTTGCCAACCCGCAGCACGCCTACACCCGCAAGCTGCTCGACAGCCGGCCTGCGCGCGACGTGGTCGAGGCCGTGCCCCAGGCCCAAGCGTTGATCGAGGCGAAAGGCCTGCGCGTGAGCTATCCCGTGCCCCGCCCGGGCATCCAGGGCTGGTTCAAGCAGGGCGAGTTCGTGGCCGTCAAGGGGGCCGACTGGCGTTTGGATGCGGGTCAGACCCTGGGTGTGATCGGCGAATCGGGCTCCGGCAAGTCCACGCTGGCGCTGGCCGCGCTCGGGCTGCAGCCATTCACAGGGCAGCTTGCCGTCAAGGGTCAGCCCTGGCGTCTGGATGCCCGTGCAGACAAGCCGCTGCGCCGTGTCGTGCAGGTGGTGTTCCAGGATCCGTTCTCGTCGCTGTCGCCCCGCATGACGGTGGGCGAGCTGGTGGGCGAGGGCCTGGGCATCCACCACCCTGAACTGAGCGATGCCCAGCGCCGCGAGCGTGTGCTGAGCACCCTGGCCGAGGTGGGCCTGACCGAATCCGCCTTCCCGCTGCTGCTGGAGCGTTACCCGCACGAGTTCTCGGGGGGCCAGCGCCAGCGCCTGGCCCTGGCGCGGGCCCTGGTGGTCGAGCCCGCGGTGCTGGTGCTCGACGAGCCCACGAGCGCGCTGGACGTCACCATCCAGAAGCAGGTGCTGGCCTTGCTGCAACGCCTGCAACGCGAGCGGGGCTTGAGCTACCTGCTGATCACGCACGATGTGGAGGTGGTGACGGCCATGGCGCACCACATCATCGTGATGAAGGATGGCGACATCGTCGAGGCCGGCCCGGCCGCTGCCTTGCTGGCGTCACCGCAGCATCCCTACACGCGCACCTTGCTGTCGTCCGCGCAGCCCGTGCCGGTTCAGTGAGCCGGGGTGCCCTGCGCCCCCGGGACCCCTGAGAGGCAGCACCGTATCTCGGCCAACAGGGCGCTGGTGTCCATCGGCCTGAACAGGAAGCGGTCTGCGCCGAGCGCCAGGCCCTCGTCGCGCACGGCCGCATCCCAGTGTGTGGTGGTCAGGAACATGAAGGGCACCTCGCGCAGGCGGGCATCGGCCTTGACCTGGCGAAGGAACTCAAAGCCGTGGGTGCCGGTCAGCCCCACGTCGGAGATGATGAGCGACGGGTGCTCGCGCACGGCCATGTCCAGCGCCTCGGGCACCTCATGCGCGGTCAGCACCCGGTACCCCAGGGGCTCGAGCAGGTCGCGCTGGAAATGCAGGTTGATGTCCTGGTCGTCCAGCACCAGCACCGCGGCGCCCTGTGGGTGGCGCGCCGTGGACGGGGTGGTGGCGCCCTTGACGAGGGACCCTGGTGGCGCCTGGGCCAGGATGGTGGCGATGGTGTTGGCCAGTTCCGCCGGGTCGATGGGCTTGGCCACATACCCATCGAAACCCGCCGCGAGCACTTTCTCCCGGTCACCCACCATGGCGTAGGCCGTCACCGCGATCAGCGGGATCCGGCGCAGGGCGTCGTCCTGTTTGAGCCGCTGCGCCAGGGCATAGCCGTCCAGGCCGGGGATCTGGATGTCGCACAGGATCAGATCGGGTTGGCTCGTGCGTGCCAGATCGAGCCCCAGTGTGCCGTCCCTGGCCTGGATGGGCTCGTGCCCGAATGCCTTGAGCATGTAGGTCATCAGCTCCATGTTGACGGGGTTGTCCTCGATGACCAGGATGCGCGCGTTCATGGCCGGTCCTCCGTGTCGATGCAGAACGAGAAGCGGCTGCCCACACCCTGCGTGCTCTGCAGCTCGATGCGGCCTTCAAGCAGTTCGGCCAGCTTGCTGCACAGGTACAAGCCCAGGCCGGTGCCTTCGATCTCGGACGACGCGCTGCCCACCTGCATGAACGCCTGGAACAGCCGCTCCTGGTCTTGCGGCGAGATGCCCACCCCGGTGTCGGCCACGGCCACCTCGGTGTGCGTGTGCCCGTCTGTCTGATGCTGCGTCACCTCGATGCGGACCTGCCCCTGGCGCGTGTATTTCACGGCGTTGTTGGCCAGATTGATGATGATCTGGTGCAGGGCGCGGCGGTTCGTGGGGGCGACCACGGGCGCCTCGGGCATGTCCGTCAGCAAGGCCAGTCCTTTGGCCTGCGCCGCGGGCCGCAGGGCGGTCACCACTTCATGGACCACGTCCTGCCACACCACCGGCTCGATCGACATCTCCACCCGCTCCGATTCGATCCTGGCCAGGTCGAGCAGGTCGTTGATCAGGGACAACAGGTGCTTGCCGCTGGACTGCACGGCCGTGAGCTGTTTCTCTTGATCCTGCGTGAGCGGGCCCGGCAGCTTCATCAGCATCAGGCCGGTGAAGCCGATGATGGCGTTCAGCGGGGTGCGCAGCTCGTGGCTCATGGTGGCCAGGAAGCGGTTCTTGGCCTGGTTGGCGCGCAGCAGTTCGTCGTTCTTCTCGCGCAGCGCCTGCTCGAAGCGCTTGCGCTCTGTGATGTCGCGGATGGCTGCGCTGACCAGGGTGCTGTCGTCTGTTTCCAGCGGGCTCAGGCTGATCTCCACAGGGAACTCGGAGCCATCCTTGCGCCGCCCGAACAGCTCCAGGCCGGCGCCCATGGGCCGCAGGCGTGGTGCCGACAGGTAATTGCCCCGGTGTTGCGTATGGCGGTGGTGGTAGCGCTCGGGCACCAGCACCTCGATGGGTTGGCCCAGCAGTTCCAATCCCGCATAGTGGAAAAGACGTTCGAGCTGACGGTTCACCAGGATGATGTGGCCGGCGTCATTGACGATCACGATCGCGTCGGGCATGGACTCGAGCACGTCGCGGTAGCGTGATTCGACATGGCGCGCCGTGCGCCGCACCCGCTGGCTGGTGATGTCGGTGAAACGGTGCAAGGTGCCCCAAGGCTCGCCGTCGTCGCCCAGCAGAGGCCGGGTGGCCGCGTTGACGTAGATGAGGATACCGCTCTTGCAGCGCCGCACGCTTTCTTCGCCGCCCTCCGCGATGGCGGCGGCCCTTTCCTTGCCGAAGGGCTGGATCAGATCTGGCAGGCTGGCACCGGTCGCTTCTTCGCTGGAGTAGCCGAGCACTGCTTCTGCCCGCTGGTTCCAGAGCATGATCTCTTCACGCGGTGTCCGCGTGACGACGAGCGCATCCGGGGATTGCTGCACGAGCTGTATCCAGAGTTCCCTGTTCATGTTCTTTCCCCATCCCGGGGGTTTTCGTGGGCTGCGTCAGCACTCGGCGCATGTCGGGACAGTATGGCTATCCGGACACTGTTTCTCCCTCATAAGCCCGCCCGCTGACAGGGGCATCGCGCCCTGTCGTGCGGGGCTGTGTCAAGTTACCGCCAACCCTTGCCGATAAGGCGGAGTACCGGCTGCTGTTCTGCCGTGCCTTGGTCGCATCCGCCCGGCACGACGCATCCTGAAAGGGAGCTGGCTCATCACGACATCAACGAAACGAGGGTGCCATGGACTTTTTCAGGAATCTCAAACTGGGTAAGCGCCTCGCGCTGGGCTTCGCCGCCCTGATCGCGCTCAGCCTGGTCACGGCCGGCATGGGTATCCAGCGGATACGCGCCGTGGACGCGATCGCTGACCAGTTGGGCGGGGTCGATGCTGAAATGCTGATCCTCACACAGCGTTGGGCGCGCGCCATCGAGGCCAATTCGGCCCGCACCTGGGTGCTCTTCTTCGCCACCGACGAGGCCGCCGTGGCCCGCGTGAAGGACGAGCTCAAGAGCACCGTGAGCGCCACGACCGAGCGCATCAAGCGCATGAACGAGCTGGCCTCCACCGACGAGGCGCGCCGCCTCATCGGGGTCATCAGCACACAGCGCGAAGCCTTCCAGACACAACGCAATGCGCTGCTCAAGCGCAAGGAGGCGGGCGAGAACGTCAACGCCGAGGTGCTGGACAAGGTGTTTCCGGCCGCCAAGGCCTACCTGGCGTCGGTGGAAGAGCTGGCCGAATACCAGCGCCATTTCATGGATGCCACCCGCGACGAGGCCAAGTCCGTCGCCAGTCAGGGCGTGACCGCGCTGGCCATCGGCACCGTGCTGGCCGTGCTGGCCGGCAGCCTGCTGGCCTGGGGGCTGACACGCTCCATCGTGGTGCCGGTGCGCCGGGTACAGGCTGCCGCAGAAGCGGTGGCTTCAGGCGACCTGAGCGTGCATGTGCAGGCCGACACCAAAGACGAGCTGGGCCAGCTCACCGATTCGGTGGGCCGCATGGTGGCCTCGCTGCGAGGCATCGTGCTGTCGGTGCGCAACAGCTCCGATTCGATCGCCACGGGCTCGGCCCAGATCGCCACGGGCAATGCCGATCTGTCGCAGCGCACCGAAGAACAGGCCAGCAACCTGCAGGAAACCGCTGCGTCGATGGAGCAGCTCACCGCCACGGTCAAGCAGAACGCCGAGACCGCGCGTGAGGCCTCTCACCTGGCCACCAGCGCCTCGGCCGTCGCGGTCGATGGCGGTGCTGTCGTGGGTCAGGTGGTGGCCACGATGGAAGACATCACGGCCAGTTCACGCAAGGTGGCCGACATCATCGGCGTGATCGATGGCATCGCTTTCCAGACCAACATCCTGGCGCTGAACGCCGCGGTGGAAGCTGCGCGTGCCGGCGAGCAGGGCAGGGGCTTTGCGGTGGTGGCCGGCGAGGTGCGCTCGCTGGCCCAGCGCAGCGCCCAGGCGGCGCGCGAGATCAAGAGCCTGATCGGCGAGAGCGTCGAGAAGGTCGAGAACGGTTCGCGGCTGGTGCACACCGCGGGCGAAACCATGGGCAAGGTGGTCAGCCAGGTGCAGCGCGTGTCCGACCTGATCGGCGAGATCACCTCGGCCAGCATGGAGCAGAGCACCGGCATCGGCCAGATCGGCGATGCCGTCAACCAGCTGGACCAGGTCACGCAGCAGAACGCGGCACTGGTGGAAGAATCCGCCGCAGCGGCCGAAAGCCTGCAACACCAGGCGGCGCAGTTGGCCCAGGTGGTGTCGCAGTTCCGTCTGTCACCGGGTTCTGCCGGCTACCAGCTCGAAGCCCCTGCCCATTGACGGGGATCAGCCCGTGTGGCGCTTGACCCAGGCCACGTACTGGTCCACCCAGCCCTGAACGAACTGCTTGCTGGCCTCGCCGATCTGACCATTGGCATCGATCAGGCCATCCTTGTGCTGGATGAAGGCTTCGGGCGCCCCCAGGGTGGGCACGTCCAGGTAGGCCAGGATGTTGCGCAGATGCTGCTGCGCCAGTGCCGTGCCGATGGCGCCGATCGACACACCGATCACGCCGGCAGGCTTGCCTTTCCAGACACTCTGGCCATACGGGCGCGAGGCATGGTCCAGCGCGTTCTTGAGCACGCCGGGGATGGAGCGGTTGTACTCGGGCGTCACGAAGATCAGGCCCTGCGCGGCACTGATCTCGCCCTTGAGCCGCTTGACCGACTCGGCCGGCGAGCCGTCGTCGTCCTGGTTGTACAGCGGCAGATCGCCGATCTCCACGAACTTGAACGAGAACTCCGGCGGGGCAAGTTTCACCAGTGCATGCGCGAACTGGCGGTTGAATGAGTCGCGGCGTAGGCTGCCGACGACCACGGCGATCTGGTACTGGGCCATTCGAATCTCCAGGAAAAGTGGACGAACCATCGACGTCTGACCGCGTCTTCATCGCATCTTGGCGGGGGCGGGTTCACTATAAGGGCTGAGGTCGGCAGCGCTTTCGATGCCCTTCAAAGCCTCAGGCCACACAGGGATGAAAAGCTGCTCGGGCGGCCACCACTTGGCACTACAGTGACGGTTCTTCCGCTCTGCACCGCCATGCCCTCTGCCGCCCCCCTCATCACCCTGGTCGAAGACGAGATCGAGTTCTCGGCCATCCGTGCCCAGGGCGCGGGCGGGCAGAACGTCAACAAGGTGTCCAACGCGGTGCACCTGCGTTTCTCGATCCAGGCTTCGTCATTGCCAGAGCACATCAAGGAGCGCCTGCTGGCCCTGAATGACCAGCGCATCACGGCCGACGGCGTGGTGGTGATCAAGGCGCAGACCAGCCGCAGCCTGGAGCGCAACCGCGCAGAAGCCATCGAGCGCCTGCAGGCCCTGGTCGACAGCGTGGCCGTCACCCCCAAGAAGCGCCGGCCCACACGGCCCACGCTGGCCTCGAAGCGGCGGCGCCTGGAGGGCAAGGCGACCCGCTCGGGCGTCAAGCAGCTGCGGGGCAGGGTGTCGGGCGGGGACTGACGGGGCCGCTCGCGGGGGGCGGTTGATCAAGCGTGCTGGTAGCGCCATTCCTGCGTGCGGCCCCCATAACCGTAGGCGGCGGCCCGGACGTCCTGCACGTGGATGTAGCTCTCTTCGTGCAGGTCACCCAGCAGCGCGGCAAAGCCATCGAAGGCCTCGCGGATGTACTGAGCCTTCTCGGCCTTGGTGTTGGTCTCGTCGGTGATCCTGATGTCGAAGTAGACACTGTGCTTGCCCTGCTCGGCCAGGCTGCGTCCGCCCACGATCCAGTCGTCGCGGTGCACATAGTCGATGGCGATGGCCGTGACCTTCGGGTCCTTGCGCAGGATGCGGCTGGTCAGCGCCAGCAGCAGATCGGCGATGCGGCGCGACAGCTCAGGTGAACGTTCGGCGCTGACTTTGACGTGGAGGATGGGCATGGTGGCCTTTCAGGTAATTTGCTATGCAACTATGTGGATTGAAAAAAGAAGCCGCATGGGCTTTCCCGCTCATTCCAGGGCCGAGCGCACGCCCTTGATCTGGTCGACGGTGTCTGTGAAGCGTTGTCCGCCCAGCACCTTCTTGAGGCGGGCGGTCACCACGCCGCTGGCTTCGTTCAGTGCGGTCTTGATGCGCATGGCCTGCGGCGTCGGGAAGATGGCCACCTCGCGGCCATCGCTGCCGGCCTTCTGACGCTCGACATGCCCCTTGGTTTCCAGATGATCCAGCGCGCGCGTGGCGGTGGAGCGGGAGATCGACAAGGCGCTGGACAGCTCGCGTTGCAGCAAGCCGGGCTGGTCCAGGAGGGCGCGCAGCATGAAGGCCTGTGGCGGCGTGAGATCGAAGGGCGCGAAGGCCTCGGTCCACTCCTTGTCGAGCCGGCGGGCCAGGGCCGCGGTGTTGAAGTAGAGGCATTGATCGAACATGGCGCCAATGTAGCGCCAATTGATTCGCTATGCAACTACATTGGCGCGTTACCCATTCACCGCACGGGGCCCATGCTGGCCAGGCTAGGTGATCAGGTTGGAGATCTCGACCAGGTTGTCGTCCGGGTCGCGGACGTAGACCGACCGGATCGGCCCCGTCGCGCCTGTGCGCTCGACGGGGCCTTCCTCAATGGGCACGCCCAGCGCCTGCAGTTCGGCCACCACCTCGTCCAGCGGCGTGGCCGCGATGAAGCACAGGTCGGCGGAGCCAGGGGTGGGGCGCCGTGCCTTGGGCTCGAATTCCTGGCCCTGCTGGTGCAGGTTGATCTTCTGCTGCCCGAACGCCAGGGCCTTGCGCCCGCCCTTGAAGCTCACCACCGACATGCCCAGCACGCGCTGGTAGAAGTCGCAGGTGCGCGGGATGTCGGCAACGGTGAGTACCAGATGGTCCAGGTGGTCGATGAGCATGGTTCGTGTCCTTGGGGATCAAGCTTGTGTCGGCGCTGTGGCCTGCCCTGGGGCAGGCGAGCCGGCTTGGCGCGCGCCCGCACGCAACCGCAGTGCGCAGGCCAGCATGATGGCCAGGGCGCCCAGCGCGAAGGCGCACACAGCGCCCCAGCCGCCGTGCTCCCAGAACCAGCCGCCCACCGAGCCCAGCACGCTGGAGCCCACGTAGTAGGCCAGCAGGTACAGCGAGGCCGCATGGCCCTTGTGGGCCCCGGCCATGCGCCCCACCCAGCCACTGGCCACCGAATGGGCCATGAAGAAGCCGATGGTCAGCAGCACGATGCCGCCGATGGCCCCTGCCAGGTTGGGCAGCAGGCTCAGCAGCACCCCGGCGGCCGTGGTCAGCACGCCCGCCACCAGCACCGGTGCCTGGCCCAACCGGTCCGCCATGCCGCCGGCCAGCGATGACGACGCGATGCCGAACACATAGGCGCAGAAGATCAACCCGATCTGCGTGGGGCTGAGGTCAAAGGGCGGGGCCATCAGGCGAAAGCCCGCATAGTTGTAGACCGTGACGAACACGCCCATGCACAGGAATCCGGTCGCGAACAGCAAGGGCAGGTGCGGATCACGCAGTTGCCTTTGCCAGATGCGCAGGTGCTCTGCCAAGGGCAAGCCCTGGCGCCTGACGGCGTGGCGCGAGGGAGGCAGCAGCAGCGCGAAGCCTGCCGCGGCAACCAGGCACAGCACACTCAGGGAGCCCATGGCCATGTGCCACGACGACACATCCGCGATGATGCTGGTCAGCACGCGGCCGGCCATGCCACCAAAGGCGGTGCCGCTCACGTACAGTCCGATGGACAGGCCCAGGCCGCGCGGGTCGATCTCTTCGGCCAGGTAGGCCATGGCCACGGCGGGCACGCCGCCCAGGCTCAGGCCGGCCAGTGCGCGTGCCAGCAGCAGCCCATGCCAGTCGGGCAGCAGGGCTGCGGCCAGGTTGCACAGGGCGGCCAGGGTCATCGAGCCGAACATCACCAGCCGGCGGTCCCGCCCTTCGGCCAGGGCGCCGGCACACAGGATGGCCACGGCCAGGCAGCCGGTGGACAGCGACAACGTCAGCGAACTGGCGGCCGGGCTCACGTGGAACTGCTGCGCGAACTGCGGCAGCAGGGGCTGCACGCAGTACAGCAATGAGAACGTGGAAAACCCCGCCAGGAACAGCGCGATGTTGATGCGCCAGTAGGTGCGGGAGCCCGGCAAAGCCCAGCCGGAGGGGGATGGCTTGCTCGCAGACATCGTCACAACCTCTTTCAGGCCGCCAGTATCGGCTTGACCTTGCCATCCGTCCAATATATTTTAAAGGCCTACTTCATATGTTTTGAGTATGGCCATCGAGTTGAGGCACCTGCGCTATTTCCTGGCGGTGGCGGAAGAGTTGAACGTCACCCGGGCTGCCGCCAGGCTGGGCATCAGCCAGCCGCCACTGAGCCAGCAGATCAAGGAGCTCGAGCGCGATGTCGGGGCGGCGCTGTTCCTGCGCACGCCGCAGGGCATGGTGCTCACAGAGGCCGGCCTGGCCTTCCAGGCCGAGGCCCGCCCGCTGATGAGCGGGCTGGAGCACGCGCGCGCCGCGGCGTTGCGCGCTTCCCGTGGCGAGACAGGGCAGTTGCGGGTCGGCTTCACCGGCTCGGCCGCCTTCAACCCGGTGGTGGCCAACATGATCCGCAACTACCGCCGGGCCTGGCCGCACGTGCGCCTCACGCTGGAAGAGGCCAACACCACCCGCCTGGTCGAAGGCCTGGCCCAGCAGGCGCTGGATGCCGCCTTCATCCGCCCAGGCCCCTCGGGGTTGGATGGCCTGCGCCTGCGGCGCTTTGGCGACGAGACCATGAAGGTGGTGCTGCCGGTCAGCCACCCACTGGCGCGGCGCCGGCGCCTGCGGCTCTCGGCCCTGGCGTCAGAGCCCTTCGTGCTGTTCCCGCGTGCGGTGGGCCTGAGCCTGTATGACGCCGTGCTGACCGCCTGCCGCGAAGCGGGCTTCGAGCCGCAGCTCAGCCAGGAGGCCCCGCAGATCTCGTCGGTGGTCAACCTGGTGGCGGCGGAGCTGGGGGTCTCCATCGTGCCCGCTTCCATTGCGCAGGTGGCGGTGCGCGGCGTGCGCTATGCGGACATCGACGGACCAGGCCCGCGCGCGCGCCTGGCCCTGGTCGCCAGGCAGGACGATACCCGGGCCGTGGTCGGCAACTTCATGGCGCTGGACGAGGGGTGACCGGCGCGGTGCTCAGAGGTTGCCCACGCCGCCATCGACCTGCAGCTCCGTACCCACCACGAAGCTGGATTCGTCCGAGGCCAGGAACACGGCCGCCTGGGCCTGCTCCAGCGGAGTGCCCATGCGCCCGATGGGTACCAGCGCACGGATCTGCGCCTTCAGTGCCGCTTCATCATCACCCGACAGGCCCAGTTTGCCCAGCGCCGAGGTGGCCGTGGGGCCCGGGCTCAGGCCATTGACGCGGATGCCGCGCCCGGCCCATTCGCCCGACAGTGTGCGTGCCAGCGACAGCAGGCCGGCCTTGCTGGCCGCATACACGCTGCTTTGCGGCAGGCCGATGTGCGCGCTCACCGAGCCGCACAGGATCACCGACGAAGGGTTGGCCAGCAGGGGCAGCAGGGCCTGCAGCAGGAAGAAGGGGCCTTTCAGGTTGGTGCCCATCAGGCGGTCGTAGGTGCTCTCGTCCCAATCCTCCACGGAGCGGTGGGTCACGTCGCCGGCATTGACAAACACCGCGTCCAGGCGCGCCCAATGCTGCCGCAACTGATCGGCCAGCGCGCGGTCGGCCAACTGCCCTGCATCGCTGCGGATCAAGAGGGCTTGGCCGCCCAGTTCCCGCCCGGCGGCTTCCAGCGCGCTGGCGCTGCGTCCGGTGATGGCCACCTTGGCGCCTTCGGCCAGAAAGCGCTGGGCCGTGACCAGGCCGATGCCGCTGGTTCCGCCCGTGATGAGGGTGTGCTTGTCCTGAAGTCTTGATGCCATGCCGGCCTCCTGTCAGTGATCGACGAAGGCCCATTGTTCATCCATTGGTATCCAAAGTATAGTAGGCACCGATTGGATACTTATGGAGTTCATGGACACCATGCCTGCCGTGCAGAACACCGTGGCTGACCGCTGTCCCATGGTCCGCTTTGTCGACCTGGTCTCGGGCAAGTGGGCCATCCCCATCCTGTACCGCCTGATCCTGATCGACAAGCCGGTGCGCTTCAGCGAACTGCAACGCGCCGTGGCGCCCATCACCCAGAAGGAGCTCACGCGGCAGTTGCGTGCGTTCGAGCAGCGGGGCCTGGTGCGGCGCCAGGTGTTTGCCGAAGTGCCGCCCCGGGTCGAGTACCAGGCCACGGCACTGGGCAAGACGCTGCGCGAGCCGCTGGCCGGCCTGGCGCACTGGATGCAAGCGCACGCGGCCGAGCTTCAGGCCGGCTGAGGGCGAAGCACGTCGCCTCGCTTGTGGTTACAGTCCTTCCCCATATGCCTGCCGCGCCTTCGCCTTACCGCCGCCTTCCCATGCCCGACGCGCCCAACATCCTGGTCCTGGTCGCCCACCCCGATCTCCGCCATTCCCGTGTGAACCGCCAGCTGATGCAGGCCGCCTCAGGGGCTGATCTGCCCAACGTGCAAGTGCGCGACCTCTACGCCCTGTACCCGGATCTGGCCATGGATGTGCAGGCCGAGCAGGCGCTGGTCGCCCAGGCCGACCTGATCGTCTGGCAGCATCCCCTGCACTGGTACAGCATGCCGCCGCTGATGAAGCTGTGGCTGGACGAGGTGCTCACCCTGGGCTGGGCCTACGGTCATGGGGGTGACGCCTTGCGCGGCAAGGATCTGTGGCTGGTGCTCTCCACAGGCGGGCCTGCCTCGGCCTACCATCCGCAGGGCTACAACCGGCATTTCTTCGATGCCTTCCTGCCGCCCTATGAGCAGACGGCGGCCCTGTGCGGGCTGCGCTTCCTGCCGCCGCTGGTGCTGCACGCCGCCCATGCCGCCAGTGCGGCCGAGGTGGCCGACCATGTCGGTGTGTACCGGCAACGCCTGGGCAGCTACCCTGCCTGGCCCGAGATCGACGAGATGGGCGATTGCCCTGAATGCCGGGTTCCGGCCACCGACCGTCCGCAGGAAGCCTGAGCACCATGGAACACAGCAACTGGCTGGCCGCAGCCCTGGTCTACCTGGCCGCCGCCATCATCGCCGTGCCCCTGGCCAAGAAGCTGGGCCTGGGCTCGATCATCGGCTACCTGGCCGCGGGCATCGCCATCGGGCCTTTCGGCCTGGGTCTGGTCAAGGACCCTGAATCCATCCTGCACGTGGCCGAGTTCGGCGTGGTGTTGATGCTCTTCCTGATCGGTCTGGAGCTGGAGCCGCCGCGCCTGTGGGGCTTGCGCCGCTCCATCTTCGGCTGGGGCAGCGTGCAACTGCTGGGCTGTGCGCTGGCGCTGGGTGGTGGGGCACTGGCCTTCGGTGTGCCCTGGCCGGTGGCGGTGGTGGCCGGCCTGGGCCTGGCCTTGTCGTCCACGGCGGTGGCCCTGCAGGTGATGCACGAGCGCAACCTGATGAGCACCTCGGGCGGCCAGGCGGGCTTTGCCATCCTGCTCTTCCAGGACGTGGCCGCCATCCCCATCCTGGCGCTGATCCCCTTGCTGGGCACCCATGCCGCAGCCGCGGGCAACCCCTGGCTGGAGGCGCTCAAGGCCGTGAGCGTCATCCTGGGCATCGTGGTGCTGGGGCGCCTGCTGCTGCGCCATGCGCTGCGCTGGGTGGCCCGCAGCCAGTCCACCGAGATCTTCACCGCGGCTGCCCTGGCGCTGGTGGTGGGTGTGGCCAGCCTGATGCAGGCCGTGGGCCTGTCGATGGCGCTGGGCGCCTTCCTGGGCGGTGTGCTGCTGGCCGAAAGCGAATACAAGCGCGAGCTCGAAACCGATGTCGAGCCCTTCAAGGGCTTGCTGCTGGGCCTGTTCTTCATGGCGGTCGGCATGTCCATCGACTTCCAGGCCTTGTGGGCGCAGGCCAGCTGGGTGGCCGCGCTGCTGGCCGGTTTCCTGGCGGTCAAGGCCCTGGTGATCTGGTTGCTGGGCCGCTCGGTGGGCGTGCCCGCAGGCGAGCGCCCGGTGTTCACCTTGCTGCTGGCCCAGGGGGGTGAGTTCGCCTTCGTGGTGTTCCAGCAGGCGGCCGGTGAGCAATTGCTCAGCCCGGCCATCACCTCCATCCTGATCGGCACCGTGGCCTTGTCGATGCTGGTCACGCCCTTGCTGCTGGTGCTGGTCGATCGGTGGGGGCCCCGGCTGGAAGCGGCGGGTGGCGATGCCCAGGCCGCCCAGCATGCGCTGTCTGAAGCGCAGGAGGCGCCCATCATCATCGCCGGCTTCGGGCGCTACGGCCAGGTGGTAGGCCGCCTGCTCTACGCCAACGGGATCAAAGCCACCGTGCTGGACCACGATGCCGAGCAGGTGGTCGCGTTGCGTCGCTTCGGCTTCCGGGTGCACTACGGCGATGCCACGCGGCTGGACCTGTTGCGCATCGCCGGTGCGGCGTCGGCCAAGGTGATGGTGGTGGCCATCGACGATGTGGAGCAGAGCCTCAAGCTGGTGGACATCGCACGCGAGCACTTCCCTGGCTTGAGCATCGTGGCGCGCGCCCGCAACGTGCAGCACTGGTACGCGCTGCGCGACCGTGGCGTGACGCTGGTCGAACGCGAGACGCTGGACGCGGCCTTGATGAGCGGCCGCAGCGTGCTGGAGCTGCTGGGCTGGCATCCCCACCAGGCGCGCCAGCTGGCGGTGCGCTTTCGCCGGCATTCCGTGTCTCAGCTCGAGCGCATGTGGCCCCATCACAAGGACGAAAGCATGCTGATGTCCATGGCCAAGCAGGGCCGCCAGCAGTTGGAAGAGCTGTTTGCGCAGGAGCGCGCGCAGGCCCGACAGGAGCAGCGCCGCCACAACTGGGATGCCGATGCCGACAAGCCCGGCGATCCAACCCCACCCGCCGCTTGAGGTTCAGCCCGGCACCCGGATGCCCAGGCGTTCCAACATGTCGTTGACCAGTTCCAGGCGCAGCAAGGGGTTGTCCAGTGTCATGCAGCGCTGCTTGATCTCGGCGGACACTGGCAACAGCTCGCACCATCGGTTGGACAGCCAGCCGCAGTCGTCCCACAGGTAGGGCTCCTGCAGGGGCAGGTCGCCCAGCCCTTCCGGTCGCATCGACAGGTTCTGCACCAGGTGCTGCAGCGCCTGCATGGCTGGCAGCAGGTCGTTGGGCACGGTCACGACGGGGTCGTCGGGCAGCAACTCTGCCTCGCCCATCCACAAGCCGTGGCGCAGTTGCTCGCTGGTGCGCAGCTTGAAGCGCTGGGTGCCGGTGCAGCGCACCATCATCAGGCCCTGTTGGGTGCGGTCCAGCTCATCGATGGTGGCCAAGGTGCCCACCATGTGGAATGCCTCGGGGGCATAGGCGGGGCCCGCGGACGCATGGCCGCCCGCAGGCCGCCGGGGCACCCGCACCTCACCGCCGCGCGTGAGGCACACCACGCCGAACGGGGTACCTGCTTCATGGCAGCGGCTGATCATGTCCAGGTAGCGCACCTCGAAGACCCGCAGTGGCAGGCGCCCGCCCGGAAACAGCACGGTCTGCAGCGGAAACAATGGCAGGCGCGTGGCCAGTGATGACGAGGCGGGGGCAACCATGAGATCCATTTTGCCCCTTGGGCGTGATTGGGCAAGGCGCCTGATCAAGAGCCTGTTCGAGCCATGGGAACTCCGACACGCACAGCCACTCTGTTACCCATGTTGCTGCCCGTTCCGGCCTATGAGCCCGCGTCCCTGTCCTGGTATCTGAAACTTGCGTTCGTGTGGTGCAGCTGGCTGAGTTGGCCCTTGCTGGGACGGCAAGTCTGGCGGCTGATAAGGCACTGGGCACGGTGGTCCGTTGCGCGGCGTGCACTCGCGCTGGCGCTGCTGCCCGTGGTGTTGGTCTTCATCGATGCGCGCTTCATCGAGCGTTACCGCATCACCGTGCAAGAGACGGCCATCCCCATCGGCGTGCCTGCCCGCGTGGCATTGATCTCTGATCTGCACCTGGGCCTGTACAAGTCACCCGCCTACCTGGATCGGGTGGTCGACCGGCTCAATGAGCTCAAGCCCGATGCCGTGCTGATCGCCGGTGACCTGACCTACGATCCGGACCGGGATCTGGCGACCTTGTTGGCGCCACTCAAGCGCTTGACCATGCCTGCCTATTCGGTGCCGGGCAACCACGACGAAGAGCGCCCGGGCCCGCGCCTGGACCACGTGCTGCATCACACACTTGAATCGCTGGGTGTGACGCCGGTCGAATACACCCACGCCGATCTGGGCAGCTTCACCCTGGTGGGCATGGGTGACCGCTGGGCCGGCAAGGACGGCATGGCGCCCGTGCAGGCTGCACCGCGAGGCAAACCCATCGTGGTCCTGATGCACAACCCGGATTCGGCCATGCAGCTCAAGCCGGGCATGGCCAGCCTGGTGCTGGCGGGGCACACGCACGGGGGCCAGACCCGCCTGCCGGGGTTCTACAAGAAGGTCATCAACAGCGAGCACGGTTTCGACCGCGGGCTGCACGCCTGGGCGCCCGTGCCGGTGTATGTCACCTCCGGCATGGGCGAAAGCAGGGTGCCCTTGCGCTGGCTGGTGCCGCCCGTGATCGACATCCTCGATCTGCATTGAGCGCGCAGGTGGCGGGGCGCCCGCTCACGTCCCACAAGCCCGGTCAGGCCAGGTCGCCCAGCCCGCCCATCACATGGCTGAAGCCGCCATCCACATAGGTGATCTCGGCGGTCACGCCCGCGGCCAGGTCCGACAACATGAAGGCGGCCACATTGCCCACGTCGTCGATGGTGACGTTGCGGCGCAGCGGGGCGTTCTGTTCGACCACATCCAGGATCTTGCTGAAGCCCTTGATGCCCGACGCGGCCAACGTCTTGATGGGGCCGGCCGAGATGCCGTTGGCCCGGATGCCCTTGGGGCCCAGGCTGGCGGCCGTATAACGCACGCTGGCTTCCAGCGAGGCCTTGGCCAGGCCCATGGTGTTGTAGGCCGGCACGATCCGTTCGGCGCCCAGGTAGGTCAGGGCCAGCAGGGCGGCCTTGTCGTTCAGGTAGGGCAGGGCGGCCTTGGCCAGTGCAGGGAAGCTGTAGCTGGAGATGTCGTGCGCGATGCGAAAACCTTCGCGCGACAGGCCTTCCAGGAAATCACCGGCGATGGCTTCGCGCGGAGCGAAACCGATCGAGTGCACGAAACCATCGAATTTGGGCCAGGCCTGGCCCAGGTCGGCGAACATCTGGGCGATCTGCTCGTCGCTGCCCACGTCGCAGTCGAAGATCAGGGTGGAGTCGAACTCCTTGGCGAAATCCGTGATCCGGTCCTTGAAACGCTCGCCCACGTAGCTGAAGGCCAGTTCGGCCCCTTCGCGCTTGCAGGCCTTGGCAATGCCATAGGCGATGGAGCGGTTGGACAGCAGTCCAGTGATCAGCAGTCGTTTGCCGGCGAGAAATCCCATGAGGTCTCCAAGGTGGGTGCTAGAACGGGCCGGATTGTGGCACGCACAGGGGCTTGCGCCTGAATTTAAGGGGCAAGCCTTGCTGAGGCTCATTCCTCAGGGTAAAATCCCGGATTGGCTCGCAAGCAACTTTCTCTTCAAGGCTGAATTCAGCCTGGGGTAGCCGCTTTGTTTCCTGCGCACAGGAGCTTGGTGGTGGCCCCGACGGGCGTTCTTGCGACACGTCTTTTGACACGTTTTGTGTGGGCGGAGGAATCCAGCCCATTTTTTTTGGTTTTTTCGGTTTTTCGCATTGGCGCTTGATGAGCCCCTCAGCCACGCAGGTGAGGGCGCTGGGTGAGAGCGTTCTGGCAGAGGTACACGAACAGGCATGAACTGGTTGAAGGCTGTTGAAGACACGGTGACCGGCCTCGGTTACGAGCTTGTGGACTGCGAACGCAGCCCGCAGGGATTGCTGCGCGTGTACATCGACCGCCTCCCGGACAAGGCCTACGACCTGCCAGGTGAGTTCGTCACCGTCGAAGACTGCGAAAAAGTCACCCGCCAGCTGCAGTACGCGCTGGAGGTGGCCAACACCGATTACGCCCGCCTGGAGGTCTCCTCCCCCGGGCTCGACCGTCCTCTCAAGACCGAGGCGCACTACGCACGGTTCGTCGGGGTCGAGATCGAAATCACGCTCAAGGTGCCCTTCCAGGGGCGCAAGAAATACAAAGGCGTGCTCGACGCCGTGCCCGCCCAGGGCGAGACGCCTGCCGGCTGGCAGATCGTCTTCAAGCAGGGCGAAGGCAAGAACGCCGTCGAGCAGGTGCTGGGATTCACGTTCGATGAAGTTCGCGAGGCGCGTCTGGTGCCCGTGGTCGACTTCAAAGGACGCGGCCGTCGGGCGGCAACCCCGGCTGTCGATGACGCTGCCGCCCCAGAGGTGCAGGAACTCGGAGATCAAAACAAATGAACCGTGAACTGTTGATGTTGGTGGACGCCATTTCGCGCGAAAAGAGCGTGGAACGTGATGTGGTGTTCGGCGCCGTCGAATCCGCGCTGGCCTCGGCCACCAAGAAGCTCTACACCGGCGAGGTGGACATCCGCGTGTCCATCGACCGCGAATCCGGTGTGTACGAAACCTTCCGCCGCTGGCATGTCGTGCCCAACGAGGCCGGCCTGCAACTGCCCGACGCCGAGATCCTGCTGTTCGAAGCCGAAGAGCAGATCCCCGACATCGAGGTCGACGACTACATCGAGGAATCGGTCGAGTCCGTGCCCATCGGCCGCATCGGCGCCCAGGCCGCCAAGCAGGTCATCCTGCAGAAGATCCGCGACGCTGAGCGCGAGCAGCTGCTCAACGATTTCCTCGCCCGTGGCGAGAAGGTTTTCGTGGGCACCGTCAAGCGTCTGGACAAGGGCGACATCATCGTCGAGTCGGGCCGTGTCGAAGGTCGCCTCAAGCGCACCGAGATGATCCCGAAGGAAAACCTGCGCACCGGTGACCGCGTCCGTGCCTACATCGCCGGCATCGATTCGGCCGCCCGTGGCCCGCAGATCATGCTGTCGCGCAGCGCGCCTGATTTCATGATCGAGCTGTTCGGCCAGGAAGTGCCCGAGATCGAGCAAGGCCTGCTGGAGATCAAGAGCTGCGCCCGCGATGCCGGATCGCGCGCCAAGATCGCCGTGCTCTCGCACGACAAGCGTGTCGACCCGATCGGCACCTGCGTGGGTGTGCGTGGTTCGCGCGTCACTGCCGTGACCAACGAGCTGGCCGGTGAGCGTGTGGACATCGTGCTGTGGTCCGAAGACCCGGCGCAGTTCGTGATCGGCGCCCTGGCGCCCGCCAACGTGCAGTCCATCTTCGTCGATGAAGAGCAGCACGGCATGGACGTGGTGGTCGACGAGGAGAACCTCGCCATCGCCATCGGCCGTGGCGGCCAGAACGTGCGCCTGGCCTCCGAGCTCACGGGCTGGAAGATCAACATCATGACGGCCGAGGAATCGGCCGAGAAGCAAGAGGTCGAGTCCACCTCGATCCGCAAGCTTTTCGTGGACAAACTGGATGTGGACGAAGAGGTCGCCGACATCCTGATCGCCGAAGGGTTCACCAGCCTGGAAGAAGTGGCCTACGTGCCGCTGCAGGAAATGCTGGAAATCGAATCCTTCGACGAAGACACGGTCAACGAACTGCGCAACCGTGCCAAGGATGCGCTGTTGACCATGGAAATCGCCAAGGAAGAAGAAGTAGAGGCGCTGTCCGAGAGCCTCAAGGGTCTGGAAGGTCTGACCCCTGAGCTGATCGCCAAGCTGGCCGAAGGTGGCATCCATACCCGCGACGATCTGGCCGACCTGGCCGTCGATGAACTGGTCGAGCTGACCGCCATCGACGACGAGCAGGCCAAAGCCTTGATCCTCAAGGCTCGCGAGCACTGGTTCGTCAACTGATCACTAGCGCCCTGAACTTCTCCAGACCTCGAACACCGCAAAGCACATCGCAAGGATCAACACAATGGCCGTGACCACCGTCGCACAACTCGCCGCGGAGCTGAACCGCCCGGCTGCGACACTGCTGGAGCAGCTTCATTCGGCGGGCGTCCCCAAGGCGCAGCCGGATGACGTGCTCACGGAAGCCGACAAGGAACGTCTGCTCGATCATCTGCGTCAGTCGCACGGCTCTGCCGGCGCCGACCGCAAGAAGATCACGCTGACGCGCAAGTCGACGACCGAGATCAAGCAGGCTGACGCCTCGGGCAAGGCCCGCACCATCCAGGTCGAAGTGCGCAAGAAGCGTGTGTTCGTCAAGCGCGAAGACGGCGTCGACGAAGCGACCGCCGCCGCCGAAGAGGCCGCCGATCTGCAGCGCCGCGAAGAAGAAGCCAGCGCCCAGGCCGAAGAGCTGCGCCGCCAGGAAGAAGCCCTGGCCGAGCAGCGTCGCCAGCGTGAAGAGCAGGAACGCGCCGAGCGCGAAGCCGCCGCGGCCCGTGAACGTGAAGCCCAGGCCGCCCGCGAAGCTGCCGAACTGGCTGCGCGTGAAGCCGCTGCCGCGGAAAATGTGTCGGCCGCGACCGATGCGGATGCCGCAAAGGCCGGCGTTGCCGCCCGCCGTGCCGCCTCGCAAGCCGCCGCTCAAGCCGAAGCCGCTGCCTTGAACTCCGCAGCCCGCGCCTCCAAGCAGTCGCGTGCCGATGCCGCCGCTGCTGCCGCTGCCGCGCAGGCAGAGAGCGCCGTGGCCGTGGCCGCGCCGGCTGAGGCCGCACCGGCTCCGGCCGTGGCCACCGCTGCCGCGCCGGCCGCTGCGCCCGCACCAGCCCCTGCACCCGCTCCGGCTGTGCGTGTGGTGAAGGCTGCCGACATCGAAGCCGAAGAACAGAAACGCCTGGGTGACCTCGAGCGCCGCCGCAAGGCTGCCGAGGCCGAAGCCGCCGCCATCCGCGCGATGATGGCCGCCCCCAAGAAGGTGCTGACCGCCAAGAAGCCCGAAGTGGCGCCCAAGCCGGCCGATGCCGCGGGCATCAAGGGCACCATCCACAAGCCCAAGACCGCCTCTGGCGCCCCCGCGCCCGCAGGTGCGGCCAAGCCTGGCGACAAGAAGTCGGTCAAGTCCGAGAAGCTGTCGTCCAGCTGGGCCGATGACGCCAAGAAGCGTGGCGCACCCACCGCCAACAAGGGCCGCAGCGATTCCGGTGCCGGCCGCAATGGCTGGAAGGCCCCGGGTGGCCGTGGTGGCCGCCGTGGTGGCGACCGTGGCGACAGCGCCTCCAACTTCGTGGCACCGACCGAGCCGCAGATCCTCGAGGTGCATGTGCCCGAGACGATCTCCGTGGCCGATCTGGCGCACAAGATGGCGATCAAGGCTTCCGAGGTCATCAAGCAGATGATGAAGCTGGGCCAGATGGTCACCATCAACCAGCAGCTGGACCAGGAAACGGCCATGATCCTCGTCGAGGAAATGGGCCACAAGGCCTTTGCCGCCAAGCTGGACGATCCCGATGCCTTCCTCGAGGAAGAACACGAAGACCAGTCCGCCGAGTCGCTGCCCCGCGCACCGGTGGTCACTGTCATGGGTCACGTCGACCACGGCAAGACCTCGCTGCTGGACTACATCCGCACCACACGCGTCGCCTCCGGCGAAGCCGGCGGCATCACGCAGCACATCGGCGCCTACCACGTGACCACGCCGCGCGGCATGATCACCTTCCTGGACACCCCGGGCCACGAAGCCTTCACGGCCATGCGTGCCCGTGGCGCCAAGGCCACCGACATCGTCATCCTGGTGGTGGCGGCGGACGACGGCGTGATGCCCCAGACCAAGGAAGCCATCCACCACGCCAAGGCGGCCGGTGTGCCCATCGTCGTGGCGATCAACAAGATCGACAAGCAAGGTGCCAACACCGAGCGCGTGACGCAAGAGCTGGTGGCCGAGCAGGTCCTGCCTGAAGCCTACGGCGGCGATTCGCCTTTCGTGCCCGTGTCGGCCAAGTCCGGCCAGGGCATCGACGACCTGCTCGAGCAGGTGCTGCTGCAGGCCGAAGTGCTGGAACTCAAGGCCCCGACGACCTCCATGGCCAAGGGCCTGGTGATCGAAGCGCGTCTGGACAAGGGCCGCGGCCCCGTGGCCACCGTGCTGGTGCAATCCGGCACGCTCAAGCGCGGCGACATCGTCCTGGCTGGCTCCAGCTATGGCCGTGTGCGCGCCATGCTGGACGAGAACGGCAAGGCCGCGACCGAGGCAGGTCCCTCCATCCCGGTGGAAATCCAGGGCCTGACCGAGGTGCCGGGTGCCGGCGACGAATTCATGGTGCTGTCCGACGAGCGTCGTGCCCGTGAAATCGCCACCTTCCGCCAAGGCAAGTACCGCGATGTGAAGCTGGCCAAGCAACAGGCCGCCAAGCTGGAAAACATGTTCGAGAACATGGGCCAGGGTGGCGACGTGCAGACGCTGGGCCTGATCATCAAGGCCGACGTGCAGGGCTCGCAGGAAGCGCTGGCCGCCTCGCTGCTCAAGCTGTCGACGGCCGAGGTCAAGGTGCAGATCGTGCACGCCGCCGTCGGTGGCATCAGCGAATCCGACGTCAACCTGGCGATCGCGTCCAAGTCGGTCATCATCGGGTTCAACACCCGGGCCGATGCCGGCGCACGCAAGCTGGCCGAGCACAACGGCGTGGACCTGCGCTACTACAACATCATCTACGACGCCGTGGACGATGTGAAGGCAGCCATGTCCGGCATGCTGGCCCCCGAGCAGCGCGAGGAAGTCATCGGTTCCGCCGAGATCCGCCAGGTGTTCATCGCCTCCAAGATCGGCACGATCGCCGGCTGTATGGTCACCAACGGTGTGGTCCGCCGCAGCGCCCGCCTGCGCCTGCTGCGCGAAAACGTCGTCATCTACACCGGCGAGCTCGAAGGCCTCAAGCGCTTCAAGGACGATGTCAAGGAAGTCAAGGAAGGCTTCGAGTGCGGCCTCAACATCAAGGGCTACAACGACATCAAGGAAGGCGACGTCCTCGAGTTCTTCGAAATCAAGGAAGTGGCCCGCACGCTGTAACCCTCCGAGCAGGCTCTCCCGCACAACCCCGCCTGCCCGCCGCAGGCGGGGTTTGTGCTTGAAAGAAGGCCCGGAAGTCCACGGCAGGAATTCACCATGCGCCATAAACGTTCCACCCCCAACCGCAGCATTCGCGTCTCGGACCAGATCCAGCGCGATGTGGCCGAGCTCATCCGTGAGCTCAAGGACCCGCGCATCGGCATGGTCACCATCAACAGCGTCGAGGTGACACCCGATTACGCCCACGCCAAGGTGTTCTTCTCCTTGCTGATCGGCAACCCGGATGATTGCGAAGCCGCCCTGAACGAGGCCGCGGGTTTCCTGCGCAATGGCCTGTTCAAGCGCCTGCAGATCCACACCGTGCCGACGCTGCACTTCCATTTCGACCGCACCACCGAGCGTGCGGCCGAGATGAGCGCGCTCATCAACAAGGCCGTGGCCGACAAGGCCAGGGAAGACTGAGCACACGCTGCCTGCTGTACGCCGATGACCGCCCAGACCGCTCCCCAGACCACCCAGGATGCCGCCACGGCAGGGGTGGGCTCGCCCGGTGGCTCCGCACCGGCCGGGGCACAGGCGCAGGGCGGCCGTCCTGCGCGCCTGCCGCGCCGTGCGCTGCACGGCGTGCTGCTGCTCGACAAGCCGTTGGGCTGGTCCAGCAACGACGCGCTGCAGAAGGTCAAGCGCCTGATGCGCGCCGAGAAGGCCGGCCACACCGGCACGCTCGATCCGCTGGCCACCGGCCTGCTGCCGCTGTGCTTCGGCGCAGCCACCAAGTTCTCGCAGGTGGCGCTGGACGCCGACAAGCGCTACACCGCCACGCTCAAGCTGGGCGTGCGCACGACCACGGGCGATGCCGAGGGCGAGGTGCTCAGCACCCGCCCGGTGACCATCACCTCCGACGCCATCGTCCAGGCCTGTGCCCGCTTCACCGGCCCCATCGACCAGGTGCCGCCCATGCATTCGGCGCTCAAGCACCAGGGCAGGGCGCTGTACGAATACGCCCGCGAAGGTGTCGAGGTCGAACGGCCGGCCCGCCGCGTGACGATTCACGGGATCGACATCCTGGATTGGCACGATGACGTCCTGATGCTCGACGTGCGCTGCTCCAAGGGCACCTACATCCGCACCCTGGCCGAGGACATCGGCGAGGCGCTGGGTTGTGGTGCCCACCTCACCGCCCTGCGCCGCACGGGCAGCGGCCCGGTGACGCTCGACGGCGCCGTGACGCTGGAGGCGCTGCAGGCGATGACGGAGCCTGAGCGGGACATCCTGCTCAAGCCGCTGGACGTGCTGGTGACCCATTGGCCCGACACGGTTTTGTCCGACGACGACGCAGGGCGTTTCCTGACCGGCTTGCGCCGCCGCACCACTTTGCCCAACATGGAGGCCGTGCGGGTGTACGGCCACAACCCCGCGGCCACGCGAGACCAGCGTCCGCGCATCTTTTTGGGCAGTGCCCACGTCAAGGAGGGAGAACTGATTCCCTCCCGCTTGCTGAGCCCGCTGGAGGTGCAAGGCCAGATCGATGCCCCGGCAGATGCCCCTGTTCCTGTCCCGATACCGGACGCACCGGCCACCACCTCCTGATCCCCCAGCCGCCGCCGCGGCCCGAACCGATTTCCAAAGAAACCGAGCCTCCCATGAGCACCCAAATCCGCAACATTGCGATCATCGCCCACGTTGACCATGGCAAAACCACCATGGTCGACCAACTGCTGCGCCAGTCCGGCACCTTCGCCGACCACGAGAAGGTCGTCGACACCGTGATGGACAACAACGCCATCGAACGCGAGCGCGGCATCACCATCCTGGCCAAGAACTGCGCCGTGAGCTGGGAAGGCACGCACATCAACATCGTCGACACCCCGGGCCACGCGGACTTCGGCGGTGAAGTCGAGCGCGCGCTGTCCATGGTCGACGGCGTGGTGCTGCTGATCGACGCGCAAGAAGGCCCGATGCCTCAGACGCGTTTTGTGACCAAGAAGGCGCTGGCCCTGGGCCTCAAGCCCATCGTCGTGGTCAACAAGGTCGACAAGCCGGGCGCCAAGCCCGATGCCGTGGTCAACGCCGCGTTCGATCTGTTCGATAAGCTGGGTGCCACCGACGAGCAGCTGGATTTCCCCGTGGTGTACGCCTCGGGCATCAACGGCTGGACCTCGCTGGAAGAAGGCGCGCCCGGTGAGAAATGGGGCGAGGACATGTCCGCCCTGTTCAACACCGTGCTCAAGCACGTGCCGGCCCAGAAGGGTGATCCGGCTGCCCCGTTGCAGCTGCAGATCTCGGCACTCGATTTCTCCACCTTCGTGGGCCGCATCGGCGTGGGCCGCATCAGCCAGGGCACGGCCAAGCCGGGCCAGGACGTGGTCGTGATGGAAGGCCCCGAGGGCAAGGCCATCAAGGGCCGCATCAACCAGGTGCTGACCTTCCAGGGTCTGGACCGTGTGCAGGTGACCGAAGCCGGTCCCGGCAACATCGTGCTGATCAACGGCATCGAAGATGTGAACATCGGCGTGACCGTGACCGATCCGGTCAACCCCCAGCCGCTGCCGATGCTGAAGGTGGACGAGCCCACGCTGACCATGAACTTCTGCGTGAACAACTCGCCGCTGGCAGGCCGTGAAGGCAAGTTCGTGACCAGCCGCCAGATCTGGGACCGCCTGCAGAAAGAGCTGCAGCACAACGTGGCCCTGCGCGTGAAGGAAACCGACGAAGACGGCATCTTCGAGGTGTGCGGCCGGGGCGAACTGCACCTGACCATCCTGCTGGAAAACATGCGCCGTGAAGGCTATGAGCTGGCCGTGTCCAAGCCCCGCGTGATGTTCAAGGACATCGACGGCGTCAAGAGCGAGCCGATGGAACTGGTCACCGCCGACGTGGAAGAAATCCACCAGGGTGGCGTGATGCAGGCCCTGGGCCTGCGCAAGGGCGAAATGATCAACATGGAGCCCGATGGTCATGGCCGCGTGCGCCTTGAGTACCGCATCCCGGCCCGTGGCCTGATCGGCTTCAGCAACGAGTTCATGAACCTGACGCGTGGTTCGGGCCTGATCTCGTCGATCTTCGATGGCTACGAAGCCCACAAGGGCGAGATTGGCGGTCGCAAGAACGGCGTGCTGATCTCGATGGACGATGGTGAAATCTTCACCTACGCCCTGGGCAAGCTGGACGACCGTGGCCGCATGTTCGTCAAGCCGAACGACCCGGTCTACGAAGGCATGATCGTCGGCATCCACAGCCGTGACAACGACCTGGTGGTGAACGCGACCCGCACCAAGCAGCTGACCAACTTCCGCGTCAGCGGCAAGGAAGACGCGATCAAGATCACGCCCCCCATCGACCTCACGCTGGAATACGGCGTGGACTTCATCGACGACGACGAGCTGGTCGAGATCACGCCCAAGAGCATCCGTGTTCGCAAGCGCCACCTGAAGGAACACGACCGCAAGCGCGCTTCGCGCGACGCCAACGCCTGAGGTGCTGGCTAGCCCTGATGGGGCTTTCCCGGGGTTTGGCGCCCCGGGTGAATAACTGGCCTGCACGGTGAATGCCGTGCAGGCGCTTGCTCTCTAGGATCCATCCATGTGTATTGCATATGGATTCAGGAGACAGCAATGAACAAGATGAGTCGGCGCCTCTGGGGGCAGCGTGTATTGGCCATCGGTGGCCAACTGGGCCTGGCCAGCGTGGCCATGCCCGCCCGGGTCCTGTCGATGGCTGCGCCCACGGCGGCGGCCCTGGCAGGCCTGATGACCGACGAGGCCTATGCCGCCCAGGGCGACGAACACGTCGCCAACCTGGTGGTCGGCTCCGGCTACGGTGGCGCTGTCACCGCCTTGCGCCTGGCCCAGGCCGGCCAGCCCGTCACCATGCTGGAGATGGGCCGCCTTTGGAACACCCCGGGCAAGGACGGCAAGGTCTTTTGCAAACCGTTTTCTCCCGATGACCGTGCGATGTGGTTCAAGGACCGCATCACCGCGGTGTTCTCGACCATCGGCACCATCATCCCCGTCAGCAGCCTGCTCAAGGTGCCTGTGGCCGCCGGGATCCTGGATGTGGTCTCGTCGCCCAACATGGATGTCTACCTGGGCCGTGGCGTGGGCGGTGGCTCGCTGGTGAACCTGGCCATGCTGATCACACCCTACCGCGAGACGCTGCAGCGCATCCTGCCCTCGAGCATCTCGATCGACGAGCTCTACAGCACCTACTATCCCCGTGCCCGCGCAGGCCTGGGCGGCAACATGATCCGCCCCGCCTACTACCAGGCCAGCGCGTACCACAAGTACGCCCGCGTGGCCTGCGCCCAGGCGGCCAAGGCCGGCTTCCAGTGGCGCACGCTCGACTCCGGCTACGACATGGCCTACATGGAGCAGGAAGAGGCGGGCCTGGTGCCCAAGTCGGCCCTGGGCAGCGAAGGCGGCTTCGGCAACAACTATGGCAAGAAGAGCCTGGACAAGACCTACCTGGCCGAGGCCGTGGGCACCGGGCTGGTCCGCATCCAGCCCCTGACCGAGGTGACGTCCATCTCGCGCGCTGGCGACGGCCGCTACCTGGTGTCCACCAAGCAGATCGACGTGACCGGCAAGGTGCTGGCCATCCGCACCATCAGCTGCGACCGGCTCTTCCTGGGCGGCGGCAGCATGGGCACCACGCAACTGCTGGTCAAGGCACGGGCCACCGGCACGCTGCCCAACCTCAACGAGCACGTGGGCACGCGCTGGAGTTCCAACGGCGAGATCTTCATGGTCCGCAATGTGTATACGTCGACCGGCAGCAAGACATCCGTCCTGCCCGCTACGGGCATCGATGCCTACGACCACCGCGGCAACCAGGTGTACTCGATGAACATCGCCATGCCGCTGGGCATCGACACCTTCAGCACGGCGCACATCACGATGACGCAGACGCCGGAGCTGGGCCGCTTCACCTACGACGCGCAGAAGCAGCAGTCCGTCCTGCAGTGGTCGACCAACGCCAAGACCGAGCCGGTCACCAGTGCGCGCTCGGTGTACGACCGCATCAACAAGGTCAACGGGGCCACCTACAACAAGAGCTGGTTCGGCGGCAAGCAGGTGGGCGACAACGCCACCTACCACCCGCTGGGCGGCTGCCCGCTGGGGCTGGCCACGAGCGACATCGGCGAGGTCAAGGGCTACCCCGGCCTGTACGTGATGGATTCGTCGCTGTTCCCGGATTCGCTGGTCGCCAACCCGGCGCTGTCGACGGCGGCCTTTGCCGAGCGCAACATCGAGCGCATCATCGCGGGGGCCTGACGGCTGCCCCTTCTGCCTTGCAGCACCTGCAGGGCAGAGCAGGCACAACGCACGCCCTCGGGCGTGCGTTTTCATGTGTGTTTGGGCTATCCTCCTGCCAGCCATCCGGGCGGGCTTCGTCCGGCATTTCACCGCAGTACGGAGCACGATGACATCGAACCGCTTGATTCAGACCGAGGTCATCGGTGGCCTGGGCGTGATCACCCTGGACCGCGCCCAGGCGCTCAATGCCCTGACGCTGACCATGGTGCGTGGCCTGCATGGCCAGTTGCTGGCCTGGGCCGACGACAAGGCCGTGCACGGCGTGCTGCTGCGCGGCTCCGCCCGCGCGCCGGTGGAAGGCAAGCCCACCGCCACGCACTTCTGTGCGGGCGGCGACATCCGCTTCATGCACCAGGCCGCCACCACGGGCGACCTGTCGATCGACGATTTCTTCACCGAAGAGTACGCGCTGGACCACCTGATCCATGTCTACCCCAAGCCCGTGGTGGCCTGGCTGGAAGGCATCACCATGGGGGGTGGCATGGGCCTGGCGCAGGGCTGCTCGCTGCGCGTGGCCACGGAGACCGTTCGCATGGCCATGCCCGAGACCCGCATCGGCCTGTTCCCCGATGTGGCCGGCGGCCACTTCCTGGCGCGCTGCAAGGGCCATGTGGGCGAGTACCTGGGCGTGGTCGGCCCGCACATCAACGCGGGCGACGCCCTCGCGCTGGGCCTGGCCGACATGCAGGCCGAGGCGGCCAGCCTGGCCGTGCTGCTCGAGGGCCTGCGCGACAGCCCGGTCGCCAGCGGCGCCGAACTCACCGAACGCGTTTGCGCGCACGCGGCGGCTCACCCAGCGCCCGGCCTGCACGCGCCCACCTTGTCGGGGCTGCATGCGCAGATCGACCAGCACTTCTCGCTGCCTGACGTGGCCGCGATCACCGCCTCGCTGCAGTTGGACGGCAGCGATTGGGCCCGCCACACGCTGGCCCAGATGGCGGGGCACTCGCCCTTGATGATGTGCGTCACGCTGGAGCAGATTCGCCGCGCGCGGGGCATGGCCCTGGCCGATGAGTTCCGCATGGAACGTGATATGGTCCGCCACTGCTTCAACCTGCGCAAGGGTGTGGTCAGCGAAACGGTCGAGGGTGTGCGCGCCCTGGCCATCGACAAGGACCATCAGCCCCGCTGGAATCCCGCCACGCTGGCCGAGGTCACGCCCGACATGGTGCAGGCCTTTTTCGAGCCGGTATGGCCGGCCCATGCCCACCCTTTGCGCGATCTGAAAGACGCTTGAGCGTCTGCCTTGCCGCCTCTGTTTCCGTTGTTTCCCCATGAGTGCCTTGATCGATCCGCACACCGGCCTGAGCCCCTGGCGCGCCTGTGTTGCGCCCATGCTGGACTGGACTGATGCCCATTGCCGGTACTTCCACCGCGAACTGAGCCAGCACGCGCGCCTGTACACCGAGATGCTGACCACCGGCGCGCTGGTGCACGGCAAGATGTACCGCTTCCTGGACTACAACGAGTCCGAGCACCCTGTGGCGCTGCAGCTGGGCGGCAGCGAACCGGCCGACCTGGCCGAGTGCGCCAAGCTGGCGCTCGAGCGAGGCTACGACGAGGTCAACCTGAACTGCGGCTGCCCCAGCGAGCGCGTGCAGCGCGGCGCGTTCGGCGCCTGCCTGATGAACGAGGCCACGCTGGTGGCCGATTGCATCAAGGCCATGATGGACGCCACGGGCAACGATGCGCGCATGCCCATCACCGTCAAGCACCGCATCGGCATCGACCAGATCGAGAGCTACGACTTCGTGCGCGATTTCGTCGGCACCATCGCCGACGTTGGCTGCCAGGTGTTCATCGTGCACGCGCGCAATGCCTGGCTCAAGGGCCTGAGCCCCAAGGAAAACCGCGACATCCCGCCGCTGCGTTATGAGTTCGTACACCGGCTCAAGCAGGATTTCCCGCACCTGACCTTCGTGCTCAACGGCGGCCTGGCCGACAACGAGCAGGCCCTGGCGCAACTGCAGCCGGGTGCCGTGATCGACGGCGTGGCGCTCGATGGCGTGATGCTGGGCCGCGCCGCGTACCACACACCCTGGCTGCTGTCCGAGTGGGACCAGCGCTTCTTCAACCAGCCGGCCCGCGAAACGCCCCTCACGCGCGAAGCCGTGGAGGCCACCATGGCCGCCTACACCGATGCCGAGGTGATCCGCACGCGCGGCTGGCCGCATGGCGAGGTGCGCTGGTCGCAGGTGATGCGCCATGTGCTGGGCCTGTACAGCGGCCTGCCCGGTGCCCGGCGCTGGCGGCAGGTGTGGTCTGATCACACGCTCAAGCACCACACGGCTGCCGAGGTGATGGCGCTGGCCCACCAGCGGCCGGCCTTATGTCGCCTGGCCTAGCGGTGCTTTCGCGGATGCCATAATCGTCCGCGACAAAAACATCACGGGGGACATGCAGAACGCATGTGAGCATGGCCCATCCCATCGATTCATAAGCCATCTCCATGACGCTGACGCCACGCTCCACGATCACCTTGTTCATCTCGCTGGCCGCCTGGGCATGCCCTTCGGTCTGGGCTCAAGACACTGTCTCCGCGGAGGCCGCCGCTTCAGCCCCGGCCAGCGCGGCATCGTCTCCCGCGACGGCGGCCTCTGCCGCTGCCGACAAGCCATCCGAGGTCGAGGCCTACATGGGCCGAGCCGGCGATGCGGTGATCGCGCCGCTGGGCGATCTGAACCTGGTGCGCGCGAAGATCCCCGCTGCGCTCAGGGAGGCCGCGGTAGCGCCTTATGGAGAGCCTGCTCCGCACGACTGCGGCAACCTGGCGGAACGCATCCGTGCCCTGGATGCGGCCCTGGGCGCCGATCTGGATGCGCCCAAGTCCGGCAACGAGGCCAGTCTGCTGGAGCGCGGTGTGGACCAGGTGGGCAAGGCCTCCATCAACATGATCAGCGACACGACGACCGGCATCGTGCCGTTCCGCGGCTGGGTGCGTCGCCTGACGGGGGCCGAGCGCCATTCCAAGCGCGTGGCGGCGGCCATCACGGCGGGTTCACTGCGCCGCGCCTACCTCAAGGGTTATGCACGCGCACAAGGTTGCCCGGCCACGGTGTCGTCTACCCCGGCAGCGGCCACAGCCAGTGCGGCCGCGCCGTCTGCGGTCCCGGCCGCAGCTGCGGCCTCTGCGCCCTGAGCAATGTGAGCTTGGGCGGCCTGCACGCCTGCAGCAGGTCCGACCTCAGACCTCCGTCAGCTTGCCCAGCCCGCTGTTCACTGCCCACAGGCCCTGCTGCAGGTGCTCGGTGGTGTCCAGCTGCATCTCGAAGCTGAAGAAGCGGTTGCGGCCCTGCACCTTGGCGGTGTACAGGGCTTCATCGGCCCGCATGATCAGGCTCTGCACGGTGGTGTCGTCGTCGGGCATCACGGTGGTGATGCCGCCAGACAGGGTCACGTGCTCGGCCACGGGTGAATCGGGGTGGGGCAGGCCACGTGTGCGCACCAGGCTTTGCAGGGCGCGGGCGAAGGTCATCGCACCGGCCTTGGGTGTGTTGGGCAGGATGATGCCGAACTCTTCGCCGCCATAGCGGGCCACGAAATCCGTGGGGCGCCGGCACACCAGGCGCAACAGGCGCGAGATGTTCTGCAGGCACTGGTCGCCTTCGACGTGGCCGATGCTGTCGTTGAAACGCTTGAAGTGGTCCACATCGCACAGGATCAAGGTGAGCGGCTTGTGCTCGCGCCGGCACTGGCCCAGCTGGGTGTGCAGCCGCTCGTTGAAAGCGCGGCGGTTGCCCAACCCGGTCAGGTCGTCCACGAAGCTCAGGTGCGACAGGCGCTCGTTGGCCGCGCGCAGTTCTTCGGTGGCTGCGATCAGCTGATTGCGCATGTTCAGCAGGCGGCGCAGGGCATGCAGCTTGGCGCGCAACACCACGGGTGAGATCGGCTTGATCAGGTAGTCGTCACCGCCGGCCTCGATGCCTTCCCAGAGGCTGAGTTCATGGTCCTGCGCTGACAGGAAGATAATCGGTGTCCAGCGGCTGCCTTCGGCATCGCGCACCTGGCGGGCCAGCCAGTAGCCATCCTCGCCGGGCAGCACCACGTCCAGGATCAGCAGGTCGGGGCGTTGGGTCAGGAAGAGCGCAAGGGCCTCGCGCGCAGTACCGGCCTCGAGCACCGTGTGCCCGTGACGGGTCAACTCTCGCGCCAAGCCTGTCTGTGCGCCTTGCTGGTGTTCAACCAGCAAGATGGTCATCGATGCGTCTTGCATTCAGCGTGTTCTCCCCCTACCGTCAGCCACCGTACCATGCGGCCCCCAACCATGGAATGCCATGTTTTTGGCGTATGGTGGCCGGAGCGTGGCAAATGTGCTGCAGTGCACAAAAAAAGACCGCCTAAGGGCGGTCTTTTCTCATCGCGAAAATACCAGGCGCTCAGACACGCTTCTTGTATTCGTGGGTGCGGGTGTCGATTTCAATCTTGTCGCCGTTTTCGACGAACAGGGGCACGGGGATCTCGAAGCCGGTGCCGACGATGCGGGCGGGCTTCATGACCTTGCCGGAGGTGTCGCCCTTGACGGCGGGTTCGGTTTCGATTTCGCGCACGATGGTGGTGGGCAGTTCGACCGAGATGGCCTTGCCGTCGTAAAACACGACTTCGGCTTCCATGCCGTCTTGCAGGTAGTTGATCGCGTCGCCCATGTTCTCGGCTTCGATCTCGAACTGGTTGTATTCGGCGTCCATGAAGGCGTACATCGGATCGGCGAAGTAGGAGTAGGTGCACTCCTTCTTGTCCAGCACGATCTGGTCCATCTTGTCGTCGGCCTTGAAGACCAGCTCGGCGCCAGCGCCGTTCAGCAGGTTCTTCATCTTGATGCGCACGGTGGCGGCGCCGCGGCCACCACGGCTGTATTCGGTCTTCAGGACGACCATCGGGTCCTTGCCCTGCATGATCACGTTGCCGGCGCGGATTTCTTGAGCGAGTTTCATGGGTGGAGTCCCGTGGAATAGGTTTGGCGCACCAAAAGTGCGAACAGCCTTCGATTTTAACCCGGCGCGGTGACGAATTGAAGTAGTTGCGTCACCAAGTCGGGCTGACGCGCCAGTTCGTCGCAGGATTCACGGCTGGCGGCGGCCCACTGGGCCCACGTCGCAGGGCCCCAGAGCGTGGCCAACGGGGCCAGTTCCGCATCCAGGCCTCCATCCGAGCCTGACCCGGCGGGCAACAGTCCGTTCCATGCGTGCCACAGGGCGCGGGTGGTGTGGGCAAGGTCGGGTGGCCAGTGCGCCATCCAGCGGGCCATGAAGGCGTCCAGCTTGCCCGCGTGCACCCCGTCATCCTGCGGGTAGATCTGCCAGATGTGGGGGCGGCCGGCCCACAGCGCCCGCACCGCTGAATCCTCGCCCCGCACGATGTTGAGGTCACAAGCCCACAGCAGCGTGTCGAAGGCCGGCTGTGCGAGGTAAGGCAGGGCGTGCAGGTGCAATCCCGGAAGGGGGGGCTGGCTGGCCGCGTTCACGGCCGCTGTGGCGGCGCCGGGGGTGAGCAGCACCAGTGTGTCGGCTCCGCCCGTCTGGGTGCTCAGGCGGGCCAATTGCGTGAACAGTGCCTGCACAGGCGCGCCCGGGTAACAGAAAACCGACACCACCCGCTGCCCTGGCTGCCAGGGCACACCGAGGGCCGCCAGGCGCTGGGCGCGTGTGGCGTCATCGGCCTGGGCCAGGTCCCGGGCATTGAGCAGACCAGGCTCGCGCAGCAACCCGCCCGTGCGAGCCGTGAACCCTGGGTAGAAAAAGTGCTTGCGCAGGCCGGCGCCCGGGCCGCTGAACACGGGCGACAACAGGCCGTGGCTGCGCTCTACATAACTCTCGGCGCTCAGGTACTCCAGGTTGATCCAGCGGGGCGGGTTGGAGCGCTGCATGCCGGCCACGAAACCTGCGGGCAGCTCGCAGCCGAAGGCTTCCACCACCACCTCGCCGGGCGAGGGCCAGCCGCCTGCCGGAGGCTGCTCATCGGTGGGCCACTGGACGGCTTCAATGCCAGGATGACCCGGGCCGCCGAGTTCGGGGGCCATCCACGCCAGGGCCGATGGGTCATCCACCCACAGGCGCACCTGGTGCCCGCGCGAGGCCAGATCGCGCGAAAGCCGCCAGCACACGCCCAGGTCGCCATGGTTGTCGATGACCTTGCAGAAGATGTCCCAGCGCATGGCTGGATTATCCTCCCGGCCATGACCCAGGTCCCCCGTCCTCCCGTCGATCCTGCCGACATGCCCGCTGCTGTGCCCTCCGAACCCGATGCCCGCGAGGCCATCTGGGAGCGCCTGCTGACCGAGGTGGCCTCGTTGCCGGGCCTGCCCGGCGTGTACCGCTACTTCGATGCACAGGGCGAGGTGCTCTATGTCGGCAAGGCGCGCGACCTGAAGAAGCGCGTCTCCAGCTACTTCCAGAAGACACACGGCGGCACGCGCATCGGCCACATGGTCTCGCGCATCGCGCGCATGGAGACCACGGTTGTGCGCAGCGAGGCCGAGGCGCTGCTGCTTGAGAACAACCTGATCAAGACGCTCAAGCCGCGCTTCAACATCTTGTTCCGCGACGACAAGAGCTACCCTTATCTCAAGATCGCCTCGCACGAGTTCCCGCGGCTGGCGTACTACCGTGGTGGGGTGGACAAGAAGCACCGCTACTTCGGCCCCTACCCGAACGCCTGGGCCGTCAAGGAAACCATCCAGCTGCTGCAGAAGGTGTTTCTGCTGCGCACCTGCGAGGACGCGGTCTTCAACCACCGCACGCGCCCCTGCCTGCTCTACCAGATCAAGCGCTGCAGCGGCCCCTGTGTCGACTTCATCACGCCAGATGATTACCGCCGCGATGTGGGGCAGGCCGAACGCTTCCTGCTCGGGTCGCAGCAGGAGGTGCTGGACACCATGCAGGCGCAGATGATGGATTACGCCGATCGGCTGGAGTTCGAGAAGGCCGCCGAGATCCGCAACCAGATCGGCGCCTTGTCCAAGGTGCTGCACCAGCAGTCGGTGGACACCGGCCTTGAGAAAGATGTCGACATCCTGGCCGTGCGGGTGGACGGGGGGCGCGCGTGTGTCAACCTGGCCATGGTGCGCGGGGGGCGCCACCTGGGTGACCGGGCTCATTTCCCCGTGCACGTGCAGGACCACGTGCTGGCGCCGGACGAGGCTGCGGCGCTCGACGAAACCCACGCCACCTCGGCCGACTTGGCGCTGGCCACCGAGGTGCGGGTGCTCGAGGCCTTCATGGCCCAGCACTACCTGGACGGCGGCATGCCGGCCATGCTGGTGCTCAGCCATGTGGTGGACCCGGCCCTGGTCGAGGCCTTGTCCGAGCAGGCCGGCCGCCGCGTCACGGTGGTCAGCCAGCCGCGCGAGCAGCGCCGGGCCTGGCTGGACATGGCGCTCAAGGGCGCTGAGCTGGCCCTGAGCCGCCTGCTCAGTGAAGAGGGCTCGCAACAGTCCCGCACGCGCGCCCTGGTCGAGGCGCTGGACCTGGCCATGGACGCCCAGGCCGAGGGTGATGCCCTGGCCACGCTGCGCGTGGAGTGCTTCGACATCAGCCACACGGCGGGGGAGGCCACGCAGGCCTCCTGCGTGGTCTACGAGGCCCACAAAATGCAGCCCTCGCAATACCGGCGCTACAACATCAACGACATCACCGGTGGCGATGACTACGCCGCGATGAAGCAGGTGCTGCTGCGCCGCTACGGCGGCGGCAAGCTCGAACGCATGCCCGACCTGGTGCTGATCGATGGTGGCAAGGGCCAGGTCTCCATGGCGCGCGAGGTGTTCGAATCGCTCGGTCTGGACCTGTCCCTGCTGGTGGGGGTGGAGAAGGGTGAGGGCCGCAAGGTGGGCCTGGAAGAGCTGGTCTTCGCCGATGGGCGCCCCAAGCTGCAGCTCGCGCCGAGTTCGGCCGCGCTGATGCTGGTGGCGCAGATCCGCGACGAGGCGCACCGCTTTGCCATCACCGGCATGCGCGCCAAGCGCGCCAGCGTGCGCACGGGCGGCAGCAAGCTCGAAGACATCCCCGGCGTGGGCCCCAAGCGCCGTGCCAAACTGCTGCAGCGCTTCGGTGGCGTGCGCGGCGTGGCCCAGGCCAGTGTCGATGACCTGGCCACCGTCGATGGCATCTCGCAAGACCTGGCCGAGGAGATCTACCGTGCCCTTCACTGACAAGACGTTTGTGTCCAGCCCCCTGCGCCTCGCCATCCGCTGGGGGCTGCGCAGCGTGGTGGCCGCCGGCCTGGCCCTGAGCACCACCGGCTGCGACACCTTGCGCACCATCGGCCGTCCGGACACCGTGCCCGGCGGCACGCCGACCAGCAGCCCTGGCAATGCGCAAGCCGACCGCGAAGCCACGCGTGACGGCTTGGGGCAGCCCCGTCCACTGGGCCCGCCCACGGCATCGCGCAGCATGGCCGAGGTGCGCCTTCAGGCGGCACGGCGCCTGGTGGCCGCCAACCCGCAGGGCACCTACACCGGCAAGCCGCCTGACATCCTGCTGGCCATCCCGGTGCTGACCGTAGAGCTCAACGCCGATGGGTCGATCCGCCGCATCGAGGTGATGCGCTACCCGCGCCAGGCCCGCGACACGGTGGACACGGCGATTGCCGCCGTGCGCCGCGCCGCGCCGTTCGGTGATGTGTCGCGCCTGCCCAAACCCTGGAAATTCAACGAGACCTTCCTGTTCAACGACCAGCGCAAGTTCAAGCCCATGACGCTGGACCGCTGAGCGCGCACCCACGCTTGCAGGCACAATCCCCGGATGTTCTGGAACCTCCCCACCTTGCTCACCTGGGCGCGGATCGTCGCGATCCCGCTGATCGTCGGCATCTTCTACCTGCCGATGCCATCGGCCGAGATCAACCTGTGGGCTTGTGGCCTGTTCATCGTCGTGGCACTGACCGACTGGCTGGACGGCTGGCTGGCCCGGCGGTTGAACCAGACCTCATCGTTTGGCGCCTTCCTGGATCCGGTGGCCGACAAGTTCCTGGTCTGCGCTTCATTGCTGATCCTGCTGGAGCTGGGACGTGTGAACGCGGTGGTGGCCCTGATCATCATCGGCCGCGAGATCGCCATTTCGGCATTGCGCGAATGGATGGCCCAGATCGGCGCCTCGCGCAGCGTCGCCGTGCACATGCTTGGCAAGCTCAAGACGGCGGCCCAGATGGCCGCGATCATGCTGCTGCTCTACGACGGCGACTTCGGGCCCCTGGGCGTGCATGCCCGCACTCTGGGCACCTGGCTGATCTACATCGCCTGCGGCCTGACGATCTGGTCCATGGCCTATTACCTCAAGCGGTCGATTCCGGACATCATCGCCAAGGCCCGCTAGAAGGTGCGTTTCACGCACGCTGACATGACGGGCGCAGGCCAGAATGTGCGCTGCGTGTCAAGCGAACATCCACGCCCTTGGGGGCCCCCTGGGTGCCCAATGATTGAGCATAGAATGGGTTTCGCAGGCGGGGGCTCCCCGCTGGTCTTGCGCCTGGCGCCTGATCACCGAGCAGCGCAGCGAGGACACACCAGGCTCGATTTTTGGCACCTTCCAGAGGGGATTTTTCGTGAACAAGTCAGAGTTGATTGATCACATTGCCAAGCAGGCTGATATTTCCAAGGCCGCTGCCGGCCGTGCGCTTGAGGCCGTGATCGGCGGTGTGCGCACCACCTTGAAGAAGGGCGGCACCGTGTCGCTGGTCGGCTTCGGCACCTTTGCCGTGACCACCCGTGCGGCGCGCACCGGCCGCAACCCTCGCACCGGCGAGGCGATCAAGATCAAGAAGGCCAAATTGCCGAAGTTCCGACCCGGCAAGGCCCTCAAGGATGCTTTGAACTAAACTACAAGGCTTCCCTTTTGTTGCCGGGTGCTTAGCTCAGTTGGTAGAGCGGCGCCCTTACAAGGCGTAGGTCGGGGGTTCGAGCCCCTCAGCACCCACCAACCGGCAACGCGTGTCATGCGTTTCAAAGGCGAACCTCGGTTCGCCTTTGTGTTGTTTGACGCCATTGTCAGTAACCACGTGTGCGGCCCACGCCGTGCTCCAGGCTTCTACAGGACCTCAAAGGCCCGCGATGTTCGATTTCGTCCGCAAGCACAACAAGCTCTTCCAGATCATCCTGGTGTTGCTGATCCTGCCGTCCTTCATCTTCCTTGGTGTCCAGAGCTCCGATCTTGGCGGTGGCGGCGATGTCGTGGCAAAGGTCGGAAGCCAGAAGATCATGCAAGCCGAACTGGACAATGCCGTGCGTACCATGGCCGAGCGTGTGCGCTCGCAGCAGCCCGATACCGATGCGGCCCTGTTCGACACGCCCGAGTTCAAGCAGCGCGCGCTGGACGCCCTGATCCACGACTACACCCTCAACGCTGCTGCATACGACCAGCGCGTGCGTGCTTCCGATTCGCGCCTGCAGCGCATCTTCGCCACCTCGCCTGATTTCGCACCGTTCCGCAATGCCGATGGCACGATCAACAGCCAACTGCTCGAAGCCCAGGGCATCTCGTCGGCCCAGTTCGCCGAGCGCCTGCGTCAGCAAATCACCGTGAGCCAGGTGATCGGTGGCGTGGAGAACACCGGTACCGTGTCCAAGGTGGCCAATCGCTTGGCCGTCGAAGCGCTGTTCCAGGTGCGTGAAGTGCAGTGGCGCAAGTTCGAGCCCAAGGCCTATGCCGCGCAACTCAACCCCACGCCCGAGCAACTGCGCAAGTTCTTCGACGAGCCCGCCATGTCTGCGGCGTTCCGCGAGCCCGAGCACGCCGACGTGCAGTACGTGGTGCTGGACCTGGATTCCCTGAAGAGCCGCGTGAGCGTCTCTGAAGACGATCTGCGCAAGTCCTACGAGCAGAACATCAAGAACTACACGCAGCCTGAAGAGCGCCGTGCCAGCCACATCCTGGTCAAGGCCGAGAAGAGCGCGCCTGCCGCTGACCGTCAGGCCGCCAAGGCCAAGGCCGAGAAGCTGCTGGCCGAGCTTCGCAAGAATCCCGCCCAGTTCGCCGAACTGGCCCGCAAGAACTCCGAAGACCCGGGCTCGGCAGCCAATGGCGGTGACCTGGAATTCTTCGGCCGCGGCAACATGACCAAGCCTTTCGAAGACGCGGTGTTCTCCCTCAAGAAGGGCCAGATCAGCGACGTGGTCGAATCCGATTTCGGCTACCACATCATCGAGCTCACCGACCTGCGTGGCGGCCAGGCCCAGCCTTTCGAAGCCGTTCGCGCCCAGATCGAAGACGACGCCCGCAAGCAACTGGCGCAGCGCCTGTACGCCGATGCGGCCGACAAGTTCACCAACATCGTCTACGAACAATCCGACAGCCTCAAGCCCGTGGCCGACGAGCTCAAGCTGACGGTGCAGACGGCCTCCAACGTGCTGCGCAACCCGGGCGCCAAGGACCAGGGCGTGCTGGGCAACACCCGCCTGCTGCAGGCCCTTTTTGATCCTGCCAACCGCAGCAAGGCCCGCAACACCGAAGCCATCGAGGCGGGCCCCAGCAAGCTGGTGTCGGCGCGCATCGTCAAGTACTACCCGGATGCCAAGCCGCCGTTCGAGCAGGTCGAGGCCAAGGTGCGTGAGCGCTGGATCACCCGCGAATCCGTGCGCGCGGCCCGCCTGGATGCCGAGCAGAAGCTGGCCGCTTGGAAGCAGGCGCCCGACAAGGCCGATCTGCCTGCCGCGGTGCAGATGTCGCGCCGCCTGGTGTTCTCGCAACCGCCCGCTGTGCTGGATGCCGCCCTGCGCCTGCCCGAGAAGCAACTGCCGGCCTGGCAGGTGGTGGACCTGGGCGACGAGGGCTTTGCCCTGATCAAGGTGAACAAGGTGCTGCCCCTGCAGATCGTGCCGGAAGAAGAGAAGGCCACCCAGACCCAGTTCACCAACTACTGGGCCAAGGCCGAGGCCGAGGCCTACCTGAAGGCCCTGCAGCGCGAGTACAAGACCAAGGTGCTCAAGCCCCAGGTCACCGATGCAGCGAAAGCTGGAGATAAATCGGCATCCGGCGGTTGAGAGGCCAGAAACCGGTCTATAATCTCAGTCTTTCGACGGTGGCTGTAGCTCAGTTGGTAGAGTCCCAGATTGTGATTCTGGTTGTCGTGGGTTCGAGTCCCATCAGCCACCCCATCGAATGATTGCCGAATCCGCAAATGCCTGACTTCCCCGGAAGTCGGGCATTTTTGTTTGGCGCCTCACCTTTCACGCAGCCTGTGCCTGTGCCCGCGGTGAGTGCTCGACCAGGAAGTCGATGAAAAGCCGGACCCGAAGCGGCATGTGCCTGGATGCCGGGTAGAGCACGGAGAAAGGCCGGGAGCGGCCGCCGTGGCGCTGCAGCACTTCAATCAGTGTGCCTTGCGCCAGATCCCGGGCCACCACAAAGCGGTGCACCTGCGCCAGCCCCGCACCCGCACGGGCCAGGCTGATGGTGGCCAGAACGTCTTCGGCCACCGTGTAGCTGCCACTGGTTTCGATCTGCACATCCTGGCCGTCCTGGCAGAACTCCCAGGGCACACGCTGCCCGGTGCGCGGCAGCAGGAACTGGATGCACTCATGCGAGGCCAGGTCGTCCAGCGACTCAGGCCTGCCGGCCCCCTGAAGGTACGAGGGCGACCCGACCACCACCAGGCCGGCGTCCATCAACGGGCGCGCCACCAGGCCGGAATCGGGCTGCACACGGGCGCGGATGGCCAGGTCGAAACCTTCTTCCATGAGATCCGCATTGCGGTTGCTCACCTGCACCTCCAGCCGCACTTTGGGGTAGCGCGCCCGAAAGCTGGGCAGGAGCGGCAGCAGAACGGAGTGTCCGAACGTGGTGGGGGCGCTGATGCGGATCAAGCCGGCTGGCTCGGTCTGCTGGCCCGTCAGTTCGCGTTCCGCCTCGAAGAGTTGTGAGAGTGCCTGCCTGCATTGCGCGTGGTAGGCGCGGCCTGCATCGGTCAGCCGGATCTTGCGGGTGCTGCGCACGAAGAGCCGCACGGCGAGGCGCTCTTCAAGGCGGCTGATGGCACGACTGACGGCCGCAGGCGTGATGCCTGCCCTGGCTGCCGTGGCGGTGAAGCTTTCAAGTTCCGCCGCCGTGCAGAACAGTTCGATGCTGCCCAGCATCACCCCCGAGGTGTCGCGATGCATGTTTACCTTATGTAATGAATGAAATGCATGAGGGCTAGTTTATCGACTTGGAGGTAATGAATAAGCTCGGTTCATTCATCCACTGGAACCGGGCGTCACCATGTCATCCTTGATCAGCATCGTCTCTCACAGCGGCTTCGGCCACACGGAAAAGTTGGCCCAGGCCGTGGCCCAGGGCAGTGGCGGCGCACTGCTGGCCATAGACCAGCACGGAGAGCTGTCGCCTGAGGGCTGGGCGCAGCTTGCGGCATCTCGGGCCATCGTGTTCGGCTCACCCACCTACATGGGCAATGTGAGCTGGCAGTTCAAGAGATTTGCCGACGCCAGCGCCGGCGTGTGGAGCCAGCAGGGTTGGAAGGACAAGCTGGCGGCGGGTTTCACCAACAGTGCCGGCATCAATGGTGACAAGCTGGCAACGCTGCACGCGATGTTCACGCTGTCGCAGCAGCACGGCATGCTGTGGATGGGCACGGGCATGCCGCCGGCAAACGCCAAGACCTCTACGCGTGACGACATCAACTACCTGGCTTCGTTTGCCGGCCTGATGGCTGCCACGCCTTCGGATGCCAGTGTGGACGAGCTGGCCTTGGGCGATCTGCTCACTGCCCGTGCGTTCGGTGAACGTGTGGCGGCCCTGGTGCGCCGCTACAACTGACCAGGGAGCCCAGACATGCCCTACGTCAATATCAAGGTCACGCGCGAAGGCGTGACACGCGAACAAAAGGCTGCACTGATCGCCGGCGTGACCGGACTGCTGGTGCGCATCCTGGACAAAGATCCCGCCACCACGCATGTGGTGATCGACGAGGTCGATCCGGACAATTGGGGCCTTGGCGGGCTGAGCGTGCCGGAGCACAGGGCGAGGCGCGCAGCATGAGCGGCCAAGCGTTCGACGACATCGTGTCGGTGCTCGGCGAGTATTTCGATGGTCTTCACCACAGCGATACGTCACGGCTCCAGCGTGTGTTCCATCCGCAGGCCCACTACTGCTGCGCAACGGATGGGCACTTGGTGATGCTGGACATGGCGCAGTACTTCCCGATGGTCGACCAGCGTCCGTCGCCGGCCAGCCAGGGTCACCAGCGCACTGACCGCATCCTGGGCATCGAGCTGGCCGGGCCGGTGACGGCCTTCGCGAAGGTGGAGTGTTCGATACCGGCAAAGCAGTTCACCGACTTCCTGACGCTGGTGAAGCTGGAGGGGCGGTGGCAGATCGTGGCCAAGGTGTTTCACTACCTGTGAGTACTAGATTACACAATTTGACTTTCAATGCAGTTATATGTAATTTTCGGCTGTGTTCCCTTAACGACGCAGCTTGCCCCATGTCTTCCATCAAATCCTGTTTCAGCACGCACGAGGTCCAGAACCAGCCCTCGCCACTGCCCAGCCTGAACAGCTGGCTCAGTGACCAGCCCCTTCGTGAATCCGTTGGCCTGAACGGCGGTGCCTGGGCTGGCGAGCAGCTGGCCCGCCACGGCGCCCTGGTTGGCGGTGAAATGATGGAACAGGGTGATCTGGCCAACCGCCATCGTCCGGTGCTGCGCACCTTCGACCGCCACGGGCGCCGCATCGACGATGTCGAGTTCCACCCCGCCTATCACGATCTGATGGGCCAGGCGATGCGCAGCGAAGTGCACAGCTTTTCCTGGCGGCATGAAGACCAGCCGGGTGCCCATGTCGTGCGGGCGGCGCTGATGTACCTCAACAGCCAGCCCGATGCGGGCACCGGTTGCCCCTTGACGATGACGCACGCGGCCATCCCCACGCTGCGCCATTCACCGACGCTGGCCGAACAGTGGATCCCTCGCCTGACCGCGAACGAGTACGACCCGCGGACCTTGCCCGCCGACCAGAAAACCGCCTGCACCATGGGCATGGGCATGACGGAGAAGCAGGGCGGCTCCGACGTGCGCAGCAACACCTCCAGGGCCATGCGCCAGGCCGACGGCAGCCACGAGATCGTCGGGCACAAGTTCTTCTTCTCTGCCCCGATGTGCGATGCCCATCTGGTGTTGGCCCAGGCCGATGGGGGACTGAGCTGCTTCCTGATGCCTCGCGTGCTGCCCGATGGCTCCTTGAACGCGGTCCGGATCCAGCGCCTGAAGGACAAGCTGGGCGATTGGAGCAATGCCTCGTCCGAGGTCGAGTTCCAGGGCGCCACGGCCCACCTGGTCGGGGCGGAAGGGCGGGGCGTTCCCACCATCATCGAGATGGTCAAGCTGACCCGGCTGGACTGCATGCTGGGCTCGTCCGCACAGATGAGGCAGGCCCTGGTGCAGGCCCTTCACCACACCAGCCAGCGCAAGGCTTTTGGCCGCCTCCTGCTGGACCAGCCGCTGATGCGCAACGTGCTCGCCGATCTGGCGCTCGAGAGCGAAGCGGCGGTCGCCTTGTCGATGCGGGTGGCCCGGGCGGTGGACGCCGCCCCTCGCGATGCGCACGAGGCTGCTCTTGCACGCATCGCCACGGCGGTGGGCAAGTACTGGATCTGCAAGCGCGCACCTGCCTTCGTCAACGAAGCGCAGGAGTGCCTGGGCGGCATCGGCTATGTGGAAGAGAACATCCTGCCGCGCCTGTACCGCCAGGCGCCGCTGAACTCCATCTGGGAGGGTAGCGGCAATGTGCAGTGCCTGGACGTGCTGCGGGCCCTGCAGAAGGACCCGGAGGTGCGAGAAGCGCTCTTCGCCGAGTTGCAGGGCGCCCGTGGTGCCAATCAAGCCTACGACCGCCATTTGCAATGGCTGAAGGATTCGTTCGACGACCTGGGCACGCTGGAGTTGAGAAGCCGCCTGGTGGTCGAACGTGCTGCACTGGCGCTTCAGGCCGCCACGCTGCTCAAGGCAGGTCAGGGAGAGATCGCCGATGCCTTCTGCCAGGCCCGCCTGGGCGGCGAGCAGGGCCTGGCTTACGGCACCCTGGCACCCCGTGCGCCGCTGAAATCGCTGATTGACCGGGCCATGCCAGGGGTGTGAGGCGCCCGCGGGGCCGCTCTTCAGAGATAATGAGAATGATTCCCAGTGTGAGTTGCCCTTTTGGGGGCGGCTCCTGGGCCGTTATCCCTCAGAAGTGAACCGTGACATGAGCTCCACCGCGGCTGCCTACCGCTGGCAACTGGTTTCCCGCATCTCAGCCGCCATGCTGGGCGGCTATGCCTTCACGTGGGGGCTGATGGCCCTGGGCATGGCCTCGCTGTTCGCCACAAGCATGGAATTTCACGATGCAGAGCACCTGAGCGCCATTGTGGGCTTCCTGGTGTTCCTTGGGCTCTTCCTGTGGGCCTTCGCCGCGCGCAGTCTGTGGCGTGTCTGGCTGGTGTTGGCCGGCGGCGGTGCCTTGATGGCCGGTGCCGCCTCGCTGGTTCAGCAGTCCTTGCTCTGAGATTGCAGGAGAGACCGACCATGTTCTCGAACTTCCGCCTCAGCATGGCCTGGCTGCACACCTGGTTCGGCCTGGTGCTGGGCTTCGTGTTGATGATCGCCTTCTTCTTCGGTGCACTCTCGGTGTTCGACCGAGAGATCGACCGCTGGGCCGTGCCTGCCTCGCGCTTCGAACCGCAGCCCATGCCTTCGTTCGACAAGATCCTCAAGCCGGTCTTCGAGAGCATGCAGCCCACGCGCGAGAGCATCGATGCCATGCGGCCGCAGGTCAATGGCCCCTTGCCCGAGCGCTTCGAGACGATCTCGACATGGGGCGCCTACACCACCCACCGTGATCCGGTGCTGGGCGTGTTCGCCGGCTACGAGGTGCCCAACGCCAAGGAGCCAGAGACCAACATCTGGGCCAACCGCACGATCGATCCGCGCACCGGCGCCTCGCTGCCTGATGACCATCTCAAGATCGGCAGCCAGTTCTTCTACCCGATGCACTACAGCCTGACCTTCCACTGGAAGGACCTGGGCTACTGGATCGTCGGCTTCTCGGCCCTCATCATGCTGGCGGCGCTGGTCAGCGGCGTGGTCATGCACCGCAAGATCTTCCGCGAGCTGTTCACGTTCCGCCCCAAGAAGGCCACGCAGCGCAGCGTGCTTGATCTGCACAACCTCACCGGCGTGGTGGCACTGCCCTTCCATTTCTTCTTCGCCTTCACAGGGCTGGTGATCTTCACGGGCATCTATTTCCCGATCACCCATACCCAGCTCGAGCCGCTGCATGAACTGCATGAGAAGCACGAGGCCGCAGAGACCGGTCTGCCCCATGACCGGGCGGGCGTGCCGGGCACCATCGCATCAGTGGACGCCATGGTGGCCGAGGCACAGCGTCGCTGGGCTGCCAAGGGCATGGCGGGCGATGTCGGCTTCCTGGCCGTGCGCCATGTCAACGATGCCAACGGCTACGTCAGCATCTACCGTGCCGGCACCGACCGCATCGCGCTCACGGGTGAGGGCATCCACTTCAAGGCCAGCACGGGCGAGGTGCTGCGCGAAGACCCGCCACAGACCGCCGTGGACAGCATCAACACCTTCCTGACCGGGCTGCACCTTCAGCATTTCCGGCATTGGCTGCTGCGATGGCTGTACGTGGTGGGGGGATTGTTGGGCTGCGCCTGCATTGCCACGGGCTTCGTCTTCTTCGTTGAAAAGCGCAAGAAGCAGCACGCCAGGCAAGGCAGCCAGGGCAGCCGCGTGGTGGATGCTCTGGCGGTCACCACCGTCACGGGCATGCTGCTCGCCACGCTCGGCATACTGATCGCCAACCGCCTGCTGCCCGATGCCCTGCCGGCAGGCTGGCCAGGCAAGGGCGACATGGAACGCTACATTTTCTGGGGCACCTGGACGCTGGCGTTGGCCCATGCGTTCGTGCGCAGCGCACCGGTGGCGCAAGGCCTGGCGAACCCCGCATGGCGCGAGCAGTGCTGGGTCGTGGCTGCCATGGCCGTGCTGGCCGTGGTGCTGAACTGGGTGACCACGGGCGATCACCTGATCAAGACGCTGGGCGCGGGTTACTGGCCGGTGGCGGGGGTGGACCTGTTCATGCTGGCGAGTGCCCTGGTGGCCGTGCTGACCGCGCGCCGGCTGAAGTCTGGCGACGGTGTTGCCGTGGCGGCCCACCGGGTGGAGGCGGCCCATGTCTGACGATTTGATGGCCACATGGCTGCTGTTGGGCGCCTTCGTGGCTGCCTTGGTGGGCATGGGCTGGTTTGCGCTGAGCCTTGATTCGCACTGGGAGCAGGTGCGCGGCCGTGCTCAGCAACCGGTGTCTGTGATCCGGCGCCTGCGTGTGCTGGGAAGCCTGGGGCTGGCCGTGTCGTTCGGGCTGTGCCTGAAGGTGGACCACGCGTCCATGGCCACCTTGGTGTGGGTGATGATGCTGGCCGCCGCTGCGGTGACCGTGGCCTTCACACTGACCTGGCGCCCGCACTGGCTGCGCAGATTGCCGGCCTGACGCCAGTCACGGCCGACGGCTATGCCGGTGGCTGGAGCAGCAAGGCTTTGGCAGCTTCAATGCGCAGGGCCAGTTCAACCGTGGGATCGTTCATCACCCGCAAGAGAAACTGATGCGCGTCTTGAGGCGGCGCCTGCGGCACGAGCGGGTCGGGGCTCGTGTGGGATCCTGCCGAGGCAGCATGGGCAGGCGCGGAAGCGCCCAGCAAAGCCACCAGCTCATCATGTTCGATGCTGCGCAGGCGGAGCAGCAGATCGGCCTGGCCCTCCGGGTTGGGAGGGATGTCCAGCCACGGGCTGTCGTTGAAGACGGGGGCCAGGTCTCGCGCGACGAATGCGGACCACTGGCCTGCCATGCGGGCAGGTGCCGGCACGGGCGCGGCATGTCGCCAGGTTGGCGGTGTGCCGCCTTGGGCCAAGGGCATCAAGGACACCCGCTCTGCAGGAACCTCTGCCCAATAGCGATGGCACAGAAGCGTCAGAAAGCCATGGGCCTGGTCGGCGGTGATGGCCTGCGACACCGAGAACCACAGCTGATAGCCGTCCACCCCATTGACGGCAATGGCTGGCGCCGGCAGGTTCAGGTCATCCTGCACGCCTTGCCACAGATGGGCCATGGCCGGCCAGTCCGCCGGGCGTGCGAGTTGCAGCACCAGGGCGCGTACCTGCCCTTGTGGGCCCACCAAATCGGGGCCCTGTGTGTGATCGCCTTGCGGGGACGGGAGGGCGTAAAGGCGCCGCCATTGGGCTTGCAGTCTGCTCATGAGCGCAAGCATAGCCTTGGGCGTGCTGCACAAGGCAGAACGCCGATGCGTGGGCATCGGCGTTTCGGGGGGGCGCTGTGGCAGCAGGCCCGCTTCAGGCCTGTGGACTCGGCAGGTACTCAGTAATACGAGGCGCTCATCAGCTGTTCGCCGCCGCTTTTCTGCCGCGTGCTGGATTGATCAAGAGCTTCTGCGGCCTTCTGGGCCGCAAGCCATTCCTGAAGGGCCTGCAGGATGATGGCGTTGCGGTTGGCGCCCCGCTTCAGCGCGGCTTCGCTGAGTTGCCGGCTGGTCTGGTCATCGATGTAAACGGTGTACTGCATGCCTGTCCTTCCAATGACGCTATCGTAGAAGGACGCCCCTGCGAATGCTTTAAGCCGTTCTGAATCGTTATTAAAAAAGTGAAAAAGACGATTTCGTTTTGCGAAAACTGGTACCCGGCAGGCAATCGAGTGACTCAGCCCAATCGCACGATGCGCGCCACCGAAGGCACCCCTGCGCTGTCGAACACGAACAGCATGTAGTAGCCCGGGGGGGCCACCTCGGCGGCAGGCGGCGCGGTGACCGTGAGCACCTTGCCACTGGCGCTGAAGTTCAACGGCAGGAAGCGCTGGTCGAAATCCACCGTGTGGGTGGCCGAGCCGGTCTTGACCAGGGTGACGCGGCTGATGCCCGTGGTGCTCACATCCACCTTGAAGCCTTGCTTCCAGGTCAGGGCCGTGGGGGCATTGGTGATCGATGGACGGGGGGCGAGGGTGCCCGTCCAGTCCTTCTTGTACAGGTAGGGCGGGGTGTAGATCTCGGCGTTGAGGTTGGTTGCCGGGCCGGGGGCGCCGCCGCCGGCCGTGAGCACGGTCGCATCGGGCAGCAGCAGCGACACCGAGTGGTACAGGCGCATCTTTTTCGCAGTGGTCGTGGCCGCCCATTTGCCGGTGGCCGGATCCCAGATCTTGCCGGAGTAGGCCACACCGAAGGCGATGTTGGACCAGATCGAGCCGCCACTGACGAAGACCTTGCCATCGGCCAGCACGGTGGCCGAGCCGTGGTAACGGTCCTGGCCAACGCCGGTGGCGGCGGTCGAGGTGGGCTGGCTGCCGTTGAGGTCGATCACCAGCGCGCGGTTGGATTTCCGCAAGGACAGGATCTTGCCGGGCGCGTACATCACGCTGGGCAGGTAGTAGTCACCGGCGGGCAGGGTGAGGGGTGTCTTGGCGATGGCGCCGTTGCCGGCTGGGTCCATGTAGTAGGTGCCGCCCCAGATCGTCGTCACGAAGACGCGGCCATTGGGGGCCTGCCACGCCAGGGGGTAGCTCCAGTTGCGGCTGCCATAGGCATCGTCGCTGGCGGCCCCTTCCAGGCTGCGCCAGCCCTGGCCTTCGGTATAGAGCTCGGGCGTGGGCACGGACAGCTCCGTCAGCGAGGCGCGCCCGCCCAGCACCAGCACCTGCCCGCTGGCCAGCGTGACCACGGTCGGGTACCAGCGCACGTCGCGCATGGGCTGTGGCGCCTGGTACAGGGCCGAGCTGCGGTAGTCGAACAGGTTGACGTCGTTGACCGAGTAGTTGCGCACGCCATTGACGGTCTTGTCGCCACCAGCCAGCAACACCGCGCCGCTGGCCGGCACGATGATCTGCGCGCTGCAGAAGGTGTCGGTTCCCGTGGTGTTGGGCAGCACCAGGTGCGACGGCGTGCCGGTGCCCAGCTTCGGATCCCACACGTCGTAGATGAACTGGCCGGTCTGCACGCCCTTGGCATCGGTGCCGTAGCTCATCACGCGACCATCAGGCAGCAGCACCACGTGGATCGGGATGAGCGGCCAGTTGACCACCGGGCCCATGGAGCCCTTGGTGAACGAATCCCAGGGCGCGGCCTGGGCGGTGTGCGTGGCCAGGCCGGTGAGCAGGCTGGCGCTCAGGCTCAGGAGTGACGCGGCCGACGCAAGTCGGCGGCTGGCAGGCAGACGCTTCGTCATTCAAACCCCTTGTTTGTTTTTGTTTCTGATGTGTCTATGCGCACGAAGGGTAAGAGGGGTGATACTTTGGGGTCAACCCTTGATCGCGGGGGCTTCACGAACTGCCCCGGCGCTGCGTTTGTTTCGGTTCAGGCATGACCTGAACCCCTCAGCCTTTTGGAGACCCCTGTGAAACTCACGAGCCAGAGCTTTACCGACGGTGCCGCCATTCCTGGCGAGTTCGCCTTTGCCGTGATGGACCCGAAGTCGCACGTGACCCTGTCGGCCAACCGCAACCCGCATCTGGCATGGACGGAGGTGCCGCAGGGTACCCAGTCCTTCGCCGTGATCTGCCATGACCCCGATGTGCCCAGCCAGGGCGATGACGTGAACCAGGAAGGGCGTGAAGTACCGCCCAGCCTGCCCCGGGTGGATTTTTTCCACTGGGTGTTGATCGATCTGCCGGCCGACACGCAGGAGATCGCCGCGGGCAGCCATTCGCACACCGTCAGCCCGAAGGGCAAGGCCGGCCCGCAGGCGCCGGGCGGCAAACCCTGGCGCCATGGCATCAACGACTACACCAACTGGTTCGCGGGCGACCACGACATGGAAGGTGACTACTACGGCTACGACGGCCCGTGCCCGCCCTGGAACGACAGCATCGTGCACCGTTACGTGTTCACGGTGTTCGCGCTGGACGTGGAGCGGCTGGACGTGGGCGGCGTGCTGACGGGCGCGGCGGTGCGCGCTGCACTCGAAGGCCATGTGCTGGCCAGCGACCAGATCACCGGCACGTACACGCTCAACCCGCGCCTGAAGGAGCAAGCTTGATGGCTGCCGGGATCGAGGCAGGCATCCAGCGCCTGCACGTAGGCAAGCGCCTGAGCGAGGCGGCCATCGCGGGCGGCACGGTGTACCTGGCCGGCCAGGTGCCCGAGCACCAGCCTGATGCCGACATCGAAGGCCAGACCGCCGAAGTGCTGAGGCACATCGACCACCTGCTGGCCGAGGCCGGCAGCAGCAAGCAGCACCTGCTGAGCGTGCAGATCTACCTCAAGGACATCACCGACATCGGGCGCATGAACGCCGTGTGGGATGCCTGGGTGGTGCCGGGTCACACACCGCCCCGCGCGACCGTGCAGGCGGCGCTGGCCGACCCGCGCTGGCGCATCGAGGTGGTGGTGGTCGCGCGCCAGCAGGCCTGATCAGCGGTTGGGCTGGGGCGTCAGACGCAGGTAGGGCGTGACGGCGGTGTAGCCCTTCGGGAACTTCTGCTTGATCACGTCCGGATCCTGCAGCGAGGGCACGATCACCACGTCGTCGCCGTCCTTCCAGTTGCCCGGCGTGGCCACGCTGTGGTACTCGGTGAGCTGCAGCGAGTCGATCACGCGCAGGATCTCGTCGAAGTTGCGGCCAGTGCTGGCAGGGTAGGTGATGACCAGGCGGATCTTCTTGGCCGGGTCGATCACGAACAATGAGCGCACGGTGGCCGTGGCGCTGGCGTTCGGGTGGATCAGGTCGTAGAGCTCGGAGACCTTGCGGTCGGCATCGGCAATGATCGGGAAGTTGACCGTGGTGCCCTGGGTGTTGTTGATGTCCGGGATCCAGCGGCTGTGCGATTCGACCGTGTCCACCGACAGGGCGATGACCTTGACGTTGCGCTTGGCGAACTCGTCTTTCAGCTTGGCCGTGAGGCCCAGCTCGGTGGTGCACACGGGTGTGAAATCGGCGGGGTGCGAGAAGAGCACGCCCCAGCTGTCACCCAGCCACTCATGGAAGTGGATGCGGCCTTCGGAAGAGTCCTGTTCAAAATCGGGGGCGGGGTCGCCCAGGCGCAGGCTTGGCATGTGATGTGTCCTTTCTTGGTTCAGATGGCCGTCATTCAAATGGCGTAATTGAGTTCGAGCGGGTGGGCGCGCTCCAGGCGGCGCTGGCGCTGCTGGTCGCGCACCAGTTGATCGACCTTGTAGCGGGCCCAGGGCCAGGGGCCATGGCCCGACTCGGCATTGATGTGGCCGGCCTGGCCGAGGTTGTGGAAGCGCGAGCCCCAGTGGGTGGCCCAGAGCTGGGCGCGCGTCAGCGGCATCCACGGGTCGTTCTCGCTGCCTACCAGCGTGCTCGGGATGCCCAGGCCATGGCGGGGCAGGCGCTCGTCGACGCCGAACTTGATCGGGTCGGCCGGGGCCACCAGCAGGGCCGAGTGGATGCGGGCCTGGCCTTGCGCCTGCCGCGGCCGGGTGGCCAGGTGGTGGGCCAGGGCCAGCGTGCCGAAGCTGTGGGCCACGGCGATCCAGGTGGTCTGCTCGGAGGCGCTGTCCACCACCTCGGTGATGCGGGCGGCCCAGGTGTCCAGATCGGGACGGTCCCAGTGGCGCTGCTTCACACGCACGGCGCCCCTGTACTGCGTCTGCAGCCAGGTCTGCCAATGCGTGGGGCCGCTGTCGTTGAGCCCGGGAATGATCAGGATGCGCACGGGCGCGCCTTCGTAGCGGCGTTCCTGGGTGCGAATCAGCGAAAGAGGGTGCAGGCCTTGGTCCATGGCTTCACGATAGGCACCCACCCAAGCGGCGTGAAGCGATCCTTTTGCATGGGGGTCATCGTTTTGCGCATAAACGATCCGCAATGGCGAAAGGTGTTCGCATAAGACAAAAAGCGCCCGGGGAGGGCGCTTTTGAGCCGCGAAGGGCTTGTGTGCTGGGTGTCAGGCTGCCTGCGCCAGGGCCTGGTCCAGATCGGCCAGCAGATCGTCGATGTGCTCGATGCCCACCGACAGGCGCACGGTGTCTTCCGTCACGCCCGTCTTGGCCAGTTCTTCGGGCGACAGCTGGCGGTGCGTGGTCGATGCCGGGTGCGTGGCCAGCGAACGCACATCGCCGATGTTGACCAGGCGGGTGAAGAGCTGCAGCGCATCCAGGAAGCGGGCGCCGCCTTCACGGCCCCCTTCGATGCCGAAGGTGAGGATGCCCGAGGCCTTGCCCGACAGGTACTTGCGCACCAGCGCGTTTTCCGGGTGGTCTTCCAGGCCGGCGTAGTTCACCCACTTCACCTTGGGGTGCTGCTTGAGGCGCTGCGCGATCTTGAGCGTGTTGTCGCTGATGCGGTCCATGCGCAGGGCCAGCGTCTCCACCCCCTGCAGGATCAGGAAGGCGTTGAACGGAGAGATGGCCGCGCCGGTGTTGCGCAGCGGGACCACGCGAGCCCGCCCGATGTAGGCCGCCGGCCCCAGGGCCTCGGTGTAGACCACGCCGTGGTAGCTGACGTCAGGCTCGTTGAGGCGCTTGAAGCGCTGCTTGTGCTGCGCCCACGGGAACTTGCCCGAATCGACGATGGCGCCGCCGATGCTGGTGCCATGGCCGCCCAGGTACTTGGTCAGCGAGTGCACCACGATGTCGGCGCCGTGCTCGATCGGCCGGCTCAAGTAGGGCGAGGGCACGGTGTTGTCCACGATCAGCGGGATGCCGTGGCGGTGGGCGATCTCCGCCACCTTGGCGATGTCGGTGATGTTGCCCGAGGGGTTGCCCAGCGATTCGACGAAGATCGCTTTGGTGCGGTCGTCGATCAGCGGCTCGAAGCTCTCGGGGTTGCGGTGATCGGCGAAACGCGTGGTGATGCCGAACTGGGGCAGGGTGTGCGCGAACAGGTTGTAGGTGCCGCCGTAGAGCGCGGTGGACGACACGATGTTGTCGCCCGCTTCAGCGATGGTCAGGATGGAATACGTGACCGCGGCCTGTCCCGAGGCCAGCGCCAGGGCGCCCACGCCGCCTTCGAGCGCGGCGACGCGCTGCTCCAGCACGTCCTGCGTGGGGTTCATGATGCGGGTGTAGATGTTGCCCGGCACCTTCAGGTCGAACAGGTCGGCGCCATGCTGGGCGCTGTCGAAGGCGTAGGCAGCCGTCTGGTAGATGGGCACGGCCACGGCGCGCGTGGTGGGCTCCGGCGAATAGCCGGCGTGCACGGACAGGGTCTCGAATTTCCAGTCGGATTTGCTCATGGTCGCCTCTTTTAGGGTGTGGGCGACCAGCTTAGGGGGGATCCGTTTTGCGCAAAAGCGCTGAAACCTCAGGTTTCAATGCGAAAAGCGCATATGTTGAGGGGCGTCATGGCCGCACGCCGTGGCGCTGGAACCAATCCAGCAGGCGTTGCCAGCCATCTCGCGCGTCATGGGCGCGGTAGCTGGGGCGGTAATCGGCAAAGAAGGCGTGGGGCGCCTCGGGGTAGACATGGATCTGCGAATCCCCTTGGCCGTGCTGCGCCAGCGCCGCCTGCATGCGCTCGACGCTGTCCGCCGGGATGCCGGTGTCCTGGCCGCCATACAAGCCCAGCACCGGGGCTTTCAGCTCACCCACCACATCGGCCGGTTGCCTGGGTGCCAAGGGCGAGGTCTTGCCTTCCAGTCGGCCATACCAGGCCACCGCCGCCTTCACCCGGGGTTGGTGCGCGGCGTACAGCCAGGTGATGCGCCCGCCCCAGCAGAAGCCGGTGATGCCCAGCGGGTTGGCGCTGCCGGACTGCTGCTGATCCACCCACGCCAGGGTGGCGTCCAGATCGGCCAGCACCTGCGCATCGGGCGTCTTGTAGACGTACTGCTGCATCAGTTCGTCGATGCTGCCCACCTGGGCTGGATCACCCAGTCGGAAATAGAGCGCGGGCGCAATGGCCAGGTAGCCCTGCTTCGCCAGGCGCCGGACCACGTCCTCGATGTGTTCATGCAGGCCGAAGATCTCCTGGACGACCAGCACCACCGGGTGCGGCCCAGGCGTGGCAGGCGCGGCGCGGTAGGCCGGCATCGTGCCGCCCTGCGTGGGGATCTTCACGGGGCCGGCCAGCAGGCCCTGCGAACTGGTGTGGATCGGGGCCTGTGTGCCAGGCTCTGCGGCCCGCGCGAAACGGGCGTGGTCGGGTGAACTGGGCGCTTGGGTCATGGAGGGATGTACAGGCGGCCGCTTGGTCGGCCGAGGGCATTGTGGTGCAATCAAACCATCCGCGAGCCAGGCTCGCCACATACCCTTTCAGCGCCCTCATGAGTCACAGCACGACACCCCCCGACGAATCAACCCTGAGCGGCCTGCTCCATGCCGATCGCCGTATCGGCAATGAGCATGCTGCCGTGCACAAGCCCCTGCACCCGTCGGCCACCTTCGCATTCAAGACTGCCAAGGACCTGGTGGCCGTGTTCCAGGGCGCCCAGCCCGGCTTTGTTTACGCCCGGCAGGGCAACCCCACCACGGCAGCGCTGGAGGCCAAGATCACCGCGCTGGAGGGCGGGCGCGGCACTGCCTGCTTCACCACCGGCATGTCGGCCATCACGGCCGTGCTGCTGACCTTGCTGCGCGCGGGCGATCATGTGGTCAGCAGCCAGTTTCTGTTCGGCAACACCAGCAGCCTGCTGCAGACCCTGCAGGGGCTGGGCGTGTCGGTGAGTTTCGTGGACGCCACCGATGCCGCCCACGTGCAGGCCGCACTGCGCCCTGAAACCCGGCTGGTGTTCGTGGAGACCATCGCCAACCCGCGCACGCAGGTGGCCGATCTGGCGGGCATCGGCGCCCTGTGCACCGATCGAGGGCTGGTCTATGTGGTCGACAGCACCATGACCACGCCGGTGCTGCTGCGCCCGCGCGAAGTAGGCGCCTCGCTGGTGGTGCATTCGCTCAGCAAGGGCATGGGCGGCCACGGACATGCGCTGGGCGGTTCGGTGACGGACACCGGCTTGTACGACTGGTCTGGCTACCCCAACATCGCCGAGCCCTACCGCAAAGGCGATCCGGGCAACTGGGGCCTGCAGCAGATCCGCAAGAAGGGCCTGCGCGACATGGGCGCCACCTTGCGGGCCGACGATGCCCACCGCATCGCCATCGGCATCGAGACCATGCGCCTGCGCGTGAGGCAGGCCAGTGCCAACGCGCTGGCGCTGGCCCAGTGGCTGTCCCTGCAGCCCCAGGTGGCCGCGGTGCATTACCCGGGTCTGCCGGGTCACGCGCAGCATGAGCGTGCTGCCGGCTTGCTCGACCAGGGGTTCGGGCCCTTGATGAGCTTCGAGTTGCAGGCCGGTGCCGACGTGTTCACCTTCCTGGATGCCCTGCGCCTGGTGATCCTGTCCAGCCACCTGGCAGACAACCGCACCCTGGCCATCCCGGTGGCGCACACCATCTTCTGGGAGGCCGGGGCCGAGCGGCGTGCGGCCATGGGCATCGCCGATGGGCTGATCCGCCTGTCGGTCGGCATCGAGGACGTGGCCGATCTGCAGGCCGATCTGGCGCAGGCCTTGTCAAGGATCTGATGGCCCCGCGCTGGCGCCCAGGTCAGCGCCAATACCCCAGGGCCGCGACCCACAGTGGCACGCTGGCCATGCCCAGCAGCGTCGACACCGTGATCAGGCCCGCCACGAACGGGCCGTTGCCGCCCATGCGCACCGCCAGCACGTAGCCGCTGGACGCGGTGGGCAGCGCGGCGAAAGCCACCAGCAGCGTGTGCTCCGGCAGCGACAGGCCCAGCCAGATGCCCAGCGGCAAGGCCAGCGCCGGCAGCACCAGGTGCCGGATCGCCAGCAAAGCAGAGGCCAGCGCGGGTGCGGCGGTCAGGCCCGTCAGCCGCAGACCGGCGCCCACGGCCAACAGGCCCAGGGGCAGGGCAGCCTGGCCGATGCGGTGGGTGCTTTCCTGGAACCACCAGGGCAGGCCTACGCCGCTGAGCTTGACCAGCAGTCCAGCCACGGTGCCCACGATCAAGGGGTTGCTGACCAGTTCCCGCCACAGGCTGTGTCCGCCGTGGCGTGCCAGCGACCACACTGCGCCCACGTTGCACAGCGGCACGCACAGTGCGATCAGCAAGGCCACCCAAGCCACGCCCTGGGTGCCGGCCAGGCGCTCGGCCAGTGCCAGCGCGATGTAGCTGTTGAAGCGAAAGGCCACCTGCGCGCCACTGGCATGCAGGCGCGCATCCACGCCCGGCGCTGCCCGCAGCGCCGTTGCCAGTGCAATGCCGGTCACGCACACCACCAGACCACCCGCCATCAACGGAGCGGCATCGCCCGGCTGCAAGGGGCTGCGCACGATGGACGAGAACAGCAGCGTCGGGAACAGCAGCCAGTACACCAGGCGCTCGACCACGTCCCACACGGGCCGCTGAAGCTGGGTGTACCGGCACAGCACAAAGCCCGTCATGATCAGAACGAAATCGGGCAGCAACAAAATCGGATCCAGCATGGGCCGCAAGCCTAACCGCAGCCGCGCCTGCGGCCTGGGGCAAACCCGCTCTTGTCAGCCGTGAAATCGCCCCAAACGTTGAAAAATCGCAGGACGGCTTCTTCTCGGGTGGATGGCTGTCCCAATTTGGAAAGGTGATGCCTTGTGTGGAACACGACGCGAATCGTGATGAGGGGGTTGGCCGCCGGCCGGCCATGGTGCGTTGCCGCCCTGGTGGCCGTGATGTCCGGCATGGCCGGTGTGGGCCATCTGCCGGGCGTATCCCAGGCCCACGCCGCGGTCCTGGAAAGCCAGCGCTTCGATGACAACGTGGTGGTGGCCGACCGCACCTTGCGCCTCAATGGCCTGGGCCTGCGCGGCGTGGCCTGGATCAAGGCCTTCGTGGCTGGGCTGTACGTGGCCGCGCCCTCGCGTGATCCGGGGCAACTGATGGCCATGCAAGGCCCCAAACGCCTGCGCCTGAAGATCATGCTGGAGGCTCCCAGCAAGGAGCTGTCCAAGGCTTTCTCGAAGGGCGTGCGCCGCAATGAAGTGGCTGCTGTGCAGGGCCAGTTGGGTGAGCGCATGGCGGTGTTCGCAGGCCTGATCGACAGCCTGGGCACCTTGAAGGTGGGCGATGCGCTGGACGTGGATTTCGTGCCGGGGCAGGGTGCCCAACTGCGGCACAACGGCAAGGCGGTGGGTGAGCCCGTGGCGGGCGAGGATTTCTACCGCGCCCTGCTCAAGATCTTCATCGGCGAGCGGCCGGTGGATGCCCGTCTCAAGGAAGGCATGCTGCGTGGCCGTGCCGAATGACCCCCACCTGGATCGCTTCCTCGATGCACTCTGGCTGGAAGACGGCCTGAGCGGCAATACGCTGGCCGCCTACCGCCGCGACCTGCAGGCCCTGGCGGGGTGGATGCTGGCCCATGCCGAAGGGCGTCCGCTGGTGCAGGCCCGAGAAACCGACCTGATGGGCTATGTGAGCGTGCGCCATGCAGGCTCCAAGCCGAGCTCAGCCGGGCGGCGGCTGAGCGTGTTCCGGCGCTTCTACCGCTGGGCCTTGCGCGAGCACCTGGCCACGGCCGATCCCACGCTCAAGCTCGACCCGCCCCGCCAGCGCCTGCGCACCCCCGCCACGCTGACCGAGACCCAGGTAGATGCCTTGCTGCAGGCGCCGGACCTGGGCGAGCCGCTGGGCCTGCGTGACCGCGCCATGCTGGAACTGATGTACGCGAGCGGCCTGCGCGTGAGCGAGCTGGTGGATCTGAAAGCCGTGCACGTGTCCCGCTCGGATGGCGTGGTGCGCGTGACGGGCAAGGGCAGCAAGGAGCGCCTGGTGCCTTTCGGGCAGGAGGCGGGCGAATGGCTCCGACGCTATGCCGACGAGGCCCGTGCCGCCATCCTGGGCGGGCAGGTCAGCGATGCGCTGTTCGTCACCGCGCGCGGTGGTGCCATGACCCGCCAGATGTTCTGGAAGCTGATCCGCAAGTACAGCATCGTTGCCGGCATCACCCAGCACCTGTCACCGCACACGTTGCGCCATGCCTTTGCCACGCACCTGCTCAACCACGGGGCCGATCTGCGCGTGGTGCAGATGCTGCTGGGGCACGCGGATATTTCAACCACGCAGATCTATACCCACGTGGCGCGTGAGCGGCTCAAGCAACTGCACCTGGCGCACCACCCGAGGGGCGGCGGCGAGCAGTCGGCTTGACCGCATCCCGTCATTTCAGCCATCTTCCCCGAGCAGGAAGCGCATCTCCGCGTCGGTGAAGCCGGCTTTCAGCCTGGCTTCCATGTTGTAAGGCGGCCTCAGGCGCGGCGCCTCGTAGCGCACAACCAGATCCGGGTAGACCGCCACCGGATCCAGCCCTTGCTGTGCGCACAGGTGGTGGAACCACCGGTTGCCGATGGCCACGTGGCCCACCTCGTCACGAAGGATGATGTCGAGGATGCCGACGGCGGCCTCGTCCCCCGCCTTGCGCAGCTTGGCCTGGATGGGCGGCGTCGCGTCCAGGCCCCGTGCTTCCAGCGTGCGCGGCACCAGGGCCATGCGCGCCAGGATGTCATGGGCCGTGCGCTCGCACATGGCCCACAGGCCGTTGTGCGCATCGAAATCGCCGTAGTCGTGGCCCAGGCCCTGCAGATGCTCGCGCAGCAGCGTGAAATGCAGCGCCTCTTCGCTGGCCACGCGCAGCCAGTCGGCATAGAAGTCAGCCGGCATGCCCTCGAACCGCCAGACAGCATCGAGCGCCAGGTTGATGGCATTGAACTCGATGTGGCAGATGGCGTGCAGCAGGGCGGCACGGCCTTCCAGGGTGAAGGGGGAGCGTGTCGGGACGTCCTTGGCCGCCACCAGCGCCGGCTTGGCAGGGCGGCCGGGCAGGGCGGCCCGCTGCGACTCACTGAGGTTAAGGAGGCCTTCGGTGCTGCTCTCTTCAGCCCACGCTGGGTGAGCGAGTGCCTGACGGTGCAGCGCGCGTGCAGCATCTGCCTTGGCGGCAGGGCTGGGCTGCAGCAGTGCGTCCAGCGCCTGCTGCCGCAACGACAAGGCAGGTGCTTCGGCGCTCACAGAATCATTCCCAAGGGCAGTCATCCCTCATTGTCGCGCGGCCTCGACCCATTCCCAGGGCCACCCCATCGGCCCGACCTGCTTCGTTCGCGTCAGTCTGCCCAGTTGACCCAGCCGAAGTGCCATGTCAGCAGCACGACCACGCCGAACACGATGCGGTACCACGCAAACGGCACGAAATCATGGCTGGACACGTAGCGCAGCAGCCAGCGCACGCACACCCAGGCCGACAGGAAGGCGAAGACCAGGCCGACCAGGAACAGCGGCAGGTCGGCCACCGACAGCAGGTGGCGTTCCTTGTAGAGGCTGTAGGCGCCCGCACCCATCAGCGTGGGGATGCCCAGGAAGAAGCTGAAATCGGTGGCCGCCTTGCGCGACAGGCCCATCACCATGCCGCCGATGATGCTGGCGCCCGAGCGGCTGGTGCCCGGCACCAGGGCCAGGCACTGCAGCAGGCCCACCAGCAGCGCGTCGCGCACGCTCATGTCGTCCACCGTGGCCACGCGCGGTGTGGCGCGGGCGGCCGGCCGGCGTTCGGCCCACAGGATGATGAAGCCGCCGATGATGAAGGTGGTGGCCACCACCTGCGGGGTGAACAGGTTTTCCTTGATGGCCTTGCCCAGCAGCAGGCCCATCACCACCGCTGGCAGGAAGCCGACGATCACGTTGACCGCGAAACGCTGGGCGCGGGCCTCGCTGCCGATGCCCCGGGCCGTGTCCACCAGCCGTTGCCAGTACACCAGCACCACCGCGAAGATCGCACCGGTCTGGATGGCGATGTCGAACACCTTGGCCTTGTCGGCCCCCACGTCCTGGCCGAATCCCAGCAACGAACCTGCCAGGATCAGGTGCCCTGTGCTGGAGATCGGCAGAAATTCCGTCAGCCCCTCGACGATGCCCATCAGGGCCGCTTTGATCAACAGCACGGTATCCACGTTGTATTTGTCCGTTCAAGCTTCATATGGCAGGTCAGCGAGCATCTTACCCAGCGTCCGTGACCACCCGCCCGCCGAGTCGCGGGGGGCCAAGGCCCCGGGCACCACGCGGTGGCCGGGCTGTGTCAGCATCCGGGGTGGATGTCGCAGGCAAGTGCCTCTGAGGCCGCTTCCTGCCGTCTGGTTCCCTGTTTTCCGTTCGTTCCGCTGTCCACCATGCCCTTGCCATCCGCCGACGCGTGGCTCAACCGCTACGCGGTCCTGAGCCAGCAGCTTTCCGATTCCGACCTGCGCGTCCCGCTGGGCACCGAGCAGCGCGGCCAGCCCCTGCCTGCGCCGCAGTGGGTGGACACCAGCGACAGTGCCGCGCAGGAGCTGGGCTGGCCCAGCGACTGGTGGCAGCAGTGGCCAGAGGCGCTGGAGGTGTTCACCGGCAATGCCGTGTGGCCCGGTATGCGCCCCATGTCCACCGTCTACAGCGGGCACCAGTTCGGCGTGTGGGCTGGCCAACTGGGTGACGGCCGCGCCTTGCTGCTCGGCGAGGTCGACACCCCGGCGGGCCCGCGCGAGGTGCAGCTCAAGGGCGCCGGCATGACGCCGTATTCGCGCCGCGGCGATGGCCGTGCGGTGCTGCGCTCATCGATCCGCGAGTTCCTGTGTAGCGAGGCCATGCATGCGCTGGGCATCCCGACCAGCCGTGCGCTGTGCCTGACCGCTTCGCCGCACCCGGTCTACCGCGAGACCCCCGAGACGGCCGCAGTGGTCACGCGCGTGGCGCCCAGCTTCATCCGCTTCGGCCACTTCGAGCACTTCGCCCACAGCGGGCAGCCTGGCCACCATCAGGCCCTGGCTGCGCTGGTGGATTTCGTGGTAAACCACCACCTGCCGCAGTTCGCCGACCTGCCACGCGCGGCCGACCAGCCCGCCGAACGTGCCGTGGCCTTGTTGCAGCATGCCGCCCTGACCACGGCCGACCTGATGGCGCAGTGGCAAGGGGTGGGCTTCTGCCACGGGGTCATGAACACCGACAACATGTCCATCCTGGGGCTGACCATCGATTACGGCCCCTACGGCTTCCTCGATGGCTTCGACCCGGACCACATCTGCAACCACTCCGATCACTCGGGCCGCTACCGCTGGCGGCAGCAGCCCGATGTGGGCTTCTGGAACGTGGGTGCGCTGGCCCAGGCGTTGGCGGCCCTGGTGCCTGATGCCGCCGAGAAGGGCAGTGATGGGCAGGAGCGCATCCTTGAGGCCCTCAAGGCCTATGAGGCGCGCTATGCCGAACAGATGACCGCACGCTGGCGTGCCAAGCTGGGCCTGCAGGGAGCGCAGCAGCCGCAGGATGTGGGCCTGATCCAGGACTGGCTGGCGCTGATGGCGCGCCAGCGTGCCGATTTCAGCATCACCTTCCGCCGTCTGGGCGCCTGGCGCGCCGACCTGCCGGCCGAGGCGCCCGAGAACGCGCCCGTGCGCGATCTGTTCGTCGACCGCGCCGCGTTCGATGCCTGGGCCGACCGCTATGGCCAGCGCCTGTCCCTCGAGGGGGCCCCCGGTGATGCCGACGCCCAGGCCGCGCGCCGCGCCAGAATGGACGCTGTGAACCCGTGGATGGTGCTGCGGAACCATCTTGCCGAAAGCGCCATCCAAGCCGCGCAGGCCGGTGATTTCAGCGAAGTGCGCCGGCTGCATCGCGCCCTGACGCAACCCTTCACCGAGCAGCCCGGCAACGCCCGGGATGCCGATTTCCCGCCCGACTGGGCCAATGCCATCGAGGTCTCCTGTTCATCATGAGCGACGACTACAAGGTCAAGAAAACCGATGCCCAGTGGCGCGAGCAACTGGATCCCATGCAGTACCAGGTCACGCGCCATGCCGCCACGGAGCATGCGTTCACCGGCAAGTACTGGGACCACACCGCCGACGGCATCTACCGCTGCGTGTGCTGCGGTGCGCCGCTGTTCGACTCGGGCACCAAGTTCGACGCCGGCTGCGGCTGGCCCAGCTATTTCGAACCCATCCGCGGCGAGATCATCGAGCGCGTGGAAGACCGCAGCCACGGCATGGTGCGGGTCGAGGTGCGCTGCAAGGATTGCGGGGCTCACCTGGGCCATGTGTTCGACGACGGCCCGGCGCCCACCGGCGAGCGTTTCTGCATCAATTCCGCCGCGATAGACTTCAAGCCTCGCTGACTTTCCCTTGATGCACTGCGGGCGCACTCCCTGCGCCACGCCCAATGCCATGAAACTGCTGCTGGATTTCCTTCCCATCATCCTGTTCTTCGCTGTCTTCAAATGGGGCGATGGCAACAGGGAACTGGCCGGCCAGTGGCTGACCCAGCACCTGGGCTTCATGGTCGCGGGCGGCGTGGTGGGTGCCAAGGAGGCGCCCATGCTGCTGGCCACCGTGGCCGTGGCTGCCATCTCCGTGCTGCAGATCGTGGTGATGAAGCTGCTGCGCAAGAAGATCGACACCATGCTGTGGGTCAGCCTGGTCACCGTGCTGGGCCTGGGCGCGCTCACCATCTATTTCCACAGCCCGACCTTCATCATGTGGAAGCCCACGGTGATCTACTGGGCGATGGGCGGCGGCCTGCTGGTCAGCGACATCATCATGAAGCGCTACGTGCTGCGCAAGATGATGAGCGCCTCCGACCTGGACCTGCCCGAGGCCATCTGGCGCAACCTGAGCTGGGCCTGGGTGCTGTTCTTCCTGGGCATGGGCGTGCTCAACCTGTACGTGGCCTACAACTTCTCCGAGAGCACCTGGGTGAACTTCAAGATGTGGGGCGGTCTGGGCCTGATGCTGGTGTTCACACTGGCGCAAGGTGTGTACCTGAGCCGCCACATGCCGCAGGCCAAGCCCAAGGCCGATCCCGGGGTGTCGCCATGAGCGCCGTGAACACACCACCATCGGGCGGCGTCACGGCTGCTTTGGTCGAGGCCACCCTGCGCGAGGCGCTGGCCCTTGAATCCATCGAAGTCACCGACGACAGCCACCTGCACGCCGGCCATGCTGGAGCACGCGAAGGACGCCATTTTTCGGTCCACCTGCGAGGCAGTTGCTTCAACGGCCTGTCACACGTGCAGCGTCATCGCCTTGTGTATGATGCCCTGCGCCACGTGATCCCCCAGGGGATCCACGCCTTGGCCATCAAGGCAGAAGCCTTGTAGGCCGCTCCAGAACGCTCAGAACGAACACCGCGACATGGTGTCGCGATCCAAAGGAATCCCTGTGCTGATGAACACCTCCCGTATCGCCAAGGCCGCGGCTGCGGCCGCCCTGGTCTTGGCCGCCCCCGTGGTGCTGGCCCAGAACATCGCCCTCGTCAATGGCAAGCCGGTGCCCAAGGCCCGCCTCGATGCCATGCTGACGCAGTTGGCCAAGCAGGGCCAGGCCCCGTCGCCCGAGCTGGAAGGCAAGGTCAAGGAGCAGCTGGTGCTGCGCGAGATCTTCGCGCAAGAGGCCGAGAAGCAGGGCATCGCCGCCTCCAAGGATTACCGTGAACAGATGGAGTTCGCCCGTCAGTCGGTCCTGATCCAGACCCTGTTCGCCGACTACGAGAAGAAGCATCCTTCGACCGAAGCAGAGGCCCGTGCCGAGTACGACAAGATCAAGGCCGCCAACGGCGACAAGGAATACCGTGCCCGCCACATCCTGGTCGAGACGGAAGACCAGGCCAAGGCCCTGATCGAGCAGCTCAAGAAGGGCGGCAGCTTCGAAGACCTGGCCAAGAAGAATTCCAAGGACCCGGGCTCTGCCGAGAACGGCGGCGATCTGGACTGGGCTGCTCCCGGCAACTACGTGCCCGAGTTCTCCGAAGCCATGACCAAGCTGCAGAAGGGCCAGTACACGCCAGTGCCGGTCAAGTCGCAGTTCGGCTTCCACATCATCAAGCTGGAAGACGAGCGCGCCACGCAGTTCCCGTCCTTTGACGAGGTCAAGGCGCAGATCATCCAGCGCAACACGCAGGCCAAGCTGGCCAAGTACCGCGACGACCTGAAATCCAAGGCCAAGACGGACTACAAGTTCAGCGAGTAAGCGGGTTCGTCAGCAGGGCGGCGTTGCCTCCGGCCGCCGCCGTGTTGGTGCACACCACCTGCTCCGTGGCAAAACGGGGCAGGTAGAGCGGCCCGCCGGCCTTGGGGCCGGTGCCGCTCAGGCCCTGCCCACCAAAGGGCTGCGAGCCCACCACCGCGCCCGTGATGCCGCGGTTCACATACACATTGCCCACCCGCGCGCGACGCGCCACGTACTCTGCACGGGCGTCGATGCGCGTGTGCACGCCCAGGGTCAGCCCGAAGCCGGTCGCGTTGATCTGGTCGATCAGCGCGTCGAGCGAATCGGCCTCGCAGCCCGGGCCCCAGCGCACCACATGCAGCACGGGGCCGAAGTGTTCATCGGTCAGCGCCGACACCCGCGGCAGTGTCCAGGCCGAGGGCACCACGAAGGGCCATGCACGGGCCACGGTGGGGGCGGGCGCCTCGGCGCGGCCGATCAGGTGCACGCCACTGCCATCGCGTTCGGCATCGGATGCCAGGGCGTCCAGGTGCGCCGCCAGGCGCTCGCGTGCGCGCTCGTCGATCACGGGCCCCACATCCGTCTGCCACTGAGCCGGATCTCCCACCACAAGGGTGCGCAAGGCACCGGCCAGCAGGTGCTCGAACGCATCGGCCACGGCCGTGTGCACACACAGCAACCGCAGTGCCGAGCAGCGCTGCCCGGCGCTGCCGAAGGCGCTGCCCAGCACGCTGTCGAGCAATTGCTCGGGCAGGGCGGTGCTGTCGGCGATCAGCGCGTTGAGCCCGCCGGTTTCCGCGATCAGCGGCACGATGGGGTGAGGGTGGGCCTGGCTCCGCTCGCTCAGCATCCGCTGCAGGGCCAGCCCGGTGGCCACCGAGCCGGTGAAGGCCACCCCGGCGCACAGCGGGTGGCGCACCAAGGCCGAGCCGATGGTGGCGCCATCGCCGCACAGGCAGCTCAGGGCATCGTGCGGTACACCGGCATCCTGCAAGGCCTGCGTGAAGCGCCGGGCGATCCGGGGCGTCTGCTCGGCAGGCTTGGCCGCCACGGTGTTGCCCATGGCCAGGGCCGCCATCACCTGCCCGCCAAAGATCGCCAGCGGGAAGTTCCAGGGCGCGATGCAGACCCACACGCCGCGTGCCCGAAGGCGCCATTCGTTGCGCTCTCCGGTAGGCCCTGGCATCGGCCGGGGTTGCAGCCAGTCCCGCGCATGTTGGGCGTAGTAGCGGGCGTAGTCGATGGTTTCCCGCACCTCGCTGATGGCGTCGCTCCAGCACTTGCCGCTTTCGAGCACCAAATCGGCTGCCCAGCTGTCGAGTTCCTGCTCCAGGCGTGATGCGACGCTCTCCAGCGCCTGGCAGCGTGCACTCCCGCGGGCCTCCCAGTCCGCCAGGCCTGCTTGCAGGCGCGCCATGGTCGGATCGATCTCTGCCACTGAGGCCGTGGCCGGCGCTTCAGCCGATCGCGATCTCGCTGCCGCCCATGCTGCAGCGAGCGCATCGCGGTGGGGACCGTGGTGGATGTCCCGGCCCCATGGGTTGGGCCGGGCCTGCCCATACAGCAGGCGCGGCGGCGTGACCGCAACCAAGTCGGTGCTGCCGGTGTGTGGCACCACCAGCAGGGGCGACATCAGCAGTTGCTCCAGTGGCACCAGCGGGTCGGCCAGCTGGTGTACGAACGACGCGTTGGCGCCGTTCTCGAGAAGCCGGCGCACCAGGTATGCCAGCAAATCCTTGTGCGAGCCCACCGGTGCGTAAACACGAAGGGCCATCGCGCTGGTGGCGCCGCCGGCTCCCGCCGGACTGGAGGCCAGGATCTCGCGCCATGTCGCTTCGCCCATGCCGTGAAGGCGCTGCCACTCCAGCCGATCTGCAGCAACCCCTGCGCGGCGAGCCAGTTGCATCACCGCGGCCACGGTGGCCGCGTTGTGGGTGGCGAACTGCGGCAGCACGTCCTGGTGATGCGTCAGCAGCCGGTGGGCGCAAGCCAGGTAGCTCAGGTCCGTATGAGCCTTGTGGGTGTAGACGGGAAACCCGGGCAAGCCCAGCTCCTGTGCGCGCTTGAGTTCGCCGTCCCAGTAGGCGCCCTTGACCAGCCGCACCGTCAGGCGCCTGCCGTGGGCGCGTGCCAGCCTGACCGCTTCGTCGATCGAGGGCAGGGCGCGGTGCTGGTAGGCCTGGATCGCCAGCCCCAGCCCCTGCCAAGCCGCCAGCCTTGGGTCTTCACGGCCCAGTGCCGACAGGTGTCCGAGCAATCGGTCCAGCACGACAAACTGCAACTCCAGCCGCCACGATTCTTCGGCATCGAGTGTGAGCTGCAGATCAGACTGCGCCGCCAGTTCGCACAGGTCTGCCAACCGAGGTATCAGATGCGCCAGCACATCATGGACGTGGGCGATCTCCAGGCGTGGGTGCAGGGCCGACAGCTTGATCGACAGGCCGTCGCCGGGATGCGCGGGGCCTGGATGATCGCGCGGCGGGCGCCCATCAGCCTGTGCCAACTGCTCAAGGGCGTGCCGATAGGCATGGTGGTAGCGATCTGCATCTGCCCAGGTGCGTGCACCTTCCCCGAGCATGTCGAAGCTGAAGCAAAGGCGTTGCGCGGGCTTGGCGGATTGCATGCGGCGCGCGCGGGCCAGGGCCTCGCCGATGTCCTGACCGAGCACGAACTGCTGTCCGAGCAACTGGACTGCCCGCACGGTGGCAGCCACCACCGTCGGTGCGCCCAGGCGCTGCAGCCATCCTTGCGGGCTGTGATCTACCGGCGGCAGCAGGGCCTTTCCCAAATCCAGCACACGGTGCGTGAGGCTGGCCACCAGACCTTGTTCGACCGGCGCGGAGGGGCCGGAGAGAACTTTGCTGGCGCCCCCTTTGAGCTGGTCGGCCGTCAGTGCCAGGGCAGTGTCCGTGTCGGGCACCCGCAGCAGTGCTTCGGCCAGGCGCATCAGGCCCAGGCCTTCCTGGGTGTTCAGCGGAAACTCATGCAGCAGCGATTCAAGTGCCCAGGGCGGGCCGGGATGGCCGCGTACCCCCTGCACCCAGGGTGTGCATTGCTCTCTCACGGCAGACCAGTCCAGCAGGCCGGACAACTGGGCCCTGAGGGCGGCCACGGCCTGGTTTTCATCACGCCATGGAGGCGGCAGGCGTTCGGCGGGCAAGGGAAGGCTCACGGGTGACGACCTCCTGCTGGGCGATGCCGTCAGGTTAGCGTCAAGTGGCGACAGCGTCCATGAACGTTGTCGCGGCGCGTTGCTGTCGCTCAGCGTTTGCGGAACACCAAGTCCCACACGCCATGGCCCAGGCGCAGTCCACGGTTCTCGAACTTGGTCAGGGGCCGGTAGTGCGGCTTGTCAGCGTAGCTGTCGGCGGTGTTGACCAGATCGGGCGCTGCGGACAGCACCTCCAGCATCTGCTGGGCATAGGGCTCCCAGTCGGTCGCGCAATGCAGGTAGCCTCCCGGGGCCAGGCGCGATGTCAGCAGGGCCACCAGTGGCGGCTGGATCAGCCGGCGCTTGTGATGGCGCTTCTTGTGCCAGGGGTCAGGAAAGAAGATGTGCACGCCCGACAGCGAGGCCGGTGCGATCATGTTTTCCAGCACTTCGACCGCATCGTGACGAATGATGCGGACATTGCTCAGCGACTGCTCGCCGATGCGCTTGAGGTAGGCGCCCACGCCCGGCTCGTGCACTTCGCAGCCGATGAAGTCGGTGTCGGGCAGCACGCCCGCGATGTGTGCCGAGGCCTCGCCCATGCCGAAGCCGATTTCCAGTACGACAGGTGCCACCCTGCCGAACGTGGCGGGGTAATCCAAGGGCTGTTGCTGGTAAGTCAGCAGGAAGCGTGGCCCCAGATCTGCCAGGGCTCGGTTCTGGCCATCCGTGGTGCGGCCGGCCCGCATCACGTAGCTGCGGATGGTGCGGCGAGGGGCGGGGCTTTCGAGCGAATCTGCGTCGGAAAGCGTCGAATCGGCGTGGTCTTCTTGCATGGTGGAAAGCAGGGCGCGGGACATGGTTGGCGGGACGCCAGACCGGGCCAAGGCTGCGGATTGTCCGTCAATCCGCAGCGAAAACAACACCCTAGGGTTGCGCCTGATGAGGCCCCCTCATTTGCGGGGGCGACAAAAGTCACGAACGGCCCCCCCGTTCAATGGGTTACGGGCAAACGCCTAATGCTGGACAGCAAGGAGGGAAGGCATGATGAGGACGTCGTTTGATAACAGTCAGTCAAAAAACTTTCCTCAACGGAGTAACACCATGATTTCTACTTTCAAGAGCGCTGTGGTTGGTTCGGTCCTTGCTGCTGGCCTGGCATTCAGTGGTGCGGCTTCTGCTGGCATCACCCTGGACACTTCGGCATTGAAGTCTGATGCCATCCTGCAACTGGGCAACGTGGCCTACAACGTTTCCAGCGCTGCCTACATCGAGTTTGGCGCCCTGGGCAACACCACGAAGCTGTCCGACGGTCAAGAGTGGAGCGAAACGTTGCAGAAGTACGTTCCGGTTCCTCGCTATAACATGCCCGTCACCAAGGCCACCGTCTCCATCGGCTGGGACCTGAAGATCACTGCCAACAGCGGCCAATCGTCGCGCTCGGCCCTGCAACTGAAGCGTGGCTACGTCAACGTGGTGCTGGCCAACTTCTCCATCGATTTCGACAAGGAAATCGTGTACGCCGACGTGTTCACCGACGGCAAGCTGACCAAGACCAAGGCCACCATCTATGATTTCGATGTGGTCGAACCCCAGAAGATCAGCTTCAAGAACCTGGTGCTGAACCAGAGCGTGAAGATCGGCAAGCTCAAGCTCACGCAAGAAGCGCAAAACCTGCTGGGTGACGGCCTGTACATCGAAGAAATCCTGCGCCCTCAGCTGGCCGCTCTGGACTTCGGTACCATCAGCGTCCTGGTGACTTCGTACAAGCGTACGCCCAAGGCCAACGCCACGCCTTTCACGGCTGCTGACATCCCTGCCAGCCCCGCTCCCTGATTTCCGCGCCAATCGGCGCTGAACAGATCAACCCGCTGACGCAAGTCAGCGGGTTTTTTGTTTCACGGGCTTCGTTGCATGAAGCGAGAGATTTCTGACGCTCGCTTGACGTTGCGCGTAATTTTCCCGGTTCGTGCCAATGGCGTTGTCTCCCAGTCCTGGTTTGTAACCAAAGGCACACCGATCCCAGGCATCATTCATTCATCTTTTTGTTTGCGGGAATGAAGATGAACATGCAGCTTTTCAAGCGCGGAGGCCTGATCCTCTCGGCCACACTGGGCTTTGGGTTCAGCAACATGGCGTCTGCGTTGTCGCTCGACACCACGTACCTGCAGGCCAATTCGACCCTGCAGTTCTCGTCCTCTGCATTCAATGCGACGAATCTGCTGGACATATCGTTCAGCACGATGGGCAATGCCTATCAAAGTGGCAGTGTGACCACCAAAGGTGTCACTGTTCCCACCTTCGTGCTGCCTGTCACCAACGCAGATGTGTCCATTGGCTGGAATCTGAAGGTGTCTCCCAATTCGGGTGACGCCACCGGCTCCGGCCTGTTGCTCACGCGTGGGTATGCGCAACTGGGTTTGGCCAATTTCTCCATCGACTACACCACGGACAAGGTTTTTGCCGACGTGATGTGGGGGGGCAAGAGCACCAACATGGCGGTGTACTCGTTCACGGAGCAAAGCGACCTGAAGATCGGCTTGAGTGGCCTGAGCCTGACCATGAACCAGACACTCGGCAACCTCAAGCTGACCAATCAAGCCGTGGACACATTCGCATCGGTGCTGGGCGTGGACGACGTCTTCAAGGGGGTCATGACAGGCCTTGATTTCGGAACGATCACCATCGACATCAAGACCGCATTGCGCAAGCCGATCTCCGACACCCCGCTGACAGCGGCGTCCATGGTGCCTGAGTCATCCACCTACCTGATGATGGCATTGGGTCTGGCAGGCATTGCGACGGTTGCTCGCCGCAAGCGGCGCGGCTAAGGGTCGTCGACACAAGGCAAAAGCTCCCTGGCCAGGGAGCTTTTTTGTTTGGAGCGGGCGATGGGAATCGAACCCACGTCTTGAGCTTGGGAAGCTCAGGTCCTGCCATTGAACGACGCCCGCCTGGCTGGTCACAGGGCGATTGTACTGGCAGGGTGGATGTCTTCAGAAAAAAAGCGCCCAAACCAGCAGCCCGATCAGGGCCCACTTGCCGACGTAGTACACCGTGCGGTTCTTCGCCTTCAGCGCCTTGCCTTTCAGGCGGATCTGGTAGGCGTGATAGAAGAATTTGTTGAGCCCCCCGATCGGTTCGCCTTCCACATTCTGTGTGGCCGATGCTGTCATCACCAGTGTCGCAAACACCTTGTTGATCCACCGCACAACGGGCGTGTAGACAGGTCGTTCGATGTCTGCGAACAGGATGATGCGAGGGTGGTTGGTGGTGTTCTCGGCGTAGTGGATGTAGGTTTCATCGAACATCACAACCTCGCCATCCTTCCAGTGGTAGCGGCCGCCGTCGACCTCGATGAAGCAGCCAGGGTCGTTGGGGGTGATCAGGCCCAGGTGGTAGCGCAGTGAGCCAGCATAGGGGTCGCGGTGTTTGACCAGCGTGGCGCCCGGCGGCAATGAGGCGAACATGGCCGCCTTCACGCCAGGGATCTGGCGCAGCAGCGCCACGGTCTTGGGACACATTTGCTGGGCAGATGGCAGGTCATCGCCATACCACTTCAGGTAAAAGCGCTTCCAGCCTGTGCGGAAAAATGAGTTGAAACCGATGTCGGTGTAGCCATCGGCGGCCTTGATGCTGCCTTGGCCATCAAGCTGAAGGGCCTCCTCGCGCATCACCTGCCAGTTTTCCTGCAGGATCTTCAGCTCTGGAAAGTCCTTCGGATCCAGGTAGGGTTTGGAGCCGACCTTGGAAAACAGCACCATCAGCGAGTTGAACGGTGCGATCAGCACCGTGAAATCGGTGAGTGCCCGGAGCATGCCGAAGCGCACCCTGCCGCGGAAGTGCGCATGCAGCGCAGCGGCAATGAACACCAGCAGTACCCAGTGACGGGTTTCGAGCGGCCAGAAATAGTGCGTGAAATTCATGGGGCGGACACCAGCGAGTCAACCGCCCATTGTCGCGCAAACCCCTGTCTGGTGCGATATCGCCCCCGTGACGCGCTTCGTGACAGGGGGCTCAAATCTATAATCAACGGTTCCGCCCCCAAGGCCCGCACACCCCATCTTTCGCTGGGGGCCAGTGCCTTTGCTCAGAAAGCCGCCGAATGAAAGCCGCAGAGATCCGCAAGACCTTCCTGGAGTTCTTCCAGTCCAAGGGCCACACCATCGTGGCGTCCAGCCCAGTGGTGCCGGGCGATGACCCCACGCTGCTGTTCACCAACGCGGGCATGAACCAGTTCAAGGATGTGTTCCTGGGCTTCGAAAAGCGCCCGTACACACGTGCCACCACCTCGCAGAAATGCATCCGCGCGGGCGGCAAGCACAACGACCTGGACAATGTGGGCTACACGGCGCGGCACCACACCTTCTTCGAGATGCTGGGCAACTTCAGCTTCGGGGACTACTTCAAGCACGACGCCATCCAGTACGCCTGGGAGCTGTTGACCACGCAGTTCAAGCTGCCCAAGGACAAGCTCTGGGTCACCGTCTACTCCGAGGACGATGAGGCCTATGAGATCTGGAACAAGGTGGTGGGCGTGCCCGCCGAGCGCATCGTGCGCATCGGTGACAACAAGGGCGGCCGCTACATGTCCGACAACTTCTGGATGATGGGCGACACCGGTCCCTGCGGCCCGTGCACCGAGATCTTCTATGACCACGGCCCCGAGGTCGCCGGCGGCCCCCCCGGCAGCCCCGATGAAGACGGCGACCGCTACATCGAGGTCTGGAACAACGTCTTCATGCAGTTCAACCGCACCGAAGACGGCGTCATGCACAAGCTGCCCAAGCCCAGTGTCGACACCGGCATGGGCCTGGAGCGCATCACGGCGGTGCTGCAGCATGTGCATTCCAACTACCAGATCGACCTGTTCCAGGCTCTGCTGGCCGCGGCCAAGAAGGCGGTGGATGAGGCCGGCGCCGGCGACAGCGATGCCGACAGCCCCAGCCTGAAGGTCATCGCCGACCACATCCGTGCGTGTTCCTTCATCGTGACCGACGGCGTCATCCCCAGCAACGAAGGTCGCGGCTATGTGCTGCGCCGCATCACTCGCCGGGGCATCCGCCATGGCTACAAGCTGGGCGCGCGCACCCCGTTCTTCCACAAGCTGGTGGGTGCCCTGGTCGAGCAGATGGGCGAGGCCTACCCTGAGCTGCGCCAGAGCGAGAAGCGCATCGTCGAGGTGCTCAAGACTGAAGAAGAGCGCTTCTTCCAGACCATCGCCAACGGCATGGAGATCCTGGACGGGGCCCTGGCCACGGGCGTGAAGCAACTCGATGGCGAAACCGCCTTCAAGCTGCACGACACCTACGGTTTCCCGGTGGACCTGACCGCCGACGTCTGCCGCGAGCGTGATGTCACGGTCGACCAGGCCGGCTTCGACGCCGCCATGGCCGAACAACGCCGCAAGGCCCGCGAAGGCGGCAAGTTCAAGATGGCCGCCGGCCTGGAATACAGCGGCGTGCCGACCGTGTTTCACGGTTATGACCACCTGTCGCAAGAAGGTGCCAAGGTCACCGCCGTCTATGTCGACGGTGCGCTCGTGGCCCAGGCCAACGCGGGCGACGATGCCGTCATCGTGCTCGACAACACCCCGTTCTACGCCGAATCCGGCGGCCAGGCTGGCGACAGCGGTGAGCTGCGCAATGGCACCAGCCGCTTCATCGTCGAAGACACGCAGAAGATCCAAGCCGATGTCTACGGACACCATGGCCGTGTGGTCGAGGGCGGCATCAAGGTGGGCGACACCCTCAACGCCCGTGTCGATGCCGATGTGCGTGCGCGCACCATCCGCAACCACAGCGCCACCCACCTGATGCACCTGGCCCTGCGCAAGGTGCTGGGCGAGCACGTGCAGCAAAAGGGCTCGCAGGTCACGGCCGAGCGCACGCGCTTCGACTTCGCGCACAACGCCCCGATGACGGACGACGAGATCCGCCAGGTCGAAGAACTCGTCAACGCCGAGATCCTGGCCAACGACGACACCAGCGCCCAGGTGATGGACCTGGAATCCGCCCAGAAGAGCGGCGCCATGATGCTGTTCGGCGAGAAATATGGCGACGAGGTCCGCGTGCTGAGCATCGGCACCTCCAAGGAGCTGTGCGGCGGCACCCACGTCAAGCGCACCGGTGACATCGGCCAGTTCAAGATCGTGGCCGAAGGCGGTGTGGCCGCAGGCGTTCGCCGCGTGGAGGCCGTGACGGGCGCCAACGCGCTGAGCTACACCCAGGGCCTGGAAGGCACGGTCAAGGGCCTGGCCGCCTTGCTCAAGGCCGCGCCAGCCGAGGTACCGGCCCGCGTGGCCGCTGCGCAAGACCAGATCCGGGCGCTGGAGAAGGAAATCGCCGCGCTCAAGGGCAAGCTGGCCTCCAGCCAGGGCGACGAACTGATGCTCAAGGCCGTGGACATCAAGGGCATCAAGGTGCTGGCCGCCACGCTCGATGGCGCAGATGCCAAGACCTTGCGCGAGACCATGGACAAGCTCAAGGACAAGCTCAAGACGGCGGTCATCGTGCTGGCCGCGGTGGAGGGCGGCAAGGTGCAGATCGCGGCTGGCGTCACGGCCGACAGCACGGGCAAGGTCAAGGCCGGCGAGCTGGTCAACTTCGTGGCTCAGCAGGTGGGTGGCAAGGGCGGTGGCAAGCCGGACATGGCCATGGCCGGCGGCACGGACGCCACGGCGTTGCCGCAGGCTCTCGACGGCGTGCAGGCCTGGGTCAGCGAGCGCCTGTGATCATAGGGGGCTGGTGCCCCCTAGCCTTTGGGAGGCCGCCGGATCAACGGGTGTGTACGCTTCAATGACTCGAGATGACCACCATGGCGCGAAACATTCGCGTGCCGGTGGGCATCGTGTCCTCATCATTGAAGGGAGCTCCCATGTTCAAACCTGTTGCGAAGATGCTCGGCCTGGCCGTGCTCGCAGCGTCCGCATCCGCGGCGTCTGCGGCACTCATTTCTTCCGGTGTGGCCGACGTCACCGGAACCTGGAGTTTCGACTTCGACACCGGCACCCAGGGCAACTACATCACCGACAGTGGTCAGGATGCCTGGTGGGAACAGATCACGTCGACCACGCGCCAGCTCGTGCCCACGAATGGCGCGCAGATCGTCAACCTGGGCAACATCACCTTCGCCACCCTGACCGACTCGGCGTTGGAGGGCCTCACCTATGGTTCGACGCCCATCGTGGGCAGTGATGTGGGCAATGTGCTGACCTTCGGCAATGTGTTCGCGGTCAAAACCAGTGACGGCAACTACGCCAAGGTGCTGGTGTCCGCCCCGTTTTTCGACGCCACCAACAACAACGGCCTGATCTTCTACTACGAGACTTATTCGCCCGCCGTTCCTGAGCCAGGCAGCGTGGCGATGGTGCTGGCCGGGGTAGGGGTCGCCGCGTGTGGCGCTCGCCGCCGCAAGCATCTGCCGATCTGATCGATTCCGCGCCAGCGGGCGCTGGCCTTCCAAGCGCTCTGTGCCTCACGGCCAGGGCGCTTTGTCGTTGCCCAAGGCGTTTTTACATCTCCATCGCAAGCGCCCCTGAACGTGAGTCCCGTGCCTGACGCATCAATGCATGTGCGTTAACACGCGGACTTTTTGGGCTTGCGGGGCATTTAATGTCGGCGCCGATTCCCCCGTGTCACCCCGCATCCTGTTATTGAGGGATAGTCCCGTCTAAAGTAAGGGCATCGTGGATCCGAAGTCCCACGGAGGAGATGACGATGACCGACAACATGAAGACCCCATCCACCGGCGTGCACCCCATCGTGCCGCGTGAAAAACTCCAGTTCAATCTGGACGATCCCAGCATTGGCAAGCATTGGATGGGCAACGACGCCTTCCAGAGCCGTTTCTGGGATGCGCTGTCTTTGACTTTCCCGCCTGGTGAAAAATACTTCATGAATTGCGTGCGCGATTTCCGCGACCAGATTCAGGATCCCCAGCTGCTGCAGGACATCAAGGACTTCAACCGCCAGGAAGCCCAGCACAGCATGGTCCACCGCCAGGACAACGAGCGCCTGCGCCGCCAGGGCGTGGATGTGGACAAGCACACCGCCTATGTGGACGACATGCTCAACAAGGGCTTCCGCGCCAAGTACAGCAAGGGCTACAACCTGGCCATCACCTCGGCGCTGGAGCACTTCACCTCCATCATCGCCCACAGCCTTTTCGACAAGCGTGACGTGATGAAGCAGGCCCATCCCAATGTACGGGCCATGTACTCCTGGCACGCCATCGAAGAGGTCGAGCACAAGGCCGTGGCCTATGACGTGATGGTGGATTACGCCAAGGTGGGCTACTTCAAGCGTGCAGGCGCCCTGGTGCATGCCACCTTCCTGTTCCCCAAGATCATCTTCGTGATCCAGCGCCAGTTGATGATCCATGATGGCTACACGGCTTGGCAGCGCCTGAACCTGATGCGCAAGGGCATCTGGTGGTTGATCAAGCCGGGCGGCCTGCTGCAGCCCATGCTCAAGCACTACTGGACGTACTACAAGCCCGGTTACCACCCCTGGCAGGAAACCGAGCAGCCGGGCTACGAGCAATGGCTGGCCGCGTTCAACGCCAGCGGCGATCCCATCAAGGCCAGTGAGCAGACGCGCGTCGACATGGCGCTGGCCTGATCCCCCTGCACGCTTCACATCAAAGGCCCTTCGGGGCCTTTTTCGTTGTGAGGTGCGGGAAAACCCCTTACAGCATCTGTCGTAAAAGCATCCCTGGTGTCATCGGCCATCCTGTCGGCTGTCGGCTTCATTTCCTAAAGTGAGGCCATCGTCAGACAAAAAGTACCGAAGAGACACCATGGCCACACCTGACCAATCCGCACAGCACCCCATCGTGCCGCGTGAGCGCCTGAACTTCCACCTGGACGATCCCGACATCCCGAAGTACTGGTTCGGCGGCGACCCGTTCAAGACCCGCCTGTTCGACGCCATGTCGCTGATTTTCCCGCCGGGCGAACGCTTCTTCATGACCAGCGTGCGCGACTACCGTGACCGCATCACCGACCCCAAGCTGCTGGACGAGATCAAGGGCTTCAACCGCCAGGAAGCCCAGCACAGCATGGTGCACAACCAGTACAACGACCGCCTGCGTGCCCAGGGCATCGACGTGGACGGCATGATGAAGTGGCTGGAAGACCTGCTCTTCGTCAAGTACCGTGGCTCGCGCAGCCGTGAATACACGCTGGCCATCACCTGTGCACTGGAGCACTTCACCTCCATCGGCGCCCACCCCCTGTTCGACAAGCGGGACGTGCTGCGCGATGCCGATCACCGCGTGCGCGCCATGTACTCGTGGCATGCCATCGAAGAAGTCGAGCACAAGGGCGTGGCCTACGATGTGATGCTGGACTACGCCAAGGTGGGCAACTTCACCCGCATCTTGGCCATGCTGGAAACGTCGATCATCTTCCCGGTCGTCATCCACCGCTTCCTGGACCAACTGCTCAAGGCGGACGGGTTCTCGTGGTGGGAGCGTCGCAAGATGCACCTCAAGGGCTTCTGGTGGGTGCTCAAGCCGGGTGGCCTGATCGCCCCGATGATCAAGCATTACTTCCCGTACTACCGGCTCAATTTCCACCCCTGGCAGGAAACCGAGCAGCCTGGTTACGAGCAGTGGCTGGCTGCCTTCAACCTGCACCGCGATCCGATCGAGGCCAGTGAACTGATGCGTGCGGCCATGGGGGCAGGGGCACGCTGAAATCCGCCTGGCGTTTGACGTCCGCCGGCAGTGCACCGACACGTTGACATTTCCCGGCGCGTGGTCGCGTTAGTTGGTTAGACTTCGGCACATCCTGCCTGGGTGTGCCGATTTCTTTTATGCGTATTCCCATCCCCAATGCCATGCTCGAGGCCCTGGGCATCAAGCCCATCCCGCTGTTCATGCTCTCAAGCTGGATCAAGGCGGCGGCGAAGTGCGGCTTCAACGTCCAGCCCCTGTTCAAGGAAGCGGGCTTCAAGATCGACCTGATCCGCCTTGAAGACGCCCGTGTCTCGCCGCTGCAACTGATCTCCGTGCTGGAGCAGTGCGTGGCCATGTCGCCCGACAAGTACTTTCCGCTGGTGCTGGGCGACACCTTCGCCTTCGAATCCCTGCCCGAGTTCGAAACCCTGCTGACCACCAGCGCCAACCTGCGCGATGCGTTGAAGGTGGCCGATCTGGCGCGGCGCGTCGTGCTGCCGTGGATCAAGATCGAACTGGTGGAGGAGGGCGAGGTGGCACGCGTGTTCATCGGTTTCGACGTGCCCGTGCCCAACATCGACAGCTTCGGCTTGCCTCTGCACTTGGTGTCCCAGGGCATCCTGGCCAGCGTGCGCAAGTTCGGGCGCAACCTGCAGGGCAGCGAGGACGGCTTCATCGGCGTGGAACTCAAAGGGCCGCCGCCCGATGGCTATGCCGACGAGATCCGCCGGTATTTCAATGTGCCGGTGTCCTTCAACCAACCGCATGATGCGTTGGTGTTCGAGCGCCGTATCCTGGACACGCCTCTGGAAGGGGCTTTTCCGATGCTGCACGAGCAGGCCCATTTTTTGGCCGAGCAGCGCCTGGGCAAGGAGGTGCGCCGCCAGGGCGTCGCCGCCGAGATCGAGGATCTGATCTCTCGCGAGCCCGATCTGCTGGCGCTGGGCATCGAGGACATGGCAGAGCGCCTGAACCTGCACGCCCGCACCCTTCAGCGCCGCCTCAAGGACGAGGGCGACAGCTACCTGCACGTGCAGGCCCGCATGCGCCACCGCCTGGCCTGCCAGTGGCTCAAGCAGGGCACGGTGTCCATCGACGACATCAGCGCCCGCCTGGGCTTCTCCGATCGCCGCGCCTTCACGGCCGCCTTCAAGCGCTGGGAGGGCACCACGCCCAAGGCCTGGCGCGAGCAACAGAACTGATTCCATCGTGACCATCACCGCACAAGAAGCCCTTGATCGCCTGCGCGAGGGCAACCAACGCTTCGTGGCCAGCCTGCAGAGCGACGACCCCCTGCCGGCGCGGCGTTTCGAGCTGTCCCAGGCCCAGGAGCCCATCGCCATCATCCTGGGCTGCTCGGATTCGCGTGTGCCGGCCGAGATCGTGTTCGACCAGGGCCTGGGTGATCTGTTTGTGATCCGCGTGGCCGGCAACGTGGTGGCGCCCTCGCAGGTGGGCAGCGTGGAGTTCGCCGCCTCGCGCTTCGGCACGCGGCTGGTCGTGGTGCTGGGGCATTCGCGCTGCGGGGCGATCCTGGCCACCATCGAAGAACTGCAACGTCCGGCCGAGAATCAATCACGCAACCTGGCCGCCATTGTCGACCGCGTGCGCCCCTCCGTCGAGGGGCTGATGAAGACCGAACTGCGCCATGACCTCGATGCCCTGGTGCACCAGGCCGTGCGCAGCAACGTGGGCGTGTCGGTGGACCACCTTCGCCATGGCTCGCCCATCCTGGAGCAGTTGATCCAGGACGAAGGCCTGCTGGTGGTGGGGGCCGAGTATTCGCTGGAAACCGGTGAGGTCGAGTTCTTCGACCTGGGCAGCGGTCGCGGCTGCTGCCATCACCCCTGATGCTAGAGTCCGCCCCATGTCTGAACGCCAAGATCTTCAAGGCCGGCGCATCGTGCTGGGCCTGTCGGGCGGCATCGCCTGCTACAAATCGGCCGAACTGGTCCGCCTGCTGACGCGCCACGGCGCCGAGGTGCAGGTGGTGATGACGCCAGCGGCCGAGTCCTTCATCACGGCCGTCACCATGCAGGCACTGTCGGGCCGCCCCGTGGTGACCAGCCAGTGGGACGCACGCGAGCCCAACAACATGCCCCACATCAACCTGGGGCGCTGGGCCGAAGCCATCGTGATCGCACCCGCCAGCGCGGACCTGATGGCGCAACTGGCGCAAGGCTGCTCCGACGAGTTGCTCAGCCTGCTGTGCCTGGCCCGCCCGCGCGAGACCTGCGCGCTGCTGGTGGCCCCGGCGATGAACCGCGAGATGTGGTCGCATCCGGCCACCCAGCGCAACGTGGCGCAACTGCGCGCCGACGCCACCCGCATCCTGGGCCCCGACGCGGGCGACCAGGCCTGTGGCGAGGTAGGCGACGGCCGCATGCTCGAAGCTGCAGAGCTGCTCGACGAAGTCATCACCCATTTCCAGCCCAAGGTGCTGGCGGGCAAGCGCCTGCTGATCACCGCAGGCCCCACCTTCGAGCCCATCGACCCGGTGCGCGGCATCACCAACCACTCCAGCGGCAAGATGGGCTTCGCCATGGCGCGTGCCGCGGCAGAAGCCGGCGCCCAGGTCACCTTGGTGGCCGGCCCGGTGCACCTGCCCACCCCGCGTGGCGTGACACGCTACAACGTGACCACGGCCCAGCAGATGCACGACCTGGTGCTGCCGCAGGCCGCCAGCCACGATGTGTTCATCGCGACGGCCGCCGTGGCCGACTGGCGCCCCGCCACGCTCAATGAGCACAAGATCAAGAAGGACGGCAAGAAGGCCGCGCCCACGTTCGAACTCACCGAAAACCCCGACATCCTGGCCGCCGTGGCCGCGCTGCAGCCTCCGCCCTATTGCGTGGGATTTGCTGCCGAAAGCGAGAACCTGCTCGAGCACGCCCGTGCCAAGCTCGTGCGCAAGCGCCTGCCGCTGATCGTGGGCAACCTGGGCCCGGCCACCTTCGGCCGGGACGACAACACCTTGCTGGTGGTCGATGCAGACAGTCACCACGCGTTGCCAGCGGGCGGCGGCAGCGCCGACAAACTGGCCCTGGCGCGCGAGCTGATGCAGGACATTGCCAAGCGCCTGCGGGTTGCTGCCGCACGCTGAGGCGTTGCTTGGATCGACCCCCCGCCCATCTCTCTGCTGAACCCCGATGACCACCGTATCCGTCGACCTGAAGATCCTGGACCCGCGCATGGCCGAGGTCCTGCCCGCTTATGCCACGCCCGGCAGCGCCGGCCTGGACCTGCGCGCTTGCCTGGACCAGCCCCTGGTGCTGCAGCCCGGCCAGGCCGAGCTGATCCCCACGGGGCTGTCACTGCACCTCGGCGATCCGAACCTGGCGGCCATGATCCTGCCGCGCAGCGGCCTGGGCCACAAGAGCGGCATCGTGCTGGGCAACCTGGTCGGCCTGATCGACTCGGATTACCAGGGGCCGTTGATGGTCAGTTGCTGGAACCGGGGCAGTGCCGCTTTCACGATCCAGCCGATGGAGCGCATCGCGCAACTGGTGATCGTGCCGGTGGTGCAGGCCCGCTTCAATGTGGTCAGCGAGTTCGGTGCCGGCACCGAGCGCGGGCAGGGCGGCTTCGGCTCGACGGGCAAGGCCTGAAGCCAGGCTCAGTGCTCAGTGCAGCGTGGCGCCGGGGGGCAGATCCTGGTCGCCACCGGGCGCGAAGCTGAAGATCGACTGGGCCACGGAGCCCTGCTCGATCTCTTCCTCGCTGGCCTCGCGCACATCGATCACCTTGAGTGACAGGTTCAGTGCGATGCCGGCCAGCGGGTGGTTGCCGTCGAGCACCACGTGCGTGTCGTACACCTCGGTGACGGTGTAGATCGCATCCTTGGGCATGTCCGGCGTCTGGCTGCCTTCTGGCGGGCCTTCGAACTGCATGCCTTCTTCCACCGTGTCGGGAAAGATCTCACTCGCTTCGAAGAAGACCAGTTCACTGTGGTAATCGCCGAAGGCGTGTTCCGGCTCCAAGTGCAATGCGGCTTCGAAGCCGATCGACTGGCCCAGCAGTGCTTCTTCAACCTTGCTGAGCAGGTCGTCTCCGCCGAAGAAAAACTCCATCGGCTCGTTCAATTCATCGATGAGCTCGCCTTGGGCGTCTTCCAGACGCCAGGTCAGGCTCACCACGCAGGGGTTGCGAATGTCCATGCCCCGATCATCTCACGCCGCACAATGGCGCCCTATGACCCGTCCAAAGACCCTGACTGAAAAACCGATGGCCCGCACTGCCGCCTCCCGCCCCGCCGATGCTGCCCTGGCCGCCCCCACGCCTTTGCTGGGTGGCCTGTCGCCCGAGGCGTTCATGCGCCGCCATTGGCAGAAGAAGCCCCTGCTGATCCGCCAGGCGGTGCCGGGCGTGAGGCCGCCACTGGGGCGGGCCGAGCTGTTCTCACTGGCCGGCCGTGACGATGTGGAGTCGCGGCTGATCGTCCATGAACCGGGCAGGACGGCCGGTAAGAAAGCGGCCTCAGCGCCCACCTCTGGCTGGCGCCTGGAGCACGGCCCCCTGGCCCGCAGGGCCCTGCCGCCTCTGACACAACCCGCCTGGACACTGCTGGTGCAGGGGCTGGATCTGCACGTGCCGGCGGCGCACGATCTGCTCACGCGCTTTCGCTTCGTGCCCGAAGCCCGGCTCGACGACCTGATGATCTCCTATGCCACCGATGGTGGAGGCGTGGGCCCGCACTACGACTCCTACGATGTGTTCCTGCTGCAGGTGCACGGCAAGCGCCGCTGGCGCATCGGACGCCTCAAGGACGACAACCTGCTGCCTGATGTGCCCCTGAAGATCCTGAGCCAGTTCGAAGCCGAGCAGGAGTGGGTGCTGGAGCCCGGCGACATGCTCTACCTGCCGCCGCGCTGGGCGCATGACGGCATCGCCGAGGGCGAGTGCATGACGTGCTCCATCGGGTTCCGTGCGCCCGATGCCAATGGCCTGGCAGCCGAGCTGCTGGTGCGCCTCGCCGAGAACCTGGACGATGCGCGCCGCCAGCTCTACCGCGATCCGGCGCAGCCCGCCACCACCGAGCCGGGCCGCATGCCTTCGGATCTGCAGGCCTTTGCCGCTGATGCGGTGATGCGTGCCCTGCGTGATCCCCTGCAACTCCAGGCGGCGTTGGGTGAGATCCTGACCGAGCCCAAGCCCAAGGTGTGGTTCGAATTGGGCGACCCGCTGCCTGAGGGCGCGGGCGTGGTGCTCGATGCCCGCACCCGCATGATGTACGACGACAAGCACCTCTTTGCGAATGGCGATTCCTGGCGCGCCGCAGGGGCTGATGCCAGGCTCTTGCGCCGCCTGGCCGATGCCCGTAGGCTGGATGCCCGCGCTGTCGCGGGTGCCAGCCCCGAGGCCCGCGAGCTGCTCGACCAGTGGGCCGAGGACGGCTGGCTTCATCCAGAGATCCCCGACAGCACCGATCAACACTGAGGATACTCGCCATGAACGTCCCTTGGTCCGATCCCGATCACGACAGTGGCCACATCGATGGCTGGGGGGGCTGGGCCGATGCTGTGCGCGCCTTGCTGGCCGAAGCGGGCGAGCATCCGGCATCGCTGTTGATGTTCGATGTGGATTACTCGCATTGGCCACTGGGTGAACTGGCATGTGTGCAAGCCCTTGAGCAGTGGGCCCTGGGTGGGCGGAACCTGCATTGCACGATGCTTGCCGACCAGTGGCAGCATGTACCTCGGCAGCACCCTCGGTGGATGCGCTGGCGCGTGACATGGGGGCACAAACTGAGTTGCAAGTCGCTGCCTGACGATGAGCAGTCGGCCTTGCAAAGGCTCCGCCCCATGCTCGTGCTCGAAGGGAAGCTGGGTATTTCGCTGCTTGACGAAGAGCATGGAACAGGCATTTGGAGCCGCTCTCCGAGCACCTTGCGGGAATGGTGGCAAGGTGGTGATGCGATTTCGCAACGATCCATGGACGCTATGCCGGCAACGACATTAGGTTTATAGGGAATTGCCCGAAGCAGCATATAATCTCGGTCTGAATGCGGCGCATCTCAATGGTTCGCTGCATCCAAACAACTGCTGACTCATATTCTTGGGGCCAGTGGTTCCAAGTACAGTTCCAATCGCTTTCCGGTTTTTGACACACCTTTTGAGGACACAAGCATGAAAAAGTCGCTCCTGCTGGCTTCGTTGATCGCTGCCATGGCTCTGGCCGCTTGCGGCAAGAAGGAAGAAGCTGCCGCTGACGCCGCCGCTTCCGCCGCTTCCGACGCCGCTTCGTCGGCTGTTGACGCTGCTTCCGCTGCCACCGACGCCGCTTCCGCTGCCGTCGATACTGCCGCTACCGCTGCTTCCGACGCCGCTTCGGCTGCTGTCGATGCCGCTTCCGCTGCTGCCAGCGCTGCGTCGAACTAATCTCTGTTCTCAGAGTCAAGAAAGCCGCTCTTGGAGCGGCTTTTTTTGTGCCCGAGTGTTTGATGGCGAGCTTTCCGTCTGCGTCATTATGAAATCGGCGATACAAGCCGTAAACAAAAAACCCGGCACTGCCGGGCTTTGTTTTTGAATCCCCCAATTGAAGGGGGATGAATATCTGCCACCGCTCGTGGCAGTGCCATGCTTCATTCCAAATTGGTGGCGAGTTGTTTTGCCACGTCCTTGGCGCCGTCGGTGTTGATGGCCTTGCCATCGCTGCCCAGCACCGTGACGGAAGCGCTGTTGCCTTGGCTGGCCACCTTGAGGCGGTACCGCGTGAGGGTGTCGGCGGTGGGCTTGCTGCTGAACCAGCCCGTCATGCGGGTGAGCAGGCCGGGCTTGTCTTCCGGCTTGGTGGAGGCCAGGCGAACCTCGAACACACCGGCGCTGCGGTCGCGGTCTTCCACCGTGAAGCCGCCGCGGTCCAGGGCCAGGCCCACACGGCGCCAAGCTTGATCGAAATTGCCAGAGAAGGCCACACCCAGGCCATCGGCCGTCAGGTTGCTGCGGGGGGCCGTGCTTGCGCTGGCGGCGCTCTGGTCTGCAGCCAGGGTGGCTTTCGCGGTTTCCTTGGGCGTGCCCAGCTTGACCATCAGGCGCGAGAGCATTTCTGCCTCGAGTGCGGGGTCGGAGGGGCGGGCCTTCCAGGTTGTCTGCTCCTTGCGGCCATCGGTGTAGATCTCGATCAAACCGTGGTGGCCGATGTAGACCTCGGAACCCTTGGAGGTACGCTCGATGCGGGTGCGGTACTGGTCGCGCTCGCCGGTGTCGTACAGGTTGTCGATGATCTTGCCGACCAGGTTGCGCAGGCCGTCCTGCTGCAGCTTGGCACGGTTCTCGGACCAGGTGGTTTCCATCAGGCCGGCTTGTGGCTGGTCGGTGGTCAGCTCGAAGCCGTTCTCGCCCCAGAACTCCCGGATCACGTTGTAGATCTGCTCGGGTGGTTGGTCCACGGTCAGCCAGCGGGTCTGGCCATCGCGCTGCAGCGTCACGCCGCCGATGGTGCCGGGTGCCACGGCGGGTGCCGCAGCGGTGGAGGGGGCTTGGCCTTGCTGTTGGGTGAATGTGCTGGCAGACACGGTGCCTGGCGAGGCCAGGGTGTAGCGGGCCTGGCCGCTCAGCTGTGTCAGGTCGGGCGGCACTTCGAGGTTCACGGCCTTGGCGCCGGTGGCCTTGTAGTCCACCTTGTCGTTGCTGAGCGCACTGCTCACCGTGGAGCAGCCAGTGGCCAGCGCAGACAGCACGCAGGCGGTTGCCACCAGGGTCTGGCGGGCGGAGATGTGTTGGATCGGCATGGTGACTCTGTGCGGTCCGTGAAGAGGGGCCGTGATGGGGCCGTGGAGGGGGCCGTTAAGCCGAGATGAATGGTCTGTGCAAGAGGGATCGATCACAGCACGCCGCTGTCGCGCAGTGCGGCTTCGACCGTGGCCTGGGCCGATTCGCCCAGCGTTGTCAGCGGCAGGCGCAGTGCGCCACCAGCCTTGCCCATGCGGGCCAGGGCCCATTTGACAGGGATCGGGTTCGGTTCGGTGAACAGGTGCTTGTGCAGGGGCAGCAACTGCATGTGCAGCTCGACCGCGCGCTTGGCGTCGCCGGCGATGGCCGCCTTGCACAGCTGGTGCATGGCCTTGGGCGCCACGTTGGCCGTGACGCTCACGTTGCCATGACCGCCCAGCAGCATCAGGGCCACCGCGGTGGGGTCGTCACCCGAGTAGATGCCGAAGCCCTTGGGGGCCTGCTTGATCAGCCAGGCGGCCCGCTCGAGGTTGCCGGTGGCTTCCTTGATGCCGATCACGCCGGGCACCTGCGCCAGGCGCAGGGCGGTCTCGGGCTGCATGTCTGCCACGGTGCGGCCGGGCACGTTGTAGAGCATCTGGGGGATGTCCACGGCCTCGGCGATGGCCTTGAAATGCTGGTAGATGCCTTCTTGCGTGGGCTTGTTGTAATAGGGCACGACCTGCAGGGTGCAGTTGGCGCCCACCTTCTTGGCGAACTCGCTGAGCTCGATGGCCTCGCGGGTCGAGTTGGCGCCGGCGCCGGCCATGATGGGCACGCGGCCTGCGGCCTGTTCGACGGACACGCGGATGATCTCGCAATGCTCGTCGACCGAGACGGTGGGCGACTCGCCCGTGGTGCCGACCACGCCGATGCAATCCGTGCCTTCGGCGATGTGCCAGTCGATCAGGCGGCGCAGGGCGTCATAGTCCACGCTACCGTCGTCGTGCATCGGGGTGATGAGCGCAACAATACTGCCAAGAATCGGTTTCATGTTCTGTGTCCTGAGAATCCGAAGATTCTAATGGGGCCGCACATCATTTTTGAGTGCGGCAAGGGCCAGGCGGTCGACCAGGGCGGGCGCCAGCAGCTTCATCCAGCGTCCGAGCTTGCCCTTGGCGGTCATCACGATGTCGCGCTGGCGTCGGGCCATGCCGTCGGCGATCAGTCGCGCACAGGTCTCGACGCTCATGGCGCCGCGCTCGTCCAGGCCGCTTTGGCCAGCGGCTTGTCCTTGAGCGTTAAACCCGCGGTATCTTATGTCGGTGGCGACAACACCCGGATAGGCGATGGTGACGCCCACGCCGTGCGGCGCCATCTCGACACGCAAGGATTCGAAAAATCCGGTCATCGCGAACTTGGTGGCGCTGTAGGCCGTGCGGCCAGGCACGCCCACCAGCCCGGCCAGGCTGGAGACGGCCACGATCAGGCCGCGGCTGGCCTTGAGGTGAGGCAGGGCGGCGCGGGTGCACCAGGCGCTGCCCCACAGGTTGATGCGCATCAGGTGTTCGTACCAGTCCATGTCCTGCACTTCGTCGAGCAGGGCGTGGGCCGACATGCCAGCGTTGTTGACCAGCACGTCGATGCGGCCGTAGCGTGCCACGGTGTCGGCGATCAACCCTTCGCAGTCCGCCTGCTGGCCCACGTCGGTGGGGCGCACCAGCACATGCGCGCCATGGGCCTCGCAGGCGCGGGCCACCTCGGCGAGCTTGTCCTGGCTGCGGGCGGCCAGGACCAGTGCCGCGGTGGCGCCATCGCGTGCGGCGATCTGGCGGGCCAGTTCGGCGCCGATGCCGTCAGAGGCACCGGTGATGATGGTGACGTGTTGGTTCATGGTGTTCTGGATGCATCAGGGAGATGAAGCGCGTTGACATGTTCTGAACCTCATACCGATACGCAGGCGGCCCACCACGCGGCGAGGTCCAGCAGCAGGTCGGCGCGAAAGTACCATGCAAACGTGCCGGCCAGTATCAGCAGCAGCACGAGGTGCAGCAAATGGCGCTTGATGCGACTCATCGCATGACGCGCATCAGGCCAGCGCCTCACCCAGCCGCCCCTTGGGAGGCTGGTGCTCGCGCACGGGCAGGTTGAGCACGGCGGCCGTCACGCCCAGGGCGATGGCGATCCACCAGACCACCTGGTAGCTGCCGGTCAGGTCATACAGATGGCCGGCCAGCCACACGCCGCAGAACGAGCCCAGCTGGTGCGACAGGAACACCACGGCGCCCAGCATGGACAGGTGGCGCACGCCCAGCATCTGCGCCACGATGGCGTTGGTTGGCGGCACGGTGGACAGCCACAGCACGCCCATGGTGGCGGCGAACAGGCCCACGCTCAGGGCGCTGGGCGGCACGGCGATGAACGCCACCATGGCCACGGCCCGCAGCGCATAGATGCCGGCCAGCAGGTAGGGCTTGGACCAGCGCTGCCCCAACTGGCCAATGCCATAGGTGCCGAAGATGTTGAACAGGCCAATGAGCGCCAGCGCCGTGGTGGCCACGTGGGCGGGCAGGGCGTGGTCCTTGAGGTAGCTGGGCAGGTGCACGCCGATGAAGGCCAGCTGGAAGCCGCAGACAAAATAGCCTGCCGTGAGCAACTGGTAGCTGGGGTGGGCCAGTGCTTCGCGCAGGGCGCCCAGGGCCGACATCGGGCCTTGCGGGTCAATGGCAACGGTCACACCCGGCTGCGCGGGCGCCGCCGACGGGCGCGGTGCGGGCCGGTCGGCGCGCAGGCCCCACCCCAGCGGCACGATCAGCAAGGCCGTGCCCGCCAGCACCCACAGGGCGGTCTGCCAGCCCACGCCCGAGATCAGCGTGCTGGAGAGGGGCACCATCAGGAACTGGCCGAAGGAGCCGGCCGCGGCCGTGATGCCCATGGCCCAGGAGCGTTGCTGAGCGCTCACGTGGCGTCCGATCACGCCATAGACCACGGCATAGGTGCTGCACGCCTGGGCGCAGCCGATCAGCACGCCGGTGCTCAGTGTGAACAGGCCCAGGTGCGTGCTGGTGGCCATGCCCAGCAGGCCGGCCGCATAGAGCAGGGCCCCCAACCACAAGGGTGCGGTGGCGCCTCGGCGATCGGCCCACCAACCCACCAGAGGGCCGGAGAGGCCCCACACCAGGTTCTGGATGGCAAGCGCGAAGGAGAAGGATTCCCGACTCCAGCCGCGCTCCATGCAGATGGGTTGCAGCCACAGGCCGAAGCCATGGCGGATGCCCATCGACAAGGTTACGACAAAGGCGCCGCAGAACAGCAACTGCCACAGGGGCAGGATGGGCGACAGGGGCGCGGGTGCGTGCACCTGCGAGGGGGTGGGCTGGCTCAAGGGGGCTCCGTCAGGATGTGGATCTGACTGGGATTCCCGGACGTGCGCCCGAATGCAATGCCTGGTAAATCTGGTGATCGGTGGGCGAGGGCGTCAGACCTGCATGTTCATGATATCGGTATACGCCTGAACCAGCTTGTTGCGCACCTGAACGGCCGACTGGAAACCGAGTTGCGCCTTCTGCATGGCGATCATGGTTTCTTCCAGGCTGACGGTGGGGTTGTCGAACTGCACCTCGCGCTGCATGGAGGTGGCCTGGTTCTGCGCCTGGCTCACGCCCTTGAGCGCGCTCGAGAACGCGGTCTGGAAGCTGGGGCCGTCCACCTTGGCACCCGCATTGCCTGCCGCCTCCAGGCGTGTCTTGGCCTGCACCCGCTGTGCCACGTCGGCCATGCCGGCGCGGGACGCGGCCTGGGCGAAATCGAAAGGCTTAAGTTTCAGGTCCATGGTGTCGATACCGCTGAAGACGACAAGGTGTGATGGATCTCACCACGATTGGCATCCTAGCCGGGGTGACCCGTGTCCGATGGTGCGAAGTGGTCCCCATTTGACTGGCTGTTCCCGGCACTTTTTACCGCCGGCTTCCCAATAATGGGCCCCGTACTTGAAGGGTTTGCGGCATCGTGTGATCTCGATGCGCGGCCCTCGCGCAGATCAGCTCATGGATGTCACCGTCGCTCAAGCTCAGAACCTGACTTCGCCAGCTCCCGGCTCGGCGGCCGAGGCCGCGCCCCTGGGATTTGTCCAGCGTGTCCAGTCCCTGCCCATGCAGCGCAAGCTGATGCTGGGCGGTGGCATCGCGGCCCTGCTGGCCATCCTCGTGGCCATGACGATGTGGAGCAACCAGGCAGAGTACCGCGTGCTGTACAACAACCTGTCCGACAAGGACGGGGGGGCCATCCTGGCCCAGTTGCAGCAAATGAATGTGCCCTACAAGTACACCGACGGCGGCGCCGCCATCATGGTGCCCTCCGACAAGGTGCACGATGTGCGCCTGAAGCTGGCCTCGGCCGGCCTGCCCAAGGGCTCGGTGGCCGGCTACGAGCTGATGGAAACCCAGCGTTTCGGGGTGACACAGTTCCAGGAGCGCCTGAACTTCCAGCGCGGCCTCGAAGGCGAGCTGACGCGCTCCATCCAGACCCTGTCGGGCGTGGAATCTGCCCGCGTGCACCTGGCCCTGCCCAACCAGAACGGATTCTTCCGGGAGCAGCAGAAGGCCTCGGCCTCGGTGATCCTGAGCATGTACGCTGGCCGCACCCTGGACAAGGGACAAGTGGCGGGCATCGTGCACCTGGTGTCCTCCAGCGTGCCGGAGATGTCGCCCAAGTCGGTGAGCGTGGTGGACCAGAGCGGTTCGCTGCTGTCGGGGCAGGCCGAAGGCGCCAACGTGGACCAGGCCGGCCTGGATGCCCAGCAGCTTCAATATGTTCGCCAGATGGAAACCGGTTTCACGCAGCGCATCCGCGACCTGCTCGAGCCCGTGGTCGGCAAGGACAACCTGCGGGCGCAGGTGACGGCCGACCTGGATTTTTCACAGGTTGAATCGACGGCCGAAGAGTTCAAGCCGAACCAGACGCCCACCAGCGCCGCCGTGCGCAGCCAGCAGACCAGCGAGCAGAACAGCGGCGCTGGCGGCTCGAACGCCCAGCCCACCGGTGTGCCCGGCGCGATGAGCAACCAGCCGCCCACCCCGGCCACGGCCCCGGTCAATGGCGCCTCGCAGCCGCTGCAGGGCACCCAGGCCAACGGCGCTGCTGGCGCAGGTGGCTCCAGCCGCCGCGATGCGGTCACCAACTACGAGGTCGACAAGACCGTCCGCGTGACGCGCAACCCCTCGGGCAGCATCAAGCGCCTGAACGCCGCGGTGGTGATCAACAACATCACCAAGACGGATGCCAAGGGCAAGACCACCACGACGCCGCTGAGCCAGGAAGATCTGGATAAACTCACGGCCCTTGTGAAGGAAGGCATTGGCTTCAACGAGCAGCGCGGCGATTCCGTGAAGGTGATCAACACCCCATTCCAGTTGGTGAAAGAAGAAACGGCCGACACGCCGTTCTGGAAGGACCCGAGCACACAGGAGTGGATGCGTTCGCTGCTGGTGCCTGGTGCCATGACCCTGCTGGCCCTGATCGTGGTGTTCGGCGCCATTCGCCCTGCCATCAACGCGGCCAAGCCCCCCAAGGATGAATCGAAGTCCAGACTGAATGCTGTGGTGGATGACGAGCAGCAACTGCCCGGTCTGGAAAGTGCCAGCGAGGTGCTGCCCGCGCTCGAAGCGCCCAGCGGCCCCGACCGCCGCCTGGAAGCCGCACGCCAACTGGCCAAGGACAACCCCGTCGCGATGGCTGGCATCGTGCGCGGCTGGGTGAACAAGGAATGACGCCGCATCATGGATGAGCAAGGACTAGAAGACGCCGCCATCTTGCTGATGTCCCTCGGCGAGGACGAAGCCGCCGAGGTCTTCAAGCAACTTGAGCCCAAGGAGGTTCAGAGCCTGGGCGAGACCATCGCGCGCCTCAAGACCGTGACACGCGAGCGCGTGGACTCGGTCTTGTCCCGTTTTGCCAAAGAAGCGGCCGAAGTCGGGTCCCTGGTGTCCGACACCGACGAATACGTCAAGGCCGTGCTGCGCCGCGCCCTGGGCGAGGAGAAGGCCAACCTGCTGATCGATCGCATCATCCAGACCAGCGATGTGGCGGGCATCGAAAGCCTGAAGTGGATGGACCCGGCCTCGGTGGCCGAACTGCTGCGCAACGAGCACCCGCAGATCGTGGCCGCGATCCTGGTGCACCTGGATCCGGACCTGGCCTCCGGTGCCCTCAAGTACTTCAGCGATCGCCACCGCAACGAGGTGATGATCCGCATCGCCACGCTGGACGGCATCCAGCCGACCGCTTTGCGTGACCTGAACGAAGTGATGTCGCGCGTGCTGGCCGGGGGCACCCAGGTGCGCCGCCAGTCGCTGGGCGGTGTCAAGCCCGCGGCCGAGATCATCAACCTGATGGGCTCTTCGGTGGAGACCTCGGTGCTGGACTACATCCGCGAGGCCGATGGCGACCTGGCCCAGAAGATCATGGACAACATGTTCGTGTTCGACGATCTGGCCAAGCTGGACGACAAGGGCTTCCAGGCCCTGCTCAAGGAAGTGCAGACCGAATCGCTCATCATCGCGCTCAAGGGCGCCTCGACGGACATCCGCGACAAGGTGTTCCGCAACATGTCCAGCCGTGCTGCTGAAACGCTGCGCGAAGACCTGGATTCGCGTGGCCCCGTCAAGTTGTCCGAGGTCGAGGGCGAGCAGAAGGAAATGCTGAAGATCGTCCGCCGCCTGGCCGATGAAGGCCAGATCGTGCTGGCCAGCGGAGGCGACGATGAGTACGTCTAACAAGACGCAGCCGCCTCGCGGTGGAGCGCCGTCCGGTGCCGACGGCGGGGCCGGTGCAGGCGGGCAGGCAGGTGCGCCCAACAGTTACACCCGTTTCATCCCGCGCGAAGAACTGCGCGGGTTTTCCGCCTGGGCGCCCGAATCTTTCGAAGACCCGAGCGTGAGCAAGTCGGCGCCGGGGCAATCGCCGGCCGGTGGTGGTGTGCACAAGGCGCCCTTCGCCGTGCGCGCTGGCGTGGCCGGGGCCCAAGGGCAGGGCGCGGCCCGCACCGAGCCCCCCGGCCCGGTCGGTGGCGTGCCTGGCCAGGCACCCGCGCCTGCCAAGGCGCCCGAGCCTGAGCCTGCCCCGGTGGACATGGACGCGGTGGTGCGCGATTCACGCCAGGCCGGCTACCAGGATGGTTACCGCGACGGCCTGTCTGCCCTGGAGAGCTACAAGCAGACCCAGGCGGCGCAGATGGCCGCCTTCATGAGCGACCAGGTGGGCGCGTTGGTGAACGACCTGCACGCCCGGCTGGAGTCGCTGGAGCAACAGCTTTCGGGCCGCATCGCCGGCGTGGCGCTGGAGCTGGCCCGCCAGGTGGTGCGCAGCGAGATCACCCAGCGCCCGGAGCTGGTGCTGTCGGTGGCCGATGACGCCATGACCACCTTGCTGGCCTCGGCCCGCCAGGTGGTGCTGCGCCTGAACCCTGAAGACCATGCACTGGCCCAGGGGGCCCTGGAAGAGGTGCTGCAAGCCCGCGGCGCCCGCATGGTGGCAGACCCCCACGTCAGCCAGGGCGGGTGTATCGTGGAATCGGACATCGCCGTGGTCGACGCGACGGTGGAGGCCCGCTGGCGCAAGGTGGCTGCGGCCATGGGCGTGGCCACCGAATGGGATGGCAGTTTCACGCCTGGTGCCGATGCCGACGCCCAGAGTCAGTGGCTGGACGACATGGATCCGTTGAGCAGCACCGGCAACTGACGGAACGAACACCATGAACATGCCCCTGCAGACCCGGCGTGACGTTTCCATGGACAAGTGGAAGCGTTTCCTGGAAGACTTGGATGCCTGCGCCGCGGCCCCACAGCCTCTTGAGAACCAGGGCAAGCTGGTGCGCGTGGCCGGACTGGTGCTGGAGGCCGCTGGCCTGCGCCTGCCCGTGGGCGCCGTCTGCGAGATCCACTCCGAGATGCGCCTGGAGGCCACGCCTGTGCTGGCCGAGGTGGTGGGTTTTGCGGGTGACCGTGCCTACCTGATGCCCACAGCAGAGGTGCATGGCCTGGCCAGCGGCGCCCGCGTGGTGCCACGTGCCTTGCCCATCAACCCGCCGCTGCTGGGGCGGCCCAGCCACCCCTGGCGCCGCAGCGAAGACCGCACCCGCCATTTGCCCATTGGCAGCGGCCTGCTGGGCCGTGTGGTGGATGCGCAGGGCGAGCCGCTGGACAAGCGGGGCCCGCTGACCCACACGCGCAGCGAGCCCCTGGTGCGCCGCTCGATCAACGCGATGGAACGTGACCCGGTGCGCCTGCCGCTGGACACGGGCGTGCGCGCCATCAATGCCATGCTCACCGTGGGCCGCGGCCAGCGCATCGGCCTGTTCGCCGGCTCCGGCGTGGGCAAGAGCGTGCTGATGGGCATGATGGCCCGCTACACCCAGGCCGATGTCATCGTTGTCGGGCTGATCGGCGAACGGGGCCGCGAGGTCAAGGAGTTCATCGAGGACATCCTGGGCGAAGAGGGCCTGGCCCGCTCCGTCGTGGTGGCGGCGCCCGCCGATGCGCCGCCGCTGACCCGCATGCAGGGTGCCGCTTACGCCACGGCCGTGGCTGAGCACTTTCGCGATGAAGGACTGCACGTGCTGCTGCTGATGGATTCCCTCACGCGGTATGCCATGGCACAGCGTGAAATCGCGCTGGCCATTGGCGAGCCTCCTGCCACCAAGGGCTACCCACCGTCGTGCTTTGCCAAGCTGCCGCAACTGGTCGAGCGCAGCGGCAACGGCCTGAATGGCCATGGCTCGATCACGGCCTTCTACACGGTGCTGTCCGAGGGTGACGACCAGCAGGATCCGATCGCGGATGCGGCCCGTGCCATCCTGGACGGCCACATCGTGCTTTCGCGGGATCTGGCCGAAGCCGGCCACTTCCCGGCCATCGACATCGAGCGTTCCGCATCGCGGGTGATGAACAACGTGGCCTCGCATGAGCACCTCGATGCGTCCAGGCGATTCCGCCAGCTGTGGTCACGCTACAGCAAGGCACGAGACCTGATCCAGCTGGGCGCCTACACCCCTGGGGGCGACCCGGAGCTGGATCTGGCGGTGAAAGTCCACCCCTACATGGTGGGCATGCTTCAACAAGACATGCATACACCCGCTACTTTGACCGACAGTGTGGGACAGTTGCGTGCCATCGTACAGGGGTGAAGAAAAGCCTATTGCCGCTTGATCGGAGCCTATCGTGAGCACCTCTCAGCAACCCTTGATGACCCTGCTGGGGCAGGCCGAAGAGGCCCGTGATGCCGCGCTCGCGCAGTTCGAGCTCAGCCGCAAGGCGCATGAAGGCTCACGCCAGCAACTGCAATCCCTGCAGGATTTCCGTGACCAGTACCAGAGCCGCTGGCAGACGCAGTTCCGCCAGGCCGGCGGCATGGAGATCATGCGCTGCTACCAGGATTTCATGGCCCGGCTGGGCGATGCGGTCGACGACCAGCGCAGGCGCAGCGAGCAGTTCAACCTGTCCATGGAGCGTTGCCGCGCCGAGCTGATCGAACGCGAGCGCAAGGTGGCCGCGGTGACGCAGTTGCTGGAGCGCCGTGAAAAAGAACAGCTTCAGAAGGAAGTGCGCCGCGAGCAGAAGGCCACCGACGAGCTGGCAGCCCGGCTGATGGCCTCGGCTCCCCCCGGCCCGATGTCGGCCAAGAGCAACCTGCCGCCGTCCTCTCACTGACAACGAACAGACAAGCGAGAACACCGATGAGCACCAATCTACAGAATCTGCCCTCCCTGCTGAACAAGCCGGGCTCGCAGACGTCGGGCGCGACCTCCGGTGTCGCGGGCGGCTCGCTGGCCGATGTGCTGGGCAAGGGCTCGGGCAACGACAGCCAGACCTTCGCCAAGCTGATGTCCCAATACCAGAACCCGCAAGCCAGCGTCCAGGGCAGCCTGTCTGCCGGGGTGGGGGCCCAGGCCAACGCCGCGGCACAAGCCCTGCGTGCCAAGGCTGCTGCGGCACAGAGCACCGCCCATCTGCAGCAGAGGCAGCAGCCGCCCACGCCGGCCAAGCCTGAAACCCAGGCCCAGCCTGCCAAGCAGGCCCAGAAGACCAACACGCAGCAGAACAAGCCGAACAACGAGGCACGCGCCAAGCCCAAGCAGGCCGATGGGGCCGAGAGGCAGCAATCAGCCAAGGCAGACCAGGCGGGCAAGGCCGACCAGGTGGATGCCAAGGGCGAGGCAGATCACGGCAAGGACGACGTGAAGTTCTCCACCGCCCAGGGTGAGGGTAGTGCCCAGGTGCGCGAGTTGCAGCCTCCTGCCGATGTGGCGACCTCCGACCCGGCCTCGATGATGGCCTGGTTGGCCTCCTTGTCGCAAAGCGGTGACGCGGCCCAGGCCACGCAGGCCGATGGCGCCCTCACCGAAGGTGGTGCCGGTGCCGCCAAGCCGTCCGATGCGGCGGGGGCTGGCGCAGGCAAGGGTGGCCCGGGGGCGCTGCCCACCGGCACGGCCGCCCTGACCACGCAGTTGCTGGGGCAGCAGCAGGCGCTCAAGGGTGATCCCAAGATGATGGCGGCCGAGGGCCAGGGTGCGACCGCCGCGATCGCGGCCCAGGATGCCTCTTCTCCGCTGGAGTTCAATGCCCTGATGGCCCGTGAGCTGGCCCGTCCGGCCGGTGCAGGCGCCTCGGCCACCGAGTCGACCGCACATGCCTCCGCCACGCTGCCGACGCCGGTCGACAGCCCCGATTTCAAGAATGCCCTGGCCGAGCGCGTGGGCATGTGGGTGTCGGGCACCCCCGCCAATGGCCAGATGACGGCCGAACTGCGGCTGAACCCGGAGGACATGGGCCCCGTGCACATCCGCATCGTGATGGACGGCCAGAACGCCCAGGTGGACTTTGCCGCGGCCCACGCCGAGACGCGCCAGGCCCTCGAAGCCAGCCTGCCAGCCCTTTCCAGCGCGCTGGAAGACGCCGGGCTGAGCCTGTCGGGTGGCGGTGTGTCCGATCAGGGGGCCAGCCAGGCCTGGGCCCAGCAGCAACAAGGGCAGGGCGAGGGGCAGCCACGCGCCATGGCCTGGTCCGGCCGTGGCCTGGGCGCCGAGCAGGCCGACATGGACGCACAAGCTGGCCTGGCGCCCATGCCCCGGCCTGCCGCGCGTCCGGGCGGGTTGGACCTCTACGCCTGATCCAGATCGCCAGGCGTCCGGAGGAATCAACCGGCATTAAGGGCGGCTTATTCGCACATTGCAAAAAGCTCCGCCTCGGAATAATCGAGGCACAGACTGAAACGGAGATTCATGCATGGCCGCCGCCCCCGCCCCCGCCGCTGATGCCGCCCCCAAGGGCGGCTCCAAGAAACTGATCATCATCATCGTGGCCGTGCTGCTCCTGGTGGTGGTCGGTGGTGGTGCTGCGGCCGTGCTGCTGATGAAGAAGAACACCCATGCCGAAGCCGGCGAAGAGGGTGACGAAGAGCACGAAGCCCCCGCCGAGAAGGCCAAGCCCAAGGAGCACAAGGCCGACGGCCACCCGCCCACCTTCGTGCCGCTGGATCCCTTCACCGTGAACCTGTCCGACAAGGATGCCGACCGCTATGCGCAGGTGGGCATCAACCTGCAGGTGGAAGACCCCAAGCTGGGCGACGAGATCAAGAACTACATGCCGGCCATCCGCAACGGCATCCTGCTGATCCTGTCGCACAAGAGCAGCGAAGACCTTCTCAGCCCCGAGGGCAAGCAGAAGCTGGCCGAAGAGATCCGCCGGGAAACCGCGCGCGCCATGGGCTACGAAGTGCCTGATCCCGACGAGGAAGAGGACACTGCGGAAGACGAAGCGCCGAAGAAGAAAAAGAAGAAGAAAAAGAAGGTCGAGGTGTACAACCCTATCGTGCATGTGCACTATTCGAACTTCATCGTTCAGTGATGCGGCCGACGCGCAGTAGAGTGAGTCGCCATGAATCAGCAAATCCTCTCGCAAGATGAAGTCGATGCCCTGTTGCAGGGCATCACCGGTGAAAGCCAGAAGCTGGAGCAGGACGATGCGCCGGTCGAGGGCATCCGCGACTACAACCTGGCCAGCCAGGAGCGTATCGTTCGTGGGCGCATGCCCACGATGGAGATCATCAACGAGCGTTTTGCCCGCAACATCCGCATCGGCCTGTTCAACCTGATTCGCCGCTCGCCCGAAGTGTCCGTGGGCGGCATCAAGGTGCAGAAGTACAGCGCCTTCCTGCGCGAGATCGTGGTGCCCACCAACTTCAACATCATGGCCATCCGCCCTTTGCGCGGTTCGGGCCTGGTGGTGTGTGACCCGACCCTGGTATTTGCCGTGATCGATGCCTTGTTCGGCGGAGCCGGCAAGTTCCACACCCGGATCGAAGGCCGTGATTTCTCTCCCACCGAGCAGCGCATCATCCAGCGCCTCATTGAAGTCATCACTGTCGAGTACAAGAAGGCGTGGAAGGGCATCTACCCGGTCGAGCTGGAGTACCAGCGCTCGGAGATGCAGCCTCAGTTCGCCACCATCGCCACGCCCAGCGAGATCGTGGTGTGCACCTCGTTCACGCTGGAGATCGGCGAGACCAGCGGCACCGTCCACATCTGCATCCCCTACGCCGCGCTGGAGCCCATTCGCGACATCCTGTATTCGTCCATCCAGGGTGATTCGGCCGAGCCTGACCGCCGCTGGGTCAAGCTGCTGCAACAGCAGATCCAGTCGGCCGAGGTCGAGGTGGTGGCCGAACTGGCCAAGGCCCCGGCCACCGTCGAACAACTGCTGTCCTTCAAGCCAGGCGACTTCATCGAGCTGGATCTGAACCAGCTGCTGGAGGCCAAGGTCGACGGCGTACCCATCTTCGAGTGCTATTACGGCACCTCTAACGGCAAATACGCCTTGAGGGTCGAAAAACTGCTCACCCACAACACCGCCGACATGGGTTGGCTGGGAGAAAAGAATGTCTGACACCGCCGCCGAATTTCCGCCCGACGAAGCCAAGGGCAATGAGGAGCAGGACGCGATGGCCGCGGAATGGGAAGCTGCATTGGCTCAACAGTCCTCATCGTCGGGCACCGCGTCCGAAGTGACCGATGCCGCCCCCCAGATGACGCCCGCCACTTTCGCGAACTTCTCGCCTGCGCCTGCCAACCCGGCCGGCAACGACCTGAACATGATCCTGGACATCCCCGTGCAGCTCACGGTGGAACTGGGTCGCACGCGCATCCCCATCAAGAACATCCTGCAACTGGCACAGGGGTCGGTGGTGGAGCTCGATGCCATGGCCGGCGAACCGATGGACGTGCTGGTCAACGGCTTCCTGATCGCGCAGGGCGAGGTGGTGGTGGTAAACGACAAGTTCGGTATCCGCCTGACCGACATCGTCACGCCGTCCGAGCGCATGCGTCGCCTGAGCAAGGGCAACTGAGCCAAGGACACGACCCATGCAATCCACCGGACTGATGGTGTTCTGGCTGCTCATCGTGCTGGCACTGATCCCCGTGTCGCTTTGGCTGCTCAAGCGCTCCGGCATGGCCACGGGGCTGCAAGGCGAGGGCGCTGCTGCAGTGCTCAAGCCTGTCGCCCAGGTGAGCCTGGGCAATGGTCAACGCGTCGTGACCATCGAGGTCAACAGCGGCGAGCAACGCACCTGGCTCGTGCTGGGTGTGACGGGCCAGCAGATCAACACCTTGCACACGATGGATGCGCCGGCCGCGCAGCCTGGCGCGAACAATGTTCGGCCCCTGCCGCCTTTCGCCCAGTTGCTGCGCCGAGTGGCCGATCGGCAGGGGGCGTCGTCAAGCGCAACCGGCTCGCCACAAGATCCGCGCGCCTGAAGGCGCGCTACCCATCGCAAAACCAGGTTCCCCCCATGTCGATATCGGCACGTTGTTGCTCAAACCAAAGCTCCAGGGTTCTGCGCCTGGGTGCCCTGGTGTTGCTGTCCACCCTGCTGCCGGCCCTGGCCTGGGCCCAGGCGGGCGGACAGATCACCCCGGCCCCGTCGGGTGGCCTGCCCTTGATGGTGGGGCAGGGCGCCTCGGGCAACAGCTACTCGGTGCCCATCCAGACCCTGCTCTTCTTCACGGCGCTGAGCTTCTTGCCGGCCGCCGTGCTGATGATGACGGGCTTCACCCGCATCGTGATCGTACTGAGCCTGACCCGGCAGGCCCTGGGTGCCCAGACGGCGCCGCCCAACCAGGTCATCGTGGGCCTGTCGCTGTTCCTGACCCTGTTCGTCATGGGGCCGACCATCGACAAGGTCTACAAGGAAGCCTACGAGCCCTTTGCCGCCAACCAGATCAGCTTCAATGAGGCGCTGGACCGTGGGCAGGGCCCGTTCCGCGAGTTCATGGGCAAGCAGACACGCCAGTCGGACCTGATGCTGTTCTCCAAGCTGGCCAAGTACGAGGGCAAGATCACGCCCCAGGACGTGCCCTTTCGGGTGCTGGTGCCTGCCTTCGTCACCAGCGAGCTGAAGTCGGCCTTCCAGATCGCCTTCCTCATCTTCATCCCCTTCCTGGTCATCGACATGGTCGTGGCCAGCGTGCTGATGAGCCTGGGCATGATGATGCTGTCACCTGTGATGGTGGCGTTGCCCTTCAAGCTGATGCTGTTCGTGCTGGCCGATGGCTGGAACCTGCTGCTGGGCTCTCTGGCCGCCAGCTTTGCCACCTGAACCACGCAAGACCATGGATCCGCAACAAGTCCTCACCATTGGCCGCGACGGCCTGCTGACCCTGCTGATGGTCTGCGCCCCCATCCTGCTCGTGGTGCTGGGTGTGGGCCTGGTGATCAGCATCCTGCAGGCGGCCACTCAGATTCACGAACAGACCTTGTCCTTCGTGCCCAAGCTGCTGGCTGCTTTCGCCATGTTGGGCCTGGCCGGCCCCTGGATGATCAGCACGCTGGTGGATCTGATCCGCACGACGCTGGAATCCATTCCCAGCGTCGTGGGCTGAGCACGGCCCATGGTCACCTTCAGCGAGGCCCAGGTCATGGCGTGGATCTCGCCGTGGCTGTGGCCTTTCTTCAGGGTGCTGGGCCTGTTCACGGCCGCGCCGGTGTTCTCGATGCGCACGGTGCCGCGGCGGGTGCGCGTGGGCCTGGCCATCCTGATCGTGCTGTGCGCCCAGCCCTCCTTGCCCGAGATGCCGGTGATCCCGCTGGATTCGCCCATCGCGCTGATGGTGGTGCTGCAGCAGTTGCTGATCGGCGTGACCATCGGTTTTGCGGCCCGCGTGATCTTCGCGGCCATCGAGTTCGCCGGTGAAATCATCGGTCTACAGATGGGCTTGAACTTCGCGGCCTTCTTCGATCCGATGTCCGGTTCTCAGGCCACCGCCGTCAGCCGCTTCTACGGCACCATCGCGGCCTGGCTTTTCGTGGTGATGAACGGCCACCTGCTGCTGACCTCGGCCGTGGTGGGCAGCTTCACGGTCTTTCCGATCGCGCCCGAGCCGCTGGCCTTCATCCGTACCTTGCAGCCGCAGGTGTGGGGTGCCGAGGTCTTCCGCCTGGGCTTGTGGGTGTCCCTGCCCATCGTGGCCATGCTCACCCTGGTGAACATCGTGATGGGCCTGATCGCCCGCGTTGCGCCCCAGATGAACATCTTCTCGGTGGGCTTTCCAATGTCCATCGGCGTGGGCATCACCGGGCTGTGGCTCACCCTGCCGATGATGCAGGCGCCGTTCACGGCGGCGCTGGAGCGCATGCTGGGCTTTTTCCGGTAGGTGCGCGGGCTGCGCGGGCATGAAAAAACGGGCCCGTGGGCCCGTTTTTCATCTGGGTGCCGCGCGATCAGGCTTGCCCGGATCCGCTGCGCACCTTCACGCGGCGGCGGGCAGCCACCGTACCCAGGATGATCAGGCCGCCAGCCAGCATCGCCTGTGTGCTGGGTTCGGGCACGGCGGTGGGGATGCTGAACTTGGCGATGTAGGCCCCGCCACCGCCAAAGGTGCCGCTGAGCAAGCCACCCGCGATCCCGCTGACCGTGGCGGTGTAAGTACCGGCATTCAGCGAGCCGCTCCAGAACAGCGACTGGGCGGGGTCATACCCCGCCGCCTTCAGGGTGAGCGCGTAGGCCGCCGTGGCCGGGTCGCTGTAAAGGTTGATGCCCAGTTGTGCGGCAGTCTTGCCGGAGCCGACCAGGATGTTGGTGCTGTCGAACAGGCTGACCTGCACGCCATGGGTGCCTACCCACAAGGCAGAAATATCCAGCGGGTTGTAGGGCAGCACCCAGATGAACGAGTCGGTGGTGGCCGCTACCGAGAAACTGAACGTGTCGGAGAATGCGCCGGCACCCTGGATGATCGGATCCGTCTTGTAGTACGGCTCGGCGGTGGGCGTGTCCACGGTGTAATTGGCGGCCAAAGCGCTGGAGGCAAGGGCCAGCGCGCCCAGGCCGGCCGCGAGGGGCCGTGCGATCGTCTTTAGCATGGGATGCTCCGAAGGTGCTGCAGCTTGTAAGTTGGTATAACCAACACCGTTAAATTAACACATTCGTAAAAACCTGTATCCATCGATATGGTGGGACCAGGTGCCTACAATCCCGGCCCATGGCCACGAAACCTCTGTCTGCTCCCAACGCCGGTTACGGCGAATCGTCCATCCGCGTTCTCAAGGGCCTGGAGCCCGTCAAGCAGCGCCCGGGCATGTACACCCGCACGGACAATCCGCTGCACATCATCCAGGAGGTGATCGACAACGCCGCCGACGAGGCCCTCGCAGGTTTTGGCAAGCGCATCGCGGTCACCCTGCACACGGATGGATCGATCAGCGTCGAGGACGAGGGGCGGGGCATCCCGTTCGGCATGCACCCTGAAGAAGGCGTGTCCGTGGTTGAGATCGTGTTCACCCGCCTGCACGCGGGGGGCAAATTCGACAAGGGTTCGGGCGGTGCCTACAGCTTCTCCGGCGGCCTTCATGGCGTGGGTGTGAGCGTGACGAATGCGCTGTCCACGCGACTGCAGGTGACGGTGTGGCGCGACAAGCAGGTGGCGCAACTGGCCTTCGGTGGCGGTGACGTGATCGAGCCGGTCACAGTGCGGCCCGCAGCCAGCGGCGACCGCAAGAACGGCACGGCCGTGCGTGCCTGGCCCGATCCCAAGTACTTTGAAAGCGCAGAGCTGCCCAAGGGCGAGCTGGTGCACATGCTGCGCAGCAAGGCCGTGCTGATGCCCGGCGTGACCATCACGCTCACGCACGAGAAAACCGGCGAGACGCAGACCTGGCTGTACAAAGGCGGCCTGCGCGACTACTTGACGCAGACGCTCAATGCCGACCCGGTGATTCCGCTGTTTGAAGGCGAACAGTACGCCAGTGGCAGCGAGACGGAGAACTTCGCAGAGGGCGAGGGCGCGGCCTGGTGCGTGGCCTTCACGGAAGAAGGCGCGCCGATGCGCGAGAGCTATGTCAATCTGATTCCCACGGTGGCCGGCGGCACCCATGAATCGGGCTTGAAGGACGGGCTGTTCCAGGCTGTGAAGGGCTTCATCGAGATGCACGCGCTCAGTCCCAAGGGTGTGAAACTGATGCCCGACGATGTGTTCTCGCGCGCCAGCTTCGTGCTGAGCGCCAAGGTGCTCGACCCTCAGTTCCAGGGCCAGACCAAGGAACGCCTGAACAGCCGTGATGCGCTCCGCCTGGTCAGCACCTACGTGAAGCCGGCGCTCGAGCTGTGGCTGAACCAGCATGTGGATCACGGCAAGAAGCTGGCGGATCTGGTCATCAAGCAGGCGCAGGCGCGGCAGCGCGCTGGCCAGAAGGTGGAAAAGAAGAAGGGTTCCGGCGTGGCCGTGCTGCCCGGCAAGCTCACCGATTGCGAGAGCCGCGACATCAGCCTGAACGAAGTCTTCCTGGTCGAGGGCGATTCAGCAGGTGGCAGTGCCAAGATGGGCCGTGACAAGGAAACTCAGGCCATCCTGCCGCTGCGCGGCAAGGTGCTCAATGCCTGGGAAGTCGAGCGGGATCTGCTCTTCAAGAACAACGAGATCCACGACATCTCTGTGGCCATCGGTGTTGATCCACATGGCCCGAACGACACACCGGACCTGTCCGGCCTGCGCTACGGCAAGGTCTGCATCTTGTCGGACGCCGACGTGGACGGCTCGCACATCCAGGTGCTGCTGCTGACGCTGTTCTTCCGCCACTTCCCCAAGCTGATCGAAACCGGCCACATCTACGTGGCGCGCCCGCCGCTCTACCGTGTGGATGCGCCTGCGCGGGGCAAAAAGCCTGCAGCCAAGATCTATGCGCTGGACGATGGTGAATTGCACGCCATCCTGGACAAGCTTCGCAAGGAAGGCTGCCGCGAAGGCGCCTGGAGCATCGGCCGCTTCAAGGGCCTGGGCGAGATGAACGCCGAGCAGCTGTGGGACACCACGCTGAATCCCGAGACGCGCCGGTTGTTGCCGGTGGCCTATGGCGAGCCGGGTTTCGAATCCACCGAAGGTTCGTTCAACAAGCTGATGGGCAAGGGTGAGGCTGCCTCGCGCCGCGAGCTGATGGAGCTGCACGGCGACGCGGTCGAGATCGACATCTGACCGGGGCGGGCTGGCGCCGCACGTAGGCGCTGGCCTACAGCACGGCGGGTGCTGTGCTGATGTCGGGGGGAGATGGGCAAGCCTACAGTGTGGACTGTCGTCCACCAAGGAGCCGATCATGATTCAGAAGTCAGCCAGCGTGCACTGGGAAGGCCAGGGCAAGGCCGGGCAGGGCCAGATCTCCACCGAGACCGGTGCCCTTAAAAACCACCCCTATGGCTTCGGGTCGCGCTTCGAGGATGACCGCAAAGGCAGCAATCCTGAAGAGTTGCTGGGCGCAGCACACGCCGCCTGCTTCACGATGGCGTTTTCGTTCGCCTGTGCCGCCAAGGGCTTTGACACGCGCCAGGCAGACACCAAGGCCACCGTGCATCTCAACAAGGTGGGCGATGGCTATCGCATCGACCGGATTGATCTGGAACTCAACGCTCGCATCCCGGGCATCGACGCACAGACGTTCCAGCAATTGGCGGTGCAGGCCAAGAACACGTGCCCGCTGTCACGGGCCCTGGCTTCGGTTCCGCAGATCACCCTGATTGCCAACTTGCTGGCCGACGAGTGAGGCGGCATGGCTGAATGGCCATGGTTGGCTCTTCATGTAGGTCATAGCGCAGCGTGGAGCCGATGGTGCTCCTGAAGGTACTGCAATCGAGCGAGCAGGCTAGCTTCGAGGGCATCCGCATGTCCTCGGACCAGTTCGTCAACCGGTGCATGCCGGGACATCATGACCTTCTCCGCGACGCCAGCAAGTTCATTCCGCTGGCGCGCACGCGGACCCGGACGGTTCGCTCAGCAGTGGACATGTCTGCGTACGCCCGCATGGTGGATGACTCCGGCGCTTGACCGTGCCAGGGGGGCGCAGTGGGTGGTCGCCGTAACAGGCAAAATACGCCTGCCCGCGAGAGGGCCCCCAGGCGGCATCATTGCCGCCGCCCCCCGAGGGATGATCAACTTGGGGTGGCCCGGCGTTTCCTCATGAGCCGACATCCATGTCCGAACAAACGACACTTGAATTCTCACAGCCGCCCAGCGATGGTGGCGAGTCCCTGACCCTGTCGCACTACGCCGAGCGTGCCTACCTGGAGTACGCGCTGAGCGTGGTCAAGGGCCGCGCCCTGCCCGATGTGTGCGATGGCCAGAAGCCCGTGCAGCGCCGCATCCTGTACGCGATGGACCGCATGGGCCTGGGCTTCTCCGGTACCAGTGGTCCCAAGCCGGTCAAGAGCGCCCGTGTGGTGGGCGATGTGCTGGGCAAATACCACCCGCACGGCGACACGGCCGCCTACGATGCCATGGTGCGCATGGCGCAGGATTTCGCGCTGCGCTACCCGCTGATCGACGGCCAGGGCAACTTCGGCAGCCGCGATGGCGACGGGGCTGCCGCGATGCGTTATACCGAGGCGCGCCTGGCCCCCATCGCCCGGCTATTGCTCGACGAGATCGACATGGGCACGGTCGATTTCATCGCCAACTACGATGGCTCGGCCGAAGAGCCGCGCCAACTGCCCGCTCGCCTGCCCTTCGTGCTGCTCAACGGCGCCAGCGGCATCGCCGTGGGCCTGGCCACCGAGATTCCCAGCCACAACCTGCGCGAGGTGGCCGCGGCGGCCGTGGCATTGATCAAGAACGACAAGCTGCCCGACGAAGAGTTGTATGGCCTGGTGCAGGGCCCCGATTTTCCGGGCGGCGGCCAGATCATCTCCAGCCCGCAGGACATCCAGGATGCCTACCGCACGGGCCGCGGCAGCCTGAAGGTGCGCGCCCGCTGGAAGATCGAGGACCTGGCGCGTGGCCAGTGGCAACTGGTCGTCACCGAGCTGCCGCATGGCACCAGCAGCCAGAAGGTGCTTGAAGAGATCGAGGAGCTGACCAACCCCAAGATCAAGACTGGCAAGAAGGCGCTGACAGCCGACCAGACCCAGCTCAAGACCACGATGCTGTCGGTGTTGGATGCGGTGCGTGACGAATCCAGCAAGGATGCCGCCGTGCGCCTGGTGTTCGAGCCCAAGACGCGCACCATCAGCCAGCAGGAGCTGATCACCACCTTGCTGGCGCACACCAGCCTGGAGAGCTCGGCCTCTGTCAACATGACCATGGTGGGCGCCGACGGCAAGCCCACGCAGAAGGGCCTGCGCCAGATCCTGCTGGAGTGGACGGGGTTCCGCATGCAGACGGTCACGCGCCGCACGCGTCACCGCCTGGGCAAGGTGCTCGACCGCATCCACATCCTTGAAGGCCGGCAGCTGGTGCTGCTCAACATCGATGAAGTGATCCGAATCATCCGCGAGAGCGATGAGCCCAAGCCCGCGCTGATCGAGGCCTTCAAGCTCAGCGAGCGCCAGGCCGACGACATCCTCGACATCCGCCTGCGCCAGCTGGCCCGGCTGGAGGCGATCAAGATCGAGCAGGAGCTGTCCGAGCTGCGTACCGAACAAGGCAAGCTCGAAGAGATCCTGGGCAACCCCGCCACGCTCAAGCGCACGGTGATCAAGGAAATCGAGGCTGATGCCAAGCAGTATGGCGATGAACGCCGCACCCTGATCCAGGCCGAGAAGCGCGCCGTGGCCGAGGTGAAGGTGATCGACGAGCCCGTAACCGTGGTGATCAGCCTGAAAGGCTGGGTGCGCGCACGCACGGGCCATGGCCATGACGCGGCCAGCTTCGCCTTCAAGGCGGGTGATGGCCTGTACGGTACCTTCGAGTGCCGCACGGTCGATCCCATGATCGTGGTGGGCACCAATGGCCGTGTCTATAGCGTTCCCGTGAGCAGCCTGCCGGGTGCGCGTGGCGATGGACAGCCCATCACCACGATGATCGAGCTTGAATCGGGCACGCAACCGCTGCATTACCTGGCGGGCAACCCCGAACAGGTCCTGCTGCTGGCCAACACCGCGGGCTTCGGCCTGATGGCCAAGCTGGGTGATCTGGTGACACGCCAGAAGGGCGGCAAGGGCTTCCTCACGCTGGACGAAGGCAGCGTGGTGCTGGCCCCGGTGCTGGTGCAGGCGAAAGACACCCAGGTGGCCTGCCTGGCGCAAGACGGCCGTTTGCTGGTGTTCAGCCTGGACGAGCTCAAGCTGCAGTCCAACGGCGGTCGTGGTCTGACCCTGATGGACGTCGATGCCCAGAAGTCGCCGCTCGTGTCGGTGGCCACGGTGCACAACGGTGTGCGCGTGATCGGCTCCGGCCGCGGCGGCAAGCCCAAGGAAGAAGACGTGCGCAACAGTGCTTACACGGCCCACATCGGCAAGCGCGCCCGCAAGGGCAAGCAGGTCGATGGGCTGCAGAAGGTGATGCGCGTGGTCCCGATCACTGGCTGAGGCAAGCATCCGGAGATCCGGGTGTTTGGCGATCCCTCGCCCTAGGGGGGCGGTCGCTGGCGTGCGTTGGTATAAAGCCCTCTTTCCAGATCATTCAGGGGATGCCATGCGCACGTCTTTACGCTTATCGGCCTCGTTCTGGGCCTTGTTGACCACGTCCCTGGCTGCGCATGCCGACGCCCAGTTCACCTGGGGCGCGACGGCTGAAGAGAGCGCTTCCGGCACCTACAACTACCTCCAGGCCGAGTCCCCGTACACTGACTTCTCCACGGGTGGCACGCGTGGCGTGATCTCGGGCCAGGTATCAGCCACCGTCGATGCGTGGGCCAACCCAGGCACGGGGCTGTTCAAGGCCATCACCTCCGCCACCACGGGGGCAGGTGGCATCAACGACATCGCCGAGTCGTACGCCCGCCTGGATGTGACGGACACGATCCGTCTGAGCGGCCCTGGCGCAACCGCCACGCTGACCATCACGATGGACTACGACACGGTGATCTCGGGGCTCGGGCTCAACGGCAGCCAGACCGCTGGTGATCCTCCGCGCTTCCAGCAGACCCAGTCAAGCCGGGCCGTGTTTCTCAGCTACGAGAAGATCAACCCGGATTACGATCCCACGGCCACCTGCATCGACTACGGCTCGGAAGGCACCTGGTGCCCTCCAGAGGCTCAGCAAACCTTGACCATTGATGAGGCCGCGGGCAAGGAGGTCTTCCGCGAGTGGGCCCTGGGCGGACCGAACGGCAGCTACTCCAACGGCGATGCGGTCAATGGCCGCACCAGCGGCCAGGTCACGCTGACCCTGGAGGTGCCCACCGACACGGACATCTCGCTGCTGTTCCAGCTCTACAACGGATCACGGTGCTTCCGCCTGGCCGGATGCTCCGTGACCACCGATGCGAGCCATTCCGACTACCTGGGCATTTCCCTGGCCGATGGCTACAGCTTCACATCCTCAAGCGGTTATCGCTACCTGGGCCTTGCCGCTGCCGTGCCCGAGCCGTCGTCTTGGGCCCTGACCTTGACAGGACTGGCCGCGGTTGGCTGGTGGGCACGTCGCCGCCGCGCTGCTGTCACGCCCGCACCACGGTGACCGAGCATTGCGCCTCGGCCACCACCTGGGCGCTCACGCTGCCCAGGTAGCGCCGCAGGCTGGAGTTGCCGCGTGCGCCCATCACGATGTGGTCCACCTGGTTCTTGGTGGCGAAGTCCACGATGGCCACGGCCGTGTCGGGTGATTCGAGCACGTGAAAGGTCAACCGCTGTTCGTCCATGGCCAGCGCCTGCTGCAATGGCCTTGCCCAGTGGCGTATGGCCACCAGTTGCTTGACGTGCAGGCTGTGGCCCTCGTCATCGGTCAGCTTGTCCATGCCGACGCGGTTGATCTTCATCACGCTGACGCAGGCCAGGCGTGCGCCGGGCTCGATCATCAGGATGCGCCGGACGGTCGCCAGCAACTTGGCATCCAGCGCAGGCGTTGAATTGCGCACCCCGATGGCGACCATGATGATGGGGCTGCGCTCCAACTGCTTGGCCACCGAAGTCTCGGGGGCAGGCTCATGGCCAATGGCCTTGAACCAACGCCTTAGTTTGCCCAGCCTGCCGGTGGTGCGCACTTTCTCTGCGCGTGGGGTCAGGGGGATCTGAGCCGGGTTCTGCAGATCCAGAGCCAACTGGGCTGCGCTCTGGTAGCGCCGTTCGGGGCTCACTTCCAGGCAGCGCAGCACCACCTCCTGGAACCAGGCGGGCAAGCTGGGCACCAGCGCCCTGGGCGGCACCGGCTCGGTGTACAAGCGCTTGCGCAAGCCCGACACGCTGCTGGGCTGGCCGAAGGGTCGCTCGCCGGTGGCCAGGTGGTACATCAGCACCCCCAGGGCAAACAGGTCGCTGCGCGGGTCGTTGCGCACGAACTGCACCTGCTCGGGTGACATGTAGGGACCGGTGCCCATCGGCAACTCGAACTCTTCTTCCAAGAGGTCGGGCAACTGGTCGTGGCGTGACAACCCGAAATCCACCAGCACAGCCTCTCCGCTGTCGCGGAACATGATGTTGCTGGGCTTGATGTCGAGATGCACCACATGCTGGGCATGCACGGCGTGCAGGGCCTGGGCCACTCTTGCACCGATGCGGGCCACCTCGTCAACGGGCAGTGGTGCCATGTCAAAACGCGGCTTGAGCGTGTCGCCTGCCACGTGCTCCATCACGATGTAGGGCTGGCGGGTGAAATCGCCTCTTGCGACGTAGCATGGGACATGAGGGCCGGTCAGGCGCGGCATGATCATCTGCTCGACCTCGAAGCCGACGATGGTGGCCGGGTCCTCGCCGCCCTTGAAGCGGGGCACCTTCATGATCAGGGGCAGGCCTTGCTCTTCAGCGGGCACGGGCCCGATGCGTCGCACGGACCACAGCGTGGCCATGCCGCCCTGGTGCAGGCGTTCGATCAGCTCGAAGTCATCAAGCTGCATGCCCGCCTCCAGGCGAAGCCTGGGGCCTTGCGATTCACCGGCCATGGTGCAGTCGGTGCGCCATCATCTCGGGCAGGCCCGCCTGGATGATGCGCTGGGCAGCCTCTTCATGGTCATAGGGTACCCGCTGGAAGGTCAGTGAGTCCTGCTCGTCGTCGTAGAGCGCATAGCAGGCGGCGGGGTTGCCGTCCCGTGGCTGCCCCACCGAGCCGGGGATGGCCAACCAGCGCCGGGCCCGCGAGAGGGGGATGGCAACGCCTGGCACCGGCTCGAACTCACCGGCCTTGCCGGTGCCCGACAGGTGATACAGGCGAGGCTCGTGCATGTGACCGCAGAACACCAGGTGCGCCTCGGTGGCGTACAGGCTGCGCATGGCCTCCATGCGCCCGTGGATGTAGCCCCATTCGGCCGGGGCGTGTGCGTTGGCATGTGCTGCCAGGCAATCCCCGAAGGAGGCCATCAGGGGCAGGCTGGAAAGAAAGGCGCACTGTTCGGCGCTCACCCGCTGGCGCGTCCAGTTCAGGCTGAGCTGGACCTGGCCATGCATGCCCTCGTGAGCACCCACCACCACCGCATCATCGTGGTTGCCTCGCACCGCCACGGCGCCTTCGGCCACCCGCTGCTGCACGAACTCGATCGTCCAGCCAGGGTCGGCGCCGTAGTCCACATAGTCGCCCAGCAGCACGAGCCGGTCGAAGCCCTCCGCCTGCGCATGCTCCCAGACAGCCTCTGTGGCTTGGCGGTTGGCGTGCAGGTCAGAAAACAGGGCGAACTTCATGGCAGGGGACACGAGCGGTGTGGTCCGCCAGTGTAGACATGCCTGAGGTCAGCCGTGCGGTGAAGGGTGGTGCAGCCTCAGATCGTCTCCCAGTCGCCCTCCGGCACCGGCTGCTGCGCACGCGCGTCGGTCACGGCGGGCTGCGCACGGTTGGGGGCCAGGGCCTTGGGCCGCGCCGCCTGTGGCCGGCTGACGGGAGCTGGTGCGAGCAACGGGGGCTCATGGTGGCCGCTGCTGGCCTGCTTGGCCTGCCGTCGCAGCGCCACTGCATCGGGCATGGCCTGTTGCTGATGGGCATCGATGCGGAACACCTGCACCGTGGACGACACCACCTGGGCGCGGCTGGCCAGGGCCATGGACGAGGCCGAGATCTGCTCCACCGCTGCCGCGTTCTGCTGCGTGATGGTGTCCAGCTGCGCGATGGCGCTGTTGATCTGCGAAATGCCGGTGAGCTGTTCGCTGGCCCCGTGGCTGATCACCTCGACCAGCGAGCCGACCTGCTCGACCGACTTCAGCGCCTCGGCCATGGTCGACTTGGCGGTTTCCGTCAGGCGGCTGCCGGCGCTGATCTTCTCAGCCGAATCGGTGATGAGCTGCTTGACCTCCTTGGCTGCCGAGGCGGTGCGTTGCGCCAGGGCCCGCACCTCGGAGGCCACGACCGCGAAGCCACGCCCCTGCTCGCCGGCCCGGGCGGCTTCCACCGCAGCATTGAGCGCCAGGATGTTGGTCTGGAACGCGATGCTGTCGATGACCTGGATGATTTCGTTGATGCGCCGGGAGGAGTCCTCGATCGCCGCCATCATCTGCGTCACGTCGTCCACGGCGGCGCTGCTGCGCTGCGTGACGGCGGTGGTCTCGTGCGCGAGCGACGCGGCCTGCCTGGCCGTGTCGGAGGTGGTGCGCACGGTGCCGGTGATCTGCTCCATCGAGGCCGCGGTTTGCTGCAGGTTGCTGGCCTGCGTTTCGGTGCGGGCGGACAAGTCCTGGTTGCCGGAGGCGATCTCTTCCGTGGCCACCATCATCTGGTTGACCTCGTTGCGGGCATCGCGAACGATGGAGCGCAGGTTCACGTTGAGCTGGTTGAGCGACTGCGCGAGCTTGCCCACCAGGCCCTTGCCACCCGATTCGATGTCGGCGGTGAGGTCGCCGGCAGCCATGCGATTGGCGCGTACCAGCAAGCCTTCGAGCGGCTTGAGCATCAACGTGCGGATGACCAGGCTGGCGATCACGCCCAGCGCGACGACCAGCAGCGCCCCGATCAGCACTTCGATCACATTGAGCTCGGACAGGCCGCCAGCCGACACCGCGCCTGCCGCGTAGGCCACCACGGCCGTCAGCAGGCTGATCAGCATCATCTGGCCCAGCAGGCCCAGCCGGGTGCCTTCACGCAGCTTGCCCAGTGCATCGGAGCGCACCACGTGGCCGCTGTCCAGCCGGTGGAGCAGGCTGCCGCTTTCCTTCTCCGCGCGCATGGTGGTGTAGAGCTGCTCTGCCGCCTGTACATCAGCTCGGGCGGGTTGCGTGCGCACCGACATGTAGCCCATGGGTCGGTCGTTTTCCATCAAAGGGGTGACGTTGGCCTTGACCCAGTAGAAGCTGCCGTCCTTGCGGCGGTTCTTGACCATGCCCGACCACGGCTGCCCCGAGGCGATGGTGGACCACATGTCGCGGAAGGCTTCTTCCGGCATGTCGGGGTGGCGGATCATGTTGTGGGGCTGGCCCAGCAGTTCTTCGCGCGTGTAGCCACTGACCAGGATGAACGCGGGGTTGCAGTAATTGATGCGCCCCTTGAGGTCTGTGGTCGATACCAGTGTTTCACCAGGCGGAAAGGGATACTCGTGCTGAGACACGGGCAAATTGACGCGCATAGGGCCTCCTGAACATCGTTGACATGACGCAGGGTTTACGGCGTGTGTCGTCCCTGCTGCGACCTGCCTATTAAAAGGCACCTTTGGAAGATAGGGCTTCCGGACAATGGGTATTGTGTGCTGGATTGCCATGAAAAGGTGGCAATTTCGGAGATTCAAAACCAGGTTCATCTCCCGGCTTTAAAGCTCGTTCACAATACTAGAGTGGTTGCTTGGCAACTTCCATCGCAATTTCTATCGCAATTGCACACCCAACGTGAAGACCCCAGAACAAGAAGCGGTGCTGCGCTCCATCCGCAAACTGATCGATTTTTGGCGCATTTCCCCTGAGGAACTCGAATTTGAGGCATCCGGCATGCCGTCGGTTCTGCCCGAAGTCGTGATGCCCGCCGGGCCGAAATACCGCCACCCGGTGTCAGGCGATACCTGGGATGGTCAAGGCTCACAGCCTGAATGGTTGAAAGAGGCCTTGACCCGGGGCGGCTACACCGTCGATGAATTGCGCTGTGCCAGTCCTGAATCATTCAGGCTCGAGCATTGATCGCGCGCCCGCCGCATCACTTTGAGAACCCTTGACCCGGGGTTTTACAAATCGTCACACCCTGCCGTGCGCCAGGGTGGGGTGAAATACGCTTTTTTGACGGTGTGGTAAGCCCCGGGCATCAGGGGTTCGGGTCTGTATGCGCTACAAAAATGACCGATCGATCCTGGCTTGGTGGACCATCCTGGGCTTGGGCCTGGGATTGATCGTTCTGTCGGCCTTGCTGTGGGTCACTCAAGGGAGTCCGGAGGCCCGACACCGAGCCCTGGAACGTGATCTTGAACGGCTGGCCCCGATCGTGTCCGAGCTCAGTTCGGGAATGGTGCCCGACGCGGAAATGCTGCAGCGGGTCGATGACAGCGGACTGGCGCCGCTGCTCCAGGCCCTGATGGATGCTTCCCGGCGACGCCAGCAGGCGCTGCATGCCTACCAGACGCAGATCGAAGCCGTGGGCTTGGGCGACGGGCTGACGCCGTCGACCCTGGTGGTGCCATCCGGGCGCCACAGCGTTCGCCAGAAACTCGATCAACTGCGTACCGCGCTCGACGACCTGAATCGCCAGAACATCGCCATCCAGTCCCGGCTGGACGAATCCCTGGCGCAATGGCTGGCGCAGGCGCCCGGTTGGGACGAGCCCGAGAGGCGCCAGGCCCTGCTGCACACGTCGGCCGGCGCGCAGTCCACGATGGAGGCCTTCTTCGAGGTGGAGCGCGGCATCGTGGCGCAGGTGGACGGTTTGCTGGCGCATCTGGACAAAGTGGGCTCGGGCGTGACGCTCGAGAATGGCGTCCAGCAGGAGCTGGTGTTCAGCAAGTCGGCCGATCTGGGGTTCTACCGGGCCACCTTGCTCAAGCTGGGCGAACTCGGGCGCCAGGAGCAGCAGTTGCTGGCCCAGGCCCAGCAGACGGGCGGCCAGCATGCACGGCAAGTGGCCCACTGGCTGACAGCAGCCTCTGCGCATGCTGCTCGCTGATCAACTGGCACGGCGGGCTCATTGCTCAATCTGAGCGACAGGGCTGCTCAACCATCGCCCAGATCCGGGAACAAGGCCTTCTTGATGATGGCGTGCACACCAAGATTGCCATCGACCACCTGGGTGATGCCGAAGTCCACGCCCACGGACATCAGCGAGACGGCCTCGTCCTCACTGAGCGCGTGGGCCTGCATCAGGTAGTGGCGCGCCTTGCGGAAGGCGTCCAGCATGGCCGCGTCCAGCGATGACTTCTGGTAGACCTGGGTCTGCGCCTGCGGGCCCAGCTCGGCGAAGTGATCAGGAAAGCTGAAGCCGTGCAGCACCCATTCGTCGGGCGTTTCCAGGAAGGGGTAGTGCAGGTCGGCCATGAAGCTGCCCGCCAGTTCGGCCTTCTTGTGCAGCACCAGCTGGAACACGCCGGTCAGCGAGCATTCGATGGCGGTACCGCATACCTCTGAATCGCCCTGCGAGGCATGCGGATCACCCACCGAGAACAAGGCGCCCTCGGCCGACACCGGCAAGAAAAGCTGTGTGCCCTTGCCGGCGCGCCAGTTGTCCAGGTTGCCGCCGAAGTAGCCGGGTGGCACCGAATCAACCAGGCCCTGCTCGCGCGGGGCCACGGCCAGCACACCGAAGTGCGGCCGAATGGGCACGCGCACCTTGGCCAGCACGCCGTGGTTCTTCGTCACCGTGGCCGGGTCCACCAGCACGCCGGGGTAGTCGATGGTGTCGTGGCGCACGCCGAACGGGTCGGTCTGGGGTGTCCAGCGGTAGTTGTAGACGGCCTTGGCGTGCGGGTGCTCGGGAGACGGGTCGATCTCGTAGATGGTGACGACCTCGCGCTGCTTGGGCTCGGTCAGCATGTCCTTGTAATGGAAGCCCCACCAGGCCGCGGCGTTGCTGCCGAAGATGCGGCCATGGTGGTTGGGGTGGCAGCTGGCGCGCGGCACGATGTCCAGGATGCGCACCTCCAGCACATCGCCAGGCTCGGCCCCATGCACGTAGATGGGGCCGGTGCAGATGTGCACGCCAAAGCCTTCACCGGCACCACGCCCGTAGATGGAGGCGTCCATGGGGCCGGCGCCACGACGGTCCACGGCTTTTTTCTCGGCCGTCCAGTGGAAGACGCTTTCGGCGCCCGGGTCGCCATCGATCATGCGTTCGCGGTCGTCGCTGGCGTGCTGGGTGAGTGTCTCGATGGTGACGATGTCGCCCGAGCGCACGGACAGCACCGGCTTGATGCCACGGCCGAAGTAGCCCCAGTGCACGGTCTTGTCGGACACCGGCACGTAGTAGTGGTTGGGCAGGGGCTCGCCTGGCGACGCGGCCGTGCTTTGCAGCGGCGCGGCACGCTTGGGCGACAGGGCCAGGGCCGTCGCGTATCGGGCGTGGTCGCTCAGCACGTTCTGGAACTGATGGCGGCGCGCGTCGCTGCCTTGTTCATCGGTGGGCGGCAGCGCAGCCGGGGCCTTGGCAGTGTCACGCAACGCGGGTCTGGGCGCGGGCGGCTGGGCTGGTCGGCCTCGGCGCAAGCTGTCATCGGCCTCTTTGGGTGGTTCGGCCCGGTAGGCCTTGGGCGTCTGGCCGTAGCGCGTGCTGAAGGCCCTGCTGAAATGCGCGGCGTCCTTGAAGCCCCAGCGGAAGCACAGCTCCGAGATGGTGATGTGGGCCAGTGACGGGTTGGCCAGGTCCAGCCGGCAACGCTCCAGCCGGCGTGATTTGAGGTAGTCGCTGAAGGTGGTCGAGCCCACCTGGAACAGCTTCTGGATGTAGCGGATGGACAGGTCCTCCAGCCGCCCGATGTCGTCGATCTGCAGTTCGGCATCGCCCAGGTGCGATTCGATGGCGCGGCACACGCGGCGCAGGTGGCCCAACTGCACGGAAGTGCTGTCTTCCGTCTGCCCGGCCTGGGCGCGGTGCTCCTGGCGCGACAGGCAGGCCACCAGCAGTTCTGTCAACGTGGCCTCCAGCGGCGGCAATTCGTTTCGGCCCAGGTGCTCCAGCTCATCTGCGATGGAGCGTGTGAGGGTGAGGCAGACCGCGCCCACCCCGCTGCGCGTGTCGATCTTGTTGAGCTCCTGGCCGCAGGTGCGCACCAGGCGCAGGATGAAGCTGGCCGACTCCAGCCGTGCGATCACGGCACGGAAGTCGGTGTGGAGCTCCACGCGCCAGGCGCGAGTCGGGTCCAGCACGATGATGTCGCCGGGCGAGAGGGCGATGCTCTCGTTGGCGTCGGCCACCAGGCCGCTGCCGTCCAGCAGGGTCAGCACCAGCACGGCATGGCCGTAGCGGCGCGCGTTGGCCGGGTGGGGCAGAAGCACCTGCGGCGACGAACTCAGCTTGGCGAAGACCGAGTCCAGCGCCGAGGTGCTGGTGGACACGTGCCCGTCCAGGGCCGGCTGGGATCGCCCGCCGGGGGCGCTGCTCAGCAGCACCTTCTCCAGCACCTCCGACCAGGCCGCCTGGCGCAGGTTGTCCGGAAAGGCGCTGGTCGAGAAGCGGCGCAGGTCGTTGAGCATCATGCGCTCCTTGCAAGCGATCCGTGTGCCAGCAGGAAAGGGCTCAGGTGCCGCGCGCCGGGAAGATGCTCTTCTTGACCAGGGCGTGCACCCCCCAGTTGCCGTCGACCACCTGCGTGATGCCGAAGTCCACCGCGATGGACATCAGCGAGATGGCTTCGTCCTCGCTGAGGTTTTGCGTGGTCATCAGGAAGTGGCGCATCTTGTGATACGCGTCGCGCAGGGCCTTGTCGACGGATGATTTGCCGTAGATGTCTTGCTGCGCGCCGGGGCCCAGTTCGGCCAGGTAGTTGGCATAGCTGAAGCCATGCAGCAGCCATTCGTCCTGTGTTTCCAGCAGCGGGTAGTTCAGCTCGGCCAGGGGGGTGCCGGGCAGGCTGGCCTTCTTGTGCAGGATCAGCTGGAAGGTGCCGGTCAGCGAGCACTCGATGGCCGTGCCGCACAGTTCCGAGTCGCCCTGCGAGGCGTGCGGATCGCCCACGGAGAACATCGCGCCCTTCACGGCCACGGGGTAGTAGATGGTCGCGCCCTTGCCGATGCGCCAGTTGTCGATGTTGCCGCCGGTGTAGTTGGGCGGGATGGAGGTGACGAACTCGGCCTCGGCCGGGGCCACGCCCATGGTGCCGAAGTGCGGCCGCACCGGGATGCGGATGTTCTTGAGCACGTTCTCGTTCTTGGTGATGGTGCGGTGGTCCACCGGCACACCGGGGTAGTCGATGGTGGGGTGCACGACGCCGAAGGGGTCGGTCTGCGGCGTCCACTTGTAGTTGTAGACGGCGCGGGCCCAGTTGCGCTCGCCCGTGGCGTCCACCTCGTAGATGGTGACGACCTCGCGCTTCTTGGGCTCGGTCAGCGTGTCGCCGTAATGGAAGCCCCAGTTGGCGGCGGCGTTACTGCCGAACGAGCGGCCCTTGTACAGCGGGTTGGCGCTGGGACGGGGCACGCAGTCGATGATGCGCACCTCCAGGATGTCGCCGGGCTCGGCGCCCTTGATGTAGACGGGGCCGGTGCAGATGTGGACGCCCTCGCCGCCACCCGCGCCCACCTTGGCGTCCATCGGGCCGGCGCCGCGGCGGTTCACGCCCTTCTTCTTGCTGTCCCAGTGGAAGACGCTCTCGGCGCCAGCGTCGCCCTTGACCATGCGCTCGGCATCGTCGTTGGCGTGGTGGGTGAGCGTTTCGATGGTGACGAAATCACCGGATTCCACCTCGACCACCGGCTTGGCCGACTTGCTGAAGTAGCCCCACAGGATGGTGTTGGCGCTGGCAGGGATGTAGTAGTGGCTGGTCATGCCCGACCCGGGCTTGGCGCTTTGCGCGAAGGCGCTGGGCGTCATCGACGCGGTCAGCGCGCCGGCCGACACGGCGGCACCGCTGGCGGCCATCGCGTCGCGCAGGAAGGAACGACGCGCAACCTTGAACTCTTCCTTGATCTCTTTTTCGGCTTCGGGCGTGACGCCGTGGGTGCAACCTGGGCCGCAGATGTGGCTGGACATGGGGTGTAAACCTTGTGATGCAGTGGATGTGAAGGCATGAGCACCCCCGCAGCCCTTGGCGACAAGGTCTGTGCATGGAGAAAAAGAATGGGTGGGGTGCCGGGAAATTATTGGAGCCAGGGCCTGGATCGGGCTTGTCTGGCGACGCACAAATGCTTGCGCCGGGCGTGGGCGCAGCGCTTGCGATACATTCGCTGTCCATGAACGTGCGCCCGCCCGAATCCCCCCCGTTGTCGATCCTGATGTACCACCAGATCGGCCGTTACCCACGGCCGGACGCGCACCGGGCGCTGTTCTGTCACATCGACCGCTTCCGCAGCCAGCTGCGCTACCTGAAGTTCGCCGGTTTCAAGGTGCTGAGCCTGGAAGAAGCCCGCCGCTGCCTGTTCGAGGGCGAGCCGCTGCCCAAGCGCTCCGTGGTGATCACGGTGGACGACGGTTACGACGATTTCCGCGAGTTCGCCTGGCCAGCCCTCAAGGAATACGACTGCCCGGCCACGGTGTTTTTGGTGAGTTCATTGATCGGCAAGGCGGCCGACTGGCTCACCGACCGGCCGGAACTGCCGAAGTTGATGGATGGCGCGGCGATCCGCGAACTGCACCGCGAGGGCGCGCATTTCGGCTCGCATGCGATGACGCACCCGCGGTTGTCGAAATTGTCGCCCGAGGCGCAGCGCGAAGAGATATTCGGCAGCAAGGCGGCGCTGGAGGATCTGCTGGGCGCCGCGGTACCGGATTTCTGCTATCCCTATGGCGATTACGACCAGCGCTCACGCGACCTGGTCGAAGAGGCGGGCTACCGCACGGGCCTGACCTGCATCCGTGGATCGGCCAACACCTCGCACAACCCGTTCGAGCTCACACGCAAGGCGATCTCCTATGGAGACAACCTGGTCGGGTTCGGGTGGAAGGTGCACTTCAAGCACGAGCGCAAGGGCTGACTGCAGCAGCAGAGGTGGCGGCCCCGACAGGAATCGAACCTGTACTTGACCCTTAGGAGGGGTCCGTGATATCCATTTCACCACGGAGCCGGCACGGCCGTGATTGTGCCTCAGGTCTGACCCAGGTCTGAGGCCTCACATCACACCAGGGCCGTTACCAGGCCCTTGATGCCATTGGCCAGGGTGATCATCTCCTTCGCCTCGGCCACGATGGTGGCCTTGTCGAGCTTCTGGATCGTGGTCTTGTCGTCGATGGTCAGGCGATGACGCTTTCGTACTCGTCCAGAGTCCAGCGCGCAGCTTCTTCCAGGCGCTTCATGGCGGCCGAAGGCACCTCGGAAACGGACAGCAGCCCCTTGGTGGTGACGTCGATCTGCACGTCGACCCGGTAGGCGAGAATCACCAGGTACTTGAGGTTGGGCTTCTTGCGGATCAGGTCGACCACATAGAACTTGTGGGTCATCACCTTGGTCTTGGCCCGCCGAATTAGAAGGGTGGTTCACCCCTAAAGAGGGATTTGCAAAAAAACGTGCGCTGCAGACAATGGCGGGATGCCCCGTTCTTCTCGAATTCATCTGCTGATCCTGAGCCTCACCTTGGGCACGCTTGCCGCTGTGCTGCTCTGGGGCATTCTTCAGCTGGCGCCCGATGATTCGATGATGGCCACGCCCACCAGCCCCGCGCTGGCCAGCCTTTACCACCCGCTTCAGTGACTCCGCGGATCTCGCCCGCTTGACTGGGCTGCGGCGCTTCAGTCCGCCGCCGACACCAGCCGCAGGTGCGTGATCTCGGAGGGCGCGCCAAAACGCTTGGGCGGCCCCCAGTAGCCGGTGCCCCGGCTCACATAGATCGACAGTTCGCGCAGGCGGTGAAGGCCAGCCGTGTAAGGCTGCTGCATGGGCACGAAGAGGTTCCAGGGCCAGAACTGGCCGCCATGGGTGTGCCCCGACAACTGCAGGTCGAACCCTGCCTCGACAGCCAGGGTAGCGCTGCGGGGCTGGTGTGCCAGCAGCACCTTCACGCCCGCATGCGCCGGTGCATTGGCCAGGGCCTTGGCAGGATCGCTGCGGTGCGCCGGGTCGAAGTGGTGCGCGCCATGGTCGGCCACGCCCGCCAGCACCAGGGCTGCGCCGTTTCGCTCCAGCACCACGTGCTCGTTGAGCAGCACCGCCACGTCCAGACGGCGCAACTCGTCGATCCAGGCATGGACGCCGGAGTAGTACTCATGGTTGCCCGTGACGAAGAAGCTGCCGTGGCGTGAGCGCAGCGCGGCCAGCGGAGCCACGTGCTCGGCCAGTTCCGCCACGCTGCCATCGACCAGATCACCCGTGATGGCCACGGCGTCGGCCTGCAGCGCATTGACACGGTCCACGATGGCCTGTAGATAGCCTCGGCGGATCGTCGGGCCCACATGGATGTCGCTGATCTGCGCAATGGTGAAGCCGTGCAGGGCCTGGGGCAGGCCGGCGATGGGCACGTCCACCCGGACGACGCCCGCGGTACGGCGCGCGTTCAGGAAGCCGAGCAGGCTGGCCAGCAGGGCGAGGAGCGGAACGGCCTGCGCCGACAGCGAAGCAAATGGCGCCAGGAGGGCCCGGCCGGGCCAGCCCGATGTCATCCACTGGATCCCGTGCGCCAGCCCCAGCAGCAGATCCCGCCCCAGCGTGAGCACGAACAGCGATGAGAACAAGCCCATGAACAGCAGACCGCTCCAGGACACCCAGGCCTTGGCGCGGCGGTCGCGCAGGCGGAAGGCGACCAGGGAGAGGGGCACCAGCAGGGCCGAGGCTGTCAGCACGGCACCCAGGCCCCAAAATCCCCAGAGGGGCAAGTATGGCGCCAGGCGCCAGCCCACGTAGGCATGGACGAGGGCTGACAGCGCGAAGAGAAAACCAAGGCTCATGGGCGCAGCAGATGGTGGCGCCCGCCAGCTTTGCAAGGGCTGATCAGGCCGCCTTCAGCATGCCCTTGGTCTCGATGAAGCTGACCACCTCGGCCAGGCCGTCGCGGGTCTTCAGATTGGTCATGGCGAAGGGACGGGTGGGGCGCATGCGCTTCGTGTCGGCCTGCATGATGTCCAGGTTGGCGCCCACGTGCGGAGCCAGGTCCGTCTTGTTGATGACGAACAGGTCGCTCTTGGTGATGCCGGGGCCGCCCTTGCGCGGGATCTTCTCGCCGGCCGCCACATCGATCACGTAGATGGTCAGGTCGCTCAGCTCGGGGCTGAATGTGGCGGCCAGGTTGTCGCCGCCCGATTCGATGAAGACGATGTCGGCGTTGGGGTACTTGGCCAGCATGCGGTCTACGGCCTCCAGGTTGATGGAGGCGTCTTCGCGGATGGCGGTGTGCGGACAGCCGCCGGTTTCCACGCCCATGATGCGGTCGGGGTCGAGCGCGCCGGCCACGGTCAGCAGGCGCTGGTCTTCCTTGGTGTAGATGTCGTTGGTGATGACGACCAGGTCGTACTGCTCGCGCATGGTCTTGCAGAGCATCTCGAGCAGGGTGGTCTTGCCGGAGCCGACGGGGCCGCCCACGCCCACGCGCAGGGGCGGAAGCTTCTTGGTACGGCCGGCGATGTTGTGCAGGTTGCTGCTCATGATCTGAAGAGGCGTGAGTACTGGGTTTCGTGCTGGCTGCTGAGGATGGCCAGCATGGGGGTGAAGGCCTGGCGCTCGCTGTCGTGCAGCGCCATGGCGTGGTCGATGGCGAACGGGATGGCGTCGACCAGGGATTGCAGGATGCGCTGGCCGGCGCTCTGGCCCAGCGGTACGGCCTTGATGGCGGCCTGGGCCATGTTCTCGGCCCAGCCGAAGGTGAAGCTGACCAGGGCCTCACGCACGGAAGCTGCGCTGGCGGGGCCGCCTGCGGGCAGGCACTGGGCCACGGCCAGTGCGAAGGCGATGGGCCACGTGGGGGCGGGGGGCAGGGTGGCGCAGGCGATCAGGCGTGGGTCAGCGTCTGCCGCGGGGGCTTGATGCGCTGTGCGGGCGGGGGCCTGTGTGCCATCCAGGCGGCGGTTGCGCAGCCATTCCACCAGCGAGCGGCCCATCTGCTCGGCCTGCAGGCGCAACTCGCTGGTCTCGCGGGTCTGGATCACCCACTGGTTCAGCTCGGCGATGCGCGCCAGATCATGGCGCTGCCAGGCGGGCACTGCCCGGGCCAGCACGGCCAAATCGGCACGGGCCAGGCTCAGGTGCAACTGGTCACGCAACCAGGCGCTGGCACTGGCTTCGTCCTGCACCAGGCCCCGGTCGATGGCGGCTTCCAGCCCTTCGGAATAGCTGAAGCCGCCCACCGGCAGGGCAGGCGAGGCCAGCCACATCAGTTGCAGCCGCGTCGCATCGGTGACCGGCGGTGCGGTGCGGCGCTGGCGGTGGGACAGAACGCGAGGCATGGGCTTATGGGGTGCTGGAGCGCCGACAGGGCGAAGTGGTTTCAATGGTCGTGGTTGCAGCCGGGGCCATGCACGTGCGGGGCCGGCGCAGCCTTCACGGCAATGCCAATCGGCTTGCCCCTTGCCGGTGCTGCATCTTGAGGCGCATGGTCATGATCATGCGAGTGGTCGTGTGGCTTTTCATGGGTGTGCCCGTGATCGCCGTGCCCATGGTGCTCGTGCCCATGTGCATGGCCATGGCCGCCGGCCGCATAGGCGCCGCCTTCGGGCTCGAACGCCGCCTGTGTCTCATTCACGGTCAGGTGCATGGCGCGCAGCATGTCGGCCAGCACATGGTCGGGTTCGATCTTCAGGTGGTCGGGCTTGAGCTCGATCTGCACGTGACGGTTGCCCAGGTGATAGGCCGCACGCACCAGGTCGAAGGGGCTGCCGTGTTCGGCACAGGGTGTGATCACCAGCACGGGTTGCGGCGCGGCCAGCACGCGAACCATGGAGCCGTCCTCGGCCACCAGCACGTCGCCACCGCGAACCAGTGTGCCGCGGGGCAGGAACACGCCGAGGGTGCGGCCGGCGCTGTCGGTGGCATCGAAACGGCTTTTCTGGCGCACGTCCCAGTCGAGTTCGATGGTGGCGGCGCGCTTGAGCAGCACGGAGGCCAAGCCCTGGCCTTGGGGGAGGATCTTGTTGACGGTCAGCATGTCGAACTCATTTCAGTGCCTGTGCGGAGCCCGCCAGTGTAAGGACAGGGTCTTTGTGCTGCGGCGATCATGGCTTCATCACCCTTCACCATCCACATGAGCAGATCCATGGAACGCTCCGAGAGCGGCGCTGGTCGCTGCAATGTTGGCACGGCGGGTTGGCCCTTGCCGCCACCCATGCGCGAGGCGTTCGGCCCTGGGGCCAGCCTTCTGGAGCGCTACGCCACCCGCATGACCGGGGTGGAGATCAACTCCAGCTTCTACCGCCCGCACCAGCCGGCCACGTATGCACGCTGGGCCGCGGCCGTGCCGGGGGGCTTTCGCTTCTCGGTCAAGTTGCCCAAGGCCATCACACACGAGCGCCGGCTGGCGGAGGCCGAGCCCCTGCTGGATGACTTCCTGTCGCAGGCAGGGCACCTGGGAGACAAGCTGGGCTGCGTGCTGGTGCAACTGCCACCGTCCCTCGCCTTGAACGAGGCGCAGGCCGCACACTTCTTCTCGGCCCTGCGTCAGCGGCATGAGGGCGCGGTGGTGCTGGAGCCACGGCATCGCACCTGGTTCAGTGATGCCGGCCGGGCGCTGCTGGCGAGCCATGGCATTGGATTGGTTCGCGCCGATCCGCTGCCGTGCGTCGATGCAGGCTGGCCGCTCGAACAATGCACGCCCGTGGGCGGCACGGTGTACTACCGGTTGCACGGTTCGCCCCGCATGTACTACTCGGCCTATGAGGAGCCCTGTTTGCAGACGCTGGCGCGGCGCATGGCCGGCGATGCCCGGCAGGCTGAATCGGTCTGGTGCATTTTCGACAACACGGCCGAGGGCGCGGCCACGGCCGATGCGCTGAGGCTGCTGGGAATGCTTGAACTGCAGAGCCATGCGCCAGCGGCTCAGAACAGGAAGTAGCGTTGCGCCATCGGCAGTTCGGTGGCCGGCTCGCAGGTCAGCAACTGCCCGTCGGCGCGCACGTGGTAGGTCTGCGCGTCGATCTCCATCCTGGGCATGTAGTTGTTGAGCACCATGTCCTTCTTGCTGACGCTTCGGTTGCCCTTGACGGCAGACACCTGCTTCTTCAAACCGTACTGCTCATGCATGCCCGCGGCGATGGCGGCCTGGCTCATGAAGGTGATGGACGAGCGCGACAGCGCCCCTCCATAGCTGCCGAACATGGGCCTGAAGTGCACCGGCTGCGGCGTGGGGATGGAGGCGTTGGGATCGCCCATGGCCGCCGCGGCGATGAAGCCGCCTTTCAGGATCAGGCTGGGCTTGACGCCGAAGAAGCCGGGGCGCCACAGCACCAGGTCGGCCCACTTGCCCACCTCGATGCTGCCGATCTCATGTGAGACGCCGTGCGACAGGGCCGGGTTGATCGTGTACTTGGCCACATAGCGCTTGACGCGCGTGTTGTCGTGGCGGTTGGTGTCGCCCGGCAGGCTGCCGCGCTGGGCCTTCATCTTGTGGGCGGTCTGCCAGGTGCGCATGATCACCTCGCCCACACGGCCCATGGCCTGCGAGTCGGAGCTGAACATGCTGATGGCGCCCAGGTCGTGCAGCACGTCTTCGGCGGCGATGGTCTCGCGGCGGATGCGGCTTTCGGCGAAGGCCAGATCCTCGGCGATGGAGGCATCGAGGTGGTGGCACACCATCAGCATGTCGAGGTGCTCGTCGACCGTGTTGACCGTGTAGGGCATGGTCGGGTTGGTCGACGAGGGCAGGAAGTTGGCCTCGCCCACCACGCGCATGATGTCGGGCGCATGGCCGCCGCCGGCGCCTTCGGTGTGGAAGGCGCACAGGGTGCGGCCCTTGGTGGCGGCCATCGTGTCTTCCACGAAGCCCGACTCATTGAGCGTGTCGGAGTGGATGGACACCTGCGTGTCGGTCTCTTCGGCCACGCCCAGGCAGCAGTCGATGGCCGAGGGCGTGGTGCCCCAGTCCTCGTGCAGCTTCAGGCCGATCACGCCGGCATCGATCTGCTGGCGCAGGGCGCCGGGCTGGCTGGCGTTGCCCTTGCCCAGGAAGCCCAGGTTCATCGGAAAGGCCTCGGCCGCCTTGAGCATCATCGCGATGTTGTCGGGGCCGGGCGTGCAGGTGGTGGCGAAGGTGCCGGTGGCCGGGCCGGTGCCGCCGCCGAACATCGAGGTCACGCCGCTGTTGAGTGCCTCTTCGATCTGCTGCGGGCAGATGAAGTGGATGTGCGTGTCGATGCCGCCGGCCGTGACGATCATGCCCTCGGCCGCGATGATCTCGGTGCCGGGGCCGATGACGATGTCCACGCCGGGCTGCACATCGGGGTTGCCGGCCTTGCCGATCTTGACGATGCGGCCTGCCTTGATGCCGATGTCGGCCTTGACGATGCCCCAGTGGTCGATGATGACGGCGTTGGTGAGCACGCAATCGTGGGCGTCCATGGGGCCGGGGCCGTTGAGGCGCTGGCTCTGGCCCATGCCGTCGCGGATGGTCTTGCCGCCGCCGAACTTCACTTCTTCGCCGTAGCCGCCGGCCTGCAGGGTGTAGTCCTTCTCGATCTCGATGACGAGGTTGGTGTCGGCCAGGCGCAGGCGGTCGCCCACGGTGGGGCCGAACATCTCGGCGTAGGCCCTTCGCTGGATCGTTGCCATGGGGTGGTTTGTCCTTCGGATCAGAGTTGGCCTTGGATCAGGCCGCGAAAGCCATGGACCACGCGGTCGCCGGCGTAGTCGACCAGCTCGACGGTGCGCTGCTGGCCTGGTTCGAAACGCACGGCGGTGCCTGAGGCGATGTTCAGGCGCATGCCTCGCGAGGCTTCACGGTCGAAGCCCAGGGCCGCGTTGGTTTCGAAGAAGTGGTAGTGCGAGCCGACCTGGATGGGGCGGTCGCCGGTGTTGTCCACCACCAGGGTCAGGGTGCGGCGGCCAGGGTTCAGGTCGTGGTCCGGGCCGTCGGTGAGCAGTTCGCCGGGGATCATGGGAGGGCTCCTGCTGTGGGTGTCAGAACGCTGCGGCGAGGGCGGGCGTGAGCAGGGTGGCGCCGAAGGCGGCCACGCCCAGGCCTGCGGCACGAGGCGCCCAGAGGCTCGCGGTGGCCTGGTCACGGCGGCGCAGCGCCATGCCCATGGTCAGGCCGACAGCATGGAGCGCCGCGGTCGACAACACCATGCCCGTCAAGGCTGCGGCTGCCTGACCGCCCGCCAGTTCAGCCCCGTGGGCCAGGCCGTGGAACAGCGCGAACAGGGCCACGAGCGCACCGCCCGCCAGTGTGGGCAGCGCCGTGCGGGTGCAGACCAGCAGGCCCATCACCAGAAGCGAGGCAGCGATCATGGGTTCGATGCCCGGCAGGCTCAGGCCACCCAGCCCGAGCAAGGCGCCCAGCAGCAGGGTGGCAGCGAAGGCGGCGGGTGCGGCCGACATCGACGAGGCGGCACGGCCGGCTCGGGCGGGGGCGGCGGTCAACGCGCTCCACAGCCCCACGCTCACCATGGCGGCCAGGTGGTCCAGGCCGGTCAGTGGGTGCAGGGCACCCTGGAAGAAGCTGCCGGCGGCGCCGGCGCCATGCACGTGCCCAAGGTCGCCGGTGTGCGCCAGCACTGCGGTGGAAGCCAGCCCGGTGGCAGCGGTGACGGTGGCCATGATGGTGCGTCGGATCAATGTCTTGCGCATGGTTGGGGTTCCGAAGAGGGTGTCTGGATTCAGTAAGGGAAGATGAGGCGACTGCATGGCGGTTCGGAGTGCACTTAATTGGTGCATGTGTGGGCCGCCATCTCGTTCATGCAATGGGTTGGTGCACTGTCACCAATTTGGTGCCATCCGGGAAGGTGGCCTCGATCTGGATCTCCGGGATCATTTCGGCCACGCCGTCCATCACATCGGCACGGCTCAGCACCGTCTTGCCGTCGCTCATCAGCGCGGCGACGCTCTTGCCGTCGCGGGCGCCTTCCATGATGGCTGCGCTGATCAGCGCGATGGCCTCGGGGTAGTTGAGCTTCAAGCCGCGGGCCTTGCGGCGCTCGGCCAGCAGGGCGGCCGTGAAGATCAGCAGCTTGTCTTTTTCGCGTGGGGTCAGATCCATTGCGTTTTTCTCTGTGCGAAGCAGGGGGCAGCGGCACCGAATTTGCGATGATGGCGCGGCTCGAACCTCCATCATGCAAGACCCAGACCAAAACCGTCCAGAGGCGGCTTCCCTTTCGCAACAGGCCACCGGCCGCACGTCTGCGGACGACCCATCAGGTGGCCAGGCCCTGCAACGGGTGGTCAAGGTGCGCCGCGACTACAACAGCTGGGTGGCCAGCGAGACGCTGGAGGATTACGCGCTGCGTTTCACGCCGCGTTCGGCCCGCCGCTGGAGCGGCATGCGGGTGGCCAACACGGCTTTCGGGGCGGCCTCCTTCCTGGTGTTGGAGGCGATCGGCGCAGCCCTGCTGGTGGAGCATGGCTTCATCAATGCCTTCTGGGCCATCCTGGCCACCGGACTGATCATCCTGCTGGCCGGTTGGCCCATCAGCGTGTACGCGGCCCGCCATGGCGTGGACATGGACCTGCTGACGCGCGGTGCGGGCTTCGGCTACATCGGGTCGACCATCACCTCGCTGATCTACGCGTCCTTCACCTTCATCTTCTTTGCGCTGGAAGCCGCGGTGATGGCCTATGCGCTCGAGTTGGCTTTCGACATCCCACCAGCCTGGGGCTACCTGGTGTGCGCGGTGGTGGTGATCCCGCTGGTGACCTACGGCGTGACCATGATCAGCCGGCTGCAGGTGCTCACCCAGCCGCTGTGGCTGGCGATGCTGATCCTGCCCTACATCTATGTGTTCCGCGAGCACCCGGGCATCCTTCATGACCTGGCCGCGTTCGGCGGGCCATCGGGCCAGCTGAGCAGCTTCAACCTGGTGGCCTTCGGATCGGCCATGACGGTGGGCATCGCCCTGATCACGCAGATGGGCGAGCAGGCGGACTATCTGCGCTTCATGCCCGAGCAGCGTCCGGGCAACAAGGGCCGCTGGGCCTGGTGGGCGGCGGTGTTCGTGGGCGGGCCCGGCTGGGTGATCCCTGGCGTGCTCAAGATGCTGGGCGGAGCCTTGCTGGCCTACCTGGCCATCAGCTTCTCGGTGCCCGTGGAACGTGCGCTCGATCCGAATCAGATGTACCTGATCGCCTACGAAAAGGTGTTCCACAACCTGAGCTGGGCGGTGGCGGCCACGGCGCTGTTCGTGGTGGTGTCCCAACTCAAGATCAACGTGACCAATGCCTATGCGGGTTCGCTGGCCTGGTCCAATTTCTTCGCGCGGGTGACGCATAGCCACCCGGGGAGGGTGGTGTGGATGGTGTTCAACACCCTGATCGCGTTGCTGCTGATGGAGCTCAATGTGTTCCAGGCCATGGGCAAGGTGCTGGGGCTGTACTCCAACATCGCCATCGCCTGGATGATGGCGGTGGTGGCGGACCTGGTCATCAACAAGCCCATGGGCTGGTCGCCACCGGGCATCGAGTTCAAGCGCGCCTACCTGTACGACATCAACCCGGTGGGCGTGGGCGCGATGGGGGCGGCGTCCTTCCTGTCGGTGCTGGCGCACCTGGGCTGGCTGGGCGATGTGGCGCAGGCGTTCTCAGCCCTGATCGCGCTGGTGACGGCGCTGCTGGTGTCTCCGCTGATCGCCTGGGCCACGAAAGGGCGCTATTACCTGGCGCGCGCACCGCACAACCAGACGGCCGGGCCGCTGACAGGGTGGATGCCGTCCGAGCCGCCGCCGGTGGCCACGCAGGACGAAGGCCGCCCGCTGGGCAAGGTGATTCGCCTGCGCGCCTTGTACCGCTGCACGGTGTGCGAGCGTGAATACGAATCCGACGACATGGCCACCTGCCCGGCCTACCAGGGCTTCATCTGCTCGCTGTGCTGCTCGCTGGACGCCCGCTGCCAGGATCTGTGCAAGCCTCAGGCGCGCTGGTCGGTGCAGTGGCGCGCGGTGGGCCAGAAACTGTTGCCGGCCGCGGTGTGGCGCCGGCTGGACACCGAGCTGGGGCATTTCCTGCTGCTGATGTCGGTCATCACGCCCTTGCTGGCGCTGCTGTTCGTGCTGATCTTCCAGCACGAGTGGCGCACCCTGGCCGGCGACAACCCCTTGCTGGGGGCTACGCTGGCCGACACCTTGCGCAATGGCTTCGTCAAGGCCTTCGCGGCCTTGCTGCTGATCTCGGGCGTGGTGGGCTGGTGGCTGGTGCTGGCACACAAGAGCCGCAAGGTGGCGCAGGAAGAATCCAACCGTCAGACCCACCTGCTGGTGCGAGAGATCGAACTGCACCGCCGCACCGATGAAAAGCTGCAGCAGGCCAAGCAGGTTGCCGAGCAGGCCAACCAGGCCAAGAGCCGCTACATCTCCACCATCAGCCACGAGCTGCGCACGCCGCTCAACGGCATCCTGGGCTATGCCCAGTTGCTCGATGAAGACCTGCGGCTGCCCGAACATGTCAAGCATGCGGTGGGCGTGATCAAGCGGGGAGGCGACCATCTGCTCTCGCTGGTCGAAGGCACGCTGGACATCGCCCGCATCGAAAGCGGCAAGCTCACGCTGGATTCCAAGCCTGTGCGCCTGGACGAGCTGCTGCGCCAGATCACCGGGCTGATCGAGCACGAGGCCCGGGCCAAGCACCTGCGCTTCGTGGCCGATCTTGACCCGGCCCTGCCCGAGGCCGTGCGGGCCGACGAGCGCCGCGTGCGCCAGATCCTGATCAACGTGCTGGGCAATGCCGTCAAGTTCACGACCACCGGCCAGGTGATCTTCAAGGTGCGCTATGCCCGCGAGATCGCGCAGGTGGACATCACCGACACCGGTCCGGGCATCGCGCAGGCCGAACTGGACAAGATCTTCGAGCCCTTTGCGCGCGGGTCGTCCGCCGCGGGCAACGCGGCCAGCGGCACGGGCCTGGGGCTGACCATCAGCAAGATGCTGACCGACCTGATGGGCGGCGAGATGAGCGTGACCAGCACCCTGGGGCAGGGCACCACCTTCCGCATCCGCCTGTTCCTGCCGCAGGTGCGGGTGGCCGGTGAGCGCTCACTGGTGGTGTCGCGCGGGCAGCGCACCGGCTACGTGGGCGAGCGCCGCCGCATCTGGGTGGTCGACAACGAAGAGGCCGATCGCGGCCTGCTGGTGCGCATCCTGGAGCCGCTGGGCTTCGAGGTGACGCCGTTTGCCTCGGGGGTGGACTGCCTGGCCAGTCTGCGCGTGTGCCCACCCGCGCAGCAGCCGCATGCGCTGTTCATGGACCTGGCCATGCCGGGGCTGGACGGGTGGGCCACGCTGAGGGCCATCCAGGCCGAGGCGCTGAGCAGTGCGCCCGCGGCCATCGTGTCGGCCAATGCCTTCGACAAGGCCCTGGACAACGATGTGGGCATCACACCGGATGACTTCATCGTCAAGCCCGTGCGCGTGGCCGAGCTGCTGGACTGGCTGGGGCGGCGCCTGGCCTTGCAGTGGATCGAGGTTGAACGGCCTGACCGGCCGGGCGCAGGGGGGGCAGCCCCGGATGCGCCGGTGGAAGACGGATCCCTTCCCTCGTCAGAGGCCTTGCGCATGCTGGAAGACCAGGTCCACACCGGCTACATCCGCGGCGTGCACAAGGTGCTGGACCAGATTGCTGCGGCCGAGCCCCAGTGCGAGCCTTTCGTGCAGCGCCTGCGCGGCATGGCCAAGCAGTTCCAATTGGATGCCATGGCCGAGGTGCTGCGCGAGGCGCGGGAAAGTCGCGAGGGCATGCCCGAAGGCGATGCGCCGCCCGTGCAGGCACAATCCGGGACCTGACACCCCGCCTGACCGCATCCGCCGCACCGCCACCATGTTCGACCGACTCGACCGAAGCCGCACCGATGTCGTGCTCATCGTCGACGATGTGCCGGACAACCTGTCTCTGCTGCACGATGCGCTGGACGAAGAAGGCTACACCGTGCTGGTGGCCACGCACGGCGAGGCCGCGTTGCAACGCGCCACGCAGGCCGTGCCCGACATCATCCTGCTCGATGCGCTGATGCCGGGCATGGATGGCTTCGAGGTGGCACGGCGCCTGAAGGCTCTGCCGGAGACCAGCCACATCCCCATCGTCTTCATGACGGGCCTGAGTGAGACGGAGCACGTCGTGGCGGCCTTTCAGGCCGGCGGCGTGGATTACGTGGTCAAGCCGATCCGCCCGCGGGAGGTGCTGGCCCGCATCGAGGCCCACATGCAGAGTGCGCGGCAGGCCCGACAGGCCCGCAACGCGCTCGACGCCTTTGGGCATGCCTCGCTCACGGTGCGCGTGAGCGATGGCCGCGTGCTGTGGCAGACGCCCCTGGCGCGCAAGCTGCTGCAAAGCTATTTCGACACGCCAGAATCCGTCGCGCCGTCCGAACTGGCCGACTGGTTGCGCCAGGTGGTGCCCAGGCCGGGGGCGGATGGCGCCATGCCGCCGCCCGTGGCACCGCCACCCACCTGGGCCGTGAACCGGGGTGGCAGCCGCCTGAGCTTCGCGCTGCACGAGCCCTCGGGCGACGACGAGTGGCTGCTGGTGATGCAGGAAAGCTCAGACCAGGCGGCCATCGACGCGCTCACGCTGGAGTTCAAGCTCACTGCGCGTGAAGGCGAGGTGCTGTACTGGGTGGTGCGGGGCAAGACCAACCGCGACATCGGCGACATCCTGGGCAGCAGCCCGGCCACGGTCAAGAAGCAGCTGGAGCATGTGTTTGCCAAGCTGGGCGTGGAGACGCGCACGGCCGCGGCAGGCCTGGCCATGAGCCGGGTGGCGCAGCTCAAGATGCGTTGAAGGCCATGGAGCCGCCATGACGACCGCCGTCCCCGACATCTCCATCGCCATCCCCGCGCATGACGAAGAGCGCCACATTGGCCGCTGCGTCGAAAGCGTGATGCTGTCTGCGCAGCGCGCAAGGGTGCACGCCGAGGTTGTGGTGGCGCTGAACCGTTGCACCGACCGCACTCAGTCCATTGCCGAATCGCTGGGCGCACGTTGCGTGGCCGAGGACCGCAAATGCATCGCAGCCGTGCGCAACGCGGCCGTGCGTGGTGGCACGGCCAGCGCCCTGGCCACCATCGATGCCGACAGCTGGATGCAGCCCCACACCATGGGCGAACTGATGCGCCACGTGCATGACCCCGGCTACATCGGTGGTGGCGCGGCGATCTGGCCGGAACGTTGGTCGGCGGGCATCGTCGTCAGCGCCCTGATGGTGCTGCCGTATGTGATCGACAAGGGCGTGTCGGCCGGCATGTTCTGGTGCCTGCGCGACACCTTCGAAGCCCTGGGCGGGTTTGACGAGACCATGGTCAGCGTGGAGGACCTGGATTTCGCCATCAGGCTCAAGGTCCTGGGCAAGGCGCGCGGCCAGCGTTACGGCACGCTCTGGCGCGGCGGCATCATCACCTCGTGCCGCAAGTTCGACATCTTCGGTGACTGGTACCTGGTGCGCAACCCGAGCCTGATCCGTCGAATCTTCACCGGGCACGACCGCAAGGCGGCCGACCTGTACTACTACGACGTGGACCGCAAGCGCTGAACGCGGGCCTCACATCGGCTTGAACAGGTGGGCGTAGCTGCGGCTGACCGCCAGGCGCTCTGGTCTCCCTCTGAGGAACAGATGGATGCGCCCAGTGTCCTCACGGACCACGCGCTCGATCAGGGCGGTGCGCACCACGGTGCCTCGGTGGATCTGCATGAACTGGGCTGTGTCCAACCGGGGCGTCAGTTCGCGCAGCGGCGTGCGGATCAGCAGAGAGCGCTCGGCCGTGACCACTCGCACATATTTGTCCTCGGCGTCAAAGTAGTGGACGTCCGCCACGGACACCAGGTGCACGGTGGAGCCCATGCCGGCCTGGATCATCGTGAGCGCGGGTTCGGCCGGGCGCAGGTTGAGCAAGGTGGTCACCGGGGCCAGCGCGATGGCATCCGTGCTGGCCTGGCGTTCGGCCAGGCGCTGCACGAGGCGCTGGCAGGTCGACGCCAGGCGCTCGGGTTGCACGGGCTTGAGCACGTAGTCCACCGCGGCCCGCTCGAAGGCGTCCACCGCATAACGGTCGAACGCCGTCACGAAAACGATCAAGGGCAGCACATTGCCGGGTGGCCACTCATCGACGATGCACTCCGCCGCGTCCAGCCCGTTGCGCTCGGGCATGCGGATGTCCATGAAAACGATGTCGGGGTGGTGCGTGCGCGCGGCCTCCACGGCCGAGTCGCCGTCGTGCACCACGGTGCAGATGTGCAGCTCCGGCCACAGCTTGGCGAGTGTCTTGACCAGGCCGCGGGCCAACAGCGGTTCGTCTTCGGCGATCAGGGCGGATGGTGCGTTCGTCATGACGTGGGCGTGATGTCGCTGGTCATCAAGGGAAGTCGGAGCGTGACCCTGGTGAGGTCCTGAGCCGGCAGGTGGCGGAGGGTGACGCTGGCGTCCTCGCCATACAAGGCACTGAGGCGGTCGCGCACACAGTGCAGGCCGAAGCCGCTTCCCGTTGGCCATGTGAGGGCGGGCGGATCCGCTGTTACCTGATCGGTGGTGCCGGAATTGCTAACCTGAAGGACCAGATCGCTGCCTTGCATCTCGGCGATCACCTGCAGGGTGCCTCCGTCCTTGCGGGGCTCCAGGCCGTGCTTGATGGCGTTCTCCACCAAGGGCTGCAGCAGCATGGCGGGCACCCGGGCATCACGCAAGCCCTCGGGCAGCGTGAGCTGCGCCTGTAGGCGATCGCCCATACGGAAGTGCATCAGTGAGAGGTAGTCTGACGTGAGCCTGAACTCTTCGGCCAGGCCATGCACGCTGGCGCGGCTGCCCGACAGGGTCGATCGCAGGAAATCGATGAGGTGTGCCAGCATCGAGCGGGCCTGGGCGGGGTTCTCGTCGATCAGCTCATACAGGTTGGACAGGGTGTTGAACAGCATGTGCGGATCCAGCTGGGAGCGCAGCATGTCCAGCTGCGCCTGGGCGCTCAGCTTGCGAGCCATCTGCTCGCGTGTCCGGCTCAGGGTGTTGCGGTCATGGAAGTACTCGAACACGTAGATCACCAGGGTGCCGTAGAACGTGTCGAAGAAGGTGACGCCGAAAGACGGTGTCACCTGCGGCAGCCAGGCGCCCAGCGGGGAGGCCAACAGACCCGTGAAGGCGGTCTGTGCCAGCGTCGCGGATACCGCGATGGCCAGCACCGATGCGCCCACCAGTTGCCACCGGGCACTCACTGGAAGCGCTTGGTAGACACCCTGGTGCGCATGGCGTTCGGCGGCATCAGGCAGGCGACGCCAGGCACGGCGGGCCATGGTAAGCATGGTGGTGCCGTTGACGATCAGACCGAACAGGCCGATGCAGTGCATCCACACGAAGTAATAAGGCAGGCCCATCACCTGCGTGAGCTTGGTGTCCAGCGTTTCGGTGGCATGCATGGACAGGGCCCCCACGACCACCAGCACCTCGTTGACGACGAGCAGGCGCAGCATGACCTGACGCCAGTGCAGGTTGGGGGGGTACAGATCGGGCGTGTGCGACATGGGTGTGGTCAACGGTAGCTGATGCGGGTGCGCTCGGGCATGTCAGGCGGTGGATGGCAGATCCACGGTGCGAATGGTGCCTGCGCCGGCGCCAGTGCCATGACGCGTTTTCCCCAGGCGCTGGGCCGTCCGTTCACCGGCGGCAACAGCGGTTTGCGCTGCCTGGTCTGCGCTTCATCGCGCGCTTCCCATGCCATGTGGATGGCTGCCTAGAGTCGCATCCCGATGTCCACCGGTCTCATCAGCCGGCCAACCAGGAAGGGGATCCGACATGACGACCACATTGACAAGGCGCGGCCTGACGGCCGCCAGCCTCATTCTTTCGGCGCTGTGCACCGCCCATGCCCAGACCGGGCCTGTGGTGCGGGTGGCCGAGGGCGATCTGCTAGGCCTGTCGCAAGACGGGCTGAACCAGTTCCGGGGCATACGCTATGCCAGCCCGCCGGTGGGGCCTTTGCGCTGGGTGGCGCCCCAAGCCCCACAAGCCTGGTCCGGCGTGCGGGATGCCACGCAGTTCGGCGCGTCCTGCCCTCAGGCGCCGGAGCCGTTCGCGGACAATTTGTCGAACAGCGAGGATTGCCTAAGCCTCAATGTGTACGCCCCCGCGGCGCCCGTGACGCCCGGTGGCAAGCCGCGGCCCGTCATCGTGTGGATACCCGGCGGTGGCGCCGTACTGGGTTCTGCCCGGCAGTACGACGCCAGCTACCTGGCCAACAAGACCCAGGCCGTGGTTGTGACCATGAACTACCGCCTCGGCGCGCTGGGTTATCTGTGGACCTCCGGCATGGTGGGGGAGAAGAAGGGGCACAATTTCTCGATCCAGGATCAGCAGGCTGCCTTGCGCTGGGTGCAGCGCAACATTGCTGCCTTCCATGGCGACCCGAAGAACGTCACCCTGTCTGGTGAATCGGTGGGGTCGATCTCCGCGTCCCTTCACCTGGTGTCGCCCACCGCTGCAGGCCTGTTCCACCGTGTGCTGATGGCCAGCGGGATCGTGCCGCCGGCCATCGACCCCTCGGCCAAGGCCGCCGCGAAGGGCGATGCCTTTGCCCAGACCATCGGATGCCCCCCCGGGCCTGGGCAGATGGCCTGCCTGCGTGCCACACCGGTCGACGCCATCCTGCGCGCATCACCGACCTACGCCGACATCGGCAGGGCAGGGGACCTGTACTGGAAAAGCTTCATCGACGGCGAGGTGGTCACGGACAACATCTTTTCGGCCATCTCGAAAGGGCAGTTCAACCGGGTGCCGATCATCGTGGGTTCGACACGCGATGAAGGGCGCGGGTTCATCCCCCTGGGTTATGACCTGGACGGCACGGCCATGACCGAAGCCGAATACGTCGCGGCGGTCAAGGCCTTCATCGGCCCGGTGGTTCAACCGGTGATCACCCAATGGCTCTACCCCTCGGCCAGGCTCGGCAACCCGTCGCTGGCGTTCTCGCAGTTCCTCACCGACTCGGGATTCGCCTGCCAGGCCAACGAGGTGTCGCAGCGGGCGTCCACCTACGTGCCGGTCTACACCTACGAATTCGCCGACCGCACGGCCCCCGAGTACGTGCCCTCGCCGTTCATGGCCTCCGGCGCCTTCCATGCCGCGGACCTGCTGTACTGGTTCCAGACCCCGGTGGGCGCAGCGCCGCTCACCTTGAATGCGGCGCAGCTCCGTTTGTCGGACCAGATGATCAGGTACTGGAAACGCTTCGCTGAAACGGGCGACCCCAATGTCCGTGATGGGTCTGCCGATCCGGCCTGGCCCAGGTACAACAAGCTCAGCACGCCTTATCTGACCCTGGTGCCCGATGCGATCACGGTGCAGGATTGGGGTGCCTTCCAGCGTGCCCATCAGTGCGGCACGTGGTCGACACTCTATGTGCTCAGGGCGCTGGGCCTGTCCTGAGTCGGTGACAGCTCAGAGCCTGGGGATCTCCAGAGCCTGGGGCTCATGGCCCTGTGCGACCAGCCAGTCGCGCAGGGCCAGCCCCGTGGCAGCGGGCCAATAACGTGCCCGGGCTGGCTCAATGCGCTTGTAGTCGGCCAGCTCGTCGCCCAGCACGATGCTGCCTTCGGCCGGGACGTGGTAGGCGATGATGATCTGGTTCATGCGCTCGAAGCGGTAGTGCCCGATGAAGTTCACGCCCGTGGCCTGCAGGCTCAGCTCTTCTTGCACCTCGCGGGCGATGGCTTCTTCGGGGCTGGGGTCGGTCTTTTCCAGGAAGCCGGTGATCAGCGCATAGAAGGGCGCTGCCCAGGCCTTGTTGCGCGCCAGGATGATGTGGCCCTCGTGCTCGACCACGGCCGCCACCACGGGCGTCGGGTTGTCCCAGTGGGTGTAGCCGCAGGCGTCATCAGGGCAGGCGTTGCGTGTGACACCCAGGTCAAGCCTGGGCTGCAGGGGCTTGGCGCATTGCGGGCAGTAGGCGAAGGCCATGGTTGGTTCCTCAACGTGGATGCGGACGGGGCATTTTCATCAGGGCGCGCTGGATGCGGCTGGAGCAGGCGGCCAAAGTGTCCTGGTGAGGGGCGGGCAGGGTAGCCCACCGCGCATCGAACTGTGCCAGAGCATCCTGAAAGACGGCGTGGGCGCCTGCAAACGCGATCTCGTTGCCACCCTCGTCGGATTCGACCGTGATCACGCAGGCCCTGAAGGCATGGCTAAGCCGGCGAGTGATTTCCAACGTCTGGGTCGTGTCGGCCTGGACGTTGGCCACCAGCATGCCCCGCGGCGCCAGGGACGCGCGGCAGTGCTGGTAGAAGCGACGTGAGCACAGCACCTCCGGCAATCCGTTGCCGTCGAACCCGTCCACCAGGATGAGATCGTAGGTGCGCGGTGGACCAGCCATGAAGGCCGCACCATCGGCGCAGATGATGCGCAAGCGTTCGCTGTCGGGCGGGATGTGGAAGTCATCGCGCAGCTCGATCACGCCCGGGTTGATCTCGACGGTCGTCAGGTCTGCCCCGGGCAGATGGCGGTGCAGGTACTTCAGCATCGAGCCGCCTCCCAGGCCGATCATCAGCACTGACACGGGCGCAGGCTCGAACAGCAGGAAGCCCATCATCGCGCGGGTGTAGTCCAGCACCAGTTCGTCAGGGGCTTCCAGCCGCATGCAGCTCTGGATCAGCGAGGTTTCGAAGCTCAGCGAGACGGTCTGGCGGTTGGTGTGGAGGCGAGGCGATTCGGTCACGGCGTGGCCAGTGTAGGGGATAGGCCGGGGAGGGGGCATCGACGGACCATCGATACGCCATCGATACGCCATCGATACGCCATGTGGCGTATTCCGCTTTTGCGGCCCCCTGGGCACACTGAATCCATCCGATCGACAAGGTCTCCAGCAGGGGCCCGAAGCGACCGGGGACAAGCACACACCCCACTTGCGTTCAACCACCGCTTCAAAGGAGCGTCCTCTCATGAACATTTCCCGTCGCAGCGCCGTCCAATCGCTGTCCGCCGTCGCCCTGGGCGTGGCCGGCCTCGCATTCAGCACCATGGCTCAAGCCGCCGACACCATCAAGGTCGGCGTGCTGCACTCGCTGTCGGGCACCATGGCCATCTCGGAAACGGTGCTCAAGGACACCGTGCTGATGGCCATCGACGAGATCAACGCCAAGGGCGGCCTGCTGGGCAAGAAGCTCGAGCCCGTCGTGGTGGACCCGGCCTCCAACTGGCCCCTGTTCGCCGAGAAGGCCAAGCAGCTGCTGACGCAGGACAAGGTGGCCGTGACCTTCGGTTGCTGGACTTCCGTGTCGCGCAAGTCGGTGCTGCCGGTCTACAAGGAAAACAACGGCCTGCTGTTCTACCCGGTGCAGTACGAGGGTGAAGAGCTTGAGAAGAACGTGTTCTACACCGGCGCCGCGCCCAACCAGCAGGCCATTCCCGCCGTGGAATACCTGATGAGCAAGGACGGCGGCTCGGCCAAGCGCTTCGTGCTGCTGGGTACCGACTACGTGTACCCTCGCACCACCAACAAGATCCTGCGCGCCTTCCTGAAGTCCAAGGGCGTGGCCGATGCCGACATCATGGAGGAGTACACCCCCTTCGGCCATTCGGATTACCAGACCATCATCGCCAAGATCAAGAAGTTCTCGTCCGAAGGCAAGAAGACGGCCGTGGTCTCCACCATCAACGGTGACTCCAACGTGCCCTTCTACAAGGAACTGGGCAACCAGGGCCTGAAGGCCAAGGACGTGCCCGTGGTCGCCTTCTCCGTGGGTGAGGAAGAGCTGCGTGGTGTGGACACCAAGCCCCTGGTCGGCCACCTGGCCGCCTGGAACTACTTCATGAGCATCAAGAACCCGACCAACGCCGAGTTCATCAAGAAGTGGACGGCCTACGCCAAGGCCAAGAACATCCCCGGCCACAAGGACAAGCCCCTGACCAATGACCCGATGGAAGCCACCTACATCGGCATCAACATGTGGGCCCAGGCTGTCAAGAAGGCCGGCACCACCGACACCGACAAGGTGATCGCGGCCATGGCTGGCCAGACCTTCCCGGCCCCGGGCGGCTTCATGTCCAAGATGGACGAGAAGAACCACCACCTGCACAAGCCGGTGTTCATCGGTGAAGTCAAGGCCGACGGCCAGTTCAAGGTGGTCTGGAAGACCTCTGGCCCGGTCAAGGCCCAGCCCTGGAGCCCCTTCATCGCCGGCAACGACAAGAAGAAGGACGAGCCGGAAAACTGATCTCGCCCCGGAAAGCGAGCGAGTGCCCGTCCTCGTGCGGGCCCTGTCCAGGCATGTTGGCCTGGCCGGGCCCAGACGGGCTGAACCTTGAAGCAGAGCGGTTCGCCCCCCGGGGGGATCCCCAGGGGGCGCTTTTTTTTGAGCCGCAGATCACAAGACAGGAAGAACCTGTGAAATACGATGTACTGAGCATCACCACCCGCAGCTTGCTGGCCGCCATCGCGTTGACCGGCGGGCTGTTCTGGCAAGGTGCCGCGCACGCGCTCACGGCCGAAGAGGCCCACGCCGTGTCCGCCGGCGAGAACGACGACCGCATTGCCGCCCTGCAGAAGCTGCAGGCCAAGAGCGATCCGGCCCTGACCACGCTGCTGGAGGCCCTGATGGCCGACAGCGTGAAGGTGGCGGGCCAGAAGGTCTACATCGTCGATGGTGAGGAAGCGAAAGACGCGACCACCGGCCAGCCGGTGCCACTGCCCGCCGACGCGGAAGACGTCGTCAACAACAACCGCATGAGCAGCGAGATCGAGGCTGCGCTGGCCGCCGGCAAGCTGGCATCGCCCGATGCTTCGGTGCGTTCCGAAGCCATCGATTCTCTGGCCAATGCCGCCGACGAATCCAAACTGCCCGTGATCGACAAGGCCCTGGCCTCGGAAACCGATGCCAGGCTCAAGGCGCGCCTGGCCTCCGTGCGTGCCAAGGCCATGCTGGCCGCCACCGACCCCGCCCGCCGCATCGAGGCGGCCGAGGCCCTGGGCGAACAGGCCAACCCGGAGGCCCGCGCCATGCTGATGGAGCGCCTGGCCGATGGCAGCGAAAGCGATGCCAAGGTGCAGAGCGCGCTGCGCGCCGCGCTGGATGCGGTCAACCGCAAACTGGCCTGGGGCGAGCACGCGGGCGTGGTCTTCACCGGCATCAGCCTGGGGTCGATCCTGCTGCTGGCCGCGCTGGGCCTGGCCATCACCTACGGCCTGATGGGCGTGATCAACATGGCCCACGGCGAACTGATGATGATCGGTGCCTACGCCACCTACGTGGTGCAGAACCTGTTCCGCCATTACCTGCCGGGTGCCTTCGACTGGTACATCCTGATGGCCATCCCGGCGGCCTTTCTGGCCTCGGCCCTGGTGGGTGCGGTGCTCGAGCGCAGCGTGTTCCGCTTCCTGTACGGCCGCCCGCTGGAGACGCTGCTGGCGTCATGGGGCATCAGCCTGGTGCTGATGCAGGCCGTGCGCAGCCTGTTCGGTGCCCAGAACGTGCAGGTCGAGAACCCCGGTTGGCTGTCGGGCGGCTACGACATCCTGAGCAACCTCACGCTGCCCTACAACCGCCTGGCCATCATCGTGTTCGCGGCGCTGGTGCTGATCGGCATGACCCTGCTGATCGCCAAGACCCGCATGGGCCTGTTCGTGCGCAGCGTGACGCAGAACCGCCCAATGGCCTCGTGCATGGGGGTGAACACGGCCCGCGTGGACACCATGGCCTTCTCGCTGGGGGCGGGCATTGCCGGCCTGGCGGGCTGCGCGCTCTCGCAGATCGGCAACGTCGGCCCCGACCTCGGCCAGAACTACATCGTGGATTCGTTCATGGTGGTGGTGCTGGGCGGCGTGGGCCAGATCGCCGGCACCGTGTATGCGGCCCTGGGCCTGGGTGTGATCAACAAGTTCCTGGAAGGCTGGACCGGCGCCGTGCTGGCCAAGATCTTCGTGCTGGTGATCGTGGTGGTCTTCATCCAGAAGCGTCCGCAAGGTCTCTTCGCGATGAAGGGCCGCAGTGCCGAAGCCTGACGCAAGGAAAACAATCAAATGAGTGCTGTGATGACTTCTCCGAGCCTGACGCTGGCGGTGCCGACGGTGCCCAACAGCGCGCTGGGCCCCAAGGGCTGGACGGCCGTGATTGCTGCGGTGATCACCGTGGTGGTGCTGGCGCCGGTGCTGAATCTGCTGGTACCGGCGAACAGCGTGTTCCACCTGTCCGACTATGCCCTGTCCCTGATCGCCAAGATCATGTGCTATGCCATCTGCGCGCTGGCCATGGACCTGATCTGGGGCTACACCGGCATCCTGTCGCTGGGCCACGGGCTGTTTTTCGCGCTGGGCGGGTACGCCATGGGCATGTACCTGATGCGCCAGATCGGCCGAGACGGCAGCTACAAGAGCGATCTGCCGGATTTCATGGTGTTCCTGGACTGGAAGGAGGTGCCCTGGCACTGGACCTTCAGCGAATCCTTCATCGCCCAGATGATCCTGGTGGTGCTGGTGCCTGGCCTGCTGGCCTTCGTGTTCGGCTTCTTCGCCTTCCGCTCGCGCATCAAGGGCGTGTACTTCTCGATCATCACGCAGGCGATGACGTTCGCTGCCATGCTGTTCTTCTTCCGCAACGAGACGGGCTTCGGCGGCAACAACGGCTTCACCGATTTCAAGCGCATCCTGGGCATCACCATCGCCCAGCCTTCGACCCGCATGGCGCTGTTCGTGATCACAGGGCTCACGCTGATCGGCTTCTACCTGATGGCGCGCTGGCTGGTGAACACCAAGTTCGGCCGCGTGCTGCAGGCCATCCGCGACGCCGAGAACCGCGTCATGTTCTGTGGCTACAACCCGCTGGCCTACAAGCTGGCCATCTGGACGCTGTCGGCCATGATGTGCGGCATCGCCGGTGCGCTGTACGTGCCGCAGGTGGGCATCATCAACCCGAGCGAGATGTCGGCAGCCGCCGGCATCGAGATGGCGATCTGGGCGGCTGTGGGCGGCCGGGCCACGCTGATCGGCCCGATCATCGGCGCGTTCTTCGTCAACGGGGCCAAGAGCTGGTTCACCGTGGCCTTCCCGGAGTTCTGGCTGTATTTCCTGGGCCTGTTGTTCATCCTGGTCACGCTGTTCCTGCCGCAAGGCATCGTGGGCGGCGTCAAGAAACTGCTCAACAAGAACAACGCCGAGGTGAAGGCATGACCCCTGATCTGATGGAAGAAGGCACGGCCACGCTGGGCCGTGCCAAGGGCCTCTCCGCGCCCGGCGGCGAATCCGGCGGTCGCGAAGCCTCTTACGGCCGCGTGGTCGAGCCCGGCCAACTGGATGTGGCTCATGGCTCCATCCTGTACCTGGACGACATCTCGGTCAGCTTCGATGGCTTCAAGGCCCTCAACAAGCTCAGCCTGGACATCTCCGTGGGTGAGATGCGCTGCATCATCGGCCCCAACGGCG
>NZ_RSED01000019.1 GCF_003933735.1 Aquabacterium soli | reverse complement strand
CGAGTCCCGTCCACTCCGCCAAAAATGCAGAGCCCTGATACGCAAGTGTCAGGGCTTTTTGCTTTTCGGCCGCCGGGCATTCTGTGCTTGCCCTCTTGACTTAGAGTGCGCTCAAACTTCCAGAATGGCTTCCATGGCATCCCTCCTGACCATTTCTGATGTTGCTGCGCGAACAGGCCTCAGCGCTCACACCTTGCGCTATTACGAACGCATCGGCTTGATCGCCCCAGTGGTGCGGGCGCCGGGTGGCCAGCGCCGGTATGCGGCGTCGGATCTGGACTGGATCGGATTCCTGCTGCGCCTGCGCGAAACCGGCATGCCCATCGGGCAGATGCAGGCTTTCGCGCGCTTGCGCAGCGAAGGGAATGCCACGGCCCCGGTGCGTCGCCAGATGCTCGAGCAGCATCTGGCAGAAGTGCTAGCCTCGATCACCACCCTGCAAAATGCCGCCCAGGCCCTGCAGGCCAAGATCGGGTACTACCGGGAACTGGAGGCCTCCCCTCGCTGCGCGCCCACCTCAAGCGAAGGAAGAAGCCCTGATGAACCCGCAAGCCCAACCACAACGCTATGAGCGCGGCCTCGCCAAGCTGCGCGAAATCGACGGCCAGGCCGGTGAGCACGTTGTCTCCAGCCTGGCCGACATCGCCCCGGACTTTGCCCGCTACCTCATCGAGTTCCCGTTCGGTGACATCTATTCCCGGCCAGGGCTGGATCTGCGCAGCCGGGAGATCGCCGTGGTGGCGGCCCTCACCGCCATGGGCAACGCCGCTCCTCAACTCAAGGTGCACCTGCAGGCGGCATTGAACGTCGGCGTCACGCGTGAAGAGATCGTCGAGGTGATCATGCAGATGGCCGTCTATGCGGGGTTCCCGGCAGCCTTGAACGGCCTGGCTGCGGCGCGCGAGGTTTTTGCCGCCGTGGACTGAGACCTGCCCGGCGCCTGTCAGGCCGCGGGCGCGGCCGGCTCGGTGGTGCCGGGCTCCCTGCGCCCGAACATCGCCCAGTTCTCGATGGTCATCACCACCTCGTCGCGCTGGTTCACGGCCTCCCAACGTGTCTGCACCAGGCCCACGTGGGGCTTGCTCTTCATTGGGCGGCGCCCCAGCACGGTCATGCGGGCGCGAATTTCGTCGCCCACCATCACGGGGCGCAGCCACTTGAGCGAATCCAGGCCGGGCGATCCCAGGCTGCTGGACTTGAGCAAAAAGCCATCGCACATCAGGCGCATCACCATGCCGGCCGTGTGCCAGCCGCTGGCGGCCAGCCCGCCGAACAGCGAGGCCTTGCCGGCTTCTTCGCTCAGGTGAAAGGGTTGCGGATCGAAATCGGTGGCGAAGCGGATCACCTCGTCGCGGTCGACCTTCTTGGGGCCGAACTCCAGCACCAGGCCTTCTTCGATGTCTTCCCAGTACCAGTAAGCGGGGGTGGCGGCGGTCATGCAGTGCGCTCCTTGATGAACAGTCGGGTGGACAGCACGCCGTTGGACAGCAAGGTGCCCAGCAGAATCACGGCGGTGCCGCCCAGCATGCTCCAGGTGATCTCTTCATCCAGGAAGAGCCAGCCCCACAGCATGCCGAACACGGGGATGAGGAAGGTGACCGTCATGGCGCGGGTGGGACCCACGCGCTCCAGCAGTCGGTAGAACATCAGGTAGGCCACGCCGGTGCACAGCACGGCGAGGCCCAGCAGGGCTGCCCAGGTGATGTGCGGCACCTCGGACCAGGTCTCAGGGCGCACGGGCAGCGAGGCCACGGCCTGCGGGCCGCTCAGCCACGCAGGCAACAACAGCATCAGTGCCGCTGCGCTCAGGCAGCCGGTGCTCACGCTCAGGGGCGGCAGGCTGCTCAGGTAGTGCTTGGTGTGGTGGATGGCAATCGCGTAGGACAGCGTGCTGCCCAGGGCCAAGGCCACGGCGCCGTGGGCGACGGCGCTGTCCACGTGCGTGCGGTCTGCGGCCAGCAGAACCACGCCTGCCAGTCCCATCGCCAGGCCAGCCAGCGCGGCAGGCCCCAGCCGTTCACGTGTCCACAACCAGCCGACCAAGGCTCCCCACAGGGGGGCCGTGGCGTTGAGGATGGACAACAGGCCAGCGGGCAACTCTCGAGCGGCCTGGCCAAAACCCAGGAAAGGCAGCACGCAGGCCAGCAGTCCAGACAGCAGCAGCATCGGCGTGTGGCGGGCCATCTGGCGTGCCTGCCTGTGCCACAACACCAGTGGCCACAACAGCAGCAAGGCGCCCGCCACACGGAAGGCGGCCACGGCCAGCGGCCCCACCACCGGCGAGGCCATGCGCAGGAACAGGAAGGAGCCGCCCCACAGGGCGGCGAGCACCAGCATGGACAACAGGTCGCGCGGCGTCATGGCGCAGCCTCTTCACGGCCGAACAGCGTGGCTTGCAGCTGGTCCGGTTGAGCGACCACATCCCCGGAGATCGTCAGCCCTTCGCGCCTGAGCAGGTCGATCTTGCGGGGCAGGCCGCTGCTGAACCCTGTCAAACGGGCATCCCGGCCGATGATGCGATGGCAGGGCACGATCACGATCAGCGGGTTGGCGCCCACCGCCATGCCCACGGCCTGATAAGCCTTGGGTTGGCCGATGCGTGCAGCGATGTCGCCATAGCTGAGCGTGGCGCCGAAGGGGATCTCCAGCAAGGCCCGCCAGACGGCGACCTGGAAAGGCGTGCCTTGCGGGTCGAGCGGCAGATCGAAGGCGGTGAGCTTGCCCTGCCAGTAGCGGTCGAACTGCTCGGCGGCCTGCTGCAAGGTGGTGTCCTGCGGGACCACAGGCACGCCAGGGAAGGGGCCTGGGTCATCTGTCTGCCCGTCCGTGAACCACGCGCCTGCCAGGCCAGCGGCGGTGCAGGCCAGCCGGATGTCGCCCAGGGGCGATGCCATCGTGGCTTGGGCGGTGTAGCGGGGCGTTTGCAAAGGCATGGCGGGCTCGCGGGCTGGGGCGTCATCCTAGCGGTTGCCAGCGCGCCTTGCTGAATGCAGGACACTGCCCGTGGAATTTCGGACGGTGCGCACGGTGTTTGCTGGTGTGGCTTTTGCGAACCCGTCATGCAGGGCTCTCTAGAATGGTGGTCAAGGCGTCCACGTCGATGCCACCCAATCCAAATCAATCATTCAGCAAAGGATCACCATGCAAGTAGCAGCTTCCATCTTCAAGGCCTACGACATCCGAGGGATCGTCGGGCAGACCTTGAGCGAGCCCGTGGCCGAGCACCTGGGCCGCGCTTTCGGCACGGAAGCGCTCAAGCTGGGCGAGAAGGCCGTGGCCATCGGCCGCGATGGCCGCGTGTCCGGCCCGTCGCTCAGCGCCGCGCTGATCAAGGGGCTGCGCTCCACCGGTATCAACGTGATCGATCTGGGCGCCGTCACCACCCCCATGCTGTACTACGTGGCCGCCACCCGCGGTGACCAGGGCTGCCACAGCGGCATCCAGGTCACCGGCAGCCACAACCCGAAGGACTACAACGGCTTCAAGATGGTGCTGGCCGGCCGTGCCATCTATGGCGATGACATCCAGGGCCTGCGCAAACGCATCGAGGCCGAGGACTACACCCAGGGCGAGGGCAGCCTGGCCCAGCTCGACGTGCTGGCCGAGTACACGCAGCGCATCGTGGGCGATGCCAAGCTGGCACGCCCGCTCAAGATCGTGGTTGATTCGGGCAATGGCATTCCCGGTGCTTCGGCGCCTGGCATCCTGCGCGCCCTGGGCTGCGAGGTGACCGAACTGTTCTCCGAGGTCGATGGTGATTTTCCCAACCACCATCCGGATCCCTCCAAGCCCGAGAACCTGCAGGACCTGATCAAGGCCGTGAAAGAGCAGGGTGCCGACCTGGGTCTGGCCTTCGATGGCGACGGCGATCGCCTGGGCGTGGTCACCAAGGAAGGCAACAACATCTTCCCCGATCGTCAGATCATGCTGTTCGCCCGTGACGTGCTGAGCCGCGTGCCCGGCGGCAAGATCATCTTCGACGTGAAGTGCAGCCAGCAACTGGCCATCGCCATCCGCGAAGCCGGTGGTGAGCCCGTGATGTACAAGACCGGCCACTCGCTGGTCAAGGCCAAGCTGAAGGAAACCGGCGCACCCTTTGCCGGCGAGATGAGCGGCCACATTTTCTTCGCCGAGCGCTGGTACGGCTTCGATGATGCCACCTACACGGCGGCCCGTCTGCTGGAGATCCTGTCCAAGGCGGCTGACCCGAGCGCCGTGCTCAACGCGCTGCCCACCAGCCACAGCACGCCGGAACTGAACGTGCCCTGCGCCGAAGGCGAGCACCACGAGGTGATCGAGAAGCTGCGCCAGACGGCCAAGTTCGAAGGCGCCCAATTGACGACCATCGACGGCCTGCGTGCCGACTATGACGACGGTTTCGGCCTGGTGCGGGCATCCAACACCACGCCTGTGCTGGTGCTGCGCTTCGAAGGCCACACGCCGCAGGCGCTGGAGCGCATCCAGAAGCAGTTCATGGCCGCCATCCATGCCGTCAAGCCTGACGCGCAGGTGGGCGGGGCCGCGCACTGAGCCCCTCTGCACCAGGCGGCGCCCGAGGGCACTCGCCTGTGAGCGGGCCAGCCGCGTGGCTGGCCCGTAACGCTTATGCCAGCGTGCTGCGCCTGGGCACGCCTGCCTACCTGTGGCGGGTGTGGTCGCGCGGCCGTGAAGAGCCTGATTACCGCCTGCATTGGTGGGAGCGCCTGGGCCTTTATGGCGCAGACCATCGGCGCGCCTTGCAGCAATCCCATGTCCGCGGCGGCCCACTGGTCTGGGTGCATGCGGTGTCGCTGGGCGAAGCGCGCGCGGCGTCGGCACTGGTGCAGGCCTTGCGCCAGCAGGCGCCAGCCATGCGACTGCTGCTCACGCACAGCACGGCCACTGGGCGTGAGGCGGGCAAGGCCTTGATGCGGCCACAGCAAGGTGATCTGCAGACCTGGCTGCCCTACGACACCCCTGGTGCGGTGCGGCGTTTTCTGCGCGCGCACCGGCCGGACTTGGGTGTGCTGATGGAGACCGAGGTCTGGCCCGTGCTGCAGCACCAGACCGCGCGCTTTGGCGTGCCCATGGTGCTGGCCAATGCGCGCCTGAGCGACAAGAGCCTGCGCCAGGGGCTGCGCCTGAGCGGGCTGATGCGGCCGGCGGTGCAATCCCTGCAAACCGTGCTGGCCCAGACCGAGTCCGATGCTCAGCGCCTGCGCGTGATGATCGACGGGGCCGAGCGGCCCACCTTGCAGGTGTGCGGCAACGTCAAGTTCGACATGACGCCGGCGCCCGTGCAACTGCTGCTGGGGCAAGGATGGCGTGGGGCAGCATTGCCAGGGCAGCCGGCACGGCCCATCGTGCTGGCCGCCAGCACGCGCGAAGGTGAAGAGGCCGGCCTGCTGCAGACCTGGCAAGAGGCCTTGTCCGTGGCGCGGCAGGTGGCTTCGGCCAAAGACGTGGCGGCCGCGGTGCCGCGCCTGTGGATCGTGCCGCGGCATCCGCAGCGCTTCGACGAGGTGGCGGCGCTGGTGCTGTCGCAGGGCTTGCGCTTGTCACGCCGCAGCCAGTGGACTGGCGGCCTGCCGGATGCACAGGCCTTGGATGCCGATGTGTGGCTGGGTGATTCGATGGGCGAGATGCCCGCCTATTTCGCCGCGGCGCGGGTGGCCTTGCTGGGCGGCAGTTTTGCCCCGCTGGGTGGGCAGAACCTGATCGAGGCGGCGGCCTGTGGCTGTCCCATCGTGATGGGGCCGTCGACCTTCAACTTCGCAGAGGCGGCGCAGCTGAGCGAAGCGGCTGGCGCAGCGCGGCGCGTGGATGGCTGGCCGCAGGGCGTGGCCGTGGCCCTGGCCTGGTCTGCGTCGCCCAACCATGACGACAGCGTGGCGCAGTGCCTGGCGTTTGCCCAGGCGCACCGCGGTGCGGCCGAGCGCATGGCGCGGCTGATCCTGGCCCAGGTGCGCAGGCCCTTGTCGATCTGATGGGGCTTCAGGCCAGCAGGTGCTGCCACTCCGGGTGGCGCCGCATGTACAGGGCCACATAGCTGCACTGCGGATCGACCTTGAGCTTCTCGGCATCTGCCCAAGTCAGCGCAGCATTCACCAATTGCCCGGCGATGCCGCGGCCCTCGAGCGCGGGCGGCACGTTGGTGTGCGTCATGCGGATCACATCGCCCTGGCGCTGGTAATCGGCCGCGCAGCGCTGACCTTCGACGGTGGCTTCGAAGCACTCGCCTTGGCGGTGGGTCACGGAGATGGTGGCGTGTTGGCTCATGGATCGATCATAGCCACGCCACCGTGACCATGCCCGCCTCAGGGGGCGCATCAGCACAGGGTCACACCCAGCCCAAGGCACCGAGCACGCCGCCCGCGCCCACCAGCCAGATCAGCGGCACGCGGGTGCGCCACACCAGCACGGCCACCACGGCCGCCAGCAGCAAGGCACGCGGGTGCTCGATGCTGGGCAGCAGCAACCACCCGGTGGCCAGCAGCAGGCCCACCGTGACGGGCGCCATGCCCATCTGAAACGCGCGCACGCCGATCTGCTCGCGGCGCGTGGCCACCCAGCGAGAGAAGCCCAGCGCCACCGCAGTAGAGGGCAGCATGATGCCCAGCATGCTGGCCAAAGCACCACCCAGCCCGCCGCCATACCAGCCCATCAGGCCGACGAAGAGCACGTTGGGCCCTGGCGCGGCCTGGGCCAGTGCGATGGCCGAGGTGAAGTCGGTGTCACTGAGCAGGCCCAGGTCATCGACCAGGCGGCGGTGCATGTCGGGTACCAGCGTGATGGCCCCGCCGATGGCCATCAGCGAGAGCGACAGGAAGTGCACGAACAAGGTCCACCAGGTGTCGGGGGCCCAGGCCCACAGTGGGGCGCTCATGAGGCGGTGCGGGCTTTCCTGAGCACCAGGTAGGTCCAGGCGCAGGCGCCGACGCCCAGGCCGAACAGCACCCACACCAGTGGCCAGCGCACCCAGGTCATCATCAGGAAGGCGGCCAAGGCCAGCGCAGCCGCCGCCGGCAGGCCCAGCGGGTGCTGGCGCAATGGCGCGGCCAGCTTGAGCACGGTGCCGATGATCTGGCCACCGGCCACGGCCGTGATGCCCCACAGCGCGCCGCGCACGGCGTCATGGGCGGCGGTGGCGGGCGGTGTCAGGGCCACCAGCCAAGCCAGGGCCAGCATCACCACCATGGGCAGCAGCATCATGCCAGCCAGAGCCGCGAAGGCGCCGCGCCAACCGAAGAATCGGTCGCCCACCATCAACGAGAGGTTGCACACATTGGGGCCGGGCAGCACCTGGGCACTGCCCAGCAGTTCCAGGAACTCCTGCGCCGTCAGCCAGCGCCGGCGCACGCACAGCTCATGCTGCGCCACGGCGATCACGCCGCCAAAACCCTGCATGGCCAGCGAGGTGAACGCGGTGAACAGCTCCCAGTTGGATTGCGGGCGCAGCGTGTCCACCTCGGTGATCACCTCGGCAATCTTCGCCGAGGCAGCCCCGCGCGGCGTCTCAGGCATACACGGCCACCACCTGGTAGCCCAGGCCGGCCAGGCGGCCATCCGGCGTCCACAGCAGGGTGCGCTCGTTCACGTAGCCTTCGCCGGTGGCCAGCGCATCCTTGTCCATGCGCCACACGGCATCGACGGGGGCATCGGGCACGGGGCGCAGCTCCAGCGCCCACGACACCGAGCTGGCGGGCGCGAAGCCCTTGAGCTGGGCCAGGGCGGGCGTGGGGCCGGCATCGGCCAGGATCACGCTCAGCAATTCACTGTCCACGCCGTCGCTGGCCTTCAGTCGCACATAGGTGCGGCTCAGCCAGGTGTCGGTGCCGGTGAACGGAAAGCCGCCATCGGCCAGGCGGAACTCGATGTGCTGCGTGAAGGCTGGCGTGAGGCCGGGGATGAAGGGCAGCTGGATGGATTCGTCCACTGTCTTGGACACCGGCTCCTGCGTGACGGTGAGGGCGGGCAGAGCGCTGTCGCGGCCGGTGCCGAACACGGCCAGCAGCACGCCGGCGGTGGGCGTGTTGCCCTTGTCGTCCGCCTGGCGGATGTGGGCCTGCACCTGGCGCACGTTCTTGCCCTGGCGCAGCAGCGTCACCTCGACATCGAAGCTGCCAACGGCCACCGGGCCCACGAAGCTGGTCTGCAGGGCGCGCAAAGGCCAGTCGCTGCCACACACATCGCGCATGGCCTGCACGGCCAGGGCGGACAGCAGCCCGCCGAACAGGGTGCGGCCCTGCTGCCAGTCTTCGCCCACCTGGAAGCTGACGGTGCTGCTCTGCACCTGGCGGCGCGACAGCAGGGTGGCGAGGGAGTCGACGGGCGAAGAAGAGCTCATGGCGGACAACGGGGAAAGTCAGATCACGCCGATGCTACTTCTTTCGGGGCATGTTCGGCCCGGGGCAGGATTTTTTCAACCATGGCGGCGGACACCGGGCGGCTGAACAGGTAGCCCTGGGCCATGTCGCAGCCCCGCGCGCTCAGGAAGGCCTCCTGGTCTGGCANTGAACAGGTAGCCCTGGGCCATGTCGCAGCCCCGCGCGCTCAGGAAGGCCTCCTGGTCTGGCATCTCCACGCCTTCGGCCACCACGCGCATCTTCAGGTTGTGGGCCAGCGAGATCATGGTGCTGACCAACTGGGCATCGTTGTCGTTGTCGGGCAGGTCCTGCACGAAGCTGCGGTCGATCTTGAGCTGGTGCACCGGGAAGCGCTTGAGATACGCCAGCGACGAATAGCCTGTGCCGAAATCGTCGATGGACAGTGATACGCCCAGCTGGTGCAGCTGCTGCAGGAACTGCTCGGCACCGTCGCCGTGTTCCATCAGGCCGCTTTCGGTGATCTCCAGCTCCAGCCGATTGGCCGGGAAGCCCGTCTGGCGCAGGATGCGCGAGACACGCTCCAGCACGCCGCCGCGCCGGATCTCGCTGGCCGACACGTTCACGGCCAGGCGGCCGAAGTCCAGGCCGGCGTCGATCCAGGCGCGGCCCTGCCGGCAGGCCTCGTTCATCACCCACTCGCCCAGGGCCATGATCATGCCGGTGTCTTCCATCACGGGGATGAACTCGTCCGGGCCGATGGAGGGCAGGCATTCGTCGGTGGTGTCGGGCACCCGCAGGCGCACCAGGGCCTCGACGCTGACCACGCGGCGGTCGGTCAGGCGCACCATGGGCTGGTAGTGCAGCACGAACTCGCGGTGCTCCACCGCGCGGCGCAGGCGTGTCTCCATGCTCAGCCGGTTGGTGGCCTGCGAAGTGAGCGATTCGGTGTAGAACTTGAAGGTGTTGCGGCCCACGCGCTTGGCCTGGTACATGGCCGCATCGGCGTTGCGCACCAGCTCGCCCGTGTCCTCGCTGTCGTTGGGGAACAGGCTGATGCCGATGCTGGCGCGCACGTAGACCTCCTGGCCCTCGGCGCCCAGCTCGAACGGGTCGGACAGGGTCTCGATCACGGCCTGGGCCACATGGGCCGCCTGTTGCGGGTGGCGAAGGTGCTCCAGGATCAGGATGAACTCGTCGCCGCCCAGCCGGCCCAGGGTGTCCTCCTGACGCACACGCAGGCGCAGACGCTGGGCCACCAGCTTGAGCAGGGTGTCGCCGGCCGCGTGTCCCAGGCTGTCGTTGACGGTCTTGAAGTTGTCGAGGTCGACGAAGACGATGCCCACCAGGGTCTGGTGGCGGCGCGCCAGGTTGATGGCGTGCTCCAGCCGCTCGTGGATCATGGTGCGGTTGGGCAGTTCGGTCAGCGGGTCGTAGTGCGCCATGCGGGCCAGGCGCGCTTCGCTCTGCTTGAGCTGGGTGATGTCGGTGAGCACCGCCACGAAATGCGTGGGCAGGCCCTTGGTGTTGCGCACGGCGCTGATCGACAGCTTGGTGCTGAACAGCTCGCCGTTCTTGCGCTGGCACCAGGCTTCGCCTTCCCAGCTGCCGTGGTGCCGCAGGGTGTGTTCCACCTCGCTGACCACGTCTTGCGGGTTGTCGGGGAAGAGGAACTCGGCGGTGCGGCCCAGCACGTCCTCTTCGGTGTAGCCGGTGATGTCGGTGAAGGCCGAGTTGATGGAGACGAGCTCGCGGTCTCGGTTGAGCACCAGCATGCCGTCGCGCGAGCTTTCCAGCGCGGCGGCGTGCAGGCGGATGCGTTCTTCGGCCTGCTCGCGCATCACCTCGCGGTGCAGGTTGGACAGGGCAAAGGACAGGTCGTGTGCCACATCGTCCAGCAAGGCCTTCTCATCCTGGTCCTGCGGGTTGAGCTGGCGATCGAGGAGGAACAGGTAGCCCACCAGCACCTGCTGGCGGCGCAGCGGCAGGATGGCGCAGCCATTGAGCTTGTCCTGCAACGCGGCGCGGGCCCAGGCCGGTGCTGCGTCGCCCAGTTGGTTCAGGTCGGCGCAGTGGAAGCTCTGCCCGTCCATCAAGGCCTTCTCAAGCGGAGAGGCTTCATCCCGCTCGGTGGGCAGGCGCATCTCCAGTGTCACCGTGTCAGGCAAGGCCTCGCCCGCCTGGGCATGGCATTCCAGCGCCTGGCCATCCAGGTCCAGCAGGTTCACCCAGGCCTTCTTGAAATGGCCGTGGCGGATGGCGGTCTCGCAGGCCCGCTGCAGCAACTGCCCTTCGCTGTCGGAGTGGACGATGGCCTGGTTGACGTGGCTGAGGAAGTCGTACAGCCGGGTCATGTGCACCAGTCGCTGCTCGGCGCGGCGGCGGGCGGTCACGTCCCAGATCATCCACACGGCCCGATCACCGTCGCCCACGGGCGAGCAGCGGCTGTCGAAGTGGCGCATGCCCCCCATCACGCGTATGGGGTAGCTCAGCGACTGGGTCTGGCCACTGTCCAGGGCGCGTCGCAGCACGCCCAGGTAGACCTGCGCGGTGTCGGGCGAGAAGAAGTCGCTCAGCGGGCGTCCGATCAACTGCTCGCGCGGGCGCCCCAGCAGCGGTGAGTTGTTGCCGAACACCTCCAGATAGCATCCCTCGCGGTCCAGCAGGAACGCAATGTCGGGCAAGGCATTGGCGAAGGCGCGCAGCTCGGCTTCTCGCGTTTCCAGCGCGCGCAAGGTGCGCCTGCGCTGGCGGTGTCCTCGGGCCAGCAGCCAGACCACACCCACACCCATCAGCCCGACCAGGCCCATGTTGAGGTGGTCCAGCCGGCGCTGGCGTTCGGCAGCCTCGGTGAGGGCCTGGGGCAGGTGCTGCTGCACGCGGGCCAGCGTCTGGCGGCTGGGGGCGAGCAGGGCGCTGAGCGTGGCGGTGGTCTGTGCAGCCCCTGATGCGTTGGTGGGAGGCGCCTGCCTGAGGTTGCCGTGCACCGCGGCCAGTTGCTGGTTCAGCACGCGCAGTTGATCCACCAATGACGTGGCATGCGGCCCGTCGGGCAACCAGTCATCGCCCCCACCCTCGTGCACCAAATGGGCACTGGCGGCGATGGCGTCCTGCAGCGGCGTCAGGTCTCGGGCCTGGGGCATGCCGTCCGGGGCGTGCAGTTCCAGCATGTGGAGCTGGATGCGCGCAATTTGCTGCTGAAGGGTATAACCGCCCGATTGCAGGCGGCTCCACCCGTGGCGCGACCAGGCCATCAGCCCGATGCTGACCGCCACCACCAGCACCACGGCAAAGCCCACGGGCGCAAATCGCCCGCGCGAGGCAGGTTTGGGCACGGGGGGCGAAGAGGGCGGGGCGGCCAGGGCCTGCTGCTGCGTCACGGGGGAAGCGTAAATAATGGCGGGATCGAGGTGGACGGACAGCTTAGGTGAAAAATGACGGGGGGTGTCTCCCGTTGCCGAACAATGTCGTGCCGACCCTGCACGCGCGGGGAGTGCGGCTGAGCATTACTTCACATCTTCATGAGCACAACCAGCGTTTATTCACCGTTGCACGTTGCCCGATCAAGGTTCGTGTGGGTCCGTGGTCTGCGCAAGCACCTGCTGTTCTGGGGCGACCCGGCCGCCGCCACGCCCGGAGCCCCGTTGCTGGTGCTGGTGCACGGCTGGATGGACGTGGGCGCTTCGTTCCAGTTCGCGGTGGATGCCCTGCGTACCCGCCCGGGCTGGCAGGATCGGCCCATCGTGGCGCTGGACTGGCGTGGCTTTGGCCAGTCGGATGCCTCGGGCACCGACAGCTATTGGTTCGCCGACTACCTGGCGGACCTGGATTTCATCCTGGACGAGCTGTCGCCCGGGGAGCCCATCGATCTGCTGGGCCACAGCATGGGGGGCAACGCCGTGATGCTGTATGCCGGCCTGCGCCCGCAGCGCATCCGCCGCCTGGTCAACGTGGAGGGTTTCGGCATGCCATCGGCCGAACCGGAGGAGGCGCCGGATCGTTTCGCCAAATGGATCGATGAGCTCAAGCAGCCCGCCCGCCTGAAGGATTACGACAGCCTGGAAGCCGTTGCAGAGCGCCTGAAGGGCAACAACCCGCGCCTGAGGGCTGATTTCGCCCTGTGGTTGGCCCAGCACTGGTCACATGAGGAGGGCGACCGCCGGGTGATCAGCGCCGATCCGGCGCACAAGCGCCCCCAGCCCTTGCTCTACCGCCTGCCCGAGGTGCTGGGCTTCTTCAGGCGCATCACCGCACCGGTGCTGTTCATAGAAGGCGACCAGACGCCGTATTTCCTGCTCTTCAATGGAAAATACGACCGAAACCAGTTCCTGGAGCGCTCCAAGGCCGTGCCCGACCTGCGCCTGAGCACCGTTGCGGATGCCGGCCACATGGTCCACCACGACCAGCCCGAGGCCTTGGCCACCCTGGTGGCCGACTTTTTGCAGTCCCCGTGAGAAAATAAACGGTTGCTGAACCGAACAAGACACGAGAGACCCACCATGGACATCGAACACATCAACGCCCTGGGCACCCAGATCGCCGACCTGGCTCAGCGCACCGCTGAGCTCCGGAGGTATCTTTGACTGGGATGAAAAATCCCGCCGCCTGAGCGAAGTTAACGCCGAACTCGAAGACCCCGCCGTCTGGAACGACCCCAAGCGCGCCCAGGAACTGGGCAAAGAAAAGAAAGCGCTTGAGAACGTCGTGCTCACGATCGCCGAGCTGGAATCGGGCCTGGCCGACAACGCCGAGCTGTACGAGATGTCCAAGGCGGATGAAGATCTGGATGGCCTGAAAGCCATCTTCGACGACGTGACCGCGCAAGAGTCCCGCGTGGCCGAACTTGAGTTCCGCCGCATGTTCAACAACCCGGCTGATCCGTTGCCTGCCTTCCTGGACATCCAGGCCGGCGCCGGTGGCACCGAGGCCTGCGACTGGGCCAGCATGCTGCTGCGCCAGTACATCCGCTACGCCGAGCGCAAGGGTTTCACGGCCACGGTGGAAGACATCACCGATGGCGACACCGCCGGCATCAAGAGCGCCACCATCAAGGTGGAGGGCGAATACGCCTTCGGCCTGTTGCGCACCGAAACCGGTGTGCACCGCCTGGTGCGCAAGTCGCCGTTCGACTCGTCGGGCGGTCGCCACACCAGCTTCGCCAGCGTGTTCGTCTATCCCGAGATCGACGACACCATCGAGATCGAGATCAACCCGGCCGATGTGCGCACGGACACCTTCCGTGCCAGCGGCGCGGGCGGCCAGCACATCAACAAGACCGACTCGGCCGTGCGCCTGACGCACATCCCGACCGGCATCGTCGTACAGTGCCAGGATGGCCGCAGCCAGCACAGCAACCGCGATGTGGCCTGGAAGCGCCTGCGCTCGCGCCTGTACGACCACGAGATGCGCAAGCGCCAGGAAGAGCAGCAAAAGCTCGAGGACACCAAGACCGACGTGGGCTGGGGCCACCAGATCCGCAGCTACGTGCTCGACAACAGCCGCATCAAGGATCTGCGCACCAACGTCGAAATCTCCGCCACCCAGAAGGTGCTGGACGGCGATCTCGACGCCTTCATCGAAGCCAGTCTCAAGCAGGGCGTCTGACGTCGATGCCCTTGAACCCTCACCCATCACGAAAGCACCGCCATGCGTGAAGGTACCGCTCCGCTGATCCGACGCGAGGACTACACCGCGCCGGCCTTCTGGATCCGCACGGTCGACCTGACCTTCGATCTGGACCCCGCCAAGACACTGGTCATCAACAAGATGGCCGTCGAACGCAACCCCGACCAGCCCGGCGCCTCCCTGCGCCTGGATGGCGAGGACATCAACCTCACGCGCGTGCTGGTCGATGGCGAGCCCGTGTCCTTCCGTGTCGAGAACCAGCAACTGGTGCTCGACAACCTGCCCGATCAGCCGTTCGCGCTCGAGATCCGCACCACCTGCGCGCCCGGCAAGAATACGCAGCTGTCGGGCCTGTACACCTCGGGGGGCGGCTTCTTCACGCAGTGCGAGGCCCTGGGTTTCCGCCGCATCACCTACTTCCTGGACCGGCCGGACGTGATGTCCGTCTACAAAGTCACGCTCAAGGCCGACAAGCTCAAATACCCGGTGCTGCTGTCCAACGGCAACCTGGTGGAGCAGGGTGCGATCGACGCCGATCGCCACTACGCCGTCTGGGAAGATCCGCACCCCAAGCCCTGCTACCTGTTCGCGCTCGTGGCCGCCGACTTGGTCAGCCGCGAGCAACGCGTGCGCACCCGCCTGGGCAAGGAGCACCTGCTGCAGATCTTCGTGCGCGCAGGTGACCTGGACAAGACCGAGCACGCCATGCAATCGCTGATGGCGTCCATCTCGTGGGACGAGATCCGCTTCGGCCTGAGCCTGGACCTGGAGCGCTTCATGATCGTCGCCGTGAGCGACTTCAACATGGGCGCGATGGAGAACAAGGGGTTGAACATCTTCAACACCAAGTTCGTGCTGGCCAACCCGGCCACCGCCACCGATGTGGATTTCGGCAACGTGGAAAGCGTGGTCGCCCACGAGTACTTCCACAACTGGACGGGCAACCGCGTCACCTGCCGCGACTGGTTCCAGCTGTCGCTGAAAGAAGGCCTGACCGTCTTCCGCGACCAGCAGTTCAGCCAGGACATGGCCGGCAGCGCCAGCGCGCGCGCCGTCAAGCGCATCGAAGACGTGCGCACCCTGCGCCAGCTGCAGTTTCCCGAGGATGCGGGCCCCATGGCCCACCCGGTGCGCCCCGACAGCTACATGGCCATCGACAATTTCTACACGGCCACCGTGTATGAAAAGGGTGCCGAGGTGGTGCGCATGATGCACACCCTGGTCGGTGAGGCTGGCTTTGCCGAAGGCATGAAGCTGTACTTCCAGCGCCATGACGGCCACGCCGTGACCTGCGACGATTTCGCCCAGGCCATCGCCGACGCCAACCCAGAGAGCGAGCTCACCAAGCGCCTGGACCAGTTCAAGCACTGGTACACCCAGGCCGGCACGCCCCGCGTGCAGGCCCGCGGCAGCTACAGCGCCGAGCACAAGACCTACACCCTGCACCTGAGCCAGAACTGCGCGCCCACCGCGGGCCAGCCGGCCAAGCTGCCCTTCGTGATCCCCGTGGCCATGGGCTTGGTGGCGCACGACGGCCGCAACCTGAACCTGCACCTCGAAGGCGAGGCCCTGCCCATTGGCACCGACACCGTGCTGGTGCTGTCCGAACCCGAGCAGACCTTCACCTTCGTGCACGTGCCGGTGGAGCCGGTGCCCTCGCTGCTGCGTGGCTTCTCGGCCCCCGTGGTGCTGCAGGCCGAGCTGGGCGACGACGCCCTGTTCACGCTGCTCACGCACGACAAGGACCCGTTCAACCGGTGGGAAGCCGCACAGCGCCTGGCCCTGCGCCGCCTGCTGCAGGCCGTGTCCGGCCACGGCCCGGCCGAGCTGGATCCTCGCTTCATCCAGGCCCTGCGCGGCGTGCTGCGCAACGCCGAGCTGGACGCCGCCTTCAAAGAGCTGGTGCTGACGCTGCCGAGCGAGGCCTACGTGGCCGAGCAGCTCGACACCGTCGATCCGCAGCGCATCCACACCGCCCGCGAAAGCCTGAAGTTGCAGTTGGCCAAGGCCCTGCACGAAGACTGGATCTGGGCCTGGGAGCAGCACAACGACTGCGGCGCCTATTCACCTGATCCGGTCAGCAGCGGCCGCCGTGCACTGGCCAACCTGGCCTTGTCCATGCTGTGCCTGGACGGTGCCACGCGCCACAATCCGATCTGGACGGGCAAGGCCTTCCAGCGCTTCAAGGATGCCAACAACATGACGGACCGGCTGGGCGCCCTGGGTGCCCTGGTCAACAGCCATGCCGACCTGGCCCCTGATGCGCTGAGCCGCTTCCACGAGCAGTTCCGTGACGAGCCGCTGGTGATCGACAAGTGGTTCACCCTGCAGGCCGCCGCCCCTGAAAAAGACGGCAAGGTCTTCGCACGCGCCAAGGCCCTGATGCAGCACCCCGACTTCACGCTGCGCACGCCCAACCGCGCCCGCAGCCTGCTGATGGCGCTGTGCCAGATGAACCCGGCCGCCTTCCACCGGCCGGATGCTGCGGGCTACGTGTTCTGGGCCGATCGCGTGATCGAGATCGACAGCATCAACCCGCAACTGGCCGCCCGCCTGGCCCGTGCACTGGACCACTGGCGCCGCCTGGCCGAGCCCTACCGTACCGCCGCACGCGAGGCCCTGGGCCGCGTGATGGCCAAGCCCGATCTGTCCGATGACGTGCGTGAGATCGTCACGCGCGCGCTGCAGGATTGAACGAACCTCTGAAGAACCCAGGAACCATCCACCATGTCCCACAAAGTCAGCCTGACCCAATACCTGATCGAGCAGCAGCGCGGCCAAGCCCAACTGGCGCCGCAACTGCGCCTGCTGATCGAGATCGTCGCCCGCGCCTGCAAGCGCATCGCCATCAGCGTCAACAAGGGTGCCCTGGGCGATGTGCTGGGCACCGCCGGCAGCGAGAACGTGCAGGGCGAGGTCCAGAAGAAGCTCGACATCATCGCCAACGAGGTGCTGATCGAGGCCAACGAATGGGGCGGCCACCTGGCGGCCATGGCCTCTGAAGAGATGGACGAGATCTACGTGGTGCCCAACCGCTACCCGCAGGGCGAGTACCTGCTGATGTTCGATCCGCTGGATGGATCGAGCAACATCGACGTGAACGTGAGCATCGGCACTATCTTCTCGGTGCTCAAGCACGCCGACGGCCATGCCGTGGACACCAACAGCTTCCTGCAGCCGGGCACCGAGCAGGTGGCCGCTGGCTACTGCGTGTATGGCCCGCAGACCACCCTGGTGCTCACCGTGGGCAAGGGCGTCGTCATGTTCACGCTCGACCGCGAGCAAGGCTCATGGGTGCTGACGGACAGCGATGTCAAGATCCCCGAGGACACGAAGGAATTCGCGATCAACATGTCGAACATGCGCCACTGGGCCGACCCGGTCAAGCGTTATATCGACGAATGCCTGGCCGGCAAGGAAGGCCCGCGCGGCAAGGATTTCAACATGCGCTGGATCGCGTCCATGGTGGCCGACGTGCACCGCATCCTCACGCGCGGTGGCGTCTTCATGTACCCCTGGGACAAGCGCGAGCCGGGCAAGCCGGGCAAGCTGCGTCTGATGTACGAGGCCAACCCGATGAGCTTCCTGGTGGAACAGGCCGGTGGCGCCGCCACCAACGGCACTCAGCGCATCATGGAGTTGCAGCCCACACAGTTGCATGAGCGCGTCAGCGTGATCCTGGGGTCGAAGAACGAAGTGGACCGTGTCACGGCTTATCACCGCGAAGCCAGCTGAACCCGTGATAGAATTTTTGGCTTGGACGCCGGTGTAGCTCAGTCGGTAGAGCAGCTCATTCGTAATGAGAAGGTCGAGGGTTCGATTCCTTTCTCCGGCACCATCTGAACAAACACAAAGCCCAGTTCGTAAGACTGGGCTTTGTTGTTTCTAGGGACGATGAGGGGGAAGGGCCAGGTCCGAATCGGCTCAATTGCCTGGCGGCACCCGCATCTCCTGCAGCAATTGCCGCATGGATTCTTCTGCCAGGTCACTGTCGGCGAGGGGCGGCCGTCCCTCTGCAACCAAGCGTTTCACCAGGGCGAGCAAGGGATCAATCTCTACTGGCTTGACCATGAATGCGTCGTAATGCTGGAATGCCTTTCGCACCACATCTTCGCTGGTGGCGCTCATGAAGACAAAAGGGATATGACGCAGGGTAGCGTCTTGCCTCACGGCTGTCCCAAACTCGCCGCCATCCATGATGGGCATCATGAAGTCAGAGAGTATCAGTGCAGGCTTTTCGCCATCGCGCAGTAAATCCAGCGCCTGCAATCCGTTGGACGCAGCGGTCACCCTGTAGCCTTCGGCTTCCAATAAAAGTTGCAGTATCTCGGCGTTGCCATATTCGTCTTCGACGATCAGAACAAGTTTCATCGGAAACTGCTTTCATGTAGACGGCTTGGGGATCAGCACGTTGTTCGAGGTCGAATGAAGATGTCCACAGACGGTTCAGCAGCGCTGCCGCCGCGAACCTTGGTGATCGTGAGGACACGCTGATCAACCCGCCTTTTTTGAGGAGACTCCGGCTCGAAACTGAACACGTTGTCAAACCAGCCTGTGACACCCTCAGCAAGCGGTGTTCCCGCTGCCATGGCCAGAGCGTGAGGATCCACCGTGAACAGGGAGGTCACCTCACGCCGCCGCAATTCCATCAGCAGACGGCCCAGGAACCGATAGCCACGCTCCGGAAACGCCAAGGTTTCGGCGAGCCCTGCCATACCATCCACCACCAGGCGGCGAATCTTCAGTTCGTCAACCAGTCTCAGCAGTTTGTGACCCATCTCATCCATCGATTCATCTTCGTGACCGAGGCTCTTGAGGGCCAAAGCGCCCGCGCCAATGGCCGTCTCGATGTCAAGGCCCATTTCTGCGCCAAGCCGCCGCAGATCGCCACCCAGCTCCGTACAAGACAGCACCAGGCCGGGGGCGCTGGCGTTGGCGGCAGACGCGAAAGCAAGGGCGAGTGTGGTCTTTCCTGTGCCAGTGTGCCCTATGACCACCGAAGCACTGCCGGTAAAGAGGCCTTTGGCATGGAGAACGTCGTCCAGCGCGGGCAGGCCGGTGGAGAGAACGCTGTCTCCCAGCTTCACGTTGCCATCTTCCAATGGCAGGCTTTCCAGGCGAGGGAAGAACTGAAGCCCTTGCGCCGAAATGCAGAAGGTGTGCTGGCCACGGATGATCTGGCTGCCCCGGAATTTGCGGACCTGCATGCGTCGCTCAGCGCGCCAGTGGAAGCCGTGGTCTTCGAATGAAAAGATGCCGTCCACCATCGTCTGCTCTGCGCTCAGCGCATTGCCGGTGCCACTGCTCAGGATGAGAGAGGTGCACGACATGGCGCTGACCAGGCTTTGCAGTTCATGAACGAACTGGCGAACCGAATCGTTGGTCATCGCTTCAAGGCTGTCGATGACCAGCCCATCGATGACCAGCAAGGACGGCCGATGGCGCAGCAATTCGCCGCGCAGCAGTTCGACAACGGCTTTCAGCCCGCCTTGATCAAGCTCCCGGTAGCCGCTGACATAGAACACCCTGGCATTGACTTCCTGCTGATCAAAAAAGATCTGCTGCTCCATGTGCTGGAGCATGCGCGCATGAGATTCTGCCAACATGGTGACGTACAGGGTGCGGACTTCGCGCCGTGCCAGCGTGTAGGCAATCTGGTTGGCCAGCGTTGTCTTGCCGACGCCCGGCGGCCCCTCGAAAATATAGACCCCGCCCTCGAACAAACCACCGTTGAGGATCTCATCCAGGCCCTCGACAAGGGTAGCCAATCGTTTCATTCTTATTGACGTAGTGAATATCAAATCATTGAGTGGGCGCAATGGCGATTCCGGCTCTTGCAACACGCCCTACCATAAGAAGTCCTTGATTTTAGAGGTACTTTGAGCCGGCTACTGTCTTTATGTGTTTGAGCCCCCATGGTTTGTTCCAAGGTGGTGCGGCAGCTCCTGCCTCCTTCATGAGGACATGCGCTCGTCGCGGATGTTCGAGGAGCGCCGGACTGTTAATCCGTCGGTCAATGGTCTGAGCTGTGGCCGTTTGCTGAAACCTGGTTTTCGTCCATCTGCTTCTGCGTGTCCCGCAGTTGCCGCAGTTTCCCGAGAACGCCTAGGTCTTCCGGCAGATCAGGGAAGGGCCCTTGTCGCCAAGCCTGAACCACATCCTGCAGCGGCTTCTCAACATCTGCTGCCAACCCGTCTTTCGTTCGCAGAAGGATGGTGATGGCGAACTCGACCAATTCCAGTCGTGACAGGATTTCCGGGTCGTTCATGGACGAGGCTCCAGTTGGGGGGGCTGATGGCGCTTCATTCTAGGAACACTTCACAGCGCCTGCTGCTGCATGGTCAAGGCAGGGAGCGGTTCTTGAGGGCATTGCACCAAGCCGTGGCACGATCGCGTTGTTCCATCAACCGCGTCTTACTGGGTTCCCACACATGTCCGAGCAAACCACACTGGCAGCAGCCACCATCACGGCTGCCCTTCTTGCGAGGCTGCCCGCAGAGGATGGGGTGCCCTCCCTGGGGGACATTGCCTACCACTTCCAGCGCGCCTACCTCGGCGTGCTGGAGGGGCAGAAGAAGGCCATCGAAGAACTGGAGCGACGCAGACCTGCCCAGAATCAGCCCTGATCAGGACATCCTACTTCGGGGCCTCTGGTCCCCACGCCCGACATGAACCTGCCGTTCAAACGGCGAGGACAGCGACGCGAGCGCACGCTGTGCGGCCACTTCTGGTGACAAAGCTGGGGAGCTTTCCCACAGACCCCTGGCCCAAGCCCACAGTTCATGGCGGTTGACATTGCTGTACAGCGCTGGGGCGAAGAATGGAATCAGCGCCGACAACTCAGCCGCACACCGCGGGATCCAGTCCCCCCTGACACGCATTTCATCAGACTGGGACATGGTTCACTGCCTGCGAGCCGGGGCGGTGCTTGGCCTCATGCTGCTTGTCGCCATCGGGCTTGCCAGAGATGATGGCTGCCTTGCCTGAAGCACCGTAGCCCTCCGTCACGTTCTCCTGGGCAGTGGTCACGGCTTCCTCATTCGGACCGCGCGCAATGTCTTCGTCGCCTGGCTTGGCTTGCTTTGGTGTGTTGGCCATGGAGTGCTCCTCAAAGCCGTTCATGTCTTGGTTTCATGCCCTCCAGCAATCGGGATACCTGGCCCGTCGAGCCAGCAAAGTCCACAGATCCTCTGCTGCAAGCGCTTGCAGCTAGGCTCAGGCAATGAAGATCGCCACCTGGAACATCAACAACGTCCGGACGCGTTTGCCGCTTCTGCTCGCGTGGCTGGAGGCCACACAGCCCGATGCGGTGGCGCTTCAGGAGCTGAAATCAACGGACGGGCAGTTTCCCAGGACCGAGCTTGAAGCCGCCGGCTACGGCAGCCTGGTGGTCGGCCAGAAGACCTGGAACGGCGTGGCGCTGCTGGCCAAAGGTGCCGACCCCATTCCCGTTCGCACCTCTTTGCCGGGGGACGCGAAGGACACGCAGGCACGCTACGTGGAAGCCGCCATCAATGGCGTGCTTGTCACCTCGCTCTACCTGCCCAACGGCAACCCATGCCCTGGCCCGAAGTTCGACTACAAGCTTGCGTGGTTCGATCGGCTCATTGCGCACGCGGCCGAGTTGCTGCGATCCAACCATCCCGTGGCGCTCATGGGCGACTTCAACGTCGTGCCCACGGATGCAGACATCTACTCTCCAAGGTCCTGGCTGGACAACGCGCTGCTGCAGCCAGAGCCTCGTGCCGCCTTCGCACACCTGCTTCAACAGGGGTGGGTGGATGCACTCCGGGCGACCTCTCCAAAGGACCCGGTCTACACATTCTGGGATTACCGCCGTCAACGCTGGCAGCGCAACGCCGGCCTGCGCATCGATCACATCCTGCTGAGCAAGGCCCTGAAAAAGCGCTTCGTCGCCGCCGGCGTGGACCGCGAGGTGCGAGGCATGGACGACCCCAGCGACCATGCCCCCGTGTGGGCCACGTTCAAGTAAAGGCGGGCCCACGGATTGCCACTGCGAACCACCCCACACCCCATCAGAAAAGAGGTTTCGCATGTCCCTCATCACCCCTACTGCACGGCGAGTTCCTGACAACACCGCCCCGGAAGTTGACCGGGCCATCCATGCGGAGACGCTGGCCCGTGTCATCCTGCTGGCGCAGCAGGGGCCGGCCGCGATACAGCGACGCCTGGACGCCCTGGACAAGGAATGGGATGTGGAGCGCTGCCTTGAAACCGGGGCGGCTTCCCTGATCCTGACAGGGACGGCGCTGGCTGCCGGTGGTGACCGCAGGTGGTTATTCCTGCCGGCTGGCGTCGCCGGCTTCCTGCTGCAGCACGCCATTCAAGGCTGGTGCCCGCCCTTGCCGGTGTTCCGACGCCTGGGTGTGCGCACGGCCGATGAGATCAACGAAGAGCGTACTCGCCTGAAGGCGTTGCTGCGCAGTTGACGACATGCATGGCAGCCGATGCCGGCGCGTTGCTGTCAGGTCCACGCAGCGGGCAGCGTTCAGTCTCCATCCACCACAGCGTGCCGCCGAACGTTGGTCTGGCGAGCCCGATCCGGATCGGCCTTGTTCTGCTGACCCCGCCCGTAGATCAGTCCTGTTTCACTGGCTTCGTACAGCGAGCCGTCTCGGGCATGCGGCACCTCGTTGCGTTGCTGGCGGCCCAACTGCATCTTGGCCATGGAGTCGGCCACGCCCGGCAGAACCTTGGACAGGGCCGTGTTGATCACCGACATGGCGCCCACCTTCACGGAGCGGGTGGGGCTGGTGGCCGCATCCAGGATGGCGCTGGCCACCTTCTCGGGTTCGATCATGGGCGAGGGCAGCATCGGCTCCTGGCTGAGGTAATTGCCGGCATGCTCAGGGTAGGGCGTGTCCACCGCGGTGGGCTGGATCAGCGTCACGGACACGGGGGCTTCATCGGCTTCCAACTCGATACGTAGCGCATCGTTGAATCCCTTTACCGCATGCTTGCTGGCCGAATACATGCCCTGCAGCGGGATCACCGCATCCGAGGCCTCGCTCCCCACGTTGATCAGGGCACCACCGTGGGCTCGCAGATAGGGCAGCGCGACCAGCGAGCCATGCACCACCCCCCAGAAGTTGGTCTGGAACAGGCGCTGACTGTCCTGGTCGCTGACCTCGTCCAGGCGGCCATAGATGGACACGCCGGCATCGTTGACCCAGGTGTCGATGCGGCCGAAGCGCACGATGGCGGCTGTCGCAATGGCCTCCACTTGCGCACGGTCCCCCACGTCGGCCTGCACCGTGATCGCCTCGCCGCCATCGGCGTTGATGCCCGCGGCGATCTCGTCGAGCGTGGCCCGGCTGCGGGCGGCCAGCACCAGCTTTGCGCCTTGTTGCGCCGCAGCCAGCGCGGTGGCCAGGCCGATGCCGCTGGAGGCGCCGGTGATGACGATGACCTGCTGGTTGAGAGGCTTGAGGGTTGGCTGGCTCATGGCGTGCTCCTGTTCTGCAAGTGGATTCAACGCCTGTGGCAAACGCCATACCTCCCTGGTAGAAAGCGGGAGCAGGGCTGTCAGCACCGGGGGGCGCAAAGGTGGTTTGGCTACTGCGCGCACAAAGGCGCCTTGCCGATGTTTCCCCAAGTGCGATAGCGCTTGGTGTCGATGTGGATGCGACCGGATGAATACCGGCTGAGGCCCATGTGCCAGCGCTGGCCTTCGTTGCGCCAGAACTGGCACAGACTCGCCAGCCATGCTGATTGATCGCCTGCAGTGACGATGTCCAGCGCGAAATGCGTTTTGTGGGCGCTTTGCTCTGCACCGTGTGCGCATTCATTCAGTGCCGGGTTTCGGTAAGCCGAATGCACTTCGAACGGCGGCAACAGTTGACGCCGCTTGAGCTCTGCCACCAGACGCAAGGTAGAGGCCACGTCAGGCCAGTTCGATGGCGGTGGCACTTCGAAAGGATCGGCACGGCAACGCTGCCAATCACTGGCCGTGCGCAGCAGGTGCGCCAGCGGGATCACGTCACTCAACTGCTCACCACGCAAGAACGCCTCGAAAGCCTGAACCTGTGCCTCGCGGCCGGTGCGCCATTGCTCGAACAATGCGTCGGTACGTGCTTCGTGAGCCCATGCCCAGTGGCAAGGCAGTATCAACAGCAGAAACAAGAAAAGGCGGTTCATGCCTGAGTGAGTGCCGGTACAAGACCGGCCCCATTAGACATCAACCGCCCTCGGGCGCTGATCAGGCCAGATCGAACCGATCCAGGTTCATCACCCGGGTCCACGCGGCCACGAAGTCCCGCACGAACACGCTCTGTGCATCGCTGGATCCATACACCTCGGCCAGTGCCCGAAGCTGCGAGTTGGATCCGAACACCAGGTCGGCCACGGTGGCTGTCCACTTGGTGGCGCCCGTTGCGCGGTCCTTGCCTTCCAGCACGTTCTGGTCTGCCTCGGTGCGCTTCCACACCGTGCCCATGTCCAGCAGGTTCACGAAGAAGTCATTGCTCAGGGTGCCCGGGCGCTGCGTGAACACGCCGTGCTTCGTGTGGCCCGCGTTGGCGCCCAGCACGCGCAGGCCGCCCACCAGCACCGTCATCTCGGGTGCGGACAGGGTCAGCAGCTGTGCCTTGTCCACCAGGCGTTCGGCCACCCCGGCTTCATGGCCCTGGCGCACATAGTTGCGGAAGCCATCGGCCTTGGGCTCCATCACATCGAAGGATGCGACATCGGTCTGATCTTGCGTAGCGTCTGCGCGGCCAGGGCTGAAGGGCACGGTCACGTCCTGGCCTGCGGCCCTGGCAGCGGCTTCCACCGCGGCGCTGCCGCCCAGCACGATCAGGTCGGCCAGCGAGATCTGCTTGCCACCGGTCTGCGCGTCGTTGAAGGCCTTGCGCACAGCTTCCAGCTTGGCCAGCACCTGGGCCAGTTCGGCCGGCTGGTTCACTTCCCAATCCTTCTGCGGGGCCAGGCGGATGCGGGCTCCGTTGGCGCCACCGCGCTTATCGCCACCGCGGAAGGTCGATGCCGAGGCCCAGGCCGTGCTCACCAGCTGCGAGATGCTCAAGCCGGAGGCCAGCACCTGCGCCTTCAGCGCAGCGATGTCCTTGTCGTCGACCAAGGGGTGGTTCACGGCCGGGATCGGGTCCTGCCACACCAGCACTTCCTGCGGCACCAGCTTGCCCAGGTAGCGATCACGCGGGCCCATGTCGCGGTGGGTCAGCTTGAACCAGGCGCGTGCGAAGGCATCGGCGAACTCGGCCGGGTTCTGGTGGAAGCGGCGCGAGATCTTCTCGTAGATCGGGTCGAAGCGCAGCGACAGGTCGGCCGTGGTCATCATGGGCGCATGCTTGATCGACGGATCATGCGCGTCGGGGATCATGTCCTCGGGCTTCACATCCTTGGCGCGCCACTGGTGGGCGCCAGCCGGGCTCTTGGTCAGCTCCCACTCGTGGCCGAACAGGGTGTCGAAGTAGCCGTTGTCCCAGGTGGTGGGGTTGGGCTTCCACGCGCCTTCGATGCCGCTGGTGGTGGTGTGCACGCCGTGGCCGCCGCCGAACTTGTTGATCCAGCCCAGGCCCATGTCTTCGACGAGGCCGCCTTCGGGCTCTGCGCCCACCAGGCTGGGATCGCCAGCGCCGTGCGCCTTGCCGAAAGTGTGGCCGCCGGCCACCAGGGCCACCGTCTCTTCGTCGTCCATCGCCATGCGGGCGAAGGTGTCGCGCACATCGCGGCCCGAGGCCACCGGGTCGGGGTTGCCGTCCGGGCCTTCGGGGTTCACATAGATCAGGCCCATCTGCACAGCCGCCAGCGGATTGGCCATCTCGCGGTTGCCGGAATAGCGGCTGTTGGGCTTGTCGCTGGTGGCCAGCCACTCGGCCTCCGGGCCCCAGTCGATGTCGATGGGGGGCTCCCACACATCAGGGCGGCCACCGGCAAAGCCGAAGGTCTTGAAGCCCATGGATTCCAGGGCCACATTGCCGGCCAGGATCATCAGGTCGGCCCATGACAGCTTGCGGCCGTACTTTTGCTTGATGGGCCACAGCAGGCGGCGGGCCTTGTCCAGGTTGCCGTTGTCGGGCCAGCTGTTGAGCGGGGCGAAGCGTTGGGTGCCAGATCCGCCGCCGCCACGGCCATCGGCCAAACGGTAGGTGCCGGCCGAGTGCCAGGCCATGCGGATGAAGAGGGGACCGTAGTGGCCGTAGTCGGCGGGCCACCAGGGTTGCGAGTCGGTCATCAGGGCGGTCAGGTCCTTGACCACGGCGTCCAGGTCCAGGCTCTTGAAAGCCTGGGCGTAGTCGAAATCCTTCTCCATGGGGTTGGAGAGCGGGGAGTGCTGGTGCAGGATGGCCAGGTTCAGCTGGTTGGGCCACCAGTCGGTGTTGCTGCGGATGCGGGCGGGGGCTTTGGTGCCTGCGGCAAAGGGGCACTTGGCTTCGGTCGTCATGTTCTTCTCCTGGTAACAAGGGGCAACGAACGAAGTCTAAAAGTTGGCCTTGGCAGGGGCAACCCAAGAATTTCTATGGAACGGATAGGGGGCCGAAAGGAGGGTGTTCTTGTCGCCCGTCTGGCCGTGCCGCTGTCGGGTCTGCACGACGCTGGGGTAGCATCGTCCGACCCGCGCGCCCCAGGACTCTTCCTTTCACCTTATGCAACTCAAGGCCAAGATCGTTCTGCTGGCCGTGCTTCCGCTGCTGCTGAGCCTGCTGGCCATCGGCGTGTCGGTGCTCGATCAGCAACGCACGCTGGCCCGCCAGACGCAGACGCTGGTGCGAGAGGCCTACATGAAGTCGCGCCGCATCGAGCTGCGCAACTATGTGGACCTGGCCGTGGGCAATCTGCAGCCGCTGGCCACCTCACTGCCGCCAGCCCAGCGCACACCAGAGGCCGAGGCCGAGCTCAAGCGCCGGGCCCTGCACTTGCTGGAGACGCTGAACTACGGCCACGATGGTTACTTCTTCGTGTACGACCAGCAAGGCACGGTGCTGATGCATTCACGCCAGCCAGAGCTGATCGGCCGCAACCTCTGGAACCTGACCGACACGCAAGGGCGCTACACCATCCGGCTGTTGCTGGCCGAGGCCAGGGCCGGTGGCGGCTATGTGGATTACCTGTGGCGCAAGCCCTCGAGCGGACAGATGGCGCCCAAGCTGGGCTACGTGGAGCTGTTGCCGCCCTGGGGCTGGATGGTGGGCACGGGCCTGTACCTCGACGACATCCAGGCCACGCTGACCGAGCTGGACACGGAGATGAACAACAGCATCCGCACCACGCTGGGCTGGCTGATGGCCCTGGCGGCGGGCGGCACGGTGGGCATCAGCATCATCGGGCTGATGCTGAACCTGCGCGAGCACCGCCAGGCCGATGCCAAGCTGCGCTTGATGGCCCGGCAGGTGGTGCGCTCACAGGAAGAAGAGCGGGCCCACCTGGCGCGCGAGCTGCACGACGGCACCAGCCAGACCCTGGTGGCCGGCAAGCTGCTGATCGAATCAGCGGTGGTCGAGCTGGAAAGCCGGGGCCAGACACCGCCCGGCACCCTGGCACAGGCGCTCAAGCGCCTGAACGATGCCCTGCACGAGGTGCGCCACCTGTCCCACAGCCTGCGGCCGACCTTGCTGGACACCCTCGGCCTGCCCGCCGCACTGGCGCACCTGGCCTCGGAGTTCGGTCAGCACGCCAAGCTGCGCATCGATGCGCACACGGAAGGCGCCGAGATCGAGCTGCCCGATGAAGTCAAGACCGTGCTGTTCCGCGTGGCGCAAGAGGCGCTGACCAACGTGGCCAAGCACGCCCAGGCCACCGAGGTGGACCTGAGCCTGGCGTTCGAGCCCGGGCACATCGAACTGCGCATCAACGACAATGGCCGCGGATTCAATGTGGATGCCGTGAGCGCCCACCCCACGGCGGGCATCGGCCTGCGCAACATGCGCGAGCGGCTGGCTGCGATCGGTGGACGGCTGGAGGTGCATGCCGATCAACGGGTAGGCCCCATGCAGCCAGGCTTCGAAGATGCCGTGCATGGCACCCTGGTGATGGCCACGGTGCCGCGCAAGGCCTTGCGCTCCATCCCAAGCCCACCGTCTGGACACCTGACATGACCCCTGCCGCGACGATCCGCCTGCTGATCGTGGACGACCATCCCCTGGTACGCGATGGCCTGCGGCTGCGACTGGGCATGCTGCCGGCCATCGCCTCTGTGGGCGAAGCAGGCAGCGCCGAAGAGGCCTGGGCCTGGATGGCGGCCGCCACGCCAGAGACGGCGCCCAACCTGGTGCTGATGGACGTGGGCATGAAGGACACCAACGGCATCGACCTGACAGCATCCTTGCTGGCCCAGTACCCGGGCTTGCGTGTGCTGATGCTCAGCATGTACGACAACCCTGAATACGTGCACCGCGCGCTGCAGGCCGGGGCGCGGGGCTATGTGCTCAAGGACGCGCCGGCCAGTGACATCGTCAGCGCCATCGACACGGTGGCCGCAGGCGGCACCTACCTGAGCCCGGCGGTGTCGGGGCGCCTCTTCAGCCGGCCCGAACCCAAGCCCGTGCTCACCCCGCGCGAGGCCGAAATCCTCAAGGCCCTGGGGCAGGGCCACAGCAGCAAGCAGATCGCCCGTGATCTGGATGTGAGCGTGCGCACGGTCGAGACCCACCGTCAGAGCATCAAGCGCAAGCTGGGCATCGAAGGGCAGGCCGAGCTGATCAAGTACGCGGTGGAACACACCCGCGACTGAGGCCTTGCTGGGCCTACGGGATCCCCCTTGTAAGGGTTATCGAGTACGTGCTCCCACGCGCAGAGCCTGCGCAGCACGACGGATGCGCCGTGAGGGTGCTTGGGCGAGACTGCCGCAGCCCTGGCCAGCGGTGCGTCCTGCATGGCCCACCCACAAGAGGAGACGAGGACCATGACTGCAACACTGAAGCGCCACGGAGTGTGGCTGCTGATATCCATCCTGGGTGCGTTTGCCCTGTCTACCGTGGCACTGGGCCGCGGTGAGACGATCAGCGCCCTGTGGGTGGTGGTGGCCGCCTTGTGCGTCTACCTGATCGCCTACCGCTACTACAGCCTGTTCATCGCCACGCGCGTGCTGCAGCTGGACGCCACACGCCGTACGCCGGCCTGGACGCACAACGACGGGCTCGACTACGTGCCCACCAACAAGTACGTGCTGTACGGCCACCACTTCGCGGCCATCGCGGGGGCGGGGCCCCTGGTGGGGCCGGTGCTGGCGGCGCAGATGGGCTACCTGCCGGGGCTGCTGTGGCTGCTGGCCGGCGTGGTGTTCGCCGGCGCGGTGCAGGATTTCATCGTGCTGTTCATCTCCAGCCGCCGTGATGGCCGCTCGCTGGGCGACCTGGTCAAGCAGGAGATGGGCACCTTCCCAGGCATCGTGGCCCTGTTCGGCGCCTTCATGATCATGATCATCATCCTCGCGGTGCTGGCCCTGATCGTGGTGAAGGCGCTGGCGCACTCGCCGTGGGGCACCTTCACCGTGGGGGCCACGATTCCCGTGGCCTTGTTCATGGGCGTGTATGTGCGCTACCTGCGGCCCGGCCGCATCGGCGAGGTCTCCATCATCGGCTTCGTGCTGCTGATGCTGGCCATCGTGGGTGGCCAGTGGGTGCATGACAACCCGGTCTGGAACGCCGCCTTCACTTTCGACGGCAAGGCCCTGACCTGGATGCTGATCGCCTATGGCTTCATCGCCGCGACGCTGCCCGTGTGGCTGCTGCTGGCCCCGCGCGATTACCTGTCTACCTTTCTCAAGATCGGCACCATCATCGCCCTGGCCATCGGCATCCTCATCGTGGCACCCGAACTGAAGATGCCTGCCGTCACGCAGTTCGCGCAGGGCAATGGCCCGGTGTGGTCGGGCAGCCTGTTCCCCTTCCTGTTCATCACCATCGCCTGTGGCGCGGTGTCGGGCTTCCATGCGCTGATCTCGTCGGGCACCACGCCCAAGATGCTCGAGAACGAGACCCACGCCCGTTTCATCGGCTACGGCGGCATGCTGGCCGAATCCTTCGTGGCCGTGATGGCGCTGGTGGCTGCCTCGGTGATCAACCCGGGCATCTACTTCGCGATGAACAGCCCTCCGGCACTGGTGGGCACCACGCCCGAGGCCGTGGCCGCCACGCTGTCGACCTGGGGCTTCGTGATCACGCCAGATGTGCTGATCCAGACCGCCAAGGACGTGGGTGAGAACACCATCCTGGCCCGTGCCGGTGGCGCGCCCACCCTGGCCGTGGGCATGGCGCAGATCCTGCACCAGGTGATCAGCGGCGACGGCATGATGGCCTTCTGGTATCACTTCGCCATCCTGTTCGAGGCGCTGTTCATCCTGACAGCGGTGGATGCGGGCACCCGGGCGGGCCGCTTCATGCTGCAGGACTTGATGGGCACCTTCGTGCCGGCGCTCAAGCGCACCGAGAGCCTGCCGGCCAACCTGCTGGCCACCGGCCTGTGCGTGGCGACCTGGGGCTATTTCCTGTACCAGGGCGTGGTCGATCCGCTGGGTGGCATCAACACCCTGTGGCCGCTGTTCGGCATCGCCAACCAGATGCTGGCCGCCGTGGCGCTGATGCTGGGCACCGTGGTGCTGTTCAAGATGAAGCGCGAGCGCTACGCCTGGGTGGCCATCGTGCCGACCATCTGGCTGTTGGCCTGCACACTGACGGCAGGCTGGCTCAAGGTGTTCTCGTCGGATGTGAAGGTGGGCTTCCTGGCCAGTGCTGATCGCTATGCACGTGCCTTGTCCGAAGGGCTGCTGCTGGCCCCGGCCAAGACGCCTGAAGCCATGTCGCAGATCATCTTCAACAACCGCTTGAATGCCGGCCTGTGCATGCTCTTCCTGTTCGTGGTGCTGACGGTGCTGATCTACAGCGTGAAGGCATGCCTGCAGGCGCGCAACCAGAGCAAGGCCACCTCCAGCGAGACGCCTTACCAGCGGCTGCCGGCCGAGGCCTTGCAGGCTTCCGGCGCCGCAGGCTGAGGCCGGAGCGTTTCATGAGCGAAGGTTTCTCGCACGGCCGGCAGACCAAGCCGGCCGACCCGGGCGAACCCACCGGCGCAAAACGCTGGATGGGTTCGCTCGGGCAGGCGGGGCGTTACCTGGGCCAGAGCCTGCGCCTGATGGTGGGCATGCCCGATTACGACACCTACCTCAACCACATGGAGCGCACGCACCCCGACAAGGAGCCCATGAGCTACGAGGCCTTCTTCCGGGAGCGGCTGGAGGCTCGTTACGGTGGCGGCGCCGGGAAGTGCTGCTGACGAGGCCATGAGCTGGTATCAACGTGCCAGCAACCGCTGGATCGCAGCATCCAGCGCGGCCTCGCCGCCTTCGCCAAAGTGCCGCATCACCACGCGCCCGTCAGGTCCTACCAGGTACTGGGCGGGCCAGTAGAGGTTGCGCCACGCGGTCCAGGTGGCGAAGCCGTTGTCCTGCGCCACGGCGTAGGTCAGGCCGTGGCGCTTGATGGCGGCGCGCACGTTGTCGGTGTCGCGCTCGAACGCAAACTCCGGTGAATGCACTCCCACGATCACCAGGCCCTGCCTGGCGTAGCGCTCGTGCAACTGCTGCAGGTGCGGCAGGGTGCGGATGCAGTTGACGCAGGCGTAGGTCCAGAAATCCACCAGCACCACCTTGCCTTTCAGTTGGGCCAGGCTCAGTGGTGGGCTGTTGATCCAGGGGCCCAGGCCGGTGAATTCGGGCGCGTGTTCGCCCACGTCCACCGGGGCAGCTTGGGCCGCAGGCACCAGGGCCTCGCCCGCTGACGTGGCGGCAGAGCTCACCGTGCGGGCCAGCCAGGCGGCGGCCTGGGTGTCCACCTGCGCCAGCATGGCTGCCGCCGTGGCCACGACCATCGTGCCGAATGCCTGCCTCAGTCGCCCGGCATGCCGCGCCAGCGGGCGCAGCCGTGTGGTGGCCCAGCGCCCGCCATGTGCCAGGGCCAGCATGGGCAGGCCTGCGCCAGCGGCATAGGCCAGCAGCAAAGGGGCGGATTGCGCGGGTGTGCCAGCCCCGGCAGCCAGGGCCAGGATCGACGCCAGCACCGGCCCTGCGCAGGGTGTCCACAGCACACCCAGCGAAGCGCCCAGCAGCACGCCGCCGCCCAGGCCTCCGCGATCTTGTGCGCCCAGGCGTTGAGCTCCCTCGGTGAACCAGCCCAACGGACGGGACAAGCTGGCCATCAGGCGGTCGGCCAGTGGCGGCCACAGCATCAGCACGCCGGTGATCAGCAGGGCGATGGCAGCCGCGTCGCGCAGGGCCTGCGCCGACAGGCCGAGCACCTGGGCCGAGGCACCGAAGAGCAAGGCCACGCCCGCGAAGCTGAGCACGAAGCCCAGTACGATGGCCAGCGGCCGCAGGCGACCGCCCTGGGTGGAAATGCCCACGATGGCCGGCAGCAGCGGCAGCACGCATGGGCTGGCCACGGTGGCGAAGCCCGCGCCACCGGCCAGGGCGGTTTGTGCGAGGTCGAGGCTCATGGCTGCCCCTCCCGAGAGGTGACGGGCGTGGCCGCGCTGGTGGCATCAAGGCGTCGCCACACTTGTGTCTTGCCGAAGATCGGCAGGCCCACAAAGGGGCGCAGCACCAGGCCACCCGTGGCGTCCAGCGACATCAGGCATCGGTAGGTCTTGCCGTTTTCGCGGTTGTAGATGTGCCCCTGCCATCGGGCCACGGGGCTGCCCTCCGCTGCCTCGTCTTCCGGCAGAAAGTCTTTCAGGATGGTCATGCCCAAGGCGGGGCGGGTGTCGGCAGGGGTCATCACCTCGCCTGGTCGGCTCATGGACTGCTGACTCAGCACGCGGGTGATGGTGCCGCACCAGGCTGGGCCGCAGCGGGCCACGTCCACCTCCACATTGCCGCTGGCGGTGATCCATCGGCCCGCCGGGCTGCTGGGCGGTGGCACGGCCTGGGCGATGGCCGTGCCACCGATCAGCACCGTGACACAGAGTGCGGCACACACGCGCAGCACCTCGCGCCGTGGCGGCGCCCAATGTGGGGATGGGGCAAGGTGGATGGTCATGGGGTGCTCCTGGTCGATGGTGAAGAAGGCTCCATTGCAAAGCCGGCCCGTATCGGGCGTTTGTCCCGTCGGCCTTCGATCGGCAAGCCCGTGTGTCCACGGCCACGACAGACAAACTGCGATACAAAAATCCTCGCTTGCCACGTGTGATTGGCCTAGCAGACCTTTCGGCAGCGCTTAAGGTAGCGTCCATGGACATTCCTGATCACCTGCTGCTGGTCGACGATGACCGGTCTTTGCTGGGCCTGCTGCGCGATTACCTGGAATCCAGCGGCTACCGCGTGAGCACTGCCGCGAACGGCCGCGAGATGCGCCAGGTGCTGGCCGACCACCGCATCGACCTGGTCGTGCTGGACCTGATGCTGCCCGGCGAGGACGGCCTGTCGCTGTGCCGCGATCTGCGTGCGCGTGGCGAGGCCCACATCCCCGTGCTGATGCTCACCGCGCGCGGCGACGAGGCCGACCGCGTGCTGGGCCTGGAGATGGGCGCCGACGACTACCTGGCCAAGCCCTTCGCCACGCGTGAGCTGCTGGCCCGCATCCGCGCTGTGCTGCGCCGCACGCGCATGCTGCCGCCCAACCTGCGCCAGGCGCTGGGTGCCAAGGAGCTGGCCTTCGGCGATTGGCGGCTGGACACCACGGCGCGCCACCTGCTGGACGCCCAGGGCACGGTGGTGCCGCTCACGGGCGGTGAGTACCGGCTGCTGATGGTGCTGATCGATCATCCGCAGCGCGTGCTCACGCGCGACCAACTGCTCAACCTGACGCAGGGGCGAGATGCCGATCCATTGGACCGCTCCGTCGACCTGTTGATCAGCCGCCTGCGCCGCCGTCTGCGTGATGAGTCACGCGAGCCGCGCTACATCAAGACCGTGCGCAGTGAGGGCTATGTGTTCTGCGCCGAGGTCGATGGCCGGGGGCGTGCGGCATGAGCGCGGCCGTTGAAGAAGACCTGCCTGATGCCCGCGCCCAGGCACGGCGCGGATGGTGGCCCCGCACGCTGGGCTGGCGCATCGCACTGATCCTGCTCGGGGGGCTGGTGCTGGCGTATGCGCTGTCGCTGGCCTCGATCATGCGCGAGCGCCAGGGGCTGGCCGACACGATGATGCACGCCTATGTGGCACGCGATCTCGCCTCGTCGGTGGGCGTGCTGGATCGCCTGCCCGCGGCCGAGCGCGCTGCGTGGCTGGAACCCCTGTCGCGGCCGAACTACCGTTTGGCCCTGCGCGACGAAGCCGCCGTGGTGCCCCCTGGCACCGAGCCCACGGCCATGGCCCAGGCGCTGGCGCTGGAACTGCGCCAGCGTCTGGGGGACGGCCGCGTCCAGGGCCTGGTGCCCGAAGGTGATCGGGGTGCGGTGATCCGGATGCGGCTGGCAGACGGCACGCCGCTGACCGTGCACCTGGCCGCGCCCATGCGAGGGGTGAGCGCGGCCAATGCTGCCTTGCTGCTGGCGCAACTGTTGGTGCTGGGCGCCTGCGTGGCCTGGGCGGTGCGCCTGGCCACGCGCCCCCTGGTCCAACTGGCGCAGGCCGCCGACCGCTTGGGCGCCGACCCGCAGGCCGATGTGCTGCCGCCATTTGACGCGACAGGGCCGGCCGAGGTGCGCCGCGCCCATGCCGCATTCCAGTCCATGCAGACCCGGATCAGGGAGCACATGGCCGAGCGCCTGCAATTGCTGGCAGCCATCTCCCACGATCTGCAGACGCCGATCACCCGGCTGCGCCTGCGCACCGAGGCCTTGATCGATGAGTCACTGCGCGAGAAGTTCCAGGCCGATCTGCTGGGCATGCAGCGGCTGGTGGAGGAGGGGCTGGCCTACGCACGAAGTGTGCACGCCAGCGCCGAGCCCGCCTGTCGGGTGGACCTGCACGCGCTGCTGGACGGCCTGGTCTGCGACTACGCCGATGCGGGGCGGCCGGTGATGCTGCAGGCTCCGTCCACGCTGGTGCTGACCACACGTCCGCTGGCCCTGCAGCGCATCGTGGGCAACCTGGTGGACAACGCGCTGAAGTTCGCTGGCGCGGCCGAGCTGTCGGCGCAGGCCGTGGCGACCCAGGGGGCCGCAGTGGTGCAGATCGTCGTGCGGGACCGCGGACCGGGTGTGCCGGTGGGCCAACTGGCCCGGATCACCGAGCCCTTTGTCCGACTGGAGGCCTCGCGGAACGCGGACACGGGCGGCAGTGGACTGGGCCTGGCCATCGCGCAGAGGCTGGCGCAGGCCCTGGGCGGACGACTGAGCCTGCGCAACCGGGACGGCGGTGGCCTGGAGGCACTGCTGACCCTGCCGCAGCCTGGCCCTGGTGACGTTCCTGGCCGTTGACCCGTGGCGCGTGCGCTTCAATGATCGGCAAACGCTTGCCGAAGCATCGCCACAAGTTGTCCACCGATGCTGTGGATAACTTTGTGCGGAAGGCGGGGAGAAGGGTGGGGGAAGTGCTTTTTCCCCTGGGGAGGGGTTGGGCTGCCTCAAAACGCGGCACACAGCCACCTTCGGGGGCCTGGCGTCCGTTCAGGCCCCTTCGGCGGAGGGTTTCACGGCCTGCAAGGCGGTGTATTGCTGCAGCACCGCCTGGAACAGGGCGATGAAGGCCTGGATGTCTGCCTCGGTCTTGACGAAAGGGGCGCAATCTTCCAGCCAGCCGTCCAGCACGATGTTGTTGACCTTGGACAGCAGGCGCGCCACATGGTCGAGCGCTTCGCGCGAGGCCGCGAGGAAGCGCTCACCGGCCGGGCCTGCGCCGCCCTCGGAGACACCGAGCACCTGCTTGAGCATCTCGAACGTGAGAGCCACTTCCTGGGGGGATGCCATGGCCTCGTCCAGCTGCGTGGCCACGGCAAAGGCGGGCATGCCCGACAGTTCGGGGCGCAGGGTGCCCGCCGCGGTGCTCAGGCCATCTCGAAGGTAGTCCTGCGGCTGGCGCGCCAGCAGTTGTTCGCGGGTGATGTCGTTCGTCATGGGCGGATTCCTGTGGGCGGTGAGGACGGTGATGAGCGTGCAAGATCGGCGGCAGGGCGACGGTCAGGCATCGGTGGGCTTGTCGTACTGGTTCAGGCGGTTCCAGCCCGAGGGCAGGTCCAGCTGGTTGTTCTTCATCTGCGCTTCGGTGCGGGCCACCGTGGTGCCGGAGGCCGGATCATGGATGAAGAAGGTCTTCGGGGGGCCGGGGTGGACGCTGACCGCCAGCACATAGTGGGCGGTCTCACCATCCTGCTGGCCCACGATCAGTGGCACGGCCTTGCCCTGCTCCAGGGCGGTGGCCACGTCGTCCACCGCGGCATCGCGGTTGGTCGAGTCGGTGGACTTGTTGACATATCTGACACCCGTGGAGGCCTGTTCCCGGTTGAGCAGGTCGACCGCGAAGCGGCCCTTTCCGGGGTTGTTCGCGCTGTTCTGATCCGCCTTGTGGACGGCCTTGCCCCCGGCATTCTTGCCCTGCACGTGGGTCTTGTAGTAATTGTCGATCTGGGCGGCCGTGTACTTCTGCGGGCGTGCGATCACCTCCATCACGCGGTTCTTCTCCCAGTTCGACGCGGCGTTGTCGATCAGGGTCTGCAGAGCCGCGGCATCGGTCGGTGATTCCGATGCCAAGCGCTGGGTCACACCTTGCTGGTGGGTGGCGTCGATGTCTTCCTCCAAGGGCGACTCCAGCATCTGCTTCTGCTCGGTGGCCAGGCGGGTGGTGTCCTGTGGAATCAGTTCGTGCAGTTGCGGCGAGGCGTCGCGCAGGCTCAGGGCGTAGATGGGGTCGACCTCGGCCCGGGCCGCCTGCACGGTGGTGGCCTGGCAGGACATCACCCATTGCTGCTGGACACCGTGGCCCTCAGAAGTGGCAGCCAGGCGCAGGTTGTCCTGCAGCCATTGTTCATCCTTGCCCGCGATGCGCGCGTTGAAGGCGGCGACGTCCGAGGCGCTGTGCCCACAGGCGATGGCCTTTTGCAGGTTCTGCTTGTGCTTGGGCGTGGGGGCGGTGTCCAGCAGGGCCTGGAGCACTTTGCGGTCTTTCTCGCTGTGCTGTGCCAGCTGGCGCTCGGCCTTGGCCTGCTGGCCCTGGCTGATCTCCGGCCGGACCTGCGATGCCGCGCCCATGACGCCCTTGATCACATCCTGCGATGTGCTTTGCACCAGAGGCAGTTTGAGCAAGGCCTCGGCATAGTGGCCGCAAGCGTAGTCCTGCCTGAAGGCGGTCCAGGCGGCCTGCTGCTTGTGCGCGAGCTTCTTGAGCTCATCGGTCAGTTGAGGCACGCGGCTGGCCTCCTTGTTCAGGGCTGCCACCTTGGCGTAGCCGTCTTCGCAGGCCTTGCGGTCCGTGGCCGATTGGTGGGCCGCCTGGATGTCCGCGCGCAAGGTGGGAAGGGCATCGATGGCCTTTTGCAGGTCGCCGTCCGCGACCGCCTTGTCCAGGGCCTTCATCCGTGCATCCAGGGCCGCGCCCTGGGGCGAGCCCAGCGCGTGGGTTGTGGCCAGTGTGGCCTTGGCGTCCTGCAGGTCCCCTGCCTTGAGGTCCCAGGTTGCCTTGAGCTTGTCCCAGGCGGCCTTGGCTTCGGTCAAGGCCTTGGCTGCGGCTGCCAGCGGGGGCAACCTGCGCGTGGCCTCGGCGTGGTCGAGTGTGGCTGGCAGCAGCAAGTCGTTGACGGCCTTCTCCTTGGCAAGCAACTCCTGGCGCAGGCTGCGCAGGGTCAGGCTGGGGGTGGGCAGGGCCTTGGCGGTGGCCACGGCACCCTTGGGTTTGAGCAGGTCGCCCACTGCCGCGTCGAAATCGGCCTTGGCCTGTGCCCGGGCTCTTTCCTTGTCGAGGTCGGCGCTCAGCGTGTCCAAAAGCGCATCCGCGTTGTCGTAGTCATCGGCCTTGAGGGCCCGGGCAATGGCCGTGCGCCGTGCTTCGAGCTGGCCATCCAGGCTCAGGTGTTGTGCGGTGGCCTTGACGCTGAGGTCGCGCAGCCGGGTCAGCAGCGTGGCGCTGCGCACCTGATCGGTGGGCGGCACGTAGGCCGGGGTCTGAACGGGGGCGGTTGCTGGTGCGTTGTCCTTCACGCGCTTCTTCTGCAGCAGCTTGCCGACGATGGAACGAGGGGGCATGAGGCGCTCCTGGTGAAGCGTGACCGAGGGTGCGGGGTCATGCATGGATGCCGTGCGCCGGCGTGTCGTCGTGGCGCCATGAAGGCGTCCGTCCGTGGCCAATGGACCATGGGTGTCCCCGTTTGCCGTCGATTATGGCCTCAAGCGGCGGGGGGCTGGGAAGGCTTCAGTCGGTGCCGGCGCGGCCGAGGATGGCCTCCGCCAACAGAGCACGGGGCGGTGTGCCGATCAGCCGCACGGAGAGAAGGCGGAGCCGAGCCTCCCGGGTAGACGCCAGCCTGTCAAAGGCCAGAGTGCCTTAGACCCCGCCCCGCGCTGTCACGATAAAGCGCTCAACCCCGTCGCAGGCTCAAAGCCTGGACATTTCAATCAGCCAGCAGGAAAGCGCGAACCTGTTCGGCTGCGTCCTCCGGATGCTCCTGCATGAAGCAATGCCCGCCCTCGACCTGCTGGACCGACACCGCCCGGTTGCTCTCCGACCACAGCTGCGCCGACGACACCACGAATGGAAACGTGTGGTGTGCATGGATCAGCCGGGTCGGCGTGTGCACACGGCGCAGAGAGGACCACAGCCCCACGGGGGCGGAGCTGAAGATGGCCGCTTCGCGCGCCGGACTGCACTTGAGCTCCACGCCGCCGTCCGGCATGTCTTTGAGCGCATGGTCGGCAAAGGCCTGCAGGGCATCCTCACGCCATCCCTTGTAGGTGCCCCGTCCGCGCAAGCCGTCCATGGCGGCAGCCCTGTCAGGCCAGTGCACCCTTCGACGCAGCGCGGCGCGGGCCAGAGGCGTGTGCTTGGCCAGCCCGGTGCTTTCCGCCAGTGTGAGGCCCAGGGCCATCGTGGCCGAGAAGAGCACCGGATCCAGCAGCACGGTGCGCTTGAACAGGCGAGGGTGGTCGGCCATCGCCAGGCAGGTGAGCACGCCACCAAAGCTGTGCCCTAACCCGTAGGTGGGCACATGGCCGAACAGGGGCAGGTGATGCTTGAAGGCGTCTACCGCCAGTTCGGCGCAGCGGTTCCAGCCCACGAAGCGTTCGCCGGCGTCGCTGTCACCATGGCCCTGCGCGTCGCTGAGCCACAGGTCGAAGTGAGGGCTCAGGGCCTTGAGCATGGGCTCGTAGGTGCGGCCGCAGAATCCGTTGCCGTGCAGAAAGTGGATCAGCGGTTTGCCGGAGGGCGGCGTGTGCCAACCGCGCAACGTGAACCCGTCTCGGGTGTCATGGGACCAGGCAATCAACTGCATCGTGTCGGTCGTTCGTAACGCGAAGTAAGCCATGATCCTAACGCGTGGCAGGCTGAAAGGGGTTTGTCTGCCATGGGCATGCGCATGCGCTACCATGCGGCGCATGAAAGTTAAGCAAGCGCTTGATTTTAAGGTGCCAGACACCCCGGTCGACGAGGATGCCGCATCCGAGCGCGGCGCCCGTGCGCGTGGCCGCCTGTTGTGGGAAGCTACCCGCATTTTTTCGGACAAGGGCTTTGCCAAGGCGTCGACCCGCGAAATTTGCCATGCTGCGGGCTTGAACGTCGCCTCCATCCACTACTATTTCGGAGACAAGGCCGGGCTGTACCGGGCGGTGCTGTGCAAGCCGCTGGAAGACCTTGGGGAGGACTTCAACCAGTTCGACGAGCCGGGCCTGCCCTTGCGCGAATCGCTGCGCCGCTTCATGGCGGCCCTGCTGTGCCCCTGGGGCCAGGACGAGCTGTCCACCTGGCTGATGCGGCTGCACCTGCGCGAGATGGTCGAGCCCACGCCGGACTACAAGGACGTGATGGTCAGCCATATCCAGCCCTATCACCAGCGATTGGTGGACCTTCTGGCGCGGCATGCGGGGGCGGTCAAGGCCGATGATGCATTGCACCAGCTGGCCTTCGCATTGGTGGCCATGGTGCAGGACTACGGCATGTCTCGCGAGTTCATGCAGGTGCTGGCACCGACGCTGCTCAAGGGCACGCGCGCCATGGACCGCGTGCTCGAGCGGCTGGTGGGGTATGGCGAGGCATTGGTTGAACATGAACGGCGCATGCGGCTGGAGGCACCGGGCCCCGGGGCCGCATCACACGAACGACTGAGGAAGAGGACATCGAGATGAAAGTGAAGAAAAGCACGCTGGCATGGGGCGCCATCGGACTGGTGCTCGTTGCAGGTGCTGTCTACCTGCTGAGCCACCGTGACAAGGATGGGGCATCCGAGCCGGGCAAACCGGTCGCGCATGGCGCTTCGTCGCCCAGGCCCGCCTTGAGTGTGTCCACCGTCAAACCCGAGCGCTCGCAATGGCCGGCCACGGTCACGGCCACGGGCTCCATCGCGGCCTGGCAGGAAACGGTGGTCGGACCGGAGCTGTCCGGCCTGCGCCTGATGGAGGTCCGCGTCAACGTGGGCGATGTGGTCAAGCGTGGCCAGGTGCTGGCCGTGCTGCAGCGTGATGCCGTCGAGGCCGAGGTCAATGCAGCCCGCGCCAACGTGGCCCAGGCCGAGGCCAACCTGGCCGAGGCCAAGGCCAACGGCGATCGCGCGCGTTTGCTGCAGCCCAGCGAAGCGATGAGCGCCCAGGAGGCCCAGCGCGCCTACACCGCAGAGAAAACCGCAGCAGCCCAGGTCGCCTCGGCCAAGGCGAGCTTGCAATCCAACGAGTTGCGTCTGTCGCAGACCCAGATCATCGCGAGCGATGACGGCGTCATCTCGGCCCGTCCTGCCACGGTGGGCACCGTGGTGCAGGCTGGGCAGGAACTGTTCCGCCTGATCCGGCAGCACCGCCTGGAGTGGCGTGCCGAGGTGCCTGCGGCCGACCTGCTGCGCGTGCGTCCCGGCCTGCCAGTGCACCTGACGCCTGCCGGCGGCCAGGAAATGCAAGGCACGGTGCGCATGGTGGCGCCCACGGTCGATGCCAGCACCCGCAACGGCCTGGTGTATGTGGATCTGCCTGTCCAGGCGGCCGCGCGCGCAGGGGCCCGTGCCGGCAGCTTCGCCACCGGCAAGCTGGACCTGGGCAGTGCCGAAGGCCTGACACTCCCGCAGTCGGCCGTGCTGCTGCGCGATGGCTTCAACTATGTCTTCATCGTGGGCAGCGACCACAAGCTCACCCAGGCCAAGGTGGGCGTGGGCCGCCGTGTGCAGGACCGCGTCGAGATCACGCGCGGCCTGTCGCCTCAGGCCGAGGTGGTGGCCTCGGGCGGTGTTTTCCTGGCCGATGGCGACACCGTGCGCGTGGTGCCTGTCGCACCAGCCTCTGCCGCATCGAACGCCGACCAGCCGAACCCGGCGCAGAAAGGCCAGCCATGATGAACGTCTCGGCATGGTCCATCCGCAACCCGATCCCGGCGGTGCTGCTCTTCATCATGCTCACGGTGGTGGGCCTGATGGGCTTCGAGCGCATGAAGATCCAGAACTTCCCGGACATCGACCTGCCCACGGTCAACGTGACGGCCTCGCTGCCCGGTGCCTCTCCCTCGCAGCTCGAAACCGATGTAGCCCGCAAGATGGAGAACTCCATCGCCACCTTGCAGGCGGTCAAGCACATCTACACGCAGGTGCAGGACGGCCTGGTGGTGATCACGGTCGAGTTCCGGCTTGAGAAGCCCACGCAGGAGGCCGTCGACGATGTGCGCGATGCCATCTCCCGTGTGCGCGCCGACCTGCCGGCCGACCTGCGGGATCCGGTGGTCTCCAAGGTCAACATCTCCGGCCTGCCCATCCTCACCTACACCGTGTCGTCCAAGCGCATGGACGACGAGGCCCTGTCCTGGTTCGTCGACAACGAAGTGACGCGGGCCCTGCTGGCCGCCAAGGGCGTGGGCGCCGTGGCCCGCGTGGGCGGTGTGTCTCGCGAGGTACGGGTCGAAGTTGATCCCGCACGCCTGTTGTCCCTCAATGCCACCGTGGCCGATGTGTCGCGCCAACTGCAGCAGATTCAGCAGGAGGCTTCCGGCGGGCGTGCCGAGGTGGGTGGGGCCGAGCAATCGGTGCGCACCATCGCCACCGTGCATTCGGCCGATGAACTGGCTGCGATGGAGATCACCCTCAGCGACGGGCGGCGCCTGCGCCTGGACCAGATCGCCACCGTCACCGACACCGTGGCGGAGCAACGCTCGGCGGCCTATCTGAACGGACAGCCCGTGGTGGGCTTCGAGATTTCCCGGGCGCGGGGCTCCGGCGAGGTCGAGGTGGCCGACAGCGTGCACGTTGCGCTGGATGCGCTCAAGGCGGCCAACCCCGACATCACCATCACCGAGGCCTTCAACTTCGTCGACCCGGTGGAGGAGAACTACGAGGGCTCCATGCACCTGCTCTACGAGGGCGCCGTGCTGGCCGTGATCGTGGTGTGGTTCTTCCTGCGTGACTGGCGGGCCACCGTGGTGGCGGCTGCGGCCTTGCCCTTGTCGGTGATCCCGGCCTTCGGCGTGATGTACATCTTCGGCTTCACGATCAACATCGTGACCTTGCTGTCGCTGTCGCTGGTGGTCGGCATCCTGGTGGACGATGCCATCGTCGAGATCGAGAACATCATGCGCCACCTGCGCATGGGCAAGACGCCCTTGCAGGCGGCCACCGAGGCCGCCGACGAGATCGGCCTGGCCGTGATCGCCACCACCTTCACCTTGATCGCCGTGTTCCTGCCTACGGCCTTCATGAGCGGGGTGCCTGGCAAGTTCTTCGTGCAGTTCGGCTGGACGGCGGCCATCGCGGTGTTCTTCTCGCTGGTGGTGGCGCGGATGCTCACGCCCATGATGGCGGCCTATCTGCTGCGCCCACCCAAGGGTGATCACGCCGATCCGGGCTGGATGCGCATGTACCTGGGCTGGGCCCGCTGGTGCCTGCACCACCGTGGCTGGACCATGCTGGCGGTGCTCGTGTTCACGGTCGGCTCCATCATGCTGTCGGGTTTCCTGCCGACAGGCTTCATCCCGCCGGATGACCTGTCGCAGACGCAGGTCAGTGTGTCCCTGCCGCCAGGCAGCACTTTCGAGCAGACACGTGATGTGGCCGAGCGCGCCCGCGAAATCGTGCAGCGCAATGAGCACGTCAAGATGATCTACACGGCCATCGGCGGCGGCAGTTCGGGCGGCGACCCCTTTGCGCCGCAAGGCGCGGGGCAGGTCAACAAGGCGACCCTCACCCTCAACCTCACGCACCGCGGCGAACGATCAGGGTTGAGCAAGCAGGATCTCGAGAACCAATTGCGCAAATCGCTGGAGGTGCTTCCGGGCGCGCGCGTGACCGTGGGCTTCGGTGGCTCTTCAGAGAAGTATGTGCTGGTGCTGGCGGGTGAAGATGGCGACACGCTGGGCCAGTATGCCCGCACGGTGGAGCGTGAGTTGCGTGGCATCCCGGGCATCGGCAGTGTCACCTCGAACGCCAGCCTGACCAGGCCTGAGCTGATCGTGCGGCCCGACAGTGCACGGGCCGCCGATCTGGGCGTGAGCACGGTGGCCATCGCGGACACCCTGCGCATTGCCACGGCAGGGGATTACGACCAGGGCCTGGCCAAGATGAACCTGTCGCAGCGCCAGGTACCGGTGATGGTGCGCCTGCCCGAAGCGGCGCGCGGAGACCTCAGCCTGATCTCGCGTCTGCCGGTGCCCGGCGCACGTGGACCGGTGCCCCTGGAGAACGTCGCCGCGATCAGCATGGATGGCGGTGCGGCCCAGATCAACCGCTACGACCGCCTGCGCAACATCAACTTCGAAATCGAGCTCAACCAGCAGCCCTTGGGTGAGGTGGAAAAAGCCGTGCTGGCCCTGCCCAGCCTGCAGACCCTGCCGCCTGGCATCATCCGCACCACCGTGGGCGATGCCGAGGCCATGGCCGAGCTTTTCTCCAGCTTCGGCCTGGCCATGCTCACGGGCGTGATGTGCATCTACGTGGTGCTGGTGCTGCTGTTCAAGGACTTCGTGCAGCCGGTCACCATCCTGGCGGCGTTGGTGCTGTCGGTGCCAGGCGCCCTGGCTGCCTTGTTCGTCACGCAGACGGCCTTGTCAATGCCGTCGATGATCGGCCTGATCATGCTGATGGGCATCGCGACCAAGAACTCGATCCTGCTGGTGGACTACGTGATCATCGCGCGCAAGGAATATGGGCTGGAGCGCTGGGAGGCCATCCTGGATGCCTGCCACAAGCGCGCACGCCCAATCATCATGACCACCATCGCAATGGGTGCGGGCATGATGCCGATCGCTCTCGGTATCGGCGTGGACCCGAGCTTCCGCGCACCGATGGCCATCGTGGTGATCGGGGGCTTGATCACATCAACGTTCCTGAGCCTGCTGGTCATTCCTGTGGTGTTCACCTTCGTGGATGATCTGATCGACTGGACGCACCGGTTGGTCAGACGCAAAGGAGAATCGCCTTCGAGCAGCACGGTGTGATGTTGAAGGCGGGTGGGGATGGCGCTGCTGCAGGGCATCTCTCCGCAAGCCACGTCGGCTGGCACTCTGGCAATGCACACATGAAAAAACCGCCCTGGCCGAAACCAGGGCGGTTCTTGCGTTTCATGCCAACCCGCCGGGGCGGGTTCTCTGAACGCTGAGACCTATCAGGCCTTGCGAGCGCGGCGGGCAGCCACGCCAACCAGGGCCAGACCAGCGATGGCCATGGCGTAGGTCGAAGGCTCAGGCACAGCCGACACGTTGATCGTGGAGCTGATCGTGCCGTAGTCGGTCACGCCTTGGAGCGTCGACACACCCAGATCCACCAGGCGCAGAGCGCTGACGAAGTGCTTGAAGCCGTCAGCCGTGATGGTCAGGCCGCTGATGGTGTTGGCATAGGTGCCAGCGCCGTTCAGGGTGGTGGGGCCGCTGATGCTGGCGAAGTTCCACAGGTGGAAGTTGTCCTTGGTGGTCAGCACTTCGCTGCCATAAGGAGCAGCTTCGCCGGTGGCGACGCCGCGGAAGTCACCCGTGATGGACGCGAAGATCTTCTTGTTGGTCAGATCCACGGACAGGTTCGCCACGGACAGCGTGCCGCCCAGGGAAACGCCTTCCAGGATGTTGGCGGTCTGGAGAGCGCCACCGGTGGTGTCCACCGACAGCACTTCGCCAGTGGCGCCGGTTGTCACGGCGGTGATCGGAGCAGCGGCGCTGACACCGGTACGGGTGCTGCCGAAGGGAGGACGAGGCGTCAGCGTTTCCGTGACGGTGGCGTCGCCGACCTTGGTCACAGCGATCTTGCCCACGTTCAGGGCGGTGATCAGGCTGGACGAGAACGACAGGGTGCCCGTGCCGCCGTCCAGTTGGTACGCTTGACCGTTCAGGGTCAGCGAACCGCCCACCGGAGTGGTGGTTTGAGCGCTGGCAGCGGTGGCGATGGTCAGGGCTGCGGCGGCGGCCAGGGTCTTCAGTGTGTATTGCATGTCTTCTCCACTATCTCTAACAGCGGACCTTTTATGGATTTCCTGCTTTGATTTGTGAAGGCGTCCGCGTACTCCTTCACGAATACCCAATCTTTGACGACAGGGCTGACGCATCCTAAAGGTGCGTTTTGAGGCTGACTACCTGCTGTTGACCCTTAATTACCGCCGTTACTTATGTAACGGGAACCAATGCATTTTTAAACGTGCGATTGAGGGGGTAATAAGGGTAAATACGCTGGCATGCCTTGGATGCAATACGGGTCTGTCAGCCCTTTTCAGGGCGGCGCGCACGACTTTGACGAGTTCGCGCAGTGGCGAATGCGACACCAAGCAGGCCCGAGAGCAGCAAGGACATGGAGGCGGGCTCTGGCACTGCCGTGGTGATGCTGCCGTAGTTGGTGACAGCCTGCAGCGTCGATGTTCCGGCGCCATACAGCCTCAACGCGCTGACCACATGCTCGTAGCCTTGCTGTGTGATCGTCAGGCCGCCGAGGCTGAAGGGCGGGATGCCGCTGACGTAAGGGCCGCTCAGCGGTGCGGGCACGATGCCGCCAGCCAGATTGCCTTGAACGCTTCCAAAACTCCAGAGGTGGAAGTTGTTGAGCGTGGTCGTGACTTCGCTGTCATAAGGTGCATGTCCCTCGGCCGTGCCCACACCTCGGAAATCACCGGTGAGCGACGCATACACGCGTTGGCTCTGGAAGTCGATCTGCAGATTGGTGATGGACAGTACGCCGCCGTGAGACAGGTTGTTCTGAAAGGGCGCATTCCACGTCACGCCCCCGATGGATGACAGGCCAGTGATGGCGCCGCTGGAACTGTCAACCCAGACGCCGTCCACGACGCTGGTCAAGGAAAGTGCGGTGCGCGTGATGCCGCCAGGATGTGGGGTCAGCGCTTCGGTCACTACAGAGGGATCAACGCCTTGAACAGACACCTTCTGGACGTTGAGGAAGTCAAGCAGCCCTGCAGAGGTGTTCAGCGTGAAGTCTCCTCCTGTGAACACGATGCCGTTGGGTGCCGTGGTGTTCACCGCAACGAAGGTGGACGCATGGACCTGGGTGCTGGAAAGAGCGATGGTGACGAGGCTGCCGATGGCTGTGAGAAGCCTGCTTGAATAACGCATGTTTTTTCCCGGTGTGAAGATTGATGTTGCAGGGCAATGCTGTGCCCAATGCTGTTTTGCTTTTTACAGCTATTGCATATTAGCCATCACATGTCAGCTAGAACTCCGGGCTATTCCTTAATTCCTTCTATGTTGTATATCGTTACGAGTTGATCGCATAAGTTCGGTGCAGAAAGCAAGAAGCCCGACCTCAGCCGGGCTTCTCGGTCGGCTCCTTCGAGCCGGAGGGAGGCGGAATGGTCAGATGCGTTCGATGACCATCGCAATGCCCTGACCGCCGCCAATGCACATCGTGATCAGTGCATAGCGGCCGTTCACGCGTTGCAGCTCGTACAGCGCCTTGGTCACGAGGATGGCGCCGGTGGCGCCCACCGGGTGGCCCAGCGAGATGCCCGAACCGTTGGGGTTGGTCTTCTCGTTGGGGAAGCCCATTTCCTTGGACACGGCGCAGGCCTGGGCCGCAAAGGCTTCGTTGGACTCGATCACGTCCAGATCGGCCACGGTCAGGCCGGCCTTGGCCAGGGCGGCCTTCGATGCAGGCACGGGGCCGATGCCCATGTACTCGGGCTCGACACCGGCGTGGCCATAGGACACGAGGCGGGCCAGCGGCTTGAGGCCCAGTTCCTTGGCCTTGTCGGCGCTGGCCATCACCACGGCGGCGGCGCCGTCGTTCAGACCCGACGCGTTGCCGGCGGTCACGGTGCCTTCTTCTTTCTTGAAGGCCGGCTTCATCTTGGCCAGCACTTCGGCGGTGGTGTCGCCCTTCACGTGCTCGTCGGTGTCGAACAGCGTGGTGCCCTTGCGGGTCTGCAGTTCAACCGGGACGATCTGTTCCTTGAAGTAGCCGGCTTCGATGGCGGCGGCGGCGCGCTGCTGGCTCTGCGCGGCGTAGGCATCCTGCTGTTCGCGCGTGATGTCGTAGCGGGCGGCCACGTTCTCGGCGGTGATGCCCATGTGGATGTGCTTGCGCGGGTCGTGCAGGGCGCCGAGCATGAAGTCCAGCATCTTGACGTCACCCATGCGCGCGCCCCAGCGGTTGCTGGTGACCAGGTAGGCGCCACGGCTCATGGATTCGGCACCGGCGCCGATGGCCACGTCGCAGTCACCCAGCAGGATGGACTGGGCGGCCGACACCACGGCCTGCAGGCCCGAGCCGCACAGGCGGTTCACGTTGAAGGCGGGAGTTTCTTGCGGCACGCCGGCGTTCAGGGCCGCCACGCGGCTGATGTAAGCATCCTGCGGCACGGTGGGGATCACGTTGCCCAGCACCACATGGCCCACGTCCTTGGGCTGCACGCCAGCGCGCTCCAGGGCGGTCTTGATCACCAATGCGCCCAGATCGGCGGGCGGGACGTCCTTGAGCGAGCCGCCAAATGTGCCGATGGCGGTACGGGCGGCGCCCACGAAGACGACTTCACGAGTCATGTTGGTTCCTTCAGGAGGTGGCTAGGGAGGGTGGTGCAGGCCTGTCCGGAAGACCGGAAAGATCTGGTCTGGTTGATTGTCAGATTATGACGCGTCTGCGGGGGTTTCCCCTCCCGCCAGGCGGTACGGGCGGGTGTGCTGCTCGGGAGCGAGGGGACTTGGCGAGGGCCCCCGCCCGAGCAGTTGCGAGGCCTGTTCTGCGATCAAGGTTTCGCCGTGTTCCAGCATCAGATAGCGGAAGGCCTCGGCCGCTGGCGACAGCACCTTCGATACCTCGTGCACGAGGTTCCAGGTGCGCATGATGGGCGTGCCTTCGAACTCGATGATCTGCAACTGTCCTCCGCGCAGTTCGGCCGCCACGGCGTGCAGCGACAGGAAGCCGATGCCCAGGCCGGCCATCACCGAGGCCTTGATGGTCTCGTTGCTGGGGATCTCCATGGCGATGCGCGGCGCCAGCCGGCGCTCTCGCAGGTAGTTGTCCAGCGCGTGGCGCACTTCCGAGCCGAGTTCGCGAACGATCAATGGGTAGTGGACCAGTGCTTCCAGGGGCGGGTGGCCCACACTCAGCAACGGATGGCCCGGCGTGCACACGAACACCATCGGGTGCCCTGCGAAGGGCTCAGAGCGCAGGGCGTATTCGCGCGGTGGGCGCCCCATCACGGCCAGGTCGATCTCGTTGCTGTGCAGGCGATCCAGCAGTTTGGTGAGGTCGCGCGTTACATCCAGTCGCACGTCCACGCCGGGGTGCTCGGCCCGAAAGCGCGCCAGCAGCGACGGCAGGAAATAGCCCGCGGTGCTCAGCAGGCCGATCGTGAGCACACCGGTTTCGACACGTTTGAAACGCGCCATCACGTTTTCGGCATCCTTGAGCGTAGACATCAGCCGCTTGGCGTAGACGATGAAGTACTCGCCGGCCATCGTCAACTGCACCTGCTTGCCCTGGCGTTCAAACAGCGGCAGGCCAACATGGCCCTCCAGTTCCTTCACCTGCATGGTCACCGCGGGGGGCGAGAGGTGCAGCGCTTCTGCCGCGCGGCTGAAGCTCAAGTGCTTCGCGACCTCCGTGTAGACCCTCAACTGCCGAAAAGTCACGCTCTTCATTAAGCAATTCCTTAATCAAGGCAAAACAAAATCTGAATTTACCTTATTTGTCCGATTCCCTACATTGATTCGCAACCCCTTCAACGAGTCATTGCAGCGAGGTCGACATGAACAAGCCAGTCGAAGAGGGCGTCATCCTGGACGCCAAGAAGCGCTACAGCGCAGGTGTGCTCAAGTACCGCCAGATGGGTTACTGGGATGCCGACTACCAGCCCAAGGACACCGACGTGCTGTGCCTGTTCCGCATCACACCGCAGGAGGGCGTGGACCCGATCGAGGCCGCCGCCGCGGTGGCGGGCGAATCATCTACGGCCACCTGGACGGTGGTGTGGACGGACCGCCTGACCGCCTGCGACACCTACCGCGCCAAGGCCTACAAGGTCGAGCCGGTGCCGGGCAACCCCGGCCAGTACTTCGCGTGGGTGGCCTACGACCTGATCCTGTTCGAGGAAGGCTCGATCGCCAACATGACGGCCTCGCTGATCGGCAATGTCTTCAGCTTCAAGCCCCTCAAGGCCTGCCGCCTGGAGGACACCCGCATCCCCGTGGCCTATGTGAAGACCTTCAAGGGGCCGCCCACCGGCATGGTGGTCGAGCGCGAGCGGCTGGACAAGTTCGGCCGCCCATTGCTGGGCGCCACCACCAAGCCCAAGCTGGGCCTGTCGGGCCGCAACTATGGCCGCGTGGTGTACGAGGGCCTCAAGGGCGGGCTCGATTTCATGAAGGACGACGAGAACATCAACTCGCAGCCCTTCATGCACTGGCGCGACCGCTTCCTGTTCGTGATGGACGCCGTCAACAAGGCCAGCGCCGTGACAGGCGAGGTCAAGGGCAGTTACCTGAATGTGACGGCCGCCACCATGGAAGACATGTACGAGCGCGCCGAGTTCGCCAAGAGCCTGGGCTCGGTGATCGTGATGGTCGACCTGGTGATCGGCTGGACGGCGATCCAGTCCATGGCCAACTGGTGCCGCAAGAACGACATGATCATGCACATGCACCGCGCGGGGCATGGCACCTACACCCGCCAGAAGTCGCATGGCGTGAGCTTCCGCGTGATCGCCAAATGGCTGCGCCTGGCCGGCTGCGACCACCTGCACACCGGCACGGCCGTGGGCAAGCTGGAGGGCGATCCGATGACGGTGCAGGGCTACTACAACGTCTGCCGCGAAAGCATCACCCGGCAGGACCTGCCGCGCGGCCTGTTCTTCGACCAGGACTGGGCCGACTTGAAGAAGGTGATGCCGGTGGCGTCGGGCGGCATCCATGCCGGCCAGATGCACCAGCTGATCGACCTGTTCGGCGACGACGTGGTGCTGCAGTTCGGCGGCGGCACCATCGGGCACCCGCAGGGCATCCAGGCCGGCGCCGTGGCCAACCGCGTGGCGCTGGAGTGCATGGTCAAGGCCCGCAACGAAGGCCGCGACATCAAGCACGAAGGCCCGCAGATCCTGCAGAAGGCGGCGCAGTTCTGCTCCCCCCTCAAGCAGGCGCTGGACACCTGGGGCGACATCACCTTCAACTATGCCTCGACGGACACCAGCGATTACGCCGTGACCCCGTCCGTGGGCCTGTGACACCAGCAGGAGGACTTCACCATGATGACCAACCCCACCGGCCGCCTGACGCAAGGCCAGTTCAGCTTCCTGCCCGACCTGACGGACGACGAGATCTCGATGCAGATCGAGTATGGCCTGAACAAGGGCTATGCCTGGAGCGTGGAGTACACGGATGATCCGCACCCCCGCAACACCTACTGGGACATGTACGGCCACCCCATGTTCGACCTGCAGGATGCGGCCGGCGTGATGCTGGAGCTCAGGGGTTGCCGGCAGGCCTTTCCCAACCACTACATCCGCCTGCTGGCCTTTGACTCGACACGCGGTGTGGAGACGGTGGTGATGAGCTTCATCGTCAACCGGCCAGCGCGCGAGCCAGGCTTCTTCCTGGAGCGCCAGGAGATCGATGGCCGCAGCATGCGCTACACCACGCGTGTCTATGCCGCCGACCGCCCAGAGGGCGAGCGTTACCAGGGCTGATGCAAAGGAGCACGCGATGAACGCACCGCTGTACAGCCTGCCGGGCAGCCAGACGCAGACGCCGGCCTCCGTTGGAGAGGCGCCTGCCGCGGTGCGTGTTGAATCCCCGGCACCACGCACCGTGGCCGACGTGCTGGCACAAAGCCAGGTCGAAGCCGTGATGGACGAGCTCGATCGCGACCTGGTCGGCCTGGCCCCGGTCAAGGCCCGCATCCGCGACATCGCCGCGCTGCTGGTGATCGACAAGCTGCGAGCCGCACATGGCCTGGCGGCGCAGAGCCCTTCCTTGCACATGTGCTTCACCGGCAATCCCGGCACGGGCAAGACCACCGTGGCCATGCGCATGGCGCAGATCCTTCACCGCCTGGGCTATATCCGCAAGGGCCACCTGGTGGCCGTGACGCGCGACGACCTGGTCGGCCAGTACATCGGCCACACGGCGCCCAAGACCAAGGAAGTGCTCAAGAAGGCCATGGGCGGCGTGCTCTTCATCGACGAGGCCTACTACCTCTACCGGCCCGAGAACGAGCGCGATTACGGGCAGGAGGCCATCGAGATATTGCTGCAGGTGATGGAGAACCAGCGCGACGACCTGGTCGTGATCCTGGCGGGCTACAAGGACCGCATGGACACCTTCTTCAAGAGCAACCCGGGCATGTCTTCGCGCATCGCGCACCACTTGGATTTTCCGGACTACGCCGTGGGCGAGTTGCTGTCCATCGCCGACACCATGCTGGCCACGCAGCACTACCGTTTCGGGCCGGATGCCCGCGAAGCGTTCGACGACTACCTGCACCGGCGCCTGGCACAGCCGAATTTTGCCAATGCCCGCAGCGTGCGCAATGCACTGGACCGTGCCCGACTGCGCCAGGCCAGCCGCCTGTTTACCGACCGGGACCGGGTGCTGGGCCGTGATGACCTCGTCACGCTGGAGGCCCGCGACATCCGCGCCAGCCGGCTGTTCGGCGTGGCCGATGACGGGGCCACTGTGCAGGCGGCTTGAGAGGCGTCGTTGACGCAGCTCCAGCCCCCAGCGCATCCGCGACAAACACACATCTACAAAGCCGGAGGACCACCCCATGAACGCCATGACACCGCTGCCCAGCCAGCCCTCGCGCACCTTGCTGGACGAGGCCTTGCAGCACCACCTGGGGGACATGCCCGCGGAGGTGGCGCAGGCCCTGCGGGACACCCTGGGCGCCATCGCGCAGGCCTGCGCCCGCATCGGCGATGTGGCGGCGCAGGGCGTGCTGGCCGATGCCATGGGCGTGGCTGGCGCCATCAATTGCCAGGGCGAGGTTCAACAGCGGCTGGATGTCATCGCCGATGGCCTGATGGCGGCCAGCCTGGCCCAGTGCCGCCACGTGGCCGGCTGGGCCAGCGAGGAGCATGAGCAGGTGCATGTGTCGCAGGCCCATGGTCTGCAGGGCAGCCAGCTGGTGGTGTTCGACCCGCTCGATGGCTCATCCAACATCGACGCCAACATTTCCATCGGCACGATCTTCTCGGTGTTGCCGCACCGCTACCGCGGCATGGCGCCCTGCGAATCAAGCTTCCTGCAGCCCGGGCATCAGCAACTGGCGGCGGGCTATGTGCTGTATGGGCCGGCCACGCTGATGGTGCTGACCTGCCGCCGTGGCGTGCTGGTCTTCGCGCTGGACAGGCGTGGAGAAGGGCAGGGCAGCGCCCCGCGCTGGGTGCTCACGCGAGACCAGGTGCAGATCTCCGCGCACACGTGCGAGTTCGCCATCAATGCCTCCAACCAGCGTTTCTGGGAAAAGCCCATCCAGCGCTATGTGGCCGAATGCGTGGCCGGCGACAGCGGCCCGCGCATGAAGGACTTCAACATGCGCTGGGTGGCCTCCATGGTGGCCGAGGTGCACCGCATCATGACCCGCGGCGGCGTCTTCCTCTACCCGCGCGATACCCGCGAGCCGCGCAAGCCCGGCCGCCTGCGCCTGATGTACGAGGCCGCGCCCATGGCCCTGCTGGTGGAGCAGGCCGGTGGCCGCGCCGTCAACGGCACCAGCGAGCTGCTCGACCTGGTGCCCGACACGCTGCACCAGCGTGTGCCCGTGATCCTGGGCTCGCGGGACGAGGTCGACCGCATTGTGGGCTACCACGCCGACCCCAGCGAGAACGTGTCGTGGCAGCTGTTTCGCACACGCTCGCTGTTCGTGCAGCCTCAAGCCTGAACGCGGGGATCAGCATGTCCAAGCGCCACCCTATCATCGTCGTGACCGGCTCCAGCGGCGCTGGCACCACCACCGTCAAGACCACCTTCGATGCCATCTTCCGCCGCGAAGGCGTGAGCGCGGCGATCATCGAAGGCGATGCCTTCCACCGCTACAGCCGCTCGGAGATGAAGCTGGCCATGGCGCAGGCCGAACTGGAGAACCGCCACCTCAGCCACTTCAGTCCCGATGCCAACGAGTGGCAGGAGCTGGCCCAGCAGTTCCGCGCCTATGGCGAGACCGGCCGTTGCAAGACACGCTACTACCTGCACAACGAATCAGAGGCCGCGCCCTACGGGCAGGAGCCCGGCACCTTCACCGCCTGGGTGGACACCCCCGTGGACACCGACCTGCTGTTCTATGAAGGCCTGCACGGCTGCGCCAAGACCGCCACGGTGGACGTGGCCCGTCATGTGGACCTGAAGATCGGCGTGGTGCCCATCATCAACCTGGAATGGATCCAGAAGATCCACCGCGACACCAAATCGCGTGGCTACTCGCGCGAGGCGGTGTCCGACACCATCCTGCGCCGCATGCACGATTACGTGCACTACATCTGCCCGCAGTTCGCCGAGACGGACATCAACTTCCAGCGCGTGCCGGTGGTGGACACCTCCAACCCCTTCATCGCGCGCGACATCCCGACGGCCGGCGAAAGCATGACGGTGATCCGTTTCCGCAACCCGCGCGGCATTGATTTCCCTTACCTGCTGTCCATGATCCCGGAGTCCTTCATGTCGCGCGCCAACACCATCGTGGTGCCCGGTGGCAAGATGGACCTGGCCATGCAGCTGATCCTCACGCCCATGATCCTGCGCCTGATGGAGATTCGCCGCGCGCAGATGCAGTGATGGCACTGATGCAGCCATGACGCACCACCCAGGAGAGAGCGATTGATGACCGACCCATGCCCTGGCAACGCTGTGCCGCACAGCGTCCGCCTGATCACCTTCGACCTGGATGGCACCTTGGTGGACACCGCCAGCGAGATCGCCGAGGCCGCCAACCGCACCTTGGCGCAGACCGGGCTGCCGCGCCGCGCCTTGCCCGATGTGACGCGGCTGATCGGCCATGGCACCCGCGAGCTGATGCGGGGTCTGCTGGCCCAGGCGGTGGAGGCCGGGGATGCGCGCGCGGAGGATGTGGATTTCGAGGCCATCATGCAGTGCTTCGAAGGCCATTACCACGACACCACGGGCACCGACAGCCGCCTCTACCCGGGCTGCCTGGAGGGCCTCACGCGTCTGCGCGATGCAGGCATCCAGATGGCCTGCGTCACCAACAAGGAGCACCGGTTCGCGGTGCGGGTGCTGCAGGCCACCGGGCTGTCCGCCTTCTTCCGCCTGGTCGTCGGCGGTGACAGCCTGGCACAGAAAAAACCCCACGCGGCGGTGATCCAGTATTGCCTTGACGCGCTGGCTGTGCCTCAATCACAGGCAGCGCACTTGGGAGATTCCAGCATCGATGTCGACACCGCACGCCGGGCAGGCGTGGCGGCGTGGGCCGTGCCTTACGGTTACAACGGCGGGATGCCCATCGAGGCGTCGCATCCTGACGTTTTGTTTCCCGGCATCGATGCGGTGGCCGACCATGTGCTGTCCGTGGCCGCGAAGGCGGCTTGACGCGCATCACGGTGCGGTCACGAAGCGGGCGCGATCATTGTGTGAAAGATGTGACCCCTGAACCCTCGACCAGGAGAAAAGCATGGCAGTGAGCACCCCGATCGCCGACATCGGCTGGCCCGCAGAGCCCTTTCGGCTGCAGAGCGTGGACGGCCAGTACTACAGCCTGCAGCAACTGGCCGGCCCCCGTGGCACGCTGGTCATCTTCATGTGCAATCACTGTCCTTACGTGAAGGCGGTGCTGCCGCGCATCCTGCGCGAGGCACGTGAGCTGAGCAAGCATGGGGTGAACACCATCGCCATCAATTCGAACGACGACGAGGCCTACCCCGAAGACGGCTTCGAGCAGATGAAGCGCCTGTCGGCCGAGAACGCCTTTCCGTTCCAGTACCTGCACGACGATACGCAGGACGTGGCCCGTGCGTACGATGCCGTGTGCACCCCTGATTTCTACGGCTTCGATGCCGACTTGCGCCTGCAGTACCGTGGCCGCCTGGACGCCTCGCGCAAGGAGCTGGCGCCCGAGGATGAGCCGCGCGAGCTGTTCGACGCCATGCGCTTGATTGCGCACTACGGCTACGGCCCGGCCGAGCAGAACCCCAGCATCGGCTGCTCGATCAAGTGGCGCGAATCGGCGGTGTCGCCCGTGCTGCTTCAGGCCGCGTACTCGCAGCCTTCGCTCTGAGCCAGGGGGGCGGCCGCGTGTCGCCCGCTCAGCCGTGCTCGCCTGCGGGCCTGCAGGATCATGTCTGCCGCTTTCTCGCCGATCATGATGGTGGGGGCATTGGTGTTGCCGCCGATCAGCGTGGGCATGATGGACGCATCCACCACGCGCAGGCCCTGCACGCCGTGCACGCGCAGTTGATCATCGACCACGGCCATGTCGCCCTGTCCCATGCGGCAGGTGCCCGAAGGATGATAGATGGATTCGGCATGTTGACGGATGTGCTGTTCGATGGCCTCGTCGCTGATGGCATCCAGCCCCGGCGCCACTTCTTCACCTCGGTAGGCGTCGAAGGCCGGTGAGGCGAAGATGCGCCGCACCTGCTTGAAGCCCTTGACCAGCGTTTGCAGATCCTCCGGGTGCGTGAGGTAGCCGGCGTCAATGATGGGCGCCTTCAGCGGATCGGTGCTGGCCAGCGTGATGCGGCCACGGCTCTTGGGCCGCAACTGGCACACGTGCATGGTGAAGCCTTCGTTGGTCATGAAACGCAGGTCGCGCCCATGGTTGCGCAGGCTGGCTGGCATGAAGTGCAGCTGCAGGTCTGGAATGGCCTCGTCGGGTGAGCTCTTGATGAAGCCGCAGCCCTCCGCCCCATTGTTGGTCAGGAAGCCGGAGCTGCTTGTCAGCAACTGCAGGACGGCACCTGGCATGCGCAGCATGTTGCGCCAGCTCAGGCCCGATGACACGCGCTGCAGCGAGCGGTAGGTGAGTGTCACGTCCAGGTGATCCTGCAGGTTGCGGCCCACGCCGGGCAGGTGGTGCAGGGTGTTGATGCCGTGTTCATGCAGGTGGGCTGAATCACCGATGCCCGAGAGCATCAGCAACTGCGGGCTCTGCACGGCCCCTGCACACAGGATCACTTCGGCCTGGGCGTGCACTTCGCGCTGATGTCGCCCCTGCCTGAAGGCCACGCCGGTGATGCGTCGCCCCTGGGACAGCAGGCGCGTGGCCTGTGCGCCTGTCAATATCGTGAGGTTGGGGCGTGCGCGCACTTCGTCGCTGAGAAAGGCCTTGGCCGCGCTGCAACGCCGCCCGTTCTTCTGCGTGACCTGGAAGTAGCCCACGCCTTCCTGCTCGGCACCGTTGACATCGTTGTTCAGCGGAAACCCGGCTTGCTCAGCGGCCTCCAGGTAGCGCTGCGTGAGCACATTGGGCTGGCGGAAATCCATCACATTGAGCGGCCCGCCCACGCCATGGAACTCGCTGGCACCCCGTTCCTGGTGCTCGGAGCGCTTGAAGTAGGGCAGCACATCGGCATAGCCCCAGCCCTGGTTGCCCAGCGAGGCCCAGTGGTCGTAGTCGGCCGCGTGGCCGCGGGTGTAGCACATGGCGTTCATCGAACTGGAGCCGCCCAGCATGCGTCCACGTGGCCAGAACAGCTGACGTCCTGCCAGTTCGGTTTCGGCCCGGGTCGTAAACTGCCAGTTGAGCGTGCGGCTGAACATCAGCCACAGCATCCCCGCCGGGATGTGGATGGCCGGGTGCCAGTCTTTGGGGCCTGCTTCCAGCAGGCAGACCGTCACGTCAGGATCCTCACTCAGCCGGCTGGCCACGACACAGCCTGCCGACCCACCGCCCACCACCACATAGTCCACCAGCATGATCCTTGTCCTTCCAGGCCGGCGAACCATCTGAGCCAGCGAAAACGCGCCAGCACGACAGTCCACATACCAATAGAATTTAAGATACTCATAGTATGTCAGATGGAATGAAGAGCGTCAAACGTCTCAGGGATACCCATGCAGAAGCCACGCGCAAGGCGCTGGTGGCGGCAGCCGCACTGCGCTTCGCCAGGGATGGGCATGCGGGCACCAGCCTGGACGACGTGGCGGCAGACATCGGGACGACCAAGGGGGCGGTCTACCATCACTTCAAGGACAAGAAGGCGCTGTTCCTGGCGGCTTATGAGCTGCTGTCACAGGATCTGATCGCAGCCTTGTCCGCGGACCCGCGCATGCAGGAAACCACGGTGGGAGGGCCCATCGGCGCCTTCCTGGCGCTGGCCACTCAAGACCGCTACCGCAGGGTGCTTTTCGTGGAGGGCCCCGCGGTGCTGGGCAGCAAGGTCTGCCGCGAGATCGACATGCGCTACGCCTTCGGGCTGCTGGCCCGCCTGGTAGGCCGCTACGGCGTGGCCGAATTGCTGCCCCAGGTGTCGATCGGGGTGTTGTCGAACCTGCTGATCGCGCTGCTGATCGAGGGGGCGCAACTGATCAGTGCGTCAGATGACCCGGCGCAGACGGCCCAGCAGGTCGAACTGCTGCTGACCCAGGCGATCGAATCGATGAGTCAGCCTTCCGCTCAGGCTTGAGCGAGTGCGGCGGCTTGTTGGGCCAGCGCGCGGATCTCGTCCCAGCGCCCGGCGGCCAGGGCCGCCTTGGGGGCCAGCCACGAGCCTCCCACGCAGGCCACGTTGGGCAGGGCCAGGTAGCGCGGGGCACTTTCCAGCGTGATGCCACCAGTGGGGCAGAACACGGCTTGCGCGAACGGGCCGTGCAGGGACTGCAGCAGCCTGATGCCGCCCACCGCCTCGGCCGGGAACAGCTTGAAACGGTCCAGGCCGGCATCCAGGCCCATCATCAGCTCTGACGCGGTGGCCACGCCGGGCAGCAAGGGCAGGGCGCCGGGGTGTTGCGTGGCTTCGGCCAGGGCGGGTGTCAGCCCGGGAGACACCGCGAACTGTGCCCCCGCGGATTGGGCTGCCGCCAGTTGAGCAGGGGTCGTCACCGTGCCTGCGGCGATCACAGCCTGGGGCACGGCGCGCGCCATGGCCTCGATCACTGCCAGGGCCTGCGGTGTTCGCAGGGTGATTTCCAGCACTTTCAGCCCGCCCTCGAACAGGGCCCGGGCCAGCGGCGCGGCATGGGCCACCTCATCCACCACGAGCACCGGGATCACCGGGGCCAGGCGCATGGCTTGATCGATCAGGGAAACGGGGCGTGCATCAGGCATGGTGTGAGCAGTGGGGTGGGCTCAATGGAGCGGGTTGAAACACAGGTCAGCGGTCGTCACCAGTCACCACCGAAGGTGGCTGCGCCCTGCTCGGCACCGGTGACGGTGTGCCGCATGCCACCGAACAGATCGCGGCCCATGCCATGGTGATGCGCTTCACGGTCGAGCGTTGGCAGATCGCGTGCGTCCCATTCCTGCGGCGAGACGAGCGCATCCAGCGTGCCGGCCACCGCATCGAGCAGGATCACATCGCCATCGCGCACGCGGCCCAGGGGGCCTTGAGCCAGGGCTTCAGGTGTGACGTGGATGGCAGCGGGCACCTTGCCGGAGGCACCTGACATGCGGCCGTCGGTCACCAAGGCCACCTTGAATCCCTGGTCCTGCAGGTTGGTGAGGGTGGGTGTGAGCGAGTGCAGTTCGGGCATGCCGTTGGCGCGCGGGCCCTGGCCTCGCACCACGGCGATGAAGTCGCGTTGCAGTTCGCCCCGCTTGTAGGCGGCCAGCAGATCTTCCTGGTCTTCGAAGACGATGGCGGGGGCCTGCACGACCTGGTGCTCAGGCTTGACGGCCGACACCTTGATCACCGAACGGCCCAGGTTGCCCTTCAGCAGGCGCAGGCCGCCATTGGCCGCGAAGGGGGTGGCAACGGTGCCGACGATCTGGTCATTGCCGCTGGTGGCGGGGGCATCTTCCCAGGCCAGCACATGCTGTCCATCGGGACCTTCGTGCAACACCGGATGGCGCGTGTAGGCGCGCAGGCCGGCCTTGCCGCCGGCCACGGTGCGCACGTCCTCGTGCAGCAGGCCGGCATCGAGCAACTCACGGATCAAAAAGCCCAGGCCGCCAGCTTCATGGAACTGGTTCACATCGGCCTTGCCATTGGGATAGACGCGGGCCAGCAGCGGCACCACGGCCGAAATGTCGTCGAAGTCGCTCCAGTCGATCAGGATGCCGGCGGCCCGTGCAATGGCCACCAGGTGCAGCGTGTGGTTGGTCGAACCGCCCGTGGCCATCAGGCCGACGATGCCGTTGACGATGGCGCGCTCGTCGATCACCTCGGCGATGGGGGTGTAATCAGGGCCGTGGGCGGTGATCTGCAGGACGCGGTTGGCCGCTTCTCGCACCAGGGCCTCGCGCAGTGGCGTGCCCGGGTTGATGAAGGCCGAGCCGGGCACGTGCAGTCCCATGATCTCCATCAGCATCTGATTGCTGTTGGCCGTGCCGTAGAAGGTGCAGGTGCCGGCCGAGTGGTAGGACTGCTCCTCGGCGGCCAGCAGCGCATCGGGGCCCACTTCACCTGCCGCGAAGCGCTGGCGCATCTTGGCCTTGGCCTCATTGGACAGCCCTGAGGGCATGGGCCCGCCAGGCACGAAGATGGTGGGCAGGTGTCCGAAGCTCAGCGCGCCGATCAGCAGGCCGGGCACGATCTTGTCGCACACGCCCAGGCACAAGGTGGCATCGAACATGTTGTGCGTGAGGGCCACCGCCGTGCTCATGGCGATCACGTCCCGCGAGAACAGCGACAGTTCCATGCCGGGCTGGCCCTGCGTGACGCCATCGCACATCGCGGGCACGCCGCCTGCGAACTGCGCCGTGGCGCCATGCTCGCGTGCGGCTTCCTTGATCCAGGCCGGGAAGGCCAGCAGCGGCTGGTGGGCCGACAGCATGTCGTTGTAGGAGGACACGATGCCGATGTTGGGCGCGTGCTGCGCGCGCAGCCAGATCTTGTCGCTCTCCGGGGCGGCGGCATAGCCGTGGGCCAGGTTGGTGCAGCCCAGCCCGGCGCGTTGCACGCCACGGGCGTGGTGGGCGGCAACGTGCTGCAGGTAGCGCTGTCGGGTGGCTGCGCTGCGGGCACGGATGCGGGCGGTGACCTCGATCAGGCGTGGGTGGGGACTCACGGATAGCGATCCTGTCAATGTGGGTTCCACAGCATAAACCCAGGGGGCGTGCCGCTGGACCTACACTGGCGCCATGACCACAGTGAGGACGAAGTAATGGGTGGGAACGCTGGACCGGTGCTGCACCGGGCGGCCGATGCGGCCAGCCTGGCGATCGAGGTGGCGCAGGCAGTCGAGGCGGGCCTGCGCGAGGCCCTCGCTGAGCGCGGCCGGGCGACGCTGGTGGTCTCGGGCGGCTCCACCCCCGTGCCCATGTGGCAGCGCCTGTCAATGGCCGAGTTGGACTGGACCCACGTCACCATCACCCTGGCCGACGAGCGCTGGGTGCCGGTGGACGACCCGGCCAGCAACGAAGCCCTGGTACGTCGCCACCTGCTGCGCAACGAGGCGGCCTGGGCCCGCTGGGTGCCGCTTTACAACGGCATGGACACGCCTGAAGCCGCCCAGCCTGCGGTGGAGTCTCGTCTGGCCACCATTGGGTGGCCGGCAGACGTGGTGGTGCTCGGCATGGGAGGGGACGGGCACACGGCCTCGTGGTTTCCGGGGCAGGTGATGGATGCGGTCTGGCAGGCGCACTGCGCGGCTGTTGGCGTGCCGCCTGCGCCCAATGTGCCCGAGCCCCGCATGACGCTCACGCCGCGAACCTTGCTCGATGCCCGGCACATGCTGCTGCACCTCACAGGTGCCGACAAAGAGCTGGTACTGGCCCGTGCACTCACGCCGGGTAACACGGTCGAGCTGCCCGTGCGCCGGGCCTTGCATGAATCAAAGGCAGTCTGCCACGTGTACCACGCGCCCTGAGGCATGTGGGCGTGGTGCACGTGGGACAGGGATTCAGCCGTCTTCGCCCACCGGTTCAGCCGTGCGGCTGACCAGCAGTTTGTCGATGCGCTTGCCGTCCATGTCGACCACCTCGAAGCGCCAGCAATCCCATTCGACGTGGTCGGCCGTCTTGGGCAGGCGGCCCAGCAGCATCATGACCAGGCCGGCCAGGGTGTTGTAGCGGCCCCGGTCTTCATCGGGCAGGTTCTTCAGGCCCAGCCGGTCTTTCAGCTCCGGCACGGGGATCAGGCCGTCGATCAGCCAGGAGCCATCCTCGCGTTGCACGGCCCAGGCTTCCTCTGGTTCGTCGGCGGTGGTGAACTCGCCGGTGATGGCCTCCAGCACATCGCGCAGGGTGATCACGCCCTGTACCTCGCCGTACTCATCGACCACGAACACCATCTGCGAACTGGAGGCGCGGAAGTGCTCCAGCAGTTCCATGCCTGAAAGGGTTTCGGGCACGAACACGGCCGATTGCAGACCGAGTGTCAGGTCAGCGGTGTGCGTCTGCGCAAACTGCTGCAGCAACTGCTGCGCGGTGGCCACACCGACCACATCGTCCAGGCCACCGCGGCACACGGGGTAGCGCGAGTGGCCATGCTCCTTGATCACGGCGAGGTTCTCGTCGAGCGTGTCTTCGAGGTTCAGCCAGGCCATGTCGCCACGCGGGATCATCATCGAGCCCACCTGGCGGTCGTCCAGGCGGAACACGTTGCGCACCATCTGGTGCTCGTGCGCCTCGATCACGCCGGCATCCAGGCCTTCTTCCAGGCTGGCAGCGATCTCTTCTTCGGTCACTCCGCGGTTGCCGTTGTCCTTGATGCCCAGCATGCTCAGCACCGCGTTGGTGCAGAACGACAGGGAGGCCACGAAGGGCTTGGTCAGCCGAGACAGCAGGCGCATGGGACGCGACACCAGGCGCGCCACCGATTCAGGGAACATCTGGCCCACGCGCTTGGGCACCAGTTCGCCGAAGATGATGGTGACGAAGGTGATGATCAGCACCACCAGGCCGGTGGCGGTGATGCCCGCGACGCGTTCGGAAATCTCGAACTGCGAGACCAGCCATTGGGCCAGAGGGGCAGAGAATGCGGCCTCGCCGACGATACCGTTGAGCACGCCGATGGACGTGATCCCGATCTGCACGGTGGACAGGAACTGCGTCGGGTTGTCGTGCAGGTCCATGGCCACCCGGGCGCCGTCGTCGCCCGTCTCGGTCATGACTTGCAAACGGGCTTTGCGGCTGGAGGCCAAGGCCATCTCAGACATGGCAAACAGGCCGTTGAGCAGGATCAGAAAAATCAGCAGTGCTAGTTCCATGACTGGCGCCGGGCATGGCCGGGCCATCGGTTTCGATGCCGCAAGGTTATCAGAATCATTTTTCAGGCCCGGCCAATGTCCCCTGGTTGTAGTCGCGCAGCGCCTGTTCGATTTCTTCGCGCGTGTTCATCACGAAGGGGCCGTACTGCACGACGGGTTCGCGCAGGGGCTTGCCCGCCAGCAGCAGCACGTCGGCGCCTTGCGGGCCGGCGGCGAGTGCCACTTCGGCGCCGTGCCCCAGCACACCGGCCCAGCCATGGTGCAGGGCGCGGCCATCGATTTCGATGTCACCATCGGCCACGTACACCAGCGCGGTGTGGCCCGGCGGCACGGCGGTGCGCCACGCTGCGCCGGCCGGCAGGTGGGCGTGCAGGTAGAGCGGCTCGGTGCTCAAGCCCTGGATCGGGCCGCGCACGGGCTGCCCCTGTGCGTTGGCCGTTTCGCCTGCAATCACCTTCACCCAGCCGCCGTCGGCAAGGACCGCACGGGGAATCTGGTCGGCTGGGATGTCGCGGTAGGCTGCGGGCTTCATCTTCTCGGCTGCGGGCAGGTTGATCCACAGCTGGAAGCCACGCATGCGGCCCTCTTGCTGCTGCGGCATCTCTGAGTGGATGATGCCGCGCCCGGCCGTCATCCACTGCACATCGCCATCGCGCAGATGCCCCTGGTTGCCCAGATGGTCCTCGTGCAGCATGTGGCCTTCGAGCATGTAGGTGACGGTTTCGAAGCCGCGATGCGGGTGCGACGGGAAGCCCGCGATGTAATCGTCGGCCTGGTCGGACGCGAACTCGTCGAGCATCAGGAAAGGGTCCAGGTTCAGCGTGGAGCGGGCCTGGAAGACGCGTGTCAGGCGAACGCCGGCACCGTCTTCCGCGGGCTGGCCGCGAAGGGCGGTTGCCACGGGGCGGGTGAGGGGCAGGGCGGTGGTGTCGGCAGTGGTCATGCGGGGCTCCTGGACGCGGTGGCGGGATCCGTCCAGGGAGCCTCGCAGCGTCGATGCATCCATGATGGGGGCGTGACGCCGTTTTGCCAGCCAAGAGGCTTGCATGCACCGTTCAAAGGATTTGAGCGAGCAGCCCACGGCGCAGGGCATTTGCCCGCAGAATCACCCGCATGATCTATCTGCTCGGAGACCTGCAGGGCTGCTGCGACCCGCTCGATCGGCTGCTGCGCACCGTCGAGTTTTCGCCCTCGCGCGACCACCTCTACGTGCTGGGTGACCTGGTCAACCGGGGCCCGGACTCGCTGGGTGTGCTGCGCCGCCTGCGCGGGCTCGAAGGCGCCGCCACCTGCCTGCTGGGCAACCACGACCTGCACCTGCTGGCCGTGGCACATGGTGTGCGCAAGCTGCACAAGGGCGACACCGTGGCCCCCATCCTGGATGCGCCTGACCGTGATGACTGGCTGAACTGGCTGCGCCATCGCCGGCTGGCGGTGCATGCGCATGGGTGGCTGATGGTGCACGCTGGTGTGGTGCCGCAATGGGATGTGGCCCAGGCGTTGGCGCTGGCCAACGAGGTGGAGGCCGTGCTGCAGGGGCCGGACCTGGCTGAGTTTCTGCCGCGCATGTATGGCAACGAGCCGGCCCGCTGGGACGAGGCGTTGCAGGGCGCAGACCGTTGGCGCTGTGTGATCAACAGCCTGACGCGCCTGCGCTTCTGTGCGGCCGATGGCACGATGGAGTTCGCGACCAAGGAAGGCGCGGGCGGCTCACCTGAAGGGTACATGCCCTGGTTCGAGGTGCCGGGGCGGCGCACGGCGTCGGCATCGGTGGCGTTCGGGCATTGGTCCACGCTGGGGCTGATCAACCGCGATGACTTGCTGTCGCTGGACACCGGGTGCGTGTGGGGCGGCGAGCTCACCGCCGTGCGCCTGCTCGAGGGCGGTGGACGGGAGGTGATCCAGGTCCCTTGCGAGCAGGCGCGCAAGCCTGGGTAAGGCGCAGGGCTTTGAAAACCGGACGATCATCGCAGCGCCCCCACCACAACCAGGAGCGCTCGATGGATTACGTAGACGGATTCGTTCTGGCCGTGCCCACGGCCAACCGCGAGGCCTACCGCCAGATGGCGGACAAGGCCGCCCATGTGTTCAAGGCCCAAGGGGCGCTCAGCGTGGTCGAGTGCTGGGCCGATGACGTGCCCGATGGCAAGGTCACGTCCTTCCCGATGGCCGTGCAGCGCAAGGACGACGAGGCTGTGGTCTTTTCATGGATCACCTGGCCCTCGAAAGAAGTGCGCGACAAGGGCATGAAGGCCGCGATGGAGGATCCCGCCCTGGATCCGGCGCACAACCCCATGGTGTTTGACGGGCAACGGATGATCTATGGCGGCTTTCAAGCCATCGTCCAGCTCTGAAAACGTGTGGCGGGCCACTTATACTGTCGGCCTGCTGCTTGGGAAGCGTGGCCGAGCGGTTTAAGGCACCGGTCTTGAAAACCGGCGAGGGTTTGCGCCCTCCGTGAGTTCGAATCTCACCGCTTCCGCCAAGCCTCTGAAAAGAGGTTCAAGGTGTGCAGACCAAAACCCCTGTCTTTGGACGGAGCCCAGCGCATGCCGTTGCGCGCTCCATGAACGGTGCATGACAACATGTCGTGTTGCCTGACCCTGCTGCCAAAGCAGCCATGACGCGGTGGTTATGGTGATCCTGTTTTCGTACACGACAAGGATCACCCCATGCGCCTGCCTCTGATCGCCCCCGAGGATCTATCCCCCGAACAACGGCCTCTGTACGAGGACATGCGTCGCGGCATCTCCAGCAACTTCAACGCCTTCATTGCGCAGCGTGAGGACGGTGCGCTGATGGGGCCGTGGAACCCGTGGCTGCATGAGCCGGTCATCGGCAAGGCCGTGTGGGACCTCACGCTCGCGATGACCGCCAAGGCGGTGCTGCCTGACCCGGTGCGGCAGGTGGTCATCCTGGTGGTGGGGGCGCGCTACAAGGCCGCCTACGAAATCTACGCGCACATCGCAGTGGCAGAGCGCGAGGGGATGACGCCCCAGCGGCTGGCCACGCTCACGGCCGAACTCAAGCCGGACGACCTGAGCGAGCAGGAAAGCGTGGCCTATGACGTGGCCTTCGCCTTGAGCCGGGGCGGTGTCCTGCCAGAGCCGCTGTACCGGCTTGGCGTGTCCACGTTCGGCCAGCACGGCATGAATGAGCTGATCTACCTGATTGGCCTGTACGCGCTGGTGTCGGTCACGCTCAATGGGTTCAACGTGCCGGTGCCCGAGCGGGATTGAGCGGGGCCTCGGCCCCTTTGCCTGTGAGGCTCATGGCGCCTTGTCTGGGCCGCATGCCAGGTAGACGGCCGTGTCCAGCACCGTCCGGACCTTGCGGGCCAACTCGTCCAGGGTGTAGGGTTTTCTCAACACCTCGAACTCGCTGTTGTCGCTGAGGTGGGCGTTCTCACCACCCGCATAGCCGGTGGTGAGCAGCACTCGGATGTCAGGACGAAGCTGTCGGATCTCTCGAGCCAGCATGAAACCGTTGATGCCGCCGGGCATGATGATGTCGGAGAACAGCAGGTCAGCAAGCCCCATGTTGCCGGGCTGCTGGAACCAGGCCAAGGCCTCCACGCCACTGCCGGCCACCACGGTCCGGTAGCCCAGGGATTCGAGCATGTCCCGGGCTAGGTGGGCCACTTCGGGGCGGTCGTCCACCACCATGATCATTTCCTGGCCGCCATGGCGCCCGGTGGGTTTCATGACTTCCCGAAGCCTCGGGGCGTCTTCCGTCACCGGAAAGTACATGCGCACGGTCGTGCCTTGCCCCACCTCGGAATAGATCGATGCCTGGCCACTGGATTGCTTGGCAAAGCCATAGACCATCGACAGGCCCAGGCCTGTGCCCTTGCCCTCTTCCTTGGTGGTGAAGAAGGGGTCCATGACCCGGTCGATGATGTCCGCCGGAATGCCCACGCCGTTGTCGGTGATGGACACGGCCACGTACCGGCCCGGCCGCAGGCCGGAAAAGGCGCTGAGGTCTTCCGGGGTGACGGACACCGTCTTGGTCTCGATCACCACCTTGCCGCCTTCCGGCAGGGCGTCTCGTGCGTTGACCAGGATGTTCAGCAGTGACATCTCCAACTGGCTGGGATCGACGCGGCAGTTGGGAAGGTCGGGGGCCAGCACGGTCTGCAGTGTGATGCCCGGCCCCAGGGTCTCGCGAACCAGGTCCGTGATGCCGGTGGTCACCGCATTGAGGTTGACAGGGCGCCCCTCCAGGTGCTGTTTGCGTGAGAAAGCCAGCAACTGCTGCGTCAGGGTGGCGGCCTTCACCACGGCATTGCGCGCCGCCTGGACACTTCTCTTGGCCAGGGCGGGATTGATCTCATCGCGCTCGAAGTTCATGCGCAGGATGTCCAGATGCCCCGAAATCACCTGCAGCAGGTTGTTGAAATCGTGGGAGATCCCACCCGTCAACTGCCCCAGGGCTTCCATGCGTTGCGCGCGCGACAAGGCCAGTTCGGCATCGCGCCGGCGGCTGACATCGAGCTGAGAAGCAAAGAAATAGACCAGATTCTGGTGCTCGTCATACACCGGCGAGACGAACAAGGCGTTCCAGAACGTGGAGCCATCCTTGCGGTAGTTGAGGATCTCAGTCGTCACCTCGCGCCGATCTTCGATGGCTTCACGGATCTCGGCGATGGTGTCGGGATTGGTCTCCGGGCCCTGCAGGAATCGGCAGTTGTGCCCCTGCACCTCTTCAGCTGAGTAGCCGGTCATCGACATGAAGGCCCGGTTGGCGAACACGATCGGGTTGTCCGGCTGGCGCGGATCGGTGACCAGCATGGGCATGCGCGTGGTTTCGATCGCTGCGAAGAAGATGTCGGATTTGTGATCCTGGATCGCGCTGGTGCCCGCGTCAGCGGAATGCACGCCGGGGGCGTCAGAGCCTGTGATGGCCGGTTTTTCTGAAGACGGCTGCATGTGATGGGGTTCGATGGGGCGTCAAGCCACGAAAGTCACAACGACAGCACGGTCTGCATGCGGCGCCCGCCAAGCAGTTGGCGCTGTCGTTGCGCTTTTCTCCGCTGGTGCTTGAGGGAGCACCCGTTATGCCAGGACCCATGTGTGGTCCTTGCCAAGAGAAAGGGCCCCGAAGGGCCCCTGAAGGAATGGGCTCGATCAGGCGCGCGAGCGGCGGCGTGCAATGGTGCCCACGACACCCAGGCCAGCCAGCATCAAGGCCAGCGACTCGGGCTCCGGCACAGCGGCCACGGTCGTGGCAAAGCCGCCGTAGGCAGCGAACGTGGCCACGGTGGGGGTGGCCACGAACGACAGGGTGTAAGCACCATCAGCCAGGTTATTGAAGGAGAACGACTGGGGGGTCGTCAGTGTGGGGGTGATGGTGGCCGAGTAGGAGGTGGGGCCGCTCAGCGTGACCAGGATGGACGACTCGTCGGTGGCCTTGAGGCTGCCGAACAGATTGGACAGGTCGGTTGCCGAATCCAGCGTGAAGGCGTAGCTGAAGGTGACCGTGCCGAACTGGGTGCCGTAGCCGGTGATTTCAGCGTAGCTGGGGTTCAGGCCCAGATTGCCCACAGGGGCTGCGATGGCGCTGATGGAACCAACAGCCATCAGGGCAGCGGCTGCGAGTTGGCGGACAGAAAATTTCATGGATGTTCCTTGGCAGGTTGTGTGATGAAAGCCGGGCAATATGCCCACCCCATGTCTTCATGGCAGCTGATGCCGCTCTTGTGTTCAATCCGACATGGGCCGTTCAGTCAGCAACTACGCCTCTGGGGACACCTGTCTGTTTCAAAAGTGTAGAAGTGTTGCCCCCACCGGAGAATCCCGTACGCGGGGTCCGAAACGGCCTACACGCTGTAGGCGCTGCCTTACGCGCGTGCTTTTGGCCCTGGTCCTGCGCAGCGGAATTCACGCTGTGCCCACGCGTTGTATCCTCATGTGTGATTTGTTTTTGGGCGCTCCAGCCCGCAGGATTTGAAGCATGGAACTGAATTTCAAAGGCCGTGTGGCCATCGTGACCGGCGCTGGTGGTGGTCTGGGCCGCGAGCACGCCTTGGCTCTGGCCAAGCGTGGTGCCAAGGTGCTGGTCAACGACATCGACCGGGGTGACGGGCAGCCATCGCCGGCGCAGAAGGTGGTCGACGAGATCACGGCCACCGGTGGCGAGGCCATCGCCTTTGCCTGCTCCGTGACGGACCTGGTCCAGGTGCAGGCCATGGTCGACAAGGCCCGCGATGCCTGGGGGCGCGTGGACATCCTGATCAACAACGCCGGCATCCTGCGCGACAAGTCTTTCGCCAAGATGGAGCTGGACGATTTCCGCCTGGTCCTGGAAGTGCACCTGATGGGCGCCGTCAACTGCACCAAGGCCGTGTGGCCCTTGATGACCGAGCAGAAGTACGGCCGCGTCGTGATGACGACCTCGTCGTCCGGCCTGTTCGGCAACTTCGGCCAGTCCAACTACGGTGCCGCGAAGATGGCTCTGGTGGGACTGATGCAGACGCTGTCGCTGGAAGGTGCGCGCAGCGACATCCGCGTGAACTGCCTGGCCCCCACGGCTGCCACGCAGATGACGGAAGGCCTGCTGCCGCCGGCCATGCTGGAGTTGCTCAAGCCCGAGGCCGTCACGCCCGCGATGCTGGTGCTGGCACATGAATCGGCGCCCAACCGCACCATCCTGAACGCTGGCGCGGGCACCTTCGCGGCGTCACACATCACGCTCACACACGGCCTGCACCTGGGCCTGGGCGACGATGTACCGGAGCGCCTGGCCGAGCAACTCGCCACCGTGACGGCGCGCGAGGGCGACAAGGTGCCGGGCAGCGGGGCAGAGCAGGGCGGCAACGAGATCGCCCAGGCCACAGCGGCCATCCAATCCCGCGGCGCTTGATGTCAATGCCTTCGCCGGTCAATTGAATGATCGGCGTGGCCGGGTTGAGGGGTGCGCGCCACTGCCCCTCCAGGGCCCATGGGGATGTCCGGTAAGGCGAGTGGTTTCCCACGAAGAATCGCGCCGGCGTGTCTGCACGAAGCAGCCATGTCCGACGAGCCATTCATTCAATGTGAAGACCCCTCATGCCCCTCATCCCTGCTTGCTTGACGACGCTGGCGAAGCGCGACGCCTTGCGCGTGGCCATCCCGGGCGTTCTGTTGTCCGTCTGCTTGGTGGGCAACGCACTTGCACACACGGTTGGCGCGACGGTGCACACCGATGCAGGCACGCTGCAAGGCGCTGCCACATCGGCCGGTACCCGCTTTCTGGGGGTGCCTTTTGCGGCGCCGCCAGTGGGTGAACTGCGCTGGCGAGCGCCTCAGCCGGTGGCTGCTTGGAGCGGTGTACGACCGGCCCAGGCAGCCAGCCCCACGTGCATGCAGGATCCCAGGATCCCGCCCGCAGGCATCGGCAACAACAGCGAGGATTGCCTTTATCTCAATGTGCATGTGCCTCCCCAGGCCAGCATGGCCAAGCCCTTGCCCGTGATGGTGTGGGTTCACGGCGGCGCGTTCATCAACGGCGCGGGCTCTCAGTACGACGGGGGCACGCTGGCGCGGGAAGCGGGCGTGGTGGTGGTGACGGTCAACTACCGCCTGGGCATCTTCGGCGCGCTGGCGCTGGAGTCGCTGGCGGCCGAGGACAAGGCCGCCAACTACGCCTTGCAGGATCAGCAAGCCGCGCTGCGCTGGGTCCAGCGCAACATCGCCGGGTTCGGCGGTGATGCGAGCCGGGTCACGCTGTTCGGTGAATCGGCGGGCGGCACCAGTGTCTGCAACCAGTTGCTGTCGCCAACGGCCAAGGGGCTGTTCCACCGCGCCATCATCCAGAGCGGCACCTGCCCGTCGGTGCAGCCCACGCGAGCGCAGGCCCTGGCCGTGGGCAATGCGTATGCCGAGAAGCTGGGCTGCGCGGCCGGCCCGGGCCAACTGGCTTGCCTGCGTGGCCAGTCCGCGGCGACGGCCTTGCTGGCGTCTCCGGCCATCGATGCGGCCAACGCGGCCTCTCTGGCGCAGTTCAGCCCCCATGTCGACGGCGTGGTGCTGCCTGAGCAGGCGCGCCAGGCCTTTCGCCACGGGCGCTTTCACCGCATGCCGGTGCTGCTGGGCAACAACGCGGACGAGGGCACCTTGTTCATCGCACTGGCATTCGAGTTGAAGCGGGGCTCTCCGATGACCGAGGCCGAGTTCAAGGCGATGGTGCAGGGCAGTGGCGGTGATGCGTCGCCCGTGGCGGCCCTGGCCAGTGCCATCGTCTTGAATGCCTACAGCCCCAGCCGCTATGGTTCGCCCAATCTGTCGGCTGCGGCCTTGCTGGGGGACAGCCTCTTCGCCTGCCCGACCCAGGCGCTGGCGCGCACGCTGTCGGACCACGTGCCCACCTATGCCTACGAGTTTCAGGAGAAGGACACGCCAGCCTTCGTCAGCGATCCCTTCATGCCCTGGGGGGCCTTCCACGCTGCCGAGTTGCCATTCGTGTTCGGCACGCGCATCGTGACCACGATCCCCAGCCCGGATCCGCGCGAGGTGTCCACGCCGGCACAACGTGCCTTGTCGGCCCAGATGATGGCCTATTGGGGACGCTTCGCGGCCACGGGCCAGCCCGGGGTGCCAGGTCAGAAGGCCTGGCCGCGCTTCAACCGGCTGTTGCAGGCCACGCAGACACTGAAATCCCAAGGCATCGGCACGGAGCTACTGGGCGCGACTTACCTGCGGCACCAATGCCTGCTGTGGGACACGGTGGCGGTGCTGGGCACGGGCTTGTAGAGCTTTCAGCCGGCCAGCCGATGGGGGCTCCACAAGGTCGTCAAGGCGGCCTTGCGCCAGGCCACCAGGTCCAGCGGCCCATGCATGCTGGCACCCAGGTTGCGCAGCACGCCATCGTGCAGGCCGTAGATCAGGCCATGCACCGACACCGGTTGGCCCCGTTGCCAGGCGGAGCGCACCACCTCCAGCCGGCTGAAGTTGCATACCTGCTCGATCACGTTGATCTCGGCCAGGCGGTTGGCCTGGCTTGTCTCGTCGGGCTCGAGCGCCAGCCGCCGGCCGTGGATGTGGCGGATGTCCTCCAGGTAGCGCAGCCAGTAGTCTGCCAGGCCCACGCGCAACTCCCGCAGGGCCGCCTGCACGCCGCCGCAACCATAGTGGCCGACCACCATCACGTGCTGAACCTTGAGCACGTCGATGGCGTACTGGATCACCGACAGGCAGTTCAGGTCGGTGTGCACGATCAGGTTCGCGATGTTGCGGTGCACGAAGACCTCGCCCGGTGCCAGGCCGACGATCTCGTTGGCCGGCACCCGGCTGTCGGAACAGCCGATCCAGAGGTAGCGAGGCGTCTGCTGACCGGCCAGCCGGCTGAAGAAGGCGGGGTCCTGCTGCTGCATGGCCTGCGACCAGCGCTTGTTGTTGCCCAGCAGTAGATCGATGTCGTCCATGGCCTTGTCATCCTTTGGCGTGCCTCGGCCCGCATGTTGCGGCCTGCGGATGCGGTCTGTCTTGGAACAACTGGTCGTCGGTATGATCCGCTGACGGAGTACAGGAGACTGGCATGGGTACCGGAGCAAACCGGTTGATGTTCGACAGCGACATCGTGTTCTACGCGGGCCTTCTGGGCAGACCGCGCACGCGGGTGCTGGGCGCCTGGACGCTGTACGCGCCTGAATCGGGCTGCATGCAGATCACCGTGGGCGACGCGGCCCCTGTCAGCGTGCCGGCCTGGGTGGTGCCACCTTATGTGCCCCACAGCCTGCGCACGGCCGACCAGCGGATCCAGTGTGTGCTGGTCGAGCCCGATTTCATCGATGTGACGCAGCTGCCAGACGTTCTGGGCCTGTGGGAGCCCGCCTTCGATGGCCATGCGTGGGGCGCGCGACTGGCGGCCCTGTCTGGGGATGCCCCATCCCTGGAGGCCGCGCTGTTCGGCATGGCCTTGCCTCGGCGCCGTGTGGATCCGCGCATTGCCGGCGTGATCGAACGCATCCGCCATGATCCTTCAAGCCTCCTCACGGCCGATGAGTGCGCGGCGGCCTGTGCAATCTCTGCCTCCCGCTTCATCCACCTGTTCAAGGGCGAATGCCAGACGCCGTTTCGCAGCTTTCGCACCTGGAAGCGGGCGCGCAGCCTGCTGAACGCCGTGGACAGCCAGGCCACGCTCACCCAGATCGCACTGGACCTGGGTTACAGCGATTCGGCCTATTTCAGCAATTCGATCCGTTACTTCACGGGTTTGCGGCCCCGGGACATCCTGGCCGGATCGCGCGCACTGGTGGTGGACCGGCGCTGAGCGGGCGCGGGCAAAGGCGCGTCAGCCCTTTCACGGGCTCAGCAGGTTTGCACAAGCGCAGCGGCGGGCCAGAGGTTACTGTGGCGCCTGCAACCCCATGGCTTGAAAGGCCCGCATGACCTCCCTCAAAGACAAGACACTGTTCATCACGGGTGCCAGCCGTGGCATCGGCAAGGAGATCGCGCTGCGCGCCGCCAGGGATGGCGCCAACATCGTCATCGCCGCCAAGACGGCAGAGCCTGATCCGCGCCTGCCCGGCACCATCTTCAGTGCGGCGCAGGAGATCGAGGCCGCAGGTGGCCGTGCACTCCCGCTGCAGCTGGACATCCGCGACGCGGATGCCGTGGCCGCGGCCGTGGACAAAGCGGCCAGCCATTTCGGTGGCATCGACATCCTGGTCAACAACGCCAGCGCCATCAGCATCACGCGCACGACAGACACGCCGGCCAAGCGCTACGACCTGATGATGGACATCAACATGCGGGGCACCTTCGTGTGCTCGCAGGCCTGCATCCCGCACCTCAAGCGCGCTGCCAATCCGCACATCCTGGTGCTGTCACCGCCCATCAACCTCAACCCGAAGTGGCTGGGCGCGCACCCGGCGTATACGGCATCCAAGTACGGCATGAGTCTGCTGGCACTGGGCATGGCCGAGGAGCTGCGTGGCGACGGCATCGCGGTGAACTGCCTGTGGCCGAAGACGATCATCGCCACGTCGGCCCTGAAAGTGGCGCAGGCCGGCCTGGGCGAGATGGGTCGCCTGCCCAAGATCATGGCCGATGCGGCCCATGACATCCTGACTTCCGAGGCGCGCAGCCGCAGCGGCCACACCTTTGTCGATGAAGAGGTGCTGCGTGCCCGTGGCTTGACAGACTTCAGTGCTTACCTGGTCACCCCCGGCGCGACGCCGATCATCGACCTGTTCCTCGATGAGGCGTGAGCGTGAGGTGCTTGCGGGTTCACCGGTGGCAGAGCACCGCCCGGCCCTGGTGCGGGGCCGACGGTGCCTTCGGGCTCACTGAGCTGGCGCTGCGAAGCTTTCCAGCGTGGCGCCGGAGGCCAGGGCGTTCCTGAGCCACAGAGGGCGGGGGCCGCGGCCGGACCAGACGTTGCCGGCGTCGTCGCGGAACTTGGGCGCGCTGGCAACGCTGGCCTTGCGGCCGCGCTTGGCGGCTTTGGCTGCCTTGGCCTTGCGCGGTGCAGCCTTGCCGGTGGTGGTGCGGCCGGTCTTGCCCAGGCCGAGGTCCTTGGCGGTCAGGCCATACACCTCGATGGCCTTCTTGATGCGGGCGACGACGTCGGACTTTTCTCGGTCCTTGAGCTTGGCTGCCTGGCTTTGCAGCTGTTCAATCTCAGCCATGAGTTCGATGTAGGTCTTGGCCATGTCGGTATGGGTCGTTTGTCGATGGGTATAAAGAGCTTGCGCTCACGACCTCCGCTGCAATCTTCTTATTGATCTTTGCGCGGACTATACCCCTGATGGCCGAAGGGCACTGTTCATGACTCGATCGCGCCTGGCGGTGCGGGTTCCGCCACATGCGCTGAAAACCCCGTGCGACCGGGCGCCACGTCGTCGTGCAATATCAGGTATGGGATCTGGCATTGGCCGCTGTTCTGAGCGCGGAATCCAATGGTGGGTGATGTCCACAGCGTGTCCAGGCCTTGAAAGACGATGCGCCGTGCGGGACTCGATCAGAGGCTCATCGCGATCTTGCAGTGATCAATCCAGGAAAGAAAACAGCCCATCTGGCCTAGGACCTGACGGGCTGTGGTTCGGACGTGCACACCGCGCGTCCTGAGTGGGCGAGATGATTGCCAACCCTGTTCTCTCGCGGAGGAGAGCACCGCCTCACCGGCGGCCAGGCATGCTTGGCAGATCCATCCTGCCAGTTGGCCATGCGGCCCAACGCTACCTGGGATGACCACCGAGATCCGGTGTGTCCTGTGGACTGACGAAGAACTCGTCGAACATCCACGCTTGCAGTGTGGCCCTGATCAATCGTTTTGTGGTGCCCTCGTGGCATGCTTCGCAAGTGATGCCGTGAAACATGCACGCACTTTGCGTTTGAAACGCATGTGTGATCTCGGTGGGAGATGTTTGGCTGGAAATGGAATGAACGAACTGCTGACCTGCGCTCAGATGGCACAAGCCGACGCATGGGCCATGGCCCATGGCGTGCCTGAAACTCAACTGATGGAGCAAGCGGGCAGGGCTGTAGCCGATGCCATCCGGGCGCGATGGAGCATCCGGCCCGTGGTGGTGCTGTGTGGGCCGGGCAACAACGGCGGCGATGGCCATGTGGTAGCCCGTCTGCTGGCTGAAGCCGGCTGGCCTGTGCGCGTGGCTGTGCTTGAGCCCGCAAGCCCGTTGAAAGGCGCTGCCCTTCACCATGCGCGCCTTTGGCAGGCGCTGCCGGGCGCGGTGACAGAGTCTCTTGCCGCGTCGGTGCTCGATGGGGCTGCGATCGTGGTGGACGCGCTGTTCGGCGCCGGTCTGGCAAGGCCGCTGGAGCCCGGCGTGTCGGCGCTGATGGGCGAAGCCGTGACCCGTGGCATGGCGTTGGTTGGGGTGGATGTTCCATCCGGCGTTCAAGGCGATACGGGCCAGTCGTGGGGAGCCGTGCCCGCGCAACTCACCGTCACATTCTTTCGCAAGAAACCCGCGCATGTGCTGATGCCGGGACGTGCCTTGTGCGGTGAGGTGGTCGTGGGCGACATTGGCATCGCTCCCCAGGCCCTTGAGGATGTGCCCGTGCAGACATGGGAGAACTCACCCGCTTTGTGGAAAGGCCTGTGGTCAGCCCCGGCCGCGACCACCCACAAGTACCGCCGCGGCCATGTGGTGGTGCTGGGTGGTGCCCGGATGGTGGGTGCAGCCCGCTTGGCGGCGAGGGCGGCTGGGCGCATCGGTGCCGGCATGACCACCTTGGCCGTGCCTTCGTCAAGTTGGGTGGTCTATGCCAGCCAGGTGATGTCGACCATGGCACAGCCCTTGTCGGACGACAGTGCGCAGGCCTTGCTGGCGGACTGGACCGACTTGCTGACGCCGCCGCGGTGGGCCGCAGCCGTGTTGGGGCCCGGTGCGCTGGCAGGTCTGCCTGCACCGGCCGATGCCGCTCTGAGGTCTTTGGTGCTGGCCGCTCTGCAGGCCCCGGGGGCACGACCTCTGGTGCTCGATGCAGATGCGCTGATGGCGTTCGAGGGATGCCCTGAGGCACTGTTCGTTGCGATTCAGCAGGCCGCCCGGCCTGTGGTCCTCACCCCGCATGAGGGCGAGTTCGTGCGCCTGTTCGGCGAGGGTGAAGGGGACAAGCTGGCGCGAACCCGCGACGCGGCAGGGCGCAGTGCTGCCGTGGTGCTGCACAAGGGGGCGGACACCGTGATCGCGGCACCGGATGGTCGAGTGGCGATCAATACAGGCGCGCCAGCCTGGTTGGCCACGGCAGGCGCGGGCGATGTGCTGGCCGGGATGATCGGTGGTTTGCTGGCCCAAGGCCTGCCGGCCTGGGAGGCCACGTGTGCGGCGGCCTGGGTGCATGGGGCCTGTGCACAAGCTTTCGGGCCGGGCCTGTTGGCCGAAGATCTGCCCGAGCAGGTCCCTGCGGTACTCAGGGCGTTGTGGTCCGAACCTTGAGGGTCAGCCGATGCAGGTTCGGTTCTTCCCGGTGCGTTTGGCTTCGTAGAGCGCCACATCGGCGCGGTCCAGCGCCTGCTCGATGGCTTCGCCTTCACGGTACTGGGTGACACCGGCCGAGAAAGTGATGAAGACCTTGGTGGTGTCCTGCGTGAAGAACTCCGAACTGAGCTGGCGTTGCAGGCGCGTGAGCACCTGCTGGCCCTCGTCGACCTCGGTGTTGGGCATCATCACCACGAACTCTTCGCCGCCGTAGCGCGCCAGCGCGTCGCTGGGGCGCAGGGTTTCGCTGACACGGCGCGAGAGGAACTTCAGGGCTTCATCACCCGTGTGGTGCCCCAGGGTGTCGTTGAGCTTCTTGAAGTTGTCGACATCCAGCAGCCCGATGGCCAGCGACTGCCCCTGGCGCTCCACGCGTGAGCGTTCGCTCTCGAAGATGCGCATCAGCCCGCGCCGGTTGGCGATCTGGGTGAGCGGGTCTGTTGAGACTTCATCCGACAGTTTGCGGATCTCGTCCTCCAGATCGCGCACGCGCTGGGTGAGCTCGGTGGCCCGGGCGTGCTCGCTGTGCAGCCGTTCCTGGGTCTGTGCGATCGCGCCATGCACGTTGCGGCTTTCTGCGACCATCTCGCGCACGACACCCGTCAGACTCTCGAGCGTGTCGGCCTGCCCAATGGTGTCGGCGTAGCGGCTCAGGTTGTCCTGGAAGCGGCCGGTGGCCTGGCCCAGTTCGCCGATCTCGCTGAGCATCTGGTAGATCAGCTGCTTGAGTGCCTGGCGCGCGGCTTCGCGCTCCTGCTTGAGCAGTTGCTGGCGCTGGCGGGCATCTTCCAGCAGTTGCTGGATGCGGCGCGCACCACGGCTGGTCAGGCCTTCGTCGAGTTCGGCGCGCATGGCGTCGCTTTGGCCCCGGGCCCAGCTGTCGTCCTCGGCCAGGTCGACAAGGCTGTCGGTCAGCGAGCGGCACAGATCGACCAACTGGTCCATCAGGTGGTGGCGGTGCTCGATCACGCGTCGCGCCTGGTCACAGGCGTCGCGGAGTTCGCCTTGCAGTGCTTGCGGGGCAGTGGCGGCAAGGTCATTGCTCTGATTCAACGCCCGTGCCACGGCTTGCTCGAGCGCGGAGCGGGCATCCACAGCCTGGGTGTCGGCCGGTGGCAGGGCTGTGTAGAGCGTGTCGGCCAGCTGGGTGCCGATCCAGCCCTGGTCCAGGGCCTGAGCCTGTGCCTGTGCCTGTGCCTGTGCCTGGAGGCTGTCGTGGTTCGAGGTTGGTTCGGCGGCGGAGTGCTCCGGTTGATTCTTCGGTGCGTCAGTGCTGCCCGGGGCGGCTTCAGGGTCTGTGGCTTGCAGCGCCGCGGTCGTGCTGCCGGCGTCTTCGGGGCGATCGCTGTCCCACGCCAGTGCCAGTTGCTGGAGCCGCTGGAGCAGCCGCGCGGATGATTGTTTGCTGCCGGCCAGCACCCGCTGCAGGCTGTCTTTGCGGCGGGCGGCCGTCCACTGCTTGTTGCTGCGCTCCAGGCCGCGAGCGATGCGCCCGATCAAATCGGACCACGCCGGGCCATCCTCGGTGTCCAGTGCCACAGGCGCGGTGTCGGGGCCAGAGGGGGGCGAGGGCTCGGCGGGTGTGGGTTCTGCCACTGGCCAACCCAGCGCGGCTGACTCGGCCGCATAGGCCGCGCGAAAGTTCTCAGGCGTGGGCTCCTGCCGCTCAAGGGCCAGGCGCCGCAGGGCGGCCTTCGCGAGCTGTGCGGGGGCAGGAGGCGTTGCGGTGTCAGGGGCTGAGGGCTGGGTGCTCATGAGGTGATCCGGGTGCTGGGCACCGCCGTGTGAGCGCCTGTGTCAGCAGGGTGAGCGACGCTCAAGTCCGCACCCCGGGTTGCAACCGTGCAAGGCCGCCATCAGATGGGTTTGCCCGCCATCGAGCCCAGTCCGCCGAAATCGGTCTCGATGCGCGGCAGCGGGCTTTGTTGCAACTGCTGCAGCCAGTCATCGATGTCCTGAGGTGGCATGGGGCGGGCAAACAGGAAGCCCTGGCAGATCTGGCAACCCAGGTTGTAGAGCACTTCCATCTGCGAGACCTGTTCAACCCCTTCGGCGATGACGCGCAGGCCCAGGGCCCTTGCCAGCGCGATGATGGCAGAAACCACCGCCGAGCTCTGTGGCGTAGTACCGAGATCGCGAACGAACGAGCGGTCGATCTTGAGTTCGCTGATGGGCAGCGAGGTGAGGTAGGCCAGCGAGGAGTAGCCGGTGCCGAAGTCGTCGATGGAGATCTCGATGCCCAGCTGGTTGAGCTTGTGCAGCGAGGGCACCACGCCCTGCAGATCCTTCATCAGGCCGGTTTCGGTGATCTCCAGCTCGATGGCGCGCGGGGCCACGCCTTCGGCCTTGAGGATCTGCTCGATGGTGTCGACCAGGTCGGGGCGCTCGAAGAGGCGGCTGGGCAGGTTGACGGCGATCGACGAATCGAAGCCGAACTTCTGCTGCCATTGCTTGGCTTGGCGGGCCGCCTCGGTGATGGCCCACAGACTCATCTCGTTGATCAAGCCGGTGGCTTCGGCCAGGGGGATGAAATCGCCTGGCGGGATGAGCTTGCCGTCGCGCATCCAGCGCATCAGGGCTTCTGCACCCACCATCTGGCTGGTGCGCACGTCGATCTTGGGCTGGTAGTACAGCACCAGTTCGTTGCGCTCCAGGGCCTTGTGCAATGCGGTGTCCAGGTCCAGGCGCACACGGCCCTTGCTGGCCACCTGCGGGTCGTACAGCATGGACGAGTTGCGGCCATGGCTCTTGGCCAGGTCCATGGCCACATCGGCATGGCGCAGCAGGTCGGCCACCGTGAGCCCGTGGCCCGGGAAGCAGGACACGCCCACGCTGGCGGTGATGAAGCATTCCTGGCCGCCGGCCATCATGGGCTCGCGAAGGCTGTCGAGCACGCGGTGGGCGGTGAGCATGGCTTCGCCCTCGTCGATCACCTCGGGCAGCAGCACCACGAACTCGTCGGCGCCCAGGCGGCCGACGGCCTCCAGGGTTCGGTGGCCGCGGTGGCCATGCAGGTCCAGGCCACCTTCCATGACCTGCTCGGAGTGGCGCACGCAGTTGCGCAGGCGGCGCGACACCTCGATCAGCAATTCGTCGCCGGCGTGGTGGCCCAGGTTCTCGTTGATCACCTTGAAGCGGTCCAGGCCGATCTGCAACAGGGCCACGCGGTGGTTGTTGCGCTTGGCGTGCTCGATGGCGCGCTCGCTGCGCCAGAAGATCTGGCGGCGGTTGGGCAGGCCGGTGAGCGTGTCGAAATTGGCCAGGTGCTTGATCTTGTCCTCGGCCATGCGCCGGTCGGTCACGTCCTGCACGATGCCGGTGTAGCCGATCAGGTTGGCCAGTTCGTTGAATTCGGGTTCAGCCTCGACGTGCAACACGCGCAGGCGGCCGTCCTGCAAGGTGACCTGGATGTCGTTGCACAACACGGTGCCGTGGTCGATCACGTCCCGCAGAATGCGGCGGAAGGCGGGTTGGTCTTCCCGGGGCATCATGCGCACGATCTGGCGCAGGCCGGGATGGTCGTTGGGGCCCATGCCGAACACGCGCAGGCCTTCCAGTGAGAACGCGAGGCCTCCGCCTTCCCTGCGCCAGTCGAAGCTGCCCATGCGGGCCAGGTCTTGCGCACGGGCCAGCTTGGCCTTGCTGCGCTCCAGTTCATGCCGGGTGCGCGAGGCACGCAGCAGGTAGCGCAGGCGCCCGGCCAGCAGGCTCCACTGGTTGCATTTGACGAAGAAGTCGGTGGCGCCCACTTCGTAGGCGCGGGTGATGGAGGCCTCGTCATCCAGCCCGGTCAGCATGAGCACCGGGATGGATTCATAGCCAGGCATGTTGCGCAATTCGACGCAGGTCTGGAAACCATCGAGGCCGGGCATGACGGCATCGAGCACGACCACGTCGGGCAGCCAGTCGGAGATGCGCTGAAGCGCGTCTTCACCGGAAGAGGCTTCTACTATGGAAAACCCTCGCTCGCGCAGCGCGATGGAGGTCAGCAGCAGGTTCACCTCGTCGTCGTCGACCAGCAGCACACGCGGCTGTTCCACCGCGGTGTCGTCGTCGAATGGCGCGTATAGGCTCATTGGCCTGCCTCCAGCAGAAGGGGCAGGGCGGCAAGCACCCTGTTGGCCTCATTCTGGAGGGCGATGATGAGCGGACCCAAGTCGTCTCCCGTCTGTTCACGAATCACGGTTTCGATTTCGACACAACTGTGTGACAACTTGAGCGCCCCAAGGTTGGCCGACGAAGACTTCATGGTGTGGGCGACGTCACGGACCGTCTTGAGATCGCCTGCACGCCAAGCATCCTCCAGTTGACCAACGTACTTGTCAACCGAGTTGGCGAACATCTTGGTCACCCGTTCCAGCAAGTGGTTCCGTCCGTCGGGGTCGAGTTCGACCAGGCGCTGCACGGCGACCTCCTCGAACACCTCGCGCCAGGCCTGGGGTTCAGGGGCTTCGATGGCGGGTGCTGGCGGGGGCACGGGCACTGGAGGCGGGGGGGGCGAGACGGAGTTCTGCAGCACCCGCACCAGTTGCTGCATGCGGAAGGGCTTGGACAGGTAGGCATTGAAGCCCAGGCCCAGGAAGCGTTGTTCGTCACCCTCCAGCGCATTGGCCGTCACGGCGATCACCGGGGTGGTGGCTGGCGGCGTCGCGAAATTGAAACGGCCCTGGCGGGGGTTGCGGAAAAGCTGCAGTGCCTCGACGCCGTCCATGCCCGGCATCTGGATGTCCATCAGCACGACGTCATACACATCTTCAGACAGGCGGCGCAGCCCTTCCATGGCCGAATTGGCCAGGTGCACCGTGCAACCCGCACGCGACAGCATGTGGCTGCAGACCTCCTGGTTGACCAGGTTGTCCTCGACCACCAGCACGTTCAGGCGCAACTGCACCATGTCGGCCGAGGGGGGCATCAGGTCGGCCGACAGGCCCAGGATGGCCTGGCGCAGCTCGGTCTTGCGCAGGGGCTTGGGCACGAAGCGGTCGTAACCCGAGTCCTGCGAGCGGCGCACGTCGTCCACCGTGGACATGGACGACAGCAGCACCAGCTTGAGCTGCGGGTAGCGGCCGGATTTGCGCAGTTGCTCGGCGAAGCCCAGGCCGTCCAGGCGTGGCATGTTCATGTCCACCATGGCCATGTCCACGTCCAGGTCGCTGGCCGGATCCAGCAGGATTTCCAGGGCCTCCTGGCCGTCGTGGGCACAGGTCACGCGCATGCCCCAGGCCGACAGGATGTTCTCCACCACGGTCAGGTTGGTGGCGTTGTCGTCCACCACCAGGATGTGCAGCACCGGCATGTCGATCTCTTCGAGCATGGCGAAGTCGGTGTTCATGCTGGCCACGACCACGGGCACGCGGAAGATGAACTCCGAGCCCACGCCCGGCGCGCTCTGCACCTCGATCTGGCCGTTCATCAGCTCGACCAATTGCTTGGTGATGGCCAGGCCCAGCCCCGTGCCGCCATAGCGGCGTGCCAAGCCGGCGTTGGCCTGCGTGAAGGCGCTGAACAGCTTGGGCGTGTCTTCAGCAGCGATGCCGATGCCGGTGTCGCGCACGCTGAATTCCAGCTCGATGGGCTGGCCGACCAGTTCGGCGGCGGTGCGGCTGAGGTCGGCGTCGACACGCCGCACATTGACCACCACCTCGCCGCGCTCGGTGAACTTGACGGCGTTGGCCACCAGGTTGGTGATGATCTGCTGCAGGCGCAGGGAATCTGCGTGGATGATGGGTGGCAGGCCTGGCTGGAAGTGCGAGGCGATCTCCAGGCCCTTCTCATGGGCGCGCGGAGCCATCAGCTCCAGGGTGTCGTCCAGCAGGGTCTGCAGCGAGAAGTCGGTGGGGGCGAGCTCCAGCCGGCCAGCCTCGATCTTGGAGAAATCGAGGATGTCGTTGATGATCTCCAGCAGCGATTCGCCTGAACGGAACACCGACTGGGCGTAACGGCGTTGCTTGTCGCTGAGGTTGGTGCCCATCAGCAATTCGGTCATGCCCAGGATCGCGTTCATGGGTGTGCGGATCTCGTGGCTCATGCTGGCCATAAACTGGCTCTTGGCCTGGCTGGCACTCTCTGCGGCGTCGCGGGCACGCTGCAGTTCGAGCGCCTGCTGGTGCTCGTCCGTCACGTCGGAGACCAGGCCGTAGATGCGCCACTCGTCGCTGTCCAGGCGGCGGGCGTGGCTGCGGCGTCGCAACCACCGCAATCCGCGGGTGGGGTGCTGGATGCGCACCACCTGGTCGACAGGTTGCAGATCATCGTCGCTGGTGTCTGCGGGGAGCTCTTGCTTGAGCAGGGGGCGGTCTTCAGGGATGACCAGGCTGTCGAACAGGCGGGCGTCGCGTTGCAGCGACTCGGCAGGCAAGCCCATCACATCGTGCGTGCGAGGGCTGAGGTAGACGAAATGGCGGTGATGCTGGGTGGCCACGTACACGCAATCGTCCATCGATTCGACCAGTTCCCGGAACCGGCGTTCTGATTCTTCCAGGTCGATCCGTGCCTGCCGCTGGGCCGTGATGTCCCGGGCAAGGGTGATGAGCAACCGGGGTTGCCCGTTGACGTGCCGCAGCGCGAAATGGCGCGCGTTGACGACGAAGCGGCGCTGTGAATTTTGCCATACGAAATCGTGGTCGACCGTCTCTCCAGAGCGGATCGCCTTGCGCATCTGGGGTTCGACCAGCGTCAGCACTTCCGGGCCGAGCACTTCAGACAAAGGGCGCTTGACCACCTGGTCATGGCGCAGGTCCAGCTCGTATTCGGCGAAGCGGTTGATGGCCGCCACGGTGAGGTCTTCGGGGTCCATCACCAGCAGGCTGATGGGCAGGTTGCCCAGCAGGGCCTCCAGGAACTCCTTCTCCTGGGCCTGCTGGTGCTCGAGCTGCTTGCGCTTGGTGATGTCGTTGAACAGGCAGACGTACTGGTGGTGGCTGCCACCCTCATCGAGCATCAGGATGGCGTCGATCTCACCCCAGTAGCGGGTGATGGCGCCCGGCCCTTGCCGGCTGCCCTCGAACGAGATGCGGAAAGGGGCCGCATTGCTGCTGAGGCGGCGAACCTCTTCGACCAGACCGGCATCCTGCACCTGCTCGGCCAGCAGATCGGGCAAGGAGCGGCCCAGCACCTGGTCGTGCGGCCAACCGGTCAGGGCCACGAACATCGGATTGATCCATTCGATCAGGCCGTTGGAATCGAGCAGGGCCACACCGCTGGTGATGCGAGAGGCAACCATGCCCAGGCGGCCAAGGTGTTCGGCATCGTGGGCGATGCGGGTCTGGGTGTTGTCGCGCTGAGCCACGAAGCCCAACTGCAGGGTGGCCACCTGCAGCACCACATGCTGGTCGCTGGACAGTGGGGTCGGATCCAAGTACTCCAGCAATGCCACGGGTCGGTTGTCGACGATCACTGGCACGGCCAGGACTCGGCGAGCGGTGCCTTGCCGCCAGGGCGTGGGGGCCTGCTGGGGTGGCACGGCGTCCAGATCAACCACATAGGGTTGCCTCAGCGTGAGCGCCTGCCCCAGGGGCAGGTCTTCGCGGCGCACCGTAGACATGGCGGCCGGGTCAATGTGGTCGTCGGCATCGCTGCCAGAGTCCATCCAGGGGCGCAGCAGGGCGGAATCGCCGTTCCAGCCTTCCACGCGCAGACAGACCCAGGCGCGCGAGCCCAGGTGGTCGTGCAGCAGTTGTCCGACAGCGTTCAGGGCTTGGGGAAGGGAGTGGGCCTGCTGGGCTGCCTGCGCGATGTCGCGGGTCAGGTACAGCCAGCGCTGGGAGGCCGGGCGGATGTCAGGCAAGGTCTGTGGTTGTTGTTCTGGAAACGGGGAATCCGCCGGAGCGGCGGTGGCCGGGCCGGGCAGGGTGCTTCCCTCAAGCAGGGATCGGGCCTGCATGCTGTGGCGTACCATGAAGCCCATGCCGGCGGCCGACCAGGCGGCCAGGGCCAGGCCCAATCCGCTCCACCCCCAGGGCCAGGCCGCCAGCGCGCTGGCGATCAACCCCGCTAGGGCGAGCAGCAGTAACCATGGTTTTCGCGTCGAATGCTTGACCTGCGACATCGTTTGAATCCACGGGTGGGGAGTTTCACCCCTTTACCTCCGATGAACACGGGGCATACTTGACAATGGAATCCGGAGCCTTGCACTGTACAAGGTTCCAAATCATTTGAACCAGCCGAAGAAACCCCGTCCTGCCCTCCATACAATCAAATTGATGCAGGAATTTCAAACACGACGTTTCAACTCTCGCGGAATGCTGGACAGCGGCCTGGCAGGCCCTTGGCTGGCCTTGGTTGGTGGGCTGCTGGCGGCGTTGGTGGTGGTGTTGACGCAAGGGGCTGCATGGGCTGCTGTTGTATTTCTGTTGCTCGGCGCGGCTCCTTTGATGCTGCGCCGCGGGATATCCCGTCCTTCAGCCCCTCAAACATATTCCCCATCAAACGCGATGGAATATTGGCAGGACTGGGTTCAGGGCTGGTACTGGCAAACCGACGCCGAGCACCGCCTGGTGCTGCTCAAGCCCGACCATGACCAGGCTGATTCGTGGCTTGTTGCGAGCCGGCTGACCGCAGCCCGGATGCCTTTGTGGCAGTGCTGTCGACCTGCCCGTAACTTGGCAGACGAGACCGTTCAGGTGGCGCTGTCGATGGTCGAGATGCGGATCAAGTCCCGTTTGCCGCTGGATGTGGCAGGCCTGCCATGGCTGATCGATGCGGGTCAGGCGGGTGAACCGGTGCCGCGATCCCACTTGATCGGCATGCCCCGCACGGATGCCCAGGGGCAGTTTGCCGGCTACCACGGGGTCTGGCGTCACAACGCCATCCACGCGGTACCTGCGTCACCTTTGCCGCAGGGGGTGGTCGACGACACGTCTGCCGAGGATCTGACCTGCGCTCCCACGCCCATGAGCGAGGCCGAGCAAGAGGTGCTGCGCTATGCGCTGTCGCACGACCTGCGCGCGCCCCTGCGCGTGGTCGATGGCTTCACGCGCATCGTCCAGGAAGACTATGGCCGCCTGCTGGACCGCATCGGCAATGACCACCTGGACCGGGTTCTGGCGGCCACGGCCCGCATGAACGGCATGATCGATGCCATCCTGGAGCAGGCACAACTGTCACAGGCCCCGGTGACGCGCACCCCTGTGGACCTGACCGTGCTGGCCCAGGATGTGGCGGCCGAGCAGCGCGCAGCGCGGCGTTCCGGCCTGACCGGAGAAGGGTCGACCACGCCGGTCGAGATCATCGTCGAGCCGGGCATGCATGCAGAGGCCGACCCTGTGCTGGTGCGGCGTGTGCTGGACAACCTGATCGGCAACGCCCTGAAATACAGCGGCAAGGTGGCGCATCCCCGGGTGGAGGTGGGCATGGTGGCTGCCACCAACCCGTGCGTGTACTTTGTGCGCGACAACGGGGCTGGGTTTGACATGCAGCATGCCGACAAGCTGTTCGGCCTGTTCCAGCGCCTGCACAGCCACAAGGATTTTCCGGGCACCGGTGTGGGCCTGGCGGGGGTGCAGAACATCGTCCGCCGCCATGCAGGTCGGGTGTGGGCCGAGGCAACGCCGGGCCAGGGAGCGTGTTTCTATTTCACCTTGACGGCGTCGGCCTCTGCCACGTCGCTGCGCGCGCCTCTGGGCAACCCGACGGATGCCCCGGGCCCTCTGACGGACCTGGCTGGTACGCCGCTGCCGCCGGTGGCGGCGCCAGCCACGTCAGTGCAGCGGTCCCAGGCCTGACAGCACTTCCTGCGCTTCGAGCAGGCGCTGGCACAGCGACTCGAGCGAGCGCCCGTCCTGGTGGGCCTGTGCCTTGAGGCGCTCCAGGGCATGAATGCGGCCCAGCGAATGGCGGTGCATCACGATCCCCACGGCCATGGCCACCGTGTCCTGTAGCGGGTTGGCGGCTTCCACAGGGGCGGCCACCAGCGGGCCGGCCGCTGCGATGACGGCGACGGCGTCCTGCACGGCAGGACGCTTGGCAAAGGCAGCCTCTACGGCCGGCACGATCTGCTGGATGTCCAGCGGCTTGACCAGGTAGGTGACGGCACCGAGCGCCTTGACCTGGTTGATGGTGGCCTCGTCAGAGAACGCGGACAGGAACATGAAAGGGATCTGGCAATACTCGCGCAGGTAGGCGGCCACGTCGAAACCGGTCTTGCCTTCCATGCGGATGTCGAGCAGGGCCAGATCGGGCTTGTGCTGACGGGCGAGCAGGATCGCATCGTCGCCGTTGTCGGCGTCGATCACTTCATAGCCGGCCTGCGACAGACCATGCGTCACGGTGGCGAGCACCAGGCGGTCATCATCGACCACCAGAACCTTGCCCTTGTTCGGGGCGCTTGTCGTCGCATTCATGGATGTCGGGTCGGTGCCCGGGGTGCTGGTGGTGCCACGATTCAGCGGTTCAATTCAAACCGCTGTCCTTCCATGCAAACCGCAAACCGGATTTTTATTGATTATGTTGAATGATCAGTGTTTTTATACTGCCAGTTCCCTATTGTGGCCAAAGAGCGAACTGTTGACCAGCAGGTTCACCCAAGTTCGGGGGGTAGGGCGACAAACTGATGCCAGGCGGGGTCAGCTGCAAACGGGTGAGCACCTGGGTGCCCTCTTGCTGGATCTGTATGCTTGAGCTGCGCCGGGGCAGCAGCGCGCGCACCAGGCCCAGGCCCGACACACCGCCCCGGATGCGGTCCATCGTGAAGCCCTCCGGCATGTGGCCACGGTTGCGGATGCAGATGGTGACGCCCTGCTCGTCGCTGCTCAGGCCGCAGGCGATGGGCGAGCCCTTGTCGCTGTGCTTGTGGGCATTGGTGAGCAGCTCATTGAGGCTCAGGGCGATCGGGATGGATTCGGCTTCGGGCAGCTGCCAGTCGTTGACCTGGGGCCCCTCGAGCGTCAGGGCGATCGGGTGCCCGAAGGTCTTCTGTACGGAAGAGGCGATGGCCTCGACCACGCTGTGCAGGCGCAGTGGGCCGCCGGCCCCCACCTGCAGGCCGTAGACCTGCGCGATGGCCTGCACCTGGCCGACCACCTCGGAAATGGCGGGCGCCACCTCGGGCTTGCGCTGGGCGATCTGCTGAAGCAGTCCAGCCACGCCCTGCAGGTTGTTCTTGATGCGGTGGTGCACCTCGCGCACCAGCATCTCGCGTTGGGCGATGGCGGCGTCCAGCCGGGCCTTTTCTGCCGCGCGTTGCTCGGTGATGTCCGATGCCACCACCAGCAGTTGGTCGGCTGGCTGGTCTTCGCTGCCCAGCGGCAGGTAGTTCACATCCCAGATCTGGGATGGCGCCTTGGCGTTCTCCTGGCCAGGGCCGTTGCTCAGGGCGACCTTGTGTTCCAGGTGCACGGGTGCATTGGTGTCCAGGGCATTCTGCATCTCCAGACGGAGCTGGCGCGCCCGGGCCTCAGGGAACAGGGTTTCGGGCGGTTCGCCCACCGCCTGGGCAGGATCCCGCTGCAGGAAGCCGGCCGCGCCCTTGTTGGCCTGCAGCACGCGCAATGTCGAGGCCTCAAGGACGCTGATGGCCATGGGCGCCATTTCGATGATGCGCTTGAGCGTGGCTTCGGCGTCGGCCGAACGGGCCTCGGCCTGGCGGCGGCGGTCGATGTCCAGCAGGGCGTAGGTGGTCTGACGCTGGTTGAACTCGCCCAGCGTGACCACGGCGTTGCCCACCACCCAGAACACCCGGCCGTCACGCCCCATGACCTGGCACTCGAAGGTGTGCGACTGACCGTCGAGCAGGTCGTCGAGGTATTCGGTCATGCGGAAGGGGTGGTCCAGGTCCGTGGTGGCCACGGTGGACAAGGGCTGTCCGACGAAATCGGGCAGGGTGCCGCCGAACATGCGCCGGGCAGAGCGGTTCATCCACGAGATGCCATTGGCGTCCAAGGTGACGATGCCCACGAAGACCGAATCGAGGATGGCTCGCGTGCGGTCGGCCTGCAGGGCCAGGTCGCGTCCCATGGCTTCGAGCTGGGCCTTTTGCGTGCGGATGCGGGTGATGTCCGACAGCACGGCGATGGCTTCCAGCGGGCCGGCCGAACTGCCGATGCGCTTGATCGACAAGGCGTACCACATGGTCGGCCTGCCGGGCACGTCGATCTCCAGCTCGCTTTCGTACTGGGCTTCGTGCTGAAGGCGTGCAACGGATTCCGTGGCCACGCGTTTGATGCGTGGGTCATGGCCCAGCAGGGCCTCCAGCTGCTGGCCGGTCAATGTGCCTGGCTCGACGCCGAGCATGCGCTCGAAGCGGCGGTTGCAGCGCACCAGGGTGTCGGCCCGCAGGTAGGCGATGCCGGCGGGCGAGCTTTCCAGGATGGTGGTGAGCTCATGCAGCAGCGGTTCGGTGTCTAGCGCGGGGTGGCCGGGTTCGATGCCATCGCCCGTGGTGCTGGGCGTGGCGCTCCAGGCGATGCACAGCAGTTTGCGTTCGCCGTCCGTGGTGAGCGATGCCGCCGCGTGCACCCTGCCCATCAGCACACAGGGCACCAGATCGTCGCGCGTGACATGCACGCGCGTTGGGAAGGCGCCTTCGCCCGGGCGCAGGCCGAGCAGGCCCAGGGGGGTGTCCCAGCCTGTCAACTGCTGTATATGGGACGCGGTGGTGGCCAGGTGCTGGCCGGGGGTGGGTGTCCGCTCCACCAGGGTGGCGAACGCATGGTTGTGCCGCAGCCAGCGGCCCTGCTCATCGAACTCGGCGAGGGCCGAGGGGACCAGGTCAAACCAGTCGTCAGAAGGGCTCAGGTCCATGAGGCAACGCAATGCGGAGGTGTGAAGTGTTGGAGCCGCCCGGCGCGGCAAAGGTTCAACCCTTGGGTGGCGTGGGCGCGGCGGCAGGCTGGATCACCTGCACACCGGGCAGCTTGGAAGAGTAGTCCTTGGGCAGCAGCGAGACCAGGGCAGCGGCCCGGCGGGCGATCTCTCTGTAAAGTTCTGCGGCGCGGCTGTCGGGATCGGACACCAGGGTGGGCCGGCCAGAGTCGGCCTGCTCGCGGATCTTGAGGTCCAGCGGCAGCGAGCCCAACAGGGTCACGCCGCCTTCATCGGCCAGGCGCTGGCCGCCATGCTCGCCAAAGATGTGGGCCTCATGGCCGCACTGCGGGCAATGGTAGACGGCCATGTTCTCGACCACGCCCAACACCGGCACGCTGACCTTCTCGAACATGCGCAGGCCCTTGCGGGCATCGAGCAGGGCGATGTCCTGCGGCGTGGTCACGACCACGGCGGCCGTGAGCGGGGCGCGCTGGCTGAGGGTCAGGTGGATGTCGCCGGTGCCCGGGGGCATGTCCACGATCAGGTAGTCCAGCGGCTGATCGGGCTCGCCCCAATTGGACAGGCGCAGCAATTGGTCGAGCGCCTGTGTGGCCATGGGGCCGCGCCAGATGGTGGGGGCCTGGTCGGCCACCAGCAGGCCGATCGACATCATCTGGATGCCATGGTTGACCGGCGGTGTGATGGTCTTGCCGTCCGGACTGTCGGGTTTGCCGGACAGGCCCAGCATCAGCGGCTGGCTGGGGCCGTAGATGTCGGCATCGAGCATGCCCACGCGCGCGCCTTCGGCGGCCAGCGCCAGGGCCAGGTTGACGGCGGTGGTGCTCTTGCCAACGCCGCCCTTGCCGGAGGCCACGGCGACCAGGTTCTTGACGCCGGGTAGGGCGGTCATGCCCCGCGGCACGGCATGGGTGATGACCTTGAGCTGCCAGTTCACGGCGACATCGTCGATGCCGGCCACGCCTTTGAGTGCCTGGTTGATCAGGGCGGTGTAGGCGGGCCACTGGCTGCGCGCCGGGTAGCCCAGGACGATGTCGAGCACCGCCGTCGACCCATCGACCACGAGGTTCTGAAGCTGGCGCGTGGACACCCAGTCGCGGCCGGTCAACGGGTCGGTCACGGTCTTGAGGGCGTCGACCAGGGCGGTCTCGGTGGCGGTGCGGGGGGTGAAACTCATGCGGATCAGGGCGGAAAACTGCGGAAGGCGCGGGGCGGCAACAGGCTCGTCGCCCGGACTGTCAGTCTAGCGCCCTAAAATGGCAAGGGTCTTCTTACTGTGGCCATTCAACGCTCCGCGCGTTGCCTTGCAGCCACCCACCATCGCTCAACATGCCACGCCAGCTTTTCGTCACCACCGCGCTGCCCTACGCCAATGGCCACTTCCACATCGGCCACATCATGGAGTACATCCAGGCCGACATCTGGGTGCGGTTCCAGCGCATGCAGGGCAACCAGGTGCACTTCGTGGGCGCGGACGACGCGCACGGCGCGCCGATCATGATCGCGGCCGAGAAGGCCGGCAAGACTCCGCAGCAGTTCGTGGCCGACATCGCAGCGGGCCGCAAGCCCTATCTGGATGGGTTCCACATCAGCTTCGACCACTGGTCCAGCACCGACAGCCCCGAGAACCACGAACTGGCCCGCGAGGTCTACCTGGCGCTCAAGGCCGCCGGGCTGATCACCGTGCGCCCGATCGAGCAGTTCTTCGATCCGGACAAGGGCATGTTCCTGCCCGACCGCTTCATCAAGGGCGAGTGCCCGAAGTGCGGTGCGAAGGACCAGTACGGTGATTCGTGCGAGGTGTGCGGTGCGGTCTACGCCCCCACCGAGTTGAAGAACCCTTATTCCGCGCTCAGCGGCGCCACGCCGGTCATGAAGACCAGCGACCACCATTTCTTCAAGCTGTCCGATCCACGCTGCGTGGAGTTCCTGCAGAACTGGACGCGCGATGGCAAGCTGCAGTCCGAGGTGGCCAACAAGATCCGCGAGTGGTTCACCAAGGACGAGAACGGCGAGGGCGGCCTGGGCGACTGGGACATCAGCCGCGACGCACCTTACTTCGGCATCGAGATCCCGGACGCGCCGGGCAAGTACTTCTATGTGTGGCTGGACGCACCCATCGGCTACCTGGCCTCCCTCAAGAGTTACTTTGCCTCGGGCGGCCCCAAGGCCACCTACGGCGAATCGCGCAGCTTCGACGAGTTCATGGCCGATCCGGCGGTGGAGCAGGTGCACTTCATCGGCAAGGACATCACCTACTTCCACACCCTGTTCTGGCCGGCCATGCTGCAGTTCAGCGGCCGTAAGCTGCCAAACCAGGTGAACGTGCACGGCTTCATGACCGTGAACAACGGCGAGAAGATGTCCAAGAGCCGTGGCACCGGTCTGGATCCGCTCAAGTATCTCAGCCTGGGCATGAACGCCGAATGGCTGCGCTACTACATCGCCGCCAAGCTCAACAGCCGTGTCGAGGATGTCGATTTCAACAAGGACGATTTCGTCGCGCGGGTCAACAGCGACCTGGTAGGCAAGTACATCAACATTGCCAGCCGCGCCGCGGGCTTCCTTAGCAAACGCTTCCAGGGCCGATTGACCCAGCACCTGGCCGACGACGGCAAGGCGCTGCTGGCCACCCTGCAGGCCGGCCTGCCCACCGTGACGGCCCTGTACGAAGAGCGCGAGCTGGGCAAGGTGCTGCGCGAGATCATGCTGCTGGCCGACCGCGTGAATGAATACGTGGATGCGAACAAGCCCTGGGAGCTGGCCAAGCAGGAGGGGCAGGATGCCCGTCTGCACGATGTCTGCACCGTGTGCATCGAGGCTTTCCGCATCCTCACGATCTATCTGAAACCCGTGCTGCCGGCCCTGGCTGCCCAGGTCGAAGCCTTCCTGAACGTGACGCCGATGAGCCTGGCCAAGAGCCAGGAACTGCTGGGCGTGCACACCATCGGCGAGTACAAGCACTTGATGCAGCGTGTCGATCCGAAGCTGCTCGAAGCCCTGTTCGAGGCACCGGCCGCGCCAGCGGTTGAGGCCCCCAAGCCCGGTGGCGATAAGGGTGCTGCCCCCATGCCCCCCGAGGGGGACCTCGCCTTGGGGCGGCCCGGCGGCGAGGACATCGCCCCCACGATCACCATCGACGACTTTGCCAAGATCGATCTGCGCATCGCGAAGATCGTCAACGCCGAGCATGTGGAAGGCAGCACCAAGCTGCTGCGCCTGACGCTGGATGTGGGCGAGGGCCGCACGCGCAATGTGTTCTCGGGCATCAAGGAGGCCTACCAGCCTGAAGACCTGATCGGCAAGCACACCGTGATGGTGGCCAACCTGGCGCCGCGCAAGATGAAGTTCGGCATCAGCGAGGGCATGGTGCTGGCAGCGTCGCACGCGGATGAAAAGGCGACGCCTGGCATCTATGTGCTCGAGCCCGTGGCGGGTGCGCAACCAGGCATGCGGGTGCGTTGATCTCGCGTTGCCCTGGCCCGGGGCTTGCTGCAAGATGACGCCATGAGCAGTGCCCCCGTGCCACCACCAGATCAGGCGCCTTCAAAGCGCCGGTTGGCCGACATGCCTGGCCTGGCCTGGGCGCAGCACCTGGATCTGGCGCCGTTTCGGCCCCGGTTGCTCGATGCCCTCAAGGATTACAACCGCGGCCGCTTCTTCGTGGACCTGGGGGCCGGCCTCACGGTGGGCATCGTGGCCCTGCCGCTGGCCATGGCCTTCGCCATTGCCTCGGGCGTCAAGCCCGAGGCAGGGCTGTTCACGGCCATCATCGCGGGCTTCCTGATCTCGGCCCTGGGCGGCTCCAGCGTGCAGATCGGCGGGCCGGCCGGTGCCTTCATCGTCATCGTCTACGGGATCGTCGAGCAGTACGGCCTGGCCAACCTGCTGATCTCGACCGTGCTGGCGGGGGCGCTGATGTTCCTGCTCGGGCTGTTCAAGCTGGGGGTGCTGGTGCGCTACATCCCGGTCAGCATCGTCATCGGCTTCACCAATGGCATCGCCGTGCTGATCGCGCTGTCCCAGCTCAAGGACCTGTTCGGGCTGATGCCGGCGCACATGCCGGCCGACTTCGTCGGGCAGATCCGCACGCTGTGGGGGCATCAGCACCAGTTCAATGTCTTCGCGTTCGGCCTGGGGGCGGCCACCCTGGTGCTGCTGTTCGTGTGGCCGAGGCTGTTCACCTCGCCACACTTGCCGGTGGCGTCGCCCCGCCTGACGCGCTCGCTGAAGATGGCCTCGCGCATGCCAGGGCCCATCGTGGCGCTGCTGCTGCTGGGGGGGCTGACCGCCTTGCTGGATCTGCCGGTGCAGACCATCGGCAGCAAGTTCGGCGGCATCCCGCAGGCGATGCCCGGCTTCGAATGGCCCTCATTCACCTGGGATGGTGTGCGGCAGCTCTTCATGCCCACCGTGACGATTGCACTGTTGGGTTCGATCGAATCTCTGCTGTGTGCCCGCGTGGCCGACAACATGGCCGACCACCCGCGCCACGACCCCAACCAGGAACTGATGGCCCAGGGCGTGGCCAATGTGGTGGCCCCGTTCTTTGGCGGCATTCCGGCCACGGGCACCATCGCACGCACGGTGACCAATGTGCGCGCCGGTGCCACCAGCCCGGTGGCCGGCATGGTGCACGCGCTGGCGCTGCTGCTGATCGTGCTGGTGGCGGCACCGCTGGCCGTGCACGTGCCTTTGCCGGTGCTGGCGGGGATCCTGCTGTTCGTGGCCTGGAACATGGGCGAGTGGCATGAGTTCGCGCGCCTGCGCAAGTTCAACCTCACCTACGGCACCATCCTGGTCGGCACCTTCGTGATGACGGTGGTGTTCGACCTGACCGTGGCCGTGGAGGTGGGGCTGGTGCTGGCCTGCCTGTTCTTCATCTACCGCATGAGCACCCTGTTCCGTGCCGAGGTGGTGGCCCCGCCACAGGGTGCCGTTTGGCCCGCAGAGACCCAGGTCTGCCAGCTCTATGGCGCGCTGTTCTTTGGCGCGGTGGGCAAGGTGGAGTCCTTGGCTGAGCAGTTGCCTCAGGGCACCCGCGTGCTGGTGCTCGATCTGCAGCGCCTGGTGGCCATGGACACCTCGGGGCTGGATGCGCTGCTGCAACTGCGGCGTGCGCTGGAGCGGCAGGGCCAGACGCTGTTGCTGTGCCGCCTGAATGAACAGCCGCTGGGACTGATCCGGCGCAGCGGACATGAGGGCCGCTTCGGGCAGGCCAATGTGCTGCCCACGATGGACCAGGCCCTGGTGCGCGCCGCGGAACTCGCGGGCGGGTGATCGGGGCTCAGCGCCGCAGGGCTGTCAGCAAATCCAGGCCCCAATGGGTTGTGCCCGGGGCACGCGCCAGGCGCTGGGCTTGCAATTCGGCGTCGGTGGTGAGTTCCGTGACCCTGGCTTGCAGCCGTGCCAACTCATCGAGCAGTGTTTGCGTGGCCTGCCAGGTCGTGTCTGTCAGGGCCTCTCGCAGCGATGTGTGCTGCTCTGCCAGCACCAGCAGGTGTGCCAGGGTGTCGTGCCACGCCGTCAGGGCCTGCGGCCAGCCGGGGCGCGCCGCGGCCACCTCGCTCCAGTTGCCCGCGGCGGCATCCACCGCGGCCGAGAGGGTCTTGCGCAACTGCAGCCGTCCATCGTCGGCAAGGGTATCGGCCAGGGCGTGAGACACCGGTGCGGCCGGGGCAGGCTGGCCGGTGCGCGCCGCCTGGGCCAGCCGGGTGCCGCGGTAGGCCTTGGACTGGATGTCCAGCCACACGCCGTGCTGGTCCACCCACTGGCGGGCCGTGTCGATCACCGCCACCGCCTGTCCGTCGGCGAGTTCGATCTCGAGCTCGTTCAAGGGCTCGCTCAGATCGCCGGCCACCACGGAACCCACGTCCACGCACACGATGACCTGGCCCAGCGGATGCGCCTGGCGGCTGGTCCAGCGGTCGAAACGCGTTTCGTACACGGCCTGCAGGTTCAGATCGGCCGCCGTGCTGGCGCCGATGTCCGGCATGCCAAAGGCGCGGCCCAGGGCCTGACGCACGGCGGGGGCTGTGTGCAGTGACAGATCCGGTTTCAAACGCCCGTCCAGTGGCGCTCGCGCAGGCTGGTTGTCTTCCACGCGTGTCATGGCGTCCCGGCCCGCCGCCTTGAAGGTCTGGACCCAGTCGGGCCCCTCGCGCCTGACGCGCAAGGCCATCCTGTGCTGTGCCAGCAGGCTCTCGGGGGTGTCGAAGTAAGCAGCCTGCAGGCCCAGGGGGGCGATGTTCGCGGCGGCCTGCGCCACCGCACTGCGCACGGCCTCGATCCGGTCAGGCGGGATCTGGAATTTCAGTTCGATTTCTTGCATGGGCGCATTGTGCGGGGAGGCCTGTGCCTGCATCCGGCGCGCGGATTTTTTGGACATCCTGCATCTTTGCAATTGGACACACTGCGTTATCCTTGCGCCCAACAGGGGCGACAAACGAGAGACATCGTGAGTTTTTTGAACGATCTCAAAAAGCAGGCCGACCAACTCAGGGCGGGGCAAGGGGTGGACAAGGCGGTGCTGCAGGCGCGCATCGACATCACCGAGCAGGCCTGCCAGATGACCTTCAAGTACTGGGTTGACCTGTGCAGTCAGCTCGACGTGCTCCAGCCCGTGGCTCGGGGACGCTATGTGTTCGACAGCAAGGCAGCCTTCGACGGCCTGCGCCTGGTGTCGTTCCGGCCGGACATCCGCAAGCGCCCCTACCAGGGGCAGCAGGTCACGGACCATGTCGCCCTGAACTGCGATATCCGGACGGGCCAGGAGGTCCAGCTCACCAAGAACTTCCTGACGGACATCGAAAAGCTGGAGCGGCGCATCCAGCAGAGCTGCGTGCAGTGCACTCCCGAACCCATCCGGGATCCGGACACGGGCAAGCTGATCGAGGTCCGCTATGGCTTCGTGGCCGACATGCAGGCCGGCGTGCGCCTCAAGCCCAACCACGACGATGCCACCGTGCGGTTCACGGTGGACAACCTGGAAGGGCTTGCGCGCTGGGTGATCGCGTTCGAGGCTGCGGACGTGACCGTGCCGCTGCTGGACGAGCTGGCCAAATGGATCGCGGGTCAGCCCAACGATTTCGCCCGCCGGGGCCGCGTGCTCGAACTGCGTGAATGTTGAGCAGGCAGGTGGGTGGATGCCGGCGGGCAGACCCGCTAAAATGGCCGATCCCTGCCCACCCGAGCGATTTCACCATGCCGCTGTTCTGGAAACCCTACAAGTCCGACGCCACCCAGTTCATCGAGAGCCTCAAGCAGCGCGATCCTCAACTGGAAGACCGCCAGCGCCAAGGCCGCAACCTGCTGTGGGACAAGGACCTGGACCGCGACGCGCAGGCCGAATGGCGTGATGCCAACGTGGCCCAGTCCCCGTATGTCTACTTCTCCTGGCTGCGGCCCAAGGCCTGAGTGGCCGGGATCAGGCCGGGGCACCGGGTGTGAACGAGGCCGTGCTGGCCCCTGATGAGGGCCATGCTGCGCCACCAGCGCTGGACGCCAAGGGCCAGCCCCAGGTGGTCGACCACGTGGCCGTGGCGCGGCTCTATGGCGAACCGCTGTTCGCCATGCCCACCGACCTCTACATCCCGCCTGACGCGCTGGAGGTGTTCCTCGAGACCTTCGAGGGGCCGCTGGATCTGTTGCTCTACCTGATCCGCAAGCAGAACTTCAACATCCTAGACATCCCGCTGGCGGATGTCACACGGCAGTACCTGGCCTACGTGGACCAGATCCGCAAGAGCAACCTGGAGCTCGCGTCCGATTACCTCTTGATGGCCGCCATGCTCATCGAGATCAAGTCGCGGATGCTGCTGCCGCCCAAGAGGGTGGAAGAGGGCCAGGAGCCGGAAGATCCACGCGCCGAGCTGGTTCGCCGGCTGATCGAGTACGAGCAGATGAAGCTGGCCGCGGCCAGGCTCCAGCAGGCGCCTTTGCTGGGCCGCGATTTCTTGCGGGTGCAGATCCACAACGACCCCACTGTGCGCGTACGCCACCCTGATGTCGCCCTCGACGAGCTGCGCGAGGCCTGGGTCGACATCCTCAAGCGCGCCAAGCTGCACACCCACCACACCATCACGCGTGAAGAGTTGTCCGTGCGCGAGCACATGGGCTTCGTGCTGCGCACCCTGCAGGGCAAGCGCTTCGTGGAGTTCGAGCACCTGTTCGACCCTGCTCGTGGCCCGCAGGTGCTGGTGGTCACCTTCATCGCGATGCTGGAGCTGGCGCGCGAACGCCTGCTCGAGGTGACCCAGGCCGAGGCGTTCGCCCCGATTTATGTGCGCCTGGCCTACCAGCCTGCGTGAATGGGCCAGTCTTCCGTGCCGTCGTAAGACAGCATGGGCCCGGACGGTGCCTTTCGCCTGACCGGGCGATCCTGATAGGGGCGCTGCCATTCCGGCGGAGCCCACAGATGCTTCAGCCTTGCGCTCAACTTGCCGGGGCGTGCCACGTCATGCAGCAGGTCGGCCCATTCGTGAAACACCATCACCAGCGGATTGCGGGTGTACACCTGGCGCACGATGCCGTACTCGCAAGGCGCCACCTCGGGCACGAAGGTGCCGAACATTTTGTCCCAGATGATGAAAACGCCTGCGTAGTTGCGGTCGATGTACTGTGGGTTGCGGGCATGGTGCACCCGGTGGTGTGACGGGGTGTTGAACACCGCCTCGATGAGGCCGGGCAGCTTGCCGATGGATTGCGTGTGCACGAAGAACTGGAAGACCAGGCTCGCGGCCACGCACAGCATCACGTGCATAGGCTCGAAGCCCAGCCAGGCCAGAGGCAACCAGAACAGCCATATGCCCGAGACGGGTGACGCGGGGCTCTGCCTCAGTGCCGTCGACAGGTTCAGGGTCTGGCTGGAATGGTGCGTGACATGGCTGGCCCACAACCAGCGCACACGGTGGCTGGCGCGGTGGAACCAGTAGTGGCAGAAGTCCTGCGCCAACAGCAGACCCAGCAGCCCCAAGGCATTGACGGGAACGTCCATTACCCGATGCTCGTGCACGGTATAAAACAGTCCTGTCAGCAGGGCCCACGCGCAACCATCTGCCAGCGCGTAGCCCAACAGCAACGCGATGTTCGTGGCCGTGCCGTCCGCCGTGTAGGTCTGTCGTCGCCCCGGGCGTGACTGCCACCAGGCTTCCAGCGCCATGCACACCGCGAACAGGGGGCCCATCAGCATCAGGATCATCTGCTCCCATCCCAGCGCCATGATGTGTCTCCCGTTCATCCCCGTTGCATGCCGGGCATTGTTCGCCTGATGGTGCGTGAAGCGTTTGCGGGCTTTCCCGTGAATTTTCTGCGACAGGCGTTCAGCAGGCCTAGAATCGCGCCACTTCCGGCGGCCTTGGCGCCGCGTGCTGAGGATATGCAATCCATGACGACGACAGCCACTGGCACCCCCACGGCCCCACCCGCCGAGCGCCGCCCGATGACGCTGCACCGCCTGCGCGAGATGCACGCCCGTGGCGAGAAGATCACCATGCTCACGTCGTACGACGCCATGTTCACCCGGTTGATGGACGAGTGCGGCGTGGACACCATCCTGGTGGGCGATTCGCTCGGCATGCTGGTGCAGGGCCACACCAGCACCGTGCCCGTCACGCTGGACGACATGGTCTACCACACGCGTTGCGTGGTGCGAGGCAACCGCCACGCCTGGATCGTGTCCGATCTGCCTTTCGGCAGCTACCAGGAAGGCAAGGAACAGGCGCTGCGGTCCTGTGTCGCCCTGATGCAGGCCGGCGCCCAGATGATCAAGCTCGAAGGTGGCGGGTGGACGCCTGAGACGGTGTACTTCCTGACCGAGCGCGGCATCCCCGTCTGTGCCCACCTCGGGCTCACACCCCAGACCGTGCACGCACTAGGGGGCTTTCGCATCCAGGGCCGCGACCAGGCAGGCGCCGACACGCTGCGCCGCCATGCGAGCGAGCTGGCCCAGGCAGGCGCCGCCATGATGGTGCTCGAGCTGATGCCTTCGGCCGTGGCCAGCCAGGTGCAGGCCGACAACCCCGGTCTGATGACCATCGGCATCGGCGCGGGCTCGGGAACTGCAGGCCAGGTGCTGGTGCTGCACGACATGCTGCATGTCACGCGCGGCAAGCTGCCCCGCTTCGCGCGCAATTTCATGGCCGAGGGCGGCTCGATCGAAGATGCCATCCGCCGCTATGTCAGCGAGGTCAAGGGCGTACGCTTCCCCGACGAATCCCTCCACGGCTATTGAGCAGACACCGCGAGGCCTGAACGCATGCAAACCCTCCACACCATCCGCGAACTGCGCGAACGCCTGGACCAGGCGCCTGCACGGCCGGTGTTCGTGCCCACCATGGGCAACCTGCACGAAGGGCACCTGGCCCTGGTGCGGCAGGCCCGTGAGGTGGCCGCGGCCCGAGGCGCCCCGGTGGTGGCCAGCATCTTCGTGAACCGCCTGCAGTTCGGTCCCAACGAAGATTTCGACACCTATCCGCGCACGCTCGAGCGCGACGCGCAGTTGCTGGCCCAGGCCGGCTGCGACGTGTTGTTCGCCCCATCCGAGGCCGAGCTCTACCCGCAGCCGCAGGGCTACAAGGTGGTCGCGCCCGCCGAGCTGGGCGACATCCTGGAGGGCGCGTTCCGTCCGGGGTTCTTCACCGGCGTGTGCACCGTGGTGCACAAACTCTTCAACATCGTGCAGCCAGGCGCCGCCATATTCGGCAAGAAGGATTACCAGCAGCTCATGGTGCTGCGCAACATGGTGCGTCAGATGGGCCTGCCCATCGAGGTGCTGGGCGGCGAGACGCTGCGCGCTGACGATGGCCTGGCGCTGTCGTCGCGCAATGGCTACCTGAGCCCGGCCGAGCGCGCCGAGGCCGTGCAACTGAGCGCGACCTTGCGCCGTGTGCAGGAAACCGTGGTGGCGCAGCGTGCGGCGGGCGGCTTGTCCGTCGATTCGCTGGCGCTGCTTGAGCAGCAGGCCATGGCCACGCTGGCCAGCCGCGGCTGGAAGCCCGACTACGTGCTGGTGCGCCGCCAGCAGGACCTGCTGGTGCCTTCGGCCGACGACATCGCGCGGCAACAGCCGCTGGTGGCGCTCACCGCAGCCCGCCTGGGCACCACTCGCCTGATCGACAACCTGGAGCTGTGAGCGCTTGAAGCCGTCAGGCCGATGCCTGCTGCTTCAATGACATCAGAAAATCCACCGCCTCGGCCTGCACGCGGCTGCGGCGCATGGGGGGCAGGCTTTGCCAGATGCGCCGACCGTAGGGCTTGTCGATCAGCCGGGTGTCGCAGATCATCAGCACGCCGTGGTCGGTCTCGCTGCGGATCAGCCGGCCTGCACCCTGTTTGAGCGCGATGATGGCCTGGGGCACCTGATGCTCCATGAAGGGGTTGCCGCCGCTTTGCTCCAGCAACTCCAGCCGCTTGGCCAGCACGGGGTCATCAGGTGGCGCGAAAGGCAGCTTGTCGATGATCACCAGCGTGAGCGCATCGCCCTTCACGTCGATGCCTTCCCAGAAACTGTGGCTGCCCACCAGCACGGCGCGGCGCAGGCGGCGGAAATCATCCAGCAGCATGGGACGGGGCGCATCGCCCTGGGTCAGCACGCTCAGGTTCAGCCCTTCGGCCTCGATGCGCTGCTTGAGCCGCTCGGCCGCGCGCTGCACGGCGCGGTGGCTGGTGCACAGCAGGAAGGCGCGGCCTCCATTGGCGATGATCAGTGGCAGAGCGGCATCGACCACGGCGTCGGTGTGACCGGGTGCCGTGGGCAGGGGCAGTTGCTGCGGCACATAGAGCATGGCCTGTGACGGGTAGTCGTATGGGCTGGACCACGCCTGGCATTGCGCATCCTGCAGGCCCAAGGCTTCCTGGAAGTGGCTGAAATCCTGGCGCACCGCCAGCGTGGCGGATGTGAAGATCCAGGCCTTGCGGGGCGGGATATCCGGCGGTGGCGCGTCCTGCTCTTCGTCATCGGCCCATGCCGGGGCATCCTCGTGAGACTGTGCTTCGCCGCCTGTTTCATCACCCAGTCGTTGCCGCCGGAACACGTCGGCCACCGAGATCGGTGTGCGGTGCAACTGCACCCCCAGTTGGCTGACATCCAGCCAGCACAGTTCGGGCTGGTCGGCGCGCTCGGGGTGACCCCACAGGCACAGGCGCTGCATAAGGTCGTTGGCTCGGCGGTGCAGGTTGGCCAGATCGGGGCTGCGCTCAGACTGGGCATCGAGCACATCGCGCAGTTCGCGCAAGGTATTGCGCAGGGTGTCCACGGCTTTCCACACCGGGTGCGATGGCGGCAACTGCCCCTGCGACCATTTGGACATGCCGGCATCGAAGCACAGGCGCAGGTCTTTCAGCGCCAGGTCGGTGGGTGCGATGGCATCGGGCCAGTGCAGCGCATCGCGCGCATGGGCCAGGCCGATGGCCTTGGTGTCGCGCAGCAGGTCCATCAGCTGGGCGCTGGACACGGTGTCGCCGAAGAACATGGTGGCCGTGTCGGGCAGCTGGTGGGCTTCGTCGAAGATCACGGTCTGTGCATTGGGCAGCAGTTCGGGCACGCCTTCCTCGCGCAGCATCAGGTCGGCGAAGAACAGGTGATGGTTGACGACGACGACATCGGCGTCTTGCGCCTCTCGGCGGGCCTTGAGCACGAAGCAGTCGTTGTAATGCCCGCACTCGCTGCCCAGGCAGTTCTCGCGCGTGGAGGTGACGCGCATCCAGATGGAGGCGGTCTCTGGCACGGCGGCGCACTCGGCCTTGTCGCCTGTGGGCGTGAGGTGGATGAATCTGTTGATCTGGCCCAGATCGCGCACCTCCTGGCGGCTGCCCAGTTGGGTGGCCTCCTGGTTGGTGCGCTCCAGGTGGTGCCAGCACAGGTAGTTGCTGCGGCCCTTGAGCAGGGCGGCCTTGAGCGGCAGGGCCAGTGCATCGCGCACATTGGGCAGGTCGCGGTTGAAGAGCTGGTCCTGCAGGGCCTTGGTGCCTGTCGACACGATCACCTTGCCGCCTTGCAGCAAGGCGGGCACCAGGTAGGCTGCGGTCTTGCCCACGCCGGTACCGGCCTCCAGCACGACGCTGCTGCTCTCGCGGATGGCGATGGCGATGGCCTGGGCCATCTCGACCTGCTGTGGGCGGACACGGTAGCCCGGCAGGGCACGTGCGAGTGGGCCATCGGCTGCGAACAGGGCGCGCAGGCCCAGGGGATCAGCCTGAGCAGCGGGCGTCTCGGGTGGCGCGTCGGAAAGGTCGTCGGTGCGGGCGTCGGTCATGGCGCTCGGTGGGTCTCGAATCGGCTCAAGGGTTGTTGCGCACCACGGTGGCGTCCAGTGCCCGCTGCAGGGTGTCCAGGCAGTCGCGGCGATGTGCTTCGGCCACGCTCGCAGGGTCCTTGGATCCCAGCACACCCGGGCGTGAGAGCAGCTTGGCCAGTTGCTCGGCCTGCAGGCGCAACTGCACGCGTACGTCGGCGCGGTTGGCACCGCGCAGCAAGGCCGCGCTCAGGCGGTTGACGTGGTCCCGCTGCAGGTTGCGTCGCCATGGCGGCGGCACCAGGCGCTCCTGCGGGCTGTCCGGGCTGGCCCAGATGGTGGCGCGCAGGCGTTGGTGCAGCTCGCCCAGGGTCAGAGGCCGCGGTTCACGGTCGCGTGTCTTGTCGATGTTGTCCAGCAGGCGGTCGGCCAGACCATCGGCCATCAGGTCGCTGAGCACGCTGCGCTGCAACACGCCCAGTTGCACGGCAGCGGAAAAATCTGTCGGTGACACGCCGCCGCCGAGGAACAGGCTCTCGCCACGCTCCAGGTAGTCGGGGGCGAGCCGGCGTTGAAGGGCCGGTGGCAGCTGGAGGCCGTGGGGCGACAGGATCTGGTCCAGCAGCAGGTTCAGGGCGGCGCGCTGGGTCTCTGCGGGCAGGGGGTCGAGTGCATCCAGCCCGCTGGCTGCGGTGCCGCGCCGCGTCACCACACCGCCAATCTGGCGGGTGAGGATCTCGGCCGTGCGCTCGATGTCGCGCAATGCGTAGCCCACCCGGCGGCGCAGCACGGCGGCGTCGTCGGTCGGACGCAGGGGAGCCGTGGTCTGCCGGGCGATGAGGTCGCGGGCGATGCTCATGCGGGTGCGGGCGAAGGCGATCGGGTCACGTCCCAGGTCGAATGTCAATGCCTCGGGGTCGAGCCCCAGCGCATTGTCTTCGTCGGTGCCGTAGGCCAGGGCCAGGGCGAGCTTGGGGGCGGCGCTGCGGCGCGCGATGGCGTCCAGGGCATCCTTCTGTTCGGCCGCGCCGCCGGGCAAAGGCTTGTAGGCGTATTCGATGGCCCAGTAGTCATAAGGTCCCAGCGTGGTCTGGAATGGTGTGACGGGGGGCTGGCCGGGTGCGCTGAGGTTGATGGCCGCATAGTCCATCACCGAGGCGCTGTTGCCTTCGCGGGCAGTGAGCTTGGCATCCAGCAATTGCGCCTGCGTATGCCAGCGCGAGGCCTTGAAGTTGTGCCGCAGTCCGAGCGCGTGACCGACCTCGTGCATGGTGGTGTCACGCAGGTACGCCAGCACAAAGGACCTGACCTCGGCACTGTCGGGCGGCAGGTCGCCGGGCACGTCGTGGGCCAGGGCCCAAACATCCAACCCGTAGGACATCTGTTCTGCGGCGATCTCGGCGTGGTCGCACCGGTCTTCGAACGGCAGCGTGGATGGATCCGCCGCGTCGGCACTGCCGGGTTTTGAATGATGCGCCCTTGATTGCGCACTGTCTTCGCCGCTGAACACCTGGCTCCGAACCGCACGGATGGCGCGGGCTGACAGGCTCTCGAGCGCCACCTCGGCCGTGAGGATCTCGCCGGTGCGAGGGTCCACATGAGAGGGGCCGATGGCTCCGAACGTCGGGCGGGCGTTGGTCATCCAGCGGATGATGGCCTGGCCATTGCCGACGATGTCCAGCGGTTGATCGGCGGTGCTGTCGCGCACCTGGATCGCGTTCTTGAAGCCGATGGCCTCGAAGGCCGCGTTCCAGGCCAGCACGGCATCGCGGATGGTCGGCCGGTAATCATCAGGGATGTTGCGGTCCAGCCAGAAGACCAGAGGGCGCACGGGTTCGGAAATGGCCGCCTGAGGATCCTTCTTTTCCAGGCGCCAGCGGTTCACGTAGCGGACCCGCGGCGTGCGTGCCAGGTCGTTCGTGAAGTCAGCCACCGTGGAGATGAAGTGGCCGATGCGCGCATCGGCCAGCCGCGGGGCCATGGCTTGCGCAGGCAGGGGGCTGAGCGTGTATTGCACCGTCAGGAACAGGCTGCGCGGATCGGGCAGCACCGTGGGAATGGCCGGTTGTGCGCCACTGGACGGTGCCGACGATGTGAGCGAACCCGTGGCGTAGTGCTGCTGCACTTCGAGCAGCAAGCCGGAGGTCGTCGTGCGGGCCTGCGTCACGCCGCTGTTGCGGGCGTCGAGCGCATAGCCCTGCCGGAAGGTGCGCTGCAGTTGCAGGCCCAGGCCCAGCAAGTCGCCGGACATCAGGCTGGAGAGCTCCACCAGCACCTTGCCCTCGCTGCCTTGAGGCTGACTGGCGATGGGCACGCTGGCCAGCAGGCTGTGCGAAAAAGCATCCTGCACCGCCAGTGCCTGGGGCGTGCCCGGCGTGGCCGTGAAACTGGCGTTGATGGCCACCAGTTGCACCTGCTGATTGACGCGCCGGAACTCGACCCATTGGGGCCGGCCCACCTGCGCATTGCGGTTGGCCAGCAAGCCGCCAAAAAAGCCGGCCTCGCCCAGCCCTGTGCGCATCTTGGGTGACAGGAAAAAAGCCCGTCCGAAATCAGCGGGCGCCAGCTCGATCCACACCTTGTCCTGCCGCCGCCAGATCGGCAGCAATCCATCGCTGCGTTCAGCGCCTCGAACCACGGTGTCGAACGCGGGGGCCTGGCCAGAAGATGGGGCAGGGGTGGCCGCGCCAGGGGGCGTCAGCAGGCTGACTTGTGCAGGCACTCCGGCGGGCAGCCCGGCCACCGCCACGGTGGTGGGCGTTGGCGCTGGGGCGGGCAACACATCGGGCAGCAGGTCTGTCAGGGGACGCACCAAGGCGCAACCGCTCAACAGGCTGCCTGCGAGGCCCATGGTGAGCAGCTGTATCGAACTGCGCCGAATGGCAAAAGAGAGAAAGGGGGGGCAGACGGACATCGGGTGTGGCGAGGCGTGTGCACAAGCGAGCGGACAGCCTTCACCTTACCACCTGCGGCATTCCCTCCGAAGGGGGATGAAAAAACCGGCTGCAGGCGTGGCAGCCTGCAGCCGGTTGGTGTGTGTGCCCTTCAGGGGCGCTCAATGCGCCGGCGGGATG
>NZ_RSED01000018.1 GCF_003933735.1 Aquabacterium soli | reverse complement strand
CAGGTAGGTCTTGTCCAGGCTGAGCTTGCCTTGGTTGTTGCCGTAGATCACCTCTTGCGCCAGGGCCGAGCGGGGCACCTTCTTCAGCTCCTCCTGCGCCATGTACTTGAAGTCGTACACGCTGGGAACGAACACCGTCTTCAAGCCGCTCTGGTGGGCATGGTCGCGTGAGACGCGGGCGTAGCGATAGCAGTTGGCTTTTTCGAACCAGTCGGGGTCGATGCTGTTGACGCCCAGCATGCGGTTGGCCAGCGGGAACCACTTGGCGTACATCTCCGCGGCATCGACGCCGGGCAGCATGTGCTGGAAGTAATCGCGACGCGGTGTGACGGCCATGCCGCCATTGACCAGTGAGCCGCCGCCCACTCCGCGCCCGACGTAGACGGACATCTCGTCGTAGTTGACCCGGTCCAGCACGCCCGCGTACTGCGGGATCTTGCGGTTGATGATGTCCAGGCCCAGGAAGGTCTTGAGCGGCGCTTCGGTGCGGTCCTTGAACCACATGGCACGGCCATCGGGCGAGAGGGTGCTCGTGAAGATGCCGCCATCGCTGGCGGGCTCGGTCCACAGGCGGCCCATCTCCAGCATCACCACGCGGTGGCCTGCTTCGGCCAGGCGCAGCGCGGTGACGGCGCTGCCGTAGCCCGTGCCGACCACGACGTTGGGCACGCGGCCCAGGGTGGCCAGCGGGGTGGCCGGGCGGCTGGCGGGGGTGTTGAAGGTGCGCGCACCGGTCGCGGTGGCGAGCCCCAAGGCGGGCAGGGCGCTCAGGCCGGCGCTGGCGGCCCATTGCAGGGCCGAGTAGCCCAGGAAACGACGACGGGACAGCATGGGATGTCAGAAAGAGTTTTCGACATGGTGGCCGCCCGCGGTGTGCTTGACGTTAAGGTAAACCAGGGGTGTCCCGTGCTTGAGGGCCGGGTTAGCCCGACGGCCCTGCCGGTCAGTTGTGCGGCACGTGCAGCGTGTTGCGCTGCGAGGCCTCCGCCGGCAGGAACATGGCCTGCAGATCGCTCAGGAAATCCAGGCCGCGTGTGGTGGGCCACGCGCGCTGCAGGTCGCGCTCGAGCAGGCCCTTGGCCTCGGCCTCGGCCAGCGGGCGCTGGATCGCGGCCAGCGTGAGGCCGGTGCGCTCGGCAAAGCGGGCCAGCTCGAAGCCGTCCCGCAGACGCAGGCTGTTGAGCATGTACTCGAAGGGGCGCGCATCCAGCGGGATGTCGTGCTCATTGGACAGCGCCTGGCCTTGCAGGGCCTTGTCCATGTAGGTGGCCGGCTCGCGCCAGCGCACCTGGCGCACGATGCGCTCGGGGAAGCTGAGCTTGCCATGCGCGCCCGCGCCGATGCCCAGGTAGTCGCCGAACTGCCAGTAGTTCAGGTTGTGCTGGCACTGGTGGCCGGGCTGGGCAAAGGCCGACACCTCGTAGCGGCGCAGGCCGGCGGCTTCGGTGGCCTCGATCAGGTGGTCGAGCATGTCGAAGGCCGTGTCCTCGTCGGGCAGGTCGCGTGGCGGCTGCGTGGCGAAGCGGGTGTTGGGCTCGAGCGTGAGGTGGTAGAGCGACAGGTGCGGCGGCTTGAAGGCCAGGGCCTGCTGCACATCGGTCTGCAATTGCGCCAGGTTCTGGCCGGGCAGCGCGTACATCAGGTCGATGTTGAAGGTGTCGAAGGCGCTGCGGGCTTCTTCGATGGCGGCGCGGGCCTGGTCGCTGTTGTGCACGCGGCCCAGGGCCTTGAGCTTGGCATCGTCGAAGCTCTGCACGCCGATGGACAGGCGGTTGACGCCTGCGTCACGGAAGCCCTTGAAGCGGTCCTTCTCGAAGGTGCCGGGGTTGGCCTCCAGCGTGATCTCGCAGCCGGCTTCCAGCGGCAGGCGCGCACGGATGTCGGCCAGCAGGCGGTCGATGCCGGCAGGTGAGAACAGGCTGGGCGTGCCGCCACCGATGAAGATGGTGTGCACGCGCCGACCCCAGATCAAGGGCAGGCTCGATTCCAGATCGGCGATCAGCGCGTCGATGTAGCGGGATTCGGGCAGGGCCGACGCCTCAGGCGTTTTGAGGGCGAAAGGTCCGGCGCCGGGCCGCCCCAAGCCGGACGCGCCCCCTTGGGGGGCCGACGCCGCAGGCGTCTTGGGGGCGAACTCATGCGAGTTGAAGTCGCAATAGGGGCACTTCTGCAGACACCACGGCAAATGCACGTACAGCGACAACGGCGGCAGCGCGGCCAAGTGGCCGGGCCGGGACAAGGTGATCACGCGCGCAGGCCCCAATGCAGGGCCATCAGCTCGCGCATGCGTCGGCAGGCGATGGCGCGGTGGCTGATGGCGTTCTTCTGTTCGGCGCTCATCTCGGCGGCGGTGCAGCCATGGTCGGGCAGCCACAGCAGCGGGTCGTAGCCGAAGCCTTCGGTGCCGCGGCCTGATTCAACCAACTGCCCGGCCCAGTGGCCTTCGGCGATCAGCGGCTCCGGATCCTCGGCATGGCGCACGGCCACCAGCAGGCAGGTGAAATGCGCGTGGCGCTCGGCCTTGCCCTGCATGGTCTCCAGCAGCAGCGCGTTGTTGGCGTGGTCGGCCGCTTCTCGGGGCACGCCGGCAGGGTGGCGGCCGGCATCCTGCGCATAGCGCGCAGAGCGCACGCCGGGCAGGCCACCCAGGGCACGCACGCACAGGCCGGAGTCATCCGCGATGGCGGCGCCGCCACCCACCTGTGCCGCGTGGCGCGCCTTGGCCAGCGCGTTCTCCACGAAGGTGATGTGCGGCTCTTCCGCCTCGGGGATGCCCAGGGCGCCCTGGTTGATCAGGTCCAGCCCCAGCGGCCCCAGCAACGGCTGCAGTTCGCGCAGCTTCTTGGCGTTGTTGGAAGCCAGGATCAGGCGCAGGTGGGGCGTCATGTCGGGTCCTCGGGGCGGGATGAAGCGGAGATCAGGCGGCCAGCGTCTGTGCCAGCGCCTCTTTCTGGCGTTGTACCAGTTCGCGGATGCCCTTGTCGGCCAGGGCCAGCAGTTGGTCCATCTCGGTGCGCGTGAAGGCTGCGCCTTCGGCCGTGCCCTGCACCTCGACGAAGTGGCCGGCACCGGTCATCACGACGTTCATGTCGGTGTCGCAGGCCGAATCTTCGGTGTATTCCAGGTCGAGCAGGGGCGTGCCCTGGACGATGCCGACGCTGATGGCGGCGATGCTGTCCGTGACCGGGCTGGCGGTGATCTTGCCCTGGGCCAGCAGCCAGTTCACGGCGTCCATGGCGGCCACGTAGGCACCGGTGATGGCGGCCGTGCGGGTGCCGCCGTCGGCCTGGATCACGTCGCAGTCGAGGTGGATGGTGCGCTCGCCCAGCTTGCTCAGGTCGAACACGGCGCGCAGCGAGCGGCCGATCAGGCGCTGGATCTCCTGCGTGCGGCCGCTCTGCTTGCCGCGGGCGGCCTCGCGGTCGCTGCGGGTGTGGGTGGAGCGGGGTAGCATGCCGTACTCGGCCGTGACCCAGCCTTCGCCGCTGCCGCGCTTGTGCGGTGGCACGCGCTCTTCAACGGAGGCGGTGCACAGCACCTTGGTGTCGCCGAAGGCGATCAGCACGGAGCCCTCGGCGTGCTTGGTGTAGCCGCGGGTGATGGTGAGCGGGCGCAGTGCGTCGGCGGCTCGGGCTTGCGTGCGTTGGTAGGCCATGGTGATCTCAGAAAAAGCTGGGGAAGGAAAAACAAAATCCGGTCGCGAGGACCGGATCATAGGGGGTGGGCGCCAGCCGCCTGATGGTGGCTGCGCTCAGGTCTTCTTGGAGGCGGCCTGCGAAGAGCGGCGGATGGCTTCGTTGATCTCGCGGATGGAGCGCTCGATCTCGGCCTCGTCCAGGTCGTCGGGCTCGACGGTGTCGCCGGGGCCGGCGCCGCCCACGCTGGCCTGGATGGTGGAGGCGAAGACTTCATCGCCCAGGGCCTCGGTTGAGATGCTGGACGGCTCTTCATTGGCGGCCGATTCCCATTCCATGGCGAGCACCGTGACGTTGTCGCACTTGGGGCCGCCATTGCGCAGGGCTTCTTCGACCAGCTCGGGCACGGCATCGGAGATCGCGCGCGTGGCCATGTGGCGGGTGATGACGTCGTCTTCGACCGTGCCCCACAGGCCGTCGGAGCACAGCAGCAGGCGGTCGCCCTCTTGCAGCAGCAGCGGGCCGGCGGTGTCGACCACGGGCTTGCCGGGGCTGCCCAGGCAGGTGAAGAGCACGTTGCGGTTGTAGCGCTCGACCATGGGCACCACGGTGGAGAGCGTGTCCTGCAGTTCGGCGTAGGAGTGATCGCGCGTGCGGGCGATGAGCTTTTCGCCACGGACCATGTACAGGCGGGAATCGCCGCAGTGCGCCCAGTAGGCCGTGTCGCCCTGGAGGATGCAGGCCACGATGGTGGTGCGCGGCGTGTCGATCAGGCCCTTCTCGCTGGCGTAGCGCAGCAGCTGGTGGTGGCCCGCCATGATGGCGTCCTGCAGGAAGCGGATCGGATCGGCCAGGGCAGGGCGCGCATCGCGCTGGAAAAGCGCGGCGATGGTCTGCAGGGCCAATTGCGAAGCGACTTCGCCTTCGGGGTGGCCACCCATGCCGTCGGCGAGCGCGAACAGGCCGGACTCCCGCGTGTAGCAGTAGCCCATGCGGTCTTCATTCTTTTCACGGCCGCCCTTGCGGCTGACCTGGTAGACAGAGAACCTCATGCCTTCGTGCCCGATTTCAGATTCTCAAGCTGAAGCTTGACGCGTTCGGAAAAACTAAGTTTGGTGTAGCGGCGCTCGGTCTCGCGGGCCAGTTCTTTCTGCAATGCAAAAACACTTTGCGGGCGAGCCAGCGGGTCCAGCGACATGCACCATTCCGTCACTTCCAACAGGTTGTCAGAATAGACATTGCGCAGTCGCGAGAGAGACAAGCTTAAACGGTCCTTTTCCAAACGCTGCGGTGCATCATTGGGCGGATAGCCCTGCATGCATGCATAAATGCACGCTCCGATCGCATAAATGTCGGTCCAGGGGCCGAGGGACCCATCGCGGCGGTACATCTCGGGCGCGGCGAAGCCCGGCGTGTACATCGGGCGGATGAAATTGCCTTCTTTTGAAAGCACCTCGCGGGCGGCGCCGAAATCCAGCAGAACGGCCTTGTTGTCGTTGGTGATGAAGATGTTGGCCGGCTTGATGTCCAGGTGCAGCATCTTGTGCTGGTGCACGATGCGCAGGCCGCGCAGGATCTCGTCGAAGAGGCTGCGGATGGTGGACTCGCGGAACACCTTGTCGCGCTTGAGATCACGTGCGGTGACGATGAAGTCCTGCAGGGTGTCGCCCTGCAGGTAGTTCATCACCATGTAGACGGTTTCGTTCTCGCGGAAGAAGTTGAGCACCGAGACCACGCTGGGGTGCGAGATCTGCGCGAGAGACCGGCCTTCTTCGAAGAAGCTTTTGAGGCCCAGACGGTACAGCGGCTGCTTGTCGGGCTTGACGCGCGGGATCAGCTCGCCAGGCGCGCGCTCGGCCAGCGATGCGGGCAGGTACTCCTTCAGGGCCACCAGGCGCTTGTCGGGGTCTTCGGAGAGGTACACCACACCAAAACCACCGGCGGCGAGCTTGCGCACAACCGTGTAGCCTCCCACGACGGTGCCCGAAGGCAACGGAGCGGGTTTAGGCTTTGACATAATCAGGTTTTGTCTGCTGTGAAAGGTGCCATGTCAGTCTACAGTATGACCGGCTATGCCAGTGCCGTGGCGTCGGTGGCAGACCACGTCGGTGAAAACACCGAGGACGCCGGTGCGCCGGCCGTTGCACGCAAATCCGCCGAAGGCGGTGTCGGGGCCGAACTGCGCTCCGTCAACAGCCGTTTCCTGGACCTCAGCTTCAAGGTGCCGGACGAGTTCCGGGCGCTGGAGCCCGCCTTCCGGGATCTGCTCACCGCCGCGTTCAAGCGCGGCAAGATGGAGCTGCGCCTGCAACCGCAGCGCGTGGCCGACAACGTGTGGCCGCAACCTCAGACCGAGCAGTTGCACACCCTGGCCCGGTTGGAAAGCACGGTTCAGAACTGGCTGCCCAATGCCGCCGGGCTGAGCGTGAACGAGGTGTTGAACTGGTGCCGTGGCACCGCGCCGGCCGTGAAGCTCGACGAGGTGGCGCTGGATGCGGTGCGCCGCTGCGTGGAGGCCATGAAAGAGGCCCGCGCGGTCGAGGGCGCGCGCATGGTGGCGGTGCTGCTGGACAAGCTGGGGCAACTGCGTGAGCTGGCCGCCCAGGCCGGCCCGCTGATCCCGCAGGCCGTGCAGCGCCAGCAGGAGCGCTTCCTGCAGAAGTACCAGGAGGCGCTGCAGGCCGTGGGCGGTTCGGTCACGCCCGAGGCGGCGCAGGAGCGTGCGCTGGGAGAGGCGGCGGCCTATGCCCTGCGCATTGACGTGGACGAAGAGCTGCAACGGCTCAAGGCCCACCTCGATGAGATCGAGCGCCTACTCAAGAAGGGCGGCGAGGCCGGCAAGCGGCTGGATTTCCTGATCCAGGAGCTGCACCGCGAGGCCAATACCCTGGGCTCTAAGGCTGCGGCGCTGGAGCTGACGCAGATCTCGGTGGGCATGAAGGTGCTGATCGAGCAGATGCGCGAGCAGGTGCAGAACATCGAGTGAGCTCGGGCCTCAATACGGAAAGTCGAACAGCATGTCGTCTTCCATGGCCCTGAGTTCCCTGGCCTGCTGCCTCAGCCAATGCTTGGCCATGGCTGGCGTGTCCAGCCACCGCAGGTCCAGCCTGGCGCTTTGCGCCACGGCATGCCAGTGACGCATCTCCTGCGTCAGCATCACGGTCAGCTTGTTGGGCTTGAGGCGCGCCCGCTGGGGCAGCCGGTAGGCCATGCGCAGCGCTTCGGCGCGCATGGCCAGTTCGTCCTGCAATTGCTGGAGCTGTTCGCTCAGCAAGAGGTTGAACTGGCGTGCCCGCTCTGAAGTGGCGCGCGCCAGCTGGGCCACATCGACCTGTTCGATCTCCAGCTGGATGGAGAACAGGGTCAGCAGATCCTCGCGTTCGTAGGCCTGGTTGGCCCGCTGCATGAGCGCGGTGCGCCGCTCACGGTCGGCATCGTCGCTGGCGCGGTCCGGGTGCAGGGCGCTGGCCAGCTTGCGGTAGACCTCGCGCACGGATTGCGAGGCCTCCTGCGCTTCCTGCTCTCGGCGGCGCTGGGCGGCCGTGGGGCGCGGGCGCTCAGAGGCAGGGCTGTCGTCTTCATCGGGCAGGGCGAAATTGGGGTCAGCTCTGGCTTCGTCCTGCAGGCGTGCCCGCATGTGCTGCAACAGCTCTTCGGGGGATTCGAAGGTGTCATCGCCCAGGTCCAGCCCCGTCATGTCCTGCAGGGCGGCCTTCATCTCCTCGATGGACTGGGCCTGCTCTGTCGCGAAATCGACCTCGGCGTGGGTGTCGTACAGGGCCTTGAGCTCGGCCGCCTGCGTGGCATCGATGAATTCGCTGTCGATCAGGTCGGCGGCCAGGTGGCACAGCACCTCACGCATCGTGGCGCGTTCCTTCTTCGTCCAACCCTTGGGGCTGGCCAGCATGGCGTCCAGCCGCAGCACCAGGGTGTGCCGGCAGCCGTCCACCTCTTGCTGCAGCGGTCGAACCTGTTGGGCATGCCCTTGGGCGAAGATCGGAGTGTTCTCGTCCCACGCCTGCAGCTCGGCCCGGGCCTGTTCAATCTTCTTGAGCAACTGATTGAACTTCTTCTGCGCCGGGGTCAGGGGCTGCTCCGGCGTGGGGGTGATGGCGAGTTGGGTGGTCATGGGAAGGGGCGGCGCGAGAGGCGTGGTCATGATAGCGGCCACCTCGCCATGAAGCCGCACGTGGCTTCACTGCCAGAAATAGTGATGCACCATGAACAATAGGCCTGCCTGAAGTGGTTTAAAATTGATAATGATTCGCATTATCTAGGGGTGGCTGCTCAGCGCAACCGTCAGCGACTGACCCAGCGCGGCGCAGCCATGCCTGCGTCGCCCGCATGTCCGCCTCCACCTCCTCATCGTTCGAAGCCTTGTATGTCAACCACCATGGTTGGCTGAAAAGCTGGCTGCGCGGCAAGGTGGGCAATGGCTTTGACGCCGCCGATCTGGCGCAGGACACCTTCATGCGGGTGCTCAAGGGTGCCAACGCGCAGGACATCCGCCAACCGCGTGACTACTTGAGCACCATCGCCCGCGGGCTGGTGGTGGACTGGTACAGGCGTCAGGCGCTGGAGCGAGCCTTCCTGGATGCGCTGGCCTGCCGCGCCGACAGCCTGTCCTTGTCGCTGGAAGAGCGCGCCATCATGCTGGAGACGCTCACCCAGATCGATCGCATGCTCGATGGCCTGGGCGCCCGCTCGCGCGACATCTTCCTGATGGCGCAGCTCGAAGGCCTGGGCTATGCCGAGATCGGCCAGCGCATAGGTGTTTCCGTCACCACGGTGAAGAACCACATGGTCAAGGCGATGGCGCATTGCCTGGCCTTGGTGGACGACTGAGCATGCCGCCTCCTGCAACCCAAGCCACGGACAGCGGCCCGATCGACCGTGCCGTGCTGGAAGAGGCCGCGCGCTGGTATGTCCGCCTGCAAGGCGATGAGACTGCCGAAGCCGCTTCTTCGCAGGCGCGATCCTGGCAGCACTGGCTTGATGAGGCGCCAGCCCATCGCCGTGCCTGGGAGCGGGTGCGCAGGCTGCAGGCCCGCATGGGCCGTGTACCGGTCGACATCGCGGTGCCGACGCTGAAGGCCCGGGCGGCTGGCATGACCAGCCGGCGGGGGGCGTTCAAGACGCTTGGGGTGGTGCTGGGCACGGGTGCGCTGGGTGCCGCGGGCTGGAAGGTGTTCGAGCAGGCGCCCTGGCAGGTATGGGGCGCCGCCTGCCGCACGGGCACAGGCGAGCGACGCAGCTACCGTCTGGCCGATGGCTCGATGCTGGAGCTCAACACGGGCAGTGCCGTGGATGTGGCCTTTGATGTGCAGACGCGCCTGTTGCGCCTTCACGAAGGCGAGATCCTGGTTACGACGCATCCTGATCCAGGGGGCATGGTCAGGCCTTTCGTCGTGCAGACGCGCCAGGGGCGGCTCACGGCGCTGGGCACGCGCTTCATCGTGCGGCAGATGGATGGGGTCACCCGGCTGACCGTGCTGGAGCACGCGGTGCTCGCACAGCCGGCCCAGGCATCGAGCCAGGCCGTGAAGGTCGAGGCGGGCCAGCAGTTGCTGCTGTCAGCGGACAAGGTCGGGGCGCTTCAAGCCGCCTCGGCCTATGAAGACGCGTGGTCCCGCGGCATGCTGGTGGCGCTGGATTGGCGGCTGGACGAGTTCCTGCGTGAACTGGGGCGCTACACGCCAGGTGTGCTGACTTGTGACAGCGCCGTGGCAGCGCTCAAGGTGTCGGGCGTTTTCCGCCTGGACCAGCCCGAGGCTGTGCTGCACAACCTGACAGGTTCGCTGTCTGTGCGTGTACAGCGGCTGGGGCGGTGGTGGACGCGGGTATCGGCTGCCTGAACTATTTTCTGGCGCGGGGTTGCTTTTTTCGAGGCTTGTTCGGCCCACCAAGTAAGGGCGGTGTGACCGCCTCGTTTTCAGTCATCACCACCGCATCCGCCACGAAAGGATTTCCCCCATGACCTCGCAGCGCTCTTCGCGTCTGCGTCGCACTTCAGTGCGCGCCGCCAACCCTTCTCCGGCCTTGTGCCCTTCGCCGTTGCGCGGCGTGTCGGAGGCCGTACTGCGCTCCGTGCTGGGTGCTGCGCTGCTGGTCCCGGCCGTATTGCCGATGCTGCCTGGGCAAGCGCACGCCCAATCGGTGGGGGAGAGTCGCCACTACAGCATTGCAGCCGGCTCGCTGGACAAGGCACTGACTGCCTTTGCCGCCAGCTCGGGCGTGATGCTGTCGTTTGAGCCTTCACAGGTGCAGGGTCTGCAATCGGCTGGCCTGCAAGGTGAGCACACGGTGTGGGGTGGCTTCTCTCTGCTGCTGCAGGGCACGGGTCTGGAGGCGCAATCGCGTGGGCCGGGCAGCTATGTGCTGCGCAAGGGCTCAATCCAAAGCTCGGCGGCGGATGCTGCTGGTGCCTTGCCCGGCGTGACGGTGCGCAGCCGCCGCACCGCAGAAAGCGAAGGCACGGGCTCGTACACCAGCATAGCGCCGGTGACGTCCGCCACCAAGCTGGGCATGACCTTGCGTGAGACGCCGCAGTCGGTGACCGTGATCACCAAGCAGCGCATGGAAGACCAAGGCATCACACAGATGGATGACATCTTCCGTCAGACCACGGGCCTGACCTTCGTGCAGGTCGGCAGCCAGGGCACGGACAACAACGCCGTGTACTCGCGGGGTTTCGAGGTGGACAACTACCAGATCGATGGGGTGCCCCAGTTGAGCAACTGGCTGACCCAGACCGCCGACATGATCGCCTACGATCGCGTGGAGGTGATCCGCGGTGCCAACGGCCTAACTAATGGCGTCGGTTCACCGGCCGCCACGATCAACTTGGTGCGCAAGCGCCCCTTTGCAGACTTTCAGGCCTCGGTGACGGGCACCGTCGGCTCCTGGGACAAGCGCCGTGTCGAGGCCGACATCTCGATCCCGTTCAATGACAGCGGCAGTGTGCGTGGCCGAGTGGCCGTGGCTCTCCAGGAAAACGAGTCGTGGGTCGATCGTCTGAAGGAAGAAAAGCGCCTGTTCTACGGCATCGTGGAGGCCGATCTCGGGCGCAACACCAAGCTGTCGGGTGGCCTGGAGTATCAACAGCATGATGCTGACGAAGGGGCGCGAAGTGGTCTGCCACTGTTCTTCAGCGATGGCACGCCGACCCACTTCTCCCGCTCATCGAGCAGCGCGACCAACTGGGCCTACTCTCGCCAGACGCAGAAGCAGTTCTTCGTGTCGCTGGACCATCAGTTCGATTCGGGCTGGGCCGTGCGCGCAAACTTCAACCAGTCACGCCGTGAATACGATGACGTGATCGGCTATGCCATCTACCAGGCGCCTGACCGGGTCACGGGTGCCGGCCTGGGCGTGTATGGCAACAAGTGGAACTCTGCCCCGACGCAACGGGCCCTGGATCTCTATGCCTCCGGACCCTTTGAGCTGTTTGGACGCAAGCATGAGCTGGTGGCGGGCTACAACGTGTCGCGTACCACCTATGACGCGCCAGGCTATGGCTCGTGGCGTGTGCTGGCCAATGCGGTCCCCAACGTGTTCGACTGGGATGGGAGCACAGCAGCGATTGCCCCGTTCGTTGCTTCGAGCATGACGCACTTCAGCGAACGTCAGGCTGGCTGGTATTCGACCGTGAGGCTCAAGCCGGCGGACGGTCTGGCCGTCATCCTGGGCGCGCGTATCACCGACTGGGAGCGAAGCACACGGGACAAGAACTACGACGGCTCGGCGTCAACACCGATCAGCCAAAGCGAGAAGGGCAAGCTGGTGCCCTACGCCGGCCTGGTGGTCGATGTGATGCCTCAGTGGTCGGTGTATGGCAGCTACACAGGCATCTTCAAGCCGCAGGACAACATGGTGTCTGAGACGGAGTACCTGGATCCCCTCAAGGGCAAGGCCTACGAGGTGGGCACGAAGGCCTCCTTCTTCAAGGAGCGATTGAATGTGAGCCTGGCGGTGTTCGAAATCCGCCAGGACAACTTTGCAGTGGAAAATCCGACGGCGCCCCCCCTGGAAAATGGCAACCAGCCCTACATGGCGGTGCCCGGCACCGTGACCCGGGGCTATGAGGCTGAGGTGTCCGGTGAGCTGGCCCGTGGTTGGCAACTCTCGGCGGGCTACACGTTCTCAAAGTCGCGTGACCGCGAAGGCGATGCGTTGGTGACCAACGTGCCGCAGCAGCAGTTCAAGCTGTTTTCCAGCTATCGGTTGTCCCACGTTGGGCGTGGCCTGACCCTGGGTGGCGGCGTGGTCTACATGGGCGATGCCTACACGGACCGGGTGGGCCCGAGCCGGAACCAGCGCTTCACCCAGCCCGCCTACGCCGTGGTGGACCTGATGGCCCGCTACCCCTTCAGCGACAAGCTCTCGGCCAGCGTGAACCTGGGCAACGCGTTCAACAAGACCTACTACACATCAACCTCGTCCACGTACTACGGCGCGCCGCGCAATGTGAACCTCACCGTCAAATATCAATTCTGATTTCGGACAGCGAGTGTTCATTGTTGATTCATAATTCAAATAAGAATCATTCTTGAGAAATCCTGAGATTCGGCGGCCCCACGAGGGGCCGCTTTGCACTTTCGCACCAAGGACCAAGGACCAAGGAACCACCATGACGCGTTTCTCTGCATTCAAGCCGCTGCTGCTGGCCGCCGCCCTGATCTCTGCCTCCGCCCAGGCCCACTTCGTGTGGCTGGAACCATCTGCCACTCCCGGCGAATCCAAGGCCTACTTCGGCGAATGGGCCGACGACGTGCGCGAGACCGAATCCGGCTACCTCAAGCTGCTGACCGCGCCGCGTGGCGTGGCGGCCGACGAGAAGTCCGTCAGCGTCACCCGTGCCAACGACCACCTCACCCTCAAGGGCCCCGCCACGGGCGATGCCCGCCTGGTCACCGGTTACCTCAACGACAAGGGCGTGCTGAGCCTTTACCAACCCAAGAGCGGCCGCACCGAGACCGCCGCCCGCCACGCGCTGGAGCTGGTGCCCACGGCGGCCAACAGCAACAGCTTCACGCTGCTGCTCAATGGCAAGCCGGTGCCGTCCAAGGACGTGGTGGTTTTCGGCCCGCCCAAGTGGAGCAAGACCTTCCACACCGACAAGGAAGGCCGCGTCACCATCACCACGCCCTGGCCCGGCCAGTACGTGGTCGAGGTCGGCCACCTCGACAAGGAAGCCGGTGGACAGTGGGAAGGCAAGCCCTACACCCAGACCCGCCATGTCTCCACGCTGACCTTCCTGGTGCCCTGATGACCCTGCCGGCCCGCAAGCGGCCGGCCGCCCGCCTGGCGCTGATCGCGCTGGCCGTGGTCGCCGGCGCGCTGTATTTCTTCGTCTGGCGTGGGCAGGCTGCGCCTGTTGCCGACATCAATGTCTGGGCCGGCCCCGTGCCGGTGCGGGTGATCTCGGCCACGCAAGAGGACATGGACCTGTGGGTCAAGGCCGTGGGCACCGTCACGCCGTACAACACGGTGACGGTGCGCCCACGCGTGGCCGGCCAACTGGCCCGTGTGCATTTCCAGGAAGGCCAGCAGGTGCAGGCCGGCCAGTTGCTGGCCGAGATCGACCCCGAGCCCCTGCGCGTCAAGCTGGCCCAGGCACAGGGCCAGCAGGCGCAGAACCTGGCCCAGCTCAAGAACGCCGAAGAAGAACTGGCCACCTACCAGGGCCTGTTCGAGAAGGACTCGATCGCGCGCCAGCTGGTGGACCGCCAGCGCGCCCTGGTCAACCAGCTGCGCGGCACGCGCCAGTCCGACCAGGCCCAGGTGGACGAGGCCACGCTGCAGCTGTCGTACACACGCATCGTGGCGCCCATCGCCGGCCGCATCGGCCTGCGCCAGCTGGATGCGGGCAACCTGGTCGCTGCAGATACCGGCAATGGCCAGGCGCTGACCACCATCACGCAGACGCGCCCCATCAACGTGAGCTTCAACCTGCCTGATGCGCAGGTGGCTGCCGTGCGCGAGGCCCACACCGCCGGCAAGCCCCTGGTGGTCGAGGTGTGGGACCGCGGCGAGGCCCACAAGCTGGCCATTGGCCGGCTCAACACGCTGGACAACCAGATCGACACGCCCACCGGCACGCTCAAGCTCAAGGCCCGTTTCGACAACGCGGATGACGGCCTGTTCCCGAACCAGTTCGTCAACGTGCGCCTGCAGGTGCGCCAGCTGTCCAAGGCCGTGACCATCGTGTCCGACGCCGTGCAGCATGGCTCCAAGGGCGACTATGTCTACGTGATCCAGGATGGCAAGGCGAAGGTGCGCCCGGTGACGCTGGGCCCCGTCTCGGGCGAACGCGTGGCGGTGAGCCAGGGCCTGGCCGCGGGCGACAAGGTGGTGCTCGAAGGTCTGGACCGTCTCAGGGACGGCAAGCCCGTGATCCTGCAAGGCAGCTGACGCACCCCAGTCCTGATGACCATCCGATGAATATCTCCCGCCCGTTCATCATGCGGCCGGTGGCCACCGCGCTGCTGATGCTGGCCCTGCTGATCTCCGGCCTGCTGGCGTGGCGGCAACTGCCCGTGTCGGCACTGCCCCAGGTCGATGTGCCCATCATCCAGGTCTTCACCTTCCAGCCGGGCGCCAGCCCGGACGTGACGGCCCGCACCATCACCGCGCCGCTGGAGCGCCGCCTGGGGCAGATCCCGGGCCTGGCGCAGATGTCGTCCACCAGTTCGGCAGGCGCGTCCGTCATCACACTGCAGTTCGCGCTGGAGGTGGACCTGGGCGTGGCCGAGCAGGAAGTGCAGGCCGCGCTGAACACGGCTGGCACGCTGTTGCCGGAAGACCTGCCCACGCCGCCCATCTACCGCAAGGTCAACCCGGCCGACGCGCCCATCCTGACCCTGGCCATCACCTCGGCCACCTTGCCCCTGCCCAAGGTGCATGACCTGGTCGATGCCCGCATCGCGCAGAAGCTGTCGCAGGTGCCGGGGGTGGGCCTGGTCAGCCTGGCCGGCGGCCAGCGCCCGGCCTTGCGCGTGCAGGTGCTGCCGGCGGCATTGGCCTCGCACCAGCTCAGCCTGGAAGACGTGCGCAAGGCCATCGCCGGTGCCAACAGCAACCAGCCCAAGGGCAGCTTCGACGGGCCCTTCCGCTCGACCATGCTCGATGCCAACGACCAGATCCGGTCGATCGATGATTACCGTGGCCTGATCGTGGCCTGGCGCGATGGCGCGCCCCTGCGCCTGGGCGACATCGCCACCATCGCCGATGGCGCCGAAGACCGCTTCATGGGCGCCTGGGCCGACAAGGCCCCGGCCGTGCTGGTGAACGTGCAGCGCCAGCCTGGCGCCAATGTGATCGCTGTGGCCGACCAGGTGCGCGCACTGCTGCCGCAGCTCACGGCCACCATGCCCGCCGCGGTCGACGTGGCTGTGCTCACGGACCGCACCGGCAGCATCCGCGCTTCGGTGCGCGATGTGCAGAAGGAGCTGGTCTTCGCCTGCGCCCTGGTGGTGATGGTGACCTTCCTGTTCCTGCGCAACCTGCCTGCCACGGTGATCCCGGGCGTGGCCGTGCCGCTGTCGCTGGTCGGCACCTTCGGTGTCATGCACCTGGCGGGCTTCTCGGTCAACAACCTCAGCCTGATGGCCTTGACGATCGCCACGGGCTTCGTGGTCGATGACGCCATCGTGATGCTGGAGAACGTGGCGCGCCACCGCGAGGCTGGCGCCTCCAGGCTGGAGGCCGCGTTCAAGGGCGCCGCCGAGATCGGCTTCACATTGGTGTCGCTGACCGTGTCGCTGGTGGCCGTGCTGATCCCGCTGCTGTTCATGGGCGATGTGGTGGGGCGACTGTTCCATGAGTTCGCCGTGACGCTGGCCGTGGCCATCGGCCTGTCGCTGGTGGTCTCGCTCACACTCACGCCGATGATGTGCGCGCGCATGCTACCCAGCATGCCGCACGATGCGGGCAAGCCCGACTGGATGGACCGCATCGTGGCGCGCTATGCGCAGGGCCTCGATTGGGTGCTGGCCCGCCAGCCGCTGGCCATGGGCGCGATGCTGGCCACCGTGGCCTTGACCGCGCTGTTGTATGCCTGGGTGCCCAAGGGCTTCTTCCCGGTGCAGGACAGCGGCGTGCTGCAGGCCGTGACCGAGGCGCCGCAAAGCGTGTCCTTCGGCACCATGGCCAAACGCCAGCAGGCCCTGGCCGCGGAGATCCTGACGGATCCGGATGTGGCCAGCCTGTCGTCCTTCATCGGGGTGGATGGCGGCAACGCCAGCCTCAACAGCGGGCGCATGCTGATCAACCTCAAGCCGCATGGCGATCGCTCGGCCTCGGCCCAGGAGGTGATCGAGCGCCTGCGTCAGCGCATCCCGCAGGTCGAGGGCATCACCGCCTGGTTCCAGCCCGTGCAGGAGCTGAGCATGGAGGACCGTGTCAGCCGCACGCAGTACCAGTTCACGCTGACCGCGCCGGAGGCCGGCCAGTTGGAGCAATGGGTGCCGCGCCTGATCGAGCGCCTGCGCGCGCGGCCCGAGCTGGCCGATGTGGCCAGCGATCTGCAGAGCCAGGGCCTGCAGGCCCATGTGGAAATCGACCGCGATGCCGCCGCCCGCCTGGGCGTGAGCGTGGCCGACATCGCCACCGCCTTGCGCAATGCCTATGGCCAGCGCCAGGTGGCCACGCTGTTCACGCAGTCCAGCCAGTACCGCGTGGTGCTGGAGGTCGATCCCAAACAGGCCCAGGGCCTGGACGCCGTGCTGGACAGCTTCGTGTCCACGCCCGGCGGCAAGGCCGTGCCGCTGGGCGCGGTGGTGCGCGTCACGCAGCGCCATGCGCCGCTGCTGGTCAGCCACCAGGGGCAGTTCCCGTCCAGCACCGTGTCCTTCAACCTGGCCGGTGGCGTGTCATTGGGCGAGGCCGTGCAGGCCATCGATGCCGAGCAGGCGCAACTGCAGATGCCGGCCAGCATCGACAGCCGCTANCGTGCAGGCCATCGATGCCGAGCAGGCGCAACTGCAGATGCCGGCCAGCATCGACAGCCGCTACCAGGGCGCGGCCCAGGCCTTCCGCTCGTCGCTGTCGAACACGCTGTGGCTGATCCTGGCAGCGGTGCTGACCATGTACATCGTGTTGGGCATCCTGTATGAGAGCACCATCCACCCGGTGACCATCCTGTCCACCTTGCCCTCTGCAGCGGTGGGCGCGCTGCTGGCGCTGGTGCTCACGGGCCGGCCGCTCGATTTGATCGCCGTGATAGGCATCGTGCTGCTGATCGGCCTGGTCAAGAAGAACGGGATCATGATGGTGGACTTCGCGCTCGATGCGCAGCGCCGCCAGGGCCTGGCGCCGCACGAGGCCATCCGCCAGGCCGCGCTGCTGCGTTTCAGGCCCATCCTGATGACCACGCTGGCCGCGCTGGTGGGGGCCATCCCGCTGATGATGGCGCAGGGCTCCGGCGCCGAACTGCGCCAGCCATTGGGCCTGGTGATGGTGGGCGGGCTGCTGGTCAGCCAGGTGCTGACCTTGTTCACCACGCCGGTGGTGTACCTGTTCTTCGACCGCCTGTCCAAGCGCTGGGCGGCGGGCAAGGCCGCTGCCGATCCGTCCAGCGAGCCCGTGCGCTGAACCATGAACCTGGCGCGCCTGTTCATCCGCCGCCCCGTGGCCAGCGCGCTGATCGCGTTGGCCGTGCTGCTGGTCGGACTGCTGACTTGGCGGCTGCTGCCCGTGGCACCGCTGCCGCAGGTGGATTTCCCGGTCATCACCGTGAGTGCCAGCCTGCCCGGGGCCAGCCCCGACAGCATGGCCGCCACCGTGGCCACGCCGCTGGAGCGGGCGCTGGGTAGCATCGCTGGCGTCAATGCCATCACCTCGTCCAGCAACCAGAGCGCCACCGAGGTGCGGCTGGAGTTCGACCTGGGCCGCCATGTCGATGAGGCCGCGCGCGAGGTCCAGGCCGCCATCAACGCGGCGCGGGGCCAGTTGCCATCGGGCATGCCGGGCAACCCGTCGTACCGCAAGGTCAACCCCTCGCAGGCACCCATCCTGGCGCTGGCCGTGGCCTCGCCCCACCTGCCGCCCAGCCGCCTGTACGACATCGCCTCGACCGTGCTGGCGCAGAAGCTGTCGCAGATCACCGGGGTGGGAGAGGTCAGTGTCAGCGGGGCCTCGCTGCCGGCCGTGCGCGTGCAGCTCGATGCCGATGCGCTGATGCACCATGGCATATCACCCGATCAGGTGCGCCAGGCCTTGGCCAATGCCAATGCGCAGCAGGCCTGGGGCGCGGTGGAGCAGGGCGATCGCCGCTGGCAGATCCACCTGGCCGACCAGCTGCGCAACGCGGCCGATTTCAGCGCGCTGGTCGTGCGCGAGCAGGGCGGCGCGGTGGTGCGCCTGGCCGACATCGCGCAGGTGGTCGATGCCACGGAAGACCGCTACAGCGCTGGATTCCACAACGACAAGCCGGCCGTGATGCTGCTGGTCAGCCGGCGCGGCGGCGCCAACATCGTGGAGACCATCGACGCCATCAAGGCCCAGATGCCCGCGCTGCAGGCCCTGATGCCCGCCGACACCTCGCTGACCGTGGTGATGGACCGCTCGCCTGGCATCCGCGCCACCTTGCGTGATGCGCAGCTCACACTGGTGCTGTCGTCCGTGCTGGTGGTGCTGGTGGTCTGGCTGTTCCTGGGCAGTGCGCATGCGGCCCTGATCCCCAGCCTGGCGATCCCGGTGTCGCTGGCCGGCGCCTTCGTGGTCATGTACCTGTGCGGCTTCTCGCTCAACAACCTGAGCCTGATGGCGCTGATCGTGGCCACCGGCCTGGTGGTGGACGATGCCATCGTGGTGCTGGAAAACATCGAGCGGCACATCGAGGCTGGCTTGTCACCTGTTCGGGCGGCCCTGCGCGGTGCGCGTGAGGTGGGCTTCACGCTGCTCGCAATGAACGGCTCGCTGATGGTGATCTTCGTGTCCATCCTGTTCATGGGCGGGCTGGTGGAGCGCTTCTTCCGCGAGTTCTCGATCACGCTGGTGGGCGTGATGGCCGTGTCCTTGATGGCGTCGCTGACACTGACGCCGGCCCTGTGTGCCCATTGGCTGCGGGCTCGCCGTGGCGCCGGGAACGTGCCTGCACAAGCGCCCGTGGCCCCACGCCGTGGCCCGGCCGTACAGTGGCAACGGCTGCAAGCCTTCATGGCGCGCGTCGGCCCCATGCTTTTCGATCGCCTGCGAAGCACCTACGCCCGCAGCCTGGACTGGGCCCTGGGGCACGGTGCCGTCGTGCTGGCCCTGCTGGCCGTGGTGGTCGGCCTGAACGTCTACCTCTACATCGAAATCCCCAAGGGCTTGCTGCCTGCGCAGGACACGGGCCAGCTCGGCGGCCTGGTGCGCGGCGACGATGGCTTCTCCTTCCAGGTCATGCAGCCCAAGATCGAAGCCTTCCGCCAGGCCGTGCTGGCCGACCCCGCCGTGCAGGACGTGGCCGGCACCAGCGGTGGTCGTGGCGGCTTGAGCAACTCGTGGCTTCGCATCCGCCTCAAGCCCCTGGCCGAGCGTGGCGTGTCGGCCGAAGAGGTGGTGCAGCGCCTGCGGGCCAAGGCGCCCAAGGTGCCCGGCGGCCTCCTGATGATCAGCGTGGACCAGGACCTGAAGCTGAACTCGCCTTTCGGCCAGAGCGAGCAGATGCTGGTGCTGCTGTCGGACGACCTGAACGTGCTGCGCCCCTGGTCGCGCAAGGTGGCCGACGCCATGAAGGAGATGCCCGAACTGGTCGATGTGGACAGCGATTCGGGCGAGGCCGCGCAGCAGGTGGTGCTGGACATCGACCGCGAGGCCGCGCGTCGCCTGGGCGTGGACATGGCCCTGGTGGCCTCTGTGCTCAACAACGCGTTCTCGCAGCGCCAGGTGGCCACGCTGTTCGATCCGATGAACCAGTACCGCGTGGTGATGGAGTTCTCGCCGCGCCAGACCGAGCGCCCCGAATCCCTGGCCGATCTGCAGGTGCTGACCAGCGGCGGAGCGCGCGTGCCCTTGAGCGCTTTTGCCACGTGGCGCTATGGCCTGTCGGCCGACCGTGTCTACCACGACAGCCAGTTCGCGGCGGCCGCCGTGGGCTATGCACTGGCGCCGGGCATCACGGTGCAGCAGGCCCACCAGGCCATCGACGCGATGATGGCCAGGTTGATGGTGCCGTCCAGCGTGTATGTGCGCCCCGATGGCGCTACCCGGGGCTTTGGCGGCGCGATCAAGCAGCAGCCCTGGTTGATCCTGGGGGCGGTGCTGGCCGTGTTCCTGGTGCTGGGCGTGTTGTACGAAAGCACCTTGCACCCCTTGAGCATCCTGTCCACGCTGCCCTCTGCAGGCGTGGGTGCCTTGCTGGCGCTGCGCTTCGTCGGTGGCGAGTTCAACCTGATCGCGCTGCTGGGCCTGTTCCTGCTGATCGGCATCGTCATGAAGAACGCCATCCTGATGGTGGACGTGGCGCTGCACAACGAGCGGCGCCTGGGCCTGCCGCCGCGCCAGGCCATCCACCAGGCTGCGGTGCAGCGCCTGCGCCCCATCCTGATGACCAATCTGGCGGGCCTGCTGGGCGCCGTGCCGCTGGCCCTGGCCTTCGGTGAAGGCGCTGAGCTGCGCCGGCCCCTGGGCATTGCCATCGTGGGCGGTTTGGCCGTCAGCCAGCTGCTCACGCTGTACACCACGCCCGTGGTGTTCCTGACCCTGGAGCGCTGGCGCCAGCGCGTGCTGGCACGAGGCCCCGCACGTGCCGACGATGAACCGCCCGCCTCCCCCGATGACGCGACCCCCGCCTTTGCCGAGGTGAGTCCCAAGCCATGATCCCATCGTTCTCCGCCTTGTCCTCTGCGCTGATCGGCGTGTGCGTGGCCCTGCTGGCCGGCTGTGCGGCCGGCCCGGCCCACCCGCCGCCCTCGGCTGAGCTGTCCGAGGCTGCCGCCGCCAGCTTCAAGCACCAGGCCGGCTGGCAGCCCATGCCATCGCAGCCCTTGGCCTCCACCGCAGCATGGTGGCAGGCCTTCGGCGACGCCGAGCTGGACCGCCTGATGCAGGCCGCCAACGCCGACAACCTGGATGTGGCCCAAGCCGCCGCCCGTGACCGCCAGGCCCGCGCGCTGTGGCGCCAGGCCGGTGCCGCCCGTCGCCCGCAACTGGGGCTCTCGGGCTCGGCCTTGCGCACCGAATCGTCCAGCGCCAATGGCCACAACAGCTACGCCGTGGCGCTCGAAGCCAGCTGGGCGCTGGACCTGTGGGGCCGCCTGGCCCGCGAGCAGGACGCCAGCGGCGCCCATGTGCAGGCCACCGCGGCCGACCTGGCCGCCGCCCGCCTGAGCACCCAGCTCAACGTGGCCGAGCAGTACTGGCGCCTGCGTGTGCTGGACCAGCAACTGGCCTTGCTGGCTCGCACCCTGGCTGCCTACGAGCGCTCGCTCACCCTCACGCGCCACCAGTACGACGCCGGCCTGGCCGCGCGCGCCGACGTGATCCAGGCCGAGACCCAGTGGCAGACCCTGCGCACCCGCGTGCACGATCTGCAACTGCAGCGTGTCCAGCACGAGCACGCGCTGGCCGTGCTGAGCGGGCGGGCGCCGGTCGACCTGTCGCTGCCGGCCATGGCCACGCTGTTGCCTGCGGTGCCGGTGGCGCCCGTTCAGTTGCCCTCGCTGCTGCTGACCCGCCGCCCCGATGTGGTCGCGGCCGAGCGCCGCGTGGCCCAGGCCAACGCACAGATCGGCGTGGCCCAGGCCGCCTGGTGGCCCGACATCACCCTGGGCGCCACCGGCGGCGGCACCGGCCCGCGCCTGGGCGAGCTGTTCCAGGCCCCCTGGCGCTACTGGTCGCTGGGCCCCACCCTGGCCGCCACCCTGCTGGACAGTGGCCGCCGCAGCGCCGGCGTGGACCTGGCCGAGGCCCGCTACGAGGAAACCGTGGCCGCCTACCGCCAGACCGTGCTCACCAGCCTGCGCGAGGTGGACGACGCCCTGGCCACCCTGCAGCAACTGGCCGCCAAGGCTGAGCAGCAGGCCCGCCTGGTGGCCCTGGCCGAAGAGAACGAGCGCGTGGTGACCACCCGCTACCGGGCCGGCCTGGTCGGATTCCTGGAGGTGGTCGTGGCCCAGAACCTGACCCTGGAAAGCCAGCGCACGGCGCTGGACGTGACGGCCGAGCGGCTGGTGGCCAGCGTGCGCCTGATCGCCGCACTGGGAGGCGGCTGGCAGGGCCTGGGTGCCGAAAACGGGTGACACCATGTAAAATCTTGCCCTTCATCGGCTGACACAGCTGCCGATAACGAGGCGAAGCAATTCATCCCGGCGGCGTGGCCGCCCCGAAAGGTGCCATCACCATGGACTACCCAGGCAATCTGTTCGTGGTCGCCGCGCCCAGCGGCACCGGCAAATCCACGCTCGTCAAGGCCTTGCTGGAGCTCGATTCGCGCCTGCTGGTTTCCATCTCGCACACCACCCGGCCCCCGCGTGGCCAGGAGCAGAACGGGCGCGAATACTGGTTCATCAGCCCGGCCGACTTCCAGGCCAAGGTCGAGCACGGCGATTTCTTCGAATGGGCTGAGGTGCATGGCAACCTGTACGGCACCTCTCGTCTGGCCATCGAAGAGCGCATCAAGGGCGGTGAGGACGTGGTGCTGGAGATCGACTGGCAGGGCGCCCTGCAGATCAAGAAGATCTTCCCCAACGCCATCCTGATCTTCATCCTGCCGCCCAGCTACGAAGAACTGCTGCAGCGCCTGAACCGCCGCGGCGAGGACACGCAGGACGTGATCGACGTGCGCATGACCAACGCCCGCACCGAGGTCGGCCAGGCCCGCCACTTCGATTTCGTGGTGGTCAACGCCCTGTTCGAATCGGCTTTGTTCGATCTGAAAACCATTGTCCACGCGCAGCGGTTAAAATACTCTGCTCAGCGTCGCAACAAGTCGTCCGTGTTCAAGGCCCTCAACCTGCTCTGACCCACGCCTGATCCCTGCGCCGCAAGGCCCCTGAACGATTCACTGGAGCACCACATGGCCCGCATCACCGTCGAAGACTGCCTGCAGAAGATCCCCAACCGCTTCCAGCTGGTCCTGGCCGCCACCTACCGTGCCCGCATGCTGAGCCAAGGCCACACGCCCAAGATCGAATCGCGCAACAAGCCTGGCGTCACCGCGCTGCGCGAGATCGCCGCCGGCCAGGTCGGGGTTGAAATGCTGCGCAAGGTCCCGACCTGATCCAGGCAGGGCATCGCCAGACGGCCCTGCGGCCGGTCAGCGTCCCTTCCTGCACGCACAAGCCCGCCACCCGGCGGGTTTTTGCGTTTCTCGACCAGCACGGTTCCCAGGCACGCCCCGCGTCATGGATGTTGCAGACGCGCTAAAGTTAGCCACATGTCCCAAGCCCACCAAGAAGCCTCAGCGGCGTCGTTTGCCGCGTTGCTGCACAAGCTGGATTACCTGGACGAGGCGGACATCCGCCGCGTCCGTGATGCTTATCGCTTCGCCGACGAGGCCCACCTGGGACAGTTCCGCGCCAGCGGAGAGCCCTACATCACCCACCCCATCGCGGTGGCCGGCCTGTGTGCAGACTGGAAGCTCGACGCCCAGGCCATCATGGCCGCGCTCATGCACGACGCCATGGAAGACTGCGGCGTCACCAAGATCGAGCTGATCGAGCGCTTCGGTGCGCCCACGGCCGAGCTGGTCGACGGCCTGACCAAGCTGGACAAGCTGCAGTTCTCCACCAAGGAAGAATCCCAGGCCGAGTCCTTCCGCAAGATGCTGCTGGCCATGGCGCGCGATGTGCGCGTCATCCTGATCAAGCTGGCCGACCGCCTGCACAACATGCGCACCATGGATTCCATGGTGGCCCACAAGCGCACCCGCATCGCCCGCGAAACGCTGGACATCTACGTGCCCATCGCGCACCGCCTGGGCCTGAACCAGACCTACCGCGAACTGCAGGAGCTGTCCTTCAAGTACATCAGCCCGTGGCGCTACGGCATCCTGGCCAAGGCGGTGAAGAAGACCCGGGGCAACCGCCGCGACCTGGTCGACCGCATCCAGCGCGAGGTCGAGAAGGCCTTCGGCGATGCCGACATGGTGGTCGAGACCTACGGCCGCGAGAAGACCATCTTCTCGATCTACACCAAGATGTGCGACAAGCACCTGAGCTTCGCCCAGGTCAGCGACATCTTCGGCTTTCGCATCGTCACGCGCGAGCTGCTCGATTGCTACCGCGCTTTAGGCGTGCTGCACCAGCTCTACAAGCCGCTGCCGGGCCGCTTCAAGGACTACATCGCCATCTCCAAGGCCAACGGCTACCAGTCGCTGCACACCACGCTGGTCAACCCGGTGGGCACGGCGGTGGAGTTCCAGATTCGCTCGCAGGCCATGCATGCCGTGGCCGAGAAGGGCATTGCCGCCCACTGGATGTACAAGACGCAGGAAGAGGCTTCTTCGGGCGTCGCGCCGCACCAGGCCGCCGTGTGGCTGCAGTCTCTGATCGACATCCAGCACGAAACGCGTGATTCGGCCGAGTTCCTCGAGCACCTCAAGATCGACCTGTTCCCCGAATCGGTCTACGTGTTCACGCCCAAATCACGCATCCTGGCTCTGCCCAAGGGGGCCACGCCGGTTGATTTTGCTTACGCCATCCACAGCGATGTGGGCGACCACTGCGTCGCGGCCAAGGTCAATGACGAGCCGGTGGCGCTGCGCGCCGAGCTGCGCAGCGGCGACGTGGTCGAGATCATTACCGCGCCCACGGCCAAGCCCAGCCCCGGGTGGCTGAGCTTCGTGCGCACGGGCCGCGCCCGGTCCAAGATCCGCGCCCACCTCAAGAACATGGAGGCCGAAGAGTCTCTGGAGATGGGCGAGAAGCTGCTGTCGCAGGCCCTGCGGCCCGAGGGTCTGACCCTGCCGCGCGGCGACGAACACACCGAAGGCAAGGATGGCGAACTGTGGCAGGCCCTGGTCCGCTGGGGCGGCAACCGCACCCGCGACGACCTGCTGATCGACATCGGCCTGGGCCGCAAGATCGCGCCCATGGTGGCCAAGCGCATCGCGCAGATCATGGCCGAGTTCGGCGAGCGCCCCGATGCGCTCACGCTCACGCTGGGCCGCTTTGCTGCGATCGAATCGCCCACGCAGGGCTCGGTCATCATCGATGGCAGCGAAGGCGCCACCGTGCAACTGGCGCCGTGCTGCCGGCCCATCCCGGGCGACCCGATCGCCGGCTACCTGGGCCGTGGCGAGGGCCTGGTCGTGCACACGCAGATGTGCGGGGTGGGCAAGCGTTTGTTCGAACGCGATCCCGACCGCTGGATCGACGTGGGCTGGTCCGACGAGCCCACGCGCACCTTCGACACCGACATCCAGGTGCTGGTAGCCAATGGCAAGGGCGTGCTGGCCCAGGTGGCCGCCTCCATCAGCAGCGCCGAGACCGACATCACGCACATCGAGATGGGCGATGAACGCCTGGGCGAGACCGCCGAGCTCAAGCTCTCGCTGTCGGTGCGCGACACCGACCACCTGCAGGACGTGCTGCGCACGCTCAAGCGCTGCCCGGTGGTGCTCAAGGTCAACCGCGTCAGCCCCTGAGCGAGGGCTTCAAGCGGTGGGGGAGGGCGCTGGGTATTGCACGTCCAGCACCTCCAGCTTCTCCAGACCGCCCGGTGTCATCAGTTGCACCTCATCGCCTTCGCGCGCCTTCAGCAGGGCCCGGGCGATCGGAGAGATCCAGCTCACTTCACCTTGCAGGTTGTCGACCTCGTCGATGCCCTTGATGGTGATGGTGCGCTCCTCGCCACGGCTGTTGGCGTAGGTCACTGTGGCGCCGAAGAAGATCTGATCGTTGCCGCGATGTTGTGACGGGTCGGCCACCTCGGCGATGTCCAGGCGCTTGGTCAGGAAGCGGATGCGGCGGTCGATCTCGCGCAGGCGCTTCTTGCCGTAGATGTAGTCGCCGTTCTCGGATCGATCACCATTGGACGCGGCCCAGTGCACGATCTCCACCACCTTGGGGCGTTCCACGTCGATCAGGCTCAGCAGTTCATCGCGCAGGCGCTGGTAGCCCTGCGGTGTCAGGTAGTTGCGGGTGCCGGCGGGCAGGGGCGGCAGGCCGCCGATCTCGTCGTCCTCGTCGCCTGCGCTGTCCGATTCCTTGGTGAAAGCCTTGCTCATGGGCCTTGATTGTGCACAAAGGCATGCATCGGCGTCTGTAGGCGTCGCCTGATGTCAAGACTTGCGGCAGCGCTGCCGATAACCAGAGACGCTGACATAACTCTCAAAACAATGAAAGCAAGCTGGCGCAAGCCATCCGTGAAAGGGGCTTTTTCATGTCGCAAGTGATCCCATTGGGACCCGCGTCCCGCATGCTGACCACCCGTGAGGCGGCCACACGCCTGGGGGTGTCCCTGCGGACCGTGCAATTGTGGGTCGAGGCCAGCATCCTGCCGGCGGCGCGCACCCCTGGTGGCCATCGGCGCATCCCCTACAACGCCGTCGAGGCCCTGGCGATGAGCATGGGCCTGGAAAGCCTTGGCAGCCCGGGCGTGGCGCCCACGGTCGCCAGTGCGGCGCCACCCCAGCATGCCGATGTGCGCCCCCTGCGCATCGTGCTGGTGGCACAGGAGCGCCCCTGGCTGGCCGCCTGTGTCTCGGCGCTGGAGGTGTTCGGTGAGAGCGTGGCGGTGGAAACCGCCGACAACGGCTATGTGGCCCTGCTGCGCATCGGCCAGGAGCCGCCCGACCTGCTGGTGACCACCCTGGAGCTGCCGGGCATGGACGGCCTGCAGATGCTCAGCACCCTGGAAACCTGCGAGTCCCTGGGCGGCATGCGTGTGTGGGCGCTGACGTCCCAGACGCCCGAACAGCTCAGCGCGCGCGGCGGTCTGCCGCCCATGGTCGAGACCCTGTCGCTGCCGGTCAGCCCCGAGGCCCTGGCCATTCGCACCGGCCGCTGGGTACTGGCCCGCCAATCCACCGAGCACAACATCCGGCGCGACCTGCGCCAGGAGTGAATCCACCCCTGGTGTTTTTCACCCCCTGAAGTGCGGGGGAGCGAGGGTGTGGCTGAAGGTAAGTCCCCGTGCAACGGTAGACGGCCTGCGCCAAGATCCTGCTCCTACGCAGCCAAAAAGGTGGCTGCCCGTGTGTCTTCGTGAGGGTATGAGTTGAACTTGCCGCGTTTCGTGCGCTGGGCGCGCTGGCTGTTGATCGGGCTGTACCTGGCCTTGATCGTCGGGGTGATGCTGGCTTGGCGCGATCCTGACTGGCGTCCCTACCTGGAGCCGCAAGCACTGGCGCGCCTGGGCCGCGACCTGCTGGACATGCCGATGGGCCCTGTACTGGTGTTGCTCGGCTACGTGGTGGCCGTGCTGCTGGCCGTGCCGGTGGCCGCACTCATCACCGTGGGGGCCCTGGTGTTCGGACCCTGGCCGGGCATGGCCTATGCGCTGGTCGGCATGGTGGCCGGTGCCACCGCCACCTACGGCCTGGGCCGGCTGGCCGGCGCGCAGTGGGTGGACAGCTTCGCGGCCGATGGCCGTGTGCATGCAGTGGTGGGCGCCATCAAGCGGCGTGGCCTGTGGGCCGTGATCGTGATCCGTGCCGTGCCGCTGGCACCCTTCATCGTCGTCAACATGACAGCCGGTGCCTTCCGGGTGCGCCTGCGCGACTATGTGCTGGGCACCTTCCTGGGCTTGGCGCCGGGCACCATCCTGATCTCGCTGTTCATGGACCGGCTCACGGCGGCCCTGGCGTCGCCTGATGCGGGCACCTACACGGCTCTGGCCGCGGTGGTGGTGGGCGGTGTGCTGCTGGCGTGGCTGGTGAGGCGGCTGCTCAAGGGCAAGGCCTCGGCCGCTGTTTGACGGCATTGCGCAACAGCTCGGCCTGAGGCCCCCCCCGGTCCCGGAGGTGTGAATGAATGTTGCGGCTTCTATAATGAGAATCTATATCATTCACGCCTGATGAGGTGAGCCGATCTGCTCCTCCCCCGCCAGGCGTGCTTCCACCCCCGCCGGTTTTCGCCATGCACAACGAGCACAGGCATGCCTTGGGCACGCTCTACGCCAGCCACCACCGGTGGCTGTTCGGCATGCTGCGCAAGAAGCTGGGGTGTGACCACAAGGCTGAAGACCTGGCCCAGGACACCTTCATGAAGGTACTGGTTTCGCAGGGCGCCCCGTTGTTGCAAGAACCCCGTGCCTTCCTGAGCACGGTGGCCAATGGCTTGGTTGTGAACCACTGGCGCCGGCTGGAGATCGAGCGCGCCTACGTGGCCGCCATCGGCCACCAGGCGCCGCAGATGGCCGTTTCGCCAGAAGATCGCGCCCTGGTGCTCGAAGCGCTTTGCCAGATCGACGCCTTGCTGGCACGCTTGCCTCCCAAGGCCAGCCGGGCCTTCCTGATGGCCCGCCTGGAAGGGCTGGGCTATGCCGAGATCGCTGAGCGCCTGGGGGTGTCCGACCGCATGGTCAAGAAGTACATGGCCCAGGCCATGCACCAGTTGCTGCTGGCCGATGACGGCGCCTGATCGCCGGCCATGAGCGGATCCGAATCCATGGGCACGACCGTGCTCGAGCAGGCGGCCAACTGGTATGCCCTGCTGCAGGCCGATGAGGTGTCCGAGGCTGACCGTGCTGGCTGGCAACGCTGGTTGGCCGCCGATGCGCGTCACGCCCGGGCCTGGGCACGTGTGGAAGCCATGAGCCGCCGCTTCGACACCTTGCCGGCCCAGACCGATCGCCCGGCAGCGTCTCATGCCCTGCACCGTGCGCAGGGCGCAGGCCGCCGTGGCGCGCTCAAGGTGATGGGCGTGGCCGGGGTGGGGGCCTTGTCCGGCTGGCTGGTGGCGCGTGATGAGGGCCTGTACCCCTTGCGCGCCGACCACCGCACCCATGTGGGCGAACAGCGGCAGGTGGCGCTGGCCGATGGCAGCCGTCTGTGGCTCAACAGTGCCAGCGCCGTGCGGCTGGACTTCAAGGCGAGCGAGCGCCACCTTGAGCTGCTTCATGGCGAACTGTTGCTGGAGACTGCGCACGAGGCCGGCCGCCCGCTGGTGGTGAGCACCGCGGAAGGGCGTGTGCATGCACTCGGCACACGTTTTGGCGTGTACCGCCAGGGCGGGCGCAGCCAGGTGTCCGTGTTCCATGGCGTGGTCGAGGTGAGCGCCGGCCAGCGCGAGCACCGTGCCGTGCTGCAAGCCGGCCATCAATTGAGCCTCACGGCACAGGGGCTGGGCTCTTCCGAGCCGGCCAGCCCGGTGCGGGAGGCCTGGACCCGCGGCCTGCTGGTGGCCGAAGACATGCGCCTGGGAGACTTCGTGGCAGAGCTGGCGCGCTACCAGGTGGGTTACCTGGCCTGTTCGCCGAAGGTGGCCGATCTGCGCCTGGTCGGCGTGTTCCCTCTGACCGACATCGACCAGGTCTACGCCGCGCTGGAGCGCGCCTTGCCGGTCAAGGTCACGCGCACCTTGCCGTGGTGGCGCCAGGTTGACGCGGCCTGAGCGGGCGGAGCGCCCCATGCCGTCAAGCCTCACCGCATGGGCTCGCGTTCTGTGGCTAGCGCTGTCGTGCGTCCTGTGGATGCAGCAGGCGCAGGCACAGATGCATTCACCAGGCGCCGGCCCTCAGGTCGACAAGGCCACCGCATCCGCTGATGAGCGTGTCTACCAGATCGAACCGGGGCCACTGGGCAGCGTGCTTAACCGCTTGGCCGATGCGGCAGGCGTGCTGTTCGTGGCCGATGCCCGCCTGATCCAGGGCAAGACCAGCCCCGGGGTGCAGGGCACCTATGGACTGCGCCAGGCCTTTGCGAGTGCGCTGGAGGGCTCCGGGCTGGCTCTGGTGCAGGAGGGTATGCGCTTCGGCCTGAGGCCTGTCGAGGCGCCGGTTCAACTCAGTGAGCTGCCCCCGGTGACCGCACAGGCGCGCACCCAGGGCGCGGGTTACCACAGCCAGCGCGCCGAGGTGGCGCTTCGAACCCCCACACCGTTGATCGATGTACCGCAATCGGTCACCGTGCTGCCGCGTGCCTTGCTGGACGACCAGGCCCCCCGCAGCATGGCCGAGGCCTTGCGCTGGGTACCGGGTGTGGGCGCGGCCCAGGGCGAGGGCAACCGGGACACGCCCGTTTTCCGCGGCACCTCGTCCACGGCGGACTTCCTGTTCGATGGCTTGCGGGACGATGTCCAGTACTACCGCGATTTCTACAACATCGAGCGGGTGGAAGTGCTCAAGGGGCCCAACGCCATGCTGCAGGGGCAGGGCAGCGTGGGCGGCCTCATCAACCGCGTGGGCAAGGAGCCTCAGTGGCGCACGCACCGTGAACTGGCCGTGCAGGCCGGCTCGTGGGCGCAGCGCCGTGCCACGCTGGATTGGGAGCAGCGCTTCAGCGACACCCTGGCTGGCCGCCTGAACGTGATGGCCGAGGGCGCCAACAGCTGGCGCGATGGCTTCTGGCTGCGCCGCAGCGGCGTCAACCCGGTGCTGGCTGCGCGCCTGTCGCGCGACACGAGGGTGACGGTGGGTGTCGAGCACTTCGAAGATGAGCGCCTGGACGATCGAGGCATCCCCTCATGGACGGGCAAGCCGGTGAGCACGGGGCGGGGCACCTTCTTCGGCAACCCCGACCAGAGCATCAGCCGCATCGGCATGGACGCTGCCAATGCCCTGATCGAGCACGACCTGGGAGAAGGGCGCAGCCTGAGCAACCGCACGCGCTACGCCTACTACGACAAGTTCTTCCGCAATGTGTTCGCGGGCGCTGTGACGCAGGATGGGGCCAATGTGATCCTGACGGCCCATGACAGCCAGACGCACCGCCGCAACCTGTTCAACCAGACCGACCTGACTGTGCCTGTGCAATGGGGGCGGTGGCGACACCTGCTGCTGACTGGCCTGGAGCTGGGCGTGCAGGATGGCGACAACTGGCGGCAGACCGGTTACTTCACGAGGTCGCCCTACACGGTGCCCTTGAGCGATCCCACCTCGCATGATCCTGTGAGCTTTCGGGCATCGACCAATGATCCCGACAGCCACAGCCGCAGTGAGACGGCGGCTGTTTACCTCCAGGACCAGATCCGCTGGTCGCCGCAGTGGCTGGCCGTGCTGGGCCTGCGCCACGATCACCTGGACACGCGCGTGCGAGACCGCCGCCAGGGCCTTGATCTAGGCAGCCGCGACAGGCTGTGGTCCCCCCGTGCGGGCCTGATCTATCAACCCGTGCCCACCGTGTCGGCCTATGTGAATCACAGCATCGGCTACATGCCGCGTGCGGGCGAACAACTGCTCTCGTTGAACAGCCGGAACCAGGCCCTGACGCCGGAGAAGTACGTGAACCTCGAGGTGGGGGCCAAATGGACGGTGCGCGAGGGCCTGGACGCCACTGTGGCGGCTTTCCAGTCTCGGCGCCACAACGTGGCGGTCGCGATCGGAGACCCGGCCACGACCCCCCGGTTCGATCTGGTCGAAGGTCAACGAAGCCGTGGGCTGGAATTGGGGCTCAGCGGTGCGATCAGCTCGCGCTGGCAAGTGTCGGGCGGGTACGCCTATCAGGATGCCCGCCTGCTGAGCACCACCTCTCCGGCGGCAAGGGAGGGGGCTACGCTGGCGCACTTGCCGCGTCACAGCGCCTCGCTGTGGAGCCGCTTCTCATTGAGCCCTCAATGGGCCGCAGGGCTGGGTGTCAGCTACCGCGGGCGGGTGTTCACCTCGACCGACAACACGGTGGTGCTGCCTGACTATGCGCGTGTGGATGGGGCCCTGTACTACCAGTCTGGCCCGGCGCTCAAGCTGCAGCTCAATGCCGAGAACCTGCTTGACCAGCGCTACTTTGCCTTCGCGCACAGCAACAACAACATCACGCCCGGCTCTCCTCGTGCGTTTCGACTGAGCCTGATCACAGCCTTCTGATCGTTGGGAAACGACTAGATCGCGTGGTCTAAAAATTTTAACACCCTCGGGTTCCCTTTCTCCGGACTTGATTGGCAATCCATCAGAGCGCCTGTTCGCCAACCCGAACAGGCGCGCCGACATGACGCCGCCAAGGCCCTCTGGCGCCTCGCGTGTTCATTGATTGGCATTCGCATTTCGCTTTCCATTTTTCTTGTCTTTTGAAATCACCTAGGAGTCATCCGTGAAGCAGCACCACAGCAAGACCCGCCGGCCACGCAGCCTGCGCCAGGAAACCGGCGCAGTGCTTGCCCCCGCCGTCGCGAAGAGCGGCCTGGCCCTGAGCCTGTCCACCGCCATGCTGGTGCCGCTGGGCGTGATGGCTCAGCAGACCCCGACCGAGCCGACGCAGAATGCCGAACTGCCTGCCATCAAGGTGCAGGCCAAGGCGATCGACCCGAACCCGAACGCTGAAGTGGGCGTGCCTTACAAGGCCAAGACCTCGGGCGATGTGCGCCACACCCGTCCGCTGGCCGAGACGCCGCAGACCATCTCGGTGATCACGAAGACCGCCATCGACGATTCCGGCTTCACCGACCTCAAGCAGATCCTGAGCGCTCAGCCCGGCATCACCCTGGGCACCGGCGAAAACGGCAACGCCTTCGGCGACCGCTACATCATCCGCGGCCAGGAAGCCCGCAGCGACGTCTTCGTGGACGGTCTGCGCGATCCTGGCATGAGCACCCGTGAGAGCTTCGCGATCGAGCAGGTCGAAGTCTCCAAGGGCCCTAGCTCCACCTTCGCTGGTCGCGGCTCGGCGGGCGGGGCTGTCAATGCCATCACCAAGCAAGCTACGCTGGACCTGGACTTCAACCGTGTCTCGGCGGGCGTGGGCACCGACAAGCATGTGCGCTTGAGTGCGGACGTCAATAAGGCCTTCACGGATCAGTTTGCCTTGCGTGCGAACGTGCTGTACAGCGACGAAGACGTGCCCGATCGTTCGCCGTCGAGCCGCGCCCGCAAGGGCCTGGCCCTGTCCGGCCTGTGGGAGATCAACAGCGACCTGTCGGTCACCATCGACTACTACGGTCTGCGTGGCAAAGATGACCAGCCCGATCTGGGCAGCTACCTGGTGGGCACCGTGCCCAATCGCAAACCCGCAGCCGACGTGCCGGTCTATGCACAGGACAGCGATTTCCTTCGCTCGAACCAGGACACGCTGACGGCGCGGATCAAGTTCCGCGTGTCGCCCGATACGAGCATCAACAGCCTGACCCGCTATGGCTCGTCGCGCAACAGCTATATCACCACAGGGGCCAGTTACGGTGCGCGCTACAACGGCACGACCACGACGCCCTACAACACGGCCTACATCGACGCCGGTCATACGGGCTGGCAGGACGTGAACTATTTCGCCCACCAGACCAACCTGCGCCTGGATCGCGTGATCGGTGGCAAGAAGAATGAGTTCATCCTGGGGGCCGAGTACACCGATCACACGGTGGTGTCCGGCAGCTACAACCTGAATTCGTCGGGCTACAACTGCCGCAATCCTGTAGCCCCTGCGGGCTCGCCTGCGGGCACACCCGTGGTCATCACCGGCGCGCTCAATGCCTACTGCTTCATCGCTCCGTCTGGCGTGGCAGTCAGCGACCTGAGCCGTCTGGCCACACGCAACCCGGTGCGCCTGGGCAAGACGCAGGAGTGGCATGCCCGTACCTTGGCCGCCTCGGTCATGGACACCGTGGACCTGACCGACAAGTTCACGGCCTTCGCCGGTGTGCGCTTCGACCAGCTCAACCTGACGCTGAACCGCTTCAATAACGGCACGGGCGCACAGACGGCAGCCTACAGCTACGATGAAACCTTGATCAACGGGCACCTGGGTGTGAGCTACAAGGTTGCGCCGAAGGGCGTCGTCTACGCCAGCTGGGCTTCCGCGCAGGACGTCAATGGCGGTGAGCCTGATTCCGGCACGAGCGCCGGCTATGGTGGCCTGGTGGTCAACGCCGCAGGTCAGGCAGGCTCCTCTCCGGAAAAGTCCGTCAGCTATGAGCTGGGCACCAAGTGGAACCTGCTGGATGACAAGCTGCTGTTCACGGCCGCTTACTTCCACACGGACAAGAGCAATGTGATGGAAGGCCTGAGCAATGCCGACTACACCACCTCCGGCACCTTCAACACTGGCGGAAATCGTGTGCGTGGCATGGAGTTCGGCCTGGTCGGCAATGTGACAGAGAAGTTCACTGTGCAGGCTGGTGCAGCCTTCATGAAGTCGAAGGTAACCAAGTCCTTCACGGCCGTGAACGTGGGCCGCGAGCTGGCCAACTTCGCCGACCAGACCTTCTCGCTGCAAGGCAAGTACGAAATCACCTCGGCTTTGTCGCTTGGCGCAACCGCGCGTCATGAAAGCGGTCGCTGCGGTGGTCAGCCTGACACGGCCGTCAGCTATGCCAATGGCAGCTGCAACCAGCCTGTGCCTTCGTTCACCGTTTACGATCTGTTCGGTTCCTACCGCTTCAGCCGTCGCCTGGATGTGCGCGTGAACGTGCTGAACGTGGAGGACAAGGATTACTACACCGCCGTGTACCGTTCGGGCTCCTTCCTGTACAAGGGTGATGGCCGAGCCGCCCGCGTGACGGTGAACTACGAGTTCTGACCAAGCGCAGTACCCTGTGCAGTCGACTCGATAAGATGCCGGGCATGCCCGGCATTTTTCCGTGATGATGAGCCACGACACCTCTTCGCCGTACCTGCTGCCGCCGCTGGATCACCTGCCTGATGGGGTGTTTTGCGCGGCTGACTATGAGCGACTGTCGGGCAGCTTCATGGCCGGGCCTACCCATGCGTACGTGGCCGGTGGCAGCGGCCATGACGTGACGGCCCTCGCCAACCGAGATGTTTTCGCTGCATGGGCGATCTGCCCGCGCGTGCTGGCCGATGTGTCTTCCGGGCACACGCGGCTGGCCTTGCCGGGCGCTCCTTCTCTGGCGCATCCGCTGCTGTTGGCTCCTGTGGCCTACCAGAGGTTGGCGCACCCCCTGGGCGAGCTGGCCAGTGCACAGGCCGCCGAGGCCACGCACAGCGGCATGGTCGTGAGCACACTCGCCTCTCAGACTCTGGAAGACATCGCCCGTCATGCTGGAGCAGCGCGCTGGTTCCAGCTGTATCTGCAACCCACGCGTGACGCCACGCTGGCCTTGCTCAGGCGTGCAGAGGCAGCAGGCTACGGCGCCATCGTGCTCACGCTCGATGCCTCCATCCAGGTGCCCAGCCTGCATGCACTGCGTGCGGGCTTTCGCATGCCTGCGCATGTGGTTGCAGTCAATGTGGCGGGCCAGCCCGCGCCCGGTGCAGTGGCGCTGCAACCCGGCCACAGCCGCATTTTCCAGGGCGCGATGTCAGAGTCGCCGGGCTGGGCAGATCTGGACTGGTTGCTCTCGCAGACATCGTTGCCCGTGTGGGTCAAAGGCGTGCTGCATCCCGATGACGCCCGTGCCTTGCAGACCCGTGGCGTGGCAGGTGTGGTGGTCTCCAACCATGGGGGCCGGGGGCTCGATGGTGCACCGGCCAGCCTTCGCATGTTGCCTCTGGTCCGCGAGGCTGTGGGCGCATCATTTCCCCTGCTGTTCGATGGGGGCGTCCGCAGCGGTGCCGATGCATTCAAGGCGCTGGCGCTGGGTGCGAATGCCGTGCTGATCGGCCGCTTGCAGGTGTATGCACTGAGCGTGGCGGGTGCCCTGGGTGTGGCCCACATGCTGCAACTGCTGCGCGATGAGCTGGAGATCTGCATGGCGCAGGCGGGCTGCGCTACCTTGGCTCATGTCCAGCCCACCACTTTGTACTCCACCGGCATCGTGCCGCATCAACCGGGGGCCTTGCCACATGCTGATCACCATTGAAAACGTCCTGAGCAAAGACGATGTGCACGCCTTCCGTGCCAAGCTGGACCAGGCCGACTGGCAGGATGGCGCGCATACCGCAGGCCCCCTGGCCCGCAACGTCAAGCAGAACCAGCAACTGGCCGATGGCTCCGACCTGGCCGTGGCCCTGGGACAGCACATCTTGCGTCAGCTGGGACAGCAGCCCCTGTTCATTTCGGCGGCCCTGCCCAACAAGGTCTACCCGCCCAAGTTCAACCGCTATGCGGATGGCGGCACCTACGGTGTGCACGTGGACAGTGCCGTCATGCAGATCCCCGGCACGGGGCAGAGCATGCGCAGCGATCTGTCGGCTACGCTATTCCTGTCCGAGCCCGATGAATACGACGGCGGTGAGCTGGAGATCGAAGATACCTTCGGCGCGCAGGCCGTCAAGCTGGAGGCGGGGGATCTGGTGCTCTATCCATCATCGAGCCTGCACCGCGTGGCGCCCGTGACCCGGGGTGCCCGCGTGGCTTCCTTCTTCTGGATCGAGAGCCTGGTGCGTGACGACGGCGAGCGCACGATGCTGTTCGATCTGGACCAGGCCATCCAGGGCCTGACACCCAAGGTGCCGGCGGACGACGCCCACCTGCTCAAGCTCACAGGCACCTATCACAACCTGCTCAGGCGCTGGACCATCACCTGAGCACCGCATTTCCATCAAGGACCAATCACCATGATCCAACGCATCATTCCCGCTGGCGCCATCGCACTGCTGGCCCTGACCGCAGGCAGCGCCTGGGCCCACGGCGACGTCAAGTGCCCCGCCCATCCCAAGGAAGAGTGGAAATCCCACGAAGAGCTGGCCAAGAAGCTCACGGCGGAAGGCTGGGTGATCCGCCGCATGGAGAAGACGGCAACCTGCTACGAGGTCTATGCCAAGGATCCGAAGGGCAAGCGCATCGAGGCCTTCTTCGATCCCAAGACCTTCGAGCGTGTTGAAGAGTGATCCCGGCGCCAGGCCTCGCCTTCGGGTGTGGGACTGGCCGGTTCGGCTGATGCACTGGACGCTGGTCACCTCGGTGGCTGGCGCATGGATCACGCGGCACCATCTGGATGACGTGCATCACTACTGGGGCTATGCTGCATTGACCTTGGTGAGCGTGAGGCTCATCTGGGGCTTTGCAGGCGGGCGCTATGCGCGGTTCGCACAGTTCGTGCGGCCGATTCGCCCTACCTTGGCCTACCTGCGCAGCATGCTCCGCGGCCAGGCCCCGCGCTACATCGGCCACAACCCCCTGGGTGGCTGGATGGTGGTGGCCTTGATCACCTGCGTGGGCGCCCTGGGCTTCACCGGCTGGCTCTACACCACGGACATGTTCTGGGGATACGGCTGGCTCGCCAACCTGCATGCCGGGCTGGGCTGGACCTTGCTGGGCCTGATCGCACTGCACGTGTCTGGCGTGGTGTTCACCAGCCTGAAGCACCGCGAGAACCTGGTCAAGGCGATGCTCAACGGCCACAAGCCGTCTGCCGGGCCCTTCGACGTTGATTGACGCACCGGCCTGATCCGCCGGGGCGGCTTCAAGGGCCGGCACCCTCCATTCGCAACAGCGCTGCTTAAGCCGCTGTTAAGTCAGACTCGGTGAGCATGTCGTCTGGCGACGGAGGGCCCGAGGCATGAGCTTGAGCAACCACCAGCTATTCGAAATGATCAATGCCAGCCCAGCCACGGGGATGGCTGGGCATGGGTGGGCCTGTCGCTGGCTTACGGAACGGTGTGGCTGGTGGGCGCCCTGCTCCTGGTGCTTTGGCGGCTCTCGGGCGCGTCTGGGCGCAAGGACCTGGTCATGGTGGCCACGGCGGCGGTAACCGCCTTGCTGGTCTCCCATCTGTGGGGCCTTTTGTGGCCGCAGCCCAGGCCCGCGGCACTGCACATGGGCGTTCAGCTCAGCCCCTGGCCCTTGAGCGGTGCGGCGATGCCCAGCGACGAAGTAGCGGTTCTCCTGGCCATGGGCCTGTCTGCCTTCGCTGCGCGCCAACTGGACCTCCTCGGTTTTCCCTTGCTGACCCTGGCGTTGGTGGTTGGCTGGAGCCGGGTGTACACCGGCGAGCACTTTCCGTACGACGTGCTGGCGTCCCTGCCGGTGGCCATCGGCTGTTCGATGGCCTCAGCGTTGCGTGCAGCGCATCTGACTCATGGGAAGTAGCGAGATGCCACGCTCTGCCAGCATCCTTGGCAGCACTGCCCCCTGGAGCACCAAAAACTCGATTTCACGGGCCTCGCCGATGGGGTCGTCAGCGCTGGCCTGTGCGCTCGGATGGCACATGAGCAGGTCGGTGTCGGTTGCCGCATTCAACCACTTTTCGAGTTGCGACCGGTATCCCTCTTCGTCGGAGCCAAAGCCATGGATGCCCAGCAATCGCCCATTGCGAGCGATGCCCGCCCTACGCGCCAGGCCGGACAGGGCGCGAGACCCCAGCACACTGATCACTGCAGACTTGACCGCCACACGCCAGCCCGATGTCCTGACCTCGGCGCCGAACGGAAGTCCCTGTGAGATCCGTATCCATGGCCTGGCGTGGCCATATCGCTGCTGCATTTCTGCCACCAGCATGTCTCGGATGCACGGCAATTGGTGAACATGCTGGTGGCCATCGATGAAGTCGGGCCGGCGGCCCATGGCGCGTTCGAACGCGTCGAACTGGGCCTGTATTTCCGCACGGATCTCCGCGGTGTCGAGCAGCCCGAACATGCTCTTGACGATCAGCGCCCGCAGCGAGTGGCGCATGCTGGGTTGGGAGGTGTACTCGGTGAAATCCAGGTGCAGCCCGATGTCCATGCGGTGGCCATCCAGTTGGTGCAATGCAGCCGCACCACCCACCCACGCAGGTGCGAACACCATGCATGATGTGGCATGCACCCGGCGCTGGGCCACGAGTGTGAGCACGGCCGTGTTCACGCCTTCGCTGAGGCCGAAATCATCAACGCAGATGCAGATCCGTGTTTTGGAAACACGCTGTTCGGAGTTCAAGAGCGATGCCTCTTTCAACAGGGTTTGAGCATCCGGATGCTCATGGCCGATGGCGCAGGATGCTGTGGTTCGTCCTGGTCGGCTGCACGGCAGCGCTGGTGCACTGGGCCTTCGCCGTGGTCTTGATCGAGCGCTGTGGCGTGCAGCCAAGGTGGGCCAATGTGTTCGGATGGTTGCTGGCCCTGAGCGTGTCCTTTGCCGGCCACTACCGACTGACGTTTCGCGGCCATGGCACCCCCTTGCACATCGCTGCGATACGCTTCTCTGCGGTCTCCGCCACGGGTTTCGGCTTGAACGCTGTCATCTATGCCCTGTTGTTGCACTGGGATCCGGCGCACTACGGCCTCTGGCTGGCCCTCACCTTGGCACTGGTCGCAGGGCTGACCTATTTGCTCAGCCATCGGTGGGCCTTCCTGCGCATTCCTGCTGGTCCCTAGCGCCGGGCTCGGGCGGCTGCCACCGCCACAGGGTCGTTTCGCCTTGCTGGGCCACGACACTGGACGAGACGGGCAATCCTGATCGAGATGCAGACGACGTGCTGCCCATGATCCACACGGGATGGCGTTGCTGGCAGAGGTAGCTCACCAATCCTGGCGCCGGCTGCAGCACGGCGCGGGCCACGCCTGGTGCAAAGCGGCCGGCATCGGCCAGTTCCTTGCGCCAGTTGTCGCGGTGTGCGCCCGCATCCTTCCATTCGTCAACGATCGCGACCGGCGTCTTCAATCCTGCGTAGAAGGGCACGTCGAAGTAGTAGTCCTCGAGCATCACCACGTGCTCTCCTTGGGCCATGGCGTGCCGCAGGTCTTGTGCGAGGGGTTTGGTGGATCTGATGGGGTGCATCGCCAGCCAGGTGACGACCGCGAAGGTGGTCAACAGCGAGATCGCCATGCTGCAGGCCATGCGCCATGGCGCATGGCGCGGGCCCGCTCGGGCTTTCCATGCCGCGATGCCTTCGGCCATCAATGCGGCCAGAGGCGGTACGGCTGGCAGCACGTAGCCGATCAGTTTCGAATGGGGAATGGAGAAGAAGACAACGACCACGACGATCCAGGCCAGCCAGAGTCCGCGCAAGTGCGCCGGCGCGACCTGCTCGCGCGGAGCCCGCAGCGACAGTGATCGCAGCCATGGCAGCCATGGCGCCGTCAACAGGGCCAGAACAGCCGGATAGAACCAGAGTGGTTGCGCATTGTTGAACCCGCTGCCCGCAAAGCGCTGGAAGTGCTGGACGACGAAGAAGTAATCCAGGAACGCAGGGAAGCGTTGGTGCATGGCCAGGAACCAGGGCGCAGCCAGCAAGGCGAAGATGACGGCGCCTGGCCACCACATCAGGGCCCACAAGGTACGCCACTGACTTCGAAGCACCAGCCACAGGCCGATGACCAGGGCCGGAAGCACGAAGCCGATCAAGCCCTTGGCCAGCACACCGAGTGCTGCGCAGGCATAGGCGGCCGCCAGCGCTTTAGCGCAAGGCTCACGGTGTTCGATGGACAAGGCCGCATCGGCCAACAGGCACACCGTGGCCGTGATGAGCCCCGCCACGAGCATGTCCAGGTTGGCGAACTGGGCTCCGACATAGAACAGGGGCTGGCACAGCAGCACCAGCAGGCTGGTGTTGGCGATGCGCTCTCCTGACCACTTCCGCACGAAGAGGAACAATGCCATCGCGCCCCCCCAGGCTCCCAGCAGCGAGGCCAGTCTGGCCGGCAGTTCATGCAGGCCGAACAGCAAGAGCGACGATGCCGTGATCCAGTAGAACAGCGGCGGTTTGTGGAAATAGGGCAGGCCGTTGAGCGTGGGCGTCAGCCAGTCGTGCGAACGCAGCATCTCCCAGGCCACGCCGACGTAGCGGCCTTCGTCCGGCAGCATCAGCGGGCGGGCCCACGCCAGCATGGACAGCCACAGGAACACCGCCAGCCCCCGGGCCACGTCGCGGGGCAGGGTGGTTCTCCGGGCGTTCATGGGTGCCCGGTCGTCTTCAGCCCTTGTCCCAGCTCTCGCTTGACGACATACAGTGGCCGCCCCTTCACCTCTTCGAAGATGCGTCCCACGTACTCACCGACCACCCCCATCGACATCATCTGGATCCCCGAGAACAGCATCAGGCTGACCACGATGGTGGTCCAGCCGCTCACGGCGTGGCCGAAGAGCAGGTAGGCGCCGGTCAGGTAGCCTCCGTAGAGAAAAGACAGTCCGGCCAGGACAAAGCCCATCAGGCTGACTGCGCGCAAGGGCCAGGTCGTGAAGGCCGTCAGCCCATCCAGCGACAGCTTGACCAGGAGCCAGAGGCTGAAGTGGCTGTGGCCATTGGCGCGGGGGGCGGGGGTGTAGGCCAAGGCCACGGCCTTGAAGCCCACCCAGGCGTACAGGCCCTTCATGAACCGGTTTCGCTCGGGCAGTGCCAGGATGGCCTCGACCACCTTGCGGTTCATCAATCTGAAGTCGCCAGCGTCGGCTGGCACGTCGATGCGGTCTGCCGCATTGACCATGGCGTAGAACAGGCGTGTTCCTATGCGCTTGAGCGCACTTTCATCGTCGCGGTGAGCCCGGATCGCATAGACCATGTCGGCCCCGTCGCGCCACCTGCCCAGCATGTCTGGCAGCAGTTCGGGCTCGTGCTGCAGGTCCGCGTCCATCATCACGACCAGGTCGCCGCCGCTGGCCTGCAGCCCTGCGGTCAGCGCGGCCTCCTTGCCGAAGTTGCGGGACAGCTGGACCACGCGGATGCCCGGGAACTGTGTCCAGGGAAGCAAGGTCGTGAGCGTGGCGTCGGTGCTGCCGTCATCGACGATGATGATCTCCCACTGGCGAGTGCAGGCGCACAGCACGTCTGTCAGACGTGTCAGCAACTGATCCAGGTTGCTTGCTTCGTTGCGGCAGGGCACGACACAAGACATCGACGGCACATCGTGCGCAGGGGTCGTGGCCGCGGCCCGGGACAAGGCGGCCTGAACGAACTGGGTGCCCGGCGATGTCGTGGCATCGAGCGCCTGGCGGTGGTTCGCCAGGGATTGCGCTGGAGCGATGGAATTCATTCCGACCTCTGCGGTGTATCGAGTGTCGCGCAGTGTCATCCTCAGTGCCTTAAAGAACACTTAAGTCTCCGGGTGGCATGCTGGGGCTTGTCCTGCCACACTGGCGCCCATGGCATCCTGGATGCCGACCTGCGAAGCGAATGCCCCCATGAGAGTCTTGCTGATCGAGGATGACGACATGATCGGGCGGGCCGTTCACCGAGGCCTGTCCCAGGCTGGTTTCGCCGTGGACTGGGTCACGGATGGCCGTGCTGCCGAACTGTCGCTGGGCAATGGCGTGTATGACTTGGCGGTGCTGGACTTGAACCTGCCCAAAAAGGATGGGATGGCGGTGCTGGGCACCCTTCGGGCCTCGCGCAACTCGTTGCCTGTCCTGATCATTTCAGCCCGTGACACCGTCGCGGACCGCATCGCCGGGCTGGAGGCTGGCGCAGACGACTACCTGCTCAAGCCCTTCGACCTGGATGAACTCGTGGCCCGCGTTCGGGCCTTGGTCCGCAGGCATGCCGGCAGCGGTGTGCCGCAACTGGAGGTCGGCTCGCTGGTGCTCGATCCCGTGCGCCGGGTGGTGACGCAGGCGAGCGTGCCGGTGAACTTGTCTCCCAAGGAGTTTGCGATCCTCGAGGCCTTGATGCACAGGCCGGGCGCTGTGCTCTCGCGTGAGCGGCTGGAGGAGGCCGTGTATGGCTGGGGCGATGAAATCGGCAGCAACGCCATCGAGGTGCACCTGCACAAGCTGCGCCGCAAGCTGGGTTCGGCCGTGATCAAGAATGTCCGCGGCGTGGGCTACTGCGTGGTGGAGGGCTGATGCGCTCGATCAAGCGTTACCTGCTGGCCTGGATGATGGGCGCCCTGCTGCTGGGCGGGGTGATGATCGCCCTGGTGACCTACGTGGTCACCCTGAACGAGATGAACGAGGTGTTCGATGCCGACCTCGAGACCATCGCCAAGTCGGTCGGGCGCTATCATCGATCGGCGTATGCCCTGACACGGCAGGACGACATCAGCATCCCGCAGCGCACCGATGTGCCCCGGGATGTCGAGATCGTCACCATCGCATGGAGCCCGCAGGGGCGTCGCATCTACACATCCGATCCGCGGGTCAAGGTGCCCTTCTCGAGCCAGGAAGGCATGTCGAGCCCCTTGGTCGATGGCGAGGAGTGGATCGTCTACGCCAGCGTTGGCACCGAAGGGGTGGCGCAGGCCGCGCAGCGGGTGTCCCAGCGTGAGCAGATGGCGGCCGAGTCCGGTGCCAAGGTCTTCCCCCCGGTGTTCATCCTGGTCGTGGTGGTGGGGGGGCTTCTGATGTATGGACTGCGGCGCGGCATGGCGCCTTTGGACGTGGCCGCTCGCGATGTGGAGGCCCGCAGCGCCCGCTCGCTGGCCCCCATCTCCGACCAAGCGATGCCCAGTGAGATCAAACCGCTGGTTCGCTCCATCAATGACCTGCTCGCGCGGCTGGCCACGGCCTTCTCGGCGCAGCGCCGCTTCCTGGCCGATGCAGCCCACGAACTGCGCACGCCGATCACGGCGCTCAAGCTGCAGTTGCAGCTGTTGCGGCGCTCGCCGGATGATGCAGGCCGGGAAGCCTCGATGCAGGAACTGGAGCGTGGTGTTGAACGCGCGCAGCGGCTTGTTCAACAGCTGCTGGCATTTGCCCGCTCCGACCCGGACACGCAGGTGATGACGTTCCAGCACATGAGGCTGGACCAGCTTGTTCAATCCACTGTCCTTGCGTTCAACGCCAAGGCGGAGCAGCGAGGCATCGACCTCGGGGCCCGTGCCGATGTGCCTGTTGCGCTCCAGGGGGATCCGGAACAAATGCAGGTGCTGTTGAACAACCTGGTGGAGAACGCGCTCAGGTACACCCCCCAGGGCGGGACAGTGGATGTCGAGGTGGGACTGCAGGACGGCCATCCCTGGCTGTCTGTTGCTGACAATGGGCCGGGCATCTCTGAGCATGAGCGGCCACGCGTGTTTGACCGCTTCTACAGAGGGGCCGATGCCCAGCAGATCGCTGCCGACGCCGGTGGCAGTGGCCTGGGGCTGTCGATCGTGAAGGCCGTGGCGGAGCGCCATTCGGCAACGGTCAGCCTCCATGTGCCCGAAGCGCATCAAGGGTTGGTGGTCCGTGTGCTGTTCTGTCAACCGGCAAGCCCTCCTGCAAGCAGCTGAACTGTCGTCATGTCCCGCAGGAGTTCAACGGAGATCCCATGCCTGATACTTCAAAAAGTGTTCATGGAAAGAAGGGCTGCTGGTCGCCTCGCCAGTGCCTGCGCGCGACGATTCTGAGCAGTGCACTGTCCGGTGTCGCTTTGGCGATGGCGGGGGAGCTGTGGATCCAAGGTGCCGGAGAAGCCCTGGTCTTGTTCATGCTGTTCGTGGCCGCTTGCTTCTACGTCGTCGCCGAGACAGGGTTTGGTGAGCGGATGCTGGAGATGGTCAGGCAGCAGACGCCTTGAGCAGCCACTCCCGCGGCGACAGGCCCGTCCGCTGCGCGAACACACGCGACAAGGCCGATGCATTGGCATAGCCAAGCTCTGGCGCGATGGACTTCACAGCCTGTCCCTGCTTCAGCAGCTTCTGGGCGATGGTCATGCGCCAGCCGGTCAGGTAATCGGCGGGCGTCTCGCCCACGGTTTCCTTGAAGCGGCTGGCGAAGGCACTTCTCGACATCGCCGCCTGCTGCGCCAGCAGTTCGACGGTCCACGGGTACTCGGGGCTGTCATGCATGGCGGTCAAGGCGCGTGCGAGCTGAGGATCACCCAGGCCGGTGGCCAGCCCGATGGAGAGACCGCCCTCATCGGCGTGGTCCAACAGCCACCGCAGCAGTTGCAGCAGTACCACCTCGAACAGCCGGTCGGCGATCAGGCGATGGCCGCACTGCACCGCATCGGCCTCGTCGAACAGCAGGGTCAGCGCGCCGTCCAGGCCGGGGACCTTGGACAGAGGCAAGACCACCAGGGGTGGCAAGGCCCGCACCAGTGGGTGTGTGGCACCTCCTTCGAAGTGCACCGATGCACAGGTGAAGTCGGCCCCTTCTTTCGGTGCATTGTGGAACTGGTGCGTCAGGGGCTGGGGATAGAAGAACAGCGTGGGCTCACGGGCCTCGATCCGGCGCGTGACCCCCGCGCCCTTGCGGTGGGTGACCACCAGCTCGCCTTGCCGCAGCACGTGCAGGAAGCCTCGCCCTGGCTCCGCGTCGAAGGTGCTCACGCCACACAGCGCACCTGTGTGGAACAGCTGGGCCGACACCCGAAAGCGGTCCAGCAGGGACGACAGCCGGTCCAGGGGCGCTGGTGCATCACGGTTCATTTTGGACGAATGGGTATGTTGAGTGGATGAATTGAACCCAATGATATCCATGTCGCCAGCACACTGTCCTCGTGCCATTTGCATCTCCCACACCACCACGAGGACCTATGACCAAGCTTCCATCACACTCGCAGCTCATCGCTGCACTGGCCTGCGCCGGCCTGTGCCATCTGGCCGTTGCGCATGACGGCACCCATGATGCAGCCCACACCGGCGGCATCCAGAGCAAGCCCGCGACGGCCGTGAAGGCCCCCTATGACATCGTCCACACCAAGATCAGCACCGACGGCAATGTGGCCGTGTTCCACATGCACGTGTCTGGCAAGGCCGGCGCCAGCAAACCCGCGAAAAGCGGCAAGCTCGCTGGCAGCCAGGTGTTCTCGTACGTGTGGCCGACATCGCTGGATCCATCGACCGTGGGCTTCGAGCCCAAGAGCGGCATACTGGCTTTCGCGGTGACCTCGCATCCCGACTTTGACGACACGCCGCTGTTCGACGAGAACGGCGATGGCCGTGCCGACAACGATGGTGATCTGTGGCACTCGCACTGGGTGGTGCTGCAGCCTGACGAGGCCTGCGGCAAGGGGGCGCTGAAGGTGGTCGACATCCCCAAGGATGCCAAGCCAAGGCTGCCCAAGACCTGGCCCGGCCTGCCCATCCTGATCGACAGCCCCGGTTGGTCTCCGTCCTTCAAGGGCGGTACGCTGGAGGTCCGAGTGCCCTTCGATGACATCGGTGCGGTCAACACGGCGAGCTTTGATGGCGTGGCTGCAGCGCTTCGCGTGAATGCCAGCGTGCACAGCCCGCTGCTTTGCGTGGTGGATGTCTTCAAGGTGGCGTCGGGCGATCTGTCGTTGCCCGGCAAGGTCAACCAGTGAAACCAGGCAGCCAGGAGCACATCATGCGCATCTCGGTCTATGACACCCATGTTCAACGCGCCGATGGCCGGCGCATGCACTTCGACATCCTGGTTCCATCGGACATCAGCGATCGAGAACTGGTACTGCAGTATGGCCGGCGCTACCTGGAAGCCAAGGGGGTGGCGCCTGCCAGCCTGATGGCAGAGAAGTGCAACTACTGCCACATGGAGTCTGCCAACCCAGAGGTCGAGCAGGAGATCGCGAGCACCGGCTTTGCGATCATCGAAATGGAGAACTGCGGCTAGCGCGCAGCGTCAGCCTGGCCTAGGCCACGGTCTGGCTCTGCTGGCTGTCCAAGTACGACGCCAGTGCCTCGAAGCTCCGCGCATCCTCACCGTCTGTGCTCACGAACATCTGGCTGAACAGCTGCCTGATGTTCTGTGGCGTGACCTCGGTCTTGTTGGGATCGAAGGTCCTGCCGTCGGGCAGCGTCACATCGCCGCTGCCCATGCGTGAAAGGGCCAGCAGGTTCATGCCGCGCACGGCCTCCGTGTTGCCCTGGGCCACCAGTTCGTCGTAGAGCTTCTTCTCACTGGGCGACAGCTTGGCCATCGTGTTGACCAGCCCTCCCGTCTTTTGCAGGTGGTCGATGTCGTCGGCAGTCCTGGCGGCCTCGGGCTTCGCTCGAATGGCTTCGAGCCTGGCTTGAGAGTTCGACGAATCAGATGCGGCCAGGGATCTGGCCTGTTCCGACAAGGTAAGCTGGGCGCTGGCGGTTCGCGCCTCTGTCAAGCCGAACGAGTCCAGAGGTTTTTGCTTGCTTGCTGCTGGGGCCGAAGCCGCATAGGTGGCAGCGGCGTTGCGAAGGCCGTGAATGATCATCATCACCCCAGGGAGTTGGTATGGTTACTGCATCCAGGTGAATGCATGATGATCCCGGCCGCCTTGAGCAAAGCGCCGTGGAAGGCGGTTTTTGGTGCCCAAGCGCGGGGCTTTGGCTTGTGCTGGGCGTTCTGCATGGAAAGCTCTTGAAAAGAGCCCATCCAGAAAGACTAAAGGGTCAGCAAGTTTTCACTTGCTGACCCTCGTCATTTGGTGCGGCTGGCAGGATTCGAACCCACGACCCCTTGGTTCGTAGCCAAGTACTCTATCCAACTGAGCTACAGCCGCTGAGAGGTGAAACTATAGCATGGTTTCTGCGCTTCTGTCCAATCGGCTCATTTTTTTTGAGATTTCTTCAGTGCTCAGCGCTCGCCTGCCACAGCGGCAGAGCGCCAGTAGCGCGCGGCCTCTTCGGTGCGTTGCTCTTGCTCGGCCAAGCGGGCCAGGGCCACCCAGGCCTGGCGGCGCCGCGGGCCATCGAGCTGCACGTCGTTCGCGGCCGACAACAGCAGCGTGCGGGCCTTGCCCCACAGTTGGCGCTCGGCCAGGGCCAGGCCCACGGCCAGTGCCAGAGAAGGCGTGCGCAGCGCGGTGGTCGACACCTTGTCGAGACGCGGCAGCCATTCGGCCTCCAGGCCCGCCACGCTGTGGCTCAAGGCCAGGGCCAGCGCATCGCAGGCCTCGGCGGAACAGCGCCCGATGTTGTCCCACAGCGGCGCCAGCCAGCGGCGGGCTTCGTCGGGGGCGCCCAGCTCGGCCATGCGGATGGCGGCCCGGCTTGCCACGAGCGGGTCGGTGCGGTCATGCGCATCGAGCTGCGCCCATTGAAGGCGCAACTGATCGGTATCGCGGCTGGTGGCCAGCGCCTCGCAGGCCAGCGTGCGCAGCAGGCCTTGCGCCGCCACCGGCGTGAAGCCCTGGTGCTTGGCCAGCAGGCGGGCCGTGCGCAGGGCCTCCATGGGCTGGTGCGCCAGCCGGGCGGCATTGAGCTTGAGGCGCAGGGCCTGGGTGCGGCGTGCCACGCCGGGTGGCAGTTCGGCCAGGTCCTTGAGCGCACGCGGGGCATCGTGGTCGTCGATGGCGCATTCGGCGGCCAGCAGGCGCGCGCCTTCCTCGGTGGCGCGTGGCTTGCGGGTCAGGCGGCCGATGTCCAGGGCGCGCTGCAGGTGTTCATCGCGCCGGCTGCGGTCCTGCAGTCGGTGCAGGCTGCCGGCCGACAGCAGGTGGGCCAGCGCGGTGAACTCGGCATCGGGCTGCAGATCGGGCGTGTCGGCCTGGATGGCCACGGCACGCTGGGCGGCCTTGTGGGCCCGCGTGAAGCGGCCCGCCAGATACAGTGCCAGGGCCTCGCGCAGGGCCGATTGCGCAGCGCGGTCGCGTTGCGTGGTGCGCCACAGGCGCGCACGTTCAGGCAGGCCCAGCAGGCCGTCCAGGCCGCGTATCAATGAATACACCGCCAGGCAGATCACCACCATGGACAGCAGGAACAGGTTCAGCGAGAGGTCGGTGCGCCAGTTCAGCCAGTAGATGGTGACCACCCCATCGTTGCTGCCCAGGGCGGTGGCGGCCACCACCGCCACCACGGCCAGCACCAGCATCCAGACGATCGTGCGCATGGTGCTCAGCGGCCTGCAGAAAGCGTGGCCAGGGCCGCGAGCGTGTCGTCCGGTCGTGGCAGCTGGGTCTGAGGACTTTGCGTGGCGATGTCGGCCAGCAGGCTCTGCAGGGCTTGGGTCTTGCGCGACTGAGGGTCGAAGTAACGCTTGATGGAGGCCTGGGCCGACTGGATGTCGGCGCCAGCGGTGCCGGTCTGGCGGCTGAGCAGGCCCAGGCGGGCATTGAGCAGCCGCAGCTTGAGGTTCTCGCGCAGGAAGAAGGCCTGCTCGGGGGCGATCAGCATGGCTTCAGGCTGGTTGATGCGGGTCAGGCGCACCAGCGAGCGGGCTTCTTGCCAGACCGTCTGGCCGGCCTTCTGGCTCCAGTCCAGTACGCGTTCCGACCAGGCCGGATCGTCCGTCATCGGGGCCGAGGCGGGCTGGCTGGCGGCACGGGCGGCCTTGGCCGCCTTGCGTGCGCTGACACGGGCAGCTGCGGAAGCTTGCGGTGCCGCGGCATCGGCCGCGCGATCGCCCGGATCACTCAGCAAGGGCAGCTCGTCGACCATGCGCACCGCTTCGTCCATGCGGACGGCCAGCACGGACAGGTCGGCCACACGGGTGGCTTTCAGGCGGTCCAGGTCTTTGGCGATGGCGCGGCGCACGGACTCGAGGCGAGGTTGCTGCGCCCTGGCAATGCGTTCATCGGCGGTTTGCAAGGCAGACACGAGAGGCTCGGCGCTGCCGGTGAGCGTGGCCTGACGCAAGGCCACACGCAGGTTGGCATCGACGTCGATGACCAGGGTCTCGTCGCGTGAGCGGCTCATGGACTTGACCAGATCGTCGATCTGGCCACGCTGCAGGGTCACCTCGGCCAGGCGTGTTTCCAGCAGGGCCACCTTGGCCGCCGCGTCGCGGGCATCGTCCTGGGCCTGCTTGGACAGCAGCCGGGCCTCTTTGGCCTCGTCCTGGCTTTGCTCCTGGCGCTTGACCAGTTCGGCTTCGAGTTGCTGCAGGCGTTGCTGGGCGCTCCAGCCCAGCCAGGCGCCGGCCAGGGCCACAAGGGCCACCGCCAAAGCGGTCCAACGGGCCACGGCGGGCTGCTGCGGCGGCTTGGCGGCAGGCGGCAGGATAGGGGTGGCAGGTACAGGCAGGGTATCGGTCACGAAATCATTGTATCGACCGAGGCCGGGCCGTGCCGGGCTCGGGGTGCTCAGGCGGCTTCGGCGGCCCAGGTTCGTCGTGCATGCGCCACTGCTTCAAGGGTCGGACGCGTGTCACGCACCTGTGAGAAGCCGGCTGCCCTGGCGGTTTCGGCCACGCGAGGGTGGGTGGCCAGGGCCAGGGCGCCCCCGGGCAGGCCGCCCTGGCCGGCCCAGGCCTGCTGCAGGTGTTCGATGGCTTCGGAACTGCTGAGCAGCCACACATGCCGGGCGGGCTGCTGGCGCGCCTCGCGGGCCAGTTGCTGCTGGGCGTCGGTCCAGCGTGCTGCCTGGCGCTGGTAGGCCAGCACGGCCGACACCTGGGCGCCACGCTCCTGCAGGCGCTGCGTGAGCCATTGGCGCCCGCGCGCCTCGCCCTGGTCGCCGCCGCTGGCAATCAACACACGCTGGCCGTCCCAGGGCAGAGGGGCCAGCAAAGGCCACAGGTGCTCGGAATCGAACTGGTCACTGTCGGGCGAGGGGCTGATGAGCTGGCTGTCGCCAAGCCCCGCGTCGGCCAGGCATTGGCGCACGGTGTTGGCCGTGCCGGGCCCTGGTGCGGCGGCCAGGGTGGTGGCGGGCCAGGCCAGGTGTGGGGGGCGCTGCCGGGCGAACCACAGCGCGGCGTTGGGGCTGACGAACATCACCAGGCGCGTGCCGGGCAAGGCCGCCCACGCAGCGTGCACCGCATCGGCTTGAAGAGGGGCGCCGATCTCGATCAGGGGCAGGGCTTCGGCCGGTTCTCCGAGGGCCCGCAGTTGCGCCACCCATTCGGAGGACTGGGGCTCGGGGCGGGTGACCAGGATCTTCATGCGGCGCGGGCCATCCTCTGGGGGCCGCTCAAGAGATGGTGCCCGCGAGCCAGTCCCTGGCACCGGCTTCGATCAGGCGGTCTGCTGCCAGCAGGCCCAGCGCCTCGGCACCTTCGGCCGTGGTGGGCTGGCCCTGGGTTTCGGCATGCAGCAGGCCAGGCCGTTCGGGGTGGCCCAGCAGGGCACGCACGGTGAGTGTGTCGCCATCCCAGGTGCCGTGCGCCGCCAGCGGCATGGAGCAACTGCCACCCAGGGCGCGCGACACGGCGCGTTCGGCCAGCGCGGCCCACAGGGTGGGCGTGTGGTTGAGGGCCTGCAGGGTCTGGTGCAGTTCGGCCTGTTCGGTGCGGATCTCCAGGCCCAGGGCACCTTGGCCTGCGGCCGGCAGCATGTGGGCCGGCTCGATGACCTGGCGGATGCGCTCGGCCAGGCCCAGGCGCTTCAGGCCGGCCGCGGCCAGCACGATGGCGTCGTAGTGGCCTTCGTCCAGCTTGCGCAGGCGGGTATCGAGGTTACCGCGCAGCGGTTCGATGCGCAGGTCGGGGCGCAGGGCGCGCAGTTGCACCAGGCGGCGCAGGCTCGAGGTGCCGACCACGGCGCCTTGCGGCAAGGCGTCGAGCGTGGCGTGCCGGTTCGAGACCAAGGCATCGCGGGGGTCTTCGCGCTCCATCACGGCGGCCAGGACGAAGCCTTCAGGCAACTCCATGGGCACATCCTTGAGCGAATGCACGGCCAGGTGGGCGCGGCCTTCTTCGAGCGCGACTTCGAGTTCCTTGACGAACAGTCCCTTGCCGCCCACCTTGGAGAGCGATCGGTCCAGGATCTGGTCGCCGCGCGTGGTCATGCCCAGCAGTTCGACGGGCCGCGGTGACAGGCCGCCGAGCAGGGCGCGAACGTGTTCGGCCTGCCAAAGGGCGAGGCGGCTTTCGCGGGTGGCGATGATCCAGGGAGCGGGAGAGGCGTGCATGCCTTGATGCTACCAGCGCGGAGCCGGTGCGGCAGGCGCGCCGGATCAACCGATCGTCATCGCGTTGCGGCGCTTCTGGGTCTGGTTGATGTAGCTTTGCAGGGCGCGTTCATCGCTGCCGTGCAGGCCATCGATCTCGCATCCCAGACGGGCGCCCTGGTTCTCGTTGAGTACGGTCACGTGGTGGATCGTGATGCCCACATCCAGCTGGGTGTCGGCATCGAGCTCGAGCAGGCAGCGGCGGATGTGGATGCCGGCGCCCAAGTTGGGCACGTCCTTGGGCAAGGCCAGCGCCACGCCACCAAGGCTCACGTCCAGGATGCGCAGCGACAGCTGCATGTCCGGCAGGGCGGGGTGGCGGAAATGGGCTGTGGGCGTGTGGCTGAGCAGGGGCTTGACGCGAAAGCTCGAGCGCCGCTGGAACCGGTAGACCTGGTTGGGGAAATTGGCGTTCAGGGCGGTGTCGCCACCGCGGACCATCACCGCGCCGTCCACATCGAACTGCACCTTGATGCTGTCCAGGTAGGCCACGGCCACGATCTCGTTGGATTCCAGCAGTTGCTGAAGCCGCGGATCGCCGGTTTCCGCGCTGAAGCAGATGATGCCCCGTGCCGTGTCCACGGCCCACAGCAGCGTGGTGTAGCTGGCACCGCCCGGGCTGCTGAGGGTGACCATGGTGTTGGTCTCCAGCAGCTTGCGCAGGATGGCCTGGATCTCCACGGCCGAGGCAATGCGAAAGTCGTCCAGGTCTTCTTGTTCTCGCATCAACCCCAAAGGCATGGGTTGGTCTCCGTAGGTGGGTCAGTGCAGGCGTTCGCCGTCCGGGTGGCCGGTCATGCGGCTGAGTTCGTTGATCCAGGGCTCGGCCAGGTTGCGGATCTCGGCGTCGTTGCGCAGGATGCGCTGCATGATGCGGCCCTTCAGGGCGATCTCTTCGGCAGGCAGCGGGCTGGCGTTGGCCGCGTGCTTGAGCTGGGCGATCAGCACAGCGCAGGCGCCTTCGAGGCGGACCACGGTGTCCCAGTCGCCGGTGCGGGCGGCTTCCAGCATGTCCTGGCTGGCCTGCTCGATGGCTTCGTAATAGCCCAGCAGGCCGTGAGTGCGGTGGTCTTCTTCCACGCTTGCGATGATCAGTTCGGGGGCGTTCATGCCACCACCTCCTTGTGGATCTGGGCCGTGTTGGCCTGAGAGGCGATGCCTTGCCAGGCTTCGCGGATCGGGGTCATCAGCTGCACGCACTCGTCGATGGCGGCAACGTCGTTCTTGAGGTTCGCATGCGTCAGGCGCAGCGAGATGTAGCCGTACAGCATGTTCAGGTTCTGGGCCACTTCGCCGCCCATGGTGGTGTCCAGGCTGCACTTGAGCCCTTCTTCCACGATGCGGATGGCGCGGCTCAGGGCGCGGCCCTTGATCTCGATGCTGCCGGCGGCCAGGGCACCCTTGGCTTCGGCCAGGGCGTCGAAGTAGCCGTTGAGCAGCAGCTTGACCAGTTCATGGGGCGTCGCACCAGACACGCTGGTTTCGACGCCGACCTGGCGATAGACACCGGACAGCGAGCGCGAACCGGCGGAGGGGATGGGGCGGGAGAAGGGGCTGGCGGGTGCGTACATCTCGGATCTCGGCTTGGGCATGTTGGATATACCTGTTATCGGCCGTGGATGTGGGGGCTTGACCCGGGGACAGCAGAAAAAAGCCGCCTAGTTCCAGCCAGTTGTTTCAGCAGGTTTCAGCTGCTGGTGAGCACGCTCAATTGCTGCGCCACATAGGCGGACAGGCCGTTGAGCTTGGTCATCTGGTTGTCCAGCGCGGTGTACTGCGCGCGCAGGCGGGATTCGACCAGCGTCAATCGATTGTCGATGTCGTCGATCTTCTTCTCGTTGCGCTTGATGGTGCTCTTGATGCCATCCGTGCGGGCGGCGATGCTGCCATCGCTGCCCGCGATCTGGTTGGCCATCTTGTAGAAGCGCTGGCCGATGCCGGCGGCATTGGGGTCCGCATCGTTGCTGGTGGAGAAGAACTTGCGCAGCTCGCCAAGGTTGTCCGTCAGGGCCTTGTCCAGCTTGGTGCCGTTGGTGGTGAAGGTGCCTTCCTTGCCCATCTGCAGCCCGATGTCGGACAGGCGTCCGTACACACTGGATGCGCTGGTCCCGGCGCTGGCCATGGAGCGCAACTGGTTGAGCAGGCCCACGGCGGTGGAGTCGCCCTGCAGCGGGCCGCCGGTCTTGCTCTCGGCGTCGTACATGGTCTGCGTGCGGATCAGGCCGATGGCTTCGTTGTAGGCCTTCGCGAAGGCATCGATGCCGGCGCGGATGCTGGCCGTGTCCTGGCTCACCGTGAGCTCGATCGGCTTGCTCTCGGTGGCGGTGTCCGTGACCTTGTTGAGCTTGATGGTCAGGCCATCGACCACGTCCTTGAGCGTGTTGCTGTCGGAGGTGACTTCCAGGCCGTTGATCGTGGCCTTGGCGTTGCTGGCCTTCTGAGACCGGGTCATGTTCGTGATGTCGGCCGACGGGTCGTAGGCCAGGGCCGACAGGCCCGAGCCATCGCTGTTGGTGCCGTCGGCGTCGGCCACGCTGATGCGAAAGGCGTTCTCGGCGCCGGAGTTCGAGCCGCGCACGACCAGGCGGGCACCCGACGCGTCGGTGATCAGGGAGGCGGTCACGCCGGCATTGGCGGCGTTGATCTTGTCGCGGATCTTCTCCAGCGTGTTGTCGCCGGGGCCGATGTTGATGTTGACGGCGGTGGCGGCGGCCTTGGCTGCGAAGGTCGCGGCAGGCGGGGCGGCGGGATTGTCCGTGAAAGTGCCCAGTTCGATGGTCAGGGTGCCTTCACCCACGACATCGGTCTTGGCGGCAAAAGCGTTGCTCGCCACATACTGCGATTGGGCCAGCGACTGCACCGCCACGCTGTAGTTGCCGGCGGTGGAACTGGTGCTGGACGTGACCGACACGGCGGTGTCGTCGGCCGACTTGGCGGTCGTGGCCTTCCAGAAATCGTCCTTGTTCAGGGCATTGGCCGTGTCCCGGACTGCGGAAAAAGCGCTCTGGATCCGGCCCCAGGTGGACAGGTTGGTGCTGAGCGTGCTGTTTTCAGTCTGGACCTTGGTCTTGGGCGCACTCTCGACGGTCAGCAATTGCTTGATGATGGCCTCGCCATCGATGCCGGCGGCGGAGCCCAGTGAGCTGATGGTGGCCATGATGGAGTCCCTTCACAAATGCAGAACGGTCCAGGGGGCAGAGTTACCCGCCTGGACAGCCTGTGAATCGGCGCATCGTCGTCAAACTTTAGCGAAATGAGTCGTAAACAATTGCGTCTGATCCGTGGATCAACGTTGCAGCAAGCTGAGTACCTGCTGTGGCAGTTGGTTGGCCTGGGCCACCATCGCTGTGCCGGCCTGCTGCAGGATCTGCGAGCGCGACAGGTTGGCGGTTTCGGACGCGAAGTCGGCGTCCATGATCCGTCCGCGTGCTGCGGCCTGGTTTTCCACGTTGGTCTGCAGGTTCGAGATCACGGCCTCGAAGCGGTTCTGAGCCGCACCGAAGGTGGCGCGCGTGTCGTTCACCCGGTTCAGGGCCTCGTCGATCACGTTGATGGCGGCGTCGATGTCGGTGCCGTCGATCGCCGTGGTGCCGTCTTCACGGAAACCGCCGATGGCGATGCCGTTGGCAGGGTTGGCGGGATCTGAGAAGCCCAGGATCACGGTTTGCATCACGACGGCATCGGACAGGGCGGCCCGCACGGCGGGGTCCGTGTCAGACACGCCGGCCTTGTTGCCCTCTGCCGAGCCGGTGCCGAACAGGTCGACTTCGGCGATGGTGATGCGGTCATCGGTGGTGGTGCCGGCGCCCACCTGGAAGTCCAGGTCGTTGCCTTCGCCGTTGAACAGCTTCTGCCCGTTGAAAGAGGTGCCGTTGATCGTGCGCTTGATTTCATCCTGCACGGCCAGGAACTCTTTTTGCAGGTTCGAGCGGTCGCCCTCGCTGTTGGTGGCGTTGCGCGACTGCACGGCCAGCTCCCGCATGCGCTGAAGGTTGTCGCCGATCTTGCCGAGCGCCCCTTCCGCCGTCTGCGACAGCGAGATCGCGTCGTTGGCATTGCGGATGGCGACATTCATGCCGCGCACCTGCGAGTTCATTCGTTCGGCAATGGCCAAACCGGCGGCATCGTCTTTCGCGGAGTTCACTCGCAACCCTGAGGACAGGCGCTGCATGGACACGGCCAGCGACCCCTGAGAGGTGTTGAGATTTCTCTGCGCGTTCAACGACACGATGTTGGTGTTGATCGTTTGGGGCATGTTGCACTCCTAACCAAAAGAATCCAAGGATCTCGGCCCGTCTAGCCGGCCTGCTGTGATTGCAGGCTAAGGACTGAAATCCTTTGACCTGTTAGACGGATTGTCGAAAAAACTTGAGTGCAGCAAACCCTTGATGTGCGCCCCTTAAGGTGGCCAATTCAAAAGAACAAAGCCGCTTCCAGCGCGAAGGCTGGAAGCGGCGTGTGGTCCGTTTTTTTCGGAGTGCGGCAAGCAGGGCCGGGGCCCTTCACCGCGCGGCCGGTTGCCCGGCCGCTGTGTCGATCAGCGCAGCAGCGACAGCACTTGCTGGGGCAGCTGGTTGGCCTGGGCCACCATGGCGGTACCGGCTTGCTGCAGGATCTGCGAGCGCGACAGGCTGGCCGTTTCGGTGGCGAAGTCGGCGTCCATGATGCGGCCGCGGGCAGCAGACTGGTTCTCGATGCCGGTGTTCAGGTTGGCGATCACGGCTTCGAAGCGGTTCTGCGCTGCACCGAAGGAGGCGCGCTTGTCGTTGACGATGTCCAGGGCCTTGTCGATCACGTCGATGGCTGCGTCGATGCTGTCACCGACGGCGGTCACGTCCGCGCCGGCCGAATCCTGGGCGGCGATACCGATACCGGCGGCGGCGGTCCATTCACCGGCCGTGGTGCCCGTGCCCGAGGTGATCGTGGCCAGGATGTTGGTGGCGGCGGTGGTGCGGGTGGCTTCGTCGGTGGCGTCGTCGTAGGTGTCGGTCAGCGTCTTGGCAGCGGTCTTGTCGGCGGCGGCGGCGGCGGTGCCACCGGTCAGTTCGGCGCCAGCCACAGTGATCCGGTCATCGGCAGAGGTGCCGGCGCCCACTTGGAACTCGAGGTCGCCGCCGGCGCTGGTGAACAGGGCCTTGCCGTTGAACTTGGTGCTGGTCAGCGTGCGGTCGATTTCCTTCTGCAGTTCGACGAATTCCTTCTGCAGGTTGGCGCGGTCGCCGGTGCTGTTGGTGGCGTTGCGGGACTGGACAGCCAGTTCACGCATGCGCTGCAGGTTGTCACCCATCTTGCCCAGGGCGCCTTCAGCGGTCTGAGCCAGCGAGATGCCGTCGTTGGCATTGCGCACAGCGACGTTCATGCCGCGGGTTTGGGCGCTCATGCGCTCGGCGATGGCCAGGCCGGCGGCATCGTCCTTGGCAGAGTTGACGCGCAGACCCGACGACAGGCGCTGCATCGAAGCGGACAGCGTGCTTTGCGACGAGTTCAGGTTGCGTTGGGCGTTCAGGGAAATGATGTTGGTGTTGACAGACTGCGACATGGTGCGCTCCTAATGGTCAAAATTAACTACCCGGCGAATAGCGCCGGCGAACACGTTCAAGTGGTTGCCCACTGCGGCGTTTGCCTGCCCGACGCTAGTCAACCGTGTTTGCCAAGGAGGAATGCCTCTCTTGAACAACCTGGCCGGCTAACCGGACCCCGACACCTTTGTCAAGTGCCGTTGCTCAGGTTATCGACCAAGCTGTGGGTCACTTGAGTGACTTTTTTGGCTTGACAGCGGGTTTCTGAAGATTCCTGAAACCGCCGACACCTGAGTGCAGTCCCAGTTATCGACGCGCCTTTTGCCGACTTGAGGCGCCCGGATCAACGTGCTGAACCGAGTGTGTTAGCGGGTGTGTACGGCGCCGTGCCCTGAGGCGAGAGCCCTGTAGGGATCGGCCTTCTCGGCCTGTCCAAGGCTGTCGTAGAAGACCACGAGGTTGTGGGCGGCGAGGTGGCTGCCGCGCCCTGCGACAGCACCTTCCAGATCGGGCGTGTCGCCCAGCTCGAGGCAGCGCAGCCAGCTCGATTCGATCAAGGGCAGCAGGTCTTGGGCGGCCTCGGGTTGGGCCATGGCCTGGCTGAGCAGCACATCGCCCAGCGTGAAGAAGAGGTCGGCCGAATGCGACCAATGCGGCATCTCGGCCTCGGCCAGCGCCACGGCCTCGTCCAGGCGATGTGTCTGCTGGAGCACGAACAGCCAGCGGATCAGCAGGTCGTGCCGCCAGGCGGCTTCGTGCGGGCACAGGGGCCAGGCTTGCGCATAGGCCTGGTGGGCCTGCTCGAAGCGGTCATGCACCTCATGGTCCTTGCCCAGCTGGTACAGCAGGTAGGCGTCATGCGGGCTGGCCTGCAATGCGGCCTGCAGCAGGCGGGCATTGCGGTCGCCCTTGAGCTGCATGGCCTCGGGCGCATAACCATCGTGCCCGATGACCACCGGTAGTCGTTGTACTGGCCACTGGTGCTGGGGTTGCTCATGGATCAAGCCCTGGTAATGCACCCCTTGTGGCAGCACCCGCGAGATCCAGCTGCTGGCGTGGGTCTGGTCTTGGTTGTCGCCCGGCGCCGTGAAAGCGCTGCAAACGGCCACAGCACCCACATGCTCGGGGGGCTGGCGGCGCAGCGCTGCCAACGCTTCCCCACCGGATTGCAGCCATTCATCGGCATCGAGCACGATGTGCCAGTCGGCCGTGCTGTGGGCCAGGGCGGCGTTGCGCGCTGCCGCAAAGTCATCGCACCAGGTGAAGTGGTGCACCTGCGCACCCAGCGCTTGTGCAATGGCCACGGTGTCGTCGGTGGAGCCCGTGTCCAGCACGATCAGCTCGTCCACCCAGGGCTGCACGCTGGCCAGGCAGCGGCCTATGCAGCGGGCCTCGTTGCGCGCGATCATGACCAGGGCGGTGCGGTACATGGCAGGCAGGCGGTGAAGTGCGGGGGGAGGGCGTGGCTTATCGGCATTTGCACGCCGGCCTTCCCGCATTATGGTGAGCGCACTGTCGTGGAGTGAAGCGAAATGCTGGAGAAATCACAGGCTGTCCGGGGGCTGGTCTTCGTGTGTGCACGGGATGCCGAGCCGTATGTCGAACGCTGCCTGCTCGGCCTGGCAGCGCAGCGCAGCGCGGATTTCGATGTGCTCTTCATCGACGATGCCTCGTCGGACCGCACGGCCGCGCTGGCGCGTGCACTGCTCCAGGCCCACTTTGCCGGCCGCCACACCCTGGTGAGCAGCACCGAGCGCAAGGGCAAGGCCCGCCACGCCTTCGAGCAACTGCCCGGCCGCACCGACGCCGACTTCATCGCCGTGCTCGATGGCGATGACGAACTGGTGGACCCGGACATCCTGGGCGATCTGGCACACGCCTATGGCGATGGCTTCGACGTGGTGTGGACCAATTTCGTGACCGACACGGGCGTGGACGGCGGCAACGGCCCGCTCGACCCCTTCGATTCACCGCGCTCGCAAGGCTGGCAGACGAGCCACTTCTTCAGCTGCCGCCAGGCCCTGCTGGCGCGCGTGCCGGCCGCGTATTTCCAGGATGAACAAGGCCAGTGGCTGGACTGCGCCTGCGACTTCGCCATCGCCTACCCGGTGCTGGACCAGACCCGCCGCTACCTTTACCTGCCGCGCACCAGCTACCGCTACACCACGCTCAACCCGCTGTCGCACCATCTGCAGGGCGAACCCTCTGGCAGCCTGAGCTCACCGCGCCAGCGCGCGGCGGCGGCCACCGTGCTGGCCAAGCCGCCCTTGCCCTGCTGGCGGCCGGTGCACAGTCACCAGGTGGCCATGAACCACGGCCTGGCCGTGAAACTGCAGCAGGTGCATGTGGATGTGGCGCAGTGCTTCGCCCGGCTCGAATCGCTGGAGCAGCAGGTCCGTGAGGCGCCTTTCGTGCACCTGGCGATGGAGCGCCTGGTGCGCAGCGAAGACATCCCCCTGGGCTGGCTGCGTGAATCCGGCGCCTGGGCGCTGGACGTGGGTCTGCTGGACCACCTGGCCGACACCATGAACCGCTACCAGCATCCACGCGTGCTGGAGTTCGGCTCCGGCCGGGGCTCCAAAATGCTCGCCCGCCTGGTGGCCAACCGCGGGGGGCGCCTGGTCTGCGTCGAGCACGACCCGGCGTGGGCGGCCCGCACGGGCGGCGAGTTCGCGGCCCATGGCCTGGATGCGCATGCCCAGGTGGTGCATCGGCCCCTGGTCGACACGGAGTTCATGGGGCAGCCGGGTCTGTTCTACGACATGGGCTTCCTGGCCGAAACCGATGCTTTCGACATCGTCATCGTCGATGGTCCGCCAGCCCGCACCTGCGAGCTGGCCAGGCTGCCGGCGCTGCCGGCCGTGGCCGCCCACCTGTCCGCCCAGGGCTTCCATGTCTACCTGGACGACCACGAGCGTGCCGAAGAGCAGGAAATCGTGCGCCGCTGGCTGGTGGCTGCGCCAGAGCTGCAGGCGCGTGCACTCAGCTTCGGCAAGGGCGTCTGCGAGATCACCCCAGGCGCTTGAGGCGTGGCCTGCCCAGGCCGGGCTCAGAACAGGCGCTGGCCTGTCAGGCGTTCGTGTTCGCGCAGTGCAAAGCGGTCGGTCATGCCGGCGATGTAGTCGGCCACTGCACGGTGCAGATCATCACGCTCGGCAAAGCCCGCCTGCATCTCGCGCGGCTGCGTCACGTAGGCCGCGAACAGCTCGCTGATCACCTGCTTGGCGCGCAGCGTGGTCTCGTTGACCTGCGGGTGGCGGTAGAGCTCCTTGAACAGGAAACGCTTGAGCTGCGTGCTGCCCTCGCGCATGCCCGGGCTGAAGCGCACCAGCGGCGGGCAGCGCCGCGCCTGGTCGGCATTGACGGGCATGTGCTCGGCGATGGCGCCGCGCGTGGCGTCGATCACGTCATAGACCTGCTGCGAGAGCATGCGGCGAATGCTGTCGAACAGCAGGCGCCGCCCGCGCACATCCGGGTACTCGCGCAGGGTCTCGTCGCGGAAGTGCACGAACAGGGGCACGGACTCGAACTGCTCCAGCGTGACCAGGCCCGAGCGCACGCCGTCGTCGATGTCGTGCGCGTTGTAGGCGATCTCGTCGGCCAGGTTGCACAACTGGGCCTCCAGGCTGGGCTGCGTGCCTTCGAGAAAGCGCCTGCCGATGCCGCCGGGCTCCTGCGCCTCCAGCAGTTCGGCATTGCGGCGCGAGCAATGCTTGAGCACGCCTTCGCGCGCCTCGAACGTCAGGTTCAGGCCGTCGTAGGCGGGGTAGCGCTCTTCCAGTGCATCGATCACGCGCAGCGACTGCAGGTTGTGCTCGAAGCCGCCATGCGCGGCCATGCATTCGTTCAGTGTGTCCTGGCCGGCATGGCCGAAGGGGGTGTGGCCCAGGTCATGTGCCAGCGCGATGGCCTCGACCAGATCCTCGTTCAGCCCCAGCGAGCGCGCGATGGAGCGGCCCAACTGCGCCACCTCCAGCGAGTGCGTGAGCCGCGTGCGAAAGAGATCGCCCTCATGGTTGAGGAACACCTGCGTCTTGTAGACCAGCCGGCGAAACGCCGTGCTGTGCACGATGCGGTCGCGGTCGCGCTGGAAGCAGTTGCGCGTTGAATCGGGCGTTTCAGGCCGTTTGCGCCCCTTGGATTTGTCGGGGTGGGATGCGTAAGGTGCGAGCCACATGGGTTGTCGATCTCAAACTGCCATGGCTGAGACACTGGTGATCGTGCGCCACATGATAGTGGCCTCGGGGCGGCCTCACCCGCTTATCACGCACAAGCCTGGTCATGGCAGTGCGCCAAACTGGTTCTGGGTTGCGGGCCATCGCACTTGATTATTTCAATAATTCAACTATCATTGAAATATGGAAGAGCAAACCATCATCAGATCCCTGGCCGCGCTGGCCCAGGCCAGCCGCTTGAGGGCGTTCCGTGCGCTCGTGGTGGCGGGCCCCGAAGGCCTCACCCCCGGAGCGCTGACCGAACAGATCGGCGTGGCCGCCACGTCGCTCTCCTTCCACCTCAAGGAGTTGGTGAATGCCGGCCTGGTCACCCAGGAGCGTGATGGCCGGCACCTCATCTACCGCGCAGCTTATGAGCACATGAACGGCCTGATCGGCTACCTCACTGAGCACTGTTGCCAGGGGCGTCCCTGTGCCCCCGGTTCCAACCCCGATCACTCTGCAGCCCCAAGCTGCATCACTTGCTGAAAGGAACCCTCATGAAGCGCTTTCACGTGCATGTCCACGTCGATGACCTGGACCGCAACGTCTCTTTCTACTCTGCGATGTTCGGTGCCCAACCGGCCCGCCTCGAGGTGGATTACGCGAAGTGGATGCTGGATGAGCCGGCGGTGAACTTCGCCATCTCCACCAGAGGTCATGGCCGCCTCGGCGTGGACCACCTGGGCATCCAGGTGGACAGCGAAGACGACCTGAGCGCGATGAAGGCGCGGGCAGAGACGGCCGACATGACGCTCATCGACCAAGGCGCAACGTCCTGCTGCTATGCCCGCAGCGACAAGCACTGGATCGTGGACCCTCAAGGCCTGCCATGGGAGCATTTCCGCACGCTTGGCAACATCCCCGTCTTCAGCGAAGGCGAGCCTGCAGTGGCTGCAACGAAGCTCCCCGAGGTCGCCGCCCCCAACTCGGCCCGCTGCACTCCGAACATGTCGGGCAAACCAGTCGGCATTCCTGTGAAGGCCGGCTCAACGGGCTGCTGCTGAGGGCATCATGACGGTCCATGTGCTGATCCTGTGCACCCACAATTCGGCTCGGAGCATCCTGTCCGAGGGCATGCTGAATCACCTGGCCGCCCGGCTCGGCCGGGACGTGGTGGCCCATAGCGCCGGTAGCGCGCCGAGCGGCCGCCTCAACCCCCTTGCGGTCCAGGTGCTTCAAGCTGCAGGCATCGATACCGCAGGCTATCGAAGCAAGAACTGGGACGAGTTCACGGGACCCGAGGCGCCGCCCTTGTCCGCCGTGATCACGGTGTGCGACGGTGCGGCGGCTGAAGCCTGCCCGGTGTTCTTCGGTGGGAATGGCCAGCCGGTCCAAGTCCACTGGGGCTACCCGGATCCGTCGAACGCCGAAGGGGGTGATGATGAAAAGCTCAAGGCCTTTGAGCTGACCCGCCAAGCGATCGGCTTCAAGATGTTGCAGCTTCTGGCGTTGCCACTGGACGCCATGGACAGGTCCGCGCTGGCTGATGCGCTGGCCGTCATTGCCAAGAGCTGAAGGGCCCATCGTGTCGCAGTCCAAAGCCCAACCGATGAGCGTCTTTGAGCGTTACCTGACCGTCTGGGTCTTCTTGTGCATCATGGTCGGCATCGGGCTTGGCCAGCTCGCGCCGGGACCCTTCCGGGCCATCGGCCTCATGGAGATCGCTCAGGTCAACATCCCGGTCGGCCTGCTCATCTGGGTGATGATCATCCCGATGCTCATCAAGGTGGATTTCGCCAGCCTGTCCCAGGTCAAGGCGCACTGGCGAGGCATCGGCGTGACACTGTTCGTGAACTGGGCGGTCAAGCCTTTCTCCATGGCCTTTCTGGGCTGGCTGTTCGTGCGGGAAGTGTTCGCCCCATGGTTGCCGGCAGACCAGCTCGACAGCTACATCGCCGGCTTGATCCTGCTGGCGGCAGCGCCCTGCACGGCCATGGTGTTCGTCTGGAGCCGGCTGACAAATGGGCATCCCCTGTTCACGCTCAGCCAGGTGGCGCTCAACGACACCATCATGGTGTTTGCCTTCGCGCCGATGGTGGGCCTGCTGCTGGGGCTGTCGTCCATCACGGTGCCATGGGACACGTTGGTGACCTCGGTGGTGCTCTACATCGTGGTGCCAGTGATCATCGCGCAGCTCATCCGAAGCCATCTGCTGCAACGCGGGCCATCGGCCTTCGATGCTGCGATGGCGCGGATCGGGCCATGGTCCATCACCGCGTTGCTCGCCACGCTGGTGTTGCTGTTCGCCTTCCAGGGGCAGGCCATCATCGACCAGCCGCTGGTCATTGCCATGCTGGCCGTGCCGATCCTCATCCAGGTGCTGTTCAACTCGGCGCTGGCCTACTGGCTCAACCGCCAACTCGGAGAGGCTCACAGCGTGGCCTGTCCGTCGGCGCTCATCGGTGCCAGCAACTTTTTTGAACTGGCCGTGGCGGCGGCCATCAGCCTGTTCGGCTTCCAGTCGGGCGCCGCCCTGGCCACGGTGGTCGGCGTGCTGATCGAGGTGCCGGTGATGCTGTTGGTGGTGCGGGTGGTCAACCAGAGCAAAGGCTGGTACGAGGCCCGGGCCGCCTCGGGGTGAGAGCCCCCTTGACCGGTGGGCGCGTTTTCCCTCAACTCACCGGGAAAACGCGCGTCACCCCCACGGAGTGGTTTGTCAATATCGGCCATCGTTTAACAACAACATGGCGACAACATGAGACTCTCCACCACGTTCGCGGGCTTGGCCGCCCTGAGCACCCTGGCCTTGTCCGGCCTGGCCCAGGCCCAGCAGATCTACCCCACGGTCGACGCCAAGCTCAAGCCCACCGAAGACTCGTTCTACACCTCGCCTTCGGCCGCTGAACTGGCCTCTGCCGCGCCGGGCAATGTGCTGCGTTACCGCGCCCTTCCGGCCAGCGCGCTGTCGTCCAACCTCAAAGAAGGTTGGCAACTGATGTACCGGTCGAACAACAACAAGAACCTGCCGGTGGCCATGGTGACCACCGTGCTGATCCCCAAGAGCGCCCCGGCCACCGGCCGCAAGCTGCTGTCCTACCAGGCCTTCTACGACAGCCTCACGCTGAACTGCTCGCCTTCCGGCCAGGCCACGTCCAACGCCCTGATCGAGAAGACCTTCTTCAACTCGGCGCTGAACAAGGGCTATGTGGTGGCCCTGGCCGACTACGAGGGCCTGGACTCACAGTGGATCGTGGCGCGCAACACCGCCCATGGCGTGCTCGATGGCATCCGTGCCGTGCAGCGCTTCAGCAAGAGCGGCCTGAACGCCGCCACGCCCGTGGGCATGCTGGGTTACTCGGGCGGCGGTTTCGCCACGGCCTGGGCCGCCGAATATGCGCCCACGTATGCGCCTGAGCTGAAGATCGTGGGCGCGGCCCAGGGTGGTCTGCCGGTCAACCCGATCAATGTGGCCAAGAAGGTCGATGGCACATTCTGGGCCGGTGCCTACATCGGCGCCGTGGTCGGCCTGTCGCGCGGCTACCCCGAGATCAAGATCGAGGACTACGCCACCCCTGCTGGTATCGAGGCGGTCAAGGATGCCGGCACGCGCTGCCTGACGGGCTTCCCCAACCTGCTCACGGCCTACGCCTACAAGAAGGGTTCGGCCTACTACAAGGATCCCAACTTCCTTGATCTGCCCGTGATGCAGGCCATCAACCGCGAGAACACCCTGGGACAGTTCGTGCCCCAGGTGCCGCTGCAGATCTTCCAGAGCGTGGGTGACCAGCTGATGCCCATCGCCGATGTCGACGCCCTGGTGGACAACTACTGCGGCAAGCGCGTCAAGGTGGAGTACAAGCGCGTGGCGGGCACCGACCACGTGCTCGGTGGCCTGTACCTCAGCGGTGGCCTGAACTACCTGCTGGACCGGTTCGATGGCAAGGCCGCGCCGAACACCTGCAAGTAAGCAGGTTCAGGTGTGCGCGGCGATCACGTCGCGCACCACCGCATCGGGTGCGGGCCGCATGCCGGCCTGGCCCAGCGGGCCGATGACCACGAAGCGGATCTCGCCGTCCTCGGCCTTCTTGTCGACCTGCATCAGCTCGATGTAGCGGTCGGCACCCAGGGCCGGGCCGCGCACGGGCAGGCCGGTGCGCTCGATCAGGTGGCGGATGCGCCGCGAGGTGGCCTCGTCGATCAGGCCCAGGCGGGCTGACAGGTCAGCGGCCATCACCATGCCGCAGCCCACGGCCTCGCCGTGCAGCCACGCGCCGTAGCCCATGCCCGCCTCGATGGCGTGGCCGAAGGTGTGGCCGTAGTTCAGGATGGCGCGCAGGCCGGACTCCTTTTCGTCCTGGCCCACCACCCAGGCCTTGATCTCGCACGAGCGGCGGATGGCATGGCGCAGGGCGGCGCGGTCACGTGCCAGCAGGGCGTCCATGTTCGCTTCCAGCCAGCCCAGGAACTCGGCATCGGCGATGGGGCCGTACTTGATCACCTCGGCCAGGCCGGCCAGCAGCTCGTTCTGCGGCAGGGTGTCCAGCGTGACCAGGTCACAGACCACGCGCTGGGGTTGGTAGAAGGCCCCGATCATGTTCTTGCCGGCCGGGTGGTTGATGGCCGTCTTGCCGCCCACGCTGGAATCGACCTGCGCCAGCAGCGTGGTCGGCACCTGCACGAAGGGCACGCCGCGCATGTAGCAGGCGGCTGCAAAGCCGGTCATGTCGCCCACCACGCCGCCGCCCAGCGCGTACAGCACCGTCTTGCGGTCGGCGGCTTGTTCGAGCAGGTCGGTGAAGATCTGGTTGAGCGCCGGCCAGTCCTTGTACTGCTCGCCATCGGGCAGTTCGGTCACCAGCACCTTCTTGTGATGGCCGGCCAGTGCCTTTTGCAGGCGTGCCGCATACAGCGGCCCCACCGTGGTGTTGGTGACGATCAGCGCGGTGGATGATTTGGGCAGCCCGGCATAGGTGGCGGGCTCATCGAGCAGGCCTTCGCCGATCAGGATGTCGTAGCTGCGGTCGCCCAGGTCGATGGACACCGTGGCGGTGCCGGACGTGCTGGGGGAGGGCGAAAGCTGCGCGGGGATCGATGCCATGGGAACCTTGTGAGCCCGACCGCGCGGCTGGGGCGGTGCCCGGGCCGGTCAGACCCTGCGGTCCGCTGCCCGGCGCGACGCGGGGGCATCTGTTGAATGGGGGTGACGAGCCTGACCCCGGCACTGAAGGCTAACGGTTAGGGCTGCTTCGTTCCCGACCTGACCCGTTTGGCCGCGCCCCCATGCGAGGAGGCCCGTCACCGGTGATTGTAAGGCATGCCGCAAAGACCGCGGCCCCGGCCTGTCGTGAAACAGGGCCGGGGCCGTGCAGTAGTCAGGTGTCCGAAGGCCTGGAAGACCTGCTTACTTGGCTTCGCCCAGCAGTGCGGGCTTCAACGACGAGTCGGCCGGGTTGGCGCCCAGCCAGATCTTCAGGATGGCGTTGTAGAAGGCCGGATCGGGCAGGGCGCTGCCCACGGTCTTGCCGTTGACCTGGAACACGGTGTTGCTGCCGTTCCAGTCGCCCAGGATGATGTCGCCCTTCTTGAGGCCGCCGACCTCCTGGAACAGATCGCCCAGCTTGACCAACTGGTTCACGAACTTGGCCTTTTCGTCCTTGTCCAGGTTCTTGTTGATGCCGGTCAGGAAGGCGTCGCCGAACTCTTCGCCGCTCAGGTCACGGAGCATCACGATCTTGAAGCGCTTGGGGCCTTGCAGGGCGAGGATGGCCTCCGTCGTGTTCTTCTTCTCGGGCAGATACAGGCCCAGGGCATAGACCTTGAAGATGGCCTTGACACGCAGGCCGGCGCCATTGAGCACCAGGTTCTTGCCCGTCACCGTCATGGTGTCTTCGAGCTTGACGCCGCCGACCTCGACGGCCTGGGCAGGCATGGCGGCGCTCAAGGCCAGGGCAGCAGCGGTCAGAACGGAAAGGGTGAAGCGTTTCATGGTGTGTCCTTGTCGTGTGGTCCGTGGAACAGGGCGCGTGGGCCCGATGCGAAGCGCGCCCATCAGGACGCGCGGTTGAGGATATGTATTAAACGCGAGCGTCCCGGCTTCGGTGGACACCGCCTGCCATTTCCCGCCTGGGGTTTGCCTGCATGGACAGCCGGTTGGCGGGCTGGCCTGTCAACCGGCCGTGGCAGGCGAGTCTTCCAGCTTGAACACGCTCACGACCTGGGCCAGGCCGGCGGCCTGGTTCTGCATGGACTCGGCGGCGGCGGCGGCCTGCTCCACCAGCGCGGCGTTCTGCTGCGTCACGCTGTCCATCTGCAGGATGCTGCGGTTCACGGCCTCGATGCCATCGCTCTGCGAGCGGCTGGCCTCGGTGATCTCGCTGATGATGTTGCTGACGCGCTGCACGCTGGACACCACGTTCTGCATGGTGCTGCCGGCCTTGGTGACCAGCTGGCTGCCCAGCTCCACCTTCTCCACCGATTCGTGGATCAGGGTCTTGATCTCCTTGGCGGCCAGGGCCGAGCGTTGGGCCAGGGTGCGCACCTCGCCGGCCACCACGGCGAAGCCGCGGCCTTGCTCGCCGGCCCGCGCGGCTTCCACTGCCGCGTTCAGTGCCAGGATGTTGGTCTGGAAGGCGATGCCGTCGATCACCGCGATGATGTCGACGATCTTGCGTGAGGACGCGTCGATCGAGCCCATGGTGTCGACCACGCGCGAGACGACCTCGCCGCCTTGAGTGGCGATGGTGGAAGCCTCGCTGGCCAGGCTGTTGGCCTGGCTGGCGTTGTCGGCGTTCTGCCGCACGATGCGCGTCAGTTCGGTCACCGCGCCCGAAGTCTGCTGCAGCGAGGCGGCCTGCTGTTCGGTGCGGATCGACAGGTCCGAGTTGCCCGAGGCGATCTGCGTGGAGGCCGAGGCGATCATCTCGGTGCCCTGGCGCACATTGCCCACGATGCCCTGCAGGCTGCGGTTCATGTGGTCCAGCGCCTGCATCAGCTGGCCGGTCTCGTCCTGGCTGCGCGTGACGATGGTGCTGGTCAGGTCGCCCTTGGCCACCTGCTGCGCGATCTTCACGGCACGGTTCAGCGGCAGGGTGATGCTGCGGGTGGCCAGCAGCGCCACGACCACGCTGATCAGGGCGGCGGCCACGGCCAGCGCCAGGATGAAGGCCATGGTGGCGCGGGCCTGGGCGGTCGATTTCTCGCCGGCTTCTTCCATGCTGCGGTTCTGCTGCTCGATCAGCGTGTCCAGCGCGGCGAAGTACTTGGTCTGGGCCGAGCGCACCGAGAACAGGAACTTCGTCATCGCGTCTTCCTTGAGGTTCTCGTTGATGAGCCCCACGAAGGCCTTCTGACCCTTGAATGCCTTGGCGCGCAGGGCTTCCATCGTCTTGAGCATCTCCTGGCCCTGCGGGTCGGTGATCACCTGCTGCAGCTTGGCGACGTGGGCCTCGTGGATCTTGTTGTACTTTTCGATGTTGGCCAGCTCGCCCTTGATCTGCTCGTCATCCGTCATCACCAGGATGCTGAGCATGCTGCGCGACATCTCGTTGAGGTCGGCCTTCATGTTGTTGGCGATCACCGTGCGCGGGTAGGTGGTCTGCGTGAGCGATCCCACCTCGCTGCTCAGGCTCTGGATGCGCATCAGCGCCAGGCCGGCCAGCAGAATGAGCAGGGCGATGACCAGGCCGAAGCCGATGGTCAGGCGTTGTCCGATGCGGATGTTGCGGATGTTCATGCGTCAGTCTTGTCGTGGGCGCCGATGGCTGATGCGGGCCGTTGGCGCGGTCGAACCAATTGCGCTCTGGGGGCAAAGCCCTTACAGCGGCACTCAAGGTGTTTTCGACCTGGAAATGGCAAAACTGAACCCCGGGAGGATCCCGCATGGGGAATCAGGACAAACCGTGACCTTGTTGGCGCTCCCATGTGCAAAGAGGCCCGTGCAGGCCTCTTTTTTGCTTGGTTGATCAACGGTATCCGTTCATCGGTGGTTGATCAGCGCAGCTGCAGTTCGTCGCCGTCGAAGGTCACGTTCAGGGGCTCGATCACCACGCGTTTGGGACCCTCTTCCACACGGCCAGCCACCCAGGCGTCGATGCCCAGGCTGCGCGAGATCTCGACGGCGCGCTCGGCCTGGTCGGCGGCCAGGTACAGCGCGAAGCCCGCGCCCATGTTCAGCGTGCCGTAGGCCTCGTGGTCGTCGAGCTGGCATTCGCGCTGCATGAAGTCGAGCACGGCGGTTTTTGGGGGCACGCTGGTGATGCGGTAGGTGAGTGCCTTGGGGTGGCGCATCAGCTTGCGCCAGCCATGGCCGGTGACGTTGGCGCAGTAGTGCGGTGTGATGCCGGCCTTGGCCAGGGCTTCGGTAACGGGCGAATACAGCACGGTGGGCACCAGCAGGGCCTCGCCGTAGCTCTGGCCGTTGCCGATGTCGGTCAGGTAGCCCTGGGGCAGTCGTTCGGCCAGCTTGCGTGCCAGCGACAGGCCATTGGCATGGATGCCGCTGGCCGCCAGGAACACGATGGCGTCGCCCGCGCCCAGCTTGTCGCCCACCGACAGGCGGCTCTTGGGGCTGATGATGCCGGTGCAGGACGACGCCAGGTCCACGCGGCCATCGGCCACGATGCCGGCCAGGGCGGGCGTCTCGCCACCGCCCCAGGCCACCTGGCAGGTGTCGCAGGCCTTCTTCCAGCCGGCCACCAGGGCCTGCGAGCGCTGCGCGTCGTTGAACCAGTCGGAGCCGCCGGCCGCCCAGTAGGCCTGGACCACCAGGGGCGTGGCGCCCACGGTGATCAGGTCGTTCACGGCCATGGCGATGGTGTCCTGTGCGATGCCGTCGTAGTAGCTCTTGCCCGTGAGCTTGGCCATGTCGTCGGCCACGAGGGGCTTGGTGCCCAGGCACTCGACGATGGAGGCCAGGTACATCGGGCCCACATCGACCACGTAGGCCGATTCGCCGCGCGAGGCGCCCACTTCGCTGAAACCGTGTGCGCCCAGGTGGCTGCCCGTGGCGGCTGCCGCGCGCTGTGCCGCGATCTTCAGCGGGTCGATCAGGTCGTAGTTGACGCCGGCCTGGTCGTAGGTCAGCGGGGTGTTGGTCGGGGGCGTGGTCGAGCTCATGGCGGCGGGGTGCGGCTGAAGGGCGGCGGAGCGGCAAAAGCAGGATTATCCGACACGCGGGGCGCGCTCAGCGCCAATTCAGGCCCCGCATCTAGACTGGGCGCATGAACACCTCCCTGCTGTCATCCCTGCCGATCCCGCTGCAGACCGCGCTGCTGCTGGTGCTGTCCAACCTCTTCATGACCTTTGCCTGGTATGGGCATCTCAAAAGCCTGGCCAGCAAGCCCTGGATCGTGGCGGCCCTGATCAGCTGGGGCATCGCGCTGTTCGAGTACCTGCTGCAGGTGCCTGCCAACCGCATCGGCGTGCAGCAGCTCAGCGTGGGGCAGCTCAAGATCATGCAGGAGGTGATCAGTCTGAGCGTGTTCGTGCCCTTCGCGGTGTTCTACCTGGGGCAGCCGTTCAAGCTGGATTACATCTGGGCGGCGCTGTGCCTGGTGGGAGCGGCGTACTTCATGTTCCGCACCTGATCACTGGCTGATCTTCAGGGCTTCTTCGACCTGGTATTCAAAGTAGCGCTGGCCGCTGAAGGCGATGGTGGCCATCAGAACCCCGGCGCCCAGCACCAGGGCCAGGATCACGGCGATCACGGCCGGCCAGCCGGCAGCGGGCGCGTCCTCGCGTCCTGCCAGGCTGGGGTTGTGCTGAGCGTGCCAGCGCTCGTCCGGCGTCAGCCCGATCAGGATGGTCTGCAGCATGGCGGCGGCAAAGGCCAGGCCCAGCAGGGGCATCAGCACCCAGGCGAGGTGGTCGTCCTGCCCCAGCTGGTCCATGCGGTGCAGCCCCCACAGGCCCAGCAGGGTGGGCAGGGGGTAGAGCCAGCCCCAGGGATCGGCCAGCCCGCCCAGGTAGAAGCGGTGCAGCCCCAGCGGACCGCTCAGCAGGCCCAGCCAGGCCGCCAGTGTCTTGGACCGGTAGCGGGGCTGTCTGGCTGGGGCGCCGACGGGGATGGGGGCGGTGTGGGAGGTACTGCTGCTCATGGTGCACGAATGCCGTTTGCCACGGGTGGCCTTGCCCGCTATAATGCTCGATTTTCCGGCTTGGGCATCCCTTGAGGCTGCGCGTATCTAGTCAAGCGGGAAGGCTGGCGTCTTTTCATGACACGGGTTGATCCCTGTCAGGCTTGGCGCCTCATGACGGTCCGTGCGAGAGTGTCTCCCCGGACTGGCCGTCGCATCATCATCTGAAGGACACATCATGGTCGTGATTCGACTGGCTCGCGGCGGCTCCAAGAAGCGCCCGTTTTTCAACATCGTTGCCGCTGATGCGCGCAACCGCCGTGACGGCCGCTTCCTGGAGCGCGTGGGTTTCTACAACCCCGTGGCCTCGGGTCAGGCTGAAAGCCTGCGCGTGGCGTTCGACCGCCTGGAGCACTGGGTCAGCCATGGCGCCCAGGTCTCGCCGACCGTGGCCCGTCTGGTCAAGGATGCCAAGGCCAAGGCCGCAGCTCCCGCCGCCTGAACCAGCGCACTGACAGATGACCGAGCGCGCGGTGGCGTCGACACAGGGACTGGTGCTGGCTGACGGTACCCCCTGGCCCGACGATGCCATCGAAGTGGCTCGCGTCATCGACGCCTGGGGCGTCAAGGGCGGCATCAAGCTGCATCCCTTTTCATCCGACCCCCAGGCGCTGTTCTGCACCAAGAAGTGGTTCGTGCAACCGGCCGTGCCCCAGGCAGGCGCCGTGCGCAAGCCTGCCGGCACAGCGGCTTCAGCCGCATTGCCCGCCCGCAAGACCGCTTCTTCCTCTTCTCCTGATGACCGCACCCCGCCCCGCCTGAGCCAGCCGGTGCTGCTGCGTGTCAAATCGGCCAAGGAGCAGGGCGACGTCATCGTGGCCACCATCGATGGCCTGGACGATCGAACCGGCGCCGAAGCCCTCAAGGGCGCGCGCGTGTTCGTGTCGCGTTCCGCCTTTCCCACGCCCGACAGCGACGACGAGTTCTACTGGATCGACCTGATCGGCCTGAACGTCGTCAACCGCGACGGCCAGCCGCTGGGCACCGTGATCGACCTGCTCGACACCGGCCCTCACTGCGTGCTGCGTTGCTCGCTTCCGCCCACCGAAACGGCCAAGCCGGGCGATGCCGCCGAGCGCCTGATCCCCTTCGTGTCGGCCTACATCGACAGGGTCAGCCTGGCCGAGCGCCTCATCGTGGCCGACTGGGGCCTCGATTACTGATCCCGGCCGCAGGCCTGGCGCCATGCGCTTCGATGTCATCACCCTGTTCCCGGAGCTCTTCGAGCCTTTCGCCCGTGTGGGCGTGACGCGCCGTGCGTTCGAGAGCAAGGCCGTCGATGTGCGCCTGTGGCCGCTGCGCGATTTCGCCGAGGACACCTATCGCCGCGTGGACGACCGCCCCTTCGGCGGTGGCCCCGGCATGGTGATGCTGGTCGAGCCGCTGGCGCGCGCGCTGGGCACGATCCGCGCCGACCAGGACGCGGCGGGCGGCCCGCGCCTGCCCGTGATCCTGTTCAGCCCCGCTGGCCGGCCTCTCACGCAGCCGCGGGTCGAGGCGCTGGCTGCTTCGCCCGGTGCCGTGCTGCTGTGCGGCCGTTATGAAGGCATCGACCAGCGCTTCATCGACGCGCATGTCGATGAAGAGATCAGCCTGGGCGACTACGTGCTCTCCGGCGGTGAGCTGCCGGCACTGGCATTGATCGATGCCGTGACGCGCCTGCAGCCTGGTGTGCTGCACGACGCGGCCTCGCACCAGCAGGACAGCTTCTCCGACGGCCTGCTGGACTGCCCGCATTACAGCCGCCCCGAGGTGCTGGGCGAGGCATTGAGCGCCCAGTTGCCCGGGGCCGATGCCGCGGTGCCGCCGGTGCTGATGTCGGGCCACCACGCGCAGATCGCCCGCTGGCGGCGCCAGCAGCAGCTGGCGCTGACATGGCGCAGGCGCCCTGAATTGATCGACGCGGCACGTGAATCTGGCCGCTTGTCGAAAGACGACGAGCAATTCCTCAAGTCTTTGCTATAATCTTCGGTTTCGCGATCCTCTGCCTGGCATTTCTGTTTGCGCAAGCATGATCGTTTTAGGAGCACCTATGGATCTGATCCGTCAGCTCGAGCAAGAAGAAATTGCTCGCCTGAACAAAACCATCCCCGCGTTCGCCCCTGGCGATACCGTGATCGTCAGCGTCAACGTGGTTGAAGGCACCCGCAAGCGTGTGCAGGCCTACGAAGGCGTCGTGATTGCCAAGCGCAACCGCGGCCTGAACTCCAGCTTCATCGTCCGCAAGATCTCCAGCGGCGAAGGCGTTGAGCGTACGTTCCAGCTGTACAGCCCCCTGATCGCCTCCATCGACGTCAAGCGTCGTGGTGATGTGCGTCGCGCCAAGCTGTACTACCTGCGTCAGCGCAGCGGCAAGTCGGCACGCATCAAAGAAAAGCTGGCCTGAGTCTGGGCGGGTTCGTCCCGCTCTGGCCACCGGCTCAGAAAACCGCCTCGGCGTTTTGCCCAGGCGGTTTTTTCATGCCTGTTCGCCGAAGCGCTGAAAAACCGTCCGCGCTGCCCGAATTCCCATGGGGCATCGCACCGACCGGGTGCTTACACCGAGCCCCGCCGCCCATGCGGGATGACGCCTTTGGCTACCATGTGAAGTTATGGCCCTGCCCCTGCCTTTCGATCCCCGTACCGCGACCCTGTTGCCGCCCGTGGAGGACCTGCCCCTGGTGGACCCTCTGCGCCTGATGCCCGAGGCCTTGCGCGCCCGCTTCGCCGAGCCGCCCGAGTGGCAGGCCGACACGGAGGTCGAACGCTGGTGGCGCTCGGCGCAGCCTGTGCCCGCAGCGGTGCTGGTGCCCTTGGTGATCCGCCAGGCCACGCCCGATGTGCCGGCCGTGCTGAGCGTGCTGCTCACCGAACGCACCGCCCACCTCAAGGCGCATGCCGGCCAGATCAGCTTTCCGGGCGGGCGCAAGGACGAGGACGACGTCGACGCCGTGGCCACCGCGCTTCGCGAAGCGCAGGAGGAGGTCGGCCTGCCCCCGGAGCGCGTGGAGGTGATCGGCGAGCTGCCCCCTTACATCACAGGCACCGGCTTCGTGGTCACGCCCGTGGTGGGCTTGATCCACGCCCGCCCTGACGAGGGCACCGCACTGGACCTGACTCCTGAGCCCTGCGAGGTGGCCGAGATCTTCGAGGTGCCGCTGGCCTTCCTGATGAACCCGGCCAACCACCAGCAGCGTGCCGCGCAATCGGGCGAGCTGGACATGCGCTTCTTCTCGATGCCCTGGCATGGGCCCGGCCGCGAGGAGGACTACTTCATCTGGGGCGCCACCGCCGCGATGTTGCGAAATCTGTACCGTTTCCTGGCCGCCTGAAGCGTGTGCCGGGCAGCCCCGCTATGATCTGGGGCATGAGCTTTTTCGCCGTGCTGTTCGCCTTGCTGATCGAGCAGCTCAAGCCCCTGCCGAACCACAACCCGGTCCATCAGGGACTGACGGCCTGGGTGCGCTGGGTCGGTCGCAATTTCGATGCGGGTGCGCACGTGCACGCGCGCGTGGTGTGGGCCATCACCGTGGTGGCCCCGGCCCTGCTGATCGGTGTGGCCTATGTGGCCGTCAACCACTACAGCACCGTGCTGGCGCTGGTGTGGGATGTGGTCGTGCTCTACATGACACTGGGTTTTCGCCAGTTCAGCCACCACTTCACCGCCATCCGCGATTCACTGGACGAAGCCCGCGAAGACCGCGCCCGCGAGCTGCTGGCCCAGTGGCGCCACGTGGATGCCAGTGACCTGCCGCGGCGCGAACTGCTGCGCCATGTGATCGAGTACTCCCTGCTGGCCGCGCACCGCCACGTGTTCGGCGTGTTCTTCTGGTTCGTGGCCCTGTCCACCGTGGGCCTGGGCCCCATGGGCGCGGTGATGTACCGCATGGCCGAGTTCACCAGCCGCTACTGGGCCTACCGCAGCCATGTCACGGGTGCCACCACGCATGATCGCCTGCGCGAGCTGTCCGGCCGCCTGTTCGACCTGATCGATTTTCTGCCCTCACGCCTGACCGCCTTCGGCTTCGCCGTGGTCGGCAACTTCGAAGAGGCCATCGAATCGTGGCGGCGCTATGCCGCTCTCTGGACCCAGCCCAACGAGGGCGTCATCCTGTCGGCCGCGGCCGGCGCGGTGGGCGTGCAACTGGGTGGGCAATCGGCCCCCGCAGCGGGCCAGGACGTGTCCCGTACCTTGAGCGAAGGCGACAGTGCCGAGGCCGCCGCTGCCGTGGGCAGCACTGCAGGCGTGCTGCCGCAGATGGACCACCTGCGCAATGTGGTGGCCCTGATCTGGCGATCAGTGGTGCTGTGGATGCTGCTGCTGGCGCTGCTGTCGCTGGCCAACCTGATCGGCTGATCAGGCCCAGGCCCGGCCTCAGCCCACCTTGGCGATGGTGCCTTGCGCGGTGGCGCAAAGCTTCTCGGTGCCATCGTCCATCACATTGAAGACATCGCAGCGGCAAGTGGCCATGGACTTGCCGGCGTAGATCACCTGCGCGCGGGCCACCAGGGCTTGGCCCACGCCCGGTCGCAGGTAGTTGATCTTGTACTCCGCCGTGAGCACGGCGATGCCCAGGGCGGAGCCTCCGGCGAAGGTCAGGGCGTTGTCGGCCAGGTAGCTGACCACGCCCCCGTGTGCGAAGCCGTTCTGCTGCAGCAGCTCGGGCCGCATCGGCAGGCGCAGTTCCACCCCTTCGGGGCTGTAGGCGGTCATCTCCGTGCCCAGCAGGCGGCTGAAACCCTGGCTGGCCAGCACCTGCTGGCCGAGGGCGAGCATGTCCATCATGGTGGCTCTCCTTGTGCTGGCCTGTGTGGGTCAGGCGGCCTTGATGTTCATCAGGATGCGGGCATGGAAGACCTTGGTGCCGCTGTCATCGAAGATGTCCACGGGCACCTCGTGGTCGCCGGGCTCCGTCCACGGCACCTGGCTGCCGTCGGCCACGGCGCGCACGCCGGTCTTGGCCTTGGCCAGGTACTGCACCGTCATGCCCTTGGGGATCCAGCGGTGGCCGGCGGGGATGGAGGCATCGGTCATGGTGCCGGCGACGAGTTCGGCCGCGTTGCACAGCGCGATGGCGTGCACGGTGCCCAGGTGGTTGGTGATCTCGCGGCGGAAGGGCACGGTGGCCTCGGCGTGGCCAGGGCGCAGCTCGGTGAAGCTGGGCGTGATGGTGCTGAAGTAGGGCGCGAACTGGCAGACGGCGGCAGTGAACTGGTCGGGGCCGGCGCTGTTGTAGAGGGCGAGAAGTTGGCTCATGGGCTTTCCAAGGAAGGTGGGTGGACGGTGGGATGCCTGGGCTGTGCAGGGTCGGCATCTGAACAGAATAATATTCTGGAATATTATTCGGTGTCAAATATGCACCCATGAACCGTTCGTGTGCGAGGAGTCGTCGATGAATTCCGGTGTGTCCGCCGTCTTGGAGCGCGCCTACCCGGGGGCACGCGCGCAACTCAAGCGGCGCATCCTGGCCGGGGCGCTGGCCTGCTTCAACGAGCAAGGCATCGAGCCGACCACGATCGAGATGCTCAAGGAGCGCTGCGATGCCAGCGTGGGCAACCTGTACCACCACTTCGGCAGCAAGGAGGGGCTGGTGGCGGCACTGTTCTTTGCCGCGATGGACGACCAGACGGTATTGCGTGATGAGCGCATGGCGCAGGCGCAAGACCTCCGGGAAGGCGTGGCGGCGCTGGTCTACAGCTATGTGGACTGGGTGGTGGCGCAGCCGGAGCTGGCGCGCTATGTGTTCCAGGCACGATCGGCTGTGGCCAAGGGGCCGCATGGGCCGGAGTTGCTGCAGCGCAACCGGGTGCTGGGCAAGGCGCTGATGGCCTGGTTCACGCAGCCGGAGCGTTTGGCGCAGTTGCGTGATTGGCCGGCTGAGCTGTTTCCTTCGCTGATCATCGGGCAGGCGGAGAACTACTGCCGGGCCTGGTTGTCGGGGCGGGTGAAGTCGTCGCCGGGGCAGTATCGGGAGATGCTGGCTGAGGCGGCCTGGAGTTCGGTGGCTCGGCCTGGAATTTGAACGCTTGCCGCCGCCGTTTCCTGGCGGCATTCTGGTGTTGAGCGTTTTGTCGTGGCAGCGCGGGGCACGGGATGTGGTGGCAGCCGGCCGGGCTTCAATGTTGCCGGTCACGCCGGCGGCGTGCCTGCCTTGCGCTGCTCGCGGCGAGGTGGCGCCGCCCGACTCACTACGCGCCCTGTGGGNTGAACGCTTGCCGCCGCCGTTTCCTGGCGGCATTCTGGTGTTGAGCGTTTTGTCGTGGCAGCGCGGGGCACGGGATGTGGTGGCAGCCGTCCGGGCTTCAATGTTGCCGGTCACGCCTGCGGCGTGACTGCCTTGCGCTGCTCGCGGCGAGGTGGCGCCGCCCAACTCACTACGCGCCCTGTGGGCGCTCCGTTCAAACAAGGGCGGCCAGTCAGTTCACGAAGCATGTGCTGCGCACATGCCCACCTCGCCACTGCGCTGCTCAGCGCCAACAAGGCGTCCGGCCGTCTGCCCCCACATCCCTTTTTTGCCCCGCTGGTGGCATGCGCAGAGAGGGCATGCAGCGATTTGGGCTTCCTGCAGGCTCTGCCTGACAGGGCCTGCCAACCCAGGCGGCCATACGCCAGAGCGGGCCAGACAAAGGACAACACACTGTTCAATGCGCTCCCAAAGCCCGAGCCTTGTGCAGCCAATCCCGCAAAGCCCCCAGCATGTCCGCCTGGCTGAAAGAGCAACTCTCTTCAGTGAACAAGGCACTGGATTCCAGCTGGCTCAGCACCCGGTCCAGCACATCGAGATAACGTGGCGGCAGCGAGGGCTGGTGCTGCTTGGCCGCATCGCGCCACTGGCTGGCCAGCTCCTGCATGCTCAGGCGGCCCTGGGCTGCGTCGTCAAGCGTGGGTTCCAGGGCGGAAAGGTGGTCGCTCATGGGCTGGTCCTGAGGGCGGCAAGGATGGGCATGGTCACCAGCGTGGCTGGCTGAGTTCGTCGAACAGGGCGGTGTACAGGCTCAGCCGCATCTCGCTGATCTCGCCCTTCGCCACGGCCGCCTGCACCGCACAGCCCGGCTCCTGCCGGTGGGTGCAGTTGTGGAAGCGGCAATCGTTCATGTGCGCGGCGATGTCGGGCATCAGGCGCTGCAGCTCGGTCGGCGCGATGTGGTGCAGACCGAACTCCTGAAAGCCCGGCGAATCGATCACGGCGCCCTGGCGGGTGTCATCGAGCCAGTACCAGAGGCTGGACGTGGTGGTGTGCCGACCGGAGTTGAGTGCCTGTGAGATCTCGCCCACCTCGGCGCGTGCGTTGGGCAGCAAGGTGTTGATCAGGGTGCTCTTGCCGGCGCCCGAGGGGCCCAGCACCAGTGTGGCGCGGCCGCCCAGCAGCGGCTCCATCTGGGCACGTGCGGCCTCGGTGTCCTGCTTGAGCGAGATCTCGACGACCGGGTAGCCCATGGCGACGTAGGGCGCCAGGCGCTCACGCGCGGTGGGCGTGCCGGGCAGGTCGGTCTTGTTGAGCACGATGGTGGCAGGGATGTCGGCCGAACGGGCGGCGATCAGGGCCCGGGTGAGCTGCGCCTCGCTGAACACGGGCTCCACCGCGATCCACATCAGCAACTGGTCGAGGTTGGCCGCGAAGGACTTGCTGCGCCATTCGTCCTGGCGGTAGAGCAGGTTCTTGCGCTCGGCCACGTTGATGATGACGCCCTCGTCACCGCCTTCCAGCGTGTGTTCCCAGCGCACACGGTCGCCGACCACGGCTTCGCTCTTCTTGCCGCGGGGGTGGCAGATCAGGCGCTGGCCTTCGTCGGTCTCGACCACGACGTGCCGGCCGTGCGTGGCCACGACCAGCCCACCTTCACCGGCATCGCTCGCGCTCTTGTTGGGCCTTGCCCGGCCACCGCGGCCTGCTGCGCTGGCGCGCTTCATGAGGCGAGGGCGTCCACGCGGGCGGCGCAGATGAAATCGTTGATCGACAGCCCGCCGGCGGAATGGGTGTTCCAGCGCAGGGTGCAGTGGTTGTAGCTCACAGCCATGTCGGGGTGGTGGTCCTGTTCGTGGGCGATCCAGGCCACGGCATTGACGAAGGCCATGGTGTGGTGGAAATCGGGGAATTTGAAACGGCGCTGCAGCAGGCCGTCGGCGATGGTCCAGCCCGGCACCTGCGGCAGCAGGGCGGCCTGTTCGGCCGGGCCCAGGGCCGGGCCGGCCTGGTGCTGGCAGCGCTGAAGGTGCAGGGGGGGGCTCATGGCGTAGGCAACAACATCGTCAGGAAAGATCAGGCAGGCTGCGTGCGCAGGGCGGCCAGTCGCTCGGAAGCCGGGGGGTGCGAGTAGTAGAAGCGCACGTACAACGGGTCGGGCGTCAGGGTGGAGGCATTGTCATCGTACAGCTTGACCAGGGCACGGGCCAGATCACTGCCCTGGGCGTGTGCGCAGGCGTAGGCGTCGGCCTGGAATTCGTCGCGGCGCGAGGTGATGGCCATCAGCGGTGCGGCGAAGAAGGCCACCAGGGGCACGACCATCATGAACAGCAGCAGGGCCAGCGCATCGTTGGGCGCATCCAGGTTGGGGCGCACGCCCAGGCCCACATAGAAGCCCAGTTGCTGAGACAGCCAGCCCAGCAGCGCAAAAGCGCCCAGGCTGATGGCGAACAGCGCGATCATGCGCTTGAGCACGTGCTTGTGCTTGAAGTGGCCCAGCTCGTGCGCCAGCACGGCCTCGACCTCGCCGGGGTTCAGGCGTGCCAGCAAGGTGTCGAAGAAGACCACGCGCTTGGCCGCGCCCAGCCCGGTGAAGTAGGCGTTGCCGTGGGCGGATCGGCGGCTGCCGTCCATCACGAACAGGCCCTTGGAGGCAAAGCCGCAGCGCTGCATCAGGCCCTCGACACGGGCCTTGAGGGCCTCGTCCTGCAGGGGCTGGAACTTGTTGAACAGCGGGGCGATGAGGGTGGGGAAGATCACCATCATCAAGAGGGAGAAGCCCGTCCAGGCGCACCAGGCCCACAGCCACCACAGGCTGCCGGCCGCGCCCATCAGCCACAGGATCAGCGCGGCGATGGGCCCGCCGATGGCCACGCCCAGCAGCGTGCCCTTGAGCTGGTCGCCCAGCCAGAGCTTGAATGTCATGCGGTTGAAGCCGTGGCGTTGCTCCAGGCGGAAGGTGTTCCACAGCTCCAGCGGCAGCTCGATCACGGCGCCGATGACGGAAAACGCCGCCAGCAGGGCCAACTGGTAACCCAGCGGGCCCAGCGTGGGCAGCCAGGCGTCGACCAGCCAGGTGTTGAGGGCATCGAGCCCGCCCAGCAGGGTCCAGCCCAGCAGCACAACGGCGCCCACGGCGTTGGACACCATGCCCAGGCGCAGCTTGGCGATGGTGTAGTCGGCGGCGCGCTGGTGGCTCTCCAGAGTGATGGTGTCGGCGAAGGGGGCCGGCACCTGGCCGCGGTGCAGCGCCACGTGGCGCACCTGGCGGCTGGCCAGCCAGAACTTGACCAGCAAAGAGGCCACCAGCAACAGGGCCAATGCCAGGGTGACGCCTTCAGCGGGAACAATAGGGGTGTTCATAGGGCCGAAGTGTACGTTCAGCCCTGGATCGCCTGCGCCACAATCGGGGGTAGGCTAGTCAATACCGAGGTTTCATGAGCACTCCCAATCCCACCGCCACCCTGGCCCCAAGCGAGCACAACCTGATCTGGATCGATCTGGAAATGACGGGGCTCAAGCCTGAGAGCGACCGCATCATCGAGATCGCCGTGGTGGTGACCGACCCGCACCTGAACGTGCGCGTGGAAGGCCCCGTGCTCGCGGTGCACCAGAGCAACGAGACGCTGGACAAGATGGACGCCTGGAACAAGGGCACCCACGGCAAGAGCGGCCTGATCGACCGGGTCAAGGCGTCCACCGTGGCCGAAGCCGAAGCCGAGCAGCAGGTGATCGACTTCCTCAAGAAGTACATTGGCGCCAACAAGTCGCCCATGTGCGGCAATTCGATCTGCCAGGACCGCCGCTTCCTGGCCAACTACATGCCCAAGCTGGAAGCCTTTTTCCACTACCGCAACCTGGATGTCAGCACGCTGAAAGAGCTGGCGCGCCGCTGGAAGCCGGGCCTGAGCGAAGGCTTCAAGAAGGCGCAAAAGCACACCGCGCTGGCCGACATCCACGAGTCGATCGAAGAGCTGGTGTACTACCGCGAGCACTTCCTGGTGAAGTGACCCCGCGCGCCTCTCAGGCTGGTCGGAGCATCAGCCTGGCGTGCAGTCCGTGCCCCTCGGTGTGCGGGCTGATCAGTTGCAGGGTGCCGCCCATCTGCCGGGCCACAGCGCTCACGATGGCCAGGCCCAGGCCGTGGCCGGGTGAGGGGCTTTCGCCCCGCTCGAAGGGCTGGCGCACGGTGTCCAGGCGGTCTGGCGGGATGCCCGGGCCCTCGTCGATCACGTCGATGGAGGGCTGGGGTGTGATGCGCACCGTGACCCGTTGTGACGGCCCGCTGTGCAGCAGCGCATTCTCGATCAGGTTGCGCAGGGCGATGCCCAGGGCATCCAGATCGCCCTGAACCATCACGCTGTCGCTGGTGATCGCATCGGTGCCGGCGTCGTCGACCACGGAGGTCGGCAGTTCAAGGTGCAGGCGCGCCTGTTGTTCTGGCTGGTTGAATTCTTCGAGCACCAGCTGGGCCACATCGACCAGGTCGACGGGTTCGGTGTGCTGGCCCAGGCCCGCATCGGCCCGCGACAGTTGCAGCAGCTTGACGCACAGGTGGTGCAGGCGGGTGAGCTGGCGCGCCAGGGCGTCGATGCGCTGCAGCATGGCGGTGCGCTCTTCTCCCTGCATGGTGGCGCTGTTGGAGAACTCGTGCATCAGTCGCTGCAACTGGGCCTGCGCGGCTGCGATGGGCGTGCGCAGCTCGTGGGCGCTGTTGGCGGCGAAGGCTCGTTCGGCCTGGCGCACCTGGGTGAGGCGTTCGAAGAGCTGGTTCAGGCCTTCGGCCAGCGGGGTGAGTTCGCGGGGCAGGCCGGTCACGGCCACCGGGTCGAGCTCGCCGCGGTCGCGGGCGCGCAGGTCCTGGTTCAGGTCATCGAGGCGGCGGAAGACCCGGCGCAGCATCCACGTGAGCGTGAGCGCAGTCAATGGCAGCAGGGCGAGCAGCGGCAGCAGCAGCGCCTGGGCGCCGCTGAGCAGAGCCTCGCGGCGGTCGTGCATGGGCGCGGCCACCACCGCCACGCGGTCCAGGTGAGGGGCTGGCAGCACGACGATGTGCCAGTCGCCTTCGCTGATCGAAAGGTGCTTGTCCAGCACGGCCAGCGGCGTGGTCGGGGCCTGCTGCGTGCGCCAGATCAGGCGGCCGTCCTTGGTGTAGACCTGCATCAGCATGGCCTGGTCGTGCGTGGGCGGATGCGGCAGCACGATGGTGGTGCTGTCGGTCGACGGCGGCGTGGGCAAGCGCAGCAGGGTGGTGGCGATCTCTTCCTGGGCCGTGTCCAGCACGCGGTTGGTCTCCCGCCACTGGGCGTACAGGGCCAGGCCGGAGCCCAGCAGCCACAGCCCGGTCATGGCGGCGAGCAGGCGGTTTCGAAGCCGCCGCTCGAGGCTCCAGCCCTCAGAGGTCCAGTCGGTAGCCCAGGCCACGGTGCGTGCTGATGAGTTCGGTTCCCAGCTTGCGGCGCAGGCGGCTGATGATGACTTCCATGGAGTTGCTCTCTGCCTCGATGCGGCCGGGCTGGAACAGCGCGGTGCGGATCTGCTGGCGCGACAGCGTGTGGCCGGGGCGCGCGGCCAGGCAGGACAGCAGCGACCATTCCATGGCCGTGAGCGTGACCTGGTGGCCGTCCAGGCGGGCCACCTTGTTGTCGAAATCGAGCGCGACGCGGTTGGTGCGCAGCACCGGTGCCTGGCTCAGGCCGACGCGGCGGCTGACGGCCTCCATGCGGGCGACCATCTCGTCCAGGTCGAAGGGCTTGACCAGGTAGTCGTCGGCGCCGGCCTGCAGGCCCTTGATGCGGTCGCTGATCTGGTCGCGGGCGGTGAGCATCAGCACGGGGCGGCGGTCGCCACGGGCGCGCCAGTTCTTGAGCAGCTCGATGCCGTCGCCATCGGGCAGGCGCAGGTCCAGCAGGGCCAGCTCGATGTCGGGCTGGGCCATGGCGCGGTCGGCCTGTTCGCAGGTCTTGAGCCAGCTGACGGTGTGGCCCTGGGCCTCGAGGTGTTCGGCCACGGCCTGGCCGAGGTCGATGTCGTCTTCGAGCAGAAGCAGGTGCATGGGAGTGGCTTGCGTGCGGCTCAGCGTTTGAGGGGCGCTGGCGGGGCCCGTGGTGGGGATTGTCATCACTTCGAGGGGGTGTTTGTTCATGCCCTGTTCACACCAGGGTGTTGCGGCATGAGGCAGAGGTGGGCTGCTAGAGTGCGCGGTTTTGCGCCGGGGTGGGCCTGGGCTGGGCTCATGTCGGTTTGGTGTGGACGGGTGTGCAATGAGTTCCCTATCGAAGACAACGCCGCAGGGCGGCGATCCGCTGACACAGGCACCTGCGGTGCGCGAGGCGTCGCGCATCGTGAGATTCGACGCGCCCGACACGCCACCGGCCATCGACCATCCGCGCGAGGATCGGCGCGAGGTGGGGTGCCCCAGGCGCGAGACCTGGATGCTGTACGAATCAGGCCCCGATGGGGTGTCCGCCGGCCTCTGGACGTGCGAGGTCGGGCGCTGGCGAATCGCCTTTTCTCCCAGTAAGCACGAGTATTTCTTCGTGCTGCAAGGGCGCCTGCGCCTGCACGATGCCGAGGGCGGCGTGACCGAGGTGGTGGCCGGGCAGGGGGCGGTGATCCCGGCCGGTTTCGAGGGGGCGTTCGAGGTGCTGGAACCGGTGCGCAAGCACTTCGTGGTGGTCGAGCGCTGAGCTGCCATCGGGCCAGGGCAAGGCCCGATCACCTGAACGAGGCTGAACGGATGAAGGGGCTTTGTCAGCCCGTGTTCAGGCTTCTCCAAGGCCAGGCGTTCACCGCCTGGGCCAGCCAGTCTTTCGCGGTGGGTCCAGGCAGCGCGGGCAGGCCGAGCGCTGCACCGGCGTCTCGCAAGGCCTGCAGCACGTGCGCCGCTGAACCGGTGTCCAGTGCCGGTGCGCCGTGCTGCTTGGACAGCTTTTCACCCCGGGCGTCCAGCACCAGGGGCGTGTGCAGATAGCGTGGCGTGGGCGCCCCCAGCAGTTGCTGCAGCCACTGCTGGCGCGGCGTGTTGTCGGCGAGGTCTTCGCCTCGCACGATGTCGGTGATGCCCTGGTCGGCATCGTCCACCACCACGGCCAGTTGGTAGGCCCACAAGCCATCGGCGCGCCGAACGACGAAATCGCCGACCTCGGTGTCCAGCGCCTGCTGCTGCTCACCCAGGCGGCGGTCGTGCCAGTGCCAATTCGCCTGCGGGCCCTGAGGCACCGCCACACGCCAGGCACGGGCGGGGCGGCCGTGCAGCCCGTCCTGGCCGGGAGCGGTGGGGCGGCAGGTGCCGGGATAGACCAGCTCGCCATGGCGGGGTTTGATCAGGCCCAGGCGCGCGTGCTCGGCGGCGATCTCGGCGCGGGTGCAGGCGCAGGGGTAGGCGTGGCCTGCGGCCACCAACTGATCCAGCGCACGCTGGTAAGTGGTCCCGCGCCGACTTTGGTAGAGCACCTCGCCATCGGGGTGCAGGCCACAGTCGGCCAGCTGCGCCAGGATGGTCTGGTCGGCGCCGGGCTGGCAGCGGGGCAGGTCCACATCCTCAATGCGCACCAGCCACTGGCCGCCCTGGGCGCGCGCATCCAGCCAACTGGCCAGCGCGGCCACCAGCGAGCCGGCATGCAGCGGGCCGGTGGGCGATGGGGCGAAGCGGCCGATGCAGGGTGCCATGCGCTCAACCCAGGCAGGGCACGCTCAGCAGGGCCTCGCGCGTGGTAGGGCTGCTCAGCTGCGCCAGCCACCAGGCCAGGGCCTTGCCGGGCTGGGGCCCTACCTGACGCCATGCGTAGTGGGCGCGGGTGATGCGCGGCGGTTGCGCCACTTCCTTGCGCAGCAGGCGGCCGGCCTCCACGTCGTTGCGCACCATGTATTCCGGCAGGAAGCCGCAGCCCAGGCCGCGCCGCAGGGCTTCGAGCTTGTCGCCCATGGTGGACAGCGTCAGCACGTCCTGGCCGGGCAGGATGCCGACGGTGGCGCTCTCGGTGCGGCGCGTGGTGTCGGCCACGGCGATGATGCGGTGCGCGGTGAGCTCGGCCGCGCTGAGCGGCTCGGTCTGCGCGGCCAGCGGGTGGAAGGGCGCGACCACGAACACGAACTCGACATCGCCCAGCGTGTCCATGTGGATGTCGCTGATGCCCGGGCGGCCGGCGCTGATGCCCAGGGCCAGGTCGGCATGGCCGGCGGCCAGGGCTTCCCAGGTGCCGGTGAGCACCTCGTCGCGGATCTTCAGGCGGGTGGGCGGCGAGGTCTCGTGGAAGGCCTGGACCAGGTCGAGCAGCGGGCCGTGGCTGACGATGCCGTCCACCGCGATGGTGAGCTGCGTCTCCCAGCCAGAGGCCACGCGCTGCACGCGGTTGGCGACGGCATCGATCTGGGCCAGCAGGCGGCGCCCTTCGTTGAGCAGCTCCTGGCCGGCGGCCGTGAACTGGGCCTGGCGCGAGCGGCGGTCGAACAGCAGCACGTCCAGCGCATCCTCCAACTGGCGCACGCTGTAGGTGAGGGCCGAGGGCACCTTGCCCAGTTCGCGCGCGGCCGCGGCGAAGCTGCCGGTGCGCTCGATGGTGTCCATCATCTCCAGGGCCTCGGGGGTCAGCACGTGGCGTCGATCGCTCATGGGCCCTTGTCCTTCTGCGGGTTCAAATAAATCGAATGATGCCATCAGCGCCGTGCGATGGCCGGGCAGGCGCTGGCTTCTACAGTGACCGCATCAGGATTGAATCAAGACGATGAGGAGCCGCGATGAAGACCTTGCGACGCAGCGACGACCGGGGCCAGGCCGACCACGGCTGGCTGTTTGCCCAGCACAGCTTCTCGTTCGCCGAATACCGCGATCCCCAGCACATGGGCTTCGGCCCGCTGCGGGTGATCAACGAGGACCGCTTCGCGCCCGGCCGGGGCTTCGGCATGCACGGCCACCGCGACATGGAGATCCTGACCTACGTGCTGGAAGGGCAACTGGCGCACAAGGACAGCCTGGGCCACGGCACCACCATCCACCCCGGCGACGTGCAGCGCATGAGCGCGGGCACCGGCATCCAGCACAGCGAGATCAACCCCAGCCTGTACGACGAGCTGCACCTCCTGCAGATCTGGATCCTGCCGAGCGAGCTGGGCATTGCGCCGGGCTATGAGCAGAAGCACTTCGGCGCTGAAGACAAGCGCGGCCGCCTGCGCCTGGTGGCGTCGCCCGATGGCGCACAAGGCTCGGTGTCGATGCGCGCCGATGCCCGCCTGTACGCCGGCCTGTTCGAGGGCGACGAGACCGCGCGGCTGGCGCTGGCGCCGCAGCGCAAGGCCTATGTGCAGGTGGCGCGTGGCCGCATCACGGCCAACGGCCAGGTGCTGGACCAGGGCGATGCGCTGATGCTGGAAAGCGAGCCCCTGCTGAGCCTGTCGGAAGGGCAGGGCGCCGAGGTGCTGGTGTTCGACCTGGGCCCGGATCAGGGCACGTCGGTTTCCAGCACGTAGCCAGCGTGGTCGTCCACACCGATGTTCTCGACCATCCAGGGCAGGGCGTCGGCCAGGGTCTGGTAAAGCGTCCACGGCGGGTTGACGATGAACATGCCGCTGCCGTTGAGGCCCAGGCCATCGCGGGTGTTGGCCTTCACGCGCAGGCTGGCGTGCAGCCACTTGCCCGGCGCCAGGCGCTTGAGCTGGTCGGGCAGCAGATCGGCTTCGCGGCGGGCCACGATGGGATACCACACCGCGTACACGCCGGTTGGGAAACGCGCCAGCGCCTCCTTCAGGCTGGCCGTGACGCGGCGGTAGTCTTCCTTGAGCTCATAAGGCGGGTCGATGTGCACCAGCCCGCGCTTGGGCGGGGGGGGCAGGCTGCCCTTGAGGCCGTTGAAGCCGTCGGCCACCTCGATGCTGACGCCGCGCTTCACGTCGGCGAAGTGCGCCTTCAGGGCGCGGCTTTCGGTGGGGTGCAGCTCGTACAGGCGCAGGTGGTCGCCGGGGCGCAGCATCTGCGCCGCCAGTTGCGGCGATCCCGGGTACCAGCGCAGCACGTCGCCGGTGTTGCAGACCTCGATCTGCTCGAGCAGGTCCTGCAGGCCTTGCGGCAGGGCCGGGTCCTTGCGGGCCGCCCACACCTTGTGGATGCCGCCCTCCGCCTCGCCGCTCTTGGCGGCATAGGCGGCGGCCAGGTCGTACAGGCCCCCGCCCGCATGGGTGTCGAACACCCAGAAGGCCCGGTCTTTCTGGGTGAGGTGCTCCAGGAGCTGCACCAGCACCGTGTGCTTGAGCACGTCGGCATGGTTGCCGGCGTGGAATCCGTGTCGATAACTGAACATGCCGCAAGGGTAACCGCGAATTGGGCCCGACGGCCTTTTTGCAGGCTCAGGCAGGACAATCCCTGTTCAATGATTCGCTGATTTCACCAAGAGGTACCCAGATGTCTTCCCAAGTTCCCGTCAAGCTGCTGGCCATTTCTGGCAGCGCCCGCGATGGCTCCCACAACCAGCAGCTGCTGGCCCTGGCCGCCCGCAAGGCCGAGGCGCTGGGCGCCCAGGTCACCCACGTGAACTTGCGCAGCCTGGACCTGCCGGTGTTCGATGCCGACCATCACGCCGCGCAGGGCCACCCGCCGGGAGCCCTGAAGTTGCGCGAACTGTTCGCCGCCCACGATGGCCTGCTGCTGTCCAGCCCCGAGTACAACGCCTTGCCCACGCCGATGTTCGTCAATGCCTTCGACTGGCTGTCCGTCATGCCGGCGGCCGATGGGCTGCCGGGCGGCACGGGCGCCACGGCGGGCAAGCCGGCAGGGCTGATGGCCGCGTCGCCCGGTGCCCTCGGGGGCCTGCGCGCACTGCCCATCGTGCGCACTTTCCTGAGCACCAACTTCGCGATGGTGGTGGTGCCTGAGCAGCTGGGGCTGCCGGCGGCCGACAAGGCCTTCGATGCCGAAGGCGCCTTGCTCAAGCCCGAGCTGGATGCCGTGCTGGGCAAGCTGGTGGTGTCGGTGATGCGCCAGGCGGCCTGGCTGCGGGACGCGCGCGCCGCCGGCTGAGCTGCGCGCGCAACGCCGCTCAGGCGGTGGTGAAGGCCTGGTCGGGTCGCTCTGAGTGACCTCGCAGGGGCACGGTGTCGAACACGCGGCAGTGCAGAGGTGCTCCGCCGGTGTCGGCCCCCAGCGCCACGGCGAACCGCCCGCGCAGCGCCCATTGCACAAAGCGCCACTGCGTGGCCCGCTCCTGCAGGGGCGCGTGAAACCGCACGGGCACGGCGCCCGGCCCTTCCACGGGGGCCGTGTCGATCTCGAAGCCGAACTGGTTCAGCGGGGTGCTCAGGCCTTCGCCCGTGGCCTTGATGAAGGATTCCTTCAGCGTCCACAGCCGCATGAAGGCATGGTGGTGGTGCTCCGGGGGCACGCGCTTGAGCAGCGCGTTCTCATCGGCGCTGAAATGGCTGTCGGCGATCTCGGCGGCGCTGGCGCCGCGGTCGAAGGTCTCCACATCCACCCCCAGGCGCGCATGCGTCCAGCTGACGGCGCAGACCACCAGGCCTTGCGTGTGGGCCAGGTTGAAATGCAGCGCCTGGTGAGCGGCGGGCGAGGCGATGAAGGGCTTGCCGTTGCGGCCCGTGTCGAAGCGCCAGTCGGCAGGGGCCACCGGGGCGTGGAGCGACAGCACGGTGCGCAGCAGTGCCCGTGCGGCCAGGCATTGCCGCTGGTGCTTCTCGAAGCGGAAGGATTGCACGCGCTGGCGTTCGTCGGGCGTGATCAGGGCGTCATAGGCTGCGGCGATCGAGGCATCAGCCGCCCAGGCGTCTTCATAGAAGAAGCACCACAGCTGCGCCTCGTGGGGCGTCATGGCGTGGACAAAAAGTGCATCAATGGCGCCAGCGTCTGTGCGGGCGCCTCTTCCTGCGGGATGTGGCCCAGGTCCGGGAACACCACCTTGCGGCACACGGCGATGTCGCCGCAGAAGCGATCAGCGAAGGCCACCGGCACCATGCCGTCGCGCTCACCCCAGAGCACCAGCGTGGGCTGTTTGATCAGGCGGATCTGGTGTTCCTTGGCGCCGGATTCGCTCTGGTCCATGCGCTGGAACAGCGCACGGCGGTTGCCCACGCGCAGGCTGAGTTCGAAGTAGCGGTCGACTCGGTCCTGCGTGACCTTCTCCGGGTGCCCGAACACATTGCGCACGCTGGATTCGATCACGCTGCGCGGCAGGATGCGCTCGGCCACCCAGCGCATGCTGCGGGCGCCCGCGATCTGGAACGCGATGGGCTGCGACATGGGCGACAGCTGGTAGCCGTCAGAATCGATCAACACCAGCTTGCGCACCCGGTCAGGGGCCAGCAGCGCGGTCTGCCAGGCGATCTCGCCGCCCAGGGCGTTGCCCACCAGCACCACGCGCTTGACACCCAGGTTGTCCAGCAGGCGCAGCACGAAGCGGGTGTAGCCCTCGATGTGGTATTCGCCCTGGGGGCTGGGGCCGGTCAGGCCGAAGCCCGGCAGGTCGACGGAGATGACTCGGCGGTCTTTCTCCAAGGCCAGGCGCCAGCCCTCCCAGGTGTGCAGGCTGGAGGCCATGCCGTGCAGCAGCACGATGGGCAGTGGGTCGTCACGCGGGCCGGTGTCGCGCACATGCACCTGCATGCCGTCGAGTTCGACGAACATGGACGGCGGCGGGGCCCAGCGGGCCACCAGGTCACCGAGCTGGCGGTCTGGCTCCCAGGTGGCCCACACGGCCAGCGCCAGGCCGACCACCATCAGCACGGCGCTCCACCACAGGCGCTTGAGCCATTTCATGTGTAGACAGGTCTCGAGAAAGTAGGAGAGGATCCGCCGGATTCTCTCCTACCCCTTCAGGCGCGGGCGGTGGAGTTGTCGCGCTGGCGCGACTTGGCGTTCATGCGCTTGAGCTGGCGCATCACCAGTGGCTGGTACCACGAGCCCAGCAGGCGCACCATCTTGTCGAGCATGCGGGCATCGGGGCCCACCAGCACACGGCGGGCGTTCTTCTCGACGGCGGTGAGGATCTGCAGCGCCGCGGATTCGGCCGTGGTCACGTTGATCAGCTTGTTGGCGCGGCGCTTTTGCGTTTCGGCGTTGACGCCGGTGAGTTTTTCAAGCGATGGGTCGATCTTGCCGGCCATCGCGATGTTGGTGGCGATGCCGCCCGGGTGCACGCAGGTGGCGCTGACGGGCGCGCCTTCCAGCTCCAGCTCCATGCGCAGGGCTTCGGTGTAGCCGCGCACTGCGAACTTGCTGGCGTTGTAGGTGCCTTGCGTGGGCACGGCCATCAGCCCGAACAGGCTGGAGGTGTTGATGATGTGGCCGTCGCCCGAGGCCTTGAGGTGGGGCAGGAAGGCCTGGGTGCCGTAGACCACGCCCCAGAAGTTGATGCCCATGATCCACTCGAAATCGGACTGCTTGACGTGCTCGGCGTTCACGCTGAGGGCCACGCCGGCGTTGTTGAAGATCAGGTTGACCTTGCCGTGGTCCTGCACGACCTGGTCGGCCCAGGCGAAGACGGCGGCGCGGTCGGACACGTCCAGGCGGGTGAGGGTGACGCGCACGCCATGGCGGCCAGCCAGCTCGGCGGTCTTGGCCAGTTCCAGCTCGTTGACGTCGCTGAGCGCCAGGTGGCAGCCACGCCTGGCCAGTTCAACGGCCAGGGTGCGGCCCATGCCGGAGGCGGCGCCGGTGATGGCGGCCACTTGGTTCTTGAAGTTCTTCATGGTGGTTTGGTGCGGTTGGGTGCTCAGGCGGCGCGGGCCTGCGGGGCGCGGGACGTGACGCGGGCGATGAAGTCGCCCGAGACCTTCAGGTCACGGCGGGCTTCCGGCAGCATCAGCATGGTGGGCCACACGTGCGGCAGGCGCGGGTGCAGGGTCAGCGTGCTCTTGACGCCCTGCTGGCGGGCCTTGTCGTGCAGACGGGTGGAATCCGACAGCAGGATCTCGTGCTCGCTGGCGAAGATGAACAGCTCTGGCAGGCCGGCGAGGTTGCCGAACACGGGCGAGACCAGCGGATCCTGCGCCGAATGGCCCTTGAGGTACAAGGCGGCAGCCTCGGGCAGCAGGTGCGGGTTGAACATCACGTCGTCCTTGGCCTTGGACTTCATGGTTTCGCCGCTGCAGGTCAGGTCGGCCCAGGGCGAGAACAGCAGGGCGCCGGCCGGCAGTGGCAGGCCCTGGTCGCGCGAGGCCAGCAGGCAGGCCAGGGCCAGGCCGCCGCCGGCCGAATCGCCTGCGAACACCACGTCAGCGGGGTTGGTGCCCTGTGCCAGCAGCTCCTTCCACCAGGCCACGGCATCGTCCACGGCGGCGGGGAAGGGGTTCTCGGGCGCCATGCGGTAGTCGACCGACAGCACGCGGGCCTGGGCCGTGCGGGCCAGGTACGCGCAGGTGGGGCGGTGCGTGGTGAGGCTGCAGAAGAAGTAGCCGCCGCCATGGAAGTACAGCACCGTGCGCTGCGGCTTGGCCACGCTCAGCCATTCGGCCGGGCACAGGCCCTTGGCCGGGTTGGCGGGCAGGGGCGTGTGCGTGATGTCCTTGGGCGGCGCCGGGTAGCGCTGGGCCAGCTTGTCCACCTTGTGGCGGGCGGCGCCGACGTTCAGCGGGCCCTTGCTGCCGTTCTTGAACTGCCAGCGCAGCACGAGGTTGGTGAGAGTGGACTGGATGCTCATGGTTGGGCCTTGGCGGTGCGGGCGTTCATGCACGCTCCGCGTTGTATTTGGCGAGGTCGAAAGACCGCGTGCGAAGACGGTAGGAGAAGGTGAAACTGGGCCACAGCGAGACATTGCGGCCCTTGTCGTTGAGGTACCAGCTCTTGCAGCCGGAACTCCAAACGGTGGACTTCAAATCTTCCTGGATCTTGTCGATGAACTGCTGCTGGGCCTGGGGCTTGACGTCCAGGGCCTTGAGGCGGTGTTCCTTCATGGTCTTGAGCGCTTCGATCACGTAGTGCACCTGCGACTCGATCATGAACACCATCGAATTGTGGCCCAGGCCGGTGTTGGGGCCCATCAGGATGAAGAAATTCGGGAAGCCGGCCACCGCGATGCCCTTGTAGGCCTCGGGCCCGTCCTTCCACACCACGGACAGATCCTGCCCGCCACGGCCGAACACCGTGCGCGGCGGGATCGGATCCTGCACCTTGAAGCCGGTGCCGAACACGATGGCATCGGCCGGGCGCTCCACGCCATCCTGCGTGATCACACCGCGCGGCGTGACGGCCTGGATGCCTTCGGTGATCACGTCGACATTGGTGCGGCCCAGGGCGGGGTAGTAGTCGTTGGAGATCAGCAGGCGCTTGCAGCCGGGTGTGTAGTCGGGCGTGATCTTGGCGCGCACGGCCGGGTCGGTGATGGCGCGGGCGATCTTGTGCTTGGCCACCTTGGCCACCAGCTTCATCCACTCGGGCTTGAACTTGAAGGCCAGGAAGCGCGCCTCCATCATCCAGTACTGCTTGGTGCGCTGCATGCGCTGGCGCCAGGGGTTGGCCTTGAAATCGGCTTTCTCCTTGTCGCTCAGCGGCCGGTCGTCCTTGGGCACGACCCAGGCGGGCGTGCGCTGGTAGTAGTCGAGCTGGTCGACCAGCGGAGCGATCTGCGGCACGAACTGGATGGCGCTGGCGCCGCTGCCGATCACGGCCACGCGCTTGCCGGTGAAGTCGTAGCCATGGTTCCAGTTGGCGGAGTGGAAGGTGCTGCCTTCGAAGCGCTCCAGGCCGGGGATGTTGGGCACCATGGGGTTGCTCAGGCCACCCATGCCGGACACCAGCACATCGCATTCAAAGGTGCGGCCGTCTTCGGACTGAACCACCCACTTGGCGCGGGCTTCGTCATAACGGGCGCCGACCAGGTTGGTGTTGAAACGCACATGGCGCAGCAGGTCGTATTTTTTCGCGCAGTTGCGCAGGTAGGCGTAGATCTCGGGCTGGGGCGCGTACATGCGCGACCACTCGGGGTTGGCCTCGAACGAGAAGCTGTACAGGTGCGAGGGTACGTCGCAGGCGCAGCCGGGGTAGGTGTTGTCGCGCCAGGTGCCGCCCACGTCATTGGCGCGTTCCAGCATCAGGAAGTCGTCCTCGCCCATCTCGCGCAGCTTGACGCCCATGCACAGGCCTGAAAAGCCCGTGCCCACGACGATCACGCGCGCACGTTCAATGCCCGAGCCGCCGGGCTGGCCGGTGCGGGGCTGGCTGAATTCCTGGGGTTTCATGGCACTGGCGCTCCTGTGGTGACGGCTGGATGCAATTTGATTTGTGACAAGAATTCATGTCAGAATATCTTTGACAATGGTTCATGTCAATATAGACATCCCTATGGACAGCACGAATTCCGCCGCCTCCCCCCCGAACCGGCGCCGCTATGGCGGTGTGCTGCCGGAAGAACGCCAGCGACAGCGCCGCGACAAGCTGGTCGAGGGCGGCATCGAGGTGTTCGGCACCAAGGGCTTCCACGGCACCACGGTGCGCGAGGTGTGCCTGGCCGCGCACCTGACCGAGCGCTACTTCTACGAATCCTTCAAGAGCCTGTCCGAGCTGTTCATTGCCGTGTACAGCCACCTGCGCGAGCAGTTGATGGACAAGACGCTGCTGGCGTTGCGCCAGGCCAATCCCACGCCGCTGGAGTTGCTGGACCCGGGGCTTCGCACTTTCCTGGAGTTCATCCGCGACGACCCGCGCCGTGGCCGCATCATGCTGGTCGATTCACTGGGCGTGGACGGCGAGATGGCCCGCATCAGCGGCGAGACCGCGCGTGATTACTCAGGCCTGCTGCGTGCCCACCTGGTCACGTTGGTGCCCGAGCACATGCTGCAGGAGATCGACATCGACCTGCTGGCCGAGGGCATGATCGGCCTGAACATCCTGCTGGCGTCGCGCTGGATGCAGGAGGACTTCACCACCCCGATCGACAAGGTGGTGCGCACCAACATGCTGCCCTACATGGGCATGATCTCGCTGGTGCAGGCGTCTTGAGTCCGGCCCTGGCCGCGCGCGCATCAAGCGCGGCGGCTTGGCCCCTGGCCGGGCTCCAGTCCGTTGTCCACCGACTCCCGGCCATCGAACACGAAACACTCGCCGTGCCAGTGCGTGCCGTCGGTGAGCTCCAGGTACTTGAGGATGCCACCGTCGAGCTGGTAGACGTGGTCGATGCCGGCCTCGCTCATCACCAGCGCCGCCTTCTCGCAGCGGATGCCCCCGGTGCAGAAGCTCACCACGGTCTTGCCCTTGAACTCGTCCCGGTGGGCCAGCACCTGCTCAGGGAACTCGCTGAACTTGTCGATGCGCCAGTCGATGGCGTTGTCGAAGGTGCCGTAGTCCACCTCGAAGGCGTTGCGCGTGTCCAGCGTGACCACGGGGCGGCCTTCGTCGTCATGCCCCTGGGTGAGCCAGCGCTTGAGCGTGTCGGGTGACACGGCCGGCGCACGGCCTTCGTCGCCCAGTGCATCGGGGCGGATGGCCGGGTGGTTCATGCGGATGATCTCGCCCTTGACCTTGACCAGCAGCTTCTTGAAGGGCACCTCTTCGGACCAGCTCTCCTTGGGCTCGATCGGCGCGAAGCGTGGATCCTGGCGCAGCTCGCGCACCCATTCGCGCACCGCGTCTGCCGGGCCGGCCAGGAACAGGTTGATGCCTTCTTCCGCCAGCAGCACGGTGCCTTTGAGATTCAATGCCTGCGCATGGGCATGCAGGCGCTCGCGCAGATCTTGCGCATCCTGCAATGTCACGAAACGGTAGGCGGAAATGTTGAGTACGTCACGCATGGCGCCATTGTAGAAAACAGGCGCCTGCTGGTTCTTACCTTTGCTTGCGCCCGCGCAAGAAACCCCTTCCTAAGATGCCATCACAACGACGGGCCGACACGAGCCCGCGACAAGCAGAGCCTTCACACACACCCAAGCCGCCAGCAGTGAACCCGACTCCTCGGGCAATTGAAGGTGGTAACCATGATCAGCGAACAGACCGTCAAGGCTTCCCGCCTGGACGGCACGCCAACGACACGCGTGGCCGACACCGGCACGCACCTCCCCCAGCCCCCCCATCCTCTCGCAAGCAAGACACTCGCTTCAGATCTCCCAGCTCCTGCTGCCAAGCTGGCTGCGCTGGTTTCACCCTTGGCGCTGGCCGCGTGCGGCGGTGGTGGGGGAGGCGGCGACAGCGTGGCCGAAGGCTCTGCCGCTGGCACGGCGCAAGCCCAGGCCCAAGCGTCTGGCGCATCCGTCATCCCGGCCTCTGTGGCCCTGTCTGCTGGGTTGCGCATAGCGCTTGGCGAACTGACGTCGCGCCCCACGGAGCCTGAGCGCGCGCCCATGAGCCGGCGAGATGCGGCACGCCTGCTCACCCAGGCCAGCTTCGGCATCCGCACGCCGGCCGAGGTCGATGACCTGATGTCCGAAGGTGCCGAGCACTGGCTGTGGCGGCAGTTCGCGATGCCTTACGCACTGCACACCTCCTACCTGGATCTGCAGCGCAAACGTGATTACTGGAACCGCGCCTTCGACTTCATGAGCTATGAGGCCGTGTGGCGCCAATGGCTGTTCGAAGACGGCCAACTGCGTGCCCGCGTGGCCTTCGCGCTGTCGCAGATCATGGTGATCTCGAACGCGGCAGGCTCGCTGCCGGCGTATGCGCTGTCGTCCTACATGGACACGCTCAACCGCCAGGCCTTCGGCACCTTCCGCGCGCTGCTGGGCGCCGTGACGCTGCACCCGGCCATGGGCTACTACCTGAACATGCTGCGCAGCCGCAAGGCCGATCCGGACGCCGGCACGCACCCCAACGAGAACTACGCCCGCGAGGTGCTGCAGCTGTTCTCGATCGGCCTGGTGAAGCTCAACGCCGATGGCAGCACGCGTCTGGGCGCCGATGGCCAGCCGCTGCCTACTTACGACGAGAGCGTGGTCAAGGGTTTCGCGCGCGCCTTCACGGGTTGGAGCTTCGGCGGGCAGGGCAACGCCAGCTCCTCGCTTTTCGATGGGGCCCGCATCGACCTGGAGGCCAACTGGACCACGCCGATGCTGCCCTTCGCGGCCATGCACGAGCCCGGCCCCAAGCCACTGCTCGATGGCGCCGTGCTGTCCGGCGGCCAGTCGACCGAGAAGGACCTGGACGATGCGCTCGATGCCATCGCGGCCCATCCCAACGTGGGGCCCTTCATCGGCCGCCAGCTCATCCAGCGCCTGGTGACCAGCAACCCGAGCCCGGCTTACATTGCGCGCATCACGGCCGTGTTCAACGACAACGGCCAGGGCCTGCGGGGTGACCTGCGCGCCGTGTTGCAGGCCATCCTGCTCGACCCGGAGGCGCGGGGCGACGACGCCGCCACGCGCGAGCGTTTCGGCAAGCAGCGCGAGCCGGTGATCCGCTTCACCAACCTGCTGCGCGCGCTGGGCGCCAGCACCGCCAGCCCCTGTGGCCGCACCGACCTGAACCGCACGGACCAGGGCGGCGACCTGCTGGGCCAGAGCCCGCTGCTGGCCCCCTCGGTGTTCAACTTCTTCTCGCCCAACTACCGGCATGGCGGCGTGCTGGCCCAGGCAGGCTTGGTGGCGCCCGAGTTCCAGGCCACCACCGAGGCCACCGTGGTGGGGCTGTTCAACACCTTCACCCACCTGGTCAACTGGAGTGGCCATGGCTGGGACGAAGGCACCGGCGATGGGGGCGGCCGCATCAACCTCGACATCAAGAGCTGGGAGACCCTGGCCCTGGCCAGCCCCGAAGCCTGTGTGGACCGGCTGAACGTGCTGCTGTTCAACGCGCAGATGAGCGAGGCGACCCGCACCACCTTGATCGGCCTGATCGCGCCTGGCCCCCGCAACGACTGGGGTGTGAATGTGCGCATCCGCAAGGCCTTGATCTTCGCGGCGGTCTCGCCCGACTTCGTGATCCAGAAATGAAACCCGGTGTGCCCATGAACCCCTCTCGACGTCTCTTCCTGAAATCGGCCGCGGCCGCTGGCGTGGCCGGCGCTGCCTTCAACCCTTGGCTGCAGCTGAACGCGCTGGCCGATGCGTCCAGCGGCGCCAGCGGCTACAAGGCCCTGGTCTGCGTGTTCCTGCATGGTGGCAACGACGGCAACAACCTGCTGCTGCCCTATGAACCCGATGAATACGCCCTCTACAGCCAGGCGCGCGGCGTGCTGGGGCTGGCGCGTGAGCGTGTACTGCCCGTGGCCCCCACCAACACGGCGGGGCGGCGTTTCGCGCTGCACCCCTCGTTCACCCGCCTGCAAGGCCTGTTCGACGGCGGCCAGGCCGCGGTGCTGGCCAATGTGGGCCCGCTGGTGGTGCCCACCACCAAGGTGGATTACCAGCGTGGCCTGGTGGCCTTGCCGGCCAACCTGTTTTCGCACGCCGACCAGCAGGCCGCCTGGCAGACGGACAGCTTCAGCGCCTCCCTGAAAGGCGGCTGGGGCGGGCGCCTGCTCGAACGCCTGGTCGATGGCGGCGCGGCGCACCGGGGCTATGCCTGCGTGTCGTTGTCGGGTGGAGCGCTGTGGGGCGCCGGTGATGGCACGCTGCAGCCCTACCGGGTGCCGGTGTCGGGCGCCTTCGGCTTCGAGGGCTACACGCCCGATTCGCAGGATGCCCTGTCCTATGCGCTCGACAGCCTGGTGCGCCAGACGCGCAGTGACCCCTTCGAGGCGGCCTGGCTGCAATCACTGGGCCGTTCGATGGACAACCAGCGCGTGCTGACGCAGGCGCTGGGAGGCGCCTCGGCGCCGGCCAGCATCCCGGCCAACACCGAGCTGGGCCAACAACTGGCCATGGTCGCCAAGCTGATCCAGGCGCGGGACACGATGGGCCTGCAGCGCCAGTGCTTCTTCTGCTCCATCGGCGGTTTCGACACGCACGGTGCCGACCAGCTCACCACGCAGCGCGACAAGTTCGCCGAGATCGACGCGGCGGTGGCCGGTTTCCACGCGGCGCTGCAGGGCATGGGCCTGCAGGACCAGGTCACGCTGTTCACGGCCTCGGATTTCGGCCGCACCTTGGTCTCCAACGGCCAGGGCTCGGACCACGGCTGGGGAAGCCACCACCTGGTGGTCGGCGGGGCCGTGAACGGCGGGCAGGTGCTGGGCCGCTTCCCCAGCCATGTGATCGGCGGGGCAGACGACATCGGCGGCGGCAACTGGGTCCCGACCATGGCGCTGGACCAGTTCGGTGCGGACCTGGGGCGGTGGTTCGGCGCGGGCGACAGCGCGTTGGACGAGATCTTCCCGCGCCGGGCGCAGTTCGACGCCGGGCTCGGCCTGATGAAAGCCTGAGCGCCAGGTCGCCGCGGACAGCGCCCGCCCGGGCGCTCGCGGGATAATCCCGGGATGGCTTTCGTTCACCTGCGCTCCCACACCGAATTCTCCGTCGTCGATGGCACCGTCCGCATCGACGACCTGGTCAAGGCCGCCGCCAAGGATGGCCAGCCGGCCGTGGCTGTCACTGACCTGAGCAACCTGTTTGGCGCGATCAAACTGTACTCATCGGCGCGCAAAAAAGGCGTTCAGCCGCTCATCGGCGCCGATGTCTGGCTGGAGGCCGACGAGCCGGGCCGCCCCGTGTCGCGCCTGTTGTTGCTGATCCAGAACCGCAAGGGCTACCTGCACCTGTCCGAATTGCTGGGAGAAGCCTGGACGGCGCCCGGCCAACGCACCCACGCTTCGGTGTTCTGGGAATCGCTGGCGCAGCGCTCCGAAGGCCTGATCGCGCTCGCGGGCGCCGAGATGGGCTGCGTGGGCCAGGCCCTGATGAACGGCGATGCGGGCCGTGCCGAGGCCCTGGCCCGGCGCCTGGCCGGCATCTTCCCGGGGCGCTTCTACATCGAGTTGCAACGCGCCGGTCACCCGACCAACGAGGCGCACATCCGCGCCGCCGTGCCGCTGGCCGCGAAGATCGGCCTGCCCGTGGTGGCCACGCACCCGATCCAGTTCTCCACGCCCGACGACTTCGAAGCGCACGAGGCCCGCACCTGCATCGCCGAGGGCGAGACGCTGGGCAACCCGCGGCGCATCAAGCGCTTCACCCGCGAGCAGTACTTCAAGACCCAGGCGCAGATGGAGGCCCTGTTCGCAGACATCCCCTCGGCCGTGGCCAACACGGTGGCCATCGCCCGGCGCTGCGCGCTCACGCTGGTGCTGGGCAAGCCGCAGCTGCCTGATTTCCCCACCCCCATCCTGCAGGACGGACCGGACGCGGGCAAGCCCATGCCCATGGCGGACTACTTCCGCCAGCTGTCCTTCGAGGGCCTGGAAGAGCGCCTGGCGCACCTTTTCCCAGACCGGGCCGTGCGCGATGCCAGGCGGCCGGAGTACGTGAGCCGCCTGGAATTCGAGATCAACACGATCCTGAAGATGGGCTTCCCCGGCTACTTCCTGATCGTGGCGGACTTCATCAACTGGGCCAAGAACAACGGCTGCCCGGTGGGCCCGGGCCGGGGCTCGGGCGCCGGCTCGCTCGTGGCCTATGCGCTGAAGATCACCGACCTGGACCCGCTGGAATACAACCTGCTGTTCGAGCGTTTCCTGAACCCCGAGCGGGTCTCGATGCCCGACTTCGACATCGACTTCTGCCAGGGCAACCGCGACCGCGTCATCGACTACGTGAAGGACAAGTACGGCCGCTCCGCCGTCAGCCAGATCGCCACCTTCGGCACCATGGCAGCCAAGGCCGCGCTGCGCGATGTGGGCCGCGTGCTGGGCATGGGCTATGGTCATGTGGACAGCATTGCCAAGCTGATCCCTGCGCCGCCGGGCAAATCCGTGACGCTGGCCAAGGTGCCCGAGAACCCCGACCCGGGCGTGATCTATGCCCGCAAGGAGGCGCCCGAGCTGGAGCAGCGCGAAGCCGCCGAAGAAGAAGTGGCCTCGCTGCTGGCCCTGGCCGAGCGCGTCGAAGGCATGGTGCGCAACATCGGCATGCACGCCGGGGGCGTGCTGATCGCGCCGGGCAAGATCACCGACTTCTGCCCGCTGTACATGCAGCCCGGCAGCGACAGCGCCGTGAGCCAGTACGACAAGGACGATGTCGAAGCCATCGGCCTGGTGAAGTTCGACTTCCTGGGCCTGGCCACGCTGACCATCCTGGAGACGGCCAAGGAGTTCATCATGGCCCGGCACCCGGACCAGAAGGACTTCGATTTCGCCAAGATCAAGCTCGACGATGCAGCCACCTACCGGCTGCTGTCCGAAGGCAAGACGGTGGCCGTGTTCCAGCTGGAATCCCGCGGCATGCAGGGCATGCTGAAAGATGCCAAGCCCAGCGTCTTCGAGGACATCATCGCGCTGGTGTCGCTGTACCGCCCTGGCCCGATGGACCTGATCCCCAGCTTCTGCGCCCGCAAGCACGGCAAGGAAGAGGTGGAGTATCTGCACCCCCTGATGGCCGAGGTGCTGGAGGAGACCTACGGCATCATGGTCTACCAGGAGCAGGTGATGCAGGTGGCCCAGCGCGTGGGCGGCTACTCGCTCGGCGGTGCCGACATGCTGCGCCGCGCCATGGGCAAGAAGAAGCTCGAGGAGATGGTGGCCCACCGAGCCACCTTCGCCGAAGGCGCGGCCAAGAACGACATCAAGCCCGACCTGGCCAACGAGATCTTCGACCTGATGGAGAAGTTCGCGGGCTACGGCTTCAACAAGTCGCACGCCGCGGCCTATGCCCTGCTGGCCTACCACACGGCCTGGCTGAAGGTGCACTACACGGCCGAGTTCTTCGCGGGGAACATGAGCGTGTCGAGTGACGACACGGACAAGCTCAAGATCTTCCACGACGATGCCACGCAGAACTTCGGCATCACCTTCCTGCCACCCAATGTGAACCTGGGCGCCTGGCGCTTCGAGCCGGTGGACGACAAGACCGTGTGCTACGCGCTGGGCGCGGTCAAGGGCACGGGGCAGGGCGCCATCGAGGCCATCGTGCGCGAGCGCACGGCCAATGGGCCCTTCAAGAGCTTCTTCGAGTTCTGTGCGCGGGTGGACCGCAAGTCGGTCAACAAGCGCGTGGTCGAGGCCTTGATCAAGGGCGGTGCCTTCGATGCACTGGAGCCGCACCGGGCAGGGCTGCTGGCCAGCGTGCCGCTGGCCTTCGACTACGCCGACAGCCTGGCGGCCAATGCCGACCAAGGCGGCCTGTTCGACTTCGGCGACAGCCATGCGGCCTCGACCAACGAGCCCGAGCTGGTGCATGCCGAGCCCTGGTCGCTGAAAGAGCAGCTCAGCCTGGAGAAGACCGCCATCGGCTTCTACCTGTCGGGCCATCTGTTCGACGAGGCCGAGAAGGAAGTGCGCCGCTTCGCCAAGCGCGTGGGTGATCTGCAGGATGCCCGCGATCCGCAGATGACGGCGGGCATCGTGACCGAGCTGCGCGTGATCAACGGGGTGCGCGGGCGCGTGGCCCTCTTCAAGCTGGACGACAAGAGCGATGTGATCGAGGCGGTGGCCAACGAGGAACTGCTCGATGCCAACCGCGATCTGCTCAAGGACGACGAGCTGCTGGTGATCCAGGGCAAGGTGCAGCCTGACCGGTTCTCGGGCGGGCTGCGGCTGAACGTGCAGCAGATCTGGAGCCTGGGGGCGGCGCGTTGCCGGTTTGCGCGCTTCCTGCGCGTGAAGGTGAAGGATCAGCAATGCCCGGTGGCCGATGTGCTGCGGGAGTTCCCGGCGCGGCGGGTGCCGGCGCCGCAGCCTGATCTGCCGGAGACCGTGCAGGGCTTGCCGATCCGGGTGGTGGTGGAGCGTGTTGCGGCGGATGTGTCGGCGCGGGCCGAGCTGGAACTGGGGGATGGGGCGCGGTTCTTCCCGAGTGACCAGGCGCTGGTCCGGATCAAGGAGTTGATGCCTGCTGGATTGCCTGAGATCGTTTACGGCGAGGGATGAGGGCACGGCCTTTCTGTTCGGCCGGCCCTTGTCCATTTCGATCAGACTAGATCAGCGCGACACGATGGCGAACTGACCGTCCTGGCGCAGGCGGGCCCAGAAGGCCGAGCGCGCGGCATCGAAGCCGACAGCCACATCGCCGACACAAGCGCCGCTCAGGTCTGATGGTGCGGTGGTGAGGTGGCTGGCGACGTAGGCCTGCTGGCTCAGGCAGTTGCTGGCGACCAGAGGCTCCCAGGTGCCGGTGGCGGCATTCCAGCGCGCCAGGGTGGCCCTGGCCGCGGTGGTGCCCGCCGGCAGCTTGAACTCAAGCACATACGGGTCATTCGGCGCCACCGGGTCCAAGGTCCAGCTGCGCGATGCCCAGGTGGGCAGCACGACCGGTGCCTTGCCAGCTTCGCTGCTGTCACCGCGGGATCCCGGCAGCCCCGTGTCGGTTTCGATGTTCTTGACGGTGCCGTAAGGATCGATGTAGGTGCCGCCCTGCGCCGCGATGCCGCTCACGTGCAGACGGTCGGAGAGGGTGGCTGATGTCTTGCCTTCCCAGGCCAGCACCACCTGCTTCTTCAGGTCGATCGTGGTGGCGCGGACCTCGACTTCTTCATCCGACGTGCCCTCGTTGACAAGGCGTGCACGCTGGCTATTGTTCAGGTTCGGGCGCCAGCTGGCGTTCTCGATGAACATGAAGCGGTACATCATGGACAGCATGTCGCGGTTGCTGGTGGCCACCGTCTTGCCGGGCTCGAACGCCATGGTGCGCGTGCGCGTGTCATGGCGGTTGAAGGTGCGGTTCTCGCCATCGAGGATGCGCGCGCTGCCGCCACTGGGTGAGGCGCAGGCGCTGGTGCGGTACGACGAATCGTAGGCGTTGTTGAACTGGATGCCGGCCGGGATGCTCGATGGGTAAACGATCTTCTCGCAACGTGTCGCGCTGCGTGTGAAGCGGTCGAACAAATGCCAGTTGGGCGTGGCCAGTTCTTTCGCGCCGCTGCTGTTGTTCATCGCCGAGTGCTCCGCGTACCAGGCCTTGAAGTCGATCCGGTCGTCGCTGATGTCGAAGATCGAGGCGTTGACGTCCAGCGTGCCGGTGGACTCGACCCGTGCCTTGAGCATCAGCGTGTTCTGCACCTGTTCATGCTCGCCGTAACGGTTTTCATAACCCTTGTACGAGGCACTGCCCGAGACGATCTGCGTGAACTGGCGATAGGTGTCATCGCGCAGCGCGCTGCGGGCGTACATGTGCTCGTGGCCCGAGATGTAGATGACATCGTTGGCCGCGAAGAGGCGGCGGTACTTGTCGTACACGGCCTGGAAGGCGACATCGCCTTCTTCGGACGTGTAGCCTTCGACGATGCGCTCGCGCAGCAAGCCGTACTTGTTGCCGACGAAGGAGTTGTGCGTCTGCAGCAGAACGTGATCGACCTTGTCGCGGTGCTTGGCGATGGTTCGCTCGATGAAGTCGTACGAGAAGGGCATCCAGCCGTAGGAGATGTTGAGCAGCAGCACGTTGCCCCGCACCACGGCGTAGTTCTTGTTGCGCGCACCGGCCATGTGCTCGGCATCGACCGGGATCAGCGTGCCGATCCAGTCGTGCCAATCCTGGTCCTTGCCCTTGTTGTCGTGGTTGCCCATGATCGGCAGGAAAGTCATGTCCTTCAGGTAGGGCTCGGCCACGGCCCGCCATTGCTGGTGCTCGGCGGCGGTGCCGTTCTCGCCTAGGTCGCCCACCACCAGCACCACCTTCACGCCCTGCTCTTTATAGAGATCGAGCAAGGCGCGCATCGGGTGCTCTGCCACCAGTTCGTTGCCGCCCTGCGTGTCGGGCAGCACGCCCACCTTCAGTGTCTTGGGCGTGGCCACCTGCGTGGGCGGCTCCAGAGGGGCGGGGTTGTCACCTCCGCCGCCACCGCCACAGGCGGTCATCGCCACCGCCGCCAGCAGGCTCAGCCCGCATGTGACCCCAAAGCGCCTTGTACTTCTCGACATCTTCGCTCTCCGACTTCCGTTCAGTTACAACAAGCGCGCAGTGTTGTCGGCGGGCATGACACTGACGTGACGTCGTGTGGTCTTGTGCGCAGCCCTCAGCAACGAGGTTTTCGGACAAGGCCTGGCCTGATGGATGCACCCTGTTGTTTTCAGATACTGTATTTATATACAGTAAAATGACGTGAGGACCACGCGATCACATGAGGAGAAGCCGACCATGGACGACCCTGCCCCGGACGATCCTTTCTCGCCCACGCCAGACGATCGCCACCGTGCCGTGCCCTTGAAAGGCCGTGGCACCGCGACCCGCCTGGCCCACCGCTTCGAATCCACCCAGCGCGCATCAGAGCTCGACAACACTCCCGTCCACCATGCTGGAGATGACGAGTTCGCCATCGAAGGTGTGCCTGTCACCAGCGTGGTCCATGAGCAGGCGCGCAGCATCCTGTCGCGCAACGATTCGCCCGACATCCCTTTCATGTGGTCCATCAATCCCTACCGGGGATGTGAGCATGGCTGCATCTACTGCTATGCCCGCCCCACGCACAGCTACCTCAACCTGTCGCCCGGGTTGGATTTCGAGACCAAGCTGGTGGCCAAGGTCAACGCCGCCGAGCTGCTGCGCAAGGAGCTGTCGCGTGCCTCGCATGAGCCCAGCCCCGTCAACGTGGGCTCGGCCACCGATGCCTACCAGCCCATCGAGCGGGAACTGCGCGTCACGCGGGGCGTACTGGAGGTGCTGACCGAATGCCAACATCCTTTCACCATCGTCACCAAGTCCAGTGGTGTCGAGCGCGATCTTGATTTGCTGGCGCTCGCGGCGCAGCGGCGGCAGGCGGCCGTGTTCATCAGCATCACCTCACTGGATTCATCGCTCAGCCGCAAGCTGGAGCCTCGTGCTGCGGCGCCACACCGGCGGCTGCAGACGGTCAAGCGCCTGAGCGAGGCCGGCGTGCCGGTGGGCGTGAACGTGGCGCCGATCATCCCCTTCCTCAACGAGCCGGAGATCGAGCGCATCGTGGCGGCAGCGGCCGAGGCCGGGGCGCGCAGCGTGCACTACACCATCGTTCGCCTGCCCTGGGAGGTGAACCCGCTGTTCCAGGAGTGGCTGGGCCACCATGTGCCCGAACGGGCCGACCGCATCATGGCCCGCATCCGCGACATGCGGGGCGGGGCCGACTACCGCGCCGAGTTCGGCGTGCGCATGAAGGGCCAAGGCGTCTGGGCCGACCTGATCCGCCAGCGTGTGAATGCCGCCCGGCAGCGTGCGGGCATCACGGGCCTGGGCCCGGTGCTGGACAGCAGTGCTTTCAGGCCCTTTCCCGCGCAGCCAAGGCAGCGTGCCGCGGGTGCGGGGGACGGGCAGGCTGAGCTGTTCTGAGCCTGAGGCAGACGCGGGCGTCAGCTGATCTCGGAGGCCTCTGCGCGACGGGCTGGCGCGAACAGATCCTCGGCCCGGCGCATGGCATCGCGGTCGGGCAGAGCGCTGTCGCCGTCCCCATCCTTCTCGCCACCCTCATCATCGTCTGCCGAGTTGAACACCGGCAGCGGGTCCAGTTGGCGCCACACGGGGGTGCTGATCAGCAGGCTGGTCAGCAAGGTGGCGCTGCGCGAGATCCACCACACCGCACCGACCGAAAGTGCCATGCCGCTCATCTGCATCGTCTCGGCCGACACCATGTTGAACAGCTTGGTGTTGTCTGCCACACCACCCAAAGGAAGGGTGGCTGCGCTCCTGCCCAGGCTCACGTCACCGGGGGAGACGCTGACATTGATCGGCACGAGGCCCGTCATCAGCGATGCGTTCACGTTTCCGGCGTTGCCCAGCAGGCTGACCAGCGAGCCGCCATCGCCGTCGCGCGCATCGGCGTTGGCCGAAGCCGTGGCGGTGGGTCTGAAATTCAGATGGTCGGCTGGGCGGCCTGTGTCGAAGGCTGGTGGGATCACCAGGGAGGCGGCCTCGACGATGGGTGCCGGCGCAGGCGAAGGTTCTGCCGGGGCGGGCGGCGGGGTAACGGAGGTGGTCGGCACCGGCGCAGGTGCGGGGGGCGGAGCGGGCGCCGGGCTGGGCGCTGGGGCTGGTGCCTCCGGCGTGTCCGGCAGTTCGGGGCCGGTGTCGGTGTTCGACACGATCTGTGTGATGCTCGATTGCAGCGTCGCACTGCCGCCAGGCTGGCCATCGCTCAGCGTCACGCTCATGCGGTCGCCCAACTGCTGACCCACACCGACGTACACGAGCCGGGCGCCCTGCTGGCCAGACATGAAGGCATTGAGCTGGGCCAGGGTGCCGCTCAGCACCACGGTGCCGGTGCCGGAGCCCGTGATGCCCACGGCGGTGCTGCCTGCATTGCCGGTCAAGGTGCCGAACTGCAACTGCAGCGTGGCCGTGAGGATCTGGCTGCCCGCGTCGACATCGGCGAGCTGCCAGGTGCCGTTGCCTTGCAGTGCCAGGGATTGGCCGAAAGGCAGGGTCCAGCTGCCCGGGCCGCTCAGGGTGGGGGCATCGTTCACCGGGGTCACGGTGATGTTCAAGGTGGCGGCGCTGGTGGCGGCACCTGCCGCATCGCTGACGGTGAACACCAGGCTGTCGGCGGTGGTCTCGGAGCCGTCGTGCACATAGCGCACCAGCCCTGCGTCCACCTGGGCCTGGGTGAAGCTGTTGATGGCGGTACCGGGGGCTCCAGCCAGTTCCAGCCGCCCATGGACGGGCGGGTTGCTCACGGTGTAGGTGATCTGGGCCGCGCCATGGTCCGGGTCGGTGGCCAGCAGGGTGGCGGTGGACAGGATGGCCTGGCCTGCTTCGTTCACCGTGAGTCCGGCATTGACCGCCAGCACCGGCGGAAAGTTGACATCTGCCACCGGTGCCGTGCCCGCGCTGTCCACGGCCTCTGCCGTGCCCTGGCCATCGGTGTAGGTGGCCCGCACGCTGATCACTGCGCCGACATCGTTCTGGGTCAGCGTGTAGGTGCTGCCCGTCGCACCGGTGTCTGCGCCGTCGCGCAGCCAGTGGTAGGTG
>NZ_RSED01000017.1 GCF_003933735.1 Aquabacterium soli | reverse complement strand
GGGGATACGGGGGCAAGATCATCGCAAAAGATCTGCGCGACCGAATCAAGAAAGACGGCAAGGGGCGGCCGTATGTGGATGCATTCCTTCTGAGCCATCCTGATGAAGACCACTGCCGTGGACTTGAGCGGCACTTCCACCTGGGTCCAATCGCCGACTATCCAGACGACGCCAAGGAGTACAAAGACAAGAAGATCGTGATTCGCGAGATGTGGTCGTCTCCCATCGTCTTTCGCCGTGCGAGCAAGAGCCACACGCTTTGTAGGGATGCGGAGGCTTTCGACAAGGAGGCACGCCGTCGTGTGGCGTTGAACCTTGAGAAGAAGTTCGTCGTTGATGATGGTGACCGGATCCAGGTGATGGGTGAAGACGTCGATGGTAAGACTGACGACTTGGAGCCCATCTGCAGAAAAGTGAACACAACGTTCAACACCATCTGTGGGCGGTCATCGAGCTACTTCTCGGCCTATCTGCTTGGCCCCATCGAAGCTCAAGACGAGGAGGACAAAGAGGAACTTCTCGCGAAGAATCAGTCCAGTATCATCATAAACTTCACGCTTGCCGCCGATTCCAAGACACCTGACGGGGCCAAGTTCTTGTCCGGAGGTGATGCTGAGGTTTACATCTGGCGAGAGCAATGGTCTAGGCACAAGCACGAAGTTGCGGTCTTGCAATACGACCTCTTGCAAGCGCCTCACCACTGCTCTTGGCACTCGCTGTCAGAAGACAGCTGGTCCGAAAAGAAGAGAAAAGCAAAGGTCGATGCTGACGCCCGCTCCGCTCTTTCACAAGTTCGCAGCGGAGGCTTCATCGTGGCAAGTTCGAAGCCGATCAAAGATGATGACAAGGATCCGCCATGCATCCGGGCAAAAGAAGAGTACGAGGACATCCTTAAAGGTGTCGGTGGTACCTTCTACTGTACGGCCGAATACCCTAAAGAGGCATCGGTTGAGCCACTGGAGTTCACGGTCGGCAAGAACGGTCTGACGCCGCCCGCCAAGACGGATTCCGGGGCCAAGGCTGCGAGTGTCATCACTGCAGCCAGAACACCTATGCCTCACGGCTGATAGCGATGCAGAGCATTCTTGATGTGTTGGCCTTGCTGAAGCGCCATCCTTCCGTGAGTAGTGTCGTCCCCGCCGCTTCTACAAGCGATGGAATCGAGGTGATGGCCGTAATCGATGTCGAGCTACCCAGCCGGCTTCGAGCCGCCGGAGTCACACCAGAGGGCGTTCGCGCCAAGGAGCCTTGCTGGTTCCAGTTCTCCGGAGACTGGCCGCTCAAAGCTCCTACCGTTTGGCTTCGTGAAGACTTCCCTCTCGCCCTACCGCACATCAATCCGCGCCTCGCCGGGCAGCGCGTGAACCCATGTCTTTTTGAAGGTTCACTGCATGAAGTACTGCACCGCTTCGGATTCGAACGGATCGTTGACCAACTTTGCATCTGGCTGAACAAGGCCGCCGCTGGGCAGCTCATCGATCTGGCTCACGGGTGGGAGCCGACTAGGCGAGACACATGCCCCTCAACGACTGTGTTTAGTGCAGAAGAAGCCATCGAAAAGACGCCAAAGGATGGCAGCCTGTTGACGTCACAGGGAACATACTTCACCACTGACGGGAGTCTTTGGGCTGTGGCAGAAGAGAGCTTGCCTGCGGCCGATCCAGAGTTCACCCAGACTCACAGGAAGCATAGGTCGCTAACTTGGGCGAGTGGGTCAGTGCCGTTCTTCTTCCTTCGGTGTGTTGATGAAGCAGGGGATCCCAGAGTGGTCTCTGACTACGCGCCGGAGACCGTCGATGACCTTCCATCCTTGCTGGAGAAAGCAACTTGCCTTGGGGCAAAAGTTGACCTGTTGGAGGGAGCGCTAAAGAGCTTCACTTTCCAAATGACGCTGCAGAGGCCTTTGCGTCCTGCCCATGAGGCCGATTGGTCGCTTGGATTGTTCGCTGTTGTAGTACTGCTTGTCCACCGGCCGGCGTCTCTGGTCGGGTCGCCAGGTCGAGATGTTGAGGTGCTGCCATATGTTGTCAGGTACACCCTTGATGAAAAGAAGCCACTTGCCCCAGTCAGCCAGGCACACCCCGCCTTTCATGCACAGTGCGTCACGCCAGCACTACTTTCATCGGTGTCAGGCTTACCGTCAGATCGCAAGCGACTCCGTTTGGCAATTCTTGGCTGCGGCAGTCTGGGTTCGAAGGTTGCGCTGCATCTAGGACGCACTGGCGCAGGCAACATGGCTCTTGTTGATAACAAAGTCTTTGCCCCGCATAACAATGCTAGGCATGCATTGATTCTCCCAAGAAGTTCTGCAGTACTCCCGAACAAGTCGCTGTTGATGGAGCAGGCGATGGCGGAATTGGGCCACAAAGATTGTGAGTCTTTTGAACTCGACGCTGTCGATGTTTTAAATGATTCGGACTTGGCAAACAACGTGTTTGGCACCGCTGAAGCGGTCATCATCGAAACGACGGCATCGTTACGTGTTTCAGCCGCAGCGGCGCTGTCAAAAACTCTGGCTGCCCTGCCTTCTCGCCGCTTTGTGCAAGCGGGCATGTATGCCCAGGGTAAGGCGGCCTATCTATTTTGCGAGGGTGAGCATCGAAAGGTCACTACAGAGGACCTTCGCTCGGGACTCTTCGAGCTGTGCCGCCAGGACGAAAGAGTGAGGGCCATCCTGGCTGGAGATACATCCGACCCAACGCGCATCTTTGTTGGCGACAACTGCAGTTCCATGACGATGCCCATGCCAGACAGCCTGGTTTCCCGCGCTGCGGCGCTCATCTCCGTCCAACTTGAACGGTGCATTATCGAGAACCCGCCAATCAATGGGAAACTTTGCTACGGAATCGAAGACGCCACAGGCGTCGGAATGACATGGCATTGCGACGACGTTCTTCCTACGGTTGTTTTTCCCGCACCAGATGAAGATGGCTGGACCGTTCGCCTGCTGGAGTCCGTGGCTCAGATGATTGATCTTGATGCCAAGAGGTGGGGGCGACTAGAGACTGGCGGCGCGCTGCTCGGGCATGTCTCTCCTATCACACGGACCATTACCGTGGCAGGACTAGTTGATGCGCCACCAGACAGCATCCGCACCGAATCCAGATTCATTTTGGGAACAAGCGGTCTTGTGCCCTCACTGCGAAAAGCTCATCAACAATCCTTGGGGCACCTGCAATTCGTTGGCACTTGGCACAGCCACCCAATGGGTGGAAATCACTCAGCTCTAGATAGGAAGACGCTGAAGTCAATCGCTGAAGCCTTTGCCGGACTGCCTGCGTTGTCGTTAGTGTGGACACCGAGTGGTTTCAGTTGCGAAATAGCGGCTTCGTAAGCGAGGTGCCAGTTAGTTGAGTAGACCCGTCGTTAGTGGCCATTGGAAAACGCAGTACCCCAATCGATTCTGCGATGGTCTTCGGCGCTCGAACATAGCACAAGGCCATACCACCATCAAACTTTGGCCCCCCAGTTCATGAACATAGATCACCGGCTTACCTTGGAAGGATGAAACGGCCTCCTTAACAAGGTAACGCCAATCGGGCGCTTTTTTAGTCGTCGAAGCTCTCAAGAAGCTGGCGAGCATGATCTACGTGTCGCCAGTTAACGTAGTGCCCATGCGCAATCGCATTACGCAGCAACCGAGTGTTGCCGTACATCGGGCGGCTTCCGTCCGTGCTACTCGCCAAATTCTGACCGAGTGATGCGAACGCCCAGGCGTCATCCGGCGTTACCGGACGAGCCGGAAAGGCTGCAGGATAAACGATGAACCGGTCGCCGCCTCGCTTAAATCTATCTTGGCCATCAAGCGCTTCAGCCGATACCGCGCGGTTCCGCTTACCGTGAAGGCGCACAAGAATCTGGCTTTCAAACTTCAGACAAAGCGCCATGATCTCTCCCGCCAGGGGCGCACAGACCAGCTGATGCCGCAGCCCCCAAACATACTTGCGGGGAAGGCTGGTATGAGCCAGTAGTGCACGAGACGCCCAGGGAACGACCTGGAAGCTATTCATAGCGGGCGGACGCCAGAGCAAGTGATGCTGAAATAACTGGGAGCGAAGCAGCTGCCGGCGGCTGGAAGTGAAGTTGGCCAACGAACCGACTATTTCATGCGCTTCTTCAAGGTCCGCTTTGCCGGAATGCTCCTGCAAAGTCAGCACTGCATGCTCCTGCAATAACCGCTCCAACTCCTCATCATTTCCAGGTGGGCATTCGGCAATTTTGTGTCCCAGCGAAAGCGCGTAGGCAATACTGCCCCCTGCCTCCCACGCTATTCGATGATGGACGTAGGCTGGCCAGAGATCCTCGGCATTGCTAATCGACGATGCCTCTACGAGGACGCTATGCGATGGATGCCCGAATCGAAAGTCGCACGCAGGCTGTACATCCACGACATTCCTGTGGTCGATTACTATCGCTGCTAACGCAGAAGTTTTGGTGGACTTGCGAAAGTGTTCAAGCAGCATTACCAGTTGAAGCCAGTCGTCAGGATGGACAGCTGAGCCCTCATGGAAAACTAGAAGCAGACTGCGGTCCCGTATGCGTGCCTCTATCCTGCCAAGCGCTTCAAATGGCGGGATTGATGAGTCGAGTTCGAAAGCATGGATCATGGCCTGTACGGGTGTTCCAAGCTCGGCTCCGCAGCTGACATAGCAGATGTCCAAACGAGACAGGCCAGCGTTGATCCCGTGAACGAAGCGAGAAATGGAGGGTCTTAGCAATGCGCTAATACGTGCTTCCTCGGTATGCAGGACGCAGAGGGAGCCTTCATGGACCCAAGGTTTCCCTTCGGCCCAATTTGCAAAGGTGCGCGAACCTCGAAATGACCAAGGTGACGTGAATCCTGCCAGCGTTAAATCAAGCTGCACGATAGGATCCTAGCGCCTTGATTAACCGCAGCAGAGGGCCGTTGCGATCAAATCGTACGCGCCCTAATGACCGGGCCCCTGAATCATCGCTGGTCTCTACTCGGGTAGGTAGGAGCCCAGCATCGACAAGCAGCTTGATCGCCTGCCAATCTCCAGCTTGACTTAGAGGAGCATCGATCCCGGCGTCCGACAAGCCCAGCATCATCCAGCAGTCTTGGAACTCCTGTTCCAGATGGAACTCATCGGACACTTCCTCCGCCACATGTGCCGCCATGACTAGCAGTTGGACTTCGCGCGGCAAAAGATGTCCGGGTTGGGCTTCATCACACAGCCTCGATGCGAGTTCCGGCAAATACGCCTCAAACTGATCCAGCGCCGCTTGCAAGTCAGCTGACGTTACATCGGTTCCAGGTGACTGCGTTAGCTTTAGATCCAAAGCGTCCACTAAATACGGCGCGAACTCTGTGGCCTGCGCAATGCGGGCGATAGCGTCGCTGGAGCTGAAGTGGAGTGCCCTGGAAACCTCAAACCACCACGCAAGGGTGGCCTGAGTCATGCGCCCAAGCGTGACGACCTCTACAGGTACTTCGCTACCGGCAAGTGTGTGCTTCACGGCGGCGCGCTGTAGATCGAGGCTTCCAATTAGCACAAGAGGGCGGGAAGCCGGAGCGTTTAACAGCATTGACCAATGTGCAGCCGAAGCATTGCAAAGAACTCGCACTCCACTGGGCAGAGACAACGAATTTCCCTTGGCTGACGAGAGATCCAAGAGACCGTACCTGTCGCAACCAAGGCGGTCAGGTACGCCACACTTCTGGTCCAGTAGAGACCTTACCCAGTGGCCGCTGACAACCACTAGTTTGCAAATCGCCGTATCTGGCTCTCTGTACCAATATCGAACTGTGTTAAGTGCACTCTCCGACAACACGCTCTCTGCTAGGCGTCTTTGAGCTCCGCCCGCGCGGATGGTTTGGATTTGCTGCCGCACATCCTGCTCGACATCTGACTGACGTGTGAGGACAGTAAGAAAATGCGGAAAGCGGAGACGGTACTCCCGATCACCGAGGCGGCGGGTGGACTCTGCTTGAGTAAGCAGACCCCGGTCTATGAAATCCTGCAGATGACGTTCGATCTCTGCGAGTGGCGATGAATCCAGGCGTTCTAGCCAATCGAGGTTTGAATCGATTTTGTTTAGCTTGGTCAGTACCTGAACAGCGCCATCGGTTAATGCAAATCCCGGAGCCAAGTCTTTCAAGGCTAGCAAGGTTGCCCCAAAGACGACCGCACCAACCCGGTTGCCTTGGAAGTTGTTGTTTACTACAGTTTTGATCTCGTCAAGCACCGCCTGTTCGGCCAGCGTAGCACTCACCTCCTCGCGAGAGACGATAAGCTTCTCTCTGTGCGCAGATCTTGTGGCACGGCGCAACCGCTTGATAAGGCTTTCTCCGAACCGAATCAGCACTGCAGGTTGGAATCCACAGCGCATTGCTACAAACGGTGCATGGCTGCCCAGAGAAATTCCCACCCGTCCTAACATGCCATGGAGAAACTTGATCGCTTCGCTGTCCTCCAGTGGTGGCAAAAGAAGCACATCACCAGCATTAGCCCAAACGCCACCACGCGTATTCGTGGTTCGATAGCCTGAGAAGAGCGTCCGAATTCTTGGAAGCCCCTTGCCGTCCTGAGCAGGCAGCTGCTTCATCATTCGGAAGCTAAGCGACCCCTCTCGATCATGGTTGTAGTCCGCCTTGTTGTATCGAATAAGCTGGTCTTCGACAAATGCGTCGGCTTCGTCCAGGATAAGCAGTACGCTGTGTCCCGGCTTCTCGGTCAGGAAGTTATTCATGTAATTCATGAACCGAGCAGCCGCTCCCAATCCACGCGCATCGGGACTCTCCTGTAGCCCGAAGCGCTCAATCATCGCTGCAAGAATTGCATCCACGACCCACGACTCCGAGTCACCGCCCGCAATGGTGATGAAGAAGACGTTCAAGGTGTTCTCTGAGTCGAGCTTGCGCCCGTCGTACCGGTCGGCGACGTATTTCAGCAAAGCACTTTTGCCAAGCTTTCGACCTGAAAAGAGGCGTGTGTACTCGGCACCGAGGGCAATTTTTCTCGCCTCCTGCTCACGGCCAACATAGGTTTCCAGGCGCACATGCTGGCCGTCCAGGCTTGAAAATGGCGATGCATCGAATAGATCGATTTGCTCCAACAATATCTCAATGAACGGGACAAAGCTTTGAGGGCGGCTTCCAGCGAATGAGGCGCATAGACGGCACACGTCAATGTCGTCAATGATGGCTGCTGTGATACCACGCTTACGCAGGTCCGAGCAAAGCTCGTCGCGACGCGAGAGAGCGATTCCCGGAGCCAAGAAGGCGTAAAGAACGCGCGTCGCTTCGTCGCTTTTTGCTTCCGTAGCCCAGTTACTGGGAACGCTGTTTCCACGAACTATGGCTTGAGGCAGCGGCGTCATGACGATCTGACCGAACTCTGCAAGCTGAGGCAGAAAAGTTGGGTTCATTCCCGTCTTTTGGAAGTACCGCCGGATTGCTCCGCAGTTGACGATTACCTTGCGTGGCTGAAGTTCACGGAGTTGGCCGAGGAGGACGGGCCGCCGCTCCCCCCGCACTCGCTCGGTTTCACCACTGACCAAAGCAAAAAGTAACTTCGGGAGCGAATCGCGCTGTTCGCCTTCTATGGCACCTGACGACCAAGCGTCCGCCAAATTCCATTGTTCTTCAGTTGAACCGCGCAAATCCTGTGCGAGCTTAGTTCTGGGCTCTCGCCACAACTTAATTGCGTCGTCACGCCACAGTGTGCGGCGTCCGCTGCGCCGACCTGAATCAACTTCTGGTACTGCACCGCCGTGCAGCAGTGCAAAGCCCGCTCTGTAGTCGCCATCCTGAAAGTAAGGGGCAGCCCGCTCGGCCAGTTCTGGCGAAGTTGCCTGCGCCTGCTCTAGGAGCTTGCGAGCTGTATCGTCTCGCTGAGTCACAGCAAGCTCGATGCTACGTGTCAGCCATGTTAGACGCAGCAGACGTTTGTTGATCGAAATGCTGGCATCGGACTTGGGCCGCATCATTTCTCGGGCCTCGTCGACGACGCTCTTCAGCCGCGCCTCGTCAGGCACCATAAGGTCATCGCAGGCACTCCAAATTTCTTCCAGCCGGCGGGTCGCTTCGAAGGTCTCCGCTGAAAGGTCGAAGGTGTGCTGGTGCAATAGCGTGCGTTGGTGATCGAGCAAAACATCGGTATGCGACAGTGCCGCGAGCACGTCCCGACGCGTGCTTTCAGCGGCAACATTCCTCAGCGCTGAGAGGAAATCCTCGTCGCTACTGGGATTGTCAGCTTCACTGGCAAACCAGTTCTGCAATAGAACGCTTGCAGCTCTTGGTTCTTCGACATCGCGCACTCGCAAGCCATCTTTGGCAATACCAGCACGTGTCAGTGCGGCCGGCGCAAGAAAGCGAATGACATCGATGTGGTTCAACAAATGGCGAGCGCTCAGACGTAGCAACTGTGGCTGCGGGTTCTGCTTCAGGACTGCGGAAAACAGTGACGCGCATAGCGTGTCTGTGGTGCCCGAGGAGCCTCCGGCCAGAAGACGCATGCCTGCCTCAAACGGAATACCATCGTAGGATGTCTTGGCTCTGTCTTGCGATCGCCGCGTCTCCAACGCCAACAGAGCGTCAGCGAGATGGCTCACGGCCGCAATAATCTGCTGAGCTGCGCCATCCGCCGCAGATCGGTCCTGATGCTTCACGTTCGCGCTGTCCATGATGCGCACAAAAGCGCGCCCGATTCCAACGACGCGCGAGCCAATACTTGATGCTGGCACCTTCGGAGAAGCAAGGCCCTTCGGCCCACTTGGCGCAAGTTCGTCCCGCAGCGGGACGACCTGCTCTTGAATAAAGCGTGTCCAAGCAGCTCGGCAATGAGTGCGTTGGATCTTTCCTCCCGCTGCGCTCCACAAGGCCGTGACTTCTCGCTTCAAAGCCTCTTGCGCCTTTCGGAGGCTGTCCTCAAGTTTCGCCAAGGGCTCCGGTCTGGCGTCGAGCAATCGCAGACGTAAGGACTCCAAGGGATCCACTTGAGATGACCAGCCGTTCAGCAGAAAGGTAATTACCTCATTGATAGCCGAATCATGATACGAAGCTCGTTCTAGGAGCTTTTCGATATCAAGCGGCGTGAACGTGCATGGCAACGTAGGCCTCAATGCCTCCAGCATGAGCCTAACGCCGAAGCTTACGTCATAGACGTTAGGGCTGAGCATGACCTGACGCAACCGGTCCACCCGTTCGGGTTGACGCCCTGCGGTGGGAAATTCCGGTGCGGACAAGAGCTCCTCAGCCTCATCCATATCATTCAGGTTGAGCGGCGGGGTGGCCCCGGCCTCATCCGCAGCGCGCGCAAATAGATAGGCCATTCCGGCATCGCCACGTTCCCATGCCTGCAAGGCAAGGTTGGAAACAGCCGGAGCGAAACCCGGAGTGCTCCAAGGCGCGAGGACGACAACGCCTGAAGCGTCTACCCAATGGTGGCAGAAGAATTCCTGGAACGATTGGAACTCCAGAGTTGCCAAGTCGGACTGCCCCTCAACGAGCGTTAAGGGAATGCCATTTACCTCGGCGGTCGGCATCGTCGAATGCTCACCCGTCACCAAGAGCTTTGGATCCGAAGGTGTCTCAGAGGCCTCTACGATCCCCGTAGGCCACTCAGAATTTAGTTGCTCCGTGACATCGGTTTCCGTAGCCTCTTCAGGTGACGCGCCTGCAGATCCGACAGCTTCGCTAGTTACTGGCGCAGCCTCCCCCCGCGCGATAGACTCCGGCTCAAGCGCTCGTTCAGCTGGCTCAGGGTGCGACGTGCTCGTCAGCGCACCAGTAACAGATGCATCTGGATCGAACGGGCGGAAGGTAAGTTTGCCGCGCACCGCCGCGAAGGCAATCACACGACCAAAGACAACCTCGACTTCTAACTGGAGATCGGCGGCCAATTCGTCATCGAGTTGGTCACCCTCCTCAACCAGTCGCAGTAGGCTTTGGACGGCCAGTTCTGCGGCAGGTGCCAGTCCCCCTTGCTGATTGGCCTCATCCAGTTCATCGCACTTGTCACGCAGTGGCACGAACTCCGGTTCGCTTATGTGCCGGATCGCCCGACATCGCACAAGTTGCGCGTTGGCATTCGCGAGCCGACCACGGGCGGCTAGTGCCTCCCGGAGATCGGCTAAATGCGAAGTCTCGACGTTCAATTGAGAAGCAGCGGCGGAATGTGCAGCGTCAAGTTGCTCCCAATTCTCGATTACATGGATTAGGTCAGGAACCTCGCCTGCAGAAGCTGATGCTGCTGCCGTAAGGAGAAGGTCTTTTAGTTTCTGAAGGTCTGATTCAAGTGTCTGCAACGAGGATTCATCGATCGGCAGACATGAGACCTCTGCCCCGTCCGGAATTGGCAATGAGGGGGGATCGGTTGGGACCATCCCGCCATTGCCACATGTTGGCACGATTGACTGTACGACAGGGGCCTCAACAACTGGCGATAGCTTCAAACTCTCAAGTGCAGGTCTCAACCCGATCCAGCCAGGGTCCGACAACATTAGGCCGGCACAGACTAACGTCATCTGACGTGTTCCATGAATGGAGGCCAAGCTCAATGCATCGTGCTGAGCATTGTCGGAAGAGAAGGTCGGGACCGGCCCCTTCCTAGTACCCACATCATTGTGCTCACAACCAAGCACATCCAGGAAGTCGTTTAGAGCCGCAGTGAACGCAAACTGGATCCAATTGCACGTAGCCCCTATGAGGAACTCCTGCGCCGCCGGTCCTGCCAAGAGCAACTGCCCCTTGTGCCGCCCAATGGAACGCCTAACTTCGTCCGCCGACAGCAGCCTCACCTTTGCAATGAGCGGGAGCTTCACGCCTCGCGTATTTTTCACGGACTCTAATTCGCGTAATGCGAAGCAGAGCCGCTCATATCGCCCAGATCGACGATCCATTTCAGAGCCGTACTTGCCGGCGTTTCGCCAGAAGGCTTCTTGCTCGGCGGTGGTCAAATATGACCACAGCGACTGAAATTGCCCCCATGCTTCCGCCCAGTTGAATCCAACGCCCCCAGTCATTCGAAGCCACCCCTGAAAATATTTCAATTCGTATCGATTGTCTACCAGAGCTAGCAGTGATCCGTGCTTAAAAGGTGACTAAACACCTAAGATTTTCCCCAGTTCGCGTGCGCCATGCTCTCGGGTCGCCAATGCTGTTGCACAGTTCGGAAGCATCAACTTTCTCCCCTGCGGGGCAGTGGATGAAACCATGCAGTCGGCTTGATGTGGCGCTCCGCATGCAGGCTTGCTGGCTGATTCATAGCGCTACAGCAAAACCCGAACGCTGGCACCTCAGCTGCGTAGATTTAGCCGTCGATGACCGTTGTAGTGCACCATGCTTCACACGTATGCTCGAAGTCGCCGCAGCATTGCGCAACTCTGAAATTTGCCGGTTTTTAACTCTGATACAAGCGTTGAAAGGTTATCTAGCGTAGTAACACGAAGTTAGAACCCTGATCACGCCTAATGAGCGAGAACCCCAAGCTGCCCCCATCTGGGGTGGCCCTGGCCGAGGCCCTGCGCGACATGGCCCAACTTGACGCCCAGCGCCCACGCGTCACACGCCTGCGCAAGTTGATCGGCCGTGCTAACGATTCCGAGATGGCACTGGGCCAGCGACATTATGACCACCTCGCTGGAGGGCTACGCCCTGCTGAAGGTGCTGGGCAAGGCCTCGGGGCTGGACGCACTGCGCCGCGACATGGCCACCCGCTTCTCGCGCAAGGCGCCTGCCGCCAAGAGCCCGGTTGGCGCGCTCTGACACTCGGCCACGGAAGTTCAAAAGCCCCGCTCGCGGGGCTTTTTCTTGACCGCTTGCTTGCCGCATCAAGGGCCGCAAGGCTTGCGCGCAAGGTTCACAGGCTCGCTGCCAAGGCATTCATCCCAGCATGCAAGCCAAACTGCTTCGGTGCGCAAAGCAAAGATCCTTGCGCGCAAGCTCGCGGTGCTTTGCGTCCAAGCCTTCTCGCTCAATGCGCAAGGCTGTCTACTCGGCAAGCCGATCTATAAGGCTTGCCCGCTGCCTCCAGCGTTCGAGAGCCGAGCCTTCAAATCCGCATTCTCCCGCTCAAGCACCGCCAGCCTGTCACGCATCGGCGCCACCGCCTCACCCACTTCCTGCTCGGTGAACCGCGGTGTGATGTGCTGTGGGCAGTTCCAATCGAACGCCTCCAGCCGCAGCTTGAAGATCCGCTCCAGCTTGGCCCGGTAGTCAGGCGCCGTCACCAGCGCCGTCAACGCCGGGTCGGCATCCAGCGCCACCTCTTCCACCCGCACATACACCTTCAGCCGGGTGCGGTGCGCGTAGTCCATCAGGAACAAGCACGCCCGGTCGTTCGCCACCACGTTGCCCGTGCTGATGTACTGCCGGTTGCCCCGGTAGTCGGCAAAGGCCAGCGTGGTCTCGTCCACCAGCTTCAGAAAGCCGCGCGGCCCGCCACGGTGCTGCACGTAGGGCCAGCCGGTCTCTGACACGGTCGCCATGTAGAAGCTGTCGCGCGCGGCGATGAAAGCCGCTTCGTGCTCGGTGAAGCGGTTGAATTCGCGGTGGCCCTGAAAGTCTTCCCACGCGTGGGCCGCGCCCATCTTTTCTTGGGCGGCACGCACGCTGGGGGTGATGGCGATGTCCAGGAATCCGTATGACATGGTGGGCCGCCGTTTCTGTGAAGTGAAGCTGGCCCCATGATGGATCCTTCCAGCAATCTTGATAATCTACCAATATCAGGAATGTTCTTACCAAAATTTGGAAGGGTGCCCCGTGGATCGTTTTGAGGCCATGTCGATGCTGGTGGCGGTGACGGAAGCCGGCAGCCTTTCAGGCGCAAGCCGCGTACTCAAGGTGCCGCTGGCCACGCTCAGCCGCAAGATCACCGATCTGGAGGCGCTGCTAGGCACGCGCTTTTTGATCCGCACCACCCGCAAACTCACGCTGACGGATGCCGGCGTGGCCTACGTGGCGGCGGCGCGGCGCATCCTGGAGCAGGTCGATGAGGCCGAGCGCAATGCGCTGGGAGAGTTCACCACGCCCAAGGGCGAGCTGGTGATCACCGCGCCGCTGATGTTCGGGCGTCTGCATGTGCTGCCCGTGGTCGCCGATTTTCTGGCGGCCTTCCCGCAGATCAGCATCCGCCTGATGCTGGCCGATCGCAATGTGGACCTCATCGACGACCGGGTAGACATGGCCGTGCGCATCGGTGCCCTGCCCGACAGCTCGATGGTGGCCACCCGCATCGGCAGCATGCGCACCGTGGTGTGCGCCAGCCCGGCCCTGCTGCTTGAGCATGGTGAGCCCAAGCACCCCCAGGCCCTGAGCACGTATCCCTGCATCACGGTGGAGTCGCCCATGCCGTCGCCATCCTGGCGTTTCCGCGATGCGGGCAGCGGCGCCATCGACATCGAGATGCGGCCCCGCCTGGTGGTGTCAACGCCAGAGGCTGCTGTGGATGCAGCGGCCCTTGGTGTTGGCGTGACCCGCGTGCTGCATTACCAGGTGGCCAACGCGGTGCAGGCCGGGGCGCTTCAGATCGTGCTCGAAGGCTTCGAGCCAGAGCCTTCGCCGGTGCATCTGGTGCATGCATCGAGGGGCGTGATGCCGCTGAAGATGCGCTGCTTCATTGATTTCGCCGCGCCTCGGCTCAAGGCGCTGCTGGGCGAGGTGGCCAACAGGCCAGCTGCGCGGCAAAACAAAGATCGTTGAACGCAGGCTCACGGGGCTTTGCGCCCAAGCCTTGCGCTCAACGCCAGGGTGCCTACTCGGCAAGCCGAGCTATGTAGCTTGCGCCTCACTCTTCCCGCTCTGCGTGTGCGCCCGCCCCACCGCCTCCAGCCCCGCCAGCGCAAACCGGTGCATGTGCGCCACGATCTCATCCCTCGGCATCTGGCGCACCAACTGCGCCGGCCCCGGCAGCCCATTGCCCGCCACCAGCAGCATCAACCCTGGGGCAGCGATGCTCACGATGCAGCGCAGCAGCGCCGGGTCGCCCAGGGGGATGCCCGTGAGCTCGCTCAGGATGCGCGCCACGATGGCCAGCTTGGGTTGCACTTCGATGTCCAGCAGCACCTTCAGGTGTGAGCTGGGCGCCAGCAGCTCCCGCGCCAGGATGCGCGCATGCCAGACGCCATCGCTCAGGGCCGTGTCGATCAGCGTCTCGATCAGGCGCCTCAGCTTGTCGGCGGGCGGCAAGCTGCTGTCGGCCAGTTGCCGCAGAGCCTCCAGCTTGATCACCCGACCATGGGCCTCCGTCAGTACCGCCTGGTACAGACCGCTTCGGCTTCCGAAGTGGTAGTTGATCGAGGCCAAATCCACCCCCGCCTGCTCGGCGATAGCCTTGCTGGTTGTTTCTGCGTAACCGTGGGCGGCGAACAGCGGCCCGGCCGCCTCCAGGATGCGGCTGCGCGTCTGCTCTCCGTCGGCACGCATGCCGCGGGTTGGCTTGCTCATTGGGTTCAGGTCATTTGAGGAACGGGCTTGATTCTCGGCGGATCTTAGTTTAAATTGAATTTAGATTTCAGTCGAGGGTCATCCCATGGACAAGAAGAAGCTCATCGCCGCCGCCGTGGTGGCCATCGCGGTGGTTGTCGGCGGCGTGCTGTGGTGGCAGCACCGGCAGCAGGCGCCATCCACCACGCTGGTGCTGCACGGCAATGTGGACATCCGGCAGGTGTCTCTGGCCTTCGATGGCAATGGCCGCGTGGCCGAGTTGCGCGCTCAAGAAGGTGACCGCGTCAGGGCCGGCGCCGTGCTGGCCGTGCTCGACACGCGCACCCTCACCTTGCAGGCCGATCAGGCCAAGGCCCAGGCCGATGCGCAGCAGCAGAACCTGCTGCGACTGCGCAATGGCGCCCGGCCGGAAGAAGTCACCCAGGCCAAGGCCCGCCTGGCCGCCGTGCAGGCCGATGCCGCCCGCGCCGAGCAGGATCTGGCCCGGCTGCAGGGCATCGCCACCGACACGCAGGGCCGTGGCGTGAGCGCGCAGGATCTGGACCGCGCCAAGAGCGCCGCGCAGGTGGGCCGCGCCAAGGTCGATGAGGCGCGCGACGCCCTGCGCCTGACCGAGCAAGGCGCCCGCAAGGAAGACGTGGCCGGCGCCGAGGCGCAGCTCAAGGCCTCGCAGGCTCAACTGGCGCTGCTGCAGCACCAGATCGAACTGGGCCAGCTCAAGGCCCCGGCCGATGCGGTGGTGCGCTCGCGCCTGCTGGAGCCGGGCGACATGGCCACGCCACAGCGGCCGGTGTACGCCCTGGCCCTCACGGGCCCGAAATGGGTGCGCGTGTACGTGGGCGAGCCGGATCTGGGCCGCGTCAAGCCGGGCATGGCCGCCCGGGTCAGCACCGACGGTGCGCCCGGCCAGCCCCTGCAGGGCCAGGTGGGCTACATCTCGCCGGTGGCCGAGTTCACGCCCAAGTCCGTGCAGACCGAAGAGCTGCGCACCAGCCTCGTCTACGAGGTGCGTGTGCTGGTCAACGACACGGGCGACGCGCTGCGCATGGGCCAGCCGGCCACCGTGCAGCTGAACACCGGCCACGCGCCATGACAGACATGGGCACCCAGCCCACCGTGGTGAGCGACGGCCTGCGCAAGGATTTCCCGGCACCGGGCGGCGGCACGCTGCACGCGGTCGATGACATCTCGCTCACGGTGCATGCGGGCCAGCTCACCGCGCTGGTGGGCCCCGATGGCGCGGGCAAGACCACGCTGCTGCGCATGGCGGCTGGGCTGCTCAAGCCCGATGCCGGGCGCCTGAGCGTGCTGGGCATTGACGTGGCGCGCGATCCGCAGGCCGTGCAGGACCGCATCAGCTACATGCCTCAGCGCTTCGGCCTGTACGAAGACCTGAGCGTGCAAGAGAACCTGGACCTCTACGCCGACCTGCACGGCGTGCCGCACGAGGTGCGCCGCGATCGCTTCAAGCGCATGCTGGACATGACCGACCTGACCCGCTTCACCGACCGGCCAGCAGGCAAGCTCTCCGGCGGCATGAAGCAGAAGCTGGGCCTGGCCTGCACGCTGGTGCGGTCGCCCGACCTGCTGCTTCTCGACGAGCCCAGCGTGGGCGTGGACCCGCTCTCGCGCCGCGACCTGTGGCAGATCGTGCAGCAACTGGTCGATGAAGACGACCTCAGCGTGATCGTGAGCACCGCCTACATGGACGAGGCCGAGCGCTGCGCCCAGGTCTTCGTGATGCACCACGGCCGCGTGCTGGCCGAGGGCGCACCCGATGTGCTGCGCCAGCAGGCCCGAGGCCTGACCTTCACGGCCGAGCCGCCACCGGGCATGGCCGCCCGCGATCTGCAGGCGCGGCTGATCGACCGGGAGGCACTGGTCATCGACGCCGTGCCCAAGGGCGGCGCTGTGCGCTTCATCCGCCAGCGGCAGGCCGACGAGGGCGCTCTGCAGGATCTGCTGCAGGGCACCGAGCCCCAGGCCCGCCCCGAAGAGCTGGAAGACGCCTTCATGATGCTGCTGCGCCAGCACCACCAGAACGACGAGCGCGATGATCAGGCCGCCGCGCTGCCCCCCAGCGAGGCCGCACCCGACAAGATCAAGGTGCAGCCCAAGGCCATGCAGGACGGTGGTGTGCCCCAGGGCGATCAGCCGGTGATCGTGGTGCGCGATCTGGTGCGCAAGTTCGGTGATTTCACGGCCGTGGCCAGCACATCCTTCGAGGTCAGGCGCGGCGAAATCTTCGGCCTGCTCGGCCCCAATGGCGCGGGCAAGACCACCACCTTCCGCATGCTGTGCGGCCTGCTGCCGGCCAGCGGCGGCCACCTGGAGGTGGCGGGCGTGAACCTGCGCCACGCCCGCGCCCAGGCCCGGGCCCGCATCGGCTACGTGGCGCAAAAGTTCTCGCTGTACGGCAACCTCACGGTGCGCGAGAACCTGGAGTTTTTCGGCGGTGCCTACGGGCTGCGCGGCCGGGCACTGCGCGAGCGCGTGGACGCGGCGCTGGCCCAGTTCGCCCTGGAGCCCCAGGCCAAGAGCGGCCAACTGCCCGGTGGCTACAAGCAGCGCCTGGCCATGGCGGCCGGCCTGCTGCACCAGCCAGACATCCTGTTCCTGGACGAACCCACCAGCGGCATCGACCCGCTGGCCCGGCGCGCCTTCTGGCGCACCATCACCGGTCTGGCGCAAGGCGGCGTCACCATCATCGTGACCACGCACTTCATGGAAGAGGCCGAGTACTGCGACCGCATCGCCATCCAGGATGCCGGGCGCGTGCTGGCTCTGGGCACGCCGCAGCAGGTGCGCGAGCAGGCCGGAGGCGACCACGCGAGCGACATGAACAGCGCCTTCATCGCCATCGTCGAGCAAGCCCGCCAGGCCGGAAAGGAGGCGCCATGACGATGACGCACACGACGTCCCCCGGCGGCGGCTTCTGGCGCCGCTTCACCGCGCTGCTGCGCAAGGAAACACGCCAGATGCTGCGCGATCGCAGCAACCTCGCCGTGGGCCTGCTGCTGCCGGTGGTGCTGATCCTGCTGTTCGGCTATGGCCTGTCGTTCGATGTGAAGAACGCGCCCGTGGCCGTGGTGATGGAAGACCACTCGCCCCAGGCCCGCGACATGCTGGCCGGACTGCAGGGCTCACCCTACATCGCGCCCGTGTGGATGACCAGCATGGTGGAGGCGGAGCAGCGCATGCGCGCCGGCGAGGTCAACGCCATCGTGCGCGTGCCGCAGGATTTCTCACGCGAGTTGGGGCTGGGCCACGGCCGGATCCAGCTGGTGCTCAATGGGGTCGATTCCAACACCGCCGCGGCGGTGGAGGGCTACGTGGGCGGCGCCCTCGCCACCTGGGCGCAGCAGCAGGCCGACCGGGCCGGGGGCAAGCCCAACGGCGTGGGCAGCGTGCAGGTGGTGCAGCGCATGTGGTTCAACGAGGCCAACACCAGCACCTGGTACCTGGTCCCCGGCCTGATTGCGCTGGTGATGACGCTGATCGGCGCCTTCCTGACCTCGCTACTCATCGCCCGCGAGTGGGAGCGCGGCACGCTGGAGCCGCTGTTTGTCACGCCCGTGCGCCCGCTGGAGATCGTGCTGGCCAAGCTGGTGCCCTACCTGGCCGTGGGTGCCATCGACCTGGCCATGTGCCTGCTGGCCGCGCACTTCCTGTTCGAGGTGCCCATGCGCGGTTCGCTGGTGGTGATCGTGATCGCCTCGATGCTGTACCTGGCCGTGTCGCTGCTGCTGGGGCTGTTCATCTCCGGCCGCACGCGCAACCAGTTCGAGGCCAGCCAGATGGCGCTGCTCACCAGCTTCATGCCGGCCATGATGCTGTCGGGTTTCGTGTTCGACCTGCGCAATGTGCCCGTGGTGGTGCAGGTGATCAGCCAGTTGCTGCCGGCCACGCACTTCATGGGCCTGATCAAGACGCTGTTCCTGGCCGGCAACCATTGGCCCATGATCCTGTGCGACGGCGGGATCCTGGCGCTGTACGTGCTGGTTCTGCTGTTCGCCACGCGCCGCACCCTGCGCAAGACCCTGGATGCCTGACGCCATGAACGACTTCATCGCCGCGCTGGCGCGCATCGGCTTCCTGATCCGCAAGGAATTGCTGGACCTGCTCAAGGAACCCTCGGCCCGCGTGCTGCTGATCGCGCCCGCGCTGATCCAGGGCCTGTTGTTCGGCTATGGCGCCACCTACGAGCTGACGCATGCGCCTTACGCCGTGCTGGACCAGAGCCGGGGTGATGCCTCGACCGAGCTGCTGCGGCGCGTGGACGGCACCGGCGTCTTCAAGCGCGAGGTCATGCTGAGCACAACGCACGACATCGCCCCGGCCATCGAGGACAGCGGCGTGCTGATGGTGCTGAGCTTCCCGGCGGATTTCGAGGCGCAGCTGGCATCGGGCCGGGCCGCACCGCTGCAGCTGATCCTGGATGGGCGCAACTCGTCCACGGCGGCGGCCGCGGCCGCGCAGGTCACCGCCATCGTCACCGACTACAACCAGCAACGCGGCGGCGGCGCGCAGGTGAAGGTGGAGCGGCGCGCCTGGTTCAACCCCAACCTTGAATCGCGCTGGAACATCATGCCCGCGCTGATCGCCAGCCTCAGCATGCTGCAGACCATGCTGGTGGCCGCGCTGTCGGTGGCGCGCGAGCGCGAGCAGGGCACCTTCGACCAGTTGCTGGTGACGCCGCTCACGCCCATGCAGATCCTGATCGGCAAGGCCGTGCCCTCGATCCTGGTGGGGCTGGCGCAATCGACCGTCATCCTGCTGATCGTGCGCTGGTGGTTCCAGATCCCGATCGCCGGATCGACGTGGCTGCTGTACCTGGGGCTGCTCAGCTTCACGGTGGCGGCGGTGGGCATCGGCCTGTCGATCTCGGCCGTGTCGGTCAACATGCAGCAGGCCATGCTCTACACCTTCCTGCTCTTGATGCCGCTGATGATGCTGTCGGGCCTGCTGACCTCGGTGCGCAACATGCCCGAGGTGCTGCAGATCGGCACCTATGCCAATCCGCTGCGCTTCGGCGTGGACCTGGTGCGCCGCGTCTACCTGGAAGGCGCCGGCTTCAGGGACATCGCCTTCGACTTCGTGCCCATGCTGGTGATCTCGGCCATCACGCTGCCGCTGGCGGCCTGGCTGTTCCGCAACCGGCTTTCCTGAACCATGGGGACACCCGCCATGCCCACACCACGCCTCGCCTGTCTCAGCCTCAGCATCGCGCTGGCCCTGGCCTTCACTGCCTGCGCCACCGGGCCTGCCTACCAATCCCCCACCGCGCAGGCACCGGACGACTGGACCACCTGGCGCAGCGGCGACGAGAGCCTGCGCATCCCGGTGGAGACCCGCCAGGCCCTGCCCTCGGCGTGGTGGCGAGCCTTCAACGACCCGTTGCTCGACCAGCTGCAGCAGCGCGCCATCGAGGCCAGCCCCGACCTGCGCACCGCCACCCTGCACTTCGCCCAGGCCCGCGTGCAACGCAGCACCACTGCCGCGCAGCGCGGCCCCGATGTGGGCGTGAGCGGTGGCGTGAGCCGCCAGCGCCAAAGTGAAGTCGGTGCGGGCACGCGCATGCTCGATGCGCTGGGCGGCGACCGTGCGCGCCTGGCGGATTTCCTCAGCGAGCCCTTCACGCTCTACCAGGCCGGCTTCGATGCCTCCTGGGAGCTNACGCGCATGCTCGATGCGCTGGGCGGCGACCGTGCGCGCCTGGCGGATTTCCTCAGCGAGCCCTTCACGCTCTACCAGGCCGGCTTCGATGCCTCCTGGGAGCTGGACCTGTGGGGCCGCGTGCGCGGCAGCATCGAAGCGGCTGATGCCGACGTGCAGCGCCAGGCCGCCCTGCTGGACCTGGCCCGCCTGAGCCTGGCCAGCGACGTCGCCCGCCACTACATCGACCTGCGCACTGCGCAACGCCAGAGCCAGCTGGCCCGCGAAGACATCGCCGCCCTGCAGGACCGCCTGGGCCTGCTGGAGGCCCGCGTGAAACGCGGCGTGATGGACCACCTGGACCTGGAGCGCCAACGCGCCGAGCTGTCAGCCGTGGAGGGGCAGTTGCCAAGCCTGCTCGCGCAGGAGAGCGGCAGCGCCAACCAGATCGCGCTGTTGCTGGGCGAGCGCCCCGGCGCCCTGCGCGGTCTGCTGGCCGTGCCCTCAGCGGACACCGCGCCGGCCACACCGCCCGACCTGGCACTGGGCCTGCCTTCGGAGTTGGCCCTGCGCCGCCCCGACATCCGCGCTGCCGAGGCGCAACTGCACCGCGCCACGGCCAGCATCGGCGTGGCGCGCGCCGACCTGTACCCCAGCATCCGCCTGGGCGCGAAGTTCGGCCATGAGTCTTACCTGCGTGGCGAGTTCAGCGATTGGGGCAGCCGCACCTGGTCCATCGGCCCCTCCCTGAACCTGCCCTTGTTCGACCACGGCCGCCGCAAGAGCGTGGTGCAGTTGCGCGAGCTGGAGCAGCAGGAAGCGGCCGTGAACTACCAGCGCACCGTGCTGCAGGCCTGGCAGGAGATCGACGATGCGCTGAACGGCTACGCCGCCGAGCGCCAGCAGGCGCAGCAGATGCAGGCCCGGCTGGACAGCACCCGCAAAGCCTACGATCTGGCCCGCGCCCGCTACGACGGCGGCACGGTGGATTTCACCGTGGTACTCGATGGGCAGCGCGCTTATCTGCAGGCACGCCGCGATCTGGTGGCCAGCCAGGGGCGGCTGGGCAACCGTTATGTGATGGTGAACCGGGTGATCGGAAATGTGCCAGGGCCGGATGCCAACGGTGCCAAACCCTGACACGCCACGTCGGCGTCTCCAGGACCAGTGATCCTGTCCCCCAAGATTGAAGTCCCCAGCACCCTTGCAGCGCCCGGCAAACCCGGTTGCAATCTGAAGCTTCCGTTTGCAAGGGAGCACGCCATGGTCATCCAGCCCGCCACCGTCGCCCGCAGCCTGTACGCTGCGGCCGCCCTGGCTTTGTCCGCATCGGCCCACGCCGTCCAGTTCATCTCCCCGCTCGGCGGCCAGCCCTTCAAGGACTGGACCATCGTCAACTACGTCGACACGAACCCTGGACCAGGCGTGTCCGATTACCTTGGCGGCATCTACTCGTACAACGGCCACGACGCCATCGACTTCACGCTGCCCAACTTCGCCGCGATGAACCGCGACGTGCCCGTGTTCGCCGCCGCCGCGGGCACGGTGGTGAGCGTGCACGATGGCGAATACGACCAATGCTCCTGGGCCGCCCCCTGCGGCAACAACCCCAACTACATCACCATCGACCACGGCGGTGGCATCACCACCCAGTACCTGCACCTGGCCAAGGGCTCGGTCGACGTGGCCGTCGGGCAGACCGTCACGGCGGGACAGACCATCGGCCTGGTGGGCAGCAGCGGCCTGTCGACCGACCCGCACCTGCACTTTGCGGTGTTCGAGAACGGGCAGGTCGTCGACACCTACCAGGACCCGGCCAAGTGGTGGGTCTCTCCCCTGCCCTACGCCGGCGACCAGCGCGGCATCCTGGACTCTGGCGTTTCCAACCACCTGCCCACCAACACCGAATGGACCTACCGCCCGCCCGAGGCCGGCGCGTTCGAGCCCAACACCGGGGCCAGGGCGTTCATGTGGGTCAACTTCTTCGGCACCAACAGCGGCGACACCATCGACTTCATCTGGCGCCGGCCCGATGGCACACAGGTCGGCAAGTCGGCGTGGAACGTGGCCGAGTATTCGTTCGCGCGCTGGGCGGCCTCCTTCATGCTGCCTGAGGACCCGGCCCTTGGCCTGTGGAGTGTCGACTTCCGCATCAATGGCACCGTGCTGGTCAGCGAGACCTTCGCGGTGGGCGCCGTGCCGGAGCCGCAGACCTATGCACTGATGGCGGCGGGCTTGATGGTCGTGGGCGGCACGCTGCTGCGAAGAAAGAAGGGCTGAGTGCAGACCGCTGACTACAATCAAGGCATGCCAGTACGCCATCGCTCCGACCCGCCTGCGCGCCCGTCAGATCAGCAGCTTCGCGAACAGTTGAGCACAAGCTGACACTCCGCATGACTCTGATCGCTGGCTGGATGCGGAAGGTCGCACTTTGGAGATGCCGGCAACGCGGCTTGTCCAGCATCCTGGAAATCCCGGACGCCACCTTCCTGGACATCGTGTCGGCACTGGAGGCCGATGGTTGGGAAGTTTATTCAAGGTACTGGGGCATGGACGCAGGCATTGACCATGACTGCGTCCGCCTGCGCCGCCACGGCGTCAAGCTCAAGTGCGAGTGGGATCGCTGTGATGACTGGCGCATGGAAGGGCCGAAGGCAACCATCCAGCAGCTTGCAGAGCGCTTCGGATTGACAGCCCCACCGCCGTAGCGATGAGACATCCCGGATCGGGCCGGGTGACCGGAGGTTTGGTACGCTGGAACCCCGGCAGCAGCCGCCCTTCCAGGGCAAGGACACCCGATCGATGCACGACGAGCACCTCCACACGCGCAGCACCTTGCGGTGGCTGGCCATGGCCGCGCTGGCACCACTGCTGTCCCTCGTCCTGACCTGCATCGCAGCCCAGCCCAACACCACCGCAGCAACCATCGCAGCCTCCGCTGCGGTCGCTCCCATCGCAGTGGCAGACATCCTGGCCCGGGCTGACGAAGACCAGCAGCGGGTGGACCTGGCCAAGCACCTGCTGGCGGCGCCAGACCCTGTCGATCGCCTGGGCACCGCGCTCGATGACATCGCACGCCCGGTCGATGCCAAGCAGCGCACGGCCGCAGCGGGCACGCTGCGCCAACTGCCCGTCATGCGCCTGGAGAGCCTGGCGCGGCACTGGGCCTTCGACACCCGCCGCTTCGAGCGCTGGGAAGCGCAGGCCAGGCGCGAACTGGCCCCTTACGCCGACAGCGCTCTGCAGTTGGCACAGCGCCGCGCTGCCTGGTCAGCCACGCGGGCCGAGGGACTGCTGGAGGGATTGCCGCCCGCGATGTCCACGCGCGTCGACGACATGATCGGGCAGATCGATGCGTCCGAAGCTGCGCTGGGCACCGCACTGGCGCGCCAGTTCGCCCTGAAGCAGCGGGCCAGCGAGCTTCAGGCCCGCATCCAGGCCGGCAAGGACGAGGTCGCTGCCGCCATCGACGACATCGACCACCGGCTGCTGCAGACCGATGCACCACCCTTGTGGCAAGGGCTGGGCCAGCGTCCCGATTCGCAGGCCGCCTGGGCCGCCATGGAACAAGGCATTCAGATCGAGCGCCAGTTCGCGCTGGACTACCGCGCCTTCGGCACGAACAACCGGCAGGTGCTGGGTGTGCTCCAGATCCTGCTGCTCCCGCTGATCCTGTGGCTGATGGTGCGGAGCCGGCGCGCGCAAGATGGCGCGGCGCCACCGGTCCCAGCCACCGCACTGCACCGCCCGATCTCGGCATGGGTGCTGCTGTCGATGCTGGCCGTGCTGGCCCTGGAGCCGGACGCGCCACTGCTGGTGGAAGAGCTCGCGCTGCTGATCGCCCTGGTTCCCGTGCTGCGCCTGCTGCCCGCGGGCGTGCTTCAAGCGCTGGGCGTGTGGCCGTATGTCGCCGTCGGGCTCTATGCCTTGGACCGCCTGGGTGTGGCGGCCGTGGCCGATGCAGGCCTGTACCGCTTGTTCCTGCTCGCGCTCAACGGTCTGGCGCTGGGGCTGACCGCCTGGCTGCTGAACGGAGCGGGGCTGCCGGCCGCCTCGCGTGGCAGCCCTGCGTGGCGGATCGTGCGGCCCATCGGCTGGGTGGTGCTGACACTGCTCGCGGTGGCCGCTGTCTCCAACATCGCCGGCAACGTCTCGCTCGCCGAGATGCTCACCAGCGGGGTCATCGACAGCGGCTACATGGCCTTGCTGCTGTCCTCCAGCGTGGTGGCCTGCCTGGGCATATTCGGCACGCTGCTGGGCCAGCCTGAACTGGCCAACCGCCGGCTCGTGCGCCAGCAGTCGCCGCTGCTGCTGACCGCCTGCAGGCGCCTCCTGGTGCTGGGCGCATCGCTGGGCTGGTTGCTCTACACGCTGGACCGCTTTCGGGTGCTGCGGCCGCTGCACGATGCAGGCGCCACCGTGCTGGCTCTCGGCATCGACGTGGGCGAGGTGTCCATCCACCTGGGCGATGTGCTGGTGTTCGGGCTGTCCGTCTGGATCGCGTTCTGGGCGGCGCGGACCGTGCGCCATGTGCTGCGCGACGAGCTGCCCCGCCAGTCAAGGCTGCCACGTGGCGTGGGCAACAGCATCGCCTCATTGAGCTACTACGGCGTGCTGATGCTGGGCCTGCTGGTGGCGCTGTCCGCAGCGGGGTTTCAGGTCAGCCAATTGGCGCTCGTGTTCGGCGCGCTGGGCGTGGGCATCGGCTTCGGGCTGCAGGGCGTGGTCAACAACTTCGTGTCGGGCCTGGTGCTGATGTTCGAGCGGCCCATCCAGCCTGGGGATGTGGTGGACGCGGCCGGCACCTCGGGCACCGTGCGTGAGATCCACCTGCGCTCGACCATCATCCGCACGTCCGACGGCGCCGACGTGGTCGTGCCCAACGGCCTCCTGATCAGCGGCAACCTGACCAACTGGACCATGTTCGACCGCAGCCGGTGTGTCGAGATCCAGCTGGGTGTGGCGCCAGACTCGGACCCGGCGAGCACCTTGGCCGTGCTGGGCGCTGCGGCACGCTCGACACCCGGCGCGGCCGAGAAGCCCGAGCCCGTGGTGCTGATGACGGGTTATGTGAACGGCACGCTGACATTCGTGGTGCGGGCCTGGACGGATGACCTTTCCACCGCGGGCGCACTACGGGGCGAGTTGCTGGCACGCACGCTGGCAGCGCTGCGAGCGGCCCGGATCGCCATCCCGAACAACCAGCTTGATCTGCACCTGCGCGCCGTGCCTGAGCCCGTCGAGGCCTGGCTGAAGCACGAAAGCTCTGGCACGGAGAAAACCCCATGACCCCCATCGAACTTCTTGTCATTGCCGTCACCGCCGATCAGGACACACCGATCGGCAAGGTCCAGATCAACGAGGCCGGGCTTCTGACTTTGTTGAGCGCCACGCCTGAACAAAGCGACTACCTGGAGGGCTGGGTGCACAGGCTCAACGAGCGCGAGGATTTCACCTTGAAGGTCGTGCCGCCTGCCAGCGCGGGGGCACCCACGCTGAGCACCCATGGCCGCCGGTTCTCGCGCTCACAACCCTCATTCCTGGATGACTTGAAAGCCTACGTCCGCCAGTTGTACGGCATCAAGCTGATGAGCCAGGCCGAGCTCTCTCAACCGGCCGATGGCATCGGCTGACCAGCCTTGGCGTGAGCGGCCCGGCCAGAAGGCCGGGCTCAAAAGGGCCTGATCAGGCCGCCACCTTGCGTGGAACTGCCTCAGCGCCCACCACATGGGGCTTGCGGAACGCCATCACCCCGTCTTCCAGCTTGCCGTTGTGCAGTTGGTCCATGTCCAGCGCGTAGTTCTGGTACAGCTTCCAGGGTGCGCGGTCGGCGCCCTTGGGCATGTAATGCTCGGCGCGTGTCACGTAGTTGGAGGTCATCTCCAGCAACGAGCCGGTCTTGATGTCCGGGTCCTTGCGCTCGGGCACGGCGATGCGGGTGCCCGTCTTGTCCATGTGCTTGATCAGGCGGCACACGTACTCGGCAATCAGGTCGGCCTTGAGCGTCCACGACGCATTGGTGTAGCCCAGCGCATTCGAGAAATTGGGGATGTCGCTGAACATCACGCCCTTGTACGAAATGTGCTGGTTCATCTCGATGGCCTTGCCATCAACCGACATGGTCATGCCGCCAAACAGGCGCAGGTTCAGGCCTGTGGCCGTCACGATGATGTCGGCCTCGAGCGTCTGGCCCGACTTGAGCAGGATGCCCTTGTCTGTGAAACGATCGATATGGTCGGTGACCACCGAGGCCTTGCCCTTGCGCAGCACCTTGAACATGTCGCCATTGGGCACGGCGCACAGGCGCTGGTCCCAGGGGTTGTAGGGCGGCGTGAAGTGCTTCATGTCGAAGTCCTTGCCCACCTGCACCTTCACCTGCTTGAGCAGCAGCTTGCGCATGAAGTTGGGGTACTTGCGCGACAGCTTGAAGATCATCTGGGTGATGAAGTTGTTGCGCGCCCGGCTGATCTTGTAGACCGTCATCTCTGGCAGGAACTTCAGCAGCACCCGCACCATCGGGTCGAACTGCGGCACCGAGATCACATAGCTGGGCGTGCGCTGCAGCATGGTGACGTGCTGGGCCTTATCCGTCATCGACGGGATCAGGGTGATGGCCGTGGCGCCAGAGCCGATCACGACCACGCGCTTGCCGCTGTAGTCCAGGTTCTCGGGCCAGAACTGCGGGTGGATGACCTGGCCCTTGAAATCGTCACGGCCCTTGAACTCGGGCGTGAAGGCTTCTTCGTAGTTGTAGTAGCCGGAGCACATCATGAGCCAGTTGCAGCTCAGTTGCACCGTCTCACCCGAGGTCTTCTGCACGGTCAGCGTCCAGGTGGCGGTTTCGCTGCGCCAGTCGGCCGAGACCACCTTGTGGCCACAGCGGATCTTGCCTTCGATGGCGTGCTCGCGGGCGGTTTCGCGGATGTAGTTGCGGATGCGGTGGCCGTCGGCGATGACTTGCGGCTCGGTCCAGGGCTTGAAGTTGTAGCCCAGCGTGTACATGTCCGAATCAGAGCGAATGCCGGGGTAGCGGAACAGGTCCCAGGTACCGCCGGTGGTCTCACGGCCTTCCAGGATGGCGAAGCTCTTTTCAGGGCAGTTCTTCTGCAGATGGCGAGCGGCGCCGATACCGGACAAGCCGGCGCCCACGATCAGGACGTCAAAGTGTTCAGCCATGTGGAGTCTCCGTGGGCAGATCCCGGGGGCCTGCCCTATGTGATAACGAATGTGTGCACTTTACATCTGGCAATCATCATTGTCAAATTAGAGATGACCCGAAGAGCCCCCCTGCTCGGAGGGGGTCGGCACCGGGTCTGGCGGGACCGGAAGGTCTCTGTTGCCAGGACATGAAACGTCACGTTACCCCCAAAAAATCTCCGCACAGGCATCACTTACATTTCCGAAGGTGCGATTGAGCACCAATCAACAAAGATCGATATGAAGCACACAGGAAGTTGCCACTGCGGCAAGGTTGCATTCGAGGTCAGCGGCGAGATCACAGGGGCCCTGTCGTGCAACTGTTCGATCTGTCAGAAGAAAGGCTCGCTGCTCTGGTTCGTCCCCCGCGCTGACATGACGCTGCTCACGCCCGAAAACGCCGCAGACACCTACACGTTCAACAAGCACGTCATCAAGCATCGATTTTGTTCTGTCTGCGGCATCCACCCATATGGCGAAGGCATCGACCCCAAGGGCAATGCCATGGCAGCCATCAACATCCGCTGCCTGGACGGCGTCGATCTGGCTGCTGTGCCTGTGCAGCACTTCGATGGGCGCGCCCACTGAGACATCAGCGATGAACCAACCTCTCGCATCCATTGGCGACAGATTCACCGCGCAGTTTCTAGACGGCTTCGTGGCGGCCGGCACCGGCGCCCTCTTCTACTTCGCCGCCAAGGCCGCAGGGCTGCCGCTGGAGCTCACCATCCTGGGCTGGGTTCTCTACCTGCTGATCTGTGATGGGCTCCCTGGGGGCCAAAGCATCGGCAAGAAGTTCACGCGCAGTGCCGTGGTGCACGTGGATACCGGCCGGCCTTGCAGCTACCTGCAGTCGTTCGTGCGCAATCTGTGCCTGATCGTCCTGGGTGTTGTCGACTGCGCGTTCATCGCCGGCAGGCAACGGCGCCGCCTGGGCGATTTCATCGCGCGGACCAAGGTCGTGCGGCTGGCAAATTGATGACGCGACCCCAGGAAATCGTGCTCCCCAACTTCCACCCTCGATACATGACCTCCAAGCTGAACATTGCTTCGTTCGTCACGGCTCAGCCAACGAAGCAGGCCGCTCAATGAAACTCAATGCTGCTCTCGCCTGCTTGATCGCTCTTTCCAGCCAAGCCGCATCCAGTCAGGAGGTTGCAGGCGTTGCATCCGAATCACGCGACGCGGCAAGTGGATTCATCGGATCCATGAACTTCACAGTGGGCCGCATCGCCAGGGATTGCCTTGCGGATCTCGGCAGGACCGAAACCCCTCAGCAGTTCGCGGAAAGCTGGCAGCAACGCAACACCAAGTACGTGGTTGCCGCCGCTGAGTACATTCAAGCGCGCTTCAACGAAGCCACAGCCAAAGGCGATGACACCAAGAACACGCTTCTGGAAGAGCTGGCCTCGGTACGCCGAACAGCAGAAGGTGATCTCAAGGGCCTGTACGACAAGCACGGCAAGGATGCCACCTGCAAGCGCATGACCGCGCTCATCGATGGCGGAGCCTACGACATCACCCCCGGTGTACCCATGTTCAAGGAACTGGAAGCCTTGTCCGCCTGGTCTCAATCACACCTCAAGGAGCAGGCCACACCATGAACGCCCATGTCGCCGCGGTCTACAGCGGCCTTGTTGCGGCCCTGATCACCCCCATCGTGCCCGTGGCGCATGCAGAGGTCTACAAGTGGGTCGATGAGAAAGGGCAGACACATTACGGCGAACGCAAGCCCGGCACGGCCCCTGCGGCCAAAGTGAAGATCCAGCCATCGGCTGCCTTCCCGGCAGCGCCCCCGCCCCAGGGCGAAAAGACAGAAAACTGGTTGCGTCCTCAAAAGCCAAACACCAAAACAGCCGTCCCACCTGCAGAACCAGTCAAACGGAGCCGTACCGGCGGCCGCGACGACGGCACGGACGCATCGCGCTGCGCACTGGCCAGAGACGTGCTGGATGGAAACCTCCAGCACGCCAATGGCAGTCCGATCGACCAGCACGACATCGACGTCGCCAAGAACGACGTCAAGTTGTTCTGCAAGTCTCGCTGATGCTGCTGAGAACGTTCCTCATCTTCACCGCGCTGTCGAGCGCATCTGCGGCGTACTGCGCAGATGGCATTGCAGAGCCACAGGTCAAAATCTACGTGGTGGGCAATGGCTGGCATGCGGGGCTGCTGCTTCCAGCACAGGCCATCAATACAGAGATCCCCAGCCTGCGCGAGCGCTTCCCACAGGCTGGCCATTACGAGATCGGCTGGGGCGACATGGGCTTCTACCAGGCCAAGGACATCACGGTGGGCCTCGCCATCGAAGCCCTGTTCTTTTCGAAAGGCTCACTCCTGCATGTTGTGGGGCTACAGGGGCCTGTCGACCGCTTCCTGATCGGCAACGATGTTGCGCAAACCTGTGTCAGCCGCAGCCAGTATGAGCGCATGGCCCGGTTGATTGCACAGGCCTTTGTCCACGGACTTGACGGCAAGCCTGTTGCCGCCGGTCCGGGTCTGTATGGCGATGGCCAGTTCTACAAGGCGTATGGCAGATACAGCTGGCTGCACACGTGCAACCGGTGGACCGCAGCGGTGCTGCAAGCGGGAGGAGTGGCGCTGTCGCCCCAGTTCAGCCTCACGGCCGGCAGTGTTCTTGATGCCGTGCACAGGCAGGGAAAATGCCCGGCACCCTGAGCGATCCGCGCTAGCATCTGCCCATGCCGTTGAAGATCACCCCCACCGTCATCAGTGCAGCCTTGGCTGGCATTTTTTCTGCCGTCACCTGGCCCTTGTTGTGGAAACACTTTGGTCAATCGGCCTCGTCCGGGCACATCGAAGTGATCCTGGGCACGCTGCTGCTGGTCGCCCTGCCCGCTCACGCCTTCGTGCTCGGCTTCGGACACCGGCAGACCTCGCAGGCGGGATTGGACACGGCACTGCTCAAGCGCATCGGCGCCTGGTTGGCCACCGCCGCGGGCACGGTGCTGCTCATCGGCGTTCCGGCGTGAGCCCAGGACGCTCAAGAGGCTTGCCGCATGCCAATCGACGTTCTGCGCCTGTTGCGCTGCTCAGCCGTGCTGGGCCTCTTCAGTCTGTGCGCCATCTACAGCCATGCTCAAGCGCCCCACACTGACGCCTGCGGCGGGCCATGGCTGAGGGCGATCGACAACTTCCTGGGGTGGCAACTGCCCAAAGAGGCCGTGGTGGCCGAAGTGTGCAAGCCCTGGCCTGGAAGCCGCAGCGTCGTGCTCACGGCTGTGGCCTACACACCCAGGCAGAGCCCTGCCCAGCCTTCGGCAACCCCGCGCGATGAGCCTGGCGACAAGAAGAATCTGCTGGTGGCCATGGTCGACACCCGCAGCGGCCACGTGCTGGCCAGCCACCGGCAAACGGTGTCTGAAGACGCAATGGTCGCTGTCGACTCCCACAGCCTCAGTCTGGACACGGCTCGATACCAGCTGTCTGGCAAGGTGCGGGCCTTCGGCCTGCGGTTCAACAGCAGCGCCATGGGCGCCAGTTGCCCCGAAGCCGGCTGGGGCGATGAACTGACCTTGTTCGTACCGAAGGGCGAGGTGCTTGAACCGGTGTTGCACCTGGCGATGCTGCGCCAACGCGCCGTCACGGCATGCATCAGCGCACAGGCTGAAGGGGCTCTCTGGGAAGTGGCCGATCTCACCCTGGCCGTGCTGCCCAGCCAAACCAACGGCCTGGCCGACCTGCGCGTGACCGCCACCATCCGCCGCGAGACCAGCGACGACCGTGTGCCTCCCGCAGCGGTCACCACCGAGCACGCAGTGCTGCGCCATGGCCCGGCTGGGTACCGAGCCAGTGGCCCACATCCCTGGTGGTTGGGGAGCCGCTGACGCCGCCGGGCTACCCCTGATGCCCGTCCGGTTTTCCCAGACGGCTACTCTGCAGCCATGGATCACATCCCACTGCGCTGCACCTGCGGCATCCTTCAAGGCCAGGTCAACCCTGAACCCACCAGCGGCCGTGCCCGCTGCTACTGCAAGGATTGCCAGGCCTACGCGCGGTTCCTCGGGCGCCAGGACGAGATCCTGGATGACCACGGTGGCACGGATCTCATCGCCACGCTGCCCGCCGCCGTGAATTTCACCACGGGGCTGGACAAGCTGGCCTGCATCACGCTGACGGACAAGGGCCCCTTGCGCTGGTATGCCACCTGTTGCCGCACGCCCGTCGGCAACACCAGCCGCAACCACAAGGTGGCCTATGTAGGACTGGTCCGCACATGCCTGGCCGTGCCCCCGTCCAGCCTGGACCAGGCCTTCGGACCCGCCGACATCGCCTTGAACACCGGCTCGGCGAGTAGCCCCGTGCCTGCCACCCCCTGGGCCACATTCCAAGGTGTATTCAAGATCATGGGCAACGCGGCCAAGGCCCGGTTGAGCGGGCAATACAAGGACAACCCCTTCTTCGCCACCACCTCAGGTCAGCCGATCCAGGAGCCTCAGCCTCTTGGCGAAGACCAACGGCGGACGCTTTACCGCGATACGGATTGACCCTCGGATAAGCGCGGCTGTTGCCTGTGATTTCCACCAACCGGTAAAGTAGCCGGACAGCATCATCACACCCATGCAACCAGACACGGTGTGATGCCCGTCCGGTTCAGACCGTGATGCGGCTGGCTCTTTCAGCAGTCTTTAGAAGTACCCCCTGTCGGGGCGCGTCCAGGTCGTCATGACGCGCGCCCATTGCACGCGAACCTGCGTCACGTTCAGTGGAGGCTACACAGTGATACTGCCCTCAAGCGAGCCTCCTCGCTCGCATTGGACCGAGCATGCTGCCACGTGGGATCACTTCGGCCCACCCCTTCGCCCTCATCCGCTGGACATGGCACGTGTGCAAGCCGTGTGTGCAGCCCGTTGCGGCGATGCACCACGTGCCCTGCTTCTGGGCGTGACGCCCGAATACGCGCTGCTGCCCTGGCCTGCCGCCACCCGCCTCACAGCCGTCGACAAGTGCGCGGACATGATCGCCAAAGTGTGGCCGGCCAAGCGCCTGCCCGGCTCGTTCCGTGCCATGGAAGGCCAGTGGACCGACCTGCCCCTGCCCGACCAATCCGTGGACGTGGCCATGGGCGACGGCATCAGTACCGTGCTGCCCCACTGGTCCTTGATGGACAAGATCCTGAGCGAGCTGTACCGCGTGTGCGCCCCCGGATCGACCGTGATCCTGAGGCTCTTCGTGCAACCCGATACGCCCGACACCCTGGAGCAGTTGATGGACGATCTGGAGGTGGGCTGCATCCAGGGCTTCCATGCCTTCAAGTTGCGCCTGCTGATGCTGCTGCAGCGCGACCTGGCCAGTGGGATACAGCCGCGCCAGGCCTGGCAGACCTGGCACGCGCTTCGACGCCAGCATGCCGCCAGCATCGAGGCTCGCCGATGGCCCGTGCCAGTCATGGACACCATCGAAGCCTATGCCTCCTCGTCCGACACCTACTGGTTTCCCAAAGTAGGCGAAGCCTTGCAGGCCTTCGATCGGCACTTTGCGCCTCGGGAAATCCACTATTCGGATGTCGAACTCGGCAACCGATGTCCCATATTCGTTCTGGAGCGGAGAGCCTGAGTGCCCACCGGTGCCCCCACAGCGCAAGGTGATGCCACGGCCCTCACACATGCGCCCGCCCTGCGTCGGCTGATCGCAGACCTGGACGCGCTGGCCCTCGGAAATCCTGAGGCCTTGCGCGCCCATCAACAGGCATGCCTTCATGCCTTGCATGCCCATTTCCGGCAGCATTCGGCCTGGTATCGGGCACGGCGCGAGCGCGCTGGCCTGGCTCCTGAAGCCGGACTGGGTCTGGACACGCTCACGCGCCTCTCTCCCATCACTCGTGCAGAGCTGCAGGGCCTGGGCGATACCGCCTTCACAGATCCACCCACCGGTCATGGCGCCGTGCGCCTCACGCAGACCTCCGGATCGAGCGGCGAACCCGTGCGTGTGGCCCGCACCGAACTCAGTCACCTGTACTGGATGGCCTACGGCGTGCGCGAGCACCGCTGGTTCCAGCGCGACGCGGGACAGAGCCTGTTCGTGGTACGAGCCAACCTGGACAGACGCTTCATCGCACAGCAGACTTGGGGGCCACCCATCGACCTGCTGGAGCAGACGGGGCCCGGGTATGCCGCGTCGCTGTCCCTGTCCACCGCCGACATCGCTGGTTTGATGACCGAGCTCAAGCCTGCCTACGTGCTGCTCTACCCCAGCGTGCTGCGCGATCTGCTGCGGCAGTTCGCGGCCCGCGGCGAAGTGCCGCCGGGCCTGCGCCAGGTGCGCTCGATGGGAGAGACCCTGCCACAGGACCTGCGCGATGCCGTCAAGGCCGCATGGCAGGTGGATGCCGTGGATGCCTACAGCTCTCAGGAGCTGGGCGTGATCGCGATCCAGTGTCCCGATGGCGAGGGCTACCACCTGATGGCCGAGAACCTGATCGTGGAAGTGACACACCCGGACGGCACAGCCTGCGCCCCGGGTGAGACCGGGCAGGTGGTCGTGACCGACCTGCACAACCTTGCCACCCCGCTGATCCGCTACGCCATTGGCGACCTGGCGGAAGCCGGCGGCACGTGCCGCTGCGGTTGCCGCCTGCCCATGGTGCGAGCCATCCGCGGCCGCATGCGCAACTTGATCACCTACCCCGACGGTCAGCGCCGCTGGCCGCTGGTGGGCTTCGCGAAGTTCCGCGACATCGCGCCCATCTCCCAGTACCAGGTTGTGCAGCACTCCGTTGATTTGATCGAACTGAGGCTGAAGTGCGTGCCGCTCGGCACTGCTCAGGAGCAGGCCCTGAAAGAGGTCATGCGCACCGCGCTTGGCCATGTATTCCCGATCCAGATCGTTTACCACCCCGACGGCCTTCCACTGCAGGCCAATGGGAAACACGAAGAAGTCATCAGCCTGGTCAGCGCATGACCGAGCCCACGACTGACAACCCCTAGAGAGAAGAAAGGTCCCAAGACATGAACAAGATCCATAAGCTGGTGTGGAACACCCACTCCCAGAGCTACGTGGCCGCATCGGAGACTGCCTCGTCACGGGGCCGCGCGCCCAGCGAGAAGCGGGCCATTGCTGCCGTCGCGGCCAGCCTGGCCGGATTGCTGGCATCGGGCTCGGCCTGGGCCATCCCCGTGTGCGCGGGTCCGCAGAGCACCACGGTCAGTGCCAACACCGGCAGCACGGTCACGGCCTCCTGCAACCAGGAGACGATCACCGTGAACCAGGGCGTGACAATAGACGCGCCTGGCGAAACGGGCCTGACCAACAACGACGGCGGCTTGTACTGGAACCGGACGACGGTGGTGAACAACGGCACCATCATGGGCATGACCCCTATCGTGCTGACGGGTGACGTCGGGGCCATGGAACTGGATGGCTTCACCAACAACGGCACCATCGAGTCCTACAACACGGTCAGCGGAAACTTCGGTGGCAATGCCGTCACCTTCGAAAACCTCACGGTCACCGGCACCATCAGCAACACCGGCACGATCACGGCCGGCTACGATGGCGTCCACATCGGAAGCAACACCACGGCACCGCTGCTCGTCAACTCCGGCACCATCTTCGGCACCTCTTCGGGTGTGAATGTCAACGGCTCGCAACTGGACGAGATCCGCAATGAGGCGATCGGCATCATCGAGGGCAACAACCTCGGAGGCATCGCCGTCGAGCACGGCGGCACCATTGGCCTGGTCGACAACCGAGGCACCATCACATCGCCCAGCGCTGGCATCGCCGCCCGGTTCTCCGGATCGGTGATCACCAAGATTGTCAACGCCGAGAACGCCAGGATTTTCGGTAGTGCAGGCATCGGGATCGACGACTCTGCAGTAGTGATCGACATCGAGAACGCTGGCACCATCGAAGGTGAGGTCGGTGTTGGCCTCCAGTGGTACGGCCAGATCACCGGCACCCTGACCAATCAGAGCACAGGCGTCATTTCCGGCGACGAAGCCGGCATCTGGATAGAGACGGAAGGAAGAATCAACGCCATCATCAATGAGGGCCTCATCAAAGGGAACAACATCGGCATTGATGGCCACGAAGGCGCGGTGTTCTCCGCTGGCATCAATAACAGCGGCACCATCTACGGCGGCCATGCAGGCATTGAAATCGCAGACTATGCGACCGTGACGGGTGGGATCACCAACTCCGGCACCATTGAAGGCGGCAACTACGCCATCCACGTGACATCCGACAGCGCTCTAGACCGAGTGGACATCACTGGCGTCCAATCATCCTTGAAGGGCGATGTCGACGCGAGCATGGCCGACGTGAACGTGAAGTCAAATGCCAAGTTCATCACCACCAACGCCTTCAACGTGAAGTCGTTCAATGTTGAATCCGGCGCTGAACTCACGCTGACCAACGCAGAACACACCCAGAATGGACTGGGCACCAACGGCATCAGCGTCAGCAACGGCTTCATCAACAACGGCACGGTGCTGATCGGCTCAGGCACGCTGGGACGCATCAACGGAACCTACACGCAGAACACTGGCAGCACGCTGCAAGTGGGCATCGACAGCGTGGCCAACCACGGTGTGCTGTCCGTGTCGGGCGATGCCACGCTGTCCAGCGGCAGCACCCTCAAAGTGGCCGTGGGCAGTGCCGCTGCGTTCAATGGCGGCGACCGCGTGGAAGGTGTGGTCACCTCGGGCGGCACACTGCTCGCCACGGGCCTGACGGTGAGCGACAACAGCGTGCTGTACAAGTTCACGGCCGACACAAGCCGTGTAGGCTCCGAGCTGGACCTGCTGGTCACCCCGGACGAAGCGCCCTTCGTCAACAACGTGGGCGCTGGCCGCACCCCCTTGGTGGGCGTGGCCCAGACGCTCGACAAGATCCTGGCCGACGGCGTGCCCGCCGAGCTGCAGCCCGTCATGGACCGGCTGACCTCGTTGACCACGGAACAGGCCCAGGAAGCGATGCAGCAACTGTTGCCCGTGATGACCGGCGCCGGCTCGCAAGCAGGCGTGAATGCGCTGCGCAGCATGAACAAGATCATCCAGTCACGGGTGGAATCCAACCAGGGCTTGTCCGCCGGCAACCCGGCGTCCGAGCGCTACCTGTGGGTTCGCGCCTTCGGCAGCTCCGGTGAGCAGGACAGCCAGGATGTGGTGGCGGGCTTCCGCTCGCAGACGGGCGGTATCGTCATCGGTGGCGACAAGCCCATCAATGACAAGCTGCGTGCGGGCTTCGCCTTCACCTATGCCCGCACCGACATCGACAGCCGCGGCTCGGGCGCACCCAGCAGCCTGGATGTGAACACCTACGAGCTGGTGCACTACGGCAGCTACAACCTCGACCCGGTCACCGACATCAACTACCAGGTCGATGCCGGCTACAACACGGTCAAGGGCGTGCGCCAGATCGTGTTCATGGGCCAGCAGGCCCACAGCGACTTCAACAGCCTGAACTTGCACGCCAGCGTGGGCATCGGGCGCACCTGGGCGCTGTCGTCACAGTCGTCGATGACGCCTTCCGTGCGGCTGGATTACACGCACATGAAGACGGGCGACTACACCGAGACCGGCGCGGCCGGCGTGAACCTGCAGGTCGATGACTCCACCTTCAAGGAGTTCATGCTGACGGCCGACCTCAAGGGTTCGCACAACCTGAGTGAGCGCACGAAGCTGGTCGGCAACGTGTCGGCCGGGTACGACTTCACCAACAAGCAGTCGGTGACAACGTCGTCCTTCGTCGGTGGCGGAGCCGTGTTCGAAACCAAGGGGCTGGACAGCTCTCCGTGGCTCTACCGCGGCGGCCTGGGCCTGCTGCACGACAGCAACAACATGGAGTACAGCCTGCGATACGACCTGGAGCGCCGCACCTCGGGCTATACGAACCAGACGCTGTCTGCCCGCGTGCGCTGGGCATTCTGATGGGAAGGCGGTGCGCGCGCACGGCCTGGGCAGCGCTGCTGCTGGTGGCCTGCTCAGCGTGCTCGACACTGCCTGCCCCTGCACAACGGCTCGAGCTGGCGCGGTCCATCGCCGCGCCAGCGCAGCTCCGCCTCACACGGCTGCCGACCACCCCACCCATGGTGGCCGCGGTGTCGTCAGCCCCCGTCAGCAGCGATGTGCTGACGGTCTACATCGAAGGCGATGGCTACGCATGGCGTACGCCGGAGTGGCCATCCACAGACCCCACCCCCCTTGACCCGGTCGCCTTGCGCCTGGCCGCCCGGCATGGCCACGGCGCCGTGGCCTGGCTGGCTCGGCCCTGCCAGTATGTGGATGCACAGGCCATGGCCTGCCCAACCTCCTACTGGACATCGCAGCGCTACGGCCTGCCTAGCACCACGCTGATCGACCAGGCCCTGAACGATCTGAAGACACGCCATGGCGCTCGCCACCTGGTGCTTGTGGGCTACTCAGGTGGCGGCACGGTGGCAGCCAGCCTGGCTTCGCACCGCCCCGATGTGATTCGGCTGGTGACGGTGGCCGCGAACCTGGATCTGGGGCAATGGACCGCTCACCATGGGCTGCCAGCCTTGCCTGCTGACCAGAACCCGGCCTTGCAGGGAGGACGCCTGCGTGAGATTCCGCAAACCCATTTCGTCGGCGCTCGGGACAAGGTGGTGCCACCGGACACGGTGCGCTCATATGCAGCCCGGATCGCGGTGCCGTCACTGGTCCGTGTGGTCGATATCCCTCAGGCCGACCATGGCTGTTGCTGGGCCGACCTCTGGCCAACGCTGCGCACCTTCGCGCTGCCCGGTTGAGCCATTTCCGGACAGCCCTGTACGCGATTTGACGTATAGCCGCGGGCGCCCCGCTGCCGCATGCTCGTGGCATGGACACCGACGCGCCGCCGTCCCAGCGCATCGTGCGCATCCGCCGTGAGTACAACGCCTGGGTCGCCGATGAGACCATCGAGGACTACGCGCTGCGCTATACGCCCCGCAGCTTCCGCAAGTGGAGCGAGTTCCGCGTGGCCAACACGGCCCTGGGCGCGGTGTCCTTCCTGGCGCTGGAGGCGATTGGCGCTTCCATCGCGGTGGATTTCGGCTTCCAGAACGCCTTCTGGGCCATCCTGGCCGTCAGCCTCTTCATCTTCATCACGGCCATCCCGATCTGCGTGTACGCGGCGCGCCATGCCGTGGACATCGACCTCCTCACGCGCGGTTCGGGCTTCGGTTACCTGGGCTCCACGCTCAGCTCGCTGATCTACGCCAGCTTCACCTTCATCTTCTTCTCGCTGGAGGCCGTGATCATGGCCACGGCGCTGGAGTTGGGCCTGGGCATCCCGCTGTGGCTGGGCTACCTGATCTGCTCGGTGGCGGTGATCCCGCTGGTGATGTACGGCATCACCCTGATCAGCCGCCTGCAGGCCTGGACGCAGCCGCTGTGGATCGCGTTGCTGCTCCTGCCCTACATCTTCCTGTGGATCAAGCAACCGCCGCAGTTGCAGGGCCTGATGCACGCCTCATACGGCATCAACGATGGCCACTTCGACTGGCTGCTGATGGGCTCGGCCGCCACCGTGGTGGCCTCGATGGTGGCGCAGATCGGCGAGCAGGTGGATTTCCTGCGCTTCATGCCGGAGGCCAAGAAGGGCCGTGCACGCTGGAAGTGGTGGGTGGCGCTGATGGCCGCGGGCCCGGGCTGGATCGTGCTGGGCGGCGCCAAGATGCTGGGCGGTGCGGTGCTGGCCTTCCTGGTCATCCGCCAGGGCGTGGCACCGGGTGATGCGATCAAGCCGGTGCAGATGTACCTGGGCGGCTATGCGCAGGTGTTCGGCGATCCTGCCTGGATCGTGGGCTTCACCTGCCTGTTCGTGATCGTCTCGCAGGTCAAGATCATCGTCGTCAACGCTTACGCAGGGTCGCTGGCCTGGTCGAACTTCTTTTCGAGGCTCACGCACGCGCACCCCGGGCGGCTGGTGTGGCTGGTGTTCAACGTGCTGATCGGCGTGGCGCTGATCAAGGTGGGCATCTTCGATGTGCTCGAAGGCCTGCTGGGCTTTTATGCCAACTTCGCCGTGGCCTGGATCGGCGCGCTGGTGGCCGACCTGGTGGTCAACAAGCCCCTGGGCCTGAGCCCGCCGGGCATCGAGTTCCGCCGCGCGCACCTGTACGACATCAACCCCGTGGGCTTCGTGTCACTGGCCCTGGGCACGGCACTGGCCTTGGCCGCCTTCGTGGGCGTATTCGGCCGGCCGGCACAGGCCTGCAGCATGGTGATCGGCTTCGGCGTGGCCTTCTGCTGCGTGCCGCTGATGGCCTGGCTGACCAAGGGACGCTTCTACATCGCGCGCCAGCAGGCGCCTTTCAAGCCGGGCAGCCTGGTCAACTGCGGCATCTGCGAGAAGCCCTATGAGGCCGAAGACATGGCGCACTGCCCTGCCTACGGCTGCAACATCTGCTCACTGTGCTGCTCGCTCGATGCCCGATGCGAAGACATCTGCAAGCCGCCCGAAGCCAGCCTGGCCCGCCAGGTGGGCGAGAAGCTGCGGCAGTTCGCACCGCGCCTGTTCCGCTCCGAGCTCAGCCGGCGCATGCACTACCTGCTGTGCCTGTCGATCCTGGCCCTGGTGCTGGGCGCGGTGCTGGCCTTCATCGTCTCGCAAGAGGCGCACATCCTGTTCGAGCTGGCGCCCGGTTCTCCCGCGCACTGGAACCTCATCAACATCAAGATCACCTGCGCACTGTTGCTGCTGGTGATGGCCATCGGTGTGTGCTGGCTGCTGCTGTCCAGCGACAGCCGCCGCGTGGCGCAGGATGAATCCAACCGCCAGGCCACCCTGCTGCTCGACGAAATCCAGGCGCACGAGGTGACCGACCGCGAGCTGCAGGCTGCCCGCCATGCCGCTGACCAGGCCAACCTGGCGAAGAGCCGCTTCTTGACCAACATCAGCCATGAGCTGCGCACGCCGCTGAACAGCATCCTGGGCTATGCGCAGATCCTGGAACGCGAGCAGGGCCTGCCCGCACACCGCCGCGCCGCCCTGCAGGTGATCCGCCAGAGCGGTGACCATGTGGTCTCGCTGATCGACGGCCTGCTGGACATCGCCCGCATCGAGACACGCCGGCTGCGCCTGGTCAACAGCGAGATACCGCTGGCCGATTTCCTGCACCAGCTGTCGGACATGTTCCAGCTGGAGGCCCGCCGCAAGGGCATCGAGTTCGAGTACAGGCCCACGCACCGCCTGCCGCCGGCCGTGCGCGGCGACCGCAAGCGCATCGCGCAGATCCTGATCAACCTGCTGGGCAACGCCCTGAAGTACACCGCCGCCGGCCGCGTGTCCTTCCGCGTGGAGTACGCCAACGAAATCGCGGTGGTCGAGGTACAGGACTCAGGCCCAGGCATCCCGCCCGAGGACCTGGACCGCATCTTCCTGCCCTTCGAGCGGGTGGAGCGGGCCGATGGCTCACCTGCCGCCTCGGTGGGGGGCGTGGGCCTGGGCCTGACCATCTCGCGCATGCTGACCGACCTGATGGGTGGCGAGCTGATGGTGCACAGCCGGGTGGGATTCGGTTCGACCTTCACGCTGCGCCTGTTCCTGCCCGCCATCCTGCACCCGCAGGCCGCGGCACTGCCACCCCTGCCCCACCACATCAGCGGCTACCACGGCGAGCGCCGCCGCCTGCTGGTGGTGGACGATGCCGCGGTGGACAGGCAACTGGCCTGCGACCTGCTGGAGCCGCTGGGCTTCAGCGTGTCGCCGGCCGCCTCCGGGCTCGACGCGCTGCGCATCGCCGGCCAGGTCAACCCCGACCTGGTCCTGATGGACATCGACATGCCCGGCATGGACGGCTGGGAGACCGCACGCCTGCTGCGCACCAACCGCATCTGCCAGGCGCCCATCCTGATCGTGTCCGCCAACGCCTTTCACATGGATCCGCAGGACGACCTGGGCGTGGGCCGGGAGGATTTCATCATCAAGCCATTCAAGGTGGACGACCTGCTCGAACGCATCCGCGCCAAGCTGGATCTGGAGTGGTTCACCAACGATGCAGCGCTCCCCTCCCCCATGGACGACGCCATCCCACCCGGCCCCTTGCCCGCTGACAGCATGGCCGTTCTGCGTGAGCTGGGCGAGATGGGCTATGTGCGCGGCATCCTGGAAAAGCTCGACGAGATCGACCGCCTGGATGCCACCTACGCGGCCACCACCGGCCTGCTGCGCGGCCACGTGCAGCGCTTCGACCTGAAGGGCTACGCCACGGCCATGGCCGACCTGGCGCAGCCCACCGACACCCACCCGCAAGGAGCGACCACGCCATGATCGCGACCGACACCCCCGTGCTGCCACGCCCGGCCACCGACCAGACCGCCCTGGTGTTGATCGTGGACGACGCGCCCGAGAACCTGGCCATGCTGCACGAGGCCCTGGACCAGGCCGGCTACCGCGTGCTGGTGGCCACCGACGGCCCCACCGCGCTGGCCCGTGTGGCACGCCTGCGGCCCGACGTGGTGCTGCTGGATGCCGTGATGCCCGAGATGGACGGCTTCGAGACCTGCCGCCGCATGAAGGCCGACCCGCTGAGCGCGCACATCCCCGTGGTCTTCATGACGGGGCTGACCGATGCGGACCACATCGTCGAGGGCTTTCGCGCCGGAGGCGTGGACTATGTGACCAAGCCCATCGAGACCTCGTCGCTGCTGGCGCGCATTGCGACGCACCTGCGCAATGCGCGCCTGGCCGTGCATGCGCAGCAGGCGGTGGACGCCACCGGCCACGCGATGCTGTCGACCACGCTCGATGGCCATGTGCGCTGGCTGTCGCCCTCTGCACGCGACTGGCTGCACAGCTGCCTGGGCGACGAAGCCCGCCTGCCGGCCCACGTGGTGGACTGGCTGCAGGGCCGCACCGACGCGCATGCGGGTGAAAGCCTGCGGCTGATGGTGGAAGGCAGCCACCTGAGCCTGTCGCGCCTGGCCGGCGATGCCCTGGCCCTGACGCTGCTGGTGCGGCGCCATGCCAGCGTGCCCGAACCCGCCGTGCTGGCCCAGGCTTTCGGCCTGACCACGCGGGAGGCCGAGGTGCTGCACTGGGTGGCCCTGGGCAAGACCAACCGCGACGTGGGCAACATCCTGGGCATGAGTCCGCGCACGGTGGACAAACACCTGCAGCACGTCTTCGCCAAGCTTCACGTGGAGACACGCACGGCCGCCGCATCGCTGGTGCTCAACCGCGCCTTCGATGCGCCGTGAAGAAAGTGCCTGCGCATCTACGCGGTCACTACGCGTTCGCGATCCAGCGTATTGAGCGAACCCTGGCATCGCCAGACACTGGATCCAACGGTTCGGAGCGGTTCCGCACCAAGCGCCAAGGCCCCAGGAGCACCATCCCATGAGCGACGACAAGCAGCCACCCACGTCCACAACGTCCACCATTGCAGCCGTTGAAGGCACCGCACAGGACACATCCATCGAGACCGCCATCGACACCTCGCGCCGCGGCCTGCTCAAGGTGGCGGCAGCCGGTGCGGCCCTCGCAGCCACGCCCCTTGCCGGCTTCCCGCAGATCATGAAGCGCGAGATCAAGGACATCACACTGCGCCACATCGGCGTGTCCTATGCGGTGCAGCGGGCCATCGCAGAGCAGGCCTCCAAGGACCTGGGCTTCAAGGTGCAGACCCAGAACCTGGACACCTCGGCCTCCATCACCCGCTTCGTCACGCAGCCCAACAGCGTGGACATCGCCGACATGGAAGGCTGGCAGGTCAAGGTGGCCATGGCGCGCGGCATCATCCAGGGCATCGACTCCAAGAAGATCAAGGAGTTCGACGGCATCCTGCCCATCTTCACCACCGGCGTGTACGAGGGCCGCAAGATCTCGCGCCAGGGCATCTCGCCGTATGAGGTGATGTACACCGATGGCCAGAAGGCCAGCAAGATCCTCGAAGGCCGCCAGCAGTGGCTGACCTTCCTGCCCCAGGTTTTCAACGCCGACTCGCTGGGCTACCGCCCCGACAAGGTCGGCCGTGAGGTGACCGAGTGGAAGGACCTGATCGACCCGAAGTTCAAGGGCCGCGCAGCCATCCTCGACATCCCCAACATCGGCATCATGGACGCGGCCCAGGCGCTGGAATCTCGCGGCGACCTGGTCTACGGCAACAAGGGCAACATGACGCGCAAGGAGATCGACACCACGATCGCCGCGCTGATCGAGCTCAAGAAGCAGGGCCACTTCCGCGCCTCGTGGAGCACCTTCGAGCAATCGGTCGAGCTGATGGCCAGCGGCGAGGTGTTCATCCAGTCGATGTGGTCGCCCGCCGTGACCGCCGTGCTGGAAAAGGGCATGCCCTGCATCTATGCGCCCGTGGGCATCAAGCCCAATGGCAAGGAAGGCTACCGCGGCTGGTGCAACGGCATGGGCCTGATGAAGCACCTGAGCGGCAAGAAGCTCGATGCCGCCTATGAATACCTGAACTGGTACTACTCCGGCTGGCAGGGCGCCTACGTGGCCCGCCACGGCTACTACAGCCCCGTGCCCCGCACCGCGCAAAAACACATGACGCCGGCCGAGTTCAACTACTGGTACATGGGCCAGCCCGCCGCCGAGGTCATCAAGAGCTCGCACGGCATCGCCATCGCGCAACCGGGCTCGGTGCGCGACGGCGGCTCGCTGGCGCAGCGCTTCTCCAACATCGCCTGCTGGAACACGGTGATGGACGAGAACCAGTACATGGTCCAGCGCTGGAACGAGTTCAAGGCTGCCTGATCCCGACAGGCACCTGAACCGGGGCGGCGCCCCATCCCAAGGACACGCCGCCCCGCCCTCCCCTTCCTTTTGACCGCAACGCACACGCGGGGCTCGCCCATGCTCGACCGTTTCAAGCCTTATCTGCAACTGGCACCGCTGTCACTGGTGTTGCTGCTGTTCGTGGCAGCGCCGCTGATGTTCGTCTTCATCGTCAGCTTCTTCCAGTCCGACGGCTTCGACATCACACCTGCGTTCAGCTTCGATAACTACCGCAACGTGCTGACCAGTGGCCTCACGGTGCAGCTGTATCTGAAGATGGCCAAGTTCGCCGTGCTGACCTGGGCGATCACGCTGGTGCTGGGATTTTTCATCGCGTACTTCCTGGTTTTTCACGTGCGCAATCGAACGGTAGCCATCGGCCTGTTCCTGGTATGCACCGTGCCTTTCTGGACATCCAACGTGATCCGCATGATCTCGTGGCTGCCCATGCTGGGACAGCACGGCGTGGTCAATGACACGCTGATGGCCGTGGGCGTGATCGACGAGCCCTTGCGCGTGCTGCTGTATTCGGATTTCGCGGTGGTGCTGGCCTACGTGCATCTGTTCACCATCTTCATGATCGTGCCCATCTTCAACGCGATGAGCCGCATCGATCGGAGCCTGTTCGAGGCGGCGCGCGACGCCGGTGCCGGCCGGCTGGAGACGATGCTGCAGGTGGTGCTGCCCCTGTGCAGATCGGGCATCGCACTGGGATCCATCTTCGTGATCACACTGGTCATGGGCGACTTCTACGTCGTCAAGGTGATGAGCGGCGGAGGTTCGGCCTCGGTGGTCTCGGCCATGTACGACAGCGTGTCGACCCTGCTCTTCCCGCAGGCCAGTGCCAGCGCCGTCGTGTTGCTGGTGGTGCTGACCGCCCTGGTGGCCCTGGCCGGCCGGTTCATCGATGTGCGCAAGGAGCTGGTGCAGACACGCTGAGCAGCGCCATCTCGACATCACCAAGGACACCCCATGAGCACCCCTGGCGCCCCCGCCCCCACCCCCGACACCCCCACCCGCGCCATGCTGCGCGCCGCACGCCGCGCCGACGCCGACCGCCGCCCCTGGACCTTCTATGCCCTGGCCGCTGTCTTCAGCGCCTACGCGCTGTTTCTCTACAGCCCCATGCTGTGCATGTACGTGCTGTCCTTCCAGGGACCACAAGGCGCACTGTCATTTCCCATGCGGGGCGTGAGCCTGTACTGGTTCCACCAACTGTGGGAGGGCAGCACGGGCGATATCGCCGGCGCCGTGCAGCGCTCCATTCCGCTGGCACTCATCGTCACCATCGTCACGGTGGTGTTCTCGGTGGCGGCGGGCCTGGGATTTCGCAAGCAGGTCAAGGGCAGCAGCGCCATCTTCTACGCGGTGATCATCGCGCTCACGGCGCCCGGCTACATCCTGGGCATCGGCATCGGCCTGATGTTCAACCTGTTCGGCTGGCCCACCAACTGGTACAGCTCGGCCCTGGGCTCGCAGCTGTCATGGACGCTGCCCTTCGGCGTGCTGATCACCTTCGCCGTGTTCGGTCGCTTCAACCCCGCGTACGAAGAAGCCGCCCGCGACTTGGGCGCCACGCCGGCCCAGACCCTGCGCATGGTGGTGCTGCCCATCCTGCTGCCCGGGATCATCGCCATCGCGCTGTTCGGCTTCACCTTGTCGTACGACGAGTTCGCACGCACCCTGCAGACCACCGGCCCCAGCAATACCGTGCCCATCGAGATCTGGAGCATGACGCAGAACGTGACCTCGCCCTCGATCTACGCGCTGGGCACGGTCACCACCGGCATCTCCTTCCTGATCATCGGCCTGGCCCTGGGCGCCATCGCGCTGATCCAGCACCGCCGCAACGCCGGCGGTGGCGGACACCACGGCCATTGACCCCCACTGATCTCAAGCCCTCACGACGCGAGACCCGCATGATCATCGAAGACATCTCCGCCCACACGCCGCCCACACCGGCCACCACGCCCGTGGCCTCCACCCACACGACGCCCGCCACCGGTGGCATCGTGCTGGCCGGGCTGACCAAGCGCTATGCCGATGGCAACATCGCGGTCGACAGCATCGACCTGCGCATCGAGGCCGGCACCTACTGCTGCCTGCTGGGCCCCAGTGGCTGCGGCAAGACCACGATGCTGCGCATGATCGCCGCGCACGAGACACCCAGCGAAGGCGCCATCCTGATCGACGGCGCCAACGTGCTGGGCCAGTCACCGCGTGAGCGGGGCACGGCCATGATGTTCCAGAACTACGCGCTGTTCCCCCACCTCACGGTGCGCGAGAACGTGGCCTTCTCGCTGCGTGCCCGCGGCGTCGACAAGAGGACGCGCCTGTACGAGGCCGACAAGGTGATCGAGCAGGTGCAGCTGGGTGCGCTGGCCGGACGCCTGCCTTCGCAGCTGTCGGGCGGGCAGCAGCAGCGCGTGGCACTGGCCCGCGCCATCATCCTCAAGCCCAAGGTGCTGCTGCTGGACGAGCCGCTGTCGGCGCTGGACGAGTTCCTGCGCCTGCAAATGCGCGGCGAGCTGCGCGGCATGCAGCGCGCGCTGGGCATCACCTTCATCCACGTGACGCACACGCAGCTCGAAGCCATCGCCGTGGCCGACCAGGTGGTGGTGATGGAAAAGGGCCGCATTGCCCAGTCGGCCAGCCCACGCGACATCTACGCCTTGCCACGCACCGAGTACGTGGCCAGCTTCATCGGCGGCCAGAACGTGCTGCGCGGCGAAGTGATCGCCGGCAGCGAGGTGCCCGGTGCCGTGGCCCTGCGCAGCCCACAGGGCGCCACCTTCCTGGTGCCTGAATCCGACGCGCCGCCCGCCGCGCCTGGCAGCACCGTGGCCTTCGCCGTGCGGCGTGATCGCCTGAGCGTGATGCCGCACAGCGAGGCCGGCTCGCCCGGCATCAACGCCGTGGCCGGCACCGTGCGCGAGCTGGAGTACCAGGGCATCTACATGAAGGTGACGCTGGCACTCGACGAGCCCGGCACCCCGCCCTGCGTGGCCTATGTGGAAGAACGCGCCTTCTTCGAGCAACCCGTGCAGGTGGGCCAGCGCGTCGTGTGCCGCTGGGCCACCAGTGAAGCGCACCGCCTCGCGGCTTGATCCATCCCAGAACCCCTTCAGACCTTTTCCCGCAACAGGAGCCTCGCGATGAAAGACTACGACATCTACGAACTCGGCGACGTGGTGCTGCAAAGCCAGAAGACGCTGCGCAACTGCCAACTGGCCTACAAGACCTACGGCAAGCTCAACGAGGCCAAGGACAACGTGATCATCTACCCGACGTGGTACTCGGGCCAGCACTACGAGAACGAATGGCTGATCGGCCCGGGCATGGCGCTGGACCCGGAGGAGTACTTCATCATCATCCCCAACATGCTGGGCAATGGCCTGTCGACCTCCCCCAGCAACACGGCTGCGCCCTACAACGCCTCGCGCTTCCCGAACATCACGGCCTACGACAACGTGCGCGTGCAGCACCGCCTGGTAACCGAGAAATTCGGCATCACCAAGATCAAGCTGGTGACGGGCTGGTCGATGGGCGCGCTACAGACCTACCACTGGGGCTGCCTGTACCCCGACATGGTCGAGCGCATCCTGCCCTTCCAGGGATCGGCCAAGTGCTCGCGCCACAACTTCGTGTTCCTGGAAGGCGCCAAGGCGGCGCTGCAGGCCGACGCCGCCTTCAAGGACGGCTGGTACGGCGACACCAAGCCTGACAAAGGCCTGCGCGCCTTCGGCCGCGTGTATGCGGGCTGGGGTTTTTCGCAGACCTTCTACCGCCAGAAGCTGGACATCGACACCATGGGCTATGCCTCGCTGGAGGATTTTCTGGTGGGCTTCTGGGAAGGGCTGTTCCTGGAGCGCGATCCCAACAACCTGTTGACCATGTTGTGGACCTGGCAGAACGGCGACATCAGCAACAACGATGTGTTCAAGGGTGACCTGAAGGCTGCGCTGGGAGCCATCAAGGCCAAGGCCGTCGTGATGCCGGCATCTACAGATCTGTACTTTCCGCCGGAGGACAACGTGCTGGAGGTGGAGTGCATGCCGAACGCGGAACTGCGGGTGGTGGATACGGTGTGGGGGCACTTTGCGGGCGGGCCGGGGACCAGCCCTGCGGATATCAAGGTGCTGGATGAAGCGTTGAGGGAGTTGCTGGCGAGTTGAGGTTTGCCGACGGCAAGTACAGAGGATATCGAGTTGAAGAGGACTGTGCCTTGGCACGGTCCTCTTTTGTTTTGGGTGCGAACCTAGGGGGGAAAGGCTAGTTACAAGAAAGAATCTTTCATTTACATTGACACGATCAAAGCGGAGAAGACAACAGGGCACGATGGGGCAAGAAGCCCATGACGCAAGCCAAGAATGAAGCAGCCTTACGCCGCTGCCATTCTCACGATATTTCTATCGAAAGGCCCTGGACCGACCGATACGGCCTGGTGTTTGACAGCCAGGATCACCATAGCAAACTACCCAGTAGCCCGCTGTGCGCATTCATGACATCCGCGCCCCCAAAAAACCGCAAGACAGGACCATCACCATGGCTGAAAATACTTCCGCAGCAATCCTTGTAGCCGCAATTGGTGCCGCGGCCTCGATAGCCGCAGCGCTTATCAGCTCTGGGATCTTTGCAAAAGCTAGCGTAAAGGAGTCCGTCTAGGCGCTGAAAATCACGGAAGTAGATGTATGGGAAGACAGAAAACCCAATACGCCTTACACCTCGGATCGCGGCGGTATTGTGGTTGCTGTTGCAAATGCAAGCGTTGAACACAGACATGTCGCTATCACCGGGTTCATCGAGGGAGAGCTCATCGCTGCGGCTGCAGCGCAGGACAGCGATGTCGAACGAGTGCCCTCAATTCTTTCCAGCTCATTTGCCATGCCAGTTCCCAAAGGCAAGCCGTGGATCGTAAAGGTTCCTGAACCTCAAAACTCTCGCGTTCAAATCAAGTGGTTTACCACCCAGGCGAAGGTTACGACGTCGGAATAGAAAGCATCACCCGCCTCCCTTCACCCGCCGAACATGGCGGACTGAGGGAGCAATCGAAGGTATTACGCATCTTGCAAGGTCGGGTGAAAACCTCTTACCCAAGCCCAGGCCTCATGACGGCAGTTGAGCATATTCACCCTCGAACCACTGGAGGCACTCATGAGTAACGACCAATTGCATCAAGGCACCAGCAATGCTGACCTGGAAACGGGTAAAATTTTAGAGTCAACAACACCCGAACCCGAACCGCAGTGGTACAAGCAAAGTGGGCGCTTTTTTGGAAACCAGACAATAAACTACTGGGCATCAGCGATTTATATTGCGCTGGTTACTGCACCATTTGTCCTTTTTTTGCTTTATCAACAGGACTTCCTAGACAAAGTCAAATCAAATCCCGTACCCGCTTCGATCTGGGCAGTTGTGGCAACGTTGGCATACCCATCTTGGGCGTGGTTGGAGATGCAGGCGTTTGAGCCGTGGGTTCGAAAGCTGCCCGAAAAACAACGAGCTGTTGAAAGAGCGTTCTACAAAACAAACAATGATCTTGCAAAGAATTTCTGGTCTGCCTTGTTCGGGATTTATGCCACTGCAGGAATTCTTCTCGTTTTGAGACGTTGAGGCTTAACAATCAGCAAAACGTGGGAGATAAGTCATGGCGGCTCGCTTTTCGCGCAAGGCGCCTGGCGTGAAAATCCCGGCCGCAGAGAACTAAAGCTCGGCCCTCGCAGCGCACCAGCCCCACTCGCGGGGCTTTTTTCTTGGGCGTTCGCCAATTTGGCTCGGGGCGCAAGGTACGGAGCGTGGGGCGCAAGTCTGTGTGCTCGCGCCATGCTTTGGCCAGGCTTGCGCGCCAGTTCTTTTGCCTTGCGGCCCGAGTACACCGGCCTTGGCATTCGAGCCTCTCAGCCGTGGCCGCCGGGATCAACGCCTTGCGGCCCGCCTTCAGATGCTTGAGCGCATGAACAAAAGCTTCGCCGTGCAGAGTTCAAAGCCTTGCGCGCAAGGATGCAGTGCTTTGCAGGCCGCTCTTTGATCTCCAGCATGGCGTTTGACTTACAGTGACGACAACAACATCAAACCACGTCATCAGGGAGATGAGGGATGCACAGACCGCTAGCCAGGGCGCTCTCGCGTGGGCTCATCACATCAAGCCTGCGACACGCATAGCCGTGGGGTACTTGCTCACCGTCGTGATGCTGGCCCTGGCCATCGGGGCCTTGGGTCTCTTCTTCTGGATCGCCCACAGTTTGACCAAGGCCGTAGGTGACCTGGCGCATTGGGCCTACATGTTGGCCTTCAAGAAGCGCCCGCCGCGCGCACTGTCTATGGCGGGGCTGGGGGCCACATGGCTCGCGCTCGTCGTCGCGGCACCGATGCAGGGCTGTGACTACTATCAAGTGCGCCTCTACAAAGAAGCCATTCCGGCCAAGCTCCAGCTGGCTGACCTGATCTACCACGATGAGCAGTCTGACCTCCGGGAAGGCTGTGGTGAGGCGGTCTTCAGGCTGTCAGATGAGAGCCTGGCCAGCATCAAGCGGCAAGGGCTGGCCTATTTCAATGACGCCACCCTCGGCCGTGATGGCGCCCGCTATCACCAGTACGCCGCCTGGCAAACCTTGGCACACCAGCAGACACCTCAAGACCGACTGCTGCGAGGTGCCCATTGCATTGAGGATCTCCCAGCGATGTGGGATGACATCCAGAGGGCCGTAGCCCAGGGTGAAGGCTTCTTCACCACGGGGCAGGAGCAAGACTTGATCGTCATTCCCAAGCTGGGTGTCATCGTCTTCTCGCACAACGGCTGAAACGACGCATGCGTCATGCAGAAGTCGAGCAACATTCGTTAACATTCAGGCTTCGCTGATCAACCACAAAACACAGGGACTGATGGGAGCACCCGCTCGACGCGTTGCGGTGCGCTCCCATGACAACGCACATGAAGGCCAAACTCGCACTGCTTGCCCCCGTCCTCGCCGCTCTGCTGTCGGCCTGCGGCAACCTCCAGGGGCTCAAGGTGGCGGAAGTGCCCGCCACGCTGCGCTCGACCCCGGTGACCTTGAGCACGCAGCGCCCGCCCCAGCTGGTGTCGCCCGGCGCCATCGAGATCCCCGACCACTCCGTGTTCCTCAAGCAGACGGCTGGTGGCAGCGCGGCGCTTGGCATCCTGTTTGGCCCGATCGGGGGCTTGATCAACGGCGCCAACATTGAGCGCCTGAGCCAGGAGATGGCGCAGAACAGCCAGGGCTCCAGCCTGCTGCAGATCGATGCACTGGCCGAAGCCGCCGCCGCATGGGGCCAGCAACCGGTGCAGGCCGATCCCAAGACCCTGCAACTGCGCCCCTATGTGATCGTCTACCCCGATGACGGCCGCAAGACCGTCACCGTGATCAGTGGCACCTATGTGAGTTCGTCCCACCCCTTGCCCGAGGGCAAGCTGTGGAACGCCGATTACCACTACGTGCTGCCGGCGCCGCTGGGTTTCGACGTGCTGGACAAGCCCATGGCGCCGGAGAAGCTGGTCGCGTTCAAGAACGAACTGAAGGAAGGCTTCCGCCAGATCCGCGCCGAGATCGCGCGTGACCTCGCGCCTGAGCAACCGAGCCGGCGCGTAGCGATGATCTGGGCGGAGCCTCTCAAGTCCACCCTGCCGGGCTTCGCCGGCTTCAGCTACGGTGATGTCGAGACCGAGCCCTCAGGCAGGCTCGTGCTCAGAGGCAACATGGACAACTGGGGCGGCACCGTGGGTGCGGCATCCCGGGAGATGCCCCACCAGGTCTGGATTTTCGTGAACCCGGCGCAGTACCGCTTCGATGCGGAGCCGCAGGAGCGGGTGGCCAACAAGCAACCGTGAGCATTCCATGAAGTACCTATCCCGCCGGCTGTTCATCGCCGCGACCGCATCGGCCATGGCCGGTTGCGCAACAAACTCGTTCACCTCCGTGAGCCCAGCCCCTGCCGGCCTCTCGCTCAGGAACACCAAGGTCTACGCCTATTCGTTCCTCGATCTGCGTGATCCCGAATTCGGCCCATCGATGCTGGACGAGCTCGACAGGCAGCTCACCGCGGCGTTTGAGGCCTCGGCCGTCACGCTGAAGGTGCTTCGCTTTCGGGACAGCGAGATCGGGCGATCGTATGCCTTGACCAACGGCGGCATGGCCGTTCCCATCCGGCAGACGATTGAAAGCAATGCCTACCGTGAAAAGGCATTGGGGAACGATTACCGCATCGTCATCTTCCCTAGAAGGATCGCACCGGCCGGTGCCTGGAAGAACTACGAGATCCGCTGGGACCTCATCGACGTGAGGACCGATCGCGTCGTCTGGTCAAGCATTTCCGAGGGCAGGCACCTGACCCTGTGGAAAGCCGACGAGGAGCCTCACGAGCGGTCCAAGGTTATTGTCGACAGCGTGATCAAGGAAATGAAGAAAGGTGAATTGATATGAGCATGAACAGAAGAGCGTGGTGGACCTTGCTGGCCGTCATCCTGGCCGTGGGATTGAGCGCGTGCGCGTCCAAGCCCAGATTCAATGAATCCACTCCGATTTATTCCGGCACCCAGCCGGTCACATCGTTGTTCATCTACTCGTTCCTGGATGTCCGCGAGCAATCGCTTGGCAAGAACTTCCTACGCGAGCTGGAGCGCCAGTTGAAGGATGAGCTGAGCAGCCATGGCGTCCAGAGCCGCCAGCTGTCATCGCTGGATTCGCCCTACATGGCGAGCTTCAGCCTGGGCTCCACCCAGACGGGCTATCTGAGAACAGGCATCTCTGTGCCCGTGGCAGAGGTGATCCAGGACAATGCGAGCGTTGAATCAGCGTCTGGTGCCAGCCATCGGCTCGTCATGTTTCCCAAACTGATCCATCGATATGGCGATGGCCCGCCGATCTACGAAGTCAACTGGGATCTCATCGACTTGCGAACCGGCCGGCTCAACTGGTCCGTCACGTCGTCCACCATGCACGGGGTGTGGCTCCACAATGACGAGAAGCCTGTGGAGCGCGCTCAATTGATGGTGCAAGGCATCATCGAGCAGATGAAAATCGGGCGCGTGCTGAAGTAGGCGGGCGCCTTCAGAGCCAACTGCAAGGACACCATGATGAAACTCATCGGCATGCTCGATTCGCCCTACGTGCGCCGCGTGGCGATCTCGCTGGATCTGTTGGGCGTGCCATTCGAGCACGAATCAGTCTCCGTCTTCAGCACCTTCGAGCGCTTCCAGGCCATCAACCCCGTGGTGAAGGCGCCCACGCTGATCGCCGACGACGGCACGGTGCTGATGGATTCGTCATTGATCCTGCAGTACGTGGAGGCAGCGCACACGAGCGGTCGCTCGCTGTGGTCAACCGACCCAGCCACATTGCTCGCGGAGTTCCGGGCCGTAGGCTTGGCGTTGGCGGCCTGCGAGAAGAGCGTGCAGATGGTCTACGAGCGCCAGCTGCGCCCGGCGGCCGCGCAGCACGAACCCTGGGTGCAACGCGTCCGGGGCCAATTGCTGGCAGCCTATGCCGCTCTGGAAGACCAAGTGAAACAGCGGCCCGCGCTGTTCAAAGGCAAGCACAGCCAAGCAGTGATCAGCGCCGCCGTGGCCTGGCAGTTCACGCAGTCCATGCTCGCGCATGAGGTGGATGCGAGCCACCACCCTGCTCTGGCGGCACTGTCTGCACGGCTGGAGCAAGAATCCGAGTTCCTCAAGTACCCGCCAGACGGGCCTGGCGTGCCGGCGGCCAGTGCTGCTTGAGCCCTGGCACATTCATCATCCCATTGATCCGATAGAACCCACAAGCCCTCGACATGAACCTCAACGCACTCGCCGCTGCGATCCTTATCAGCACCCTTGCGCCTACACTGGCCATCGCCCAGGAAGCCCCCGCTTCAAACGCCCAGGCCACCTCTGCCTCTCAAGCAGAGCCGTCCACAAGCCCATCTGCAGCGAGCACCGGCAACAGCGCCAGCAAAGTCGTACCCAACATCACCGTTCGCTGGGATTGCGGCAATTGTGAGGAGAACGCCAAGGTCGCCCCGTTGATCGAAAAGACCTACCAGGCAGAAGCACTCGCCAAGGGGCACACCGTGTCCGCCACAGAGACCGTGCAGGTCTCCATCAAGGAATACCACCAGCGCCACCCCGCCGCGCGATCGCTGTTCGGCGCTTTCTCGGGCAAGGACAAGCTGGCCACCAAGCTGAGCTTTCGCGGCAAGGACTACAGCGCTGAGGACTATTCGGCCAATGCGTTCCAGGGCATGAACAGCCTGTGTGAATCCATCGCGCGACAAACGCTGGCGCAGGTCATCACCGCCCAGTGATGCCCGGGCATCTCCTGAGTGAGCCGTGAAGCAGCAGATCAAGCCCTTCCAGGTGGTGCTGTACGGGCTCTTCATGGTGGTCATGTTGCCCTTGGCGTACCTGTTGCTCAGCACGATGCACACGGCGGTGCGGGACATCTTCCTGCCGGTGCCGCCGATATGGGCGTTGGAAGAGAAGACCGTGCCGCTCATCCAGTTGCACGGGTGCCAGCGCGTAGGGCGGTCGAAGCATGCCGTCATCGCGCGCATCCAGGATGGCGCACGCCAGCGGGATGTACACCTGCCGTGCTTTCCCGTGATGTACGACGAGCTGCCGGGGAAACCGGCGACCTTGAGGCTGCTGGAAGAGCCCCGCATCCCGTTCTACCTGCGCTCGGGCAGCACAAGGATGGTGTTCATCGACGGTGAGGAGCGTTATGTGGAAGACACGTCATCGCGCCGCGCTTTCGCGCTGTGGATGAGCGCTCTGGCGGCGGTCGTCCTGCCCATCGGATGGCAGGTTCTCAAATCGGCCGCGGCCTACCAGCGCGCGCTGCTCGCAGGCTTGCGGCAAGCGTTCGACGAGGCCTACCTGGGGCTGCGCGTGCCGGCCACGGTGGAGGGCCCCGTTTTCTCCGGCAAGGACGCCACCGTCATCCACGACAGGGAATTCCTCGACAAGCACCAGAACTACACCAGGACCGTGTACGCCCGCAACCACGCCGGCGAGTATTTCAAGTACCGCTTCGATGGTACCAAGGGTGTGCTGACGCACCTGCCCCGAAGCATCGCCAAGCTGGCGCTGAAAGACAAGTTCGTCGAATGACACAGGTGGGGTGATTCATCAAGGCTACGATCACCAGATCCGTCGACTCCAGGAGTTCGCCATGCCCCACCCTGCCTACAAGCCCCAGCAGTACACCTCCGTAGCACCCTACTTGGTCATCGACGGCGCTGCGGCCACCCTTGATTTCCTGGTGAAGGTGTTCGATGCAGAGCGCCTGCGCATCGTGCCGGGTGACAACGGCCGGCTCAGGCACGCCGAGGTGCGCATCGACGACACGGTGCTGATGCTGGCCGATTCGCTGGAGGGCTGGGGCGCCGTGCCTGCGCATGTGCACATCTACGTGCCCGATGTGGACGAGACCTACCGCCGCGCCATCGAGGCCGGCGCCACCGCCGTGCAGGAGCCTGTCAAGAAGGATGATGAAGACAAGCGGGGCGGCTTCCGGGATGCAGGTGGCACCACATGGTGGGTCGGTACACAAGTGGCATGAAAGACTGACACCCATGTCCAAACCCATCGATCTCTTCAAAGAGATCTGGCACCAGGCCAAACGCGAAGGCACGCTGAAGCACCGCAACGCCGTGTGCGTGTCGACCGTGGATGCAGACGGCTACCCCAACGCCCGCTTCGTCGACCTGAAAGAGGCCGAGGACACCGGTTTCGTCTTCTGCACGCACCTGGGCTCCGGCAAGGCGCACGACATCGCGCGCAACCCCAAGGCCGCCATCACGCTGTGGTGGGAGCACGTGGCCAGGCAGATCCGGATCAAGGGCCTGTGCGAGCCACTGCTTCCGCAAGAGGCCGATGCGCATTGGGCCAGCCGACTGAGGGATGCCCAGATCGCCACCGTCACGTTCAGCCAGAGCTGTGCGCTCGACAGCCTTGAGTCGCTGGAAGGCACGTATGCAAGGGCTGTGGCCGGTTTCGGTGAGGCCGACATCCCCCGCCCCGACGACTGGGGCGGCTTCAGGCTGCGGCCTGAGTACATCGAGTTCCTTGAGTTCAAGGAAAACCGCCTGCACCGCCGGACGGCCCATGCAATGGTGGATGGGCAATGGCACCAGCGCTTTCTGCAGCCCTGAAGCGCAGCGCCCTACGCTCACACATGCACATCAACCCGGACCACTTTCTGCAGACCGATACCGGCCGGGTCGTGACGCCCGAGCGCAACCGTGGGCGGCCGCCAGACGAAATCGTTGATGAACAGGCCATCCGCAACGTCTTCGCCGCGATGGAACCGCCGGGCCTGGACGAAGGCTTCGCTCAGGTCATCGAGGTAGCCTGAGCCAGTCTCACAGCTTCTTCTGCCAGAACAGCGCGCGCCCCATCCGCGGATCGAGCTGGTAACCCTCGAACCCCGCACGGCGGTAGGCGGTCTGCGCCACGGTGTTGCCCTCCAGCACCTCCAGGGTGATCTTGCAGCAGCCACGCTCGCGGGCGATGCGCTCCACCTCGGCCAGCAACTGCTTGCTTACACCGGTGCCGCGGTGCGCCGGCGCCACGACGATGTCGTGCAGGTTCAGCAGAGGCTCGCACGCGAAGGTGGAAAACCCCTCCATGCAGATTGCCAGCCCGGCGGGCTCCTCGCCCACATAGGCCAGCACCACATGCACACCCGGTCGCTTGCGCAGCTCTGGCACCAGGTTGCGCCGCACATGGTCGGGCAGTGCTTGCCCGCCGCCCATCTCGTCGCGTGCGTAAATATCTAGCAGCGCCACGACGGCATCGGCGTGCTCAGGATGGCCCAGGTCGGCCTGGATGATCTCGGTCCACATGCCCGTATTGTCCAACGGCGCCGGGCGAAACGCAGCGCCTGCTGATCTACCATTGGCGCATGAGCACAAAACACACCCTCTGGCAGGCCCGCTGGGACCTGGACCAGATGGCCAACCTCGCCACCCACGACTCCGGCCTGCGCGTGCGGCTGGAAGACGGCCAGGGCGTGGCCGAGAACGCCGACGAGATCGCCCTGACACTGGCGCCCGTACACGGCGACCACAACGCCAAGGCCATGGTGCAGCGGCTGGTTCGCGAGGGCGCTCAGTTGCTCATCGACCCATTTTCCAGAGGCTGGCGGGGAGGATCATGAGGTGGCACGCGACGGCGTGCGCAGCCGCGTTGAGCATGGCAGGCATGGCCGCATGGGCCTGTGAGTTGCCCAAGGGCGTCGATCCATCCCAGATCGTGCCCACCGTCTGGAAGCGTGCGGCCGCTGCAGCGCAGTTCGCCCCGAAGGGCGGCAAGGTCACCCCCACCCAGGACATCAACGAAGAGCTGACCGCCGTCTTCGCAGAGAACAAGAAAAGCGTCCTGTCGTACTTCCGGGTGCCTGCCAGCCAGGCCGCCTGCTGGAAGGAGCGGGGCACGCTGGCACGCCATCTTTCCGTCATGGTCCGGCAGATCCAGGCGATCAACACCACACAGTCTCCCGAAGGGGTCATGACGGTCGACGCAGGTGGCCAGTTCGACTCGGGCCTGATCCTGGCCCATCCGATCCTGGTCAGGGCATCGGGATGGAGCGTAGAACCACTGGCCGTGGGCATTCCGGCGCGAGATCAGCTTCTTGTCGCCGACCCGAGGCAAGCGCAGGCCATCGGGCACCTCAAGGAGATGGTGGCCAAGGCCTATCGCGAGCGGCATAACGCCATTTCCGACCAGGTATTTCTGGTCTCGAGCTGCCAGATCAGCGTGCTCAAGGACAGCCTGCCTGTCAGCGAGCAGGGTCACGCCTGCACGCACTGACACGATGACATCGACGCGAGAGCCCACCCACCGCTGCAGCTGGGCCCAACGTGACCCGCAGATGCGGGCCTACCACGACACCGAATGGGGCGTGCCCATCCATGACGCGCGCCTGCTGTGGGAAACCTTGATGCTCGAAGGCTTCCAGGCGGGCTTGTCCTGGCAGGTGATCCTGCGCAAGCGAGAGGCCTTTCGTAATGCCTTCGAGGGGTTCGACCCCGCGAAAGTAGCAGCCTTCGGGCCAGACGATGTCGATCGCCTGATGGGCAACGCGGGCATCGTGCGGGCACGGGCCAAGATCGAAGCCACCATCAAAGGCGCCCAGATCTACCTGGACATGCAGGCCCGTGGCGAAGACTTCACCTCCTTTTGCTGGTCGTTCACCCAGGGCCAGGTGATTCACAGTGAGCAGCATGACACCGAGACGGCCCTGTCGGCCACGATCTCGAAAGAGCTCAAGCTGCGCGGCTTCAAGTTCGTCGGGCCCACCATCGTGTACGCGTGGATGCAGGCCGTCGGCATCGTCAACGATCATGCGGCCGAATGTTTCCGGCGAGCGGAGATCGCCTCGTGACGCGCCGGTGCGACAAGCTGGCTTACATTTGAGGCACAAAAACACGCTGCATCGACGGGGACAGACTGCTGTTCATGGCCCGGCGATGGCAACCAACTCACGGCCTTGACATGAAAAAACCAACGTTGATCTTCGCAGCCGCGCTGCTCACCTTGTTGGCCGGTTGCGCCACCGAGCCGCCGAAGCCGTTTTTCACCGTCTCACAGGTTCAGCAAGTAGCCCCGCCACCACCAGATCAAGCGCAGCTTGTCTTGCTGGAGCCGATCAATTCCATCCAGGGCATGATTCCCGTTGGCATATTTTCGGTCAAGGACGACACGGCCAGCCTCATTGCCACAACGGGCGCTCGCAGCAAAGCGGTCATCAACCTGCCGCCGGGGCGCCATATGCTGATGGCCAACCAAGGCATGGGAGTGGCCCACTTTCTCGATGCCAACGTGGAAGCCGGAAAGCGCTATTACGTGCTGGTGCGCTTCATCTATGCCAACGGATTCCAGCTCAGGCCCATCCGCCTCACGGACGAATCCGACTATTCGGTGAAGAACAAGAACTTCCCCCTTTGGCTCCAGGACACGAACCTGGTCACCAGCACCGAGGAAAGCAGCTTGTACTTCAGCAAGTACAAGGAAAACGTCGACAAGGGACAAGCCTCAGGATGGAAAAACTGGCTGGCCAAAACCCCAAGCGAACGGGCGGAGCTGACACTGAACCCGCAAGATGCCATCAAGGACTATTGAATCGGCGGACCAGCCATGGACATGAAGTCCTATCTGTCAGCCAGCGCGTACATCGACTTCGACCATCCTGGCGTTGCCGCAGAAGCGAAGGCGTTGGCCCGTGGCGCCCACTCTGAACTGGCGCTGGTGCAGCGCTGTTTCGAGTTCGTCCGCGACGAGATCAGGCACAGCCACGACTTCAAGCTGAACCCGGTCACCTGCAAGGCCTCTGACGTGCTCTGGTACGCCACCGGCTACTGCTACGCCAAGAGCCACCTGCTTGCCGCCTTGCTGCGTGCCAATGGCATCCCCACGGGTCTGTGCTATCAGCGCCTGCCGGTCAACGACGATGGAGCGCCCTACTGCCTGCACGGCCTCAACGCGGTTTACCTGCAGCAGTTCGGCTGGTACCGCATCGACGCGCGAGGCAACAAGCCGGGTGTGCAAGCAGCATTCACACCGCCGGTTGAAGCACTGGCTTTTGCCATCAACGAGCCCTTGGCGCGTGACCTGCCGGAGATCTGGGCCGAGCCGCTACCTTGCGTGGTGGAGGTGCTGGAGCGGTACCAGGACGTCGATGACGTCCTGCGCCATCTGCCGGACGTGCCACTCCTCGACCCGCCAGCGGCCCTCCGGCACAAGCGCTGACGCGCTGCCACATATCCATCTGGAAATTCCGGCAGTGATACTGTGAGCCGTTTGGTCAGTGCAACCACCCGTGCGACAAGGCGGGTGATTTAGCTACAGTTCAGCAAGGTGCTACGCACCGAACGATGTCAATCGGGGGCCGCTCATGAAAGAAATACTGGGATTTCGAACGGACCTTGCCCAACTGCTGCTCATCGCACTGCCGTTGGCATCCGTTCACCACGCCCGAGCGGCCACGGACAGGTACTACGTAGGCGAATTCGGCGGGTCTCTCTATCTGCCTTGGACCCTGGACGGTTCGATCGTGGTCACACCCGGTGCATCAGGTGCCACTGCTCATTTCACCGGGCCGCGCGGCGGAGGCTTGATCCGCACCAGTGAACTGGCCATTGCCGCCAAATCATTCGACTTCCTTGTCGACGGAAGCTTCTCTTACGCGCCAGCGATTGTCACGGACAACCAGATCCATCAAGCCTTCACCAGCGACGTGTCGTTCTCGATGCAACTTCTTGATACGCCGTGGGCACCGTCGGATCAGTTGCTGAGCGGTGTGATCGTAGGAGGCAGCATCACAGGCCAGTTGGGAAGCACCACCAACATCCAGATTTCGCTCGAGATCGAGAACCTGACATCCAGCGTCATTGCTCTGGCGACCGACACGACCACCATCACCTGGACGGGGTATTCCCTCAAGGCACTGTCGACCACCTGCTTCACTGTGGGTGGGCAGTGCGCATTCTCGGACACCTACCTTGGCTCGCTCTCGTTGGGCAGCCTGACCTGGTCGCTGCCCAGTAGCGCCCTGGCCTCTGCCATACCGGAGCCGCAGATCGCTTGGACGTTCGGCTTAGGGCTGGCGTTGCTGGCAATCAGAAAAATCTGCGCCCAGTGAGGAAAGTCATCTGGTGGTGATTTTGTTGAGGCTGGCCGATTGGTAGCTGCTGATTGGCCAAGCGCCTGCGCAGCGAGGCTCGGGGATCGGTGAACATGAGCTCATGAGTTGATGACATCCACCGCATATGCATCTGAAAATTCATCGCTTGGCCTGAGCCAAACGCCTTCCTACAGTGCAGCCACCATCACAGGAGGCCCTCATGCACCGTTCGATTCGCTCGCTCAGCCGCACCCTGACCACATCCGTCGCACTTCCGCTGGCCTTGTCTGCCGTGGCGTTGGCCGCGCAGGCCGCCTCGCTTGAGACAGCGGCCCAGTCACTGGGCGTTGCGCAGGTGCAGTCGCTGGAGTTCTCGGGCAGTGGCCGCTGGTTCCAGTTCGGCCAGGCCCCTGCGCCTGGGCAGGCCTGGCCTCAGTTCGACGTGAGCCGCTACGTGGCCAGCGTCGATTACGCCGCGCCTGCTGCGCGCGTACAGATCAATCGACTGCAGACCATCGACCCGAACCGCGTGCGCCCCGTGCCCGTGGAGCAGAAGGTGGACCAATACGTGAGCGGTGCGCAGGCCTGGAACGTGGGCGTGGCCCCGGCCGCCGCCAATGCCACTGCGCAACCTGCCGCCGTAGAGGAGCGCAGCGCCGAGATCTGGTCCACCCCACAGGGCTTCCTGAAGGCGGCGCTGGCCAACAAGGCGTCATCCAAGCCGGCCAATGGCGGCGCGGAGGTCAGCTTCAACGCCGGAAAGTACCGCTACGTGGGCTGGATCACGACCAGGACCGTGTCGAGCGCGTACGCACCTGGATCGACAACCCCATCCTGGGCGATACCCTGATCGAGACACGCTTCGAGGGCTACAAGGACTTCAGCGGCGTGACCTTCCCGGCCCGCATCGTGCGGAGCCTGGGCGGCCACCCGGTGCTCGACATCAACGTGGCCGACGTGAAGGCCAACGGTGTGCCCGCCATCAAGGTGCCCGACAACGTCGCGGCCGGAGCGCCAGCCATCACCGTGACCGTCAACAAGCTGGCCGAGGGCGTGCTCTACCTGACCGGCGGTACGCACCACAGTGTGGCCATCGAACAGAAAGACCATGTCGTGCTGGTCGAGGCGCCGCAGAGCGAGGCGCGCGCCCAGGCTGTGATCGACAAGGTCAAGGAAGTCATCCCGGGAAAGCCCATCAAGTATCTGGTCAACTCGCACGCCCACTTTGACCACTCGGGCGGCCTGCGCACCCTGGTGGCCGAAGGCGCCACCGTTGTCACGCACCAAGGCAATGTGGACTACTACAAGAAGGCCTGGGCGGCCCCTCGCACCCTCAACAAGGACCGCCTGGCACAGGCCCCCAAGGCGGCAAAGTTCGAAGCATTCACCGGCAAGCACGTGCTGAGCGATGGCAAGCGGCAGATCGAGGTCTACCCCTTGGCCGGCAATACCCACAACGACGCCTTCGCGCTGGTGTACCTGCCGGCCGAGAAGATCCTGATCGAGGGGGACGCCTACACGCCACTGGCCGCCAATGCCAAGCCGCCTGCCACGCCCAACCCCTACGCGGTCAATCTGCAGGAGAACATCGAGAAGCTCAAGCTGGATGTGGAGCACATCGCGGCCCTGCATGGCCCCGGCGTGGTCAAGCTGGCCGACCTGAAGGCCTACAACACGCCCTCGGCCGTGGTCGGTAGCCGCTGAACGTCTGGCCGGGGCGCCCGCCCCTGTCACAAAACGGGCAGTTCGAACGTATAAGGGTCACCATGGACGACAAGACCCTGACCTTCAACCGCCTGCGCCCCCGGCTGCAAGGCATCGCCTATCGCATGCTGGGCTCGCTGGCCGAGGCCGAAGAGGTGGTGCAGGATGCCTGGCTGCGCTGGCATGAAGCCGATGCCATGGCATCCGACCACAGCGAAGCCTGGCTGGTAACGGTGTCCACGCGCCTTGCCATCGACAGGCTGCGCTCTGCCAAGGTCCAGCGGGAGCACTACACCGGTTTCTGGCTGCCCGAGCCTCAGTTGATGGCGCCGCCCAGTTCACCTGAGCAGATGCTCGAACGTGCCGACGATGTGTCGGTGGCGTTTCTGCGGGTGCTTGAACGCCTCGCCCCCGAGGCCCGTGCGGCCTTTCTGCTGCGCGAGGTGTTCGATGCCGATTACAGCGACCTGGCCGAGGTGCTGGGCAAGAGCGAGGTGGCCTGCCGCCAGTTGGTGAGCCGCGCCAAGACGCAGCTGCAGGATGATCGCCCGCGCTACTTGGTGACCCACGAGACACACCACCGCCTGCTCAGCGATTTTGCGCAGGCCATGACACGCGGGGATTTCGCCAGCCTGCGCTCGCTGCTGGCCGAGGATGCCCAACTGATCGGTGATGGCGGTGGACGCGTGCCGAGCTTCCCTTACCCGCTGCTGGGGGCACAGCGCATCGCCCAGCTGTTCTACGCAGCGTTGCTCAAGCATGGCGCCAAGGTGCGCATCGAGGTGGTCGGCATCAATGGCCATTGGGGTCTGCTGCGCTTCATCGATGGCGTGCTGGAATCGGCCCAGGCCTACGAAACCGATGGCCAGCGCATCACGCGCATCCTGGTGCAGCGCAACCCCGCCAAACTGTCGCGGCTGGCCGCCATTCTGGGCAGCCCGGTCTCCGACTGACGGCCATTCGGGGCACGCCCCAGCGGGTGTGTCACAAAACGGGTGGCCGGCACGTATAGAGGGTATGGACGCCCTCGATCACCCCTCATCACCCGGCTCAGCGCTGGCGTGCGCCGACGAGGCCACTGCCGCGCTGCTCCAGTGGCTGGAGTGCATAACGCCTGAAGAACGCACCGCCTTCATCCTCGGCGGCCTGTTCTCGGTAGGCGATGACGAGCTGGCCAGGCTGACGGGCTGGCGCCTTGATCAATGCCGGGCCTACATCCAGCAGGCCCGTGCGCAGTTGCGCACGCCTGCGCCGACATCCGCTTTCGTTACCTGCGCCCCGCAGGCGCTCAACCACCCCGAAGGAGCCACCATGAGCCAACGCCTCAACTACATGCAGCAATCGCCCCAGCTGTTCAAGAAGCTGATCGAGTTCAGCACCCAGGTCAAGGCCAGCGGCATCGAAGAGGCCATCCATGACCTGGTCAACATCCGCGCATCGCAGCTCAATGGCTGCGCTTTCTGCCTGGACATGCACATCAAGCAGGCCCACATCCGCGGCGAGCGTGACCTGCGCCTGCACCACATCGCCATCTGGCGCGAATCGCCCCTGTTCGAGCCGCGTGAACGGGCTGCTCTGGCCTGGACCGAACTGCTGACCCGCATCCCCGAGCATGGCGTGGCAGATGCCGACTACGAACAAGTGCGCGCCCAGTTCAGCGAGAAGGAACTGTCTGACCTGACCTTCCACGTGATGGCCATCAACGCCTGGAACCGCGTCAACGTGGCCTTCCAGACGGTGCCCGGCATCCACGACAAGGCCTTTGGGCTGGAAAAGGCCGACCTGTCCTGATCGAGCCTCCCGTCTATCAACCGATACTGAGAACACACCATGAAGATCGTCGTCATCGGAGGCACCGGCCTCATCGGTACCCAACTCGTCAATGCCTTGCGCGCACAAGGACATGAGGCCCTCGCAGCCTCGCCCAACACAGGCGTCAACACCATCACCGGCGAGGGCCTGGCCCAGGCGCTCGCCGGTGCTCAGGTGGTGGTGGATGTGGCCAACTCACCTTCTTTCGAGGACCAGGCTGTGATGGCCTTCTTCGAGACCTCTGGGCGCAACCTTCTGGCGGCCGAAACGCAAGCAGGCGTGGCACACCATGTCGCATTGTCGGTGGTGGGAACGGAGCGCCTGCAGGACAGCGGTTACTTCCGCGCCAAGCTGGCGCAGGAGGCGCTGATCAGGTCCTCATTGGTGCCTTACACCATCGTGCGTGCCACGCAGTTCTTCGAGTTCATGGGCACCATCGCGGGGTCTGCGGCAAGGAACGGCTCGGTGCACCTGTCGCCTGCGCACATGCAGCCCATTGCCTCGGCCGATGTCGCCGAACTGCTGGCCGCGGTGGCCTTGGCCAAGCCATTGAATGGACTGGTGGAGTTGGCTGGTCCGAAGCGCCTGGGCATGGCGGCATTCGTGCAGCAGTACCTTGCTGCCACGGGCGACACGCGCCAGGTGGTGGAAGATGCAGCGGCGCCTTACTTCGGCACCGTGCTGGATGACGGGTCGCTCACGCCGGGTGATGCGCCGCGGCTGGGCGCAAGAACATTCGAGTCCTGGCTGGTGGCGCAAGCCCAGCACGCCGCCTGACGCCACGGGCACGCCTGCCTACGTCAATCGACGTATTGCCGCTGGCGCCCACGCCGCCGATCCTGTGGACCATCGAGAGAGCCGCAGGAGACAGGCCGTGCCCCAGAACGACACACCGGCCAGCGACGATGCCGTTGGCGTCGCGGTCGTGAACTACAAGATGCCCCGGCTTCGTACCCGGGCCGAGGTACTGGCCAACGCGAACAAGATCCGCCAGATGATCGAAGGGCTGAAGCTGGGCCTGCCCGGCCTGGACCTGGTGATCTTTCCGGCGTACAGCACTCATGGCCTGCCGCAAGGTGATGGCCATGACGACGATGCCATGCTGAACACGGTGGGCAGCATCCCCGGCAACGAGACCGCCGTGCTGGCGCGTGCCTGCAGAAACGCGCAGGTGTGGGGCGTGTTCTCGCTCGGCTGCCCCGCCGAGCACACGCTGGTACTGATGGATGACCAGGGCGACATCGTGCAGGCCCACCGAGGCACGGACTGTGACATGCCCAGCGTTTGCGCTGGGCCCAAGGGCATGACAGTGTCCCTGTCGGATGGCCATTCGGCCAGCGCCGCAGAACTGATCGTGGGGTGCCCCGTCGAGTCCACCGCACTGCCAGCTCCACAGGCGCTGGCCCTGGCACACCACAGCTACGTGGCGGTGGCCAACGCGGCGGGCTTCGACGGCGTGCGCTGCCACTTCGGGCGCTCAGCCGTGATCGGGTTCGATGGCCACACCTTGGGCGAGTGCGGCGAGGAGGACTACGGCATCCAGTTCGTGCAACTCAGCAAACGGCTGATCCGCGAAGCCCGCGGGCAAGCGGTGCCGCCCCAGGGCATCACCAGCGCGAGCTGTGGTCCTCGGTCACACCCAGCAAGTCGTGCACCGGCCGAGGCGCCGCACCATCCGAGGCCCTGACATAGCCGCTGAAGGTGCCGACGGGCTGCACATAGCGGCTGGCCACCAGGCCCAGGTTGCGCTGCTCTCCACGAGCGCCCTCGGGCTGGAAGTCCAGGTCCAGCAGCCCATCGTCTGTGCGCACGCGCCATGGAGCCAGTGGATCGGCCGCATCGAAATCAAAACGTGCCGCACCCAGCGGGATCAGTTGGCCGTCCAGCCACAGGGCGTTCTCGTGCGCACCGAAATACCCGGCCTGCAGGTTGAAGCCCAGCCCGGGACGGTGCGCACAGGCCCATTGCCAGGCAGTGCAATGCGCCAGCAGGCCGTGCGAGCTGTCCAGGCTGGCCACGGCATTCGCCAGATCGAAACGCTGACCACCCGCCTGGGCCCAGCCTTGCACGGGCAAGGCAGAAGTCTTCTGCGTAGCGTGGGCCAGGCCATCGCCCGCCTCTCCGATCGGGCCTATAGCCAGCAGCAAAGGCGGCGCATCGGACAGAGACACGGTGGCCTCCAAGGCCAGGCCGGGCACTGCCACATGCACATGCAGGCTGTCTGATCTGGCATCGTGCTGCCAGCTCAGACGCGCGCCTGGCCCCCTGAAATGGACACGACTGCCCGTCACCGGTGCGTCTGACACGGCTCCCGACCAACCCTTGATCCCATCCTGGGACCAGTCCGCAAGCAGCGTGCGTGAACCACGCTCAAACAAGTAGGCAAAGGCTGTGCAGCCCCAACCCAGGTCCACGATGGCCAAGCCGACAAACAGGTGTTGAGAACCGATGCCCAGGTACTGCCAGCGCTTGTGCCGTAGCGTGCGCCACCAGAATGGCCGGCGGTCGGCCGCGGCCAGTCCGCCCCAATCCAACCGAGCGATGCGCCCCTCGTAGCGCCCCGTGGCCGCCGTGCCGTCGGGCAACAGCACCGATGAAGGCGCACGGGCCAGCAGGCTCACGGGCTTACCTGATTCTTGTTGGCCAAGGCCTGCTTGCGCCACTGTGCCGGCGCCAGCCCGGTCCATTGACGAAAGGCACGGGTGAAGGCGCTCTGCTCCGAGAAGCCCAGCAGCAAGGCGATCTCGGCCAGGTCCAGGCCATGCTGCCGCATGTAGCCTTCAGCCAGATGCTGACGTGTGTCGTCGAGCAGGCGTTGGAAGCCCAGCCCTTGCTCGGCCAAGCGGCGTTGCAAGCTGCGCGGGCTGAGGTGGTGGGCGCGAGCCAGATCGACCAGGGCAGGCCGCCCCTCGCGGATCAACACCACCAAGGTGCGGCGCCAGGCCTCCACCTCGGCCGGCACCGATGCCACGCGGGCCAGCAGCGCCTCGGCCTGCTGGTCCATCAAGGCCAGCAGGGCAGGGTCGGATTTGCGCAATGGCAGCACCAGGTGCTCGGCCGCCAACACCAAGCGCGTGACCTGTGCGCCGAACCGCACCAGGCCACCGAAAAAATCCTCGTAGGGGCGCACGTCATCGGGCCGCGGGTTGACAAAGCTGACCTCCATCACCGGCCAGACATGACCCGTCATGTCCCGCGCCAGTTGCACCAGGGAGGCGATGGCGGTTTCGTCCACCAGCGGGCCGGGCTTGCCACGCGAGACACCCCATTCGATGCTGATGCCCTCTGGCAGGTGGCGCACCACAGCCGGGTTCACGTCATACACGGACGCGTGATAGCGCTCCAGCCGCAGCAAGGCCTCACCCAGCGTGGCACAGGCCAATGCGGCATAACCCACCACGCCGAAGTGCCGAGGGCTGATGCCCGCGGCAACACGCAAGCCCAATCCCGGTCGGCCTTCCAGATCCTGCACACGTGTGAGCATGCCCTGCCAGGCACTCAGCGGCACGAAATGCTGGTCTGCCGGAGGCAGTGGGCCGAGCAGACGCTCGGCATCGACGTCCTGCGCCTGCAGGTAGTCGTAGAGCAGGCGGACATACGTCGCGGCAACGCGGGACACGGGCTCAGCCATGACGGGGGGGCATTCAGACGTGAGATGACAACGGGGCGCGGAACATGATGACGCTTGTGACGATCCGTGACCATCAGGAGTTTTCGCGGGGGTGCGAGGACCACATTGGCGCGATGCGTCAAGAATTGGGCAGGCATCGTCAAGCCGCAAAACACGTCTTCACGCACCATGAGTGCCATGGATGCAAGCCCCCTTCACACTGTGCCCCCCACCTTGCTGCTGAGCACCTGGCTGCCACAGGTGGCGGTGCAAGCCCTGCCCGCCTGGTTGGCCCACCTGGATCTGCGCGACGCCCTTTTGCTGCTGTTGACTCCGCTGTTCATGAGCGTGGTGGCCTTGGAATGGTGGCGATTTCACAAGGTGAGAAACGCAGGGGTCTACGACCTGAAGGATTCGCTGGCCAGCATGAACCTGGGTGGCGCCTACATGCTGCTGGACGTCGTGATCGTGGTGTTTGCCGTGATACCGGCGATGGACTGGGTCTACACGCACCGCTGGCAGACCGTCGAGATCACGCCATGGACTTTCGCGGCCTTGTACCTGGGCGTGGAGTTCTGCTACTACTGGTTCCACCGCGCCAGCCACCGCATCCGCTGGTTCTGGTGCGCGCACGTGGTGCACCACGGCTCCGAGCACATGAACTTCACCACCGCCATGCGCCAGAGTTGGCTGTACAGCTTCGCAGGCAACTGGCTGTTCTACACGCCCATGGTGTGGCTGGGATTCGAGCCCCGCTGGGTGCTGTGCGCGCTGTCGCTGAACCTGGGCTACCAGTTCTTCGTGCACACGCAGTGGGTGGGCAAGCTGCCCCGGCCCATCGAGTTCATCTTCAACACGCCTTCGCACCACCGGGCGCACCACGGGCGCAACCCGGTGTACATCGACCGCAACTATGGCGGCACCCTCATCGTGTTCGACCGTCTGTTCGGCACCTTCGTCGAAGAGCGGGAAGCGGTGGATTACGGCCTGGTGCGCCAGCCCAAGAGCAACAATGCGCTGTGGCTGACCGTGCACGAATGGGTCGACATGATCCGCGACATCGCCCGCCCCGGCCCCTGGCACCAACGGCTGAAACACCTGTGGGCCCCCCCTGAATGGGAACGCGACCAACCCGGGAGCGGCGCCACGCGGGATAATCCTGCCCATGTACCCCAAAGAACTTCTTGACCTGACCGGCGGCCTGCTGCGTGAGGTCCTCAAGCTCGACGCCCCGGCCGACAGCATCGTTTCCTACTTTTTCCGCAAGAACAAGGCCCTGGGCCAGCGCGAACGACACGCCCTGGCCGAGACGGCCTACGCTGTGCTGCGCCAGAAGCTGCTCTACCAGCACCTGGCCCAATCCGGCCACGGCCCGATGGACCGGCGCCTCACGCTGCTGGCGTGGCAAGGCCTGCCCCATGTGCTCAAGATGGGTGCCACTGTGGACGAACTGGCCTGGCTGGACCGGATCGCCAAGATCGACCGCAGCACCCTGCCCGACAAGCTGCGCCACAACCTGCCCGACTGGATCGCCAACCGCCTGCGCGACCAGTTCGGCAAGGATGAAGAAGGCACAGCCCAGTTCTGGGCCCTGATCGATACCATGTCCGCGGGCGCGCCGCTCGATCTGCGCGTCAACGCTGTCAAGGCCAAGCGCGAGGCCGTGCTGGCTGCCTTGGCCGAGGCCGGCATCGAAGCCACCGTCACGCCCTTCTCTCCCTGGGGCATCCGCATCGATGGCAAACCACCGCTGCAGAAACTGCCGCTGTACACCGGCGGCGATGTCGAGGTGCAGGATGAGGGCAGCCAGTTGCTGGCCTTGCTGACTGGCGCCAAGCGCGGTGAGATGGTGGTGGATTTCTGCGCCGGCGCTGGCGGCAAGACCCTGGCCCTGGGCGGGATGATGCGCAACACAGGGCGCCTGTACGCCTTCGATGTGTCCGGCCACCGGCTGGAGGCGCTCAAACCGCGCCTGGCGCGCAGCGGCCTGTCGAATGTGTACTCCACGCAGATCGCCCATGAACGCGACGAGCGCATCAAGCGCTTGAGCGGCAAGATCGACCGCGTGCTGGTGGATGCGCCCTGCTCCGGCCTGGGCACCCTGCGCCGCAATCCCGATCTGAAGTGGCGCCAGAGCCCCAAGGCCATCGACGAACTGCAGGTCAAGCAGCAAGCCATCCTGGCCAGCGCCCAGCGCCTGCTCAAGCCGGGCGGCCGCCTGGTCTATGCCACCTGCAGCCTGCTGACCGACGAGAACGAGCAGATCGCCGCGGCTTTCAGCGAGCAGTTCCCGGATCTGGTGCCTGTGAACGCCCGCCAGGTGCTGGAGCAGGCTGGCGTGGAGCGCGCTGGCGAGCTGACCACGCCGCTGGGGCACCTGCGCTTGTGGCCCAACCGCCATGCCACGGACGGCTTCTACGCTGCCGCCTGGGAAAAGAAGGCCTGAGCGCTCTCGGAGCAAGCTGGCCCAAGAAAAAAGCCCGGCGCCTTGCGGCCCGGGCTTTTTCAATGCTGAACCGATCAGGCGATCAGAACAGGCTTTCCTTCACGTAGACGACGTCATCCTTCTGGAGGGTGTCGTTCATGCCGGGCTGCACGATCTTGATGGAGCCATCGGGCTGGCGACGGTGCACCTTGATACCCTTGTCGGTACCGCGCAGGGTCAGGCCACTGGCGGCTGCCAGGGCCTGGGTCACGGTCATGTCGCGCTCCAGGCGGACCGTGCCAGGGCGTTGCACTTCACCGTAGACGTAGATCATGGGCACACGGTCCACATAAACCGTGTCGCCGTTCTGCAGGATGATGTCCTCAGCCGGGTTGGCGGGGGCGAACACCATCGGGAAATCCACCTCCTTGCGGAAAGGCTGGCCGTTGCGGGTGCCGGTCACGATGACCGAATCCGAGCCAGACCCAACCATGATGCCGCCACCGTTGGCCAGGGCTTCGCTCAGACGGGTGTTGGTGGTTTCAAGCGGATAGCGGCCAGGACGGTTCACAGCGCCCAGCACCGAGACCTGGTTGCCTTTGACGATGGCCACCAGAATCGACACTTGCGGCTGTTTCAGAAAATTACCTTCGCGCAGGCCGTCGGCGATCTTCTTTTCAGCGGCGGAGACCGAAAGCCCGCCCAACTTGATGTTGCCGAGCAAGGGGTAAGAGATCACTCCGCTTTCAGAAATACGCGTCTCCAGCGTCAGGTCCACGTTCTGATAAACCGAAATCTTGATGACGTCGCCTACGCCCAGCACGTAGTCGTTCGCAGGCGCGGCCTGGGCCGCCATCGTTGCCATCAGCATCCAGGCCATCAGGGCCCGAACCACATTGCGCATCCACTTCATACGAAAGATCCTCGCATCATCTAGAAACTGTTGATCTCCGCCCCGAGGCTGTCATGCCGCGCGGCCGGTCTGTCGACTGGCAATGTACCACCGCACCATGGCTCACGAGGGCACATTCAGCGCCCATACCACCCCCGATCAGGCGGGCGTCAGGACGTCGGCGCTGCGGGCCAGATAAGGCATGACCTGGCCTGCCGGCATCGGCCGGGAGATCAGGAAGCCCTGCACATCGTCGCAGCCCAGGGCGCGCAGCATCACCATCTGCTCCTTGGTCTCGACGCCCTCGGCCGTGGTGTCCAGGCGCAGGGCCTTGGCCAGGCGGATGATGGCCGTGACCACGGCCTGGGCATCCTGGTCGCTGTCCAGCGAGCGCACGAACATGCCGTCGATCTTGAGCTTGTCCATCGGGAAGCGGCGCAGGTAGGCCAGCGAGGAATAGCCTGTGCCGAAGTCATCCAAGGCCACGCGGATGCCGCGGCTGCGCAGGGCCATCAAGGTGGCCTGGGCGCCCTCGTGGTCCTCGATCAGCGCCGATTCGGTCACTTCCAACTCCAGCCGGTCAGGCGGCAGGCCACTGTCGGCCAGGGCCATGTCGACGACGTCGACCACGGACGAGCTGCGGAACTGCACCGCCGAGAGGTTGACCGACACCCGCAGATGGGCAGGCCAGTGCACGGCATCCCGGCAGGCCTGGCGCAGCACCCAGGTACCCAGAGGCACGATCTGGCCCGTCTCCTCGGCCACGGGGATGAACTCGCCGGGGCCGATCAGGCCGCGCTCGGAGTGCTGCCAGCGCACCAGGGCCTCGAAACCGATCACCTCGCGGGTGAGCAGGTGGTACTGGGGCTGGTAATGCACCGCAAACTGCTCCTTGGCCAGCGCCACGCCCAATTCATGCTGAAGGCGCACGCGGGCACGGGCGTTCTCGGCCATGGCCGTGTCGAAGAAGCGGTAGGTGTTGCGCCCGCCCGCCTTGGCGGCATACAGGGCCAGGTCGGCGCACTTGAGCAGGGACTCTGGATCGGAGCCATCGCGTGGCGCCAGCGCGATGCCGATGCTGGCCCGCACTTCCACACGCACGTCTTGGAGTTGATAGGGCTCGCCCAGGGCCTCCAGCATGTGGCGGCACAGGGTGTCCACCGCCAGCGGATCGGTATGGGTCCACAGCAGCAGAGCAAACTCGTCGCCCCCCAGGCGGGCCAGAACCGTGCCGTCGCGCACCATGCCCCGCAGGCGATCACCGACACACCGCAGCAACTGGTCGCCCACGGCATGACCGAGTGAATCGTTGATGTTCTTGAAGTTGTCCAGATCCAGGAACAGCAAGGCGCAGTTGGGTGCCTGTCCCTCACCGAGTTCGTTCAGCCGGGACAACTCGCGCCCGAAGCGGTAACGGTTGGCCAGGCCGGTCAGCGCGTCCACGTTGGCCAGGCGGGCCAGTTCATCGCGGGCACGCCGCGCCTCGGTGATGTCGGAGCCCACGCCACGCCAGCCTGCAGGTGCGCCGCGCTCGTCCACCAACGGCTTGGCCGTGAGCGACCACCAGCGCTGCTCGCCCCCCACCATCACGGGCATCTCGAGATCGCGGAAGGCCTGCCACTGCGTCATGCAGCCCTTCAGGCGGGCATGGGCCTCCAGGGCTTCGGGCAAATCAGCCGGCAGACGCGCTTCCAGCAGGTCCAGGAAGGACACCTGGGCCAGGGACCCCGGGCGCAGCGCGAGCGCCTGTGCCTGGCGGGCAGACACATGGCGCAACTGCCCATGGACGCCCGTTTCCCACAGCCAGTCGCTGGCGTGCTCTTCGAAATCGCGCAGCAGCAGGTCAATCAGTTGGGTCTGGCGCTCGGTTTCTGCCTCCGCACGCAGGCGGCTCATGTAGACCCGCGCGCTGGCGACCACCATGGCCATGATGGTGCCGGCGTACACCACGAGCAGGCTCAGCAGCGCCACCTGGGTGGCGTAATGCGACATCACCAGCGCCAGCATCGAGCCCAGCGCCATGATGGCGACATAGGCACACGCCGCACGCACATGAGCGGACAGGATGAAGCCGCCCGCGCACAGCATGCCCACCGTGACCGTGCCCAGCAGCATTTCGCCGGAATGGTCAGCAGAAGGGAACACGGTGACAGGCACGACCATCCAGATGGCGGCATACATGGCCACCTGCACCGTGAGCGTGCGCATGGCGCGCGGGGATGCCGTGACGCGCCCCTGGGCACTGCGCCGCAGGAAGGTACCCCACCACACCTGGGCCACGCCCAGGCCCAGCACCACCACCGCAGACCACAAGGCCAGCCACAAGGTGCCGATGTGGCCCCAGAACGTGGCGGCGATGGCCACGGTGTTGACCACGTTGCCCAGGATCACGAGCGGGAAAAGGCGACGCACCGCCGTGATCTGCATCGCGCGGAAATGAGCGGCCTGCGGGCCATCGATGGATTCGTGTGCGGTGACGGCGTTGCGAGCGGCTTCCCATCGTGGGCGCCAGCGCACCGACCAGTTCTCCCGCAGGAGATGGAGCAAGCTCATGAAATCTGGATACTGCTGTGTCCACTCATTGTCGGTGCCGTGCCGCGGCACTTGAGTTCTCGTGGACCCTAAGCACCCCTCAGGGCGGGGGGCCGCGTGCAAGCGTCACACCCTGTAGGCGCCGGCCGACACTTGGCGTACCATGACGCCCCTCCGCGTCGAGAAGCATTACGAATTTCAGCCATGAGCTCTTCCAAGCCCCTGTCAGATGCCGAACAGGCCCTGCGCGATGCTGCGCTGGACTACCACCGCTCTCCCAACCGGGGCAAGATCGCCGTCATGCCGATCAAGCCGCTGACCAATCAGCGCGACTTGTCGCTGGCGTACTCGCCCGGCGTGGCCTACCCCTGCCTGGCCATCGAACAGGATCCGAACCTGGCTGCAGATTTCACATCGCGGGGCAACCTGGTCGGCGTGATCACCAACGGCACCGCCGTGCTGGGCCTGGGCGACATCGGCCCGCTGGCCTCCAAGCCGGTGATGGAGGGCAAGGGCTGCCTGTTCAAGAAGTTCGCCGGGGTCGATGTGTTCGACATCGAACTGGCCGAGCGCGACCCCGACAAGCTGGTCGACATCATCGCGGCGCTGGAACCCACGCTGGGCGGCATCAACCTGGAAGACATCAAGGCGCCCGAGTGCTTCTACATCGAGAAGAAGCTCAGCGAGCGCGTCAACATCCCGGTGTTCCATGACGACCAGCATGGCACGGCCATCATTTCCAGCGCAGCGCTGCTGAACGGTCTGGAACTGGTGGGCAAGCAGATCGGTGAAGTCAAGATCGCCGTGTCGGGCGCAGGCGCGGCAGCGATTGCCTGCCTGGACCTGATGGTGGGCCTGGGCGTCAAGCGCGAGAACGTGTTCGTGTGCGATTCGAAAGGCCTGATCCACACCGAGCGCACCGACAAGCTGGACGACTCCAAGCGCCGCTATGCGCAGCCCACCAACGGCCGCACGCTGGCCGATGCCGTGAACGGCGCGGATGTGTTCCTGGGCTGCTCGGCGGCCGGCACACTCACGGCCGAGATGGTCAAGACCATGGGCACGCAGCCCATCATCCTGGCGCTGGCCAACCCCGAGCCTGAGATCCGCCCTGAACTGGCCAAGGCCGCCCGTCCGGATTGCATCATCGCCACCGGCCGATCCGATTACCCGAACCAGGTCAACAATGTCCTGTGCTTCCCGTACATCTTCCGCGGCGCGCTCGATTGCGGTGCCACCAAGATCACCGAGGCCATGAAGCTGGCCTGCGTGCGTCAGATCGCCGATTTGGCCAAGGCCGAGACCAGCGATGAAGTGGCCGCGGCCTATCCAGGCCGCGAACTGCGCTTCGGCCCGGATTACCTGATTCCCACGCCGTTCGACTCACGCCTGATCCTGCGCATCGCGCCGGCCGTGGCCGAGGCGGCCGAAGCATCCGGTGTGGCCACGCGCCCCATCAAGGACCTGGCCGCCTACCGCGAATCGCTGTCGCGCTTCGTGACCAACACGGGCCTGTTCATGCGGCCGGTGTTCCTGGCCGCCAAGGCCGCGCCCAAGCGCATCGCCTATGCCGAAGGTGAAGACGAGCGCGTGCTGCGCGCCGCCCAGGTCGCCATCGACGAAGGCATCGCCAAGCCGATCCTGGTGGGCCGCCCCGACGTGATCGCCACGCGCATCGAGCGCGCGGGCCTGCGCCTGCAGCCCGGCGTGAACTGCGAGGTGGTCAACCCCGCCAACGACGAGCGCTTCAAGCAGTACTACGAGGCCTACCACCAGCTGCGCGGCCGCGATGGCATCTCGCCCGACCTGGCCAAGGTGGTGGTGCGCCGCTCCAACTCGCTGATCGCCACGCTGATGGTGCACCTGGGCGATGCCGACGGCATGATCTGCGGCGTGATCGGCCGCTACGACCTGCACCTGGAGCAGATCCGCGAAGTGATCGGCACGCGCCCCGAGGCCCATGGCCTGGCCGCCCTGAACGCGCTGATCCTGGACCAGTACTCGCTGTTCATCGCCGACACCTTCGTCAACGAAGATCCGACCGCCGAACAGCTGGCCGACATCGCCGTGCTGGCGGTGGAAGAGGTGCAACGCTTCGGCCTGCCGCCGCGCGTGGCCTTCCTGTCGCACTCGATGTTCGGATCCAGCACGCGGCCCTCGGCCCGCAAGATGCGCCGCGCACGCGACCTGTTCATCGAGCGCATGCCGCACGTGCCGGCCGATGGCGAGATGCAGGGCGATGCCGCCTTGAGCGAATCGGTGCGCCACAAGCTGCTGCCCGGCTCCACGCTGGACGGCACGGCCAACATCCTGATCCTGCCCAACATCGACGCCGCGAACATCCTGTTCAACGTGCTGAAGATGACCGGCGGGCAGGGCGTGACCGTGGGCCCGATCCTGCTGGGCGCAGCCGCACCGGTGCACATCCTCACGCCCTCAGCCACCGTGCGCCGCATCGTCAACATGACGGCCGTGGCCGTGGCGCACGGCGCGCAACTGCAAGCCGAGCAAGCCGAGCAAGCCGCTCGCTGAGGCCAGAGCCCTCAGGCCGGCAGCACACGCCATGGGCCGCTAGACTGGCGGCCCATGCTGTCTGCCAACCGCCCGAATTCCCTGATGCAGGGATACATCGCCGCCCTGACCACCGTCGTGATCTGGGCCGGCTTCATCCTCATCTCGCGCCTGGGTGGCAAGACCGCCCTCACCGGCTGGGACATCGTCGCGCTTCGGCTGGGCACGGCCGCCCTGTTCCTGTTGCCGTTCTCTCTGCGGCTGCCCGCGGGCACGTGGCGCAACCCGCGGCTGTGGATCCTGGCCTGGGTGGGTGGGATCATCTTCCTGGGGTTCATCTACGCAGGCTTCAAGCTGGCGCCAGCAGCCCATGGCGGGATCCTGTTGCCCGGGATGCAACCTTTTCTCGTGACGGCCCTTGCCTGGGTCCTGCTGGGCTCGCGCCCTGACCGGCAACGCCTTTGGGGTTTGCTGCCGATCGCACTGGGCGTGGCTTGCGTGGCCGTCCCGCAGATCACCGGCGCCCACCATGGCCAGAGCACCCTGGCCGGCGATGCGCTGATCCTGTGCGCCTCGGTGGCCTGGGCGGCCTACAGTGTGCTGGTCAAGAAGTGGGCCTTCGACCCCTGGCTGTTGACACGCTTCGTGGCGATCGCCTCGGCCCTGGTCTATCTGCCGGTGTACTGGCTGTGGCTGCCGCGCCATCTCGACCAGGTGCCCATGTCGATGCTGGTGCTGCAAGGGCTTTACCAGGGCCTGGGGCCCACCATCATCGCGATGATCATGTTCCTGCGGGCCGTGGAGATCCTGGGGGCCGAGCGCACAGGTGCGCTGGTGGCACTGGTGCCCGTGCTGGCCGGGCTGGGTGCCGTGCCGCTGCTCGACGAGCCGCTGACCGTCTGGCTGGTGGCCGGTCTGGCCCTGGTGTCCCTGGGCGCCTACCTTTGCGCACGCCCGCCGCGGCAGGCACGCGCCACACCCTGAGCCCTCAGGCGAGTTCGCCCACCTCGACCCGGTTGCGCCCCGCGTTCTTGGCACGGTAGAGCGCCTGGTCTGCGGCCTCGATCAAGGGGCCTGGCGCCATGCCGCCCTGGGGCACGAGGCTGACCAGCCCGACGCTGATGGTGACGCGTGGCACAGGTCCCACGGGCATGGAGGCCACCCATTCCAGCACCTTGCGGCCCAGCAGTTCTCCACCTCGCTGGTCGGTGTCCGGCAGGATCAGCAGGAACTCCTCGCCTCCCATGCGCGCCACGAAATCCGATGCGCGGCAGGTGACGGACATGCGCCGGGCCACCTCGGCCAGCACTTCGTCGCCCACGCCGTGTCCATGGGTGTCGTTGATCGCCTTGAAGTGGTCGATGTCCACCACCATCAAAGTCAACGGGGTCTGGCTGCGGCGGTGGCGCGCCAGTTCGTGCAGCAGGCGCTCATCGGCGGCGCGGCGGTTCGGCAGCTTGGTCAGCGCATCGTGACGCGACAGGTTGTCCAGCTCGGTGTTGGCGCGGGCCAGTTCGGCATTGCTGGCCTGGAGTTCGGCCGTGCGCTCGCGCACCTTGCGCTCCAGCTCGTCGCGCGAGGCCACCAGGGCCTGCTCGCGCTGCAGCAACTCCCGGGTCATGTGGTCCACGGCAGCCGACACCTGCATCAGCTCGGCCGCACCGCGGTGGTGGCCCATGTGCACGCTGCGGTCTCCGGCTGCGATGCGGTCGGCCGCCCGGGCCATGTCGACCAGAGGCCGGTTCAGTCGCCCGGCCAGCCACCAGACCATCAGCACCCCGAGCACGCCCACCACCACGCCCACGGCGATCACCGTTTTCTGAACCTGCACGGCCAGCTTGATGGCCACTTCGGGTGGCTGTCGCACCACCACGGTCCAGCCCAGGTCCGTCAAGGCATTGCGCGCCGGCACGCGGGCCAGAGCCGTGAGGTAGCGCCCGCCATCAGGCCAGTCCATCACGGCAGCACCATGCGCCAGCCCCTTGGGCATGGACAAGGCTTTGTCCAGACCCGTCAGGCCCTTGGGCTGGTGGATCACCAGGCCACCCTTGTCCAGGATAAAGACCTGCACTTTCTCGTATCGCGATCCTTGCGGCAGCAGCGATTCGATCACATCCTGAGCCCAACGCCAGCTGCCGTGCACGCCCAGCACCCCCACCACCGTGCCGTTGCTGTCGATCAGCGGGGCGGAAAAATCGATGAAGCGCCAGGGTTCGTTGTCAACCTGCGTGGGCAGCAATGTGGCCAGCAGCTTGGCAGGGTGCACATCCCCTGCGGCCGGGCCTTTCAAAGCGGCCTTGAACCAAGGCCTGGCGGACACATCCTTGCCTTCGAGCAGCCCGTGGGCGGCCACCTTGACGACCCCTTGTGCATCGGTCACGCCCAACCAGGCGAACTGGGGCCGGGTCTCCTGCATCTTCTCCAGCACCGGCAACCAGCCGTCCGGCTTGATCACGCCTCCGCCATCCTGCGTCAAGGCGGCTGACGAGGCCAGCAGATCCACCTCGCGCATGCGTTCGTACAGGCCTTCGGCCAGCATCACGCTGGTGCTGGCCGCCTGGGTATGGAGTGTCTGGCCCTGGTCGCTCACGGCCTGGCGCGCCATCAGCAGGTACACCACCAGCGCCAGGGTCGCCGTCAACACGAGCACCAGCCCACCGAACAGCAGGGCCGACTGCGCCCGAAAACTGGCCAGGGCCGAGAATCGGCGCGAAAGAATGGATAACAGCTTCACCCCGTCGTTGTCGGCGCTCCGGGGAGGAGCTTGAGCACCATTCAGGGAGCTTTGAGCAGATCGTCGATCATCGCCTTGACGGCGCGCATCTGCGGGGCGGACTTCTTGGCGAAATTGGGGGCGCCCGCGTTGTTCGCGGCATATTTCTCGGTATAGCCCCAGAAATCCCAGCACCCCTTGGGGTTGAACTGGTAGGGCTGGTAGAAGCTGCCGCGTGTGCTCGGCTTGACCTGCGGGTACAGCACCACGACACGGCCGGCCTCGGCCCAGCGGTTGTAACCCGCACCTTTGACGAACTGCAGGCCGTAGGCGCCCTGCCCTTCACCCTTGAAGCTCTGCCCCTGCTCGCACCCGTGGAAGGCCACATGCAGCCGGCAGCCCACGCCAGGCTCCTTGCAGGCCTTGGGCACATAGACCCAGCCGGTGGTGTCCATGCTGGTGAACGCCGATCCCGCGGTGTAAGGGCGCTGGCTGAATTGATAGAGGGCGCCTTCGTCCGCATCGACGGGCGTCACGGCCGCCAGATCGGGGTGCAGCCACTTGAGCAGCTCACCCGCTGTGTCCACCTGGCACTGGTTGATGAAGGGTGATTTCGTCACCCCGCAGGCTGCCGTGGCCTGCAGGCTGGGAAAGGCGTGCCCAGCCTTGGGCAGGTGTTCATGGTGGATCTGCGCCTCAGGCACCCCCAGATGCCGGTAGAGCAAACCGGCCGCGTCGACCAAGTTGCGCTCGACCACGTGATCCTGCCCTCCGGAGAGCAGGTAGATGCGGTGCCGTTCAAGGTGAGTGGGATCGTCGATGGCGCCCCGGTTGCCCTTCACCGCCCGTTCGCTGAACACCTCGTACACCCCGGGGCTGAAGGCCGTGCAGGCCATGCCGGGAAAAGCCTGCAACAGGCTGAGCATCAAGGGCTTTTCAGCCGGGCAGGAGCACCCCAGCATGGCCGTGCTGACGGACCCGCGGGAGCAGCCATACGGCCCGCCTGCCAGTACTGCCGCCCCCGACAGCGACGCCGAATAGGCCACACCGAACTGGCCGGCCATGTAGGCGCCGGAAGACAGGCCGGAGACCGTGACCTCATCGACCTTCAGCGCAAGCGAAGGCAGGTGGGGCAGCACCTCGGCCTTTACCGTGCCCAGCAGGGTGGCCAGTACTGCAGCACCCAGCGCCAAGCTCCGCACCACGTCCTTCAACATGCCGCGCGCACGGCGCAGCCCGATGGCATCGGCACCCATGGTTCACCCCCGCTTTCAGTGGCTCGTTGTTCTTGCTGCACCGCAGCATGTGCCTCAGCTTAAACGGCGAACCCGGCGGGTGTAAAGGGCCATCACCCCCCTAATGACTCAACGGCCCGGCTGCCAAAGCTTGACCTTGGCCTTTTCTTCGTAGGCCATGCCTTTGGGATACGAGATGAGCTCCAGCTGCATACCCCAGGGGGTGAGCACATACGTGATCGATTGCCCCGCTGCCGGACCGTCGGTGATGGGAAACGGCCCGATGAAGGTCTTCACCCCCAGGCTCCTGGCCTGCTTGACGGCACTGGCCAGGTCTTCCACATAGAACGCCACATGGTGACCGCCTATGTCGCTGTTCCTGGGTTGTGTTGCGGCCTGGTCCGGCGTCTTGTATTGGAAGATCTCGATGTTGGACCCTGCCCCACACCGCATCATCACGATCTGCTGGATCTCGGCCCGCGGGTTCACGTTGACCAGATCCTGCATCAACGTGCCTTGCTCATCCTTGATGGGCCCGAACCTGAAGGCCTCTTCGCACCCAAGGACCTCATTGAAAAAGCGGACGGCGGCATCGGCATTGGGAACGGTGAAGCCCACATGGTCCACCCCGCGGACGCCCGGCAATGGGCTGGCAAACGCCGCTGCGGACATGGATGCGACGAAGGCAAGGCTCAACAGCTTGTGCATGAACTCTCCAATGGTTTGGGAACACGCGCTCAGCACCAAACGAGCGCTGGCCATCTTTGAATCGACGGCGGCGATGCGCTATCCCAAAACCGAGGTTCACCTATCCACTTGGCGCCGGCTTCAATCGCGCTCGCGGTAGTTCAGCACCGCATCGGCCTGGATGATGGCGCTGGCGATCTCTTCCGTGCCCACCCGCTTGCTCATGGCCTGCTCACGGATCAGGCGGTAAGCCTCGGTATCGCTCACCTGGCGGGTGCGCATCAGGATCAGCTTGGCCTCGCTGATCTGGTTGGCGGCCAGCAGCTTCTTCTCCAGGCGGGCCACGCGCTTGCGGCCCTCTTTCATCTCGTCGTTCACGGCCAAGGCCATCACCAGCGACGACAGCACGCCGGACGAGCGCAGTGGCGTGGTCAGCACGGCCTGTGCGCCCAGCTCCAGCACGGCATCGAGGATGGTGGGGTTCTCATAATCGATCACGGCCACGATGGCCGGGGGCAACTCGGCCCGGGCCCAGGCATAGTTGCGCGCGGCCAGTTCGGGGCGGACAGCGCAGAACACCACGTCCACCGTGTCGGGCAAGACCTCCAGCGGTGGCCAGAAGGTGAGCGCGTGGCAGCCGATGCGCTGCAACTGCCCCGTCAGCATCTCGCCATCGGCGTCCTTGGGGTGGAACACCGCCACACGCAGGTGGCGCAGCTTCTTGAGCAGATCGGGCGTGGCGCGCTTGCCCCGCCCGGACACACGTGGCTTGGCATCAGGGGCGGCCATGGCGTGCCCCCTTCAACACCTTGAGCACCAGCGGATCGTTCCACTCGCCCACGGAATGGTTGACCAGGTAGGGATCGGGCTCGATGCCCTGGGCGGTTTCGGCCAGCACCTCGTACTGCCCTTGCGCATCGACACGGCCGATGCGCGGGTACAGACGGGTGTGGTGGTTGGCCGGGTCGATGCGCACGCGGCCCTGCGGCGCATCGAGCTCACTGCCCAGCAAGCTGGGCAACAGGCGATCAAGCTGATCGCTGCCAGCCGCACGCAAGGCATTGGCGAACAGGTGCACCTGGAAGTACGCGGCCTCCCAGCACATGTTGGGCTGCACCTCGGATCCGAACCGCGCCTTGAAGCGCGCCAGACATTCGTGGTTGAGCGCGGTGTCCAGCGACTGGAAATACGGCGCCGCGGTGATGTGCCCCTGCGCCACCGAAACGCCCATCTCCGCGGCTTCGACCTCGCAGGTGGTCAGGCTGGCGATGGGCATGCGGCGCGGGTCCAGTCCGGCCTCGGCATAGGCCTGGTAGAGCAGGCGCGTGCCGGCGCCCACCACGGTCGAGAAGATGAAGTCCGGCTGCTTGTCGAGGATGTCCTTGATGATGGGCGCGAAATCCTTCTCGGTGGCATCGAGCCGCACATAGCGCTCGCCTACCTTGGTGCCACCAGGCCGCGTCAGCACGAAGTCGCTCATCAGGCGGTTCGACTCGTATGGGTAGATGTAGTCGCTGCCCACCATGTAGACGCGCGATCCGAAGTGGCGCGTCATGTAGTCGGCCAACAGCACGCTGTTCTGGTTGGGCGCCGCACCCGTGTAGATCACGTTGTTCGAGAACTCGAAGCCTTCGTACAGCGTGGGGTAGAACAGCAGGCGGTTCCACTTCTCGACCACCGGGATCACGGCCTTGCGTGTGCTCGACATGTAGCAGCCGAAGATCACGTGCACACCGTCATCACGCACCAGCTGCGTGGCCAGTTGCTGGTAGCGCTGCAGGCTGGACTGCGGATCGCGGTGCACGGCCACCAGCTCTCGGCCATCGATGCCGCCAGCGTCGTTGATCTCGTGGATCGCGAACAAGGTACCCAGAAGTTGAGACCGTTCGATCCCCGCGGTGGTCCCCTCGCTGGAGAACAGAACGCCCACGTTGATGGGACTGGTGTTGGCCACGGCTACAGCATTCAAGGTGGTTGTCGTTCCTTTCATTCTCGCAAACGTGCAAGCCCGGCCACAATATTTTCGTGGCCTGCTCAAGCATGCTTGACAGGGCTTGAAGGCCGCCCTTATATTGATTCCACCGCAGTGCCCGCGACAACATCGTCGGGGCGCTGCCAAGGCAACAAGGCCTGATCGCGCAGACATGCGCTGTCAGGCCTTTTTTCTTGTTCGCTTGATGCCTGCATCGCGTGCCCTCCAGACACGCACCGCCACACCAGCGTGGCGCCTTCGCAGAGCGTTTCACCTCCCTGCCTCCTCCATCCCATCTCGCATGCGGATGCAGGCGAGCTCGTCCCTTCGTTTTCTGTTTGACACACCAGGAGCTTTCCAAATGATGCACGGCGATATTTCCAGCAGCAAGGACACCGTCGGCGTGGCCGTCGTCAACTACAAGATGCCGCGCCTGCACACCAAGGCAGAAGTGCTGGCCAACGCCCGCAAGATCGGCGAGATGATCGAGGGCATGAAGCTGGGCCTGCCCGGCCTGGACCTGGTGATCTTTCCCGAGTACTCCACCCACGGGATCATGTACGACTCGAAGGAGATGTACGACACAGCGGCCGCCATCCCGGGCGAGGAGACCGAGATCTTCGCGGCCGCCTGCCGCAAGGCCAAGGTGTGGGGCGTGTTCTCGCTGACCGGCGAGCGCCATGAAGAGCACCCCAACAAGGCGCCGTACAACACCCTGATCCTGATGAACGACCAGGGCGAGATCGTCCAGAAGTACCGCAAGATCATGCCCTGGGTGCCCATCGAGGGCTGGTACCCCGGCAACTGCACCTACGTGAGCGAAGGCCCCAAGGGCCTGAAGGTCAGCCTGATCATCTGCGACGACGGCAACTACCCCGAGATCTGGCGCGACTGCGCCATGAAGGGCGCCGAGCTGATCGTGCGCTGCCAGGGCTACATGTACCCCGCCAAGGACCAGCAGGTGCTGATGGCCAAGGCCATGGCCTGGGCCAACAACAGCTACGTGGCCGTGGCCAACGCGGCCGGCTTCGATGGCGTCTACAGCTACTTCGGGCACAGCGCCATCATCGGCTTCGACGGCCGGACGCTGGGCGAATGCGGCGAAGAGGACTACGGCATCCAGTACGCCGCGCTGTCGACCAGCCTGATCCGCGATGCGCGCCGCACCATGCAATCGGAAAACCACCTCTACAAGCTGCTGCACCGCGGCTACACCGGCAAGATCAACTCGCGTGAAAACGCCCACGGCGTGGCCGCCTGCCCGTATGACTTCTACACCAAGTGGGTGACCGACCCCGAGGGCACGCGTGAGATGGTCGAGTCCTTCACACGCTCGGCACCCGGCGTGGAGGATTGCCCCATCCCCGGCATCCCCAACGCCACCGACCTGCAGCACCGTTGATGAGGGGCGGCCACGCCATGCCACCGAGCACGCCGATGGACGATGCCGACCTGTCGGGCTACCGCATCGCCCAGGAACCGCATTACCGCGCGCAAGGCGACGAGATCACCTTGTTCGAAGCCGCCTGGCGCACGCGCATGCCCATGCTGCTCAAAGGTCCCACCGGTTGCGGCAAGACACGCTTCGTCGAGCACATGGCCTGGCGGCTGGGGCGCCCGCTGATCACGGTGTCCTGCCACGAAGACCTGACCGCAGGCGACCTGGCCGGCCGGTGGCTATTGGAGGACGACAGCACGCATTGGCAGGACGGCCCGCTGACGATGGCCGCACGCCACGGTGCCATCTGCTACCTCGATGAAGTGGTCGAGGCACGGCAGGACACCACCGTGCTGATCCACCCCCTGGCCGACACCCGGCGCCAGTTCACGCTGGACCGCAAGGGCGAAGTGCTGACAGCACACCCGGACTTCATGCTGGTCGTCTCCTACAACCCCGGCTACCAGAGCCTGTCCAAGGACCTCAAGACCTCCACCAGGCAGCGCTTTGCGGCCATCGACTTCGACTACCTGGCCCCGCAACAGGAGGCCGAGGTGGTGGCCACGGAAAGCGGCGTTTCGCCCGACATGGCCCAGCGCCTGGTGGCCCTGGGCGAACGCACACGCCGCCTGCGTGGACATGGCCTGGAAGAAGGTGCCTCCACCCGCATGCTGATCCATGCGGGTGCACTGATCGCGGGGGGCATCGCGCCCACCCTGGCCTGCCGCACCGCCATCACGGCACCACTGGCCGATGGCGAGGACATGCGCCTGGCCCTGTCGCAGGCCATCGACGCCCTTCTCTGAGCCTGCCGCAGCCACGCGCCATGCACGAGACCCTGGCCCCGCTGCGCACGCCGCTCACGCACTACCTGCGCCTGCTGTGGGGCACGCCACCGCCTTTGCACGACATCCCCGGCGCGCTGGACACCACCCGGCCCTTCATGTCCAACCTGGGCCTGCACCTGCCCCAGCAGCAACGCGGGGTGCGCGGCGTCCTGGCCGAACGCATGTACTTCGCCTCCGTGGCGCACGCCGCGGCGCACCGGGCCTTTCCGGCTACGCCGCACCAGGTGGGCTCGCTCAAGCCCTTGCAGCGCGTGCTGGTCGGCCTGCTGGAAGACGCCCGGGCCGAGGCCCTGGCCCTGCGAGAAATGCCCGGCCTGCTGCGCCTGTGGGGGCCGCTCCATGACACCGGCCCGGACGATGGCGGAGAGGTGCGCGTGCTGCTGGCCAGGCTTGCCCGCGCCCTGCTCGACGCGGACTACCAGGATCCTCACCCATGGATCGCCAAGGCTCGCCAGTTGTGTCGCGATGGCGCGCTGGCGCAACCCGCCTCGCTGCGCCAGGCCGCCTCGCTGCTGGGCCATGACATCGGCCAGATGCGCCTGCAGTTCGACGCGCGCAATTGGGTCGCCACACCCGCCTACCGTGACGACAATGCCCACCTGTGGCTGCAGGATGACGCCGCCGATGAGCCGCAGACCGCGGAGCTGTCCGAGGGCGCGCGGGCCACGGCACAGGCAGACACCGTCACGCAGCGCATCGATACCGGCGCGGAGCACGTGACGGCCTTGCGCGAACGCCCCGCACAGCCTGAGCAAAGCCCGTCACCACCGCCTGAGCTGCAGGCCCGGCCACCGCGTCGCTACCGGGAATGGGATCGGCTGATCGCGGCCTACCGACCGGAGTGGAGCACCGTGATCGACAGCTCCGTGCCCACACCCGAGCCAGGTGCCGATCAAGGAACGCCTGCAGGCATCAGCACCGCCCTTCAGCACCTGCTGCGTGCCAGCCAGGCCGAACACCCTGTTCGCCTGCGCGCGCAGCGCCATGGCGACAGCCTGGATCTGGACGCCGTGATCGAGCGCGCACTGGCCCGCCGCCGCGGTGAGATCGGCGAGCATGGCGTCCATCTGCAGACGCGGCGCCGGCGCCATGACATGGCCGTGCTGCTGTTGCTGGACCTGTCGCGCTCGATCTCGCAGCCCTCCCCCGAGCACCCAGCCGGACTGCTCCCACTGTTGCGTGACGCCGCCGAGCTGCTGGCCCAGGCCATCGAGCGCCAGGGCGATCGGTGCGCCATCCACGGGTTCCGATCGGCCGGCCGCCGGGATGTGCGCTACCTGCGCTTCAAGGACTTCAAGGAACCCATGACCCCGGCCATCACCGCCCGCCTGGCTTCGGTGCCGGGCGACTGCTCCACACGCCTGGGCGCCGCCCTGCGCCATGCCACCACCCTGGCGTGTGCCGAGCGCGCCGACCACCGCCTCGTCATCGTGTTGACTGACGGCGAGCCCTACGACATCGACATCCACGACCCGCGCTACCTGCTGGAAGATGCCCGCCGCGCCGCGCTGGAGGCCGCCTCGCACCGCGTGGCCGTGGGCGGCGTGAACCTGCTGGGGGATGACGCGGCTGGCCGCATGGCGCAGGTATTCGGCCACCGCCGCCATGTCGCCGCGAAACGCCTGCAGGATCTGCCAGACGCCCTGCGGGGGCTCTACGAGCGCATCGCCACATGAAAAAGTGGATTTCCGGAAATTGATCCTGCAAACCCGCCCTTCAAAAACCAACACCCAGCCCCATTTGCTATGCAATGGAGGCCCTCTCCGAGCACCGGCTCTTGCAGCCAGGCCCGGGCACCGCTTTTGCCCTCCGCCTTTCGGGAACTATTTCCGGCCTTTAGCACTCCCTTGCATGGAGTGCTAATATTGATTCGGAAGGAGCCCGAAAGGAGCCATTCATGACCACAGCCACCGCCATCGCCCCCCGTGACCCCTGGAGTTTGGTGCCCTCGTTGGGCAACCTGGACGCGTACATCCGTGCCGTTCAAGCCATCCCCATGCTGGAAGCCGACGAGGAGCAAGCCCTGGCACGCCGCCTGCGCGATGAGCAGGATGTGCAGGCCGCCGGCCGCCTGGTGCTGTCGCACCTGCGCCTGGTGGTGTCGATCTCGCGCCAGTACATGGGCTACGGCCTGCCCCAGGGCGACCTGATCCAGGAAGGCAATGTCGGCCTGATGAAGGCTGTCAAGCGCTACGACCCGGACCAGGGCGTGCGGCTGGTCAGCTATGCCATGCACTGGATCAAGGCCGAGATCCACGAGTACGTGCTCAAGAACTGGCGCACGGTCAAGGTGGCCACCACCAAGGCCCAGCGCAAGCTGTTCTTCAACCTGCGCTCGCTCAAGCACCAGTTCAAGAACGAAGCCGACAACACCCACGTGGGCCGCGCGGGCCTGAGCGAAGCCGAGATCCAGCGCGTGGCGCGTGAACTCAACGTGCGTCCTGAGGACGTGATCGAGATGGAAACGCGCCTGGCCGGCGGTGATGTGGCCCTGGAGGCCCCCACCGACGACGACGGTGACAGCCCGGTGGCCCCGCTGGCCTACCTGGCCGACGAAGGCAGCGAGCCCACCCGTGTGATCGAGTCCCGGCGCCGCGACTGGCTGGCCAGTCAGGGCATCGTCAACGCGCTGGATGCGCTGGACGACCGCAGCCGGCGCATCGTCGAGGAGCGTTGGCTCAAGGTCAACGACGACGGCTCGGGCGGCATGACGCTGCACGAACTGGCGGCCGATTACGGCGTCAGCGCCGAGCGCATCCGCCAGATCGAGGTCGCGGCCATGAAGAAGATGCGCAAGGCATTGACCGAGGGCGAACCAGCCTGAGCTGGCTGCTTCGCCGCTGACGTGACACCGGGGCCCTTGAGGCCCCGGTTCTTTTGGCGTCAAGCCCTTTTCGGGGTCTCAGGCCAGTCGTTCGATCAAGGCAGCCGTGGCCGCATCCAGACCCGACACATCGCCAGTGGCCAGGCGCGGCAGCAGGTCCTTGCACATGGCCTTGCCCAGTTCCACACCCCACTGGTCGAAACTGTTGATGCCCCACAGCGCACCACTCACGAAGGTGCGGTGCTCGTACAGGGCCACCAGCGCGCCCAGCGAGGCCGGGTTGAGCTGGTCCAGCAACAATGTGATGCTGGGTCGGTTGCCGGGGAAGGTGCGGTGGCGGGCCAACACGGCCGGGCTCAAGGTCTGAGAGGCGGTGGGGGCAGACTCTGCCGCAGCCTCCTGCGTGGTCTTGCCCACCATCAGTGCACGGGCCTGGGCCAGGCCGTTGGCCAGCAGCATCCGGTGTTGCTCGTCCATTTGCGCCCGCAAGGCCGGCGACCATGTCGAGGCATCACGGTGGCTGGGCCGCTTGGCCAGGATGAACTCCACTGGCACCACGTCCGTGCCCTGGTGCAGCATCTGAAAGAAGGCGTGCTGGCCGTTGGTGCCAGGCTCTCCCCAGACCACACTGCTGGTCTGGTAAGGCAAGGGGTGGCCTTCGGCGTCCACACGCTTGCCATTGCTTTCCATCACCAACTGCTGCAGATAGGCCGGAAAACGCACCAGCCCCTGGTGATAGGGGGCGATGCAACGGCTGCCAAAACCATGGAAATTGCGGTTCCACAGATCCATCAGGCCCAGCCACACCGGCACATTCGATTCCAGCGGCGCCTCGGCGAAATGCCGGTCCATCGCATGGGCGCCAGCCAGCAGCGCCCGGAAATGCTCGGCCCCCAGCGCCAGCGCAATCGGCAGGCCGATGGACGACCACATCGAGAAGCGCCCCCCCACCCAGTCCCAGAAGCCGAAGGTGGTCTTGATGCCGAAGGCCTTGGAGGCCTCCACGTTGGTGGTGGTGGCCACGAAGTGCCGGGCCACATCGGTGCCACCCTGGTCGAAAAACCACTGCCGCGCGGCATGCGCGTTGGCCATGGTCTCTTGCGTGGTGAAGGTCTTGGAGGCAACGATGAACAGCGTGTGCTTCGGGTCGATGCGCCGAAGCACCGGTGCCAGGTCATGGCCATCCACATTGGACACGAAGTGGAAGCGCAGCTTGGGGTGCACCCAGGCATCCAGCGCCGGCAGCACCATCTGCGGGCCCAGGTCGGAGCCCCCGATACCGATGTTGACCACGTCGTGGATCTCACCGGGCTGCAGGCCGCCGGCGGTGGCGCGCACCTGCTCCACGTAGGCCAGCATCTGGTCCAGCACGGCATGCACGGCGTAGCTCTGCGGTCCCTGTCCCTTGGGCGCGCGCAAGGCTGTGTGCAGCACCGCGCGGTCTTCGGTGTGGTTGATGTGCTCGCCGGCCAGCATGGCATCGCGCAAGGCTTCGAGCCCACACTCGCGCGCCAGGGCGATCAGGTGTTGACCCGTGGCCACATCCCAGCGCACGCGGGACATGTCCACCAGCATCTCGGGTGCGGACAAGGCCCAGCGCTCGAAGCGCCGCGGATCCTGTGCGAACAAATCGCGAAGATCAAGGTCTCGGCCGTGTGCCTGCCAATGCCCCTGCAGGGCGGCCCAGGCCACGGTCTGGTCACAACGTTTGCTGCTCATGTCAGGCGGTCCTCCCAGTCGCCATGCATGCTCAGCGCTGCGCTTCGATCAGGCCGTCGAGCTTGCCCGCATCGACGGCGAAGGCCCGGATGCCCTCGGCCAGCTTCTCGGTGGCCATGGCATCTTCGTTCAGGGCATAGCGGAAGGCCGCTTCGCTCAGGGGAGCGAGCGCGGGTTTCACGTCGTCGACCGGCACCAGTTGGCGGGCCACCGCCCCATCGGACGCCTGCAACTGGGCCAGCAGATCAGGGCTGATGGTCAGCAAGTCGCAGCCCGCCAGCGCCAGGATCTGGCCCACGTTTCGGAAGCTGGCGCCCATCACCTCGGTGCGGATGCCGTGCTGCTTGTAGTGCGCGTAGATGTTCGCCACCGATTTGACGCCCGGGTCGTTCAGGCCCGCATTGGCAGCCTCGTCCCAGGTGCTGCCCGCCGACTTCTTGTACCAGTCGTAGATGCGACCAACGAAAGGCGAGATCAACTGCACGCCCGCATCGCCACAGGCCTGCGCCTGCGCGAACGAGAACAGCAGCGTCAGGTTGCAGCGAATGCCCTCCTGCTCCAGAACGCGCGCCGCCTGGATGCCCTCCCAGGTGGCGGCCACCTTGATCAGCACGCGCTGGCGGTCGGTACCGGCGGCTTCATACAGGCCGATGATGCGCCGCGCGCGGGCCAGCGTGGCCTCGGTGTCGAAGCTCAGCCGCGCGTCTACCTCTGTGGACACCCGCCCAGGGATCACCTTGAGGATCTCCTGGCCGAAGCGCACCAGCGTGTGGTCCACGATCACATCGAGCGGCTCACCTTTGTGCACGGCCACCGACTCGGCCAGCAACGGCGCGTAATCGGCCTTCTGCACGGCCTTGAGGATCAACGATGGATTGGTCGTGGCATCTTGAGGGGCGAACTGCGCCAGTTGCTTGAAGTCGCCGGTGTCGGCCACGACCGTGGTGAAGGCTTTGAGCTGATCGAGTTGCGAAACCATGGAAAGCACCCGTGCAGGGCATTGATTTGTTCGTTGACAGGGTCAATTCTGAGGGTATTTTGAAGACAATCGTTCACACCCAGAGCCTCAAATCATCCTCATGGCCTTTGACCTTGTCTTTTTCGGGGGAACCGGCGACCTCACCTGGCGCAAGCTGATGCCCGCGCTGTTCCAGGCCTGGCGCCACGGCACCCTTCCCCTGGGGGGCCGAATCCTGGCCGTGGCCCGTGATGAGCGCGACGATGCCGGCTACCGCGCCTGGCTGAAAGAGCGCCTGGCCGAAGCGGACAGCGCCAAGCGCCCTTCGGATGATGAGTTCGAGCAGTTCTCGCGTGCCATCCACTACCTGCGCATGGACCTGTCGCAACCGGCCGACTACGCCCGCCTCACGGCCTGGCTGGCCGAGCGTCACGCCGACACGGTGGTGATGTACCTGGCCACGAGCCCGCACCTGTTCCCGCAGATCTGCGAACAGCTGGGTGCGGCAGGGCTGAACCACGACCGGGTGCGCGTGGTGCTCGAGAAGCCGCTGGGCCATGACCTGGCCAGTGCGCAGGAGATCAACCGCGTGGTGCGCTCGGTGTTCAGCGAACGCCAGGCCCTGCGCATCGACCACTACCTGGGCAAACCGGCCGTGCAGAACCTGATGGCCCTGCGCTTCGGCAATGTGCTGTTCGAGCCGCTGTGGCGGCGCGAACGGGTGGCCAACATCCAGATCACGCTGGCCGAAAGCCTGGGCGTGGGCACACGCGGTGACTTCTACAACCGCACCGGCGCGTTGCGCGACATGATCCAGAACCATGCGCTGCAGCTGTTGACGATGATGGCCATGGAGCCCCCTTCCAGCGCCGATGCCGATGCGATCCGCGACGAAAAGCTCAAGGTGCTGCGCTCGCTCAAGCCCTTCGATGCCGTGTCCGTGGCACGCGATGTGGTGCGTGGGCAATACCGCGCAGGCAACGTGATGGGCCAGACGGTGCGGGGCTACCAGGAAGAAGAGAAGGTGCCCCCCCACAGCCACACCGAGACCTTCGTGGCCATCAAGTGCGAGGTGCAGAACTGGCGTTGGGCCGGTGTGCCCTTCTACCTGCGCACGGGCAAGCGCCTGGCACAGCGGCACTCGGAGATCGTGGTGAATTTCCACCCCACGCCCCACCCCATTTTCCCGGGCAGCCACGCGCCCAACCGGCTGGTGATCAAGCTGCAGCCGGAAGACGGCCTGGAATTGCACCTGCTGGCCGCACGCGGCACCGAGCGCAGCGTCTTCAACCATGAGGGGCTCGAGGCGCTGTCGCCCGTGTCACTGGATCTGGATTTCGACAAGGCCTTCCCGACCGAGCGGGTGGGGGCCTATGAGCGGATGCTGCTGGACGCGATCGCGGGGCGACTGAACCTGTTCGTGCGCTCTGACGAGCAGGAGCAGGCCTGGCGTTGGGTGGAGCCTGTGCTGCAGTCCTGGAAGCACGATCCTTCAGGCGTCAAGAGCTACACGGCAGGCACCTGGGGGCCGCCGGCGGCCAGTGCGCTGGTGGCGCGGGATGGGTTTGCCTGGGCTGAGGAGGCTTGATCGGTCAGGCTGACTGCAGCAACCCATCCACCCCATAGAGCTTGGCCAACTCCGTCAGCCGCTTGGGCAGCGACTGGACAGAGAAAGCCCGTCCCTTGGCACGCGCCATCCGCTGGCATTCCAGCAACACGGCCAGCGCGCTCGAATCGAAGTGCTGCAAGGCCGATCCATCGACAGTCAGCAGCACCGCATCCTGCCCGCCTGAAGCGGCCGCCTGGTCCAGCGTTTCACGGAACAGGCGCAGGATGTCACGCACCTCAGTGTGCGTGAGGATGGCAGGCAACATCAGCATGGGGTCAGTCGACTCAAAGGCTTACTGCTTCTTGGCGGCCAGCTGCTTGTTGCGCTCGACCAGCTTGGCGATCAGGCCATCCACACCGGAGGCGGACACCTCTTGCGCGAAGCTGCTCTGGTAAGTCTGCACCAGCCAGGCTCCCATCACGTTGACGTCGTAGATCTTCCAGCCGTCAGCCGTCTTCTCCACCCGGTAATCCAACTGGATCGGTTCACCCTGGCCGCGCACCAGCGTGCGCACCACCAGGTCGGTGTCTTCAGCACGTGCACGCAGGGGCCTCACCTCCACGGACTGGTCCCGGATCTGGCTCAAGGCACCGGCATACGTGTAGATCAGCAGGTTCTTGAACTCGTCCTGCAGGCGCTTTTGCTGCTCGGGCGTGGCCTGGCGCCAGTTGCGCCCCACGGCAGACGCCGTCATGCGGTGGAAGTTCACGTTGGGCAGGACCTTGGTATCCACCAGGGCCACCACCTTGCGTGTGTCGCCAGACTGCAGGCTCTTGTCAGCGCGGATGGCGTTGAGGACCTCGGTGCTGATGTTCTTTATGAAGACATCGGCCGTGACGCCGGTCTTGGCCGCCGCTGTGGCGACGGGTGCAGCGGCCTGCTGGGCCTGGGTGGCGGGCGCGAACACGGCCAAGGCGGTCGAAGCGACCACCAGACCGGCGATGAAGCGCGAGCGTGAAGCTCGTCGAGTTGGCTTGTCTGTCATGTCTTGTCCTTTCATGGCCTCCACATCGTCCGAGGCCCAGATGTCTTAACGCACGCCCGCGTCCGCGCGCAGACCGCGCAGCTCTTCAAGCGTCGGCGCAATGGCCTCAAATCGGTTGTTTCCGGACAAATTGGACCGAATCACCAGGCCAGCAGCCTCGGAGGTGCGGGTTCCGCTGTCGATACTGGCCTGTCGGGCCCCTGCCTGCAAAGGCACAGCCAATACCTGGCTGGCCAGGGCCGACGGTGTCAGGCTGGCGCCCAGATCGTCGGCCAAAGCCAACTCACGGCGCCACAAAACGCTCATGGGCGACACTTCGGGCAGAAGCAGGCTTTGCGGCTGGGCAGGCAGAGCAGGCGCTTCTGACGTATCCGGGGGGGCATAGCTGCCACCGTCGTCATACTGCACCTCATCGTCATCTGGTGGATCACCGTTGTAGATCAGGCTCTGGCGGCGCTGCAGGTAGGCATCCCGCAGGAAGGTGTACTTGTCCAGGGCGATGTCGCCCAGCAGGTTGGTGGCCGTGAGTGCCTGGGAGCGCGCATTCACCAGCGTGAGCACGGTCACCGGATTGGCGTCTCGCGGCTCGCGGAACAGCGTGCTCGGCGTGAAATACATGTCGGCAGGCAGGCCCACCGCGTCACGCACGGTGGATGGTCCCAACAGCGGCAGCACCAGGTAGGCTCCCTGCGGAGCACCCCACACGGCCAGGGTCTGACCAAAATCCTCGTTGTGACGCTCCAGCCCCATCGGGCGGGCAATGTCGATGAAGCCTGCCATGCCCAAGGTGCTGTTCAGGCTGAAACGCAGCACTTCCTGGGCAGCCTCACCCGGGCGCCCTTGCAGCACCAGGTTGACGGCCGACCATACATCCTTGATGTTGTTGACGAAATTGGTGACGCCCGTGCGCACCGGCTGCGGCGTGACCTTCACATACCCTGTGGCGAGCGGCCTGAGCACGGCGTCATCCACCGCGTCATTGAAGCTGAAGATCTTGCGGTTGAACGATTCCAGCGGGTCCTTGTTTTGCGCCGTGGCGCAGCCTTGCAGCGCGGCCACGCTCAGGATGAGCATGGACAGCGCACAGGCCCGGGCGACCGAGCTCGATGAATTCATTACTTCTTCTCCCCTGAGGCCGGCTCGGGAGCGCCATCAGCAGCCTTGCTGTACAGGAACTGGCTGATCAGGTTCTCGAGCACGATGGCCGACTGCGTTTGTTTGATGGTGTCACCCTGCGCCAGGTTGATCTGGTCGTAGCCAGGCTCAAGCCCGATGTACTGCTCGCCCAGCAGGCCAGCGGTCAGGATCTTTGCTGAGGTGTCTTTCGGAAACTCTACGCCCTTGTTGAGGGTGAGTTCCACCTGGGCCTGGAAGGTTTTCGGGTCGAAAGTGATCGATTTGACGCGGCCAACCACCACGCCGGCGCTCTTGACGGCCGCCTGCGGCTTGAGGCCCCCGATGTTGTCGAAGCGGGCCACGACGGTAGAGCCGCTGTCGAAGGACAGGGTCAGCAGGTTGCCGGCCTTGAGGGCCAGGAACAGGATGGCGGCGCCGCCCAGCAGCACGAACAGGCCCACCCAGATATCCACTTTTGAACGCGGCATTCGAAAACCTCCAGACGCGGATGTGTCGCTCAGAGCGAGAACATCATCGCGGTCAACACAAAATCCAGCCCCAGCACGGCCAGGGAGGCCATCACCACCGTGCGGGTGGTGGCGCGCGACACCCCCTCGGGGGTGGGCTGACATTCATAGCCCTGCAGCAGCGCGATGAAGGTGACGGTGATCCCGAACACCACGCTCTTGAGCAGGCCGTTGCCGACGTCCTTCCAGACATCGACCCCATTCTGCATCTGCGACCAGAATGAGCCCGAATCGACGCCGATCATCACCACGCCCACCAGGTAGCCGCCCAGGATGCCCACGGCAGAGAACACCGCCGCCAGCAGGGGCATTGCGATCACGCCGCCCCAGAAACGCGGCGCGAGCACACGGCGCACCGGATCGACCGCCATCATTTCCATGGCGGCCAATTGCTCGCCAGCCTTCATCAGGCCGATGCCGGCCGTGAGCGAGGTGCCGGCGCGCCCGGCGAACAGCAAGGCTGCCACCACCGGGCCCAGCTCGCGCACCAGCGACAAGGCCACCATCAGGCCCAGCGCCTCGCTGGAGCCATAGCGCTGCAGGATGTAGTAACCCTGCAGGCCCAGCACGAAGCCCACGAACAGGCCGGACACCGTGATGATGGCCAGCGAATGGTTGCCCAGGAAATGGACCTGGTCGGACAGCAGGCGCCCGCGGCGCAGCGTGGGGCCCAGGAGGGAGACCAGGCGCAGCAGCAGGCGGGTGGCAAAACCCAGGTCAGCCAGCTTGGCCCGAATCTGGTAGCCCAGGTCGGCCGGGTGCAGGAACTTCATCAGCGCACTCCGAAATCCACGCCCGCGTCGACGGCCGGCTGGTGGAACTGCACGGGGCCATCGGGCCGGGCATGCACGAACTGGCGCACCAGCGGGTCTTCGCTGGCGCGCAGTTCCACCGGCGAGCCCTGGGCCACGATGCGGCCATTGGCCAGCAGCACCACATGGTCGGCAATCAGGAAGGTTTCGTCCACATCGTGTGAGACCACCACCGAGGTCAGGCCCATGGTGTCGTTCAGATCGCGGATCAGCCGGGCGGCGATGCCCATGGAGATCGGGTCCAGGCCGGCGAAAGGCTCGTCGTAGAGCACGAGCTCGGGATCGAGCGCAATGGCACGGGCCAGGGCCACGCGCCGCGCCATGCCGCCGGATATCTCGCTGGGCATCAGGTCACGTGAGCCGCGCAGGCCCACAGCGTTGAGCTTCATCAGCACCAGATCACGGATGATGGACTCGGGCACATTGGTGTGCTCGCGCAGCGGGAAGGCCACGTTCTCGAACACGCTCAGATCGGTGAACAGCGCGCCCTGCTGGAACAGCATGCCCATGCGTCGGCGCATGGCCTGGCAGCCTTCGGGCGACAGCTTGGCCACGTCCTGGCCATCGAACAGCACCTCGCCGCTCATGGCCACCAACTGGCGGCTGATCAGGCGCAGCACGGTGGTTTTGCCACCGCCGGACACGCCCATCAGGGCCACCACGGCCCCACGCGGCACGATCAGGTCGATGTCGCGCAGGATGACGCGGCCACCATAACCGCAGGTCACCGAGCGCAACTCGATGAACGCCTCGGGCTGACGTGACGGCAGGACGGTGTCAGGCAGCTGAAATTGGGGTGGAGGCGGCATGGGCAAAGAAAAAGGGCTGGCGTTTTCTGAACGCCAGCCCGTCATCATAGGGTAATCAGCGCCCGCTCGCTTTCTTTACGATGGATGGGCACAACATCACACTAAAGGGGGGATATACCCCCATCTTCGGTCATCGAGGCAGCGTGCTAGCCCCCATCAGGAACTCGTCGATCGTGCGTGCGGCCTGGCGTCCTTCACGGATCGCCCACACCACCAGGGACTGCCCACGGCGCATGTCGCCAGCCGCGAAGACCTTGTCGACATTGGTCGTGTAGCCGCCGATGAAGTCGGTGCTGGCCTTGGCGTTACCGCGGCTGTCCTTGTCGACGCCGAAGCCGGTCAGGATGGTTTCCACCGGGTTGGTGAAGCCCATGGCCAGCAGCACCAAGTCGGCCTTGAGCGTCTGCTCGCTGCCGGCGACTTCTTCGAATTTGCCGTTCTTGAACTCGACGCGCACCGTCTTGACGCCGGTGACCTTGCCGCCTTCGCCGATGAATTCCTTCGTGGCGATGGCGAACTCGCGCTCGCAGCCCTCTTCATGGCTGGACGAGGTGCGCAGCTTGTACGGCCAGTAGGGCCAGGTCAGTTCGCGATTCTCCTGCTCGGGCGGCATGGGCATCAGCTCGAACTGCACAACGCTCTTGGCGCCATGGCGGTTGGAGGTGCCCACGCAGTCGGAGCCGGTGTCGCCGCCGCCGATCACGATCACGTTCTTGCCCGTGGCCATGATCTGGTCCTTGACCTTGCCGCCGGCGTTGACCTTGTTCTGCTGGGGCAGGAACTCCATCGCGAAATGGATGCCGGCCAACTCGCGGCCGGGCACGGGCAGGTCACGCGATTGCTCGGCACCGCCGGTCAGCAGCACGGCGTCGAAATCCTTCTTGAGCTGCTCAGGGCTGACCGTGGTGGTCGCCCAGTTGGTGACCTTGCTGGCCGCGCCGGTCTTGGGCAGCTCGCCGACCATGGTGTTGGTCTTGAAGACCACGCCTTCGGCTTCCATCTGCTTGACGCGCAGGTCGATGTGCGACTTCTCCATCTTGAAGTCGGGGATGCCGTAGCGCAGCAGGCCGCCCACGGTGTCGTTCTTCTCGAAGACGGTCACCTCATGGCCGGCACGGGCCAGTTGCTGGGCCGCGGCCAGGCCGGCGGGGCCGGCACCGACGATGGCGATCTTCTTGCCGGTCTTGACCTTGGGCAGTTGAGGTTTGACCCAGCCTTCGGCCCAGGCGCGATCAATGATGGCGTGCTCGATGGACTTGATGCCCACCGCGTCGCCATTGACGTTCAGGGTGCAGGCCGCCTCGCAAGGTGCGGGGCAGATGCGGCCGGTGAACTCCGGGAAGTTGTTGGTGCTGTGCAGCACCGTGATCGCGTTCTTCCAGTCGCCGGTGTAGACCAGGTCGTTGAAGTCCGGAATGATGTTGTTGACCGGGCAGCCGTTGTTGCAGAAGGGCGTGCCGCAGTCCATGCAGCGCGCACCCTGGATCTTGGCCTGCTCGGCGTTGAGGCCGATGACGAATTCCTTGTAGTTCTTGACGCGCTTCTCGACGGGCTCATAGCCCTCTTCCAGTCGGTCGAACTCCAGAAAGCCAGTGACTTTTCCCATTTCAGTGAACTCCTAATCGTCGGGCTCAGGCCTTGGCCTTGCCGGACTTCGCCTTGTCATCGCCGCCCTTGTCACTCTTCGCCTTGGCGATCGTGGCAGTGGCTTCCACCTTGGCACCCATCTCGGTCAGGGCGCGACGGTACTCATGCGGGAAGACCTTGACGAACTTGCCGCGCGCGGTGGCCCAGTTGTCCAGGATCTCGCGGGCGCGCAGCGAGCCTGTCCAGCGGTGGTGGTCTTCGACCAGCTTCTTGAGCAGCGCTTCGTCGGCCTGACCACGGTGGGTCGGGATGCCGGCGTCAGCCTGCTCGGCCGCGGTCAGCACCTTCTCGAGCGACACCTGGGCGGTGTTCACGCGCTTGGCGAACTGGCCGTCTTCGTCGAACACATAGGCCAGGCCGCCGGACATGCCCGCCGCGAAGTTGCGGCCGGTCTTGCCCAGCACCACCACGGTGCCGCCGGTCATGTACTCGCAACCATGGTCGCCCGTGCCTTCGACCACCGCCGTGGCGCCCGACAGGCGCACGCCGAATCGCTCGCCGCCCACGCCGCGGAAGAAGGCCTCACCCTCGGTGGCGCCGTACAGCACGGTGTTGCCGACGATGATGTTGTCGATGGCGTTGCCACGGAAATCGATGCTGGGGCGCACGACCACGCGGCCGCCGCTCAGGCCCTTGCCGGTGTAGTCGTTGGCTTCACCGATGAGGTACAGCGTGATGCCCTTGGCCAGGAAAGCGCCGAACGATTGGCCGCCCGTGCCTTCCATCTGGATGAACACGGTCTGGTCAGGCAGGCCATCGGGATGGTGCTTGATCAGCTCGCCCGACAGCATGGCGCCGACGGTGCGGTTGACGTTGCGGGCCTGCTCCATGAACTGGACCTTCTCGCCGCGCTGGATGGCGGGCTGGGCCTTCTCGATCAGGCGCTGGTCCAGGGCCTTGTCCAGGCCGTGATCCTGCGTGCTGACGTGCAGGCGCGGCACCTCGGCGGGGGCCGGCGGCAGCGCGAAGATGCGTTCGAAGTCCAGGCCACGGGCCTTCCAGTGCTCGATGCCCTTCTTGGTGTCCAGCAGGTCGGCGCGGCCGATCAGTTCGTCGAACTTGCGGATGCCCAGCTGGGCCATGATCTGGCGGGCCTCTTCGGCGACGAAGAAGAAGTAGTTCACCACGTGCTCGGGCTTGCCCGAGAACTTCTTGCGCAGCACGGGATCCTGCGTGGCCACGCCCACCGGGCAGGTGTTCAGGTGGCACTTGCGCATCATGATGCAGCCCTCGACCACCAGCGGTGCGGTGGCGAAGCCGAATTCATCGGCGCCCAGCAGCGCGCCGATCACGACGTCGCGGCCGGTCTTCATCTGGCCGTCGGCCTGCACGCGCACACGGCCGCGCAGGCGGTTCAGCACCAGGGTCTGCTGGGTTTCGGCCAGGCCGAGTTCCCACGGCGTGCCGCAGTGCTTGATGGACGACCAGGGCGAGGCGCCCGTGCCGCCGTCATGGCCAGCGATCACGATGTGGTCGGCCTTGGCCTTGGCCACACCGGTGGCCACCGTGCCCACGCCCACTTCGGACACGAGCTTGACGGACACATCAGCAGCAGGGTTGACGTTCTTCAGGTCGTGGATCAGCTGGGCCAGGTCCTCGATCGAGTAGATGTCGTGGTGCGGCGGGGGCGAGATCAGGCCCACACCCGGCACCGAGTGGCGCAGCTTGCCGATGTACTCGGACACCTTGCCGCCGGGCAGCTGACCGCCCTCACCGGGCTTGGCGCCCTGGGCCATCTTGATCTGGATCTGGTCGGCCGACACCAGGTACTCGGTGGTGACACCGAAGCGGCCCGAGGCCACCTGCTTGATCTTCGAGCGCAGGCTGTCGCCCTCCTGCATCTCGTAGTCGACCTCGACCACCTTGGCACCGATCACGTCGGACACCTTGGTGCCCTGCTTGATGGGGATGCCCTTGAGCTCCTGACGGTAGCGGGCCTTGTCTTCGCCGCCTTCGCCGGTGTTGCTCTTGCCGCCGATGCGGTTCATCGCCAGGGCCAGGGTGCTGTGGGCTTCGGTACTGATCGAGCCCAGCGACATGGCGCCGGTGGCGAAACGCTTGACGATGTCGGCCGCCGATTCGACCTCTTCGACCGGGATGGCCTTGGCGGGGTCGATCTTGAACTCGAACAGGCCGCGCAGCGTCAGGTGACGGCGCGACTGGTCGTTGATCAGCTGGGCGTATTCCTTGTAGGTGTCGAACTTGCCGGCACGCGTGGCGTGCTGCAGCTTGGCGATCGCATCAGGCGACCACATGTGCTCTTCACCGCGGGTGCGCCAGGCGTACTCGCCGCCGGCGTCCAGCATGGTTTCCAGAACAGGGTCGTCGCCGAAGGCGGCCTTGTGGTTGCGGATGGCTTCTTCAGCCACCTCGAACACACCGATGCCGCCAACCTGCGTGGGGGTGCCACGGAAGTACTTGTCGATCAGCGGCTTGTTCAGGCCGATGGCCTCGAACAGCTGCGCGCCGCAGTAAGACATGTACGTGCTCACGCCCATCTTGGACATGATCTTGGACAGGCCCTTGCCGATCGCCTTGATGTAGTGGTAGATGGCCTTGTCGGCCGACAGATCGCCCGGCAGGTCCTTGGCCATGGTGGCCAGGGTTTCCATCGCCAGGTAGGGGTGCACGGCCTCGGCGCCGTAGCCGGCCAGCACGGCGAAGTGGTGCACTTCGCGGGCGGTGCCGGTCTCGACGACCAGGCCGGTGGAGGTGCGCAGGCCCTTGCGGACCAGGTGGTGGTGGATCGCCGACAGCGCCAGCAAGGCGGGGATCGCGATGTTGGCGCGGTCCATCTTGCGGTCGGTGATGATCAGGATGTTGTGGCCGGACTGCAGGGCCTCGACGGCCTCGGCGCACAGCGACGCCAGACGCGCCTCGACACCCTCATGGCCCCAGGCGGCCGGGTAGGTGATGTCGATCTCGTAGGGCTTGAACTTGCCACCGGTGTGCTTCTCGATGTTGCGCAGGCGTGCCATGTCGTCGAAGTCCAGCACGGGCTGGGAGACTTCGAGGCGCATCGGCGGGTTGACGGCGTTGATGTCCAGCAGGTTGGGCTTGGGGCCCACGAAGGACACCAGCGACATCACCACGGCTTCGCGGATCGGGTCGATGGGCGGGTTGGTGACCTGGGCGAACAACTGCTTGAAGTAGTTGTACAGCGGCTTGTTCTTGTCCGACAGCACGGCCAGGGGCGAATCGTTGCCCATGGAGCCAGTGGCTTCTTCGCCGTTGGTGGCCATCGGGGCCATCAGGAACTTCAGGTCTTCTTGCGTGAAGCCGAAGGCCTGCTGGCGGTCGAGCAGCGACTCACCGAACTCACCAGGGGTGCCGGTGATGTCGATGGTGTCCAGCTTGATGCGGACGTTCTCGATCCATTGACGGTAAGGCTTGCCCTGCGTGAACTGGGCCTTGAGCTCTTCGTCGTCGATGATGCGGCCTTGCTCGAAGTCGATCAGCAGCATCTTGCCGGGCTGCAGACGCCACTTCTTGACGATCTTGTTCTCGGGGATGGGCAGCACGCCGGATTCGGAGGCCAGCACCACCAGATCATCGTCGGTGATCAGGAAACGGGCGGGGCGCAGGCCGTTGCGGTCCAGCGTGGCGCCGATCTGGCGGCCATCGGTGAACACCATGGCGGCGGGGCCGTCCCAGGGCTCCATCATGGCGGCGTGGTACTCATAGAAGGCGCGGCGGCGCTCGTCCATGGTGGTGTGCTGTTCCCAGGCTTCCGGGATCATCATCATCGCGGCCTGGGCCAGCGGGTAGCCGGCCATCGTCAGCAGTTCGAGCGCGTTGTCGAACGTGGCGGTGTCGGACTGGCCGTCCATGCTGATGGGGTACAGCTTCTTCAGGTCATCGCCCAGCACGGGCGACTTCATCACGCCTTCGCGGGCGCGCATCCAGTTGAAGTTGCCCTTGACGGTGTTGATCTCGCCGTTGTGGGCCACCATGCGGTACGGGTGGGCCAGCGGCCATTCGGGGAAGGTGTTGGTCGAGAAGCGCTGGTGCACCAGGGCCAGGGCCGAGACCACGCGCTCGTCGCCCAGGTCGAGGTAGTACTTGCCAACCTGGTCGGCCAGCAGCAGGCCCTTGTAGATGATGGTGCGGCACGACATGCTGGGCACGTAGTACTCGCTGCCATGCGTCAGGTTCAGGCTGGAGATCTTGCTGGAGGCCGTCTTGCGGATGACGTACAGCTTGCGCTCGAGCGCGTCGGGCACGAGGATGTCCGGGCCACGGCCCACGAACACCTGGCGGATGACGGGCTCTTTCTCGCGCACGGTGGGCGACATGGGCATGTCGCGGTCGACCGGCACATCACGCCAGCCCAGCAGCACCTGGCCTTCGGCCTTGATGGCGCGTTCCATCTCCTGCTCGCAGGCCTGGCGCGAAGCGCTTTCCTTGGGCAGGAAAATCATGCCGACGCCGTATTCGCCTGGCGGGGGCAGCTCGACGCCCTGCTTGGCCATCTCGGCGCGGTAGAACTCGTCGGGGATCTGGATCAGCAGGCCCGCGCCGTCGCCCATCAGCGGGTCGGCACCCACCGCGCCGCGGTGGTCGATGTTTTCCAGGATCTTCAGACCCTGTTGCACGATGCTGTGCGCCTTCTGGCCTTTGATGTGGGCCACGAAGCCCACGCCGCAGGCGTCATGCTCGGCGTTGGCATACATGCCAAGCTCAGCCGCGTTCTTGATTTCTTGGGACGTGGCGGCCGTGAGGGCTGCAGCGGTGGGGAACGGGGTTCCCGAAGTCGCCTGGGTCATGGGGGCGCTCCAGTGATAGTGGAGGGAAAACAACAAGGGGGAGTCCGAGGATACCTCGGGTTGGACCTCAGTTCAAGGCCTATAAATAAGGGTCTGACCCCAATTAATATACGTCACCGAAAATCCACACAACAAATAAGGGACACATCAAAAATCTGGGGACTCGACGCCGACTACCTTGGAATCGCCATCGGCAACCGGTTTGCGTGGCCGCCCCCGGGGTTTAGGCGCCACCCGGCGATCAGACTGCGCTTGCAGCGACGCCAGAAAAGAAGCCTCCCCCAAAGCCCAACCCGAATGGGCCGCTTCGGCCAGCCGGGACACCAGAGGCGCCCCCTGCCCTTCTTCCAGCCGCCGCTTCCAGGCGGCCTCGCGCTCGAACGGGGTGTTGCCCAAGGTCCAGAACACGGCGTGGTCCAGCACCAGCGGATCCGTTCTCTGGCCCAGGTGGTGCGCCAGGCTGCTGCTCATGACTGGGCCTGCGGCCACCGGCGATTCGACGAGGCCCATGCGCCAACTCGCCAGCTCAATGAAGACCATGGCATCAAGCAAGTAGCGGGCCGGCTCGATGACCGTGGCACGGTAACGGCCCGCCCACAGGCCACCCTGGCGGCCATGGCGGCGGTTGAACCCGGCCACATAGCGACGCCCCACCGCCTGCATGAACAGGCTCAACCCTCCGGCCCTGGCCGGTGTGGCCAGCAGCAGAAAGCGGTCGGGCAGCACCGCATAGGCATGCACCGTCACGCCGTGAGGCCGCGCTGCCTCAAGCAAGGCGGCATGCAGAGCCTGCTGATCCTGCGCCCCTGGGGCCAGTACCTGACCGGGCAACACGGCCTGCACCACCAGGTGCGGCAATGAGGGGAATTCCAGTCGGGGAAGGCGGGCCATGCCCCGATTGTGTCAAATGCACGGGCACATCAAGACGGCACGCCCACCGCCCCCTCACTCACGGGGGAACCGCCTGGTTTCCAGGGCTACCCCCGATGGCTGGAGGACGACTGTCTCGTAACCTCCAATCCGTGAACGTTAGATGTTGCCGGGCCCCTTGCGCCCACCGTCGATGCTCACGGAAGTCCCGCTGTCTGGAGATCGTCTGAATGTCTGAAACCTCTTCGCCCACCGCGGCCGTGTCGGCCACCCAGCGCGTTGCCTCGTGGCTCACGCACATGGGGGTGAGCACCTACGCGTTCGACGACACCCTGGGCCTGGTCAATCCCCTGTGGACGGTCAACCGCCTGCATGCCCGCGTGGTCACCAAGACGCCGGAAACCGCCTCCGCCACCACGGTGGTGCTGCAGGCCGGCAGCGCATTCAAAGGCCTCAAGCCCGGGCAGTTCGTGATCATCGGCGTCGAGATCAACGGTGTGCGCCACCGCCGGGCCTACTCGCCGCGCGCCATCGATGGCCGCCGTGACCGTTTTGCCATCACCGTGCAGCGCCAGGCCGGCGGCAAGGTGTCCAACTTCGTGCACGACCAGCTCCAGCCCGGCGACATCATCGAGATCGAACAAGCCGGCGGCGACTTCACCCTGCCCGCCCAGACACCCGCCGAGGTGCTGCTGGTGGCTGGCGGCAGCGGCATCACGCCCTGCATGTCCATCCTGGAGCAACTGCGCCGCCATCAATCGGCCACGCGCGTCACGCTGATCTATTTCGCACGCAGCCGCGCCGACCGCATCTTCGCCCGCACGCTGGAGACGCTCGCCACGCAGTGGCCGGCCCTGCGTTACGTGCCGCTCGAAAGCGTGGTCAACACGCCAGGTGCGGCGCCTTCTGCTGCCGCGGCCGCCACCCTGAGCACCGAACTGCTGTCCGAGCTGCAGCCCCAGTGGGCCGCCCTGCCAGCCTACTGCTGCGGCCCGGCCCCGCTGATGGACGCCGCCCGCCAGATCTGGAAGGACGCCGGCGCCAGCGAGCGTCTGCGCCTGGAGGCCTTCGCAGCCGCCCGCCCCAGTGGTGATCCCAATGTGCGTCACCAGATCCGCATCGTGCGGGGCGACCAGCCCATGGCCTTCGAGGCCCCTGCCACCGAGACCTTGCTGGTGGCGGGCGAGCAGGCCGGCCACGCCATCAAGCACGGTTGCCGCCAGGGCATCTGCCACGAATGCACCTGCCGCCTCAACAGCGGCGCCGTGCGCGACCTGACCACGGGCGAACAGATCCATGGCGAAGGCCAGCCGGTGCGCCTGTGCGTGTCGGCCGCCCTGAGCGATCTGAGCCTCGAATCACTGAACTAACAAGAGCACCACCATGAGCGCCACACCCGCCGCCGCCGCGAAGTTGATCGGCCCCCGCTCGATGCAGGAGATGGCCGCCTTCCAGCAGGAGCTGGACACCATCCACCACGAGACCCGCCAGACGCTGGGCGAGCGCGATGCGCGCTACATCCGCCGCATCCTGCGCACCGTGCGCCTGCTGGAGGCCGTGGGCCGTAGCCTGCTGATGTTCGGCTGGTTCCCCCCCACGTGGCTGCTGGGCGCCGCGATCCTTGGCATCGCCAAGATCATGGACAACATGGAGCTGGGCCACAACGTGATGCACGGCCAGTACAACTGGATGAACGACCCGCGCTTCCATGGCGACACCTTCGAGTGGGACAACACTTGCCCGAAGGAAGAATGGCGCCACTCGCACAACTTCCTGCACCACAACTACACCAACGTCATTGGCAAGGACCGCGATTTCGGTTACGGCATGCTGCGCCTGTCCAATGATCTGCGCTGGAGCTGGCTGCACCCGTTCCAGTTGCTGCTGACGATGCTGCTGGCCACCTACTTCCAGTGGTTCGTGGCCATCCACGACATGCAGATGGACAAGGTAGCCATCGGCCGCAAGAAGTGGTCGTCGGTGCGCCCGCAGTGGCTGCTGGTGCGCGCCAAGATCCGCCGCGTGATCGTGCGCGACTACATCCTGTGGCCGCTGGCCGCCGCGGCCGTGGGCGCCTTCTTCGGCGAGGCGCTGCAGTTCGGCCTGGCCATGTTCGCCGGCCAGGCCGTGGCCAACCTGATCCGCAATGTGTGGGCCTGGGCCATCATCTTCTGCGGCCACTTCACCGAAGACATCTACACCTTCACGAAGGAATCGATCGAAGGTGAAAGCAAGGGCCAGTGGTACCTGCGCCAGATCCTGGGCTCGAGCAACATCAGCGGCAGCAAGCTGCTGCACCTGCTGAGCGGCAACCTGAGCCACCAGGTCGAGCACCACCTGTTCCCGGACCTGCCCGCCAACCGTTATGCCGAGATCGCGCCCCGCGTGCGCGCCGTGTGCGCCAAGTACAACGTGCCCTACAACACAGGCGCCTTCATCCCGCAGCTGTTCACGGTGTTCAAGCGCATCGCACGCTACAGCCTGCCCGGTGGCCCGCAAAAGGCCGTGACCATCGAGATGGACTCGATGCTGCCCGAGAAGGCCTGATCCATGCCGCAAGCGGTACCCCGGCCAGCGCCGGGTGCAGGGCCCAGCGCCGCGGCCCGCCGCGCGCCCGGCCCGCAAACGCCTGAAGCCTTCGAAGCCTTTGCCCGTGAACTGGACCAGTTGCGTGAAGACACGCGCCTCCAGCTCGGCGAGGCCGATGCCCGCTACATCCGCCGCCTGCTTTATGCCATCCGCGCCTGTGAATCGGCCGGCCGCGCCCTGCTGACGCTGGCAGGCCCCTGGTGGCCGGCCTGGCTGCTGGGCACCAGCCTGCTGGGCCTGGCCAAGTGCCTGGAGAACATGGAGTTCGGGCACAACGTGATGCATGGCCAGTACGACTGGCTGCATGACCCGCGCTTCCATGGCAAATCCCATGAATGGGACAACGCCTGCAGCAAGGAAGACTGGCGCCACTTCCACAACCACATGCACCACCACCACACCAATGTGCTGGGCGTGGACCGGGATTTCGGCTACGGCATGCTGCGCCTGTCCGACGACACCCCGTGGGAGCCGCGCAACCTCACGCAGGGCCTGTACGCCGTGATCGTGGCCCTGACCTTCGAATGGGCCATTGCCATCCACAACCTGGAGGTGGAGCAACTGCGCGTGGACCGAGAAGCCACCAAGGCCCGCATGAAGGCGCTGTGGCCCAATGTGCGCGCCAAGATGTGGCGCCAGTTCAAGAAGGACTACCTGCTGTGGCCGCTGGTCGGTGGCCTGGCCGGCCTGGCACTGGGCACCGGCTTCGTGCCGGCGCTGCTGGCCTCGCTGGCCGGCCATGTGGTGGCCAACGTGATCCGCAATGTGTGGACCTTTGTGGTGATCTTCTGCGGACACTTCACGGACCAGGTCCACACCTTCGACCCGGCCGAGACGGCCACCGAATCCAGGGGCCAGTGGTACCTGCGCCAGTGCCTGGGATCGGCCAACATCAGCGGTGGCCGCGGCTTCCACCTGATGACCGGCAATCTCAGCCACCAGATCGAACACCACCTGTTCCCGGACATCCCTGCACGCCGCTATGCCGACATGGCGCCGCGCGTGCGCGAGATCTTCGCCGTGTACGGCGTGCCCTACAACACGGGCTCGCTGCCGCGTCAGCTTGTAACCGTGGTGTGGCGCATTGTTCGGCACTCCTTTCCGGGAGGCCGCGCGGCCTTGTCTTCATTGGGCAATGGCACCACCCGCGTGCATTCGTGATGGATTGCACGAATCAGGCGTGACGGGGCCTTGCAACCCTTTCACCACACAAGAATGGCCCGGCGACCCCGGGCTTTTTTATGCCTGGGTTTCTGCGGCCTTTGCGGCCCTTCAAGTCGACGATGTCAGGTTTTTACCTACACGAATGACAGCGTGCTTTGGACGCCGCTTACAGCGACCGACCTATTCAGAAATCCGGGGTGGGTGTCCAGAATCCGTTTCATGCTGAGACGCAAGTTCGGCAAAAGCGAAAAAAGAACCCCAATCAACCTGTCCTCCACCTTTGCAGGAGCCTGACATGAGCGCCGATCAAATCCTGATGGAAATCCGCGAAGCCAACCTCTCATATCTGATGCTGGCTCAGAACCTGATCCGCACTGATCGCGAACAGGCCCTGTTCCGCCTGGGCATCTCTGAAGAGACCGCCGACCTGGTGGGCATGCTGAGCCCTGCGCAGATCATGCGCATCGCCAGCAGCAACACCCTGCTGTGCCGCATGCGTGTCGACGACGACATGGTGTGGAGCCTGCTGACCAACCACGGCAAGAGCAGCAACGACAGCGTGACCCGGCTGCATGCCAACATCCTGATGGCCGGCCGCCACCACGAAGCGCTCTGATCCGGCGGCACCTCCCTGTTCTGACACACCGATAAAAATCCTGGAGACACACCATGCGCACCA
>NZ_RSED01000016.1 GCF_003933735.1 Aquabacterium soli | reverse complement strand
TCTGCAGCCTCGTTAGGCCTCACTACTGCTATGTACTCGAATCATCGCTGCTCTAATCCTTGCTAAGAATGCAGATAGAGACTCATACAAAGTTCGCCGATCACTACGTCGCCAGCTGCGCGACAACGAACGCATCCTCCGCAGTTGCGAACGGCGAGGCTATACAAGTTCTCATGTGCACAGACCTGAAGGCTGAAATAGGCAAATATTCAAGCCAGGGATTTATCCAAGTAGGTCATGCGCAGTTCGTTGGAAAAGGGAACCTGGGAGTGCACCGTGAGGCACGTGAACAGGCGGTGAAGGTTGGCGCCTCCGTCGTACTGTTCACATTAGTCCCCTGCAAATTGCGCGCAATCCGCAAGGCCCCAAGCGGCGAAATCGACATGCAGGCAGTACTTGATGATCCACCTTCAAGAATTTCACCCACAGGGCACTCTGTGCTCACCTCAGCTTTCCTTGCCAAAGCGCAGAATGAGGTTTAAAGCCAGCCGAAAAGTGCAACGCCATGAGGGACACAGCCGCTCAAGCATCTGCCACCAGCCTAACCAGTTGTATATGGACTCCCCCACGAAGGCAAGAGGCTGACTGAATGGTTGGCAGCTTGGCGCTCGCCTTTGTCGCAGGTGTCGTGATTTTCGGGGGCTGGCGGCCATATGCTTAGGCCACTAGGTGCTCGGGCGCTGCTGGAGCGCAAGCGTCGTGAGCTCGGTGAGTAGCAACCATCCACCTATTGCCAGCCCCGCAGAATCCATGGCTCTATCACGTACTTCTGCCAAGTTGCGCCGCGCCATGCGTGCTGTCGCCACAATCGCCTTCTGCGCCATATTTGGGGCAACGGCTTTCGTGGCGGGCGTGTTCATACATGCGATGGGAACGGTGCCCATCGAACAGTGGGCTGATTTGGTCAAGGTGGCATTGCTGTTCTCCATAGCGGGAGCCCTGTTTGGAACCATCCTGGCACTTGACCGCTCGGCCATCATCGCCTTGCCTCGCGCTCTCAAACGCTTCGAGGCTCCGGTGTCGCGCGTGGTGATCTGCGCTTGTTTCGGGTTCTTGGCAGTGCTCTTGTTGCGCTCATGGACCAGCCCGAACCTCCCTTTGGTGTGGGCAGGCATCGGCGCATTGATCGGGGGCACACTTGGATGGTTTGGCTGGCGTTGGGCTAAACATGTGAACTTCTGAAATCCATACGCTCCGAGCGTTGCCCCATGGAGGCACTGCAGTGAAACTGGAACCAGAGAACATCGATATACCGCTGTCCAAACCAGGCTGGTACACGGTTTGGATGTTTCCCTCCAGCATCGTCACAGCCTAGTTGTTCCGTCGTCCCGATTTCCGAATTGTTATCACTGCCATCGAAGTTCCAGTCACATGAGCCACGACATCCCCAGCCCAATCGACCTCAGGACCATGCATGATGCAAAGGAATGGGAGTCGACAGCGATGCAGAAGCGTCCGTGGAGAACGGATTTTTTTGAAACGGTCGCGCAGGAGATTCGAAGCATTTCACGGCTTCGCGGTGTTCACGTGCTGGAGCTAGGCTCTGGCCCCGGCTTTCTTGCAAAGCACCTGCTCGATCACACACCGAACATCGCTCGGTATGTTGCGTTGGATTTTTCTCCGGCCATGCATCGACTTGCCATTCAACGCCTTGGCGAGCAGGCTTCTCGTGTGGAGTTCGTTGAGCGTAGCTTCCTGCAGTCAACATGGCACATTGATCTGGGCACCTTCGATTTTGTCGTCACGCATCAAGCTGTACACGAACTTCGGCACAAGAGACATGCTACCTCCCTGCATGCCAGCGTTGCCCAGATTCTGAAACCATCTGGCCTGTATCTGGTTTGCGATCACTTCTCTGGTGCAGGTGGCATGAAGAACACAGATCTGTACATGAGCAGCGATGAGCAGGCTCAGGCGCTCACACAAGGTGGCTTCATGTCCGTGCGTTGTCTGCGTCAGGAAGGCGGCCTTGTCCTTCATGGCGCATCCATCGAGTGACAACACCCAGATGTTGGCCCTTGTCCTCGTCGGCTTCCTTGCGGCCTTGATCATTCCCAGCCTCATCGAGGCTCGATGAAGACGCGCATGATGTAAGAGGTGCGCCAAGTAGGCCCGCAGACTAACGGACGGCACCTTCATACAAACACAAACATCGAAAGCACACCAATGAATCAGCCAGGGAGTTTCGCCACAACAAGTGCTCGTGCATCTGAGCAGCCAGGGCATGCCGACATCCAGTCTCTGCCCGTGCCTGAATCATGGAAGCACAAATTTCTCCTTATCGCGAAGGCAGGGGGGCCGAAGTTGCCGAACCTGAAGGCCCTTTCATTTGGAGAGAGGTTCAAGATCAGTTTCAACATTCTGGGGTTCCTCCTCGGGCCACTCTACTATCTGGCAAAAGGCATGTGGAAGAAGGCGCTTTCCTACTTCGGCGCCGGCCTGCTGTTCCTTGTCCTTGCGGGTGCGGCGCTGGATCTTGTCGGCCAAGGCAAAGTCGCCGATGCCTTGGGCTATGGCTTGGCGGCGCTTTTTGGCGTCCGCGCCAACATCGACTATTACAAGAAGATGGTCCTCGGTGAGAACGGCTGGTGGTAGGAACGCATCGCGGCAAGGCGATCCCCCTTGAGATCTATCATGGGGTGCCCGAGGGCTGGCATGCCTGCGAGACCATTGCCGAGCAGGCATCACGGATGGCTGAAGCCGTCATGCCCCCATTGCCACGGCGCCTCTACCTTCGGCTGCCTGGCAACGTTCAACCCAGGGAACGCGACGCAAAGGATGGCGCCTGACCGGGCCGCAAGCACAAGCATGGTCATCAAAGCCCTTCACCATATGCAAAACAGATCTGTTCGGCTTCGCGCGATCGTGAGAACCGTGTTGCTCACGCTCATTGTCGTCATACCCGCACTTTTCAGTGCCTACTGCTACGTCCACCGCGACCGAATCTTTCCGGAACGAGGCACCATCGTGCTGTATGGCCGGGAGACCTGCGGCATCACCCGCATGGTTCGAGACGGGCTCTCCGCCAAGGGCATTCCTTACCTGTTTGCCGATGTGAACATCGCGGCCATCAATGATGAACTTCGCTACAAACTGGGCCCGAAGTTCAATGAGCCCCGCTATACCTACCCCGTCGTACATGTGGGCGGCAGGATCCTCCTCACGCCAACGGCCGACCAGGTTCTCAAGGTGCTCTCTGCCGAACAAGCCGCAAAGGAGCGCGACTACGCCACGTTCCTTCAAGGCGCAGATCCGGTGCCTCACTACTGAACCCGGCACGTATCAGCGCCTACCGAGGCGACGAGAAGATCTTCCACAGTGGCGCCATCGACAGGCTCCGCTGCGATGACTCGCTGAGCAACTGCATCAGATGCCCTGCAAACCCTCCGACAGGCCCTCATGAACATCGCCATCGTTCCAAGCTCAGAGCACCATGCCGAAGGCTTTCACGCCTGCCTGGATGCTGTCGCGCGAGAGAGGACATTCCTGGCCCGGTTCGAAGCGCCTCCGCTTGAGCGCATCAAAGGGGTGCTGCGCGACAGCGCGGCAAGCGGCGCCTCCCAGTTCGTTGCCGTCGATGAAACACAGGTGGTGGGCTGGTGCGACATCTTCCCCTACGGGCAACCGGCGACACGGCACTGCGGCTCGCTGGGGATCGGCTTGCTGTCCAGCCACCGCGGCCTCGGCATCGGCCAGCGCCTGATGTCGGCCTGCATCCTCCAGGCGCAGGCCAAGGGCATCACCCGAGTGGAGCTGGAAGTGCGCGCCGACAATGCACAGGCGGTCAGGCTGTACCAGCGCATGGGGTTCGTGCACGAAGCCACCAAGCGGCGCGGCATGCGCTTCGAGGGCACATACCACGACACCTGGCTGATGAGCCTGCTTCTGGCCGAAGTGCGCAGCACCTGAACGGTGGGAGACACTCATCCGTTCATGCGCATGGCGCACGCCTTGCGGGCACTGGGCAAGACGGTCACGCTGTTCCAGCCCGTCCTTCAAGGGCTTCGCGCTTTCAGAGCAGGTGCGGCGCCGCGAGGGGCTCACGTATGCGACCGAGACAGGCCAGCCATGACCTACCATCCCCCTCCATGCCCGAAGCAAAAACCATTCTGCTGTTCCTGATCACCGCCCTGGCGGAGATCGTCGGCTGCTACCTCCCCACGCTGTGGCTCACCCAGGGCAGGAGCATCTGGTGGCTGGTGCCCGCGGCGTTGAGCCTGGCAGCCTTCGCCTGGCTGCTTTCGCTCCACCCTGAAGCCTCCGGCCGTGTGTACGCTGCTTATGGTGGGGTCTACATCTTCGTGGCCGTGCTGTGGCTGTGGGCCGTCGACGGCATCCGCCCGGGGCCGTGGGACTTGATCGGCGCGGCAGTGGCCGTGGCCGGCATGGCCATCATCATGTTCGCGCCCAGGCCGGCCTGAGCCGCCGGCTGTGCGACCGGACGACACCACCGAGACAGGGGGCAGCCACCTGCGACTACACTGACCCGGCCCGCAACACCACACCGAGGAGTTCCCGGATGGCCATCAGCTGGTTGACCGTTCTGCAAGCCGTGCCCTGGTCGGATGTGATCCGCAACGCCCCCAAGGTGGCAGAGGGTGCCGGCAAGCTGTGGGATGCCGTAGGCCGCAAGGTGTCCACCAAACCGGCCGCTACCTCATCTGCGGGGTCGACAGCTTCGTCCCCACTGGACACCCGGCTGGCCACGCTGGAAGCGACCGTGGCAGATCTGCATGCACAGATGCTGGCCTCGTCTCAGCTGATCAAGGACCTGGCAGAGCAGAACACTCAGTTGATCCGGCGCGCCGAGATCAACCGGGTGCGCACCCTGTGGTTGGCCGCGGTCACTGCCGCCTTGGCCCTGGCCTTGATCGGTGTGTGGGTGAACTGGCCCACAGCCCCCACCTGAATCGACAGCCTCTTCAAGCCGCGCTGGCCATCGCCACGCGCGGCTCGCTGGTGGCGCGCCCCGCAAAATCCGTCCAGCACTGCCGCGTGAAATCGTAAAGCTTGCAGGCCCGCGCGGTGTCGAAATACCAGCGCCACGAGAAGCGCTGGATGATGATGCGCTCGGGCAGCAGGTGCTCCAGCATCGCCTGGGCACCCTTGAGCTTGTACAGCGGGATGCTCATGTCCACGTGGTGGGCCGTGTGCTCCATGATGTGGTGCACCAGGGCGCCGATCTTCAGGGGAAAGGTCAGGTGCACGGTGGTCGACACGAAGGGCTGCGCCCGCTGCCATGCGGCGCGGTCGTCGTGCCATTGCACGCGCACGTGGGTGTGGTGGCCGTAGATCACGAAGCCCATCATCGTGAACCAGAACAGCACCGGCACCACGAAGCCCACGGTGCACAGCAGCCAAACGGATTGCCCCGTGGCCAGCGCCGATGCCACCAGCCCGGCCAGCCACAGCACGGCAAAGCCGGTCACCAGCAGGCAGTCCCGCGTGAAGACCGGGCGGTGCGTGCCGCCAGAAGTGGCCGGGTTGGGGAACATCATCTTGTTCCACCAGATCTCGACCATGTAGTACAGGCCAGGGCACCAGCCGCTGCGGTACAGGCGCTCCAGCAGGCGGCGCCGGGGCGACAGGGCCTGGTACTCGGCCTGCGTGAGCGGCGCCCACACAAAGTCCACCCCCTTGAGGTTGGTGAAGCCGTGGTGCACCGTGTTGTGCCCCATGTCCCACAGGCTGTAGGCCGTGAGCGAGGGCAGGAAGGCGATGCGGCCCAGCCAGCGGTTCAGGCGGCGATGGGGTGTGAGGCTCTGGTGGCAGGCGTCGTGTCCGATGATGAACAGGCGGCCGACCACGAAGCCGGCCAGCACCCCACTGAGCAGCTTGAGCCACAGAGGCTTGAAGAACACCGCGGCGGCCAGGGCCGTGCCCAGCAGCAGGTAGTCCAGGCACAGCAGAAGCACGGCGTAGGCCGTGGTGCGCTCCACCAGCGGCACCAGCCACGAGCGGATCACCTTGCGGTGCGGCAAAGGCGCTTCGGGCGGCAGGGGCTGAGGCCACTGCAAAGGGGGCGCGGTGTCGATGTCGGAGAGATGCTGCATGGCCAGGGACGCCGGCAAAGGCGCCAGTCGAGACGAGGCGGCACCGTATCAGAGCCATGTGAAGCACTTGTGACGGGGATCAAGCTTGGCGGAATTTCACCGGCAAGCCCAGCTCAGCGGCATCCGTGCAGCGCAGCGCTGCCTCCACAATGGCCCCACACCCGCCTAGACCCGCCATGCCCACTGAACTGTTCCGCCACGGCGGCCACGCCTGCCTGATGTTCTCCGACCTGTGCAAGGAAGGGGGCGAGGCGGTGCAGGCCAACCAGTTCCTGATCGTGGACGATGGCACGGGCGCGATCATCGACCCCGGCGGCAACCTGGCCTATGGCGAGCTCTACCTCGGCATGTCGCGGCACTTCCCGCCCAGCAAGCTGTCGGCCATCCTGGCCTCTCATGCCGATCCGGACATCATCGCCTCGCTGGACCGCTGGATGACGGCCACGCCCGATGCGCGCCTGTACGTGTCCACGCTGTGGGAGCGCTTCGTGCCGCACTTCTGCAAACCGGGCAAGACCACGGGCCGGGTGGTGGGCATCCCGGACCGGGGCATGCGCATCAGCATCGGCCGCCACGAGCTGCTCGCCCTGCCCGCCCACTTCATGCATGCCGAGGGCAACTTCCAGTTCTACGACCCGGTCAGCCGCATCCTGTTCTCGGGCGATCTGGGTGTGTCGATGCTCAGCGGTGCGCAGGCAAGGCAGCCCATCGACTCGCTCAGCCCGATGCCGCCGGGCATGGTGGCCTTTCACCGGCGCTATATGGTCAGCAACAAGATCCTGCGGCTGTGGGCGCGCATGGTACGCCAGTTGCCCATCGAGATGATCGCACCGCAGCATGGGGCACCGCTGGTGGGCGCGGCCATCGGGCAGTTCATCGACTGGGTCGAAGACCTGGCCTGCGGCGTGGACCTGATGGACAGCAGCATCTACACCGTGCCAGCGTGACAATAGGCACCATGAAACCCAAAGTGCAGTTCCGCCTGCGCGTCTACCGTGACAGCGCCATCGCCATCGGCCCCGGCAAGGTGGCCTTGCTGGAAGCCATCGCAGCCACCGGTTCGATCTCGGCCGCGGCACGCGAGTTCGGTATGTCGTACCGCCGCGCCTGGACCCTGGTGGACGAGATGAACCGCGCGCTGAAGGAGCCCGCCGTGGACACCGCCACCGGTGGTGCGCATGGCGGCGGAGCAACGCTCACCAAGGCGGGCCAGGCCATCGTGACGCACTACCGAGCCATCGAGGCCACCGCCAAGGCCGCCGCCGCAAAGGACATTGCCGCGCTGACACGGCTGCTGGCGTCTTGAGTGGATGGGGCGCAGCGCTGCTCGATCTGCAAGCACCGTTGTATCATCACAGACATAACGACTGGAGTTTCGAATCATGCAGATCTGGAACCGTGCACGCCAGGCCACCTTGAGCGTCTGGCTGGCCCTGGGGGCCAGCTTGGCCTGGGCAGATGAAGTGCAGGTGGCCGTGGCCGCCAACTTCGCCGCGCCGTTCCAGAAGATCGCCACCGGCTTCGAAGCCGCCACCGGCCACAAGGCCGTGGCCATCGTGGGCTCCACCGGCAAGTTCTACACGCAGATCAAGGCCGGTGCGCCCTTCGAGGTCTTGCTGGCCGCCGATGACGACACTCCACGCAAGCTGGTGGCTGAAGGCTTGGCCGTGAAGGGCCAGACCTTCACCTACGCCACGGGCAAGCTGGTGCTGTGGAGCAGCCAGCCTGGCTTGGTCGATGCGCAGGGCGATGTGCTCAGGAAGGGCAACTTCTCTCACCTGTCGATCGCCAATCCGAAGCTGGCCCCCTATGGCGCGGCCGCCGTCGAAACGCTCAAGGCCCTGGGGCTGTACGACGGCCTGACCTCCAAGATCGTTCAGGGCGAGAGCATCGGCCAGGCACACCAGTTCGTGTCCACAGGCAATGCCGAGCTGGGCTTCGTGGCGCTGTCGCAGGTGGCCCCGCCCGACAAGCCTGCTGCCGGCTCGGTGTGGGTGGTGCCTGCCAAGCTCTACACCCCCATCCTGCAGGATGCAGCGCTGCTGGCCAGGGGCGCCGACAAGGCCGCCGCGCAGGCCCTGCTGAGCTACCTGCGCGGCGACGCGGCCAAGGCCGTGATCAAGTCCTACGGCTACGGGCTGAGAGGATGAGCGGCAGTACCCGTGCTTGATCCTGCAGACATCCAGGCCCTGGCCCTGACCGCCAAGCTGGCGGGGCTCAGCACGGTGCTGCTGCTGTTGATCGGCACGCCGATCGCCTGGTGGCTGGCGCGCACGCGGTCACGCCTGAAAGGCGCGGTGGCCGCCGTGGTGGCGCTGCCCCTGGTGCTGCCGCCCACCGTGATCGGCTTCTACCTTCTGATGCTGATGGGCGCGCAAGGCCCCATCGGCCAGTTGACCCAATCCATGGGCCTCGGCCTGCTGCCCTTCACTTTCACCGGGCTGGTGGTGGGCTCGGTGCTGCATTCGTTTCCCTTCGTGGTGCAGCCGCTTCACCAGGCGTTCGAGGCCATCGGCACGCGTCCGATGGAGGTGGCCGCCACCTTGCGCGCCAGTCCGTGGGACCGCTTCGTCACCGTCGCGCTGCCACTGGCCGCGCCGGGCTTCCTCACCGCCAGCGTGCTGGGCTTCGCGCACACCGTGGGCGAGTTCGGCGTGGTGCTGATGATGGGCGGCAACATCCCGGGCGCCACGCAGGTGCTGTCGGTGGCCCTGTATGGCCACGTCGAGGCGCAGGAGCTGGCCAAGGCCCATGTGCTGGCCGGCGGCATGGTGGTGTTCGGCTTCGGGGTGATGCTGGCCCTGTACCTGTTCAACGGGCGCCTGGGCGGGCTGCGGCCCGGCACCAGCGTGGGGGCCGGCCGTGTCTGACATCCATGCCGACCTGGCCTTGAGCTACCCAGGCTTTGCCCTGCAGGTGGCCTTGCGCCTGCCCGGTCGAGGCGTGAGCGTGCTGTTGGGCCCTTCGGGCTGTGGCAAGACCACGGTGTTGCGCGCGCTGGCCGGGCTCACACGGGCACGGGGCCGCGTGGCGGTGGGCAGCGCATGCTGGCAGGACGACGCCCAGCACACCTGGGAGCCCGTGCACCGCCGCCCCATCGGCATGGTGTTCCAGGAAGCCAGCCTCTTTGCGCACCTGAGCGTGCGAGGCAACCTGGATTACGGCCTCAAACGCACGCCTGCCGCCGAGCGCCACGTGACGCTGGATGATGCCGTGGCCCTGCTGGGCATCGGCCACCTGATGGACCGCCGGCCCGAGAACCTGTCGGGTGGCGAGCGCCAGCGCGTGGCCATTGCGCGCGCGCTGCTGACCAGCCCGCGCCTGCTGCTGATGGACGAGCCCCTGTCGGCGCTGGATGCCGCTCGCAAGGCCGAGGTGCTGCCCTTCCTGGAACGGCTCAACGCCCAGGCCGGCGTGCCCGTGGTCTACGTGACGCATGCGCTGGACGAGGCCGCGCGCCTGGCCGATCACCTGGTGCTGATGGACGCCGGCCGTGTGCAAGCCACCGGCACGCCGGCCGAGCTGTTTGCGCGCCTGGACCTGCCCTTGAGCCACCTGGACGAAGCCGCCGCCGTGGTCCAGGCCACGGTGGCCGCACACGAACCGGCCTATGGCCAGAGCCGGCTGGAGGTTGGCGGCCTGCCTTTGTGGACGGGCCTGTCACCTGCGGCCATAGGCCAGTCTGTGCGCGTGCGGGTGCTGGCCCGCGACGTGAGCGTGGCCTTGAGCCGGGCTGTCGACAGCAGCATCGTCAACATCCTGCCGGCCACCGTGGCCAGCCTGCGCGACGACGGGCCCGACACGGTGACACTGCAACTGATGCTGGGCACGCCGCAGGCATCGCACGGCAGCACGCTGCTGCTTGCAAGACTGACACGCCGCTCCTGCGAGCACCTGAAACTGGCGCCCGGCCTGGCCGTGTTCGCCCAGGTCAAGGGCGCGGCCCTGATGGGCTGAGGGGCGCCCCTCTCGACCTCGTCAGCCCGCTTCAGTCGATGCGGATCCAGGTGGTCTTGAGCTCGGTGTACTTGTCCAGCGCGTGCAGCGACTTGTCACGGCCATTGCCCGATTGCTTGACCCCGCCGAAGGGCACGGTGATGTCGTCCTCGTCGTACTGGTTGACGTGCACGGTGCCGGCGCGCAGCGCGCGGGCCACGCGGTGTGCCCGGTCGATGTGGCTGCTCCACACGCTGGCCTGCAGGCCGTAGCTGGACTGGTTGGCCAGGGCCACCGCCTCGGCCTCGTCCTTGAACCGGATCACGCTGAGCACCGGCCCGAAGATCTCTTCCTTGGCGATCAGCATGTCGTTGCGCACCCCATCGAACACCGTGGGCGTGACATAGAAGCCGCCGGTCTCGGCCCGCGCCTGGGTGCCGCCCGCCACACAGCGCGCGCCCTCCTTGTGGCCCGCCTCGATGTAGCCCAGCACGGTGCGCAGCTGGGCCTCGTCGACCAGCGCCCCCATCACGGTGCTCGGATCCAGCGGGTCGGCAGGCTGGTAGTTCGGGGTCTGCGCCAGCACCCGGCCCACGAAGTCGTCGGCGATGCGCTCGTGCACCAGCAGGCGCGAAGGCGCATTGCACGATTCGCCCTGGTTGAAGAAGATCGAGCCCGCCACGGTCTGCGCGGCGCGCTCCAGCGCGTCGCTGTCGTCGAACACCACAAAAGCCGACTTGCCGCCCAGCTCGTTGAACACGCGCTTGAGGTTGCTGCGGCCCGCGTACTCCAGCATCTTGCGGCCCACGCGGGTGGATCCGGTGAAGCCCAGGGCATCGACATCCAGGTGCAGGGCCAGGGCCTCGCCGGCCTCCATGCCGAAGCCGGGCACCACGTTGAGCACGCCCTCGGGCAGGCCGGCCTTGAGGGCCAGCTCACCCAGGCGCAGGGCGGTCAAGGGAGATTTTTCGGAGGGCTTGAGCACCACGCTGTTGCCCGCAGCCAAGGCCGGGCCCAGCTTCCAGGCGGCCATGATCATCGGGTAGTTCCAGGGCACGATGGCGCCCACCACCCCGACCGGCTCGCGCTGGATCAGCGCCAGCGCGTTGCGCCCCGTGGGCGCGATCTCGTCGTAGACCTTGTCGATGGCCTCGGCGTACCAGGCGATGCAGCGCGCGGCGGCCGGCACGTCCACGCCCAGGCTGTGCTGGATGGGCTTGCCCATGTCCAGCGTCTCCAGCAGCGCCAGCTCGTCCTTGTGCTGGACGATGAGTTCGGCGAAGCGCTGCAGCACGCGCTTGCGCGCAGCCGGCGCCTGGCCCGCCCAGCGGCCGTCGTCGAAGGCTCGGCGGGCCGAGCCCACGGCCAGGTCGATGTCGGCCTGGCGGCCCCGGGCCACGGGGGTCAGCAGCCGGCCGTCGATGGGCGAGCGGCACTCGAAGGTTTCCTCGGCCACGGCCTTGACGCGCTGCCCCTCGACCAGGCCTCGGCCGTCGATCAGGCCCTCGGCGATCAGGGCATTGGCGCGGTCGCGCCAGATCAGGGCCTGGCCCGTGGGGGGTAGGGAGGCGTCGGTCATGGGGCTGCTCCTCGTGTCGTTGGTGGGTCCACTCTAGCCAATCACGCCGCGGCCTGCAGCATCCAAGTCACCGGCATGGCATATAGTGGACGGCACCTGTCCATCCTGAACAAGCGAGAGGAGCGCAGCATGCCGGTGATCGTGGTCGCCAATCCGAAGGGAGGCGTGGGCAAGTCCACGCTGTCGAGCAATGTCGCGGGCTACTGGGCCAACCAGGGGCATGCCGTGATGCTGGGCGACATCGACCGGCAGCAGTCCTCGCAGCTGTGGCGGCAATTGAGGCCGGCGCACCTGGCGCCCATCGCCGCCTGGGACATCGATCAGGACGAGATCGCCAAGCCGCCCAAGGGCACCACCCACGTCGTGCTGGACACCCCCGCCGGCATGCACGGCAAGAAGGTGGACGCGGTGATGAAGCTGGCCGACCTGGTGCTGATCCCGCTGCAGGCCAGCGTGTTCGACATCTACCCCACGCGCGAGTTCATCGCCGACCTGGCCGCGCGCAAGCGCTCGGACAAGGTGCGCATCGCCGTGGTCGGCAACCGCATCAAGGACCACACCAAGGCCACCGAGCACCTGCGCGAGTTCCTGGCCACGCTGGATGTGCCCGTGCTGGGCCTGCTGCGCGACACGCAGAACTACGCCCACCTGGCCGCCCACGGCCTGACCCTGTTCGATGTGGCGCCCGCCAAGGTCGAGAAGGACCTGGCGCAGTGGGCACCGATCACGCAGTGGCTGGACGGCAAGGGCTGAGCGTTCTGCGGCCCTGGGGCCTCACACCCAGCCGCGCTGCTGCACATCCACCCAGGTCAGCTCCAGGCAGCGGCGGATGCGCGCCATCATCTCGTCGATCAGTTCGCGCGTGAGGATCAGCGGCGGCGCGATGATCATGCGGTCGCCCACGGCGCGCATGATCAGGCCGTTGTTGAAGCAATGGCCACGGCACACCATGCCCACCGACAGGCTTGAAGCGAAGGGCTCGGCCGGCGCGTCGGCCGTGGCTTGGCGCCTCACCAGGCGGATCGCGCCCATCAAGCCGCAGGTCTCGGCCTCACCCACCAGCGGGTGCCCCTGCAAGGCGGCGAACTGCTGCGCCAGGTAGGGCCCGGTGTCATCGTGCACGCGCTGCACCAGCCCTTCGCGCTCGATCACGCCCAGGTTGGCCAGGGCCACGGCGCAGGCCACCGGGTGGCCGCTGTAGGTGTAGCCGTGGTTGAACTCACCGCCCTGCTCGATCAGCACGCGCGCCACGCGGTCACCCACCAGCACCCCGCCCAACGGGATGTAGCCCGAGCTCACACCCTTGGCGAAGGTGATCAGGTCAGGCCGGACGCCGAAGCGCTCGCAGCCGAACATGTGCCCCGTGCGCCCGAAGCCGCAGATCACCTCGTCGGACACCAGCAGGATGCCGTACTGGTCGCAGATGCGCTGGATCTCGGGCCAGTAGGTGTCGGGCGGGATGATCACGCCGCCCGCGCCCTGCACCGGCTCGCCGATGAAGGCGGCCACCTTGTCCGGGCCCACCTCCAGGATCTTGTACTCCAGCCACGAGGCGGCCCGGCGCCCGAACTCATCATGGCTCTCACCGGGCTGGGCATGCTGCGCAAAGTAGGGCTGCTCGATGTGCACGATGCCCGGGATGGGCAGGCCGCCCTGGGCGTGCATGTCGACCATGCCGCCCAATGAGGCGCCCGCCATCGTGGAGCCGTGGTACGCGTTGATGCGGCTGATGATGGTGTGCCGCCCGGGGTGGCCCTGCAGATCCCAGTAGCGGCGCACCAGGCGCACGATGGTGTCATTGCCCTCCGAGCCCGAGCCGCTGAAGAACACGTGCTGGAACTGCGGCGGGCTGAGTTGCGCGAGCTTTTCAGCCAACGCGATGGAGGGTGTCGTGGCGGTCTGGAAGAAGGCGTTGTAGAAGGGCAGGGTCTGCAACTGCTGCGTGGCCGCGTCGATCAGTTCCTGGCGGCCATAACCCACGTTGACGCACCACAGGCCGCTCATGGCGTCGAAGATCTTCTGGCCCTCGCTGTCCCACAGCCACACGCCCTCGCCGCGCGTGATGATGCGCGAGCCCTTGGCGGACAGGGCCTGGTGGTCGGTGAACGGGTGCAGGAAGTGGGCGGCGTCGGCGGCCTGCCAATCCTTGGTGGTGCGGTCCAGCGTGTTCATGTTCGAGGAGTCTCCCTTGAGGTGTCAGACGTGCAGCAGCAGGTGCTCGCGCTCCCAGGGCGAGATCACCTTCATGAACTCGGCGTGCTCCACCTCCTTGATCTCGGTGTAGACGGTGATGAAGTCCTGCCCCAGCACCTGCGCCAGGTCGGCCTCGTCGCGCAGTTGGGCCACGGCCTCGCCCAGGCTGCGCGGCAGCTGGAAATCGGCCAGGTAGGCATCGCCCCGGCACTCGGGCGTGGGCTCGATCTGCCGGGTCATGCCCAGGTAGCCGCAGGCCAGCGTGGCGGCCAGCGCCACGTAGGGGTTGGCATCGGCCCCGATGATGCGGTTCTCGATGCGGCGCGAGGCGGGTGTGGCCACCGGCGCCCTGAAGCCCACGGTGCGGTTGTCGGTGCCCCACTGGATGTTGATGGGCGCGGCGTTGGAGCGCACCAGGCGGCGGTAGCTGTTCACGTACGGCGCGAACAGGGCCATGGCCGCGGGCGCATAACGCTGCAGGCCGCCGATGAACCAGTAGAAGGCCTTCGAAGGGCTGCCATCGGGGTTGCTGAAGATGTTCTCGCCGTTGTCCACGCGCTCGATGCTCTGGTGGATGTGCATGGCGCTGCCCGGCTCGTTGGCCATGGGCTTGGCCATGAAGGTGGCGTACATCTCGTGGCGCAGCGCGGCCTCGCGGATGGTGCGCTTGAAGAAGAACACCTCGTCGGCCAGGCCCAGCGGGTGGTCGTGGAAGAAGTTGATCTCCATTTGCCCGGCGCCCACCTCGTGGATCAGGGTGTCCACGTTGAGCTCCATCTTCTGGCAATAGGCGTAGATGTCCTCGAACAGCGGGTCAAACTCGTTGACGGCGTCGATGGAATAGGCCTGGCGCGAGGTCTCGGCCCGGCCGCTGCGGCCACGGGGCGGGCGCAAGGGCATGTTGGGGTCGATGCTGCGCTCGATCAGGTAGAACTCGAGCTCGGGCGCCACCACGGGCGACCAGCCCTGGTCGGCGTAGAGCTGGCACACGCGCCTGAGCACGGAGCGCGGCGCATAGGGGATCAGGTGGCCATCGCGGTCATAGCAGTCGTGCACCACCTGGGCAGTAGGGTCGGTCGCCCAGGGCACGATGCGCACGGTGCGCGGATCGGGCTGCAGGTGCATGTCCCGGTCGGTGGGCGTGATGACGTCGTAGTAGGGGCCCTCTTCGGGGAACTCGCCCGTCACGCCGATGGCCACGATGGCCTCGGGCAGACGCATGCCGCGGTCTTCGGTGAACTTCTCGCGCGGCAGGATCTTGCCGCGTGCCACGCCGGTGAGGTCAGGCACCAGGCATTCGATCTCGGTGACCCGCCGCTCATCGAGCCATTGTTCGAGTTCACTGAAGGACGTGGGCACTCTGGATGGCGGCATGCGGGCTCCGGTGGGTCAGCGTTGCAATCGCTGTGGTGATCGTTGCAATCGTTCGTCGCGGTGCGCCAGGCAGGCCGCGCCGAAGGTCTCGAAGATGCGTCGGGACACAGGGTTCTCGGCCGCCAGCCACTCGGGGTGCCACTGCAGGCACAGGCTGAAGGCGGCGGGGCGGCCATCGTCGGGCGCCCAGGTGAAGGCCTCGACCACGCCATCGGGCGCCAGGGCCTCGGCACGCAGGCCGGGCGCCAGGCGGTTCACACCCTGGCCGTGCAGGCTGTTGACCATGAACTGCCCGTCCTGGACCGCGCTCACACCTTCGAGGGTCTGTTCGAGCACCCCGCCGCCCTGGATGTGCACGGGGTGCGAGAAGCCGTATTCGATGTCGACTGGCTGCGTGTCGTCACCCCGGTGATCTCGCAGGCCGGGCTGCTGGTGCACGGCCTGGTGCAGCGAGCCGCCCATGGCGACGTTGACCTCCTGAAAGCCCCGGCAGATGCCCAGCACGGGCACGCGCTCTTGCAAGGCGCGGCGGATGATGGGCAAGGTCCAGGCGTCGCGGTCTTGATCGAGCGGCAGGCTGGGGTCGAGCACCTCTTCGCCGAAATGGCTGGGGTGCACGTTGGAAGGCGAGCCGGTCAGCAGCAGGCCATCGGCCAGGTCGAGCAGGGTGTCCAGCTCATCGGGCAAGGCCCCGGGCACCACCAGGGGCACGCACCCGGCCAGGCGCACCGCATCGAGGTACTTCTTGCCGGCCACATGGAAGGGGTGGCGGCCCAACACCCGCTGACAGGCGGGGACCAGCACGACTGGCGCAGGGCGGTTCATCAGGGCACTCATTCTCTTGTTGTTGCAGCCAGTGTGCCAAAGCCCTGGCCTGTGTCAACGGGGCGGCTCCGCAGTGGGAGGGGCATGGCCATGATGCGCCGCATGACATGGCCGACATAGCCCCCTGACCAGGCGGAAAACAGGGCAGCGCGTCCGCAATCCCCCTCTTTGCCTCGGGCAGCCGGGCCAGCCCCGCTACACTGGGCTGCAACAAACCAACAGCCCGCCAGGGCCCACCAGGGAACCCGTTCAGTGGACCGCTCGACCGCAGCAGCCAACGCCACCACTTCTGCCGCCCCCCGCGGCAGCAGCGCCGCGCAAGCGCTCGGCCAGTTGCTGGGCCACCGCCCTCCGGTGCTGCTGGACCTGCGGGCTGCCTGCCGACGCGCCTACCGCGTGGAAGTGGCCGTCAGCGCCGCCCTGACCATGGCCAGCCTGGTGTTCGGCTTCCTGCTGCTGATCTCGGCCCTGCAGCCCGCCACCGCCCAGGACCTTCACGCGCCCCTGCTGGCCTCCGGCGCCCTGGCCGGCGTGCTGCTGGGCATCTACCTGACCTGGCGCCGCTGCCGGCCCCAACCCGGCACAGGCTTTCGCGACACCCTCGAATCTCGCGAGATCGACATCGTGCGCGGCGTGTTCCGCATCCATGTGTATGACCGCCAGACCCTGGCGCGCCAGTCGCGCTGCGAGATCGGCTTCGACCGCCTGGTGGCCCTGTGCGAGGTGGACCAGCGCCACCGCCTGCTGCCCTGGCCGCGCCGACCAATGGCCCGACTGACCCTGGTCGAGCGGGGCACGGGCCTGGACGGCCCGCGCCGTGCGCCGCTGTGGGCCATCCACACGGCCCCGGCCGTGCGCGCCGCCCCGCGCCGCAAGGGGGCCGCCTCCGCCTGGGACACCGCACGCACGGCCTGGGTGCCACCCGCCGAAATGCACGAGGTGATCCAGGTGTTCGTGGCCTGCACCGGCCTGCACGTGCGCCACGCGGCCATCGAACCGGACACCAGTTCGTCGTCCGAGACCCTGTCCATCAGCCACTGAGCGTGGCGAAGCCGGAACATGCGCGCGTAAATCCGTGCTTTTTGTCACACCGCAGGGCGGCATGAAACGCTAGTGTGGCAAGAGGCGCCATCCGTGTGGCTGGCGCGACACGCCAGGGCCTCACGGCCCGCGACAATGACGCAATTGCGCGCATTACCCCGAGAGACCGTCGTGACCGATCTGTACGCCGACATGTTCGAACTGGCCCCGGTATCGCTGTGGCTGGAGGATTACAGCGGCCTGAAGTCGCTGTTCGACCAGTGGCGTGAGGAAGGGGTCGTGCACCTGCGGGCCTTCCTGCGGCAGAACCCCGCGCGGGTGGCCGACTGCTCGCGCCGCATCCAGCTGCTGCAGGTGAACCGCCGCACGCTGGAGCTGTTCGGCGCGCGCGACCTGGAGCACCTCAAGGCCAACCTGCACGATGTGTTCCGCGACGACATGTTCGACCAGCACGTCGAAGAGCTGGTGCAGCTGTGGAACGGCCAGACGCACTTCCGCAGCCAGACGGTGAACTACACGCTGCAGGGCCAGCGCCTGAGCATCTCGCTCAACGCCAACATCCTGCCCGGCCACGAGCAGGATTGGTCGCGCGTGCTGCTGGCCATCGAGGACACCACCGAGCGCACCCGTGCCGAAAAAGCCCTGCGCCATAGCGAGCTGCAGGCCAAGGGCCTGTTCGAGCACTCGCCGGTGTCGCTGTGGCTGGAGGATTTCAGCGGCATCAAGGGCCTGCTGGCCGAGGTGCGCGAGCAAGGGGTGGAGAACTTTCGCACCTTCCTGGACGTGCATCCCGAGTTCGTCACCCGCTGCATGCTCGAGATCCGCGTGCTGGACATCAACCGACAGACCGTGGACACCTTCCGCGCGCCGGACAAGGCCACCTTGCTGGCCCACACCGACAAGATCTTCCGCGACGACATGCGCGCCAACTTCGCCGAGCAGCTGGTGGACCTGTGGCATGGCCGCCTGTTCCAGCAGCGCGAGGTGGTGAACTACTCGCTCGATGGCGAGAAGGTGCACGTGTACCTGCAGTTCTCGGTGATGCCCGGCCATGAAGAGCGCTGGGACCAGGTGCTGGTGTCCCTGACCGACATCACCGCGCGCAAGAAGGCCGAGGCCTACCTCGAGTACCTGGGCATGCACGACGCGCTGACCGGCCTGCGCAACCGCTCCTTCTTCAGCGACGAGCTCAACCGCCTGGACCGGCGCGGCCCCTGGCCCGTCAGCGTGGTCATCATCGACCTGAACAACCTCAAGGGCGTCAACGACGAATCCGGCCATGCCGGTGGCGATGCGCTGCTGCGCCGCGTGGGCGAGATCCTGCGCAAGGCGGTGGAGCGCCCGGCCACGGCCTCGCGCATCGGGGGTGACGAGTTCGCCCTGCTACTGCCCGGCGTCGACCTGCGAGGCTGCGAGCACCTGGTCGAGCAGGTTCACGAGTTGCTGGCCCTGAACAACCAGTTCCATGCCGGCGGCACGCAGGTGAGCCTGTCCATCGGGGCGGCCACCAGCAAGGACAACGAGCGCCTGGAAACCGTGGTGCACCGCGCCGACCAGCGCATGTACGCCGCCAAGCGCGACCATTACATCCGCCAGGGCCGCGACCGCCGCGGCGCCGTGCTCACCACGGACTGACCCGCTGCGGGCCCGGCCCCGCGCGGCGTTATCCTTCGGGCCATGTACGCGCAACATTTCGGCCTGAAGCAGGAGCCCTTCTCGATCGCGCCCGACCCGCGCTACCTCTTCATGAGCGAGCGCCACCGGGAAGCCCTGGCGCACCTGCTCTACGGAGTGGGCGGCGGCGGCGGTTTCGTGATGCTGACCGGCGAGATCGGCGCGGGCAAGACCACGGTGTGCCGCTGCTTCCTGGAGCAGATCCCGCGGCGCTGCAACGTGGCCTACATCTTCAACCCCAAGCTGACGGTGATCGAGCTGCTGCAGTCCATCTGCCACGAGTTCCGCATCCCGCTGCCCGAGGGCCTGGGCCAGCACCGCCAGGCCACCATCAAGGACTACGTCGACCCGCTCAACGAGTTCCTGCTCAAGACGCACGCGGTGGGCCAGAACAACGTGCNGTTCCTGCTCAAGACGCACGCGGTGGGCCAGAACAACGTGCTGATCATCGACGAGGCGCAGAACTTGTCGGCCGACGTGCTGGAGCAGCTGCGCCTGCTGACCAACCTGGAGACCAGCGAGCGCAAGCTGCTGCAGATCGTGCTGATCGGCCAGCCCGAGCTGCGCGACATGCTGGCCCAGCCCGAGCTGGAACAGCTGGCGCAGCGCGTGATCGCGCGCTACCACCTCGACGCGCTGAGCGAGGCCGAGACGGCGCAGTACATCCTGCACCGCCTGGCCGTGGCCGGCAAGACACACGGCCACCTGTTCGACGCCAAGGCCGTGCGCCGCATCCACCGCTGGACACGCGGGGTGCCCCGCCGCATCAACCTGCTGTGCGACCGGGCCCTGCTGGGCGCCTACGCGCTGGGCAAGGACGTGGTCAACCGCGAGATCGTGGACAAGGCCGCGGGCGAGGTGTTCGAGCGGCCGGCCGGGCGCCATGACACGGCGCGCAGCCCCGAGGCCTCGTCCAGTCGCACGCGGCCGGCGCCGCTCAATGCCGACCGGGGCCGGCGCGACCACGCCCAAGAAGGCGCACGCGGCAACCCGGCCCGCACCGCCGATGCTGCCGCGGGTGGCCTGGGCGCCACCTTGCGTCGCCCGCCGGTCTGGGCCTGGGGCCTGCTGGCCGGGGTGGCCCTGCCCGCCTTGGCCGCGCTGGCCCTGTGGAACCGCCCGGGCGGGCTGCCGCTGCCAGGCAAGGCCACGGGCGTGGCGGCCCACGGAGCCTCATCGCCCGCCTCTCCCGTCCAGGGAGCGTCCAGCACTTCCGCCCAGGCTAGCGGGGCCAAGGCGGCCTCTGCCCTGGTCACACTGGATGCCCCCGCCCTGGCCCAGGCCCTTCGTGAAGCCCCGGCACAGGAAAGCACCGCCTTGCGCGAGCTGGCCGCGCTCTGGCAGGCGCGCCTGGGCGAAGGGGGCGATCCCTGCCAGGCCGCCCCCGCCCGGCAGCTGCAGTGCTTCCGGCACAACGGCGGGCTGGCCCTGGTGCGCCAGTTGGACCGCCCCGGCGTGCTCACCCTGCACAATGGGCAAAGCCCCGTCTACGCGCTGATCACCGACCTGGGGCAGGACAGCGCCACCTTGCAGCTGGGCAGCACCCGCTACCGCGTGCCGCTGGCCGCCCTGTCCACCGTGTGGCGGGGTGATTTCGCCACCCTGTGGCGCTCGCCGCCAGACTACCGCCGCAAGCTGATGGAAGGCGACAGCGGCCCCGCGGTCGACTGGCTGTCCGCCCGCATGGCCACCCTGCATGGCGACGCAGTGCCCGCCGGCACGCGCCGCTTCGACGAGCAGCTCAAGGCCCGGGTGCACGCCTTCCAGCTGGCCCAGGGGCTCACGCCCGATGGCGTGGCCGGCGCGACCACGCTGATGCAGCTCAACCGCCTGACCGGCGTGAGCGAGCCGCGGCTGGGCCAGACGCCCACCGCCCCGGCCGCACCCAACACAGGAACCTGAGCGATGTCCTACATCCTCGACGCCCTCAAGCGGGCCGACGCCGAACGCGAACGCGGCGCGGTGCCCGGCCTGCACGCGCAGCCGGCCGCCATGGCGCTGCCCGACGACGGAGCCCGCCGCCCCCTGCCGCCCTGGGCCTGGGGCGTGGGCGGGCTGGTGGTGGCCCTGGCGGGCATGCTGGCCTGGTCTTTGTGGTCGGGCAGCGAAACGCCGCCGCCCGGCGAGGCGCCTCAGATGGCGCAAGGCGGGCCAGGTGCGTGGAACCCGAGTGAGCAGGGCGCCACGCCGCAGGCCCACCGAGCCTCAGGCGCATGGCCCGGTCCACAGGGAGGGATGCGGCCGATGCATGAAGGCGGCCCGGCCCTGGGTGGCCCAAGCATGGCCCCGACGACCGAGGGCAGCGCCGGCCAGCGCCCGCACCGCCCCGGCATGCACGAGCCTCGTACCGAGCAGGGCGGCGCGCCCACCGGCACGGATCGACGCCAAGCCATGGCACAGCATGACCCGGCCTCTGCGGGCCAGATGCGCCCCGCACGCCCGAACCGGGAAGCGGACACCGTCGCGGCGCCCTCGCCGTCCGCTCCCACATCCACCACCCAGGTCCCCACGGCCGAAGCCAGCACCCGCGTCTACGCCCTCCACGAGCTGCCCGACCACGTGCGCCGCAGCCTGCCGCAGCTGGTCATCGGCGGCGCCATGTATTCGGACAACCCCGGCAGCCGCATGCTGGTCATCAACAGCCAGCTCTTCCATGAAGGCGACAAGCTGGGCCCCGACCTCACGCTCGAAGAGATCAAGCTCAAATCGGCCGTGCTGCGCTACCGCAACTGGCGCTATGGCGTGACGTACTGAGCAGCGTCAAACCCCCAGGCCGGCATCGGCCTCGGCGATGTTCGTAAAATGCGGCCTGTCAGCGTGTGTGGAGCAGCCATGCGCCATGCACGCCGGCAAAGCGTTCTCAGGGCGGGGTGAAAGTCCCCACCGGCGGTGATGGGCCTCGTGCCCTCAGCCCGCGAGCGCCTGCCAGGCCACGCCTGGCAGGGTCAGCAGACCCGGTTTGATTCCGGGGCCGACGGTCACAGTCCGGATGAAAGAGAGCGCGGCACCTCCGTGCGGATGCTTCATGCGCCGCGCGGTGTTGTTCGTGCGCCCTGATTTCTGGTCCCGCCTTTCGAGGTCTCCATGAATCAGTCTGATCTTCCCATTGCTTCCCTTCCCGCCGCCAACAGCGAGGCCTCTGCGCCGCTGCGCGTGGCCTTCATCCAGGCCAACTGGCACGCCGACATCGTGGGCCGCGCCCGCGAGGGCTTCCTGGCCGAGGTCGGCCGCCTGGGCGTGCCCGTCGATCCCGTCACCGTGATCGATGTGCCCGGCGCCTACGAGATCCCCCTGCACGCCAGCACGCTGGCCAAGTCCGGCCGCTTCGATGCCATCGTGGCCTGCGGCCTGGTGGTCGATGGCGGCATCTACCGGCACGACTTCGTCGCCGGTGCCGTGATCGACGGCCTGATGCGCGTGCAGCTGGACACCGACGTGCCGGTGTTCTCGTGCGTGCTCACGCCGCACCACTTCCATGAACATGAAGAACACCGCCGCTACTTCAGCGAGCACCTCGTGACCAAGGGGGCCGAGGCCGCGCGCGCCTGCGTGACCACCGTGCAGAGCCTGCGCCGCGTGCGGCATTTGTTGGCAACCGCCTGAGCGGCATGCCAAGGCAAGCGCCCCGCCGGTTGCCAGCCGGGCCGGGGCCGTGCCACACTGGGGCCATGAGCCAGTACGTCACATCGCTGCACCGACACCACCGTCCGCCCACCGGCGCCGGGGTGTTGCCCGACCGCGTCCGTGCCGGGGCCTGCTGACCGCACAGCCCCCACAGACCAGTCGACCAGACCAAGGCGCCTTCGGGCGCCTTTTTTGTTGGCCCGCGTTTTTTTGTGCCCCTGCTGAGGAGAACCACCATGAGCCGCTTCTGGAGCCCCCTGCTGAACCAGCTGACCCCCTATGTGCCCGGCGAACAGCTGGCCGTGCCGCACCTGGTCAAGCTCAATACCAACGAGAACCCCTACGGGCCCTCGCCCCGCGCGCTGCAGGCCATTGCCGATGCGGCTGGCGACGCGCTGCGCCTGTACCCCGATCCGCACGCCACGGCCTTGCGCACCGCCATCGCGCAGCGCCATGACCTGGCACTGTCGCAGGTGTTCGTGGGCAATGGCTCGGACGAGGTGCTGGCGCACGTGTTCCAGGCCTTGCTGAACCACGGCCAGCCCGTGCTGTTCCCCGATGTGTCCTACAGCTTCTACCCGGTCTACTGCAAGCTCTACGGCATCCAGGCCCGCACAGTGCCCTTGAACGAACGCTTCGAGATCGAGGTGGCCGGCTATGGCGGCGCCTGCGGCGGCGTGATCATCGCCAACCCCAATGCGCCCACGGGCCTGGCCCTGCCGCTGGCCGACATCGAGCGCCTGCTGCAATTGCAGCCCGACCGCGTGGTCGTGATCGACGAGGCCTACGTGGATTTCGGGGGCGAGAGCGCGGTGCGCCTGCTCGGCCGACACCCCAATCTGCTGGTGGTGCAGACGATGTCCAAGTCACGCGGGCTGGCGGGCCTGCGCGTGGGCTACGCCATGGGCTCGGCCGAGCTGGTGCAGGGCCTGGAGCGCGTGAAGGAGAGCTTCAACTCCTACCCGGTGGACCGGCTGGCCATGGCCGGCGCCACGGCCTCGTTCGCCGACGAGGCCTGGTTCGAGCACACGCGGCAGGCGGTGATGCGCACACGCTCGGCATTGAGCACCTCGCTGCGCGAACTGGGCTTCGAGGTGCTGCCCTCGTCGACCAACTTCGTGTTCGCGCGGCACCCGGGCTTCGATGCGGGCTGGCTGGCGCAAGGCCTGAAGCAGCGCGCGATCCTGGTGCGGCACTTCAGGCTGCCACGCATCGAGCAGTTCCTGCGGATCACGGTGGGCACGGATGAGGACTGCGCTGCACTGCTGGCCGCGTTGCGCGACCTGACGGCGACGCCCGCGAGCATCCAGGCGGCATGACGCCGATGGCCGCGGCGCGCGGCCACTGTTCAGCGGATGAAGCCGCGCAGAACGGATTTGAACTCCGGTGCACCCGCGTGCACCAGCCACTCGAAGGCCACCATCTCGCGCGAGACGATGTCGGCGCCGTGGCGGCGCATGCGCTCCAGCGCCAGGGCCTTGTCATGCGGATCGCGCGAGGCCACGGCCTCGTCCACCACGAAGACCTCGCGGCCCAGCTCCAGCAGGTCGAGCACCGTCTGCATCACGCACACGTGCGCCTCCATGCCGGCCACGATCCACTGCACACGCTGGCCTTCCGGTGCGCGGAACAGGCCGCCCTCGCTCACCGCGGAGAAATGCGTCTTGTGCACCACGGCCGAGGGCGGCAGCAAGGGCCGCAACGCGCTGACCGAAGGCCCCAGCTTGTCGGCACAGTGCTCGGTGGCGATCACCGGCACCCCCACCCGCTGCGCCACGCGCACCAACCAGAGAACTTCGGACATCGCGGCCGTGCCATCCGCCACCACGCCCGCCAGCCGCTCCTGGACATCCACGACCAGCAGGACCGATTGCTCCACACGCATGCGCATAACTGCCGCCGCTTCTTGTCTGTTTCACCCGCTTGCAGACTACCCTAGCCCCCGCGCCGGGTCACCCATGGATAATCCCGGCCTTTGCTGAAGATCTCACGAGACAAGGACCTCCGTGTTCAAGAATTTGACGGTGTACCGCATCGGACCTGACTGGACAGCCGATGCCGGCGCGATCGAAAGCGCCCTCGACAAGCTGCGCTTCGTGCCCTGTGGTGCGACGCAGCAAGAGTCCAATGGCTGGGTCGAACCCCGGGGCGAGGACCATGGCCCGCTGGTGGAAACCGTGGCCGGCCAGCTCTTTCTCAAGCTGAAGTTCGAGAAGCGCCTGCTGCCGGGATCGGTGGTGAAGGAGCGTGTGGACGAGATCGCCGAGAAGATCGAGCAGGAAACCGGACGCAAGCCCGGCAAGAAGCTGACGAAGGAGCTCAAGGAGCAGGCCGTGCTGGAGCTGCTGCCCATGGCCTTCAAGAAGCAGTCGTCATTGATGGTGTGGATCGCGCCGCGCGAGCGCCTGCTGGTGATCGATGCGGGCAGCCAGGGGCGCGCGGACGAGGTGGTGGCCTTGCTGGTGAAGGCGCTGGACGGGCTGGCCGTGGCGCATCTGCAGACGGAGCTGTCGCCGGCGTCGGCGATGACGGGCTGGCTGGGCACGGGCGAGCCGCCCTACAACTTCGTGATCGATCGGGAATGCGAGTTGAAGTCGCCCGATGAGATGAAGTCGGTGGTGCGGTATGCGCGCCATCCGCTGGACACGGAAGAGGTCAAGCAGCACATCACGCAGGGCAAGGTGCCTACGCGGCTGGCGATGTCGTGGCTGGACCGGGTGTCTTTCGTGCTGACGGAGAGTCTGCAGGTGAAGAAGCTGGCCTTCCTGGATGTGGTGCTGGAGGCGCGGGATGCGGGGGGCAAGCCGTCCAAGGACGAGATGTTCGATGCGGATGCGGCTTTGGCGACGGGAGAGTTGCGGCGCTTGATTCCGGACCTGATCGAGGCCTTGGGTGGGGAGTTGCAGCAGTTGCCTGGGGGCGCGCGTGTGGCTGATGAGGCGCCTGCTGATGCTTCCGCGGCTGCTGTGGCTGCTGTGGCTGGTGTGGCTGGTGTGGCTGGTGTGGCTGGTGTGGCTGGTGTGGCTGGTGTGGCTGGTGTGGCTGGTGTGGCTGGTGATGCGGGGACCACGGCTACTGAGACTGAGGCGCCCTGGTAAAGGTGCTTTTCGGGGGGCTCCGCTTGGGGTGGTCTGGCGCGCAGGCCAGGCAGAGCGGATGGGCGTTCTCCGGTCCCCACGCGGGGGACGACCGCGCTGGGCATCGGTCACCTCTTGAACACCGGCCAGGTGGTTCAGGAGCCATGACACCGCGAATGGTCCCTCCGCCCGCCCATCCGCTCTGCCCAGCCTTCGAGACACCTTGCGCTTCGCGGGGTCTTGGGAAGGATGGGGGCCAACGGGCGTTTGCTTGAGGCTCTGTTTCTGTGTGCTGCGCGTGATGAGTCGCTCGGCTCATGGGGTGCCACGGGATCGACATGGGGCTTGCTTAAGGTGGCGCTTCCACCTTCAGGAGCTGTCGCCATGTCCATGTCTTCGATGCGCGCAGGTCGCGCGCTGTCTTCCATTGCTCTGGCCTGCGGGCTGATGGGCTCGGCCTTCGCGGGCGGTGCCTCGGGCTCCGGGCCCACGCTGGAAGGCTTTGCAGTGATGCCGGCCAATACCCTTGCCGATGGCCCTACATCGGGGCAGTTCGCGGGCACGGGGCAGTTTGGCAATGTGCTGCCTTTGGTGGGCAGGCAGCCTGTACAGGGCCTGTCGGCCGTGCTGGCGGGGCCGCTGCCTGGCACGTTCCGGGTGATGACGGACAACGGCTTTGGCACGCAGGCCAATTCGGCCGATGCGCTGTTGCGTGTGTACGCGGTGCGGCCGGACTTCAAGACAAGGCATGGCGGCAGCGGCACGGTCAAGCCGGTGAGCAATTTCTTCGGCCTGCCCTTGAAGGGCTTCAACGGGGCCAGCCGCATCACGCTGCGTGATCCTGATCACAAGCTGGGCTTTGCGCTGGTGGCCGACAGCACGCATTACTACAACGTCGAGGCCAATCCGCTGGTCGATCCGGCGATCAAGGCGCAGCGGCTGTTGACGGGGGCAGACCTGGACATCGAGGCGATGCGGCGCGACAAGCGTGGCAACCTGTGGTTCGGTGATGAGTTCGGGCCGTTCCTGGTCAAGACGGACGCCACGGGCAAGGTGCTGCGCCGCGAGATTCCCTTGCCCAACTTCTCGGGTGCGGGCGGCAATGCACTGGTGCAGTCGCCGCAGTACCCAGGGCTGGTGGCGGGCACGAACAACCTGCGCAACTCCAACGGCTTCGAGGGGCTGGCCATCAATCCGCAGGGCGACACGCTGTATGCGCTGCTGGAAGGGCCGCTGATCCCGGACACGAACCAGAAGCGGCTGCTGATCAATGAGTTCAGCATCGATCAAGAGCGCTACACAGGGCGCACGTACGCGTATCGGCTGGAGCCCGAGGGCACGAACATCGGCGACATGACAGCTGTCAATGACCACGAGTACCTGGTGATCGAGCGCAATGGCGGCACGGCGACGACGGCGCTTGCACCGTTCAAGAAAATCTTCAAGATCGATCTGAAGAAGGTGGATGCCGAGGGCTTCGTGAAGAAGACGGAACTGGTGGATCTGATGAACATCGCGGATCCGCATGATCTCAATGGCGATGGGGGCACGCGGTTCACGTTTCCCTACGTGACGATCGAGGATGTGCTGGTGCTGGATGCGCGCACGCTGCTGGTGATCAATGACAACAACTACCCGGGTGGTGGTGGTCGGGCTTTGGCTTCGGACAACACGGAGTTTCTGCGGATCCGCCTGGATGAGCGGCTGGATATGGATTCAGGACCTGGTTTGTCATGGGCGTGGTCTTGGGGGGATTGGTACTGATCTTTTGGGGGGCTTCGCTTGGGGTTGTCTGGCGCACAGGCCAGGCAGAGTGGGTGGGCGTTCTCCGGTCCCCACGCGGGGGGACCAACGGGTGCATCTGAGGGAGCCCCAACGGGCTTGAACATCAAGTCCGAAAACGGCGAGCGTGATGTGGGGTTGCGGCTCACAATGGAGGCATGTCATCGATTCGCAACCCCCATCGGAACGCCGCCGCTGCTGAGCAGCCGGAGCACGCCGCGCACTATGCGGCGCTGGTGGCGCGGGATGCGCGGTTCGATGGTCGCTTCTTCGTGGGGGTCACGTCCACGCGGATCTACTGCCGGCCGGTGTGCCGGGTACGCACGCCCAAGGCGGCGAACTGCCTGTTCTTCGGGCATGCGGCGGCGGCTGAGCAGGCGGGGTTTCGGCCTTGTCTGCGGTGCCGGCCCGAGCGTGCGCCAGGGCAGGCGCCCATCGATGCCAGCTCGCGGCTGGCCTGGGCCGCTGCGCAGCGCATCCAGGCCGGAGAGCTCGATGAACACGGGATGGAAGGGCTGGCCGGGCGGCTGGGCATCACAGACCGGCATTTGCGCCGCGTGTTCGCCGAGGCGTTCGGGGTCAGCCCCATCGATTACGCGCAGACCCAGCGGCTGCTGATGGCCAAGCGGCTGTTGGCCGACACCTCGTTACCCATCACGGAAGTGGCCCTGGCCGCGGGCTTTGGCAGCCTGCGTCGCTTCAACACCCTGTTCCAGGAGCGCTATGGGCTGGCACCCAGCCAGCTGCGCCGCAACATGGCGTCCACGCAGGTGTCTGGTGGGGATGAGGCCGACACCGACGCCGCGAGCAGCCTGCGCTTCGAGCTGGGCTACCGCCCGCCGCTGGACTGGGCGCGCCTGCTGGCCTTTCTGAGCCACCGCTGCATCGCGGGCGTGGAGCAGGTCGATGGGCTGGCCTATCGGCGCACCGTGCGTGTCGGCCTCGGGGCGCAGGCACCCACGGGGTGGCTGGAGGTCACGCAGGCCACGGGGCGCGACGCGCTGGCCGTGCGGATGTCTGCCGGACTGTTGCGTGCGCTGCCCGCAGTGCTGGCCGGCATGCGGCGCCTGTTCGATCTGGATTGCGATCCGCAGGCCGTGGGCCTGGTGCTGGGCGAGCTGGCGTCGGACGCGCCAGGGCTGCGCGTGCCGGGCGCCTTCGATGGCTTCGAGATGTCGGTGCGGGCCGTGCTGGGCCAGCAGGTCACGGTGCGCGCGGCGCACACGCTTGCCGGCCGACTGGCCGCCGCCCTGGGCGAGCCGGTGCCCACGCCCTTCCCTGCCCTCACGCACCTGTTCCCCAGCCCTCGGCGTGTGGCCGAGGCCTCGGCCGATGAGATCGGCTCGCTGGGCATCGTGCGCCAGCGCGTGGGCGCCATCCAGGCCCTGGCGCGCGAGGTGGCCGAGGGCCGGCTGGACCTGGGGCCGGCCGCCGATGTCGAGGCCACCATGGCACAGCTGGAAGCGCTCCCCGGCATCGGCCGCTGGACGGCCCGCTACATCGCGCTGCGCGCCCTGGGTTGGCCCGACGCCTGGCCCACCGGCGACATCGCCCTGCACAAGGCCTTGGGCGTGAGCAAGGCCGCACACGCCGACGCGATCGCCGAGGCCTGGAGCCCCTGGCGGGGCTACGCCACCCTGCACCTCTGGCGCCGGCTGGGCGAAGGGCTGCCGACGCTGGCCCCGCCCACCGACACCCCTCTTCCAACAGGAGCACGATCATGAACCGCCATCATCACCATGTGTGGACCACCCACGACACGCCCCTGGGCACGATGATCCTGGCGGCCAACGACGTCGGATTGCTGGGCGCCTGGTTCGAAGGGCAGCGCCACTTCAGCGGCCCGCAGGCCCACTGGGTCAGCGATTCGAGCCATGCCCTGCTGCGCCAGGCCAGCCAGCAGCTCGATGCCTGGTTCGCCCGCGAACTCACACGCTTCGAGCTGCCGCTGGCGCCCGTGGGCACCGCTTTTCAGCAGCAGGTGTGGCAGGCCCTGGCCCGCATCGACTTCGGCGTCACGCAGGCCTATGGGCACGTGGCCCATGCCATCGGGCGACCCTCGGCTTCACGCGCGGTAGGCGCCGCGACGGGTCGCAACCCCTGGTCCATCATCGTGCCCTGCCACCGACTGGTGGGCCACGGCGGCGCACTCACGGGCTATGCCGGTGGACTGGACCGCAAGGAAGCGCTGCTGGCCTTCGAACGCAGCGACAGGGTGCCGCTGGTGCGCCGGGCAGCCTGACACCGGCGTGGCCTAGGCCGCCTCACGCGTCAAAGCGTCAGCAACACCACCTCGGACACCTCGCCCTCGCTGACCACGGGCACGGCCACCAGTGAGCCTTCGGCCTGGGCTTTGAGCTGCGGCACACCGCTCAGGTAGGCATCGCCCACCAGCCCCTGGGCCGGCCCCAGCGTCAGGCTGGCATCGCCCAGGGGGCCTTCGGTCTCGTCGAAGCCGAAGGTGCGTTGCAGGGTCTGCGGCGCATCACCGGTGGTCCAGCCTTCCACCCGCTGTGCCACCGGCGTGCGTGAAGACGACAACAGCGCCACCACGTACTCGGCCTGCGTGTGCGCCGGCCACGGCAAGGCCAGGCCGCGCTCGATGCCCGCATCACGCGCGCTCTCTCCACGCAGGAAACGCGGCGCACTGGCCAAGTCCTCCATGAACACCGTGCGGCCCTGCTGCCACGCCAGACCCGGCAGGCCGGTGCCCCGCGGCAGGTAGGTGTCCTGCGACACCGCCTCGAGCGCATCGGCGCCGTGGCTGTAGACGCCTTCGACCAGGGTCATGTCGGTGGTGATGCGCGGGTCGTTGCGCCAGACCTCGATGGCACCGGCCTGCTCGTCGTCATCACCGCAGAACAGCACCAGCACGGCGGTGAGCGCGCCGCGCACGAACACCGGCAGCGCGATGGCACTGCTCAGGCGCGCCGCCCAGGCCGCTTCCGCACGCAGAAAAGGCAGGCCATGCAGCTGCTTGAGCAGCATGGGCCGGCCCTGCTGCCAGGCCAGGCCCGGCAGCCCTTCACCAGGTTTGAAGCGCATGGCCTGGCTGCTGGCACAAAAGCCCTGCCCCTCCGGCCCCGACACGCCTGCGCCATAGGTGAGCACGGTGTGACCGGCATCGGGCAGCCAGACCTCGGCAACACGGATGAACGTCTTCATGGCGGGGACCTCGCGGGAGCAGATGACACCCACGAACGCGGCAAGATCCGCGCCAAGCCCGAGCCCGCGGCTGGCCAGCGCTTGAGCGCTTACTGCCCCAGCGCGAAGAAGCGGCTGGGCGGCATGCCCACCGAACGCGTCACCATGGCGGTGAAGGCGCTGGCGCTGGCATAGCCCAGTTCGGCCGCGATGTGGCTCATGGGCCGCTTCCGCGCGGACAGCGACAGGGCCTTGGCCAGCAGCACCTGCTGGCGCCACTGCGCGAAGCTGGTCTGAAGCTCATCACGGAACAGGCGGGCCACCGTACGCGGGCTGGCGCCGACCTCGGCCGCCCAGCCGGCCAGCGTGGTGTGGCGGGCAGGCTCGTTCAGCACGGCCTCGCACAGGGCGCGCAGGCGCTTGTCGACCGGCAGGGCCACCCCCAGGGGCACGGGCTTGGCCTGGCGCATCTCGTCGAGGATCAGGGCGGCCAGGCAGCGCTCGCGCTCCGAGGGCTCACCGACCGGGAAATCACCTGCCGCATCACGGCCGGGCGCCGGCACGCGGGCCAGCTCCAGCACCAGCTCGCGCATCAGCGCTGTCACCTCCAGCACCCGGCATTCGCGCCACACGGACTGCTGCGCCGCGGGCACGCTGGGCCCGACCTCGCCAGCCTGCTGGTGCACATAGACCGTGCGCATGTCGGCATCTTCCAGCACGGTGACCGCGTGCACCACGTTCGGCGGGATCCACACCGCCCGGGACGGCGGCACGATGAAGGTGCTGCGCCCCGCGGTGATGCGGGCCACGCCCGTGGCAGAAAACGCCAGCTGGCCCCAGGCATGGCTGTGCGGCTCCACCTGCAGATCGGCCGTGATCACGCGCGCCTTGGCACGCACCGGCCGCCCCATGCTGGGGCCATAGCGCTGCGGATCCAGCGGCGGAATGGTGCGCCGCCCCGGGGCCACAGGCGCCGAAGCGGTAGATGGTGCGCGTTTTGGCATGATTTCGACAGAACTTGTCGATCTATCGTAACCCGGACACACCCCCGGCGCCTACAGTGCGGGCATGAACACGACCACCCTCGCGACCCCGGTGCCCGCCAGCGCCCGGCAAGATGCCACCACCATCGGCCTGATCGGGCTGGCGCACGGCACCTCGCACTTCAACCACATGCTGCTGCCGCCGCTGTTCCCGCTGTTCATCCGGGATTTCGGGCTGACGTTCTCGGAGCTGGGCCTGCTGGTGTCGGTGTTCTTCGTCATCTCGGGCGTGGGGCAGGCCATGGCCGGCTTCCTGGTGGACCGCATCGGTGCACGGCCCGTGCTGTTCACCGCACTGGGCCTGTTCGTGTGCGCCTCGCTGGCCGCCGCCACGGCGCACGGCTACCACGGGCTGATGCTGGCCGCGGCACTGGCCGGCCTGGGCAACGCGCCCTTCCACCCGGTGGATTTCACCATCCTCAACAAGCGCGTGTCGGCGCCGCGCCTGGGTCATGCCTTCTCGGTGCATGGCATCACGGGCAACCTGGGCTGGGCGGTCGCCCCGGTCTTCCTGATCGGCGTGACGGGTTGGGCCGGCGGCCAATGGCGCACCGCCTACCTGGCCACCGCCCTGGTGTCCTTGGCCGTGCTGGTGCTGCTGGTGCTCAACCGCGATGCCATCGACGACCGGCAAGGCCAGTGGGAGGATTCGTCCAAGGCCGGCGGCCAGTCTGCATCCGCCCCCAGCGAACACCCGATGGCCTTCCTGAAGCTACCCTCGGTGTGGCTGTGCTTCTCGTTCTTCTTCTGGACCACGGCCGCGCTCAGCGCCATCCAGAGCTTCGCCAGCCCTGCGCTGATGCGCATGTACGGCCTGCCCGAATCGATCACGGCCTTCGTGGTGACGGGCTACATGCTGTGCGGCGCGGCGGGCATGGTGATCGGCGGGTTCCTGGTGGCGCGCGTGGCGCGGCTGGAACGCACCATCGCGGTGGCCATGGCGCTGGCGGCCTTGCTGCTGCTGCTCACGGCCACGGGCTGGCTGCCACCCTACATCGCCGCAGGTGCCGCCGCACTGGCGGGTTTCGGCACGGGCCTGGCCGGCCCCTCCCGCGACATGCTGATCAAGCGCGCCGCGCCTCCGGGCGCCACGGGGCGCGTCTACGGTACGGTGTACTCGGGGCTGGATGTGGGCTTTGCCGTGGCTGCGCCGGTGTTCGGGGCCATGCTGGACCATGGTCAGGCCAATGGCGTGTTCTATGGGGCGTCGCTGGTGCTGGTGCTGGGCATTGCGTCGGCGGCGCTGGTGGGGCTGGGGCTGCACCGACGCTGAAGCCCACCGAGCAGCATGCGCTGCTGCACGGGCAAGCGGGCATATGCGTATATTGCGCCAAGCAGATGAGGAAGGGGAAACGCTGTGTTTTCACACATCATGGTCGGCGTCACTGACTTTGACCGGGCGATGGCGTTCTACAAGCCCGTGCTCGATGCGCTGGGCATCCAGTTTCGCTTCCAGGAAGACGACCGGCCATGGGCCGGCTGGCAATCATCTCCAGACCCGAGGCCGCTGTTTCTGATCGGCCGCCCCCACAATCAGCAGGCACACCATCCAGGCAACGGCCAGATGGTGGCCTTCCTGGCAAGGTCACGGGATCAGGTTCGTGAAGTCCACGCCATGGCCATGGCGAGTGGGGGCACCTGTGAGGGCATGCCAGGCCTGAGACCGGAGTATCACGCCCACTACTACGGCGCGTATTTCCGCGACCCAGATGGCAACAAGCTCTGTGTCGCGTGTCATCACGCCGAGTAGAGCGCGTCTCGTGTGCCGGCCTTGACCTCTGAGGTCATTGCGGCTGTCATTCCAGCCTGATAGAAGTCGTGCATCGACGATCTGTCGGGAGCCGAGATGCGCTACTTCATTGCCGCCACCCTCCTCGCCGGGGGCCTCATCCACCTGCTGCCTGTCGTGGGCGTGCTCGGCCCCGAGCGCCTGGCATCCCTGTACGGCGTGTCCATCGTCGATCCGAACTCGCTCATCCTGATGCGGCACCGCGCGGTGCTCTTCGGCCTGATCGGCGGGCTGATGGTGTTGTCCGTCTTCAAGCCTGCTCTGCAGCCCCTGGCCTTCGGGGTTGGCCTGATCAGCGCCAGTTCTTTCCTGTGCATCGCCTGGAGCGTGGGGCAGTACAACGCGCTGTTGTCCCGGGTCGTGGCCGTAGACATCGTTGCCCTTGCATGCCTTGTTGCGGGCGCGATTGCGCATGCACTGCAACGCGCAGAGCAGACAGGTGCCTCGCGATCCTGAAGGCAGCCTCGGCCTCCGGCAGCGGCCCCGGATGACAGGTCCGCCAACGAAGAAAGGGCCCTCAGGCCCTTTCACCGCATCGCGAGGACAGCAGACTCAAGAGCCGTCGCGCAGCAGGCCGATGACATCGATCGCCTTCTTGTCGACGGCGTAGTCATAGGCGGTGCGGCCTTTGGCGTCCGTCAGCTCCTTGTGTGCACCGCGGATCATCAGCGTCTGCACAAGCTGGAAATGGCCGCCGGCCGCCGCCGCCATCAACGGGGTGACGCCGTCGCTGTCGCGCGCATCGGGGCTGACGCCCTGGTCCAGAAGGGCCACCACGGCAGTCATCTGGCCACTGCCTGCAGCCTGGACGATGGGTGACCTGGTGGTTTGCGCCTGGACGGCACCCGCCGCTGCCACAGTCGCCATGCAGAACGAGACGTTGAGGAACAGGGATTTGAGGTTCTTCATCATGGAATCCTAAGATGGGGTAATACCGCGCTGGGCGATCACAGCTCCGGCGCCAGGGGGCTGGTCACGCGGGGAGAAGCGATGCTCTGCCAGCTGTAGGCCAGGCGGAACAAGGTGGTTTCGGCGAACGGTCGGGCCAGCATCTCGATGGCGACAGGCTGCACGGCCGTGGTGGACGACGAAGCCGGCACGAAGGCCACCGGCACCGCCATGGCCGGGAAGCCCGTGAAGGGGCTCAGGCGGTTGTTGCTGCCAGAGTTCACGCTCGTGCCGTTGAAGCCTTGCAGCACGGGGTACACCAGCACATCGTATGCCACGCCGAGTGTGGCGCCGGTCGCGTAGTCCACGTTGTTGAGCGCTGCCGTGACACGCGGAATGACGTAGTCGTCGCGCGGCGTCAGGTTGTTCAGGTAGACGGAGTTCGATTCCTTGTTGGTACCTGCCGTGACATAGAAACCGAAGTTGGCCACCCGGGTGGGCTCGAGCGTGGTCATGGCCGTCTGCACATCCTCTGCCGTGCGCCAGTGGCCATCGCCCAGAGAGCTCCAGGAGCTGAGGTACTCGGTGAGGTTGTCACGGAACTCATAGGTCGACAGGCTGGAGTAGCTCGTGAGGATCGTCGTCCTGTCCGTCAGGACCACGTCTTCCACGATCGCGCCCGCTGCGCGCATCTGGGTGAGCGCGGCCTCGATGGCATCGAGGAAGCCCTGGTTGGCCGACGTCGCGGTCGGGAACATGGCCCGGACCACCCCGATGCGCGCCCCCTTGAGTGCCGTTGCGGCCGAGGAGGAAGGCACGTAGGTGGCCGGCTGCGAGGTCATGGCCGCGTAGGCGCTCGCGTTGCCGACGAGCGGCGCGTTGTAGGCCTTGGCAACACGCTGGTTGCTGCCCGAGGAGGCGTCATAGCCCGCCATGGCATCGAGGGTCAAAGCGCAGTCCTGGACCTGGCGGCAGAGCACGCCGGCCGTGTCCTGCCCGTGCGCCAGCGGCACGATGCCATCCTGGCTGACCAGGCGAAGCGTGGGACGCAGACCATAGAGACCCGACACCGCAGCAGGCACACGGACCGAGCCGCCCGTGTCCGATCCCAGGCCCACCATCGCGAGGTTGGTCGCGATGGACGTGCCAGTGCCGGAAGAAGAGCCGCCGGCGCTGTTGGTGGCGATGTAGGCATTGGCCGTCTTGCCGCCCACGGATGAGCTCCCGGTGAAACCGAACGCGAACTCATCGAGGTTGGCCTTGCCCAGGATGATGCCGCCCGCAGCCCGGATCTTCGCGATGATGTAGGCATCGTCTGGCGGCTGGTTGTTGGCCAATGCAAGCGAGCCGGCGGTTGTCTTCATGTCGGCCGTGTCGATGTTGTCCTTGGCCAGCACAGGCACGCAGTGCATGGGGCCGACCATCTTGCCTGTCTTGAAGAAGGTGGCATCGAGTTGATCGGCGCGGGCCAGTGCCGCTGCGGCATTCACCGTGATGACGCTGTGCAGTGCCGGGCTGGCAGGGTAGGCGCTCGACACATCGGCATCGTAGGCCTCGATGCGCTTGAGGTAGCCCTGGACAATGTCCCGGCAGGAGACATCGCCATTGGCCATCGCAGCATGGAAGCCGCTGACGGTCGCCTCCACCAGCGGGAACGCTGCGCGGTTGGCCTTGAGCTCGATGGCGTTGGTGGGGGTGGTGACGGGGTCCGGGGTTCCTCCGCCACCGCCGCCGCACGCGACGAGCGAGGCCGTGATGACCGCGAGGAGGGAGGCCGACGCGAACCGGCTTGGAAGGGACTTGGCGGGCTTGTGGGTACTGCTGCTGATCGACATTTGGTTTCTCGATGGCTTCGCTTGGGTAAATTGGCGAAGCACCACCAAACGCAACCTGTGTGCCAGAGACCGGGCCCATCGGAGCACAGTTAAACGGAGCAGTATCAGAGACCAAGTAAGCATGTGCTTATCGGTCACCTGAGCGCAAAAACCTCGCAGGATCGGACAAACCAGACCTTCTTGATGCGCATCGGAAGCCTTGTTTCGGGAGATGATTCTCGTCAGATGAGGACCGATTTCGTGAGAAATGCACGCATCGATGCAGCAGGTACCCAGGGTGGGGTGACGGGCGCCCCAAGGCCACTCAAACGGACAATTAATCGGTCAGCGCGGTTTGGGGGTGACACAGCCCTCCGCTGCGTAAGGACCACAGGTAGAAGAAGGGTGCGACCCTGTCAGTTCCGTCCTACGGCACTTTCGGACCACGCTGTCCTGGCAAACACGGTCCAGCCGACTACGCGTTCAGTGGCGGATTTTTAGACTGTTACCTTCGATCCGGGCCTGTCAAACAGGCCGCAACAAGGAACATCGCCATGTTTGATCATCCCCGCGTGTGCATGAATCCCCATCGCCTGCGCATGGTTGCCACCGGCGCCATGGCCGCCATGCTCAGCATCACCACGGCGTTTGCAGCCGACGGCACCACGGCCGGCGACGCCGGATCTCGCTACAGCCGCGAGCGCGCCGCCTGTACCGACGGCACGTCGCAGCAGGACCGCGCCACTTGCCTGAAGGAAGCCGGGGCGGCGCTGGACGAGGCACGTCGTGGGCGACTCGAGGCTGGCAACTTGCCCAGTAACGCCAACGTCACGGCACGCTGCAACGCGCTGCCGGCGAAAGACAGAAGCGACTGTGTCGCCCGCATCAATGGCGCCGGCACCACCAGTGGCAGCGTGCGGGAAGGCGGGATCTATCGAGAACTGGTGACCACGACACCAGCCCCACCTGCTGCGTCGCAGGAATGACGCGCGCATCGCGGTGTCAACCGACTAGGCAGCGCCGGTCACGGCGCGAAGCAGTATCAGCCTACACGCCTTGCGGCTCGGACGCATCTGACTGTTGACCACCTGCCCGAGCAAGATCCCATTGACGGTGGCGATCAGCCCCGTCGCCACATTCTTCGGATCCTTGATCCCGAGGCGGTCCAAGGCCGCCACGGTCGCGTCGACAAAACGTTGATGCAGATCCTCCACCACCTTCTGAAGCGACGGCTCGCGTGAAGCGATGATAAAAATCTCGATCTGAGCCACGACGCGCGAGCGCTTCGCGGGCGACATCCAATCGTCCAGACGACCGGCCAGTGTGTCGATGAAGCTGTCCAGGGATGGCCGGGCCGCAGCCAGACGCTCCGCGTCGTCCTTCAGATCCTCGAGATTGCGTGCGGCATGGCGGTTCAACGCCAGGGCCACGAGGTCGAGTCGAGTCCGGCAACACGATGAGGTGGAGCCCGGCGGCAATCCAGCAAATGCGTCCACCGCGCGGTGTGTCAGGCCTCGAGCGCCTGCCGTGGCCAGCAGTTCGAGCGCCGCGTCTGCGACGGTTGTTTTGCGATCTTTCGTCATGAGTTGCCGGCTGCCGAGGCTGGAGATCTCCCATTGTCTCCGCGCATGCCCTGGGCCGATCTCCGCGCGTGCATCTGGTTTCCACCAGTCCAGGTTGGTTGACGATGGCCATACATTAACTACACTTGTAGTTTTATTGTCATCAAGCAACGTTACGTGGAGCAGATCATGAGAAGCACATGGGGTTGGGCAGTGAAGAGGTCATGGGTCGGAGCTATCCTGGTGTCTATTCCTTTGTGGGGCCATTGCACCAGCTACTTCACCTGGGAGCGGGTCGACCTGCCGGCGGCCAGCGGCGCCTCATGCGGCAACGGCACGCCCTATCGCTTCTTCGTGAACCGCACACCGTTGACGACGAAGACCGTGGTCATCATGGAGGGCGGGGGCGCCTGCTATGACCAGGACGCATGCCTCTGGAAGGGCAGCTTTTTCGGGGGCAGCAATTCCAACGGCATCGCCACCAACTACATGAGCAGCCTGGTGTCGAACCAGAAGAACACGTCGGGGTCACCGTTCGCAGCCATCAACCAGGGGGCCTTGGGGCTGACACCGTTTGCCGCGCGGGTGAGTGCTGCCAAAGTCCAGACGCAGAGTTGGAACATCGTCTACATGCCTCAATGCACCGGAGACGTCTACACAGGCAACAAGGTCAATGTCTATGCGGATGCAGACGCTTCCAAGCCCCTGACGTACTTCCATCGTGGCGACGTGAACTCCCAGTTGGTGGCCAAGTGGATCGCCGCCAACCTGCCCAGACCGGAGCATCTGCTGATGTATGGTTTCTCGGCAGGGGCCATCGGTGTCACAGCGCACTATGGGGACTTCCGCGATGCGATCCAGCCTCGCAAGGCATCGCTTCTGGCGGATTCGGGCCCCTTGTACCAAGCGCCCGCAGGCGGCACTCCCGAGCAGTACCCCTCCCTTCCGTTGCACACCAAGATCCGGGCCTCGTGGGGCCTTGATGAGCGCACGGGCATCATCCCGCGACTGGTCGCCCGCTACCCAGGCCTGGGTGATCCCGGCAATCTCGCGTCGCTGAACACGGCGCTCGCCAGGGTGTACCCGCAGGACCGCATGGGCCACACCCTCCTGCAAGCCGATGTCGTGTTTGCCGCCTACTCGTACGACAAGTTCTTCCCCGCCATCAAGGCCGAGCCTTCCATCGAGAAGCGCAACGCACAGAGGCTGGTCAAGTGGCAGAAGGAGATCGTCCCATGGCTGGAAGACATGGGGCCATACGCCAACATCGGCTACTACATCCCTTACGCACGGCCGGGCACGTTCCACTCCCACTCAACGACCATGTTCAGCTTCAACGGGACAGACATCCCGGAAGCCGGGGTGCCCAGTGTGACGACCTTCGTCGACAACCTGCTCGATGGCAGGGGGCCCGTCATGCGGGTCGTTGAAAAGTCCCAGAAGCCTCACCGGCCGATACTCGATACGCTCTACGACTACCTGTCTGACCTGCTGTTCGAGAACCTCGGGCTCTGAATCCCAACAAAGCAAGAAGGGCGCTTGTGGCGCCCTTTCGCTTCTTCATCCCTGCGTGCGGTACTTCACCGCCGCAGGTTGATCACATCACATCTCTCAAGCAGCGCGGGCCGCCCCCTCATTGCTGACGACATGCGCCGGCGTCGCGGGCAACAGCTCTTCGATCGCATCGGCAGGCGAAGGCTCGATCTGCGCCGGTGCTGGCACCTTGCCGGCCAGCACCGCGTCCAGGCGCTCCGTGTCCAGCTGCTTGCACCACTTGGCCACCACCACCGTGGCCACGCCATTGCCCACCAGGTTGGTCAGCGCGCGGGCTTCGCTCATGAAGCGGTCGATGCCGAGGATCAGCGCCAGGCCGGCCACCGGCACACCGCCCACCGCACTCAGCGTGGCCGCCAGCACGATGAAGCCCGAGCCCGTGACACCGGCGGCGCCCTTGCTGGTCAGCAGCAGCACGGCCAGCAGCGTGATCTGCTGCACCAGGGTCATCGGCGTGTCCGTGGCCTGGGCGATGAACACGGCGGCCATCGTCAGGTAGATCGAGGTGCCATCGAGGTTGAACGAGTAGCCCGTGGGGATCACCAGGCCCACCACCGACTTGTGCGCACCGGCGTGCTCCAGCTTGGCCATCATGCGGGGCAGCACGCTTTCGCTCGACGAGGTGCCCAGCACGATCAGCAGTTCATCCTTGATGAAGCGGATGAAGCGCAGCACGCTGAAGCCATGGATACGTGCGATCACGCCCAGCACGCCCAGCACGAAGATCAGGCAGGTCAGGTAGAAGGTGGCCATCAGCTGCGCCAGCTGCTGCAGCGAATCGACACCGTACTTGCCGATGGTGAAGGCCATGGCACCGAAGGCACCGATGGGCGCCACCTTCATCACGATGCCGACGATGGCGAACAGCACGTGCGAGAACTTGTCGATGAAGGTGAAGACCACGCTCTGCCGGCCACCGAAGCGCTGCAGCGCGAAGCCGAACAGGATCGAGAACAGCAGCACCTGCAGGATGTCGCCCTTGGCGAACGCATCGACCACGCTGGTGGGGATGATGTTCATCAGGAACTCGGTCGTGGTCGCCATCTTGTGCGGGCCCACGTAGGCGGCGATGCTCTTGGTGTCCAGCGAGTGCGGATCGATGTGCATGCCCTCACCGGGCTTGACCACGTTGACGACCACCAGGCCGATGATCAGCGCCAGCGTGCTGACGATCTCGAAGTACAGCAGCGCCAGGCCACCCGTCTTGCCCACCTTCTTCATGTCGTCCATGCCGGCGATGCCGACCACGACGGTGCAGAAGATGATCGGGGCGATGATCATCTTGATCAGGCGGATGAAGCCGTCACCCAGGGGTTTCATGGCCTCGCCCGTGGCCGGCGCGAAATGGCCTAGCAGCACGCCGATGGCGATGGCGGTGAGCACCTGCACGTACAAGGACTTGTACCAGGCGCTCTTGGGTTGGTTCACAGTGGGTAGGGTCTGGGTGGTCATGGCATGCCTCGCAACGGTCGCAAGGATGCCGAAAACCGCCCTGGCGCGGGATTGTGGACTTCCACACACCTTAACCGGGTCTGCACGGCAGGCCACGATCCGAAAAGCCGCGCACCACCAAGGGGCGCCGGGGCTCAGCGCAGATCAGCCACCAGCGTGCCGTAGGCCAGGCAGGCGGCCTCGTGGCCCGGCTCACGCCAGGGCTCGGCCAGCGCCTGCTGCTGCCAGGCCCGCAGTGCGCGGGTCTGCAGCAGGTGCTGCGCGTAGGCCTGCGATGCCTCGCTCAGCGGCAGGCCATAGGTCTGCACGCGAAACGCCACCGGCGCGAAGAAGGCATCGACCGCGGTGAACCTGTCACCGGCCAGGAAGGGGCCACCGAACTTGTCCAGGCCATCGCGCCAGAGTTCGTCCACACGCGCCAGGTCTGCCTTGAGGGCCGGGCCGACTTCATGCAGGCGCACGCGGATGCCGCAGCTCATCGGGCACTGCGTGCGCAGCGTGGTGAAGCCCGCGTGCATCTCGGCAGCGGCAGAGCGTGCCCATGCGCGCGCGGCCGATTGCTCGGGCCACACGCCGGGATGGCGCTCGGCCAGGAACTCGGTGATGGACAGCGATTCCCACACCGTCAGGCCATCGTCCACCAGGCAGGGCACCTTGCCGTTGGGTGAGAACTGCCGGAACTCGTCCCAGTTGGAGCCTGCACCGAAAGGCACCAGCTGCTCCTTGAAGGCGATGCCCAACTCGGTCAGCAGCGCCCAGGGGCGCAGCGACCACGACGAGTAGTTCTTGTTGGCGATGTAGAGCGTGTACATGGGTGGCAATCCTGTGTTTGGGCTTGATGATGTGGAGGCATGATGGCGCCGGATTCATTGTCACACTGCCTGCCGCCCCCCTGAAAGGATCTCCCATGAGCCGCCTGGCCATCGTGGCCGCCATGCCCGAAGAACTGCAAACCGTGCTCGACGCCATCCCCGACGAGGCCCCGCGGCAACACGGCGGGCGCACCCTCTGGTGCGGCCACTGGCAGGGCCACGAGGTGGTGGCCGTGCTGTCCGGCATCGGCAAGGTGGCCGCGGCCACCACCACGGCCACGCTGCTGAGCACCTTCGAGATCGATGCCGTGCTGTTCACAGGGGTGGCCGGCGGACTGGGCGATGGCGTGCAGGTGGGTGATGTGGTCGTGGCCACCGAGCTGCTGCAGCACGATCTGGATGCCTCGCCGCTGTTCCCGCGCTTCGAGATCCCCGGGCGCGGCGTGTCGCGCCTGGCAACCGATGCCGCGTTGAGTCAGGCCGTGGCGCAGGCCGCCACGCAGGCGCTGGCCACGCGCGGCCCGGCACTGGCCGGCTTGTGCACACCGCGTGTGCACCAGGGGCTGATCGTCAGCGGCGACCGTTTCGTGTCCAGCGCCAGCGAAAGCACCGCCTTGCGCCAGGCCCTGCCCGATGCACTGGCCGTGGAGATGGAAGGCGCCGCGCTGGCCCAGGTGTGCCACGATTTCGGCGTGCCCTTCGCGGTGGTGCGCACCATCTCCGACCGCGCCGACGACACGGCGCATGTGGACTTCGGCCGCTTCATCGACGAGGTGGCCCGCCACGTGGCGCTGGACATCGTGCAAGGCACCCTCGACCAGCTGCGTTGACCACACCAAGCATCACTCACCGGAGACCCCCATGACCCCTGCCCTGCTGCAACCCATGGCCGTGCTGGCCTTGTGGACCCTGTCGGTGCTGTTGCTGGTGCCCATTGCGCGCTTCAAGGCGGGCGCCCGGGGCGAGGTCGATTTCGACGACTTCAAGCATGGCGAATCCGCGCGGGTGCCGGTGCACACGCGCGTGCCCAACCGCGTGTTCATGAACCTGCTGGAGGTACCGGTGCTGTTCTACGTGGCCTGCCTGGTGGCGGTGATCCTGCAGCACGTCACCCCCACGCAGATCGCCTTGGCCTGGGCGTATGTGGCCCTGCGCGTGCTGCACTCGCTGATCTACCTGGGCTTCAACAAGGTGCCGCTGCGCCTGACGGTGTTCGCCGTGAGCAATGTGGTGGTGGCGGTGATGTGGGTGCTGCTGCTCGCCCCCTTGTGGCGCGGGTGAGCAGCTACTCGAGACGGCGCTGCAGGGCATCGAGCACCGGGCCGATGCGCGCACCCACCCGGATCTGCGGGTTCGAGTAGCCATCGTCCTTGCCCGCTTCTTCTTCACGCTGCAGGATCAGTCCGCGCGCCTTGGCGTGCGCCTCGGTGAACGAGCGGGTCTGCGTGCGCAGCAGCTCGTCGTACATGGCCCTGCCGAAGAAGGTGAGCGGCGAGTAGCGGCCACAACCGTAGGAGGTGTGTTCGGCATCGGCCGCCGTCATCAGCAGCGAGTCCTCGTCCGCCAGAGGCGCGATCCAGCTGCCCGAATAGCAGGCCGAGATCGACACCACGCGGTGGCGGATGCCGGCGTCATCCAGCGCAGCCTTGAGCAGCGCGGGCGTGACGGCATCTGGGCGCACCGGCCACAGCGCTGTCGCCAGGACGCCATTGCGCGCGCCATGCGAGGTCAGGTGGATGAAGAGCACGTCTTCGCGCGGGTCCATCAACTGGCCGATGCGCTTGAGCGCACGGCGCAGGTTGTCGGTGGTGGCCCAGGGCAGTTGCTCGGCCGTGCGGGGGTTGTTGACCAGCTGCAGCGTGCGGCCCTGCGCATCGAAGCGCTGGGCCATCACGTCGGCCACCATGGCGCTTTCGCGGCGGAAGACCTCTTCATCACCATAGGGCGCAAAGGTGAGCACGTACAGATCGACCACGCCGGGGCGCTGGGGCTTGAGCGCGGCCAGTTGCTGCTCGGGCAGCGTGGCCTGGGCGCGCAGCACGGGCTCGGTCAGCACCAGGCGCACGGGCTCGTCTTCGCCCTCGCCCTGCCCGCCGGCCTGGCCTGGCGTCCAGATCTGCTGCGAGGGCATCAGCCAATGCAGCGCCATCAGGCCGGCCAGCAGGGCCACGGCGAACAACCACGGGCGCACATGGCGGTCACCCTGACGCCACAGGGCGGTCGCCATGGCCGCCATCCACCACACCATCGGGCCCAGCCACAGCAGCCAGATCACCCACACGCCCAGTTGGCGCAGTTGGCCCGCCGCCTGGGCCCAGCCCGCCAACACCCACAGCAGGCCACTGGCCTGGCTGACCACGAACTCCACACCCAGCACCAGGCACAGCAGGCGCGCCATGCCCAGGGCGGGTGGCCGCACCCAGGCGCACACCCAGGCGATGAGCGCCAGATCCAGCCCGCCCTGCAGCAGGCCCTGCCAATGGAAATCTGCCGGGCCCGACAGCGCCAGGCGCTGCCACATCACCTGCATCAGCAGGTTGATCAGCACCAGCCAGGCGACCACGGCGGGCGTGGCCTGCAGCGCTTGCAGTCCCTGCACCGGCCGGAAGGTGGCCGCGCGCGCGCCCGCCGCCCACCAGGGCCCCAGCACGCCGGGCCGCAGCGCTTCACGCGCCGGGCGCTCGGTGCGGGCCATGTGGCCTACCGGCAGGGCCGAAACGGCCTGGGCGGCCGCTTCCTGCTGCCACACCCGCATCCACGGGCTGTCGCCCGGGGGAAGGCTCACGGCCTTGCGGTCGGTGGTGTCCGTCATGGTGCTCCTTGGGTTTGATGCCCCACTGTAGCAAGCCGGTGCGTCAGCCCGTCCGGGGTGTGAGCACGATCAGCTTGAGCGCCGGGTGCTGGGCCACGCGCAGGGTGAACTGCTCGTATTCGCGGTGGCCCAGGCGGGGGTGCTCGAAGCCGCGCAGGCCCCCTTCGCGTGAGAGCACGGCCTGCGAACGCCAGGCAGCCTTGAAGGCCGGGCTGGCCCATTGCAGCTCTTCGACCAGGGCCTGGCCCACCGGGTCGTCTCGCCAGGAGGCCGTGTCGGCGCGGTACTCGGCCACCAGGCGGCGCGCGCGCTCATCCCAGTCACCGATCAGGGCGGGCGCCCCGGCATCGAGGAACACATATCGCAGCAGGTTGCGCCGGGCCGGCTCCTGCGCCGTGCGGCGCGCGCCACCCCCCAACCAATCCTCGAACAGCTGCGCAGCCGGGCGGTTCCAGGCCACAGCGTCCCAGTGGCGGTCGAGCACATAGGCCGGCGTGCGCACCGCCTCCACCAGCGCGTTCAGCGACGGCAGGTGTTCGTCATCGGTGGCGGGGGCCGACGCGGGCTGCGCGCGGGCCGCCAGCTCGAACAGGTAGGCGCGCTCGGCCGCCGACAGGCGCAGGCCGCGGGCCAGTGCGCCCAGGGTATCGGCCGACACGGCACGCGTGCGCCCCTGCTCGATCCAGGTGTACCAGGTGGGACTGATGCCGCACAGCACGGCCACCTCTTCGCGGCGCAGGCCGGGTGCGCGGCGGCGCGCGCCTGGCGGCAGGCCCACGTCACGCGGATGCAGGCGATCACGGCAGGCGCGCAGGAACTCGCCCAGGGCGTTGTGGCCGTGCCCCTCGGGGGACGGCGCCACAGGTGCCGGGGCGGACGAAGGGCGGGCGGTGGGCATGGACACGGGCCTGGCGGCTGACGGAAGAAGGTGCTTCACATAATAGGATAAGCAGCCAACTTGTACCAGGATTGATGTCACCCTATCGTGAGGTTTCTCCACACCAAGCCGATCACGGAGCTCCTCTTGAACGACGCAGCCCTTCCCCACCAGCAGACCATCCAGCAGCAGTTCGATCCGCAGGCGCAGGCCTACCTTGGCAGCGCCGTCCACGCACAGGGCCCGGATCTGGCCCATGCGCAACGGTTGGTGGCTGAGCACCTGCCGGCCGCCTCCGCCCGGGTGCTGGACATCGGCTGCGGTGCAGGCCATCTGGCCTTTGCCTTGGCGCCGCATGTGAAGCAGGTCACCGCAGCAGACCCGTCGCCCGGCATGCTGGCCACCGTGCAGCACGCGGCCCGGGCGCGGGGGCTGCACAACATCGACACCGTGCGGGCGCAGGCCGATGCCCTGCCTTTCGATGACGCGCACTTCTGTGCGGTGGTGACGCGTTACAGCGCGCACCACTGGACCGCGCTGGAAGCTTCATTGCGCGAGATGCACCGCGTGATCAAGCCGGGAGGCTGGTTAACGGTGATCGACATCCTGGGCCACGAGGATGCCTTGGTGGACACGCACCTGCAGGCGATGGAGTTGTTGCGCGATCGATCGCATGTGCGCAACCGGTCGGCATCGCAGTGGCGGGCCTTGCTGGGAGATGCGGGTTTCGATGTGCAGGCGCATGAGCAATGGCCCTTGCGGCTGGAGTTCGCCTCCTGGGTGGCGCGCATGCGCACACCCGCCTTGCAGATCGAGGCCATCAGGGCCTTGCAGCAGGGGGCGCCACAGGAGGTAAGCCAGGCATTGCACATAGAAGCAGACGGCTCTTTCACAGCCCGGACGGGATTGGTCTGGGCACAGCGCTGAACCGCGTTCGGACCTTCCCCGATCCCCCGAGGCGGGGGGGAAGCACACGTGTTCACCCATCTTTACAATGCTGCTCACAAAACTGCTCCAGCTGTCACGAGAGCAGTCAAGGGAGATGACGTGAAGTTGATCAAGAAATGGGGACGCCCGGCTGTCATGGCCTGCATGTTGGCGACGCTGAGCGCTTGTGGCGGCGGCGGCGGATCCGGCAAGGATGACCGCGCCGATCCAAAAAATGCCGCGGATGGCCTTGGCGATTACGGCGAGGTCCCCGGCACCGTCAAGCTTGGCCGTGTCACCCAATCCTCAGGAAGCGCTGGCGGGGGCATCTACAACGGCGTGACCAGTGCCCTGGACGACGCCGGCCGTGCGTTGGTGGCCTGGCGTGTCGATACTGGCTCCTTCACCACGAGCCAGGCGGCATGGGCCGAGTCCTCTTCCACAGGCGCGTGGAGTACGACCCAGTCCCTGCCCCAGGCCAGCAACATCTCCCTGTACGGCATGGCCTTGCGCATGAATGCCAATGGGGACGCGGTCCTGGGCTGGGTGGATGCAGGCAACAACACCACCCTCAGTTACGGCCGCAGAGCCATCCGATACACGGCGGGCGCAGGCTGGAGCACCACCATCCTTGACCTGAGCGGCGGCACCCAGTACAGCACGACAGGACACCCGATCGACTGGGATCTGCAGTTGCTGTCCGATGGCCGGCTCATCACCAAGGTGGCCGCCTCGGGAGGGCCTGCCTCTGTCTTGGAGATCGACACCGGCGGCAACCCGAGCACCGCATTGACTGCCACCACCGAGGCAAACCGCACGGCTTTCGCCTTCAGGCCCGATGGCAATGGCTACCGGTACATGCTGGAAGACTCGTCCTCCACCCCCGGGGCTGTGGAGCTGGTGTTTCAGCGGGCATCGGTCCAACTGGGCCCCCTGGGGCCTCTGCCCATCGCGACCTATGCCGGGCTGTGCTCCTACCCATCCTGGTATTCCGCGCCATCGATCACGGCCGCGACGGCCTCCTCCGAGCGCAGCGTGGTGGCCGTTCTCAGTCGGGAAACCAGCACCAGCAGCTGCGATACGCACAACCTGCAATTGCTCGCCGTGAGCGATCCGTCGTCGATACGGGCAGACACGCAACGTGCCAATGCCTTCGGTTCGTGGCTCCCGGTGCCTCCCACCCTGGCGATGGACCAGGCCGGCAACACCCTGGCTGTCTGGAAGGAGGCCACGGGCACCCAATACGGCGTTCAGACCGGCAACACCTACCGGCTGATGTGGGCCCAGGCACTGGCGGGCCAAGCCTGGTCCACCCCGCAGACGCTGATCCCCAACCTGGCTTCGCTGGGCACGATCCCCAATGACGGGCGCATCGTGGTCAGCATGAATCGCAGCGGACAAGCCGTTGCCGCGCTAGTGCTCAATGACCTGACCGGTTCGTCGATCAACGCATCCATCGTGCTCAGCCGCTTCGACTTCACCACCGGCTGGTCCGACTGGAAACGGGTGGCCAACAAGCTGATGGTGTCCGACCCGAGCGTCTCGATCAATGCCAGCGGCGCGGCGCTGCTGGCGTACACGGCCATCGATGGCCGTCGCATCGATGGCAAGGCACCCAGTGTCGTGTCGACATCGTTCGCTTACGCCTGGCGCTTCTGAGCCGCTGAAAGCCAGTCGCACCTGCATGTGCGGCACAGGGAGGCAAGATGAACAAGTCCATGACATGGGTGCGCGCCTCACTAGGCGGCATGATCCTGGCCGCATTGACCGCTTGTGGCGGCGGCGGCGGTGGGGACTCGCCCAACAAAGGCAATCCAGAAACACCGCAGCCGTCTTCGGCGCCGGGACTGCAGTTGTCCGCGCAACAAGTCAGCATGAGCGCGGAGCACGGTGATCCCGAAGCCGTGCGGACCATTGAAGGCGTTGTCAACAATGCCTCGGAGCCCGTTTACATCTACGTGCGCCACACGAACCGCGGCGTGAGCAATGCCTGGTTCAATCAGACGTCGACCAACGGCGGGCGGTTGACATTGCAGTTCAGGCCAGCGAAGAGCCTGACGCCGGGCAACTACGCCGACACGGTGACCGTGGATGTCTGCTATGACAGCTACTGCACCCGGCCGGTGACCGGCAGCCCCAAGAACATCAGTGTCAACTACGTCGTCACGGCTGCCGCGCCGCCCTCAGCGCTCATGCTGAGCCACGACGGTGTCGCGTTCACGAAAGCCCCTTTTGGTTCGCGCCTGCACCAGCAGATTGTCGTGACGCAATCGGGTGCCGTGCAAGGACGCTGGACTGCGACGACCTCGGCAAGCTGGCTTCAAACCACGCCCTCCGGTCAGCCAGGTGATCCGCTGCAGCTCACGGCCGACACGCAAGGCCTGGCACCAGGACAGTACATGACCTGGGTCACAGTGCAATCGGACGCCCCCACCAACACCAGGCCAGCAGCGATACGCGTCGGGCTTCATGTCACCGAAACCGCATCGTCGAATGTCTTCGCCAACCCGCTGGGAGATCAGGTTCAAATCGATCCGGCGCGCCCTTACGTTTATTCGCTGAGCAGCGCTGGCATCGCCATCGACCACCTCTACACGGGCCAGCGCCTGGGCACTTTGGCCGTTCCAGGAAGGCAATTGAGCGAAATGCGCGTGAGCCGCAACGGCAACCGCATCCTGGCCACGGACGCAGACAATAGCCGCGTCTGGATGTTCAACACCGATTCGTTTGGCGTCGAGGGCAGTTATGCCTTGCCACCGTCATTGGACAGTCCCATGGAGACGCGCCGCACGCCGGTGGCCCTCAAGGCCAACGGCCGCAACGTGATGGTGGTGGTCGGCCTGAGCCCCGATGAGCTCCGCAGCGGCTACTACATGGTGGACCTGGACACTGGCATGCCCTTGCCTGGCTTGTTCACGGCAGCGTTCTGGAGCTACGATGACCTCTACGTGAGCCCGGACGGAAGACACTTCATGGTGCACACGCGCCTGTCACCGAACTCGCTGTACTGGGGCACTCTCAACGAGAATTCGAAAGGCGTGATCTTCCAGGACACCCGGACGGGAGGCTGGTTCTGGGGAACAGGGCAGTACGCGTATCTGCAGTCGGACCTCATCGTCGGAGCAAGTCCAGAAGACAGCTTCACCTGCCAGGGAAACCTGTACCAGTCCAACAGTGAGTATGTCGTCGTCGACAAGGCATGGTTTGACCACGTGAGCTGGCAGAACACCCAACCCGACTACGTCGACACCGACTACCAAAAGCGCTGCAGGGGTATCGAGCGCTATGAAGACGAGCTGCTGTTGATCACCGATCACCTGCTCAGCGAACTGCAGCTTCGCCAGCGAGACGGCACGCTGGTGCGGAGCTGGACAAACACGTCAGGCCTTCAAGGCATGCTGCTTTCGAGCGACCAGTTGAGGGTGTTCGATACCCGAGTCATGCAGGACCTTCCCCGCTGAGACCATCTGCCCCCCCAACTGTGGGGATGGCAAACGCGCGCTCATCCATAAAATCAGCCGCAACAGGAGGGCCCTACGGGCCGCCCTGGTGGAGTGAGACAGACAAAGCACGAAGGGACCGGGTGGCGCGCCACTGTGCCGCCCGGCAACCCCTCCCATCCATCCCTTTCGATCACACGCCCAGCGGCCTGACTTCGCTCAGCGCGTCCAGCAGGGCGCGCACCGCTGGCGACAGCCCACGCTGGCTCACATAGACCGCCTGCAGGTGGTTGAGCTGAAAGCGCCAGTCCGGCAGCACTTCCACCAGGCGCCCGGCCTCGATCTCCGGCAAGGCGAACATCTCGGGCAGCATGGTCACGCCCAGGCCCAGCACCGCCGCCCGCGTGCGCAGCGCGAAATGGTCGCTCGAGAGGCGCGGCACCAGCGCCAGGCTCTTCACCTCGCCGCCCGGCCCTTCCAGCCTCAGATGCACCTTGCCATCGGGCGCTGCCGCGCCCAGGGCCGGTGCTGTTTCCAGTTGCGCCCAGGTGCGCAGGCCTCCATGGGCCTCCGCGAACGCCGGGCTGGCCACCAGCAGCGGCCGGGTGGGCGTGAGGCGGCGCGTGGCCCATTGCGGGTCTTCGTCGTCGGTGGCGCGCACGCGCAGGGCCAGGTCCACGCCCTCTTCGATCAGGTCGACACGTCGGCTGGTCTGGATCACATCGAGCGTGACCTTGGGGTGGTCCACCAGGAACTGCTCGAACACGCCGATCAGGCTGATGTCCAGCAGGTTCATCGGCAGGCTCACGCGCACACGGCCCGAGGGCTCGGCCTTGACCCGGGCTGCCGCGCATTCGGCGGCCTCGGCCTCGCGCAGCAGGGCCTGGCAGTGGGCCAGCACCTGCTGCCCCACGTGCGTGACGGTGATGCGGCGGGTGCTGCGTTGCAGCAGGCGCACGCCCAGGCGCGCCTCCAGCCCTGCCACCCGGCGCGACAGCCGTGATTTGGGAAGGCCAAGCTGCCGCGCGGCGGCCGAAAACCCCCCGCAATCCACCACCACGGCGAAGTAGCGGTAGTCGTTGAGGTCTGGCAACTCGCCAGCGGGGTTCATTTGAACCATGGATGGAACAGTCATTCCCAATTTCAGCGACTAGTGCTTTTCATGGGCCAAATATACGATGACTCCATCGAACAAACAACCTGACTTTCTGGAGCCCATCATGAAACTGCTGCACCTTGATTCGAGCATCCTCGGCGCCCATTCCACCTCACGCCTGCTGACCGCCGAAGTCGTCGAAGCCATCAAGCTGGCCGAGCCCTCGGTGAGCGTGGCCTACCGTGACCTGGCCGCCCCCGACGCCCTGCCGCTGGATTCCGCCGTGCTCGGCGCCCGCAGCACGCCGGCCGATCAGCGCACACCCGAGCAGCAGGCACTGGCCGCCAAGGCGGATGCCGTGATGGCCGAATTCCTGGCTGCCGACACCATCGTGCTGGGTGCCCCGATGTACAACTTCACGGTGCCGACCCAGCTCAAGGCCTGGATCGACCTGGTGGCCGTGGCCGGCGTGACCTTCCGCTACGGTGCCAACGGCGTGGAAGGCCTGGCCAAGGGCAAGCGCGTGGTGATCGTGGCCACGGCCGGTGGTGTGCACGCGGGCCAGCCCTCGGGCCAGGCGCACGTGGGTTACCTCAAGCAGGTGCTGGGCTTCCTGGGGATCACCGATTTCCGCGTGATCACGGCCGAGGGCCTGGCCCTGGGCCCCGACGCCCGCGACGCCGCCCTGGTGTCGGCCCGCAAGGACATCGCCACGGTGTGATGCCCCTGCCTGGCGGGCCGTGCGCCCGTCAGCGCGTGACGATCGGGAAGGTGCCTGGCGCCTTCTCGATCAGCGCGAAGAAGCGCCCCAGGTCCAGCTTGCTGCCGTCGATCTTCGTCTGGTCGGACAGCAGCAGATCCTTCGCCCCGGCCCCGCCGGTGACCATGCGCAGGAAGAAAGCCTTGGTCAGCGTGAGGGTGGCGTTCGCGTCGGTCGCCGGCGGCGCCTTCTTGAAGTGCAGCACACCGTTGTCGATGCGCAGCACGTAGCTCTCACCCAGCTCCGAGAAGACCAGGTTCACGCTCAGGCGCGTGTCGCCCGCCTTGGGGCCGTTCAGCGAAGCCGACATGGCCTCCAGGAAGCGCTCGATGGGCGTGTGCTGCAGCATGTCCAGCAGGGCATCGCGTGCAATGCCCTTGTCGGGCGGCCCCTGGCGCAGCTCCAGCGCCCCCGTGAGGTAGGCGTTGCGCCAGGCCGATGATTCGGCCATGTAGCCCATCTGCTCGAACGATTGGGCCATCAGCGCCTTGGCAGGTTGGTTGGAAGGCTCGGCGTAGACCGCGTGCTTGAGCAGCTCCGCCGCCCAGCGGTAGTCGCCCGCGTCGTAGGCCCGCTGTGCGCTGGCCACCAATTTATCGACCCCGCCGGCCAGGGCCACATAGCGCTTGGCAGCATCCACCGGCGGCAGCGGATCGAGGTTGGCCGGGTTGGCGTCGTACCAGCCCAGGTAGTGCTGGTACACGGCCTTGATGTTGTGGCGCACGGTGCCGTAGTAGCCGCGGATCGTGAGTTCATCCTGCAGGGCCTTGGGCAGCTCCAGGGTCTCGGCGATCTCGGGCCCCGTGAGCCCCGCGTTCATCAGGCGCACCGTCTGGTCGTGGATGTAGCGGTAGATGTCGCGCTGGCGCTCGATGGAAGTGCGGATGTGGTCCGCGCCCCAGACCGGCCAGTGGTGCTGGTTGAACACCACCTCGGCACCGGCGGACTGGTCCAGCGCGGCATCGAGGTAGCCGGCCCACTTGAGCGCATCGCGCACCTTGGCGCCGCGCAGCGTGTACAGGTTGTGCAGGGTCTGGCCCATCAGCTCGGCGCCACAGAAGGCCTTGAGATCGGGCAGCGAGAAGGTGAACTCCGAGGGCGCCTCGCTGCCCGGCACGTTGTGGAACACGAAGCGCACGCCGTCGAGCATCATTTCCTGCTCGGGCTTGTCGACCACCACGGTGGGCGGCAACAGGCCCACGCGGCCATAGGCCACGGCCTTGCCCAGGCCATTGTCGACCAGGCCTTCTGCATTGCGCGGCAGGCGGTTGCCATACATGTAGATGGAGCGGCGCCCCATGGCCGTGCCCATCAGCACGTTCTCGCTGGTGGCCTCTTCCATGAAACCGGCCGGGGCCACCACGGGCACCTGGCGCTGCTTGGCCTCTTCGGCCGAGATCACGCCCAGTGCGCCGCCGAAGTGGTCGACGTGGCTGTGCGTGAAGACCACGGCTGACACCGGCTGGTTGCCCAGGTGCTGGCGCGCGAAGGCCAGTGCGGCGGCAGAGGTTTCGCGCGCAGTGGCCGTGTCCACGACGATCCAGCCGGTCTTGCCCTGGATCAGCGTGATGTTGGCCAGATCGAACCCGCGCAGTTGCCAGATGCCATCGCGCACCTTGAACAGGCCCACGTGGTTGTTGAGCAGGGCCTGGCGCCACAGGCTGGGGTTGACGGTGGCCGGGGCCGGGCCCTTGATGAAGGCGAAGGCGGAGAAATCCCAGACCACCTTGCCATCGGCATCCTTGACCTGCCCGGTGGGCGCCGCGATGAACCCGCGCTGCGCATCGGCAAAGCTGGGGGGATCGGACAGATCGGCCGCCTTCGCGACGGCGGCGTTGGCTTGCTGCACGCTGGCCGAGGCCTTGGACGCCTCGTCCACAGGCGGCGTGGCGCGTGAGCAGGCCGTCAAGGCGAGGATGGCGGTCAGGGTCGGGATCGTCGATCTCAGCAGGTGTGTCATGTGATTGTCTCCTGCGGCGGCATCATGGAGAATGGCATACCATGTGTCAAATGCATTGAAAGCATATCGACCATGATTCCGTTGCATTGATCATTGAGCCCGCATGAACATCGAACTGCGTCACCTGAGGCACCTGAGTGCGCTGGCGGAACACGCCAATTTCAGCCGCGCCGCCGAGGCACTGCACATCACGCAGCCGGCACTGTCGCGCAGCATCCAGGCGCTGGAAGCCCAGGTGGGCGGGCCGCTGTTCGAGCGCCAGCGCGGCGCGATCGAGCCCACCGAACTGGGGCGCCTGCTGCTGCGCCATGCACAGGCCTTCGAGGCCTCGACCCAGGATCTGGAACACGAGATCCGCCTGGCACGCGGGCTGGAGCTGGGCGAGCTGCGCATCGGCGTGGGCCCCTTCGGCGGCTCAGCCTTGATCGGCCCCGTGGTGGGGCGCCTGAACCGGCTGCACCCCCAGTTGCGCGTGCGCCTGCTGGTGGCTCCCTGGCAGGAGCTGCCCGAGCGGGCGCGCGCACGCGACGTCGACCTGATCGTGCTGGAGCTCAGCGAGGTGGAGCAGCTCGATGACTTCGCCTCGCGCGCGCTGTCGGCGCACCAGGCGGTGGTGGTGTGCCGCGCCGGGCACCCGCTGGCCGCGTTGGCCTCACCCCGGCTGGACGATCTGTTCGATTACCCGCTGGCCGGCCCGCGCCTGCCGCCGCATGCCGCGCGGGCCCTGGCGGCCGAGGTGCCGGAGGCCCAGCGCGCCGCGATGGCGCGCACAGGGCTGCTCACGCTGGAGTGCGACAGCTCCAGCGTGCTCAAGAGCATGCTGCTCGAATCCGACGCCGTGTCGATGATGCCCCGCTTCATGGTCGAGGCAGAGGTGCGCGCCGGGCAGCTGGTGGTGGTGCCGGGCATTGCGCTGGGCACGCGCGCGCGCTTCGGGGTGGCGTGGCTGAAGCGGCGCACGGTGTCGGCGGCGGGAGAGCGGTTCGTGGGCTTGCTGGCCGAGCACGACACGGCTTTGTCCAGCGGTCACCAGGACACGCGGGCCCGGCGCAAGAAGGGCCGGTAGCGCCCGGCCCTTGGTCGACATCGCGCCTCAGAACTGGCCGCGCAGCACCAGCGTCGCGTTGCGCGGATCACCATAGACGTTGCCGTAGGTGGTGCCGCTCATCGAGCGCCAGTAGGTCTTGTCGGACAGGTTGTTGACCGACAGGGCCAGTGTGAAGCGCGGGTCGATGCGGTAGCTGGCGTTGAGGTTGAGCAGTGTGTAGGCCTCTTGCTCCCAACGCAACGCGCCCTGCACCACGGTCCAGCTGCTTTGCGTCGACAGGCCCCCGCCCAAGGTCCAGGCGCTGAGCGCGCCTGGCAGGCGGTAGCTGGTGTTCAGCCGCACGATGTTGCGCGGCGTGTAGGTGCTGAAAGTCTGCCCTTGTGCCCCGGTGATGGCGCCAGCGTTGCTGCGCTCGTCCTTCAGGTACTCCAGCACGTTGTAGGTGTAGCCCGCCGACACTTGCCAACCCGTGGTCACCTGCCCGGCCACTTGCGCCTCGAAGCCCTGGCTGCGCACCTTGCCTTCGGCCACGTAGCAGTTGGGCGAGAACACGGCGCAGGGAAAGTCGGCGTCCTGCTGGGCGCGGTTCTCCTGCTCGATGCGGAACAGCGCGAAGGAGGTGGTCAACGCGCCATCGGCCAGGTCGCCCTTGATGCCCAGTTCGAGGTTCGTGCCCATCAGCGGTGGAAGCAGGTCGCCATTGCGGTTGCGGTTGGACTGCACCTTGAACACGTCGGCGTAGCTGGCATAGGCGGACCACTGCTTGTTCAGATCCCACACCAGGCCAGCGAAAGGGGTGAAGCGGTCGGTCACCTTGAAGGACGCCCGGTTCGTGCTGGCCATCTGGCCCAGGGTTTGCCCATCGTCCTTCCAGGTGCTGACACGGCCACCGAGGATCAGCTTGACCGGGTCGGCCAGCGAGAAACGACCCACGCCCCAGTAGCCACGCTGCTTGTAGTCGTAGTGGTTCAGCAGCGAGTACGCGGGCGACACTGGCTGTGTGACAGCAGCCGGATCCCAGCTGGACGGGTTGAGTGCGCCAATGATGCCGGTGACATTGCGCTGATTGCGCTCTTCCTCCCGGAACGAAAGACCAGCCTGCAGCTCGTGCTGGCGGCCCAGCAGGCTGAACGGCCCACCTATGGAAGCCTCCAGCCCCCACTGCTGGCTGTCGTTGCGGTTGTCGCCCCAGCGGGACAGCACGCCCGTCTGCGTGGCCGGGTTCAGTGCCCCGTTCGAATACGCCACCTTGGAAGCACGCGCCGAATCCAGCGTGCTGAAGGACACCTTGGCCTTCCAGCTCTCGCCGAGGCGCTGCTCCAGGTCGATGAAGGTCTGCTGGGTTTCGAAGGTGCGCCAGTTCCAGTTCGCACCCAGGAAAGTGCTGCGCGGCAGGTAGAGGTGCTCCCCCGTGGTGTAGCGCGGCAGGCCGTCGGAAGACGGCAGCTCATCGATGCGCTGCCAGCTGGCGCCCAGGCTCAGCGTGGTGCTGCGGGTCAGGTCCCACTCCAGCACGCCATAGGCCAGCTGCTTGTTGCTGCCCACGTAGTCGATGTAGGAGCCACGCTCTTCCGTCACCGCGACCACGCGCCCGCGCACACGGCCATCATCGGAGAGCTTGCCGGTGATGTCGCCTTCCAGGCGCCAGGTGTCCCATGAGCCGACCGAGGCAGACACCGTGGCGCCAAAGGCTTCACGCGGACGCTTGCGCACCAGGTTGATGGCACCACCCGGGCTGCCCGCGCCCTGCAGCAAGCCTGCAGCGCCGCGCAGCACCTCCACCCGCTCGACCAGGGCCAGATCGGGGCTGGGCATCGCGGTGCCGTACACGGTGGCCGGCACGCCGTCGTACTGGATGGCGTCGATCTCGAAGCCCCGCACATAGACAGTCATGTCGTTGTAGCCGTTGAGCGTGACGCCGGGGACCATCTTGAGCGCGTCTTCCAGCGTGATGGCGTTGGTGTCCTCGATCTGCTGGCGGGTCACGACCGAGATCGATTGCGGGATCTCGCGCGGTGCCTGCGCCGTGCGGCCAATGTTGACGACTGGGGCCGTATAGGACTCGGAGCGCTCGACACCAGCGCCCCGCGTGGCCTTGACCGTGACGCCAGGAAGCGCCTGGCTGCTTGCACTGTCCTGGGCGTGAACCGGCGACAGCTGGGCCAGGATGGCGCCCACGATGGGGCTGAGAACGAGTGAGCGATGCAGGTACTTCATGGCGCGCCGCAGAAGGAAGAGTTGATGGAGGTTCGGCGCTCCCGAGCGGCCACAGACCGCTATCCCTGCGAAGGCAGGCCCACCCGCGGACCGCGGAAAGGCAGACAGCACCTTCGCACAATTTTACATGCGAATGCGAATGGTTATCATAATTAGGCGCATGTGTTGCTTTGATCCGTCGCCCTTTGCAGCAACCCTGCTCAGAAGATCTGCTCGCCCAACTGCCCGATCAGCGCCCCCGGATCCACGTCTGGCACTTCGAACTCCACGTCCTCCATCGACACATTGAAGGGCTCGCCTTCCACGTAGTGCACCGGGAAGTTCACGCCAAAGCGCATGTTCGAGCCCAGTTCGTAGGCGGCCAGTTGCCAGCGCTGGTCGTAGACGCTGAAGCCCAGCGCGGTCACGGCCACATAGCCCGACACATCGAACTTGAACTTGGGCTCGGCGTGGAAGGCCGCGTTGGCATCGATGCGCAGGCCCTGGCTCGGCATCCAGTCCACGTGCACGCCGGCCTCGGCGGCCCCATCGATGCCCAGGCTGCCGCCCAGTTCGATGCCCCCGGTGGCGCTGGCCCCGGTGATGCCCAGGCCGATGCCCGCGCGCGCGGCCAGGCGCAGGCCTGCGTCGGCCGGCACGTTCAGGTGGGCATCGCCGGTGACGTGGGTGTTCTCTTCATGCGCCGGGTTGTATTCGATGCCGATGCGCAGTTGGTCCAACACGCCCGGGCCGATGCCGGCCTTGGCCGACAGGTTGCCGCCCACTTCGGCCACGATGCCGGGCACGATGGGGATCTGCGTGGACAGGCTGAAGAGCGACTTGTTGATCTCCTGGCGCGGGAACATCTCGATGGAGCCGGGCAGGCCGATCTCGCCGGACACCGTCACCTCGCCGGTGGGCGAGAACCTGATGCCGGCCGTGCCCTGCAGCCAGGGCGCGATGCGCATCGTGGCGCTGCCGCTGCCATACACCACCAGCGGCGCGTCCGGATCACCCAGGCCGCCCAGGTTGCCCTGCTCGTCCACGCTGCGGTTGGTGACCCCCACCGTGACATTGCCGGACATCATCCCTCGCGCATAGGCCCCGCTGAAGCTGGCCGTGAAGGCCCCGTCGTCGTAGCTCACCTCCAGCTGGGAATCGACCCCGGGGATGTTGGGCTGGGCCGTGCCCGTGGCCGACAGCTTGTAGCCCTCGGCCTGCTCGGTGGCGTTGACATGGATGCGGCCCGAGCGCACCAGCGCGCTGGACGACAGGTTCACATCGCCATCGAACACCATGCCCTGGTCGGTCTTGCGCACGCTGACCGTGGCGTCGCTGACCCCTGGCACCGACAGGGCCGCGTTGCCCGTGAAAGACCAGTCGTTGCCGGTGACGCCCACCGTGAGGCTGGCACTGCGGATGCCCTTGATCTTGTCGGGCTGATCGATGCCGATGGTGCCTTCCGCCCCCATCTCGCCCTGGCGCCACCAGGCGCGCACGCGGGCCCGGTCGAACAGCCGGCTGTCGAAGTTGAAGGCGCCCTCCAGGCCGATGCCCTGCCCGGTCGAGAAGCTCGCGCTCAGATCGCCGCTGCCCACGCGGGCCACCGAGAAGAACACCTGGCCGCCGACGCCCAGCCCGCGCTCGGACGAGTAGAACAGGCGCACGGTGGAGTCGTCGATGCTCAGGCCCGGGATGGGCAGGCGCAGATCACCCGCGCTGTAGTCCATGGAAAAGGTGACATCGCGCCCCTGCAGCGTGACGCTGATGGGCGCGCCGAAGATGGGCAGCGAGGGCGTGAGCTGGCCCTGTGCCTTGAGCTGGCCATCGTCGGCCGAAACACTGTCGAAGGCGACGGGGCTGAGGTGACGGAACTCCAGCGCGGGCGTGGGGATGCGCGCGGGGTAGCCACGGTAGTCGCCATCACCGGCCAGGCTCATCGTCACGTTGGGATCGGCGGGCTGCCAGTCGGGCGGCAGGTCCCACTGCGCCTGGATGGAGCCCACCGTGGCGGCCGCCCCGGTGCCGGCGTCCTGCAGCGTGATCGACTGGATCACCATGCCGGCCAGGCGCCGTGCGGCCGCGCCCTGGGGCGTGATGGTGGTCACCGCCGGGTCGTGGCGAAAGCGCCCCACCTCGATGCCCCCGGCCGATGAGGACAGGATGAACTCGTCCGGCCGGCCCTCACGCGTGGGCGGCGCGGGCTGGGCCGTGGCCAGTGGTTCGGCGCCTTCGATGTCGGCCTTGCTCCACCAGGCGGAGGCGCCGGCCGGCGCCCCCGCGCCGCCATTGGCCTCGACACGCTCGAAGACGACGTCGGTGGTGCGCAGGAAGGCGCCGCGGTCGGGCCGTGGCGTGAAGGTGGCCAGGTAGGCATCGACGCGGGTGTAGATGCCGCTGCGGATCTGCCCGCCGGAGCTGCTGTTGCTGGGCTGGTCGAGCAGCTCCATGTTCTCGATCGAGTTGCCCACGCCACTGCCCATCTGCCCCGACACCTGCAGCTCGACGATGTGGTCGACCTGGAAGCCGTTGGCCGGCCGGGTGCCGCGCCGGCCCCATTCGGGGATCTTGAGCATGGCCTGGAGCTCGGGGATGGTGCGCTTGTAGTTGCGCCCGCCCAGCGTGATCGCGACCTTGTCGGTGTTGTTGCCCGGCGGCGCGATGCTGCGCGCGGTGAGCTGGCTGCGCACGGCCGCCTCGGGCACCTGGATGGTGCTGTTCCACACCGAGCGCTGGTTGGCGCCGTCGCGGCCATAGCCCTTGACGCGCTTGAGGTTGCCGGCCGCGGCCAGGCTGGCGTACAGCGGCAGGTGGCGCGACTTGACCCCGGGAATCTGCAGCGTGCCCAGGGCGGTTTCTGCACCCGGCGTGCTGGCATTGGCCACGTAGGTGGAGGCCAGCGAAGGATCGACGCGCCGGTGCACGGCGGGCACGCTGTCCTTCTGCTGCACAACGTGCGTCAGCTCGTGCGCGAGCAGCTGCAGGCCGGCGGGCGTGCCGGGCTGGTACTGGCCGCTGGCGAAGAAGATGTCGCTGCCCACGGTGAAGGCCTTGGCGGCCAGCTCCTTGCTGAGCACATCGGCCTGACCGTCGTGGTGGATGCGCACGTTGGAGAAGTCGTGGCCGAACTGCTGCTCCAGGCGGGGCGCCAGGTTCTCGGGCAGCGACTCGCCCTGGCCGAGTTGCTGCTTGATGCGGGACTGGGTGTCGTTGGGATCCTGGCGCGCGGCCGCCGCCCCCACCGCGCCCTGTTGCTGTCTGTCCTTGGCCTCGTTGGGCGAGGCCGCCTGGCGCAGGGCGGGCACCGCGCCGCTGGCGGTGCGGGCAATGGGCTGCTTCGCGGCCTGCTCCTGTGGCCTGGGGGGCTTGGCCGCGCCGGCCTTGGCGGCGCCACCCGCAGCAGGGGCAGCGTCTTCCTTCTGGGCCGGTGCCGGCTCGGCCACCTTGCGGCTGACCCGCTCGGCCACCTGGTCCGCCTCTTTCTCGACGGCATCGCCCGGCTCGCTGACGCTCAGCTTGGCGCGCACCGCCATGCGGTCCACGCGCTGCTGGGGCGTGACCTTGTCCTGCGCGCCCTGTTTGTCTGCGCCCTGTTTGGCCGCACCGCCCGCCGCCTTCTGCCCACCCGCCGCGGCCGGGCCGTCCTTCTTCTCCGCCGGCTGAGGCGCAGGCTTCTTCGTGTCGGCAACGGGTGGGGCGGTGGCCATGGCGGATCTCCTGTGCGCTGCAGGCCTTACTGCGGGTAGATCGGCTCGTAGACGATCACGGTCATCACGTCGGCGCCATCGCCGAGGTCCGTGATGGGCACGGTGTAGGCCGCCGCCACGCTGGCGCCCAGGGTGTCGGCCACGGCATCGGTCTGCTGTGCGGGCTTTTCGCCTGCGCCCACCGATTGCGACTGCAGGCCGTAGGCGGTCTGCGAGTACGGTGTCTCGCCGCCGCCGTTCTGCAGGATCCAGGCCTTGTCGGCCTCGGCCAGCTTGTCCTGCTGCGCCTTGGTCAGGGTGTTGTTCTTCACCTCGAGCGTGAGATCGATCACCACCTCGCCTTCGGACTTGATCAGCTCGGACAGCTCCTTGAAGGCCCCGGCCGGATCGCCCTTCTCGAAGCTGGGCTCCACGTCGGACCACAGGCCGTTGCCCACCAGCAGCACGCGGTGCCGGTTGGTCACGGTGTCTTCCTTGGCACCGGTGGTCACGACGATGAAGCCGCCATCGAGCGACTGGCCGGCCAGCGGGGCCGGTGCCTTGGCCAGCGTGGTGACGCTGCCATCGCCCTGCGGCGGCGGCGTGGTCAGGCTGGCGATCTGCTCCAGCATGGCGCGCAGGCGGAAGTGGTTCTGCCAGCCCTGGCCGGCGGTGGGCGTGGTCTCCCAGGCCCGGCCCAGCACCACCTGGCTGCCCGGCGAGGCCTGCTGCCACATGGCGTTCACCTTGGCCGCGGTTTCTTCGGGCTGGGTGCTGTCGTTGAGGTAGCGCAGCACGCCCACGGGCTGGAGCTTGAACTGGGCAAGGGCATCGGCGTCGTCCTGGTCCAGCGCGCTGCGCAGGGCCTGCAGCTCCTTCCTCGTCGCGACCTTGATGTGCCAGACCTGGAAGGCCTCGACATCGGCCTTGGGCGGCGCCACGCAGACCGGGTCGCAGAAGGTAGGACGGCGGCGGCGGAACAGCACCCAGTCGAGCACGGCGGTGATGTCCTGCTGCCCTGAGGACTCCAGCGACGGAAAGAGGCGCTTGCGCGCACGCGCCAGGAAAGCGCTGTCGCTGGTGGCCTCCGACAGGCTCACGAGGGTGTTGAGCGCCTGGGCGCCGATGGCGCTGCCGGGCTGCGGCGCCTGGTTCAGGCCCTGCAGCCTGGCCAGGGTGATCGTGCCGGCGACGTCACCCTCGTCCGTCTGCTGGTCACCGACGTAGATGTCGGCGTGGCCGGTGCTCATGGCACGCAGCATGTGGCCCAGGGCCGATTGCGGTGCGGCGCGGCTCATCGTGACGGTGGCCAGGCGCGGCGTGTCGTCCCAGTCGATGTGGAGCGGGGGCGACTTCTCGTCGAACTGCTCGTCGTCGATCAGCAGCACACCGGTGGCGCCATCGCCCTGGCGCACCAGGCCCAGGCGCTGCACCAGCCGGGTGTTGCGCGTCTGGGTCTGGCCGTTCTGGCGGATGACCTTGACGCTGGTGACCAGGTCGACCTCCACGATCAGCACGGTGCGACCCTGGCCCTTGGGTTGGCGCGAGAGCACCGACAGCGTGCCGGACAGGCGCACATCGGCCACGATGCCGAAGTCGCCGAAGCGGATCAGCTCGCGCAGTTCGGCCTTGAGCGTGGTCTCGTCGCCCACGGCCAGATCGAAGGGATCGGTGGCGATGTCGGCGGCCAGGTAGAGCGAGAGCGCAAGGTTTCGGCCCTCCTCATCGTTCTCGCCGCCCTCGGTGTCCTGCACCTGCTTGTAGCGGGCAAGGGATCGGCGCAGGCTCTGGGTGTAGGTGGTCTGGCCATAGGGGTCGTAGGCCGCATCAGGGTCCAGCGACACGGCCAGCGCCAGGCCGACGCTGTCGTCCTCGCGTCCGCCTTCGGTACGGGCCAGGCCTTGCAGCGGCAGCTTGCCGTCGTCGGCCAGCTGCAGCTGGGCGGCATCCCCGGCCTTCTGGCTGGTGTTGATGCGCAGGCCGGCCGGCTGGGCTGGCGCGCTCGCCTTGCCGGCCTTCGCCAGCTTGGCTTCGGCCGCCTGGGCCTTGAGCCTGGTGGCCGCATCTTGCGCCTCGGCTTCTTGCTCGGTTTCCTCGCCGGCGGACACCAGGTCCGACAGCAAGGTGATGGCCTGCGTGCTCATGTCCACCGACCACCAGGTGCCGGGGTGCTGCTCGGCCACCGACACGGCCTGACCATCCGGCACGAAGATCTCGACCTCCTCCAGCGCGCTGGGCAGGTCCAGGCCCTTGGTGAGCGAGATGCGCTCCATGTGCTGCGCTTCTTCCAGCAGGTGCGGCAGCACATCGGCGCGGGCGGCGCGCAGGAACAGGCGCACGCCCTCGCCGAACAGGCGCGAGAGCTGCTCGGCCAGCGGTGTCTTGCCCGGCTGCACCGGCAGGTAGCCGGCCGGCGGCAACTGCACGAAGCCGCTGTTGAGCAGCAGGCGGTTGGCGGGCAAGGCGCCCTGCCCGGCCTCCACCCCCGACAGCTTCTCGGACAGCTCGAACAGATCGGCGTAGCTGCCCTGCACCTGGTCGGCCAGTTGCTGGGCTTCTTCCTTGCTGGGCTTGCCGCCGGCCAGGGCCTCGACGAGCTTCTTGGTGCTGTCGGCGTAGGTCTTCTGCAGGGCCTCGATTTCCTTGCGCGTCTCGTCGAGCACGGCGCGGATCTGGTCGCAGTCGTCCGGCACGGTCACGACCACGTCGCTGTCGCTGAACACGCCCGAGAGCTGGCACTGGAACTGCAGGATCTGCGCGAGGTAGACGTTCCACGGCCGCATGGCCATGCGGCCCTGCCAGTGGCCGCGCGCCTGTGCCTCCATGCGCTCGCGCCGGCCCGACCAGGCGTCGATCACCCGGTTGACGCCCCCGTCGCGGGCCAGCAGGCCGAGCACGACCTCGTCGCGCCCATAGAGGCTGGCGGGCTGGCACCACACGCCGCTGGCCAGGCCCGAGGCGCTCAGGGCAGGCGGTGTCGAGCCCGGCTCGACCGCGAAGTAGGCCGAGGCCATGCGGTTGCGCAGGTGCACGGTGCTGAAGGGCACGCTGGTGCTCACAGGCAGCTTGAGCGTGATGGGGCGCAGGCGCAGCACCAGGCCTTCGCGCCACCAGGGATGGCGTGAATCCGACACGCAGGCCGATTCGCACAGGGCGCCGTACACCGGCTCGTTGCCGCACAGGCCTTCGATGGGACCGACCGTGATCTCGTACAGGCCCAGCGCAGCCGTTTCCTGCACACCGCCTGCGGGCTTGCCGGCGCATTCGCCGAACTCGGCGTTGCCGCCCGGCGTGACGCTGGCCGTGGCCACCTTGAGCAGGTCGGCGATCCTGGCCTGCACGTCACCCACCGCGAGCACGAAGTGGCCGGCCGGCGTGATGGCCAGGCCGCCCCCCACGGTGAGCTGATCACCCGTCAGGCCGATGCCCAGGCCATGCACCACGCCCCAGCCGCCCGCCAGGTTGCTCAGGCGCACCTGGGTGCGGTGGTAGGCCTGCTCCTGCGCCAGCGCATCGGCCTTGAGGAACTTGCCGTCGAAGTAGTGCAGCCGGGTCAGCGGGCTGGCCTGCTCGATGAAGGCCACGCCGTCTTGCGTGTCCAGCTCGACGGAGCCGGCCGTGATGTCGTTCTGATTGCCCATGGCTAACCTCGGTGGATGGTGGTGGGTGGATGTCGGGTGGGGCTGTGGCAACGCGCAGGCACTACGCCAGCAAAGGCAGCAGGAGCTGCTGCAGCACGCCGGTGGACAGCAGCAGCGGTCGGGTGCCCAGGTCGATCGCATCGAGCGTGGCGGTCCAGCCGTCGGCGTCCTTCTTGAGGTGCACGCCGCGCAAGGTGGCCAGGGTCAGGCACAGGTCGGCCGTGTCGATGGGGTCGGGCGGCGTGGTGTCGATCTGCGAGAGCAGCAGGGCCAGGCCTGCATGGGTCTTCGCGGCCTCGGTGATCGAGGGCACCTCGGCAGGGGGGATGGCGTCGGGCACATTGGGATCGGCCGGAGCCGGGGTGGGCGCATCGACCGGCGGCACGCGGCGGCGCAGCAGCAAGCTCACGGTTTCGCAGACGCGTGAGTAGGCGATGTCCGATGCGTTGCCCGCACAGGGCTCGGCGATGGCGGGCACGGGGCTGCTCAGGCAGGTGCTGTAGCAGACACGCACATCCAGGTCGATGGTGGCGTCCTCCAGGCTGGCCAGGTCGTCGAAGGCTTCATCTTGCTGGTGCCTGAGCCACCACTGCACGAGGTTGACGCACTGGCCGGCCTCGAGCGCCAGGTCACGGCCCAGCGCGTCGATGGCCAGGCCGGGGCCCACCTGCAGGTCGAAGGTCTCGTCATCGAACGCGAGCGGATAGCCAGCCACCACGCCGGTGCCATGCAGCAGGCGCTGATGACGGCGTGAACGGCCGATGTGGAAGCCCTGCTCGGTGCGCAGCTCGTCCACGCCCAGCATCATGCCGAAGTGGACGTTGAGCGTGCACTGCGGGTTGTCTGGCAGCGTGGCGTCGCAGCGCTGGCTGTCGGCCGTGTCCAGGCAGCCGGAGGGCGACAGGTCTTTGAGGTTCATGGTCTGGGGCTCCAGCAACGGCAGGGACTACAGGGGTGCGGTGTCACGCGAGGCCGCCTTGGCGCGGCGCGCGGCCGTGGCCTGCTCGGCCTGCCAATGGCCCAGCGCCCGCAACGCCGCCTGCTCGGCGATGCGCTGGGTGCGGGCCGCCAGGCGCGCGGCGCTCAGCGCGTTGACCAGGTCGGTCTCGCGCGCGGCCAGGTCCTGCAGGCGCTGGGCCGGCGTGGGCGCCCCCTTGAACACCAGGAGGCGCGCGATGGCGTTGTCGAGCTGGTCGAGGGTGTCCCACAGCAGCTCGGGCACGGCGGCGAACCAGGCCTGCAAGATGGCGTAGGCCGCGGGATCGGCGGTGAGTTCGGCGCGCTTGGTGGCGCGCGCCTCGGTCTTGGCGACCAGCGCATCGAACTCGGTCTTGACCTCGGCACCGTTGAGATCGTCCACGGTCTTGCCCGGGTTCGCCTTGAGGGCGACGTTCAAGGCCTTGTCGTAGGTGGCCTGCGCCAGGCGCCAGTCCTTCTCGGCCTCGTCGGCGGCGGTCAGCTTGACCAGGGCCGCTTCGCGCGCGGATTTGAGCGAGGCATCAAAGAGCTCGTCGTGCTGGGCGGGGGTGAGGATCGGGTAACTGGCCGGAGCGGCGGGGTGTGCTGCCGGCAGCGCGGCCAGGCGGACCAAGGTGTCGCGGTCATCGGCCAGGCGCGGGGCGGTGTCGACCAGCGCGCGCACGGCCTGCCAGGCCTGGTCGAACTGGCGCTGGGCCTGCGTCAAGGCGGCCGTGCTGGCCGTGGCACTGGCGTTGGCCACGTCCTGTGCCTGGCTGGCGCTGTCCAGCACCAGCGCGCGGCGGGCGCGCACCCGTGCCAGGAAGTTCTTGCTGGCGGTGGCGTGGGTGGGGAACTCTCCCTCCACGCGGGCACGCGCACCGGCTTCGGACGCGCTCAGGGCCTGGGCCGCATCGGCCGCCAGTGTGGCCCAGCGGCCACCGGCCTCGAGCGCCGCGATGGCCGTGGCGCGCTGCAGGGCGGCCTTGCTTTCAAGCTGCTGCGCGCTGCGCGCCTCGGCCAGCGCCAGTTCAAGCGCGGCTTGCAGGGCCTGCAGGCGCTCCACCTCGGCCTTGGCCGTCTGCAGGGCCAGGTCGGTGCTGGCCTGGGTGTGCAGGGCCTCGTGCCAGGCGATCAGGGCCTGGCTCATGGCCAGCAGCAGCGGATCGCCATCGGCGGGTGTGGGGATGCCGGCCAGGGCCTTGCGCGCCAGGGCCACGGTGTCGGAGGCCAGCCTCACGGCGTCCGAGGCGATGCGGTGTTGCGCCTGCGCGCTGGCCTGCGCCAGGCGCGCGCTGCCGCTGTCAGTGCGGACAGCGCCCAGGGCCAGGTCCAGGCGGATGGCTTCGTCGATCCAGTATTGGGTCAGGGTGCTCATGCGGTGCTCCTGTCGGGGTCGGGTGCGTGCTGCGATGGAAAGCCCGGGTGGGCACGGCCGGCCTTGTCGAACTCGCGTTCGATGGCCCAGAGGAAATGGCGCTGTGCAATGCGCTCCTGCGCTGAGGCGGCCAGGAAAGCGGCCGCCAGCGCGGCGTTCTTGATCTGGGCCCCCGCGATGGCGTACCACTCGGCCAGCTCGCGCAGGTTCACATCGGGCGCCAGGGGGGCGGCGGCTGGCAGGTGCAGCCGCCACAAGGCCTCGCGCACGACGGCGTCGGGCTCGGCGAACTCGACGATGGTCTCGAAGCGGCGCGTGAAGGCCTTGTCGAGCTGGCCGCGCAGGTTGGTGGTGAGCACGGCCACCCCTTCGTAGCGCTCCAGCCGCTGCAGCAGGTAGGCCGTCTCCATGTTGGCGTAGCGGTCGTGGGCATCCTGGGCATCGGTGCGCTTGCCGAACAGCGCGTCGGCCTCGTCGAACAGCAGCAAAGCCCGTGAGCGCTCGGCCACGTCGAACACGGCGGCCAGGTTCTTCTCGGTTTCGCCGATGTACTTGGAGACCAGGGCCGAGAGGTCGACCACCAGCAGGTCCACGCCCAGGGCGCGGGCCATCACTTCGGCGGCCAGGGTCTTGCCCGTGCCGGGCGGGCCGTAGAACAGCATGCGCACGCCGCGGCGCCCGGTGCGGCCCTGGGCGAAGCCCCAGTCGTCCAGCACGGTGATCTGCTGCGTCACGCGGCGCACCGCCGCCTGCAGCGGCTCGATGGCCGCAGGCGGCAGCAGCAGCGCAGACCAGTCGGCCTGCGGCAGCACGCGGCTGATGCCGGGGCGCGCATGCCAGGCGGTGCGGGCGCGCACGCAGGCGCCCACATCGTCGAGTGCCAGTGGGTGGCCCTGCAGGCGCTGGCGCAGCGACAGGTCGCGGACCACGTCACGCGCATCGTCAGGCTCGATGGGGTAGCGCGCGGCCAACTGCGGCACCTGGTCTCCCAGCTGCGGCAGCAGTGCCTGCCACAGTGCGCGGCGGGCCACCGCGGCCAGGGGCTGCACGGACAGGCGGATCTGCGGCAGATCAAGCACCGGGCAGCGGCGCTCGGACGCGGCCGAGGTGATGATGGGCAGGGCCTGGGCCAGGGTGGGCTGGTCATCGCCCGTGGTCGTGGGTGTGTCGGCTGTTTCGCTGTGCCGATCCTCCAGCCACAGGCAGGACTGGTAGAGCCAGGCCGCGGCCAGGGCCTGGGCGATGCGATTCTCTCGCTGGGCCGTGTCGGCCTCGTCGAGCGGTGCCAGCACGGCGCTGGTGTGCGCGGCGCCCAGCAGTGCGCGGGCGCGGGTGTGGCGCATGGCGGCGTCGCCGCCCACCAGCAGCACCTGGCAGGGCAGGCCACGCTGCAGGGCCAGCACGGCCTGGCGCACATCGGCCTGCGCCAGCCAGGCTTCCAGCCCGGGCACCTGCGAATAGCCCACGGCCAAACGGGCGTCGTCGCCCGCCGGGGCACGGCCGGTCAGGGCCGCCCACACGAAGGGCGCCGCGCGCAGCGTGCGGCCATGCCAGGGGCCGTCGCCCTCCAGCCTGAGCAGGCCCAGGCGGGCCAGCGGGCCGTGGCACAGCAGGTCTTCGATGGCATCGCGCGTGGTGCAGGCATCCACGTCGGCGCCGGCCTCATGCTCCAGCCAGTGCAGGGCCAGGGCCGCCGTGGGCCAGGGTTGCTGGGCCGGGTGCACCAGGCGACACAGCGTGGCCAGCCCTTCGTGGGCCTCGGGCAGGCAGGCCAGCAGCACCAGGTCCACCAGCACACGGGAGGAAGGCGGCTGCCCTGCAGAGGGCAGTTGCGACAGGCGGTTCAATGGATGGTGTTCAGGCCAGGCGGCCTCCACGGGCAAGCGGGGCAGGCTGGCCTCGTAGTCATCCACGAAGCGCAAGGCCTGCGCCAGATCGTCAGCGCCCTGGCCGGCCCCCACGGCGGCAGGCGAAGGCATCAAGCGCGCGGCGAGGCTGCGGGCCAGGCGTCGCGCCACATCGGCCAGCGCATGGCGGGTGTGCAGGCGCAGCGCGGCGGTGGCGTCCGTGGACGGGTTCAGATCATGGCGTGCCGGTTCATTCATAGCGGATCCTCAGCACGCAGCCCAGCCAGGGCAGGTAACCCGGGTCCAGGTCCAGCCCCAGGCGCCGGATGCGGGTGTCGACCTGGTCCAGCGACAGGTGCAGCTCGATCCAGCCGGGCTCGAAACGCAGGCGGCCCGGCCTCTGGCACACGGTGCGCAGGCGCGGTTCGGCCAGCTCCGGGGCGACCTCGTCCAGCCAGGAGGCCCAACGCGCCGCCTGCGAACGGGCAGCCTGCATCAAGCCGGGTTGCGGCACCCCTTGAGGGAACACACCGCCCACGAAGGCGCGTATCGCGGCATCCTGGGCGGGCACGCCCAGCGCGGTGGCCAGCGCGGCCAGGGCGTGCCCTCGCGAGTCGGCACCCTCGCCGTGGGTGGGGCCCATCAGCTCTTCGAGCACGCCCGGCGCCTCGAGCGCACGCAGCCAGAAGAGCGCACCGGCCCATGAGGTGGGCAGCCATTGGTCGCCCTCCGGCAAGGCCGGGGCGGCCGGCAGCTCATCGGGCGTGTCAGGCACCGCCTGTTGCGCGGCCTGTCGCGCCTGCGCCTGGTCTGGCGGTACGTGGCGCGGCGAAGCACCTTCCGTGTTGGCCGCGCGCGTAGGCGGACTCGCCGCCCAGCCGGACGCCATTGGTGTTTCACGCCCCAGGGCCGGTGGCGCCGCGCCCTTGCCCGCCACCACGCGCCAGGCCGCGTCCAGGCGCTGGCGCAGCAACCCGATGCCGCTGCCCTGGTCCGGCCAGGCCACGGCCGCCATCAACACGGCCAGCACCTCACCGTGCGAGGACGCCAGCCAGGGCCGTGCCGCCAGCCATCCTGAGAGCACCTGCGCATCGGTGTTGAGCGCAGGCCAGGCCAGGTCATCTTGGCTGGAGAGGGCCTGCCCGCCTGCGGCTGGCATGGGCATCTGCCAGCCAGCGCGCTGGTGCGCCGGGCCCCCACGCCACTGCAGCACCGCATAGCCCCGGCTGGCCATGCAGGTGCCCAGCCAGCCCTGCCATTCGGCCGCGGGCACCACATGCAGCAGCGCGGTGAGTGCCCCCGTGGACGGCTCGGCCGCCACCCACTGGCGCAGCAGCGGCCACACCCAGCCCGGTTGGCCGCGCAGGTGCCCCAGGCCTTGCGACAAGGCGCGTGAGGCGCCCATCGACAGGCCATCGAGCCAGCCCATGCGGTGCCAGGCCCACTGGCGCCGGGTCTCGCCCAGGGCACTGCGGTAGATCAGGTCGGACAAGGCCTGGCGGCGCCCCCGGTAGCGCACCACATCGGCATGCGCGGGGTCGGCCATCAAGGCCCGCACAGCGCCCTGCAGGGCCTGGGCCCAGTCCTGGCCGGCCTCGGCACGGGGGCCATCGGGGCGCCAGTGCATGGCCACCTCCAGGTGGCGGATCAGCAGCCATTCCTCGGGATCGCTCACGTCCAGGGCCAGGTCCGGCATGCCCGCGTCCTGCACGGTCTCACGCCAGCGGCGCAGATCCTGTTCGGACAAGGGCTGCGCACTGCGCAGATGGCCGCGCAGCCGGGCGATGCGCAGGTCATCACCGCTCATGGCCGGCCTCCCAGCACGAAGCCGTGACCGAGCGCGGCCGGGCCGACCACTGCGGGCTGGAAGCCGCCCGAGGCGCCCACCACCGTGCCCATGCCCACCTGCGAGCCCAGGCCGACGCGTATGCCGCTGCGGGCCGTGCACACCTCGAAGGCCGTGTGCGCGGGTTTATGCACCTCGATCAGGCGGCGCACACAGGCCAGTTGCGCATCGCTCAGCGCGGCCACCACGGTCACGGTGAAGCGGTGTGCGTGGCCGTCGAAATCCACCGGGCCGGCATCCGCCATGGGCCTGGACTCGGGCTCTCCGAGCAGTCCGCCCACCCGGAACCCCACGCCCAGCACGGCCTGCGACTGGTTGACCTGCGGGTTGCCCGCCACCCCGCCGCCGCGCAGGCGGAAGTGTTCCAGGATGATGACCTCGGCACCCTCGCTCAGGATCTCGATCATGCGGCGCAGGCTGGGCACGGTGCCACGCGTGCGGAACAGCGGCGCGGCCTCGCGCACCATCGCGCGCTGCACGGCCTCGGGCCAGCACGGGTCCATCGCCAGGCCCATGAAGGAAGCCAGCCAGGGCAAGGCTTCGCCCGGTGCGATGCGGCCATCCAGCAGGCGGTGGCGCTGGCTGGACACGCCATCCCACTCGTCCAGCATGGCGGCCATCGGCATCAGGAAGCGGTACAGGAAATCACGGGCTGCGGGCTCGCGCCACAGGGTTCGCGGCAGCTGGCGCAGCAGGCTGTGGCCGGGGTAATCCACCCGGGCGCTGCGCAGGCGCGGGCTCTTGCCCCGGGTGCCGGTCAGCTCGAACACCAGCCACAGGAAGCGGCCGGGCGGCGCCAGCACCGGCGCCTCGTACAGGGCAAAGCCCTCGGCCACGGGGCGGCTCAGCGGGCGCTGCGAATCATCGCGGTGAAGCCGTGCAGGCTCGCCAGCCTGTTGCAGCCAGGTGTAGCTGGATGGCAGCGGGGTGTCCCCCGGCAGGGCGATGTCGCTGAGCGCCTGGCCGGCCGGGGGCATGCGCGGCCAGGGGTCGTCATGGTCGATGTCGTCGCGGGTGAAGGTCCACAGGCGCAGCTGCGTGCCGGCGGGCAGGCAGGCCTCGATCAGCACGCGGCCCCAGGTGGTCTGGTCCTGGCCGCTGTCCAGCGCGTGGCCCATCAGCACGCCGCGGGGCTTGTAGTGCGCGCGGGCCGGCGCGGCGTGGCGCAGGCCTTGTGATGTCCAGTAGGCCACGCGGCCATCGGGCGCCAAAGCAATGGCGGCCCCATCGTAGAAGGGCGCGCTCAGGCCCGGCAGCAGCGCCGGCTGCTTGCCCCGCCAGCGCAGGCGCACAAACTCGTCGCCCGGGCGCATGGCCAGCACCAGCAGAGTGCCGAACTCGGCATCGTCCTCACCGGCCAGCAGGTCGCGGGCATCGGGCACGGCGTAGGGCTTGGGATCGTCGAGGTGCAGTGCATACAGGCGGGCGTTCGGCGTGCCCGGCGCGGCCAGCACCCAGGCCAGGCGGCGTCCGTCCACGCCACGCGCCACCGTCAGGCGCGCGGCGCCTGCGATCTGCGGCCAGGGCAGGCGGCGCGGCTCCTCGCAGGGTGCGAGTTGCCAGGTGCTGCCGTCGGCCAGCAGCACGAAGACATCGCCGCCGCACGAGGCCAGGTCCAGCGGCGCCTGGCCCATGTCGATGCGGCGCGTGACCTCCTGCTTCCAGGTGTCGACCACCCAGATGGCGGGGCGGTCCGGATCGGCCACGTAGAGCAGGTCCTGCTCGCCCGCGGCCAGGGCCTCGGGGCGCAGCGGCAGGTCGGCCCCGGGCAAGGGCTGGCCGTTGTCTTCCGTCTCTGGGCCGGTGACGGTGAAGGGGTGTGGCGCCACGTCGTGCACGCCCAGCTGCGTGGTCGCGCCCCACAGCACATACTCGATCGCACTTGGCGTGGGCAGGGCATGGAACAGACGGCAATGCGCGTCGAAAGCCAGGCCGGCCCAGGGTGCCGCGGGCGGCGCAGGAGCGTTGGACACGGGCGGCACGGCCGGCGCCAGCGTGACGATGTCGTCGGCCAGCGTGGTGTCCATGAACGCTCCCCGCAGCCAGTGCGCGCGGCCGCGCATCAGGAGGGTGCCGGAATCAGGGGTGAGCCTCATGGTGGTTCTTCAGCCCTTCAGCATTCGTCGCGCAGCACCGGCACAGGCACGGGTGGCGTGCCCGGGGGCGGGCTGATGTTCTGGCCCGGTGCGGGCAGGGCCGTGGCCTCGTCCACCACGGTGACGGCGGCCAGGTGGGGCAGCACCCACTCGGGCAAGGTCAGCACGTCGATGGACGACCACGACGGTGCGCTGCCTTCAGGGCTGCCTGCAGGCGGCGGCACCTCGCGGTCCAGGCGCAGCGATTGCACATAGGACACGCCCTCGACCTGCATGACGACCCCTTCCAGCTCGCGGGCCAGCACGCGGCGGCCCAGCGGCCAGCCGCGGCCCTCGGGGCCGTGCGGGGGCAGCGGGGCCAGGTACTGGCGCAGCAGGGTGCCGATCCAGTCGCGCACGGCGTCCAGGCCATAGCCCTCCTGAACCTGCACGGCCACGGCCACGGCGATGCGCTGGTAGGTGGGCGGGATCACGTGCAGCTCGGTGGTGACGAGGCGCCACTGGTCCAGCCAGGCACAGACCTGACCGATCTCCAGCGCATCAGGCAATGGCGCCTCGGGGTGCACCGGGTCACGTTCGGGCCAGACCACCACGCTCACGTTGCCAGGCTTGGCGCTCTTGCTGGGCGGGTGGAACAGGGGCAGGCATTCGGCGCGGCCCAGGCTGACGGTGGGCGTCTGCAGGGCCAGCTCGGCAAAATCGCTGCGTGTGACGGCACGGCGGTTGCGCCGCAACTCCGACGGGATGCGCTGCAGCGCCGCGTCCAGGCTTTCGCTGTCGATGCCACCTTGCGCAGGCAGCGGGTTGAGCACCGTGAGGGCCACCTGGCCGGGCCGCTTGAGCGGCGGCGCAGGCACGGGGCCCTGCAGCACATCGCCCCACTTGTCGATGGCCCCGGCGGGCACATTGCCCGAGGCGCCGCCGCCCCAGCGGTAGCGGTTGACACGCACACGCTCACCCAGCTGTGGGAAGCGCTCGCCGAAACGCACGGTGCCGGCTTCGGCATCGAGCGTGAAGTGCCGATCATCCGGCGTGCTGGCATCGAGCGTGTCGGCCTGGGCCCAGTCGGTCCACACCCCGCTCTCCTCCACCTGCAGGCGCACCGGGTCGGCGGCATCGGCCAGCACGGGCGCGTACGCCAGCTGGAAGACCTGGTCGGGCTGGCCGCTGCCCGATCCCAGCAACTCCGGCGAGGCGGTGATGCTCTGCACCACCGCCAGCGGGTTGAGCGTGAGCAGCTGCACCGGGCCGATGCGGCTGCCATCGGCCCGCCACGCGCGCAGCCAGAACCACAGGCGGTCGGCCTGCTCGTCGTCCAGCTCGGGGGGGTAGTCGCCGGTGCCAGCCAGGCCCGGCGGCGCCACGGGCACGCCCAGCGGGGCCAGGTCGGAGGGCAGCTCCAGGCGCACCACGCCCTGGCGCGTGAAGCCCTGCGATGTATCGCCCGACACGCGCAGCGGCTGGTAGTCAGGGCCGCCATCGCGCGCCGGTGCGGCCAGCGAGGCCTGCCACCACAGCGACGGGCCGGCGCCCTCGCCGCACTGGCCGGCCTGGTCGATGTCGGGGAACCAGGCGGCAGGCGAGAAGCCCAGGCTCAGCGGCAGGGGCTTGCCCTTCTCGCGCTGCAGGTCGGTGGCCGGATCCGTGATCGCCTTGGGGTTCTTGAGCACGGCGACCCACACGCAGCCATCGACCGTGTCGCTGAAATCCAGCGGGGGCGACTGGCCGTCCGATCCCAGCGTGAGGATCTCGTAGGGGGCCACGGCCTCCAGCGTGCCCTGGGCCTGCTTGAGCGCGTCGATGCTGCCCTGCACCGTGGTCTTGAGCTCGGGATCGAGGCCGGCCATGAAGGCCAGCACCTGCTCGGGCTGGTCACCGGCCACCAGGCGGCGGCGGGCCACGGCCACGCTGTCCAGGGGCCACACGGTGGCGTCCTGCGTGACGGTGAAGACGGTCTTGCCCGACCTGAGCTGATCGCCCGCGTACACGACCACGCCCTGGGGCACGTCGCTGCCGGCACGCAGCAGGGCCGTGGCCGGACGGGCGCCGCGCAAGGGCAGATCGAGCAGCTTGAGGAAGGCCAGCTGCGTGGCCTCGGGGATCTGGTTGAAGCGGAACTGCAGGCCCTCGCCCAGGTAGGCGAAGAGCTGCAGCAGGGTGATGCCGGGATCGCTGTCCTGGTGGTCCGTCCACTGCGGGTTGTAGACCGGGATGCGGTTGCGCAGCTCGGTGAACAGGTCCTCGAAACCGCGGTCGTCGAGGATGGGGGTGATCAACGGCATGGTGTGCCCGGGCCCGTCAGGCCTGCTCCAGGTAGAAGGGGTAGACGAGGATGTCCTGGCGGCCATCGAGCACGTGCGCGTAGCGGATCTCGATCAGCACGGTGGCGCGGTCGTCGGTCGTGTTCACGGCCACGTCCATCACCTTGATGCGGCTTTCCCAGCGCGACAGAGCATTGCCGATGTCGCGGGCGATGCCGGCGCGCGTGGCCGGGCTGTTGGGCTGCATCAGGTAGCGGCGCAGTCCGCAGCCGAAATCCGGCCTCATCACGCGCTCGCCGGGTTCCGTGTCCAGGATGGTGAAGATCGATTGGCGCACCTTCTCGGGCCCGTCCACCACGGGCAGTCGGCCTTGTGCATCGGGCGCGATGGGCTGGCCCAGGCCGCGGCCGAGGCGGTCGAAGCGGTTGAGCTGGCCCAGTGGGGTGCTCATGCGGTGGCCCCCCGCAGCGTCCACACCGGCGTGACCGGCTCTTCATAGACCAGCGGCTCGCCCACGGGTGGCACCTCGGGCAGATGGCCCTGTGCATCGGGCTGGCGCGCCGCCGCATCCTGCAGCGACTGGTCGATGGCGCCCAGCGCGTTGTTGCCCAGGGCGTCCAGCACGGGCACCTCGTCCATGCCGGTGTCCTTCTGCACGCGCAGCTCCATCGCGCCGTTGTCCTTGGTCAGTGCATTCTTGAGCTCATCGGGCTTGACCAGCACGTCCAGGCCATTGACCTTCACGCTGAACTCCGCGTCCAGGTCGATGCCCGGCGGCGTCACCGCCAATGCGGCATCCAATCCGGCCGCGGCCTGCACCGAAGGCGGGATGCAGAAGCGGAACACCAGCAGGAACCACAGGTTGAACACGAACACCACGATGGGCAGGAACAGGTTCAGCACGAACAGCGCGATGATCGTGATCAGCGGGATCGAGAAGCTGCAGATGGCCTCGCCGCCGACCTCGTTCTCGATCGGCTTGCCATCGTCGATCTTGGGCGACAGGTGCTGCGGCTGCACGAAGCGCACGGGCGAGAGCCGGCCCTTGGGCCGCAGCGCGGCCTGCGCCGCCAGCTCGCGCAGGTCGGGCATCTTGATGGTGATGGGGCGGTTGGCCGAGCCCAGCACGTCGAAAGGCGCGGCCACGCGGAAGGGCTCGGTGGGCCGGCTCCACACCAGCGGGCCGTGGCAATCGGGTGCCTTGCCGGCGCGGCCGGGGCAGGCGTGGTGCTGGCGCACGAAGCAGCGGATCTCGTAGGTGGCCTGGTCATCGAAGCGGGCGCGGGCCTGCGTGTCGTGCTGCAGGCCGCCGGTGGGCACCAGCCCGTGGTACATCGTGCGGCCGGCCGCATCGTGCGAGGTCTCGCGCGGATCGGGCACCAGCGGGTACAGCGGGTAGGTGTGCTCGCCGCTGGTGATGTCGTGCTGCTGCTCGGCGGCACTCAGCGCCTTCCACTGTCCGAAGGTGGTGCTGGGCTTGCCATTGACCAGCACGGGGAACCAGCCATCCACCGCCACGGTGATCTGGTGCTGCTCGTACCACTGCTGCAGGGCCTGGCGCTGGGCGGCCAGCGTGTTCAGCGTGTGCTGCACCAACGCAGACCAACTGGGCTGGCCGGCCTGGGCGGCCAGCGCGTTCTGGCGCGCCTGCGTGTTGAGCTTGAGTTCGGCGCTCGATTGCGGGTCGCTCACGGCGGCGTCCAGCGTGCGCAGGTCCATCAGGTCGGCCTCGAGCTTGCGCACGGGCGCGGTCTGCGCTTCGATGTCGCTGGCGGTGATGCCCGCCGGCACCACGCTGCGGCGGCGCCGCACCACGAAGCCAGCCTGGCAGACCTGGTCGCGCTTGACACGAGGAAAGCCTGGCGCATCGCAATGCAGGCTGCAGGTGACCAGGTAGTGGCGGTCATGCGCAGGCTGGTAGAGCTTGCGCAGGCTGCCCGGGGCCACGCGCGGCCGGTACAGGCCCGCGGCCACATCGCCCGGCTTGGCGACCTGGCCTTGTGCGTTGAGCGCCAGCAGCAGGCTGCGCAGGGTGGCACCCGGCACCTTGACCAGGTCCTGCGTCTGCACCACATCGACCACCGGGTCGTACCTCAGCGAGTGCTGAGGCCGCGCCAAAAAGTCGGTGATGAAGTCGTTGCCCGCGAACTTCTGGATCGCGGGGGCCGACAGGCGGCCATCCTCGGGCAGGCCTGGGCGCGCCCAGCGGTACCAGGGCCCGACCAGGCGCCATGGTCCCGAGTCACCGGCCACGACGGGCGACTGGGCTTGAGGGGCCACGGCGTTCACCATACGTTGCCCGCCCCGGGCGTGTAGCTGGGCGAGACCACGCCCGTGCTGGCGATCAGCGTCTGGCACTGCAGCACGCCGTCGCAGGTGACCATGGGCGCATGCAGGTTCACGGCCGAGGCGTTCACCTCCACCGTGGCATTGGCGGTGATGCTGACCTGCCCGGCCACGTTGATCACGATCTTGCAGCCGTTGCTGTGCTGGACGGTGAGTTCCTGCATCGCGTCGTCCAGCACGATCTTGTGGCCGCTGTCCATCGACACCGTCACCTTGGCCGCACCGATCGTGTCATCGAACTGCAGCACGCTGCCCGAACGGGTCTTGAGCGTGCGCAGGTTGTTGGCGCTCTGCGCCGCTTCGGGCAAGGCGGCGCGGCCGTTCCAGCAGCTGCCCACGATGTAGGGCCGCGACGGATCGCCCGCCTCGAAGCCCACCACCACCTGCGAATCCACCTCGGGCAGGATCTCCAGGCCCTGGTCATCGTCGGCGTAGGGCGTGATCAGCGTGGCCCAGGCGCGCACACCCTGCCCTGCTTCGCCAAAGCTGGGGAAGCGCACCTGGATGCGGCCCTTGCGGTCCGGGTCGACCAGGTCGGTGACGATGGCCGGGTACAGCCCGAACCAGCGGGCGCCATCGCCGTCGGCGGGCATGCGGAGATCGTGAGCGCTCATGGCATCAGCCCTCCTGCCCGATCCAGGCACGCTCGGCCTCGAAGTGGGTGCGGTAGCCGTTGCTCAGGTCGAACTGGTGGCGCACGCGTGTCACGTAGTAGCCATCGCCCTCGAACAGCGGCGTGACGCGCTCCATCTTGAGCACCGTGCCCACGCGCAGATCGGTGTTGCCATCGGCGATGCCCACCGCGCGCACGAAGCGGCGGGCCCGCGTGAGCAAGGCTGCCTTGGCCAGGGCGCGCGCCTCTTCGCCCTTGAGCGGTACGTCGCGCACACGGTGGCTGGGGCGCGCGCCGAAGGCCCGCTGCAGCACGTCCACGCCGTGGGTGTGGCCCTGGGCTTCGGCGGCCACGATGGCGTCGGTGGCGTCCTCGTCGATGGACTCCAGGCGGTCGTCGTCGTAGCCGCCCACCTTGACCTCGCTGCGCTGGTGCGCCACGTCGGCCGACAGGCGCACCTGCACCAGCGTGTTGCCCTGGATCAGGGTCAGGCGCGGGCCCTGGCGGCGGTCGCGTGTGGCCAGGTGCAGCGTGCCCTGCGCCACCCAGACATCGGCACCCAGGCGGCGCGCCCGCTCACGCAGGAAGGCCAGATCGCTCTGGTTCCACTGCTGCACCATCGCCAGGGTGGGGCCGCTCACATCGGCCTGCGCGCCCAGGCCGTGCTGCGCCGCGATCTGCTGCACCAGGTCGGCATCACTGACCTGCTCGTAGGTCTTGAAGCGGCGCGTCATGCGCAGGTCCATCAGGCCGTCCTCGGCCAGGCAGCACACCTCGGGAGCACGGCCTGCCTCCATGGTCAGCTCCAGCGCGCTGACCTTGCCGTCGAACAGGTCCACACGCGCCGTGCTCGGGCCCATGCCCACGCGCAGGGCCTTGCCGAAATCCAGCACCCGGCCGTCCAGCCAGTTGATGCGCTCGCTCTCGCCGGCTTCCGCCGGGCCCATGGCCATGAAGCGGGCCTCCAGGCGGCACAGGCCGTCGATGTCTTCGTCGATGCAGACATGGGTCACGTCGCGCTCCATCGCGCTCTGCAGCTGGCCGCCCACGGTGAAGCCCGGGCGGGTGGACGATTGCAGCGAAGGCTGGGTGGCGGGCATGGTCGGGATGGGTGGGTGAATGGGCGCAGTGCGTGGGGTCAGTCGTCGAAGCCCCAGGCCGAGGTGCGCTCTGCCCGTTCGCGGACCAGGCGGGCCAGCGCCATCCAGCGCTCCTGCTCATTCGTCGACGGCGCCTCGGCACCGGACGAAGGCTCTTCGGCCTGGCCGCGGGATTGGACGTTGACGTTGGCGTCGATCTCTTCGATGTGCACGGGCATGGGAAGGCTCCAGGGGTGGGGATGCGGCTCAGCGGCCGTTGCGGGATCGGCGGCCCTTGCAGCCGCAACCACGGGACACGGGCGTGCTGTCGCGATTGGCACGGGGGGTGGTGCGGCCGGCCACCGCCGTGGAGGCATCGCGCGGCACCGCGCTGCCCAGGGCCATGCGCGTGGCCACAGGCTCGTGAGGGCCGGCCTCTGCCGCGCCGCCAAAACGCGGGCGCAGCGGCACACCCATGCCCCAGGGGCGGTCGTCGGTGTCGGCCGTGCCCTGGCTCCCCAGCCCGAAGGCGCCCAGGCTCAGCCGGGCACCCTGCTGGTGGACCTGTGCCTTGACCTGGCCGATGGCCGGGCCCAGGCCGCCCTGGCTGGCGACGGCCTGGCCGCGCCGCAGTGCATCACCCGGCGCGGTGCGGCCCATGCCCGGGCCCACATCGGCCACACCATTCAACGCACGGGCCGACGGCCCGGCCGAGGCCGGCACACTGCCTGCCCCCACCAGCGGCAACTGCGCATTGCTGCGGGCCGGATCCTGCCCTTGCGCCTGGCGCCCCGTGGCCGCGCCCTGCCCCAGCCCCGGCGGCAGGGCCACCTCCTGGCCCAGGCCCAGCTTGAGCGGATTGCCCAGGCCATCGGCCAAGGCGCGCCAGGCCGAGGGGTCCAGACCGTGGCGTGCGGCCAGCTGCTGCAGGCTTTCGCCCGGCATGGCCTGCACCACACGGTCGGGGGCCTTGGCGCTGCCCTGGGTGCCTGGCGCGCCGGGGTTGCTGGGCGCATTGGCCCCCGAGGGCGCCGGCTGGGGTTGGTAGGCCCAGCGCGGATCCTGGCCCTTGATGGTCACGGCCACCTTGGCGCGCAGCGGCGTGCCACCGGCATCGAACAGGTCCAGGTCCAGGTTGGCGCTTTCCATCGTGCCCTGCACCAGGAAGCTCCCCCATTCGAACAGCACGCGCGGCGGGGCTTCCTCGCCGGGCTTGCTGCTCTTGGGCCGCACGAAGCGCTCCACGTCGGCCGTCCGCTTGAGCACGTCGACGCCCTTGCCGCCCGCGTCGGCCTCGTCGGCCGTGTCGAACACCAGGTCGAAGCTGACCTGCATCTCGCCCGTGCCGGGCCGCTGGCGCGCCTGGGCGCCGGCCTGCTGGCCGCCCGCTGTCTTGTTGGCGATCTGCACGCGCAGGGAGGTGGGGTTGAACTGCACGTTCACCGAGGTCTTCTCGACCTCGGTCGGGTTGTCGGTGGCCGTGATCTCGGCCAGCCGGGCCTTGGCGAGCGCGGTCATCGCGGCGCCTCCATCGGCAGCAGGCGCAGCCCTTCGTGCGCGATGGTCAGCTCTTCGATGGCGACTTCGCCGCTGCGGGCGTTGAGCTCGGGGCCCTTGATCTTGGCCGGCAGGCCGCGGTCGAACATCCATGTCGCGCGCACCGTGCCCTCCGGGCTCATGACCTGGATGACGCCGTCGTAGCGCGGCACGGGCCGCTCGCCATTGATGATGCGCTGCATCCAGTGCCACAGGGCCGGATCGACCGTGGCGCCGGGCTCGCGCGCATGGAACATGCCGCGCTTGAGCACCAGGGGCTGGAACTTGGCCCGGCCCACGCGGCGCACGACACCATTGTTGCGCCCGCCCTCCAGGTATTCCTGGACATCCATCTCGATCTCCAGGCCCGAGCAATCCTGGAAGGCGCCTTCGGCCAGCAGCTTGCCGCCGGCAGGGGGCCTGTAGCCCTCCTGGTCCTGGCCCTTGCCGCCGGGCAGCACCTGGCGGCCGGCCTGCACCTGCGGCGATTGCAGCAGGCGCACCTCGAAGCGGAAGGCGGTGAGCAAAGCGTTGTCGGCCATGGCGTGCTTTTTCAGCTTTCCAGGTTGAGGGTGCCATCGCCTTCGCGGCGCAGGCGCACGAGGATGAACTCCAGCGGCTCGGCTGGCGCCACCCCGATCTCGACCAGCAGCTCGCCGCGGTCCAGCCGCCAGGGCTCGGTCAACACCCGCACGAAGAAGGACTCGGCCTCGGTGCGGCCCGCGAAGGTGCCCACCTGGAACAGCGTGCGCAGCAGGCTCTCGATGGCGTGGCGCAGATCGCTCCACAGGCGCGGGCCGTTGGGCTCGAAAACGGCCCACTGCATCTCCACCAGCAGCGTGCGGCGCAGCATCAGGATCAGGCGACGCACCGAGAGCTGGCGCCAGTCACGTTCACTGGACAGGGTGCGCGCCGCCACCAGCTCGATGCCCGATGGCCCGCGCACGAAGCAGTTGATGCCCAGCGGGTGCAGCACGTCGGCGCGGCCTTCGGGTTGGCTTTCGGCCACGTGGATGACCTGGCGCGCCACCTCGTTGGCCGGACCGTACTGGATGCCCTTGTCGAGTTCGCGCCGCGCGACGATGCCTGCGGCCACGGCACTGGGCGGCAGGGGGCGCATGCGCACCGTGCTGGAGGCCTGGCCGATCAGGGGCTGGTCCTGGCGGCGCGCAGGCAGCAGCCAGGGGTGGTAAGCCGCGGCCCACGAGGAGTCGAAGCGCGCGCGCCATTGTTCGATGCGGCCTTGCGATAGGCCCGGTGGCACGTCCAGCAAGGCGATGCGGGCCTGCGTGGCCTCGCAGAAGGCGACCACATCCGCTTGCAGGCGGATGATGGTGTCCAGATCGCCCGACAGGCGCGGATCCAGGATCAGGCCCGTGAGCGCACTGGGCGGCACGGCCTCGGCGGCCGGTGTGCTCACCGCGTCCACACAGGGCGCGAACTCGGCCCCGGCGGCGCCCATCACCTGGCCCGGCACCGGCGGTGGATCGGCCCATTGCGCGGGCACGTACAGATCGGGCAGCACCAGTTGCGTGACGCCCCCTGTGCCCGCCACGGCCGCGGCATCGACCGGGGCCAGCGCGGTCAGCCCTTCGCCCGGCACATCGTCCGCGGGGGACCAGGCTGGATCGAAGAAGTCGGAGGGGATGATCTGGTCGTAGGCATCGTCTCCGCCACTGAATGGGGCGCCAGTGCCCCGCAGCAGTTCGACCCGCACGTCGGCCGGCAGCAGGCGCAGCCCGGCCCAGTCCTTGTGGGGCCACACCAGGGTCGAGCGTTCGCACAAGGTGGTGGACAAGGCCTGCGGGTGCTCGGGCGACAAGGCCAGGTGCTCGAAACGCTCCTGCCGGCCCGCGCCATCGTGGATCTCCAGCCAGGCCTCGATCAGCTCCACCCGCACCGGCGAGAACGCGGGAGGCCCGGCCAGCGCGGCGGACCAGCGTGTGGCCGGGTTCAGGCCGTCCCGCTCGGCCTGAATGGCATCGACATGGCTGAGCACGGCCACGCCGGCCGCATCGCTCAGCCGCAGTAGCGCGCCCGCCTGCACCGTGGTGTTGAACGGCAGCGCCAGCTTGAACGCCGGCGCCATCGTGGCCTCGAAGTTCAGCGCCGTCGCCGTGAACCCCGAGGCCAGGCGCAGGCCCCGCCCCCAGCTGCCTTCGTTGCGGGCGGTGAAACCCAGCGGCAGGCTGAAGGCGGTGTGCAGCGTGCCGGTGGCGCAGCCATCGCCGAACTCGGCGCTGCGCGCGTGCACGATGCGCACCACCCAGGCCTGGCGTCCGCCCTGCTCAAAGTAGCTGGCCACCGCGTGGGGCAAGGTGCCTGGCCCTTCGAAGCCGCCGAACACGTGCACGTAGTCGTCGAAGCTGCGCACCGGCACGGCCACGCTGCGGCGCAGCGGCCGCCCCGAATCCTCATCGACCATGTCCCAGCGCAGCGGCCAGCGCTGGTCCACCACGGGCACATGGGCCGGGCCGCGCGGCGCCACGCCCACGAAGGCGCACACGTCCATGCGCTGGGGGTTCAGCGATGGCTCGATCACCTCGGGCAGCGCGTAGGCGCCCGGGGTGCCCAGGGGGATGCGTGCGGACTGGAGCATGGCGGTGCGGTGTCAGGGCATCACGCGCGTCACTCGTAGAACACGCCTTCGTGCGTGAGGTGCAGCTCTTCCATGGCCACCTCGCCGCCGCCCTTGGCCGCCAGCGTGGGGCCGACCCACTTCTTGGGCTGGGCGTTGGTGAGCTTGAAGGCCGCCACGGGGTTGCGCGCCTCGTCGAGCACGGTGATGGTGACAGAGCGGCGGCCATCGGCGCCCTCGCGCACAGCCTTGACCCACTGGAACAGGTCGGTCGAGCCGATCAGGCCGCGCTTGAGCGTCACGTCCTCCTGCTTGAAGGTGTTGGGCACCTTGCGCACGGTGTTGACCAGGTCGTTGCCGCTGCGGTATTCGGAGTAGTTGATCTCGGTGCCCAGGCCGCTGACATCGGAGAAGCCGGCGATCACGCTGGTTTCGTCGCCGGTGCCCAGCGAGACCAGGAAGTTGAAGGCGCCGTAGGGGTTGTTGCGTAGGGTTGCCATGGTTCAGCGCTCCAGTGCTCAGGACTTGGCGTCGGCCGTCCACTGGCCGACACGGAAGATCACGAATTCGGCGGGCCGGCTGGGGGCCACGCCCACCAGGCAGATCAGGCGGCCGTTGTCCAGGTCGTTCTGGGTCATCGTGCTGCGGTCGCAGCGCACGAAGTAGGCCTCTTCAGGCTTGGCGCCGATCAAGGCACCGTCGCGCCACAGCACGTAGAGGAAATCCTCCACCGTGCGGCGCAGGTTGGTCCACAGCCGCTCGTTGTTGGGCTCGAACACGGCCCACTGCGTGGCCTTCTCGATGGAGTGCTCGAGGTAGATGAACAGCCGCCGCACGTTGACGTACTTCCACTCGGGGTCGGAGCTCATGGTGCGCGCGCCCCACACGCGGTTACCGCGCCCTTCGAAGAAGCGCAGGCAGTTCACGCCTTCGGGGTTGAGCACGTCCTGGCGCGACTTGTTGATGTTGATCTCGAACCTGGTCAGGCCACGCACGATCTCGTTGGCCGGCGCCTTGTGCACGCCGCGCTCGATGTCGTTGCGGGCGTAGATGCCGGTGACGAAGCCCGACGGCGGCAGCAGCAGCTTGCGCGGCGGCACGCCGGGCACGGGCGGGAACAGCGGGTCCAGGATCTCGATCCAGGGGTGGTACAGGGCGGCGTACTTGCTGTCGAACTGGCCGCGGAACTCGCGGATCTCGGTCAGCGAGCTGTTGGCCTGGCCATCGACCACGGCGATGCGGTAGCGGTACTTCTCGGCATGGCCGATCAGGGCATCGGCCGCGGCCTTGACGGCATCCTTGCTCAGCAGCGCGCCGGCATCGGGCAGGGCCACGATGGCGATGTCCTCGATCTCGCCCAGCGCCTCCAGGCCCGTGGCCTTGTTGGTCACCACATCAGGATCGGCCTCCTGGCCCAGCAGGTCGTCGGGACCGGGCAGCTCGCCATCCTTGCCGCCGGCCAGGCGCTTGTCGGCCGACTGCAGGCCCACGGCCAGGCTGGCCGGCGCCCACTCATCAGCGCCGGGGGCCCACTGCAGCCACACCAGCGCATTCTCGTCTTCGGGGTCGTTGAGCTCGAGCACCTTGCCGATGTAGCGGCGCTGGTCGGGGTGGGTGGCCAGCTCGTTGACGGCGTCCAGGCGGTTGTCGGCGCCGTACACCGTCACCTTCAGCTCGACCAGGGCGGCCTGCACGCCCGCCTCTTCGGGCAGCGGGCCTTCCACACCGGCGTTGTTCACGAAGGTCTGCTTGCCATCCGCATCGACCTTGACCACGTACAGACGCGCCGGCACCAGGGTGTCGTTGCCCACCAGGGGCTTTTGCGGCGGCACCTCGGCCGAGGGCAAGGTGAGCTCGATCACGGCGCCATGGCGCACGTTCTTGACCTGCAGGCCCCAGGTGTGGCGCGCCAGGATGTCACCGGCCACCACCGGGTACTTGAAGGCCATATTCTTGCTGCGCACCGCCTGGGTGTCGACCAGCACATTGCCGTCGGCGCCGGGCCAGCGGGCGCGCCACTTCGCCGCACCGGTGGAGGTGGGCACGGTGAGCTGGGCGATGTAGTCGTCCACCGGCTTGCGTGCGCCGGTGACGATGTCGGCCACCTCGGTCTGGAAGACGCGAGAGACATACAGGCGCTGGCCGCCGTTGTTGAAGAAGGCCCGCGCGGCGTGGGCCACGTAGGCCACACGCCCCGGATCGGCCGCCAGCTCCAGGGGATACAGGCTGCCATAGACGCGCTCGAACTCGGTGAACGAGGTGATCAGGCGCGGCTCGGTGGCGGTGGCGCTGACATCGCCCACGGTGTAGGGCACAGGCCCGAAGCGCGTGACACCCGCGTAGCCGGTGGTGCTGGTGGGCACGCCTTCGATCGATTTGGCGCGAAAGCTCACCTCCTCGACATAGACGCCTGGTGCTAGGTACTCGGGCATGGTCTTCCCCTCCGGTTGAACACGGGTGAATTACACGAACAGCAGATCGGCATCGCTCATGGTGCGCACCTCGCCCAGGGCCAGGCTGAGGCTGCGCACCGCTTGCGGCGCATAGGTGGGCGGCACGGCCATCCCCTTGAGGACATCGTTGAGCACGGCGGTGCCGGCGTTGTCCAGCGGCAGGCTGGCCAGCGGATCGGCCGCGTTGAAAAGAGGCAATGTGGGCGGCAGGAACACCCACACGTTGAGGTTGAGCGCCGCGGGCAGATCCGCCGCGCCAGAGACGGCGCCGTTGCCCAGCACCAGCAGGAACTCGCCACGGTCATCGCCATGGGCCCAACCGATCTGAGCTTCGGTGTTGAAGTTCGCCGGGCCGGCGCCCGCGCGCGTGGCGATGACCCGGGCCCAGGGCACGGTGGCGTTGACGCCTGGCGAGACCTCGCGGCGGATGCAGCCACGCAGGCCGGTGCTGCGGCTGGGCAGCGGATAGGCCGCACCAGGCCACAACCAGGCGGTGCGTGTGTTGACGATGCTGGCGGGTGGCACGCCACTGGCCAGCACCGGCGTGAAGGCCACCCGGCGCGGCACGTAACGGCGCGGATCCTGCCCGATGGCATAGGCCGCCAGGCGCGGATCGCGCATGCCAAAGGCCCGCACGGCGTGGTCCAGTGGATCGGCTTCGGCCACCGTGTGGTCGAGCAGCTTGCGGTAGCGGCCCGCATGGCGCAGGGCCTGGCGCCCCTGGCTGTGTGCCTCGAAGCGCTGCGCGAGCGGACGCGTGCCAATGGCCTCCAGATCGCTCAACCACGCGGCACCGGCCGGCGATTCGACCGGGAGCTGTGTGAGCGCATCGATCCACTGCACTCCCAGCGCCAGCCGATGGCCCACGCGCGCCACCTCCACGGTCTCTTCCAGTCGCAGATCACGCAGCGCGGCTTCGGCCATCAGTCGCTCCGCAGACGGATGTCGGCGTCGACCACCGGAGGCTGCAGTGTCTCGCCGCGCGTGTCGATGCGCACGACGCGCGCCACATAGGGCACGGACAGGCGGTAGTCGCTGGGCAGCGAATCGAAGGTGCGCATCAGCGCCTCGGTGGAGATCTCCTCGAGCACCAGCTGCACCGAATCGGTGGGCGCCATCACCGGCTCGCCGTCGTACATCGGCTTGTTGGGCAGGGTGGGCGTGTAGAGCAGCGGGCCGCTGAGCATGGGCACCTGCTCCAGCGTCTGCATGGCGCGCCCGATGATCATGTGCTGGTACTCGGCGTTCTCGGCCCAGGGCGTGATCAGGTAGTGCAGATCGAGCGCGAGGTGGCCTTTTCCATCGCCATGGCCCACGGCGGACCAGGTGCCGCGCATCGCCTTGTTGAAGTCGACGCGGTAGAGCAGGATGCTCAGGGCGTACTCGCCGATGTTCTTCGCGACGAGGTCGTCGGCCAGATCCTCGGTGCGGATCAGCACGGCCTTGGTGGTCTTGCCCGGCACGGGTTCACGCTCGGCGAAAGCCCGCGCCAGCAGGCGCTCCAGGCTTTTGCCGACGGCCGCGATGCTGGTGTATCCACCCACTGGTGATCCCCCCGTTGTTCATCCGCCTGGTCCATGCGCAAGGCACAGGATCACCGACACAGGCTTGTGCTTGTTGATGTTGGAGGCTTCCGCAGGCCCTTGAAGAACCTGTGAAAGCGGACGGCCAGTGTGCGCAGATGGGCCCGGTCGCGGCCATCCCTAGGGATAGGGGGCGTGGGAACGTGGCGTCAGGACATCGCCACCGGCTCGCTGCCCTCGGCGGCGACCACTCGGTCACGGCCTTGTCGCTTGGCCTGGTAGAGGCAGTCGTCGGCACGGCGCAGGGCCTGTTCGCCCTCGCCTTGGTGCACCTGCGCCACACCGGCGCTGACGGTGACCGGCAGCAGGTGGCCGGCATGCTCGATGGGCAGTGCCCGGAGTGCTTCAACGATCTTGCGGGCCACGCGTTGCGCGCCCTCGGCATCGGTCTCTGGCAGCAGCAGCGCGAACTCCTCGCCGCCCAGGCGCGCGGCCAGGTCCACCTCCTGGCGCACATTGGCGCGCACCAGGGCGCCCAGGCTGGCCAGCACGCGGTCGCCGGCCGGGTGGCCGTGCGTGTCATTGATCTGCTTGAAGTGGTCCACGTCCAGCATCACCAGCGACAAGGGCTGATCGCCGCGACGCTGGCGCTGCGACTCCTGCACCAGGCGGGCCATGAACTCGCGGCGGTTGGCCAGGCCCGTGAGCATGTCGGTGCGCGCCAGGCTTTCAAGCTCGGTGCGCTGGCGGGCCAGGCTGGCAAAGAGGTAGAACACCGCGGCCGCGAACGGCAGCACCGAAGCGTTGAACATGATGCGCAGCCACCAGGTCCACCAGTCGGACAGGCCATGGCCGTCGAACATGGGCCGGGACAGCAGGGGCGCGTAGGCGGCGACCTCCAGGGCTTGAAGCAGTTCATGCCCGACGATCAGCACGGCACCCAGCGCCATCCAGGCCTTGAGGTCTCGCAAGGGGAAGAAGGCCCGTGCGAACACCAGGATCTCGACCAGCAGCATGCCCATCGGCGTGTCCTGCACGCCGTAGAGCAGCGCCAGCACCGACCAACCCGTCAGCACGGGTGCCAGCGCGCCCGCGGCCCACCAGGGCGCATGGGCCGCGATCACCTCGCGCCGCTGCCAGGCCAGCACGGCCACCCCGGCCTGCCACAGCACCAGCAGGCCCACGCCCCATTGCGCCGCCAGCAGCCGGCCGGGCTGGAAGTAGGCCAGCACGTCAGGATGCGTGAGCGCCCAGGCCTGCAGGCACCACACGATCAGCAGGAAGGGCACGGTGAGCAGCGAGAAGCACACGCAGGCCGTGGCCGTGCGGCGGCTGCGCAGGGCCGCATCCACCCCGTCGCGCAGATCCCGGATCATGCGGAGGCCTCCGCCAGGGTGGGGCCCAGCACGGAGTAGATGGCGCGGTTGCGCCCGGCGTCCTTGGCGCGGTAGAGGTTGTGGTCGGCCTGGCGCAGCAGGTGCTCGGGCACCTGGCCCAGTCCTTCGACCACGCCCATGCTCACCGTGATGCGCAGGGCCTCGCCAGAAGGGGCCGTCAGCCGCTCGCCCGCCAGACGCTGCTGCACGCGCCAGCACACGGCTTCGGCCTCGTCCAGGGTGGTGTCGGGCAGCAACAGGGCGAACTCTTCGCCGCCCAGGCGCGCGGCCATGTCCACCGGCGTGCGCACGCCCAGCGAGAGCAGTCGGCCCAGCATGGCCAGCACCTCGTCGCCCACCGGGTGGCCGTGCTGGTCGTTGACGCGCTTGAAGTGGTCCGCATCGACCAGCACCAGCGACAGGGGCCGCTGGGTGCGGCCCTGGCGGCGCACCTCGGCATTCAGGCGCTCCATGAAGGCGCGGCGGTTGGCCAGGCCCGTGAGCGCGTCGGTGGCCGACAGGCGGTTGAGCTCGGCATGCACCGTGTCGAGCCGGCCGAACAGCATGAAGATCAGGAAGGCGATGACGATCCAGCCCACATGGAAGACCATGTGGCGCCACAGGCTCCACCACCACACCGGCTCGCCCGCATCGAAGGCGCGGGCCGTGATGGCCGGGGCATAGGGCAGGACGTCGACCACCATCAGCACATCGAACAGCGCAAAAACGGGCGCGCACACCCCGAAGGCGATCAGCATGGTGCGGCGCTGCAGCAGCATCAGGCCGATGGTGAGCACGCCCATCAGCACCTGTGTGGGCCCGGCCATGAAGGCGCCGGCGCACACGGCGATGGCCACGTAGCCCAGGCCGATGCTCAGGGCCGCCATCACCTCGACGTGCGGCACCGGCTCGGACCGGTGGCGGCGTGGCCACAGCCAGGCGGTCGAGGCAAGCAGCACCAGGGTGCCGAGCGCCAGTCCCCCCTGCAGCACCCACAGCACCGCCGGGCGCAGGCCGGGCCGGATGGCATCGGACATCAGCGCATAGTGGTGTAGGCCCAGGTAGACGATGAAGAAGGGCGTGGCCAGGCCGATGGCCATCAGGCACCGGCCCGCAGGCGTGGTGCCGCTCATGAAGCGTTCGATGCTTCGGCGCGAGGAATCCAGGAGGTTGTACACAGCAGTAAGACTATGCCGCCTGTTGCGCCCCGATCGCCGGTAACTTCCCTCGTGATGGCCCCTGAAGTGACAGCTATGTCACGCAGGAGCCACGCCAGCAGCGCTATGCTGTCCGCATGAAACTGATTCTGAAATGGCTGCTGCTGTCGGCAGCGTTGCTGCTGGTGTCCCAGTGGGACAGCGGCATCGAGGTCAAGAATTTCGGCGCCGCCATGCTGGCCGCGCTGGTGCTGGGCCTGCTCAACGCCGTGGTGCGGCCGCTGCTGGTGATCCTCACCCTGCCGGTCACGCTGCTCACGCTGGGGCTGTTCCTGTTCGTGATCAACGCGATCACCTTCCAGATGGCCTCGGGCCTGCTGGAAGGCTTTCATGTCGACAGCTTCTGGGACGCGCTGCTGGGCTCGGTGCTCTACAGCCTGTGGGGCATCGTGATCGACATCGCGCTGGAGCGCCTGATGCCGCCCCGGCGCACGGACGCCTGAGCGCCCTCAGATGTCGAAGGATTCCCCCACTTCGGCGCGCATGGCCTGCTCGACCACGCGGCGCGTGAGCGGCGGGGCAAAGGTCTCGATGAACGAGTACACGTAGCCACGCAGGAAGGCACCGCGCCGGAAGGCCAGTCGCGTCATGTTGACGGCGAACAGGTGGCCGGCGTCGATGGCGCGCAGGTTGCGGTCGCGCTCTTCGTCGTACGCGATGGAGGCCACCACGCCCACGCCCAGGCCGAGTTCGGCATAGGTCTTGATCACGTCGGCGTCCATGGCGGTCAGCACGATGCTGGGCTGCACGCCCTCACGGGCGAAGGCCTCGTCGATGTGCGAGCGGCCGGTGTAGCCCGCGTCGTACGTGACCAGCGGGTGGCGCGCCAGGCGCTGCAGGGTGAGCGGCTGGCCGTCGAGCAGCGGGTGGCCGATGGGCACGACCACGCTGTGGGTCCAGCGGTAGCACGGCAGCGTGACGAGCTGGTCGTACTGGGCCAGGGCCTCGGTGGCGATGCCGATGTCGGCCTCGCCGCTGATCAGCATCTGGGCCACCTGGCGGGGCGAGCCCTGGTGCAGGTTCAGGGTGACCTGGGGGTAGAGCAGGCGGAAGTCACGCACGGCCGATGGCAGGGCGTAACGCGCTTGTGAGTGAGTGGCCGCTATCGACAGAGGGCCCGCGTCATGCTGGGAGAAGTCTCGCGAGGCATTGCGCAAGTTGTCCGAATCGGCCAGCAGGCGCTCGATGATGGGCAGCACCTGGGTGCCCGGTTCGGTCAGGCCCGTGAGCCGCTTGCCGGCCCGCACGAACAACTCAATGCCCAGTTCGTCCTCCAGCTCACGGATCTGGCGACTCACCCCGGGCTGCGAGGTGTGCAGGGCTTGCGCCACCTCCGTCAGGTTGAATCCGCGACGGACCGCTTCGCGAACCGATCGCAATTGCTGGAAGTTCATATCGACCTCTCTTAATGCGGTCTTCGCATTTTGAACAGGCCTCATTATGAATAAAACAACTATTTTGTTCTATCGATCTGCGGAAAGCGAAGAAGGGCGACCCAAAAGCCCAGCCCTCCTGCTAAACGAAGGTTTAAACATATGGCGCGACAGAACCTTTCGCTGACAATCCTGCGCAACAGATCGGCATACGCTGTCCGGTCACAACGACAAAAGGCATTTGCTCAGGGGCCCATCATTGATCTCCCAGACGGTTGGCGAGGTAACGTACAGCCGTGCATGTTCTGATCATTGATGACCACCCGCTCTTTCGTGAAGGGCTCAAGAGCCTGCTGCTCACGCTGGACCCGACCACCCAGGTGCAGCAGAGCGCGCGGGTGCTGGACGCCTGCGCCCTGCCCGAACCCGACGGCTTCGACCTGGTCCTGCTGGACCTGAACCTGCCCGGGGCCAGCCGCCTCGAGGCCCTGGCCGCCGTGCGCCAGCACTTCGAAGGCGCCAGCGTGGTGATCGTGTCCGGCGACGACGACCCAGCCACCATCGAGGCCTGCATCCAGGCCGGCGCGGCCGGGTTCATTCCCAAGGAGGCCGATCCGGCGGCCATCGTGCTGGCCCTGCGCTGTGTCATCAGCCAGGGCATCTACCTGCCGCCGCAGGCCCTGCTGGCCCGCACCCACCGTGCGCCTTCACCCACGCCCTTCGCCACGGCCCCGCACCTCGTGGCAGAAGCGTTCAGCGAGCGCCAGATGGCGGTGCTGCGCAGCCTGCTGCAGGGCAAATCCAACAAGCTGATCGCGCGCGACATCGGCATCGCCGAGGGCACGGTCAAGGCGCACCTGTGGGCCGTCTACCAGCGCCTGGGGGTGAACAACCGCGCCCAGGCCATGTACCGTGCCCACGAACTGGGCCTGATCGGCCAAATGGACCCACGCCCTGCCCCCCGCAAGAAGCGCGAATGGTAGCCCCCGGCCATCAGCCGCTGCTCACGCCGCCCCGGCCCGCCGAGCACGAGGTGCTCGGCCTGGTGGCACGGCACGTGTCGCGCATCCCGTTCCCGGTGTTCCTGGCCGCGCTGCTGATCGCGGTGATGGCCTCGCGCACCCACGCCACGGCCCCCGTGGCCGCCTGGCTGGCGCTGACCACCCTGGTGCTGGTGCTGCGCTGGGTGCTGCTGCGGCGGCCTCCGGCACCCACCGAATCCGCGAGGCCGGCCATGCGGCGCGCCGTGGTGCTCAGCGGCCTCAATGGGGTGGCCCACGCACTGAGCCTGCTGTTCTTTCCGGGCATGGGCGATCTGGAGCGGGCCGTGCTGACCATGCTGCTGACCGGCCTGTCCAGCGCGGCGGTGGGCAGCACCTGTGGGCACCCGCGCATCTACCCGGCCTATGCGGTGCCGGTGATGGTCGCGCTGGCCGTGGCCTGGGGCTTCACGCCAGAGCCGGCAGGCCCCGACGCCAGGGGCTGGCTGGGGCCCTCCATGGGCGTGCTGATCATGCTGTACCTGGCCGTGCTGTTGTCCCTGGCGCGTGACAACCACCGGGCGCTGACGCAGGCCGTGGACCTGCGCCGGCGCGAATTCAAGCTCAATGAAGAACTGCGCCAGGCCCTGACCCTGGCCGAACAGGCCAACGCGGCCAAGACGCGCTTCCTGGCCTCGGCCAGCCACGATCTGCGCCAGCCGCTGCACACCCTGTCGCTGTTCAGCGCCTCGCTGACCACGAACGAGCTCTCGCCCCGCGGCCAGGCCATCGTCAACCACATGAACACGGCGCTCAAGGCCCTGGGCGAGCAGCTCTCGGGCCTGCTGGACCTGTCGCGCCTGGACGCCGGCATCATCGACTCGCGCTCCCGCACCATCGCCCTGGCCCCGCTGCTCACTCAGCTGCACCAGGCCTGCGCGCCGGTGGCCGAGGCCAAGGGACTGCGCCTGGTGCTGGCATGCGACGACGACCTGCTGGCCGCCCACACCGACGAGGCCCACCTGGCGCGCATCGTGCGCAACCTGCTCGACAACGCGCTCAAGTACTGCGATGCCGGCACGGTGTGGATCCGCGCCGGCTGGCGGGGCGGGCGGGCCCTGGTGTCCATCAAGGACACCGGCCGCGGCATCCCTGCCGAGCACCACGCCCGCGTCTTCGAAGAGTTCTTCCAGCTGAACAACCCGGAGCGGGACCGCAGCAAGGGCCTGGGCCTGGGCTTGTCCATCGTGCAGCGCCTGTCGCAGTTGCTGGGCATCGAGCTGGGCCTGGTGTCCGAGCCCGGCGTGGGCACCGAGGTGTCGCTGCTGCTGCCGGCGCCGCAAGGCGCCCTGCCCACGGCCACCGAGGATGCCACCTCCACCGCCGCGGCCATGCCGTCCTGCCACATGCTGGTGATCGACGACGAGGCCGATGTGCGCACCGCCATGGAGGTGCTGCTGACCTCATTGGGCTGCCGGGTGACCGTGTGCGCCTGCACCGACGACGCCATGCGCCTGGCCGCCGCCGACCCGCCCGACATCGTGCTGGCCGACCTGCGCCTGCGCGGCGAGCAGAGCGGCATCAAGGCCATCCGCAAGCTGCGCCAGCAGCAGCCCGGCCTGCCAGCCCTGCTGATCAGCGGTGACACGGCCCCCGACCGGCTGAAGGAAGCGCGCGCCGAAGGCCTGGTCCTGCTGCACAAGCCCGTGGCCGTGGACACCTTGCTGGCGGCGATTCAGCAGGCGCTGGAAGCCGACGAGGACACGCCCGCGGCCTGAGCCAGGGCCAGCACGCCGTCCAGCGCCACCACGCAGGTCTGCCTGCGCACCTCGGCGCGGTCGCCGGCAAAACGGTGCACGGCCGCATGCGTAGCGTGGCCCCGGCAGGCCCAGGCCAGCCACACGGTGCCCACCGGTTTGTCGGGCGAGCCGCCGCCCGGCCCGGCGATGCCCGTCACCGCCACAGCCACCTGGGCCTTCGAGCGGGCCAGCACGCCCTCGGCCATGGCGCGAGCCACGGGCTCGCTCACGGCGCCATGCGCCGCGATCAGGGCGGCGTCCACGCCTAGCAGCTCGCTCTTGGCCTCGTTGCTGTAGCTGACCACCGCCCGGTCGAACCAGGCGCTGGAGCCCGCCAGCTCGGTACAGGCGGCTGCGATCAGTCCGCCCGTGCAGGACTCGGCCGTGGCGAGCATCCAGCCGCGTGGCGGCAGGGCCTGCGCCAACCGGGATACCAGGGCCGACACCTCGCTCATGGCCAGCCCCAGCCCGTGCACTGCCGCAGCGACACGCCCAGCGCCATCACGATCAAGGTGCACAGCGCGGCCACATAGTCGTCCAGCAGGATGCCCAGGCCCTGGGCCCAGCCGATGCCTTGCCCGGGGCGGTGCTTGAACAGGCCATCGGCCCAGGCGACCGGCCCGGGCTTGGCGGCATCGAAGTAGCGGAACAGGCCGAAGGCCAGGGCCTGGCCCCAGAAGCCCGCGGGCGACACCACCCACAGCACCAGCCAGAAGGCCAGCACCTCGTCGACCACGATGGAGCCCGGGTCGGCCACGCGCAGGCTGCGCGCCGTGTGGGTGCTGGCCCACCAGCCCACCAGCGTGCCCAGGCCGATCAGCCAGGCCCACTTGAGGTCGGCGGCTTGGCCCTGGCCCCACCAATGGTCGATCACCAGGAAGCTGGCCCAGGCCCACAGCGTGCCCACCGTGCCGGGCGCGATCGGGCTCAGGCCACTGCCCGCGCCGAAGGCGATGACATGCGCAGGGTGGCGCAGCATCAGGCCCACGGAGGGCCGGCGTGGCGAGGCGTCGGCGTCTGCGGGAGAAGGCAGTTCGGCGGTCATCGGGGGATTGTCACTCAGGCTGAAAGGCCGCCACGGCAGCGCCGTGTTCCCGGCAGGGGCACGGGCACCTCGTCAGCTGGATTTGAAATGGTCGAAGGAGGTCCAGCGGTTGGCGATGCCTGCGCCCTGAGGCCCCTCGGCGCCCCAAGCACCATCGCGCAATCGCAGGCCGGCATCGGCCTGCACCAGCCCGATGCGGTGCACGGGCACACCCGCCGCCTGCCCGGCTGCCAGCACATCCGCATGGCGTGTCGCCGGGGCCGTGAACAGCAGTTCGTAATCGTCACCGCCGGCCAGCACGCAGTCGTGCTGCTGGGCCGGTGGCCTGGCCGCCAGCCAGGCGCTGATGGGCAAGGCGCCCAGCGCGATCGCGGCACCCACCCGGCTGCGGCGCAGCACATGGCCCAGATCGCCCAGCAGGCCGTCCGACACGTCGATGGCCGAGGTGGCCAGCCCGCGCAGGGCCAGGCCCAGTGCCACGCGCGGCGTGGGCCGCTCCATGCGCAGGCGCACAGCCTCGAAGGCTTCGCCATCCAGCGGCGGGGCCAACGTGCCCCGGAACGCCTCCAGCGCGAGGCGCGCCTCGCCGGGCCAACCGCTCACCCACAGCTCATCGCCCGGGCGCGCCCCGCTGCGCAGCAGGGCCTGCCCCGGCGGCACCTCTCCCATCACCGTGATGCCGATGGCCAGCGGCCCGGCCGTGGTGTCGCCACCGATCAGCTCGCAGCCATGCTCATCGGCCAGGGCCAGCAGGCCGCTCGAAAAGCCCGCCAGCCAAGCCTCGTCGACGCGTGGCAGGGTCAGGGCCAGCGTGAAGGCCAGCGGCTGCGCGCCACAGGCGGACAGGTCGGACAGGTTCACGGCCAGGGCCTTGTGGCCCAGCCGGGCCGGATCCACCGTGGACAGGAAGTGCCGCCCCTCCACCATCGTGTCCGTGGACACGGCCAGCTGCATGCCGGCGGCCGGCGCGATCACGGCGCAGTCGTCGCCATTGGGCACGACGGCATGGCGCGGGCCCTGGCTTTCGGCGCGCTGGAAATAACGCGCGATGAGGTCGAATTCACCCAAAGACATGGCGCATTGTCGCGCAGGCCGCGGGCCGCCTGAGCGTTCGTGGTCTTGATGCAAGCCCGCTTGCGCGTCCTTGCCCATCCCACGTTTGAAGTGCTGCCATGTGCCGGCCCGAAGGCACAATCGACTCAGCCTCCTGTCTGTCCCAGCCTTATCGCGAGCCCATGAGTGTTGTTCGATCCGTCGTGACGAGTGCATGCTGGGCCCTCGTCGGTTCTGGCGCGGCGCTGGCCTACCCCACCATCGATCCCTGGCGCGTGATGCCGCCCGATGCACCCCCGGTGCAACTGGCAGGCGACGGCGGCCAGGCCGTGCCCATCTGCCAGGGCGGTGAGCCGGCCCAGCCCCTCACCCTGCACCAGGCCGTGGAGTTTTCGGTCTGCCACAACCCGCAGGCGCGCCAGGCCTGGGCCACGGCCTTGTCGCAGGCGGCGCAATACGGGCAGTCGTGGGCCGGCTTCCTGCCGTCCGTCAACATCAGCCTGAGCAAGAGCCGCGACCGGATCACCAGCCACCAGCAGGCCGCCACGGCCGGGCAGCCGCCTCTGCGCAACGACACCGATGTGCGCGCCTATGGCCGCAATGTGACCCTGAGCTACGTGCTGCTCGATTTCGGCACGCGCGCCGCCAACGTGATGCAGGCGCACCACCTGCTGAGCGCCGCACTGGCCAGCCACGACGCGACCTTGCAGGCGGTGTTTTCCAACGCCGCGCAGACTTACTACGAAGCCCTGGCGGCCCGCGCCGCCATGGACGCGACACGCGAAGCCGAAGCCGCCGCCAAGGAGAGCTTCCAGGCCGCCCAGGCGCGCGAGGCCGCCGGCTCGGGCTACCGGGCCGAGGTGCTGCAGGCCAGGTCCCTGCAGGCACAGGCCGTGGCCGCGCGCATCAAGGCCGATGGCGCCCACCGCCAGGCCCTGGGAGGGCTGGCCAACATCATGGGGCTGGACGCTCGCACCCCGCTCGTGCTGGACCCGCAGGCAGCCCAGGATGTGCAGCCCGGCAGCCCTGACCCTGGCCTGGACACCGAGCGCTTCCTGGGCGATCTGGACCGCCTGATGGACCAGGCGCTGCGCGAGCACCCCACCGTGCGTGCCGCCGAAGCCCAGCTGGCGGCAGCCGGCGCGCGCCTGGATTCGGTCACCGCCGAAGGCCAGCCCAGCGTGAGCCTGAGCGTCGGGCGCTACATCAATGGCCGCCCGAACACGCCGCTGTCGCCCTCGCGCAGCGTCGAGACGCTGACCGCCGTGACCTTGTCGGTGCCCTTGTTCGAAGGCTTCTCGCGCAATTACAAGATCCGCGAGGCCATGGCCCAGGTCGATGCGCGCCGGGCCGACGTGGCCAGCGCGCGCAGCCAGGCCAGCCTGGACGTGTGGCGCAACTACCAGGCCCTGCAGAGCGAGACAGCCAGTCTGGCGGCCTCGCTCGATGTGCTGAGCAGCGGCCAGGAGGCCTACGACGTCGCCCAGGCGCGCTACCGCTCGGGCGACAGCCACATCGTCGAGGTGCTCGACGCGCAGAAGGACCTGGCCAATGCGCGCCAGGAACGCATCCGCGCGCTGGCCGCCTGGCGCACGGCGCGCCTGCGCCTGCTGGCCAGCCTGGGCCGCGTCGGCTTCTGGGCACTCGACACCCCGAGCGCCGACACACCCACCCCTTCGTCAACCACGCAACCCTAGGAGGATCCAGCCATGACCCAGCTGCTGTTCTACGAACGCCCGGTGCCCCTGAACCGCGAACGCCACCTGACCACCCGCCTGGCTGTGGCGGGCGACCATTTCCGCTTCGCCGCCAAGACCAATGCCGTGCCCATCGCCAGCACCGAGTTCCTCGATGCGGCGCGCGATTACCCCATCGTGTTCGTGGGCGAAGCCGACGGCCCCATCTCGGTGGCGGCCCTGGTGGGTCTGCGCCAGGCCGAGAACCTGATGGTCGACGACGAAGGCCGCTGGGCCGCCGACACCTACATCCCGGCCTTCGCGCGGCGCTACCCCTTCGTGCTGGCCAAGACCGACACCGAGGCCGAGAGCCAGCAGCTCACCGTGTGCATCGACGAGACCTATCCGGGCCTGGGCGTGCACGAGGGCGAATCACTGTTCGACGACCAGGCCCAGGAATCGGAGTACCTGCAGCGCATCCTGGGTTTCCTGCAGCGCTTTCACGCCGAGGTGCAGCGCACCACCGCCTTCGCGCAGCGCCTGCGGCAGATGGGCTTGCTGGTGCCCAAGACCATCCAGGTCGAGCGCCACGGCCAGCAGCAGGTGCTTCAGGGCGTGTGGGTGGTCGATGTGGAGCGCTACCGCGGCATCGACGATGCGCGCGCGGTCGAGCTGTTCCGCAGCGGCGAGCTGTCGTGGATCGAGGCGCACCTGCTGTCGCTGGGCAGCCTGGTCCGCCTGGCCGCGCGCCTGGACCTGTACAGCAAGGCCAGCGCGGACGGTGAAACGCTGGACCCGACCAGCCCGCCGCCCGACACGCCCAAGCACTGAGGCCCTGCCCGGCCCCAGGGGCTCACAGCCCCTTGAAGGCCACCTTGCACTTCACGCCGCCGGGCAGCGCGTTGTTGGGGTTGGGCAGTTCCATGCGCACCTGGAAGGTGCCGCTGGCCGCGTCCACCACCTTGTCGACGATGGTCACGGTGGTGGCGTAGCGGCCCGGCAGGGGCTTTTCAGGCACGACCTCGGCGCCCTGCCCCGGCTTCATCCGGGTGTACAGCGCCATCGGCAGGATGGCCTTGACCCGCAACGGGTTGATGCGCGCGATCTTCAGGATGGACGGCTTGTTCTCGCCGACCTCGGCCAGCTCGCCGGGGTGCATCGACTGGTCGACCACCACGCCGTCGATCGGACTGCGCAACTGGCGCTGGGCCAGCTGGCTGGCGGTGTAGTTGTATTCGAGCTGGGCGTACTGCTTGTTCTCGCGCGCGGTCAGCGCCTCGGATTCGGCGATGCGCCGCTCGGCGTCGGCGTCGTCGCGGTCCTGTGCCGAGGTGTAGTTCTTGTCGGCCAGCTCGGTCTTGCGGCCCAGCTTCTTCACGGCATGCGCCAGGCGGGTCTCGCTGGACTTGAGCGGACCGTCCATGCCCGACTTGAAGCGTGCCAGGTCCACCGCCGCCTTCTCGACGCTGGACTCCAGGCTCACCAGTACCATGCCGCGCTTGACCGCGCCGCCGCGCTCCACGTAGACCTTGTCGATCAGGCCCGACACCGGGCTGCGGATGTCGATGACCTGGGAGGGCTCGATGAGGCAGTCGTAGTCGCCAGGGGCCGCCTGCGCGGCCAGCGGCATCGACACGGCACAGGCGATCAGGCCGCAGGTCGTCTTCATCGTTCTCGTCACTCGGTGGCTCCAGAAAAAGCGAGTTGCGTGCGCATGTGGTGATCGGCCTTGAGTGTGTGCCGCCGCTGCGCCGCGTTGTGGGATTCGGCCGCGCCCTGCGCCGCCTTCTGCAGCCAGGCCATGGCGTGCTCGGGCCAGGGGCCGCCGCCGTAGCGCGCCTGCAGCATCTTCAGGGTGGTGCCGCCATGCTTGTCGATCACCTCGTCGTCGAGCGCGACGATCGTGCGGCAGCTGCCGGGCTCGCCCTGGCGCGCGCCCCGGCCCACCAGCTGGCGGTCGATGCGGGCCGACTCGTGCCACTCGGTCAGCACCACGTGCAGGCCGCCACGGGCCAGCACCTCGGGCGCCACGGGAATGTCGGTGCCGCGGCCGGCCATGTTGGTGGCCACGGTGACCATGCCCGGCTGGCCGGCGCGCGCCACCAGCTCGGCCTCGTCGGCGTTCTGGCGGGCATTGAGCACCTGGTGCGGCACGCCTGCAGCCGTCAACGCCGCGCTGATGTCCTCCGACGCGCGCACGGAGCGCGTGCCCACCAGCACCGACTGGCCCACGGCCAGGCGCTCGCGCACATCGTCGACGATGGCGTGGTGCTTGGTGGGCTGGTCGGGCAGCAGGCGCGGCGGCAGGGTCACGCGGCGGCTGGGGCGGTTGGGCTCGATGCGCACCGTGCGCACCTTGAACACGCCGGCCGTCTCGCGCGAGACCTCGCGCAGGGTGCCGCTCATGCCCGACAGGCGCAGGTAGCGCGCGAAGAAGGTCTGGTAGGTCAGGCGGGCCAGCGTGCGGTTCTGCCCGCTGATCTTGCAGCCCTCCTTGACCTCGACCAGCTGGTGCAGGCCCTGCTCCCAGCTGCGGTCTGGCAGCAGGCGGCCGGTGAACTCGTCGACGATGACGATCTTGCCCTCGTGCACCACGTAGTGCTGGTCGCGCTTGAACACGTGCAGCGCGCGCAGGGCCTGCACGATGTAGTGCTCACGCACCCAGGCCACGCGCCAGAAACCCATCAGGGCATCGGGGCCCGTGTCGCCGTCGTGCTCGTCCCGTGCATCCATCTCGCGGGCCAGGTCTTCCAGCAGGGCCCGGCCTTCGTCCTTGAGCTCGGGCTGGCGGTGCGGCTCGACGAGGCGGTAGTGCAAAGGCGCCTGCATCGAGGCGGCCACGCGCAGCAGGTGTTCGTAGGCGCGGGTTTCTTCGCCGGCCTCGCGCGCGGCCGACAGGATCAATGGCGTGCGGGCCTCGTCGATCAGGATGCTGTCGGCCTCGTCGACGATGGCGAAGTGCAGGCCGCGCAGGCGCAGCGGCTCCTGGCTGTGCACCTGGCCGTGCAGGCGGCGCACCGTGAGCTGCGCGCGGCTGTGCACGCCGCGCGCGTTCACGCGGTCGCGCAGGTAGTCGAACACCACGTCCTTGTTGGTGCAGTAGGTCAGGTCCTGCGCGTACTCTACGTGGCGCAGGGCCTGGGCCACGCCGCTGTGCACCACACCCACACGCAACCCCAGGTAGCCGAACAGCGCCGACATCTTCTGCGCATCGCGCTGGGCCAGGTAGTCGTTGACGGTGATCACGTGCGTGGGCACGCCGGCCAGCGCGCCCACGCAGGCTGCGATGGCGGCCGTGAGCGTCTTGCCCTCGCCCGTGTCCAGCTCGATCAGGTGACCGCTGACCAGCATCCACGCACCATAGACCTGGGGCGGGTAGGCCAGCAGGCCCAGGGTGCGGCGGGCGGCCTCGCGCACCAGGGCCAGGGCGCGGACGCCCGCCTGGGCCTGACCGGTCACGAAGGCGCGTTCGGCGGCGGCGCGGGCCTGGGCCAGCAGCTCGGTCTGCGACAGCCCGTGCAGGGTCTCGCCCAAGGCCACCACCTGCGCCACGAAGCGCTGCTGCCGGCGCATGGCCTGGCGCTTGGGCGAGGGGCGGCTGAGCCACCAGCCCGAGGCCCAGCGGTCGAGTGCCCAATCGCCTTCATCCCGGCGCTCGACGAACAGGCGCGAAGCCAAGGGGATGTTCACCGGCGGCCAGGCGGCCAGTCGTTCACCACCGACGGGTCCACGCATCGACTCACGCATGGAAGTACCCCAGGAACAGGCGCCGCACCGAGCGCCACAGCCGGTAGCCCACCGGCTCCATGTCGTGCTCGAAACGCACGCTGGCGCGGCTGCCGATCAGGTGGTACGGAAAATCATCGGGCAAGGCCAGCTCATACTCGAAGTGCGAGATCAGCGCACGGCGGCCACTGTCGTCGCGCGGGTCGGTCACCACGCCACCGCCGCCCTGGCGGCCCAGCGCCGCGCTGGGCAGATCGCGCGAGGCCGAGGGCACGGCGCGCACCACCGTGGCCGGCCAGGCGCGGCCCGGGTCGAAGGGCACCTTGACCAGGATGCGGCGGGTGTGCGCGCGGATCAGGTTCTCGTCGACCTGGTCGACGATGATGCGCACGCGCGGCGCGGTGGGCGTGACCACGTAGGCCATCACCTGGCCCTGGCGCATGTAGCGGCCCTGCAGGTCTTCGCTGGCCGGCAGCCACAGCTGGCCGCTGGCGCCGCTTCGCACCACCAGTCGCTCATGCCGCTCATCGAGATGCGCCAGCACCTGGTTCTCGCGGGCCAGCGCGGGGGCGACCTGCGCGGCGAGCGTGGGGTCGACCGTCACGGCCGCGTCGTAGCGGATCTGCACGGTGTCGCGGCGGGCCTGCTGCACCGCGCGCTGGGCCGCCAGCACCGGCTCGACCAGGTTCAGCACGGGTTGGCCCGGGGCCAGCCGCTGGCCGGGCTGCGCCTGCATCTGCTCGACGAAGCCGCGCTGCCCGGCCCGCACGATGGCGTTCTCGGGCAGCCACAGCACGCCGTTGACCTGGGTGCGCAGGGGCATCGGGATCGCGAACAGCAAGACCAGCAGCGCACCCAGCACCGCGAGTGCGGCGCGCTGTCCACGGCGGCCGGCCTCGCGCGCCACCACCAGAGACCAGAAGCGGCCCAGGCCCTTGTACAGCGGCATGCCCAGGGTCATGCCCACGCTCCACACGGCCAGCAGCATGCCGATGGCGTAGTACTGCGTGGCCACGAAGATCGCGATGGAGAACATCACGATGCAGCGGTAGACGAAGGCCAGCGGCGCGTAGGCGATGAACCAGCCGGACTCGCCGGGCGCCATCGCGGGCGACAAGGCATCGCGCCGGCCCAGCAGGCGCGATTCGAACAGGTAGCCCCAGTAGCGCGTGGCCCGCTGCGCCAGGTTGGGGATTTCGATCGCATCGCTGAGCACGTAGTAGCCGTCGTAGCGCAGCAGCGGGTTGCCATTGAACAGCACCGTGGTCACGCTGGCCAGCACGGCCACGTCGTAGGCCAGGGCCTTGGGCGTGCCCGGCTCCAGCCAGAGCCACAGGTAAAAAGCACCGGCCGCGATGGCGATCTCGATCAGCATGCCCGCCGCGCCCACCAGCATGCGGTCGCGCTTGCGCGGAAAGGCCCATGAGCTGGAGGCCTCCACGTAGGGCACCGGCAGCAGGAGCAGCAGCATCACGCCCATGTCGTGCACCTCGCCGCCGCGCATCTTGCAGGCGATGCCGTGGGCCAGTTCGTGCAGCGCCTTGACCAGCGGGAACAGCAGGGCCAGCATCAGCAGGTTGTCCAGGGCCAGCAGGCGCTCGCTGACGTTGTGCGTGAGCTCGGGCCAGTGCGAGGCGGCCAGCACGATGGCCGGCAGCACCCACAGCAGCCAGGCCAGTGCGCCACCGCGGTTGAGCACCGGCCGCAGCCATTCGACCAAACGCCCCAGCAGGCGGTCGGGGTCGAAGATCGGCACGCGGATGGCCAGCGGGTTCATCACCTTGGACCAGCGGCGCTTGCGCGCCTGCCGGTGGTCTCGATCGCCCACCTCGCCCAGGTCGGGCAGGGTGTCGGTGGCCAGCAGGTCCATGCCGTGCAGCTGGCCCAGCAGCGCGAGGATGTCGTCCTGGCTGGGCGTGGCCTCATCGGCCTCGGAGGCCAGCTGCTGCCAGACGGCCTCCAGCGTGTGGCGGCCGTCGAGCAGGCCCATGATGCGCCAGGCCTGCGCATCGAAGCGGTGGAACTTGCCGTTCAGGCGGTCTTCGACCACGGTCCAGGGCTGGCCGCGGTAGCGGTGGGCGTGCAGGCGCAGGTGGTCCCGCAGGCGGGGCGCGATGCCCGCCACGCGGTACCAGTGGCTGCTGACCAGCTGGGCGCCTAGAGTCCCAGCGTCCATGCCGTGTACCGGATCCAGTTGCCCAGGCGGTGGAAGGCCTGCCACGCCAGGCTGTGCTCGCCCACGCTGACCTTGCCGACGCCTTCCATGCCGGGCTGCAGGTGCTCGGACCCGCCCTGCCCCGGCGCCTGTGCGTTCACCTCGGCCTCGACGCGGAAGCTGTTGCGGCCATCTTCTGCCGTGGCCACGGGCGACACCTTGCTCACCTTGATCGCCAGGCGCTCGCCGGGCAGGCCGGCCAGCACCAGCTCACCCACCTGGCCCTGGCGCAGGTGCACGATGTCGTGCTCGTCGACCTTCATCACCACGCGGTAGGCATTGAGCGGGGCCACCTCGAACAGCACCTTGCCCAGTTCGACCGGCGCGCCCAGCTGCTGCGACAGGTCGCCGCGCACCACGATGCCGTCGAAGGGCGCGGTGATGGCGACGCGGGCCAGCTTCTCGGTGACCATCGACAGCTCGGCATGCGCCTGCTCGGCCTCGGCCTGGGCCAGGCGCACATCGACGGGCTGGCCGCGTGCCATGGCCTCGCGCAGCTTGCGCTCGGCCAGTTCGGCCTCGGCCTGCCACTTGGCGGACTCGAGCTTGAGGTCACGGTCATCGAGACGGGCCAGCACATCGCCCTTCTTGACCGTGTCGCCTGCGCGCACCCGGGCCTCCTTGATGAAGCCCTCGAAGGGCGCCACGGCCGAGCGCTGCACGCGCCCCTCCACCGTGGCGGGCGAACGCACGCGGAAATCGACATTGACCACGCTGGCCAGCACCAGGGCCACCAGCGTCACGCCGCCGACCAGCTTCCAGCCTGGGTGGCGAGGGCCAACCAGTGCCGCCCACAGCTCGGCCGCGCGGTCACGGCCATGGGCCCACCAGCCGCGGGTGGCCGCATCTTGCAGGGCCAGGCCAGGGGCGAGGGCCAGCGCCAGGGTGTCCAGGAAGGTTTTCAGGTCATCCGACACGCGCTGGTCGAAATCGAGCAGCAGCGCGCCACGACAACGTCCCTGGTGTTCGAGCGGCAAGGCGATCACGCAGCGGGCCTGGGCCTCTTGCGCGTAATCGGCCAGCGCGCTGGCGGTGAGCAGCGGTGCGGTGCCTTCATCGATGTCCTGCACCGGGTGCACCTGCGCCTGCCCGCTGTCGGCCGCCTCGCGCAAGGCCTCGCGGGCCCGTGCGATCAGCGTCGAATGGGGTTCGAAGTGCGCCGTGCCGGACACGCTGACCACCTCGACATCGGCGCCCAGGCCCCCGCGCGTGACGCGGCCCAGCAGGGCACGCCGGCATGGCAGGGCTTCGGCCAGGCGGTTGACCACCCAGCGGCCTGCCTGCTCCGGGCCGGCCTCGGCCATCACGCCCAGCAGGATGTCCTGGAGCATGGCCGAGCGCTTGAGGCGCACGTCGCGCTCGATCAGGTGGCGGCGGTCGAACAGGCCGACCAGCCAGCCCGCGCCCCAATGCAGCAGGCGCAGGGCCTCTCGCACCGAGGCATCGCCACGGGACACCACGTGCAGCACCACCACGCCATAGGCCTGGTCGGCGCTCAGCAGCGGGTAGGCGCACTGCGCCAGGCCATTGCTTTCTTCGCGGACCACGCCGCGGCGCTCCACCAGCGCCTGCTGGGCCACATCGCCCAGGAAGGACATGTCCTGCTCGGGATCGGGCCAGACACCGGCGGGCGCGTAGCGGTCACCCTCGTCGTGCAGCAGCAGCAGGCCGGCCTGGGTGCCCGGCACCCATTGGCACAGGATGCCGAGCCAGGCACGACAGAGCTGATCAGACGTTTGCGCATTGACGAGCAGAGACCAGAAGTCCGCGCTGGCGCCAGCCTCGCTGCTGGTGCTGAAGCCGGTGCCCCAGCGCGGTTCGGAGCTGACCGCACCGACCACCGCGGCGGGTGTGGCGCCAGGCGCAGCGCTCATGCCAGGGCGGGCGCGTCCTGAAGCGTACCGTGCTGCGTGCGATCCTGCGCGCGGCGCCGGGCCAGCACGCCCGTGGCCACCCCCAGCCCGGCCAGCGCCAGAAGGCCGGCATCGGCCTCGGGCACGGCGGTGACGGAAGCGGTGCGGCTCAGCGTCACGAAGTCGCCCTCGTCGCTGTCGAAGTACTCGAAGGTCAGGCCAATGACGGCACTCTGCCCGACCGAGAGGCCTGCCAGGTCGTAGGTGTAGGTCAGGCGCAGCAGGCCATACAGAGGATCGGCGGACAGCGCCACACCTGCGGTGTAGTTGGGGCCCCAGGTGCCCGACGCATCCGTCAGTGCTGCCGGCACGGTGAAAACATCGTTCAGGGGCTGGCCGTTCCACGAGGCCGAACCGCCGCGGAATGTCAGCGGCACCGGCAGGGGATCGTCCAGTTGCAGGAAGAAGTCGAACACGGGCGCGCCCTGGTTGAAATCCAGCTCGAACGACACCGAGGCCGTGCTGTCCGGGTAGCCGCTGCCATGGGTGACCTCCAGGCCCACGGCCTGGGCCGTCGAGGCCGCCCAACAAAGACCCGCCACCGCCAGCGCCACCCCTTGCCGGGCGATGTGCGAGAAAGGACTCGTTCGGGCGGGAACAGGGTGGATCGCTTGATTCATGGCCGGGACTTCCTGAAGGCTGTAGGCTGATGTCGAGAGAGGTGGATGGGCTGGCAGGCAGCCCCTGATTGATAGCACAAACAGGGGCCTGCCTCAATGTGTGTTCGTGGGGGTTGCAGATGGCTTCGGTGCGGCTGTCAGCGTCCATGCATTGGCCTTCTTGCTGGATTTCGCCGCGTCGGACACCCAGCTGTCCAGCCAGATCCCGCTGGAGGTGCCCAGGTCGAAGGCCTTGGGTGCACCCGCGAAATCAAAGGCCGGCGTGGCCGCCACCTGCGGCGCAGGCGATGCGGCCGGAGCGGCCTGCGCCACAGGGGCCACGGCCGCGGCCCTGGCGAGCGATGGCGTGGGCAGCGGCGCCGGGATCGGCGGGATCTCCTTCTGCGGCCTGCCTGCCGCCTGCTGGTTCAGCAGGCTGGCATCGGCCAGGCTGAGCACCCCGTCGGCCTTGACGTCGCTGAGCAACAGCGGATCGACCAGCGGCCACGCCGCGTAGCCGGTGTCGGTGCGGTTCATCACCCGCTGCAGGCGCTGCACATCGGTCGCGGAGTAGGCGGCATCGCCCGAGGTGTCGCCCAGGTAGGCCACCACGTGCAGGCCGTCGTCGCTGCGCACCGGGCGTGCGCCGGCATCGATCTGCACCTGGCTCAGCCGCAGCAGGTGGCTGGCACCGTAGGCCGCGTCTGCCGGCACGTTGGCGGCCAGGTTGCCCAGCACGATCCTGCCGGCCCCCAGCGGGGCCGTCGTGACGATGCTGACCGTGAGCTGGCCCGCCACGCTGGTGTCGACCGACACGGTGCTGCCGGCCGGCAGCGTGCCGCCCGTGAAGCCCGTGACGTTCAGCAGCGCCGGGTCGTAGCGCAAGGTGAAGGCGATGCGGGTGGCACCGGCCGCGTTGTCCAGCGTGATGGGGAAGTTGAAGCCCGAGGCCGCGATGGCCAGGGCCTGGCCCGGGCCGCGCGCGATCTCGCCCACCGACAGAACCGCCGAGCTGCTGGGGGCCACCGTGAAGGTCTTGAGGTAGGCATCGCCCGCGGTGCCATCGCCATTGCCGTCCAGCAGGATGCCGTCGGCGGTGGCGAAGCCGTTGGCGCGCGAGGCCAGGCTCAGGCTGTAGCTGCCCGAGGCCAGCACGCCGCCGGTGCGCAGGAAGGTCAAGCCCGCGCCATCGGCGTCCAGCACCAGGCTGCCGCTGACCGGCTTGCCGTCCGGGCCGGTGAGGACCAGGTCGGCCGCGCCCAGGTTGGTCGGATCGCCCGTGTAGAGGTTGAGCTGGCTGGCGTCGACCGCGCGGTTGAAGCGCAGCGTGAAGCCCGAATCCGTCTGCGTGAAGGTGCTGACTTTCAGCGTGGGCGGGGCACTCACGGTGATGCTGACCGTGGCCGTGCGGGTGCTCAGGCCATCGCTGACGGTGTAGCTGAAGCTGTCGGTGCCCACGAAGCCCGCGGTCGGCGTGTAGCTGAAGCTGCCGTCGGGCAGCAGGGTGCCCGCGCCATGGCTGGCCGCCGTGCTGCCAACGATCACCAGGGCGTCGCCATCGACATCGCTGTCGTTGGCCAGCAAGCCGGCCAGCACAGGCACCGTCAGGGTCTGGCCCGAGGTCACGGTGTAGGCGTCGTCCGTGGCCACCGGCGCGTCGTTCACCGGCGTGACGCCGATGGTCACGGTGGCCGAGGCACTGCCGCCGCGCCCATCGCTCACGGTGTAGCTGAAGCTGTCGACACCATGGTAGTTGGCGGCCGGCGTGTACAGCACGGTGCGTGTGGCCGGATCGAAGGCGCCCAGCGTGCCATGCAGCGGTGCGGTGGTGAGTGCGAAGCCCAGCACATCGCCATCTGGATCGGCCACGCTGAGCACGATGGCCCGAGGCGTGTCCTCATCAAGGGTGACCGACTGGTTGCCGGCGATGGGCACGCCATTGGGCGCCACCACGTGCAGGGCCAGCGGGGCCGAGGTGTAGCTGCCATCCTCATCCGTCGCGGTGACGGTGATGGCGTAGTTGCCGCCCTGCGCATAGGTGAAGCTGGCGCCGGTGGCGCCGCCCGCCAGGGTGGTGGTCTGGCCATTGCCCCAGTTCACCACCCAGGCGCTGATGGTGTCCTGGCCCGGATCCGTCGCACCGAAGGTGATGGCGTACGGCGTGCCTGCATTGACCGAGGCCCCGCCCTGGACGGTGAGCGCCGGCGCCACGTTGGTGACAGTGACGCTGAAGGTGGCCTCCGTGCTGAGCGTGCCATCGCTGACGCGCACCGTGAAGGACTGCGTCAGCGCGCCGTCGGCCGGTGTCCAGCTGAACAGGCCCGTCGCGGCGTTGATGCTGGCACCCGGCACGCTGCCGACCAGGCTGTAGCTCAGGGTGCTGCCATCCGGATCGGTGCCCGGGATGGGCAGGCTGAGCGTCTGGCCTTCGGCCACGGTCTGGGGCGGGATGGCCGCGATCTGCGGCGCATCGTTCAAGGCGCGCACCGTGATCGTGACGGTGGCGGGCGCCGAGGTGGCCGCATTGCCGCCCGCGCCATCGGGATCGCCCCGGTCGGTGACGGTGTAGGTGAAGCTGTCGGTGCCGTTGAAATCGGCGTCGGGCGTGTAGACCCACACCCCGTCGGCGCCCTGCGTGAGGGTGCCGTGCTGCGGCGCCGTGCCGAGGTTGAAGGTGAGCTGCTCGCGCGGCGTCTCCACGTCCTGGGCCGGCAGCAGGATGCTGATCGCCGTGTCCTCGTCGGTCGCGGTGACCACGCCGGCGGCGGTGGGCACGTCGTTGACCGGCGTGACGTTGACCAGGACCTGGCCTTCGTCGCTGCCCAGGTTGCCATCGTCGACGCGGAAGCGGAAGCTGTCCGTGCCGTTGAAGTGGGCGTTCGGCGTGTAGCGGACGGTGCGCGCCACCGGATCGAAGTTGGTCAGCGTGCCGTGCTGCGGCTGGCCGACCAGGCTGAAGGCCAATGGGTCGCCATTCGGGTCGGTGCCGTTCAGGGTGATCAGGATCGAGCCATCCTCGGCCACGCTGGTCGTCGCGTCGGTGGCCGTCGGCGGGGTGTTGCCGGTGCGGTCGATGCGGAAGGTGCGGACATAGCTGTCGCCGCCCGTGCCATCGTTGTTGCCGTCGAGCGTGTTGCCCGCGGTGTCGAAGACACCCAGCACGCTCAGGCGGTACAGGCCGTTGGCCAGCGGGCCGTCGGGCAGTTGCAGCGTGAGGTTGGTCTCGGGGAAGGAGTAGCCCGGCTTGAGCGCGATGCGGCTGTCGTCGGAGGTGCCGAAGACGCCGTCGACACCGGCCGAGAGCAGCTCGTAGTTGGCCGGGCTGCGCGCCGAGACGCCGTCCAGCGCCTCGCTGAAGTTGATCTGCAGGCTGCTGAAGGCCGCGGGCGTGCTGCCGCCGTCGGCCGGCAGGTTGCTCACGCTCACCACACGCGGCGGGGTAGCGTCGCTGGAATCGCCCTGGAACTCATAGGCGCCGATGTCGTAGTACACCAAGCCCGGCGTGGGTGCCCACGTGAGCGAGGCCATGCCCGACAGGTCGCTCTGGCCATCGTACGGCGCGAGCACGTAGGTCTGGCCGTTGCCGGCAGACACGCCCACCGTGGGCGTGAGGCCGTTGGCGCTGGGGCCGTAGTCGAAGCGGAAGCTGCCGTTGGCGAACAGGGTGACCGAGAAGTTGACCGGGTTGGCCGTGCCCTCGACCACCGCTGCCCAGCGGATCGTCACCTGGCCGGCGACGGAGGCGTCGGCATAGACATCGCGCGTCGCGTCGGTGCCGGAGTAGGTGTTGAGGTTGTCCCACAGCGGCGCGATGCGGACGTTGCGCAGCAGGCCTTCCAGCGAGTTCTCGTTGCCATACCAGGACTGGTCCGGCCCTTCGAACTGCAGGAAGCCGTTCACGTTGATGGCGACCTGGGTGTAGGTCTTGCCGTAGAAGGTGAAGGCGAACGGCAGGGTGTAGTTGGTCGAGCCGTCGCTGGTGCGGTAGTTCAGCTTGGTGCCGCCGGCCACGAAGCTGCTGCCGGCACCGGCCGTGGCCACGTACAGCGGCAGGCCATCGCCGGTGTTCGGGCGGCTCGGGTCGTCGCGGCGCGGGCGGCCTTCGATGTCGGCCGCGGTGGCGACGTACATGTTGGCCGCATCGATGGCGGCCGAGTTGGCGCGCAGGCCGAAGTTGTCGTCGAAGCCGTTGCCGGTGATCAGGCCCTTTTCGCCCAGCACGTTGTCGGCACCGTCGATGTCCAGGAACAGCGGGTTACCCGCCAGGCTGTGCGCGTCCTGGCCGCTGGCCGTGCGCCAGGCGGCCAGCGTGGCCTGCTGCGTGCCGTTCCACAGGCCCACGCGGCCACCGGCCAGGGGGGTGTGGAAGAGGTTGTGGTCGGCCAGCAGCGTCGCCGTGCTGCCCGCCGCCACATTGACGCCGTAACCGGCATCCACCCAGACGATGTTGTTGTGGAGCTTGACGTTGGTTCCGGTGACGAGGATGGCATCGCCCACCGGCTGGTAGACGGTGTTGTTGCGCACCATGTCAGCGGCCGCATGCGCGCCGGCCACGGAGATGCCGGTGTTGGCATTGGCGTAAACGACGTTGTTCTCGATCAGCGAGTCGCGGTTGTCATGGATGCCGATGGCATTGCTGAAGACGCGGTTGCCCGAGATGCGCGCGTCGACACCGTAGATGCCGACCCTGGTGTTGGCGAACACCTGGTTGCCGGCGATCAGCGCGCCGTTCTGGCCGTAGATGCCCGAATCGTTGCGGTACACCAGGTTGCCGGACGCCTCTGCATTGGCGCTGATCAGCGAGATGCCGTAGACGTTGCTCGTCAGGTGGCTGTAGACCTCGTTGTGGCTGACCTTCACCCAGTTGTTGGCCTGCACGCCGCCCGAGGCGTTGTCGTGGACCAGGTTGTTGCGGATCTGGATGGCCTGGGCCTGCGTGCTGCCGTAGGCGTCGATGCCCCACTGGCTGTTGCCGTAGATCTGGCTGTTTTCGATCACGCCGCCCGCGCCCGACATCCACACGCCCACGCGGTTGCCGTGCACCGCCGAGCCCTGGATGGTGAAGGCATCGTTGCCGGTGTCGATGTAGAAGCCGTAGCCGGTGTTGGCCTGCGTGAAGCCGTAGACCTTGCTGGCCGCGACCGTGTTGCGGTCGCTGTCTGCCCCGCTGGCGGCCCACACGCCGATGCGTGCGCCGGTCAGGCTGACGTTCTCGATGCGCACATCATCGGCGCCCTGGAACTCGAACACCGCCGTGCCCGCGTTCGTGTTGCCGCGGTCCAGGATGGTGGCATGGCCCGGCTGGCTCGCGCCGCGGATCACCACGCCGCTGTCCTGCTCGCCCAGCACGATGTTGGTCGCCAGGCTGTAGGTGCCCGAATCCACATGGACGATGTCCCCGGGGTTCAGGTCGTACGCGCGCAGCAGCGCCGCCAGGCTGGCCATCGGCTTGTCCGCGCTCTTGCCCGAGTTCGCGTTGTCGCCCACCGCCGTCGTGTACTCGTCGCCCGCCAGGCTGGCGTCGTTGACGTAGTACACCTTGCCGCCGTTGGCGATCAGGAAGGCCTCGTCGCTCACGTCGCTGACCACCACCGGCCCCGAGGCCGGGTTGATCGTCGCCGTGGCGCGGATCAGCGCCGTGTTGCCCGCCGTCTCGGCCGTCGGCACCCACGTCGTCTGGCCCTGGCCGTAGCGGTCCACCCCCAGGCCCGTGGCGATCGTCGTCCAGCTGGCGCCGTTGTCCAGCGACACTTCCAGGCTCACCACCGGGTTGGCCACGCCCTGCGGGTTGAGGCGCCGCAGCTCGATGCCGCTGAGCACCGCGCCCCAGCTCGCGTTCTTGTTGATCAGCTCCAGGTTGATGCCGGCGCCACCGGCTGCATCCACCATGAAGCTGGCCGTGGTGGCCGTGCGGATCGCGCCGGCCGCCGTGCGGATGTCGTAGCCCGCCGCCTCCACCTCGCCATTGACGACGATGTCGAAGCTGCGCGTGCCGGCCGCGACGTTGTCCGGCTCGATGAAGTGCAGCACGATCTCGTACTGGCCGTCGGCCGCCGGGATCTGGTAGGCCATCTTGCTGCCCACGCCGCCCGGGGCATAGGCGTAGCTGCGGTACACGCCGTCCGGTGCTTCGCGCCCGGCCACGCCGCTCAGGTCGATGGCGGTGCCCGCCGCGATGCTGCCGACGTAGTTCGTGGGATCCAGCCGGTAGCCGCCCTGCGCCAGCCAGCGGCCGGCGCCCACGTTGCTGCCCGCATCCAGCAGGAACACCGTGTCGTAGGGCAGCAGGCCCGCGCTGCGCCAGTCGATCGTCACCGGCTCACCGGCCTCGATCTTCTCCAGCCCGTTGGGGCCCAGCACCTGGATCACCGGGTTGGCGCTCGGCGTGGCCTGGGCCGTGTTGCCGTAGGCGCCCAGGTCGATGCGCCCGCCGCTGGGCGCGCCTTCTGCCACGCTGGGGCTCAGCGGGTCGCCGCGGTCGATGGCCGGCGAGCTGGCCTGCAGGTGAAGGTTGTCGTCGGCGCCGAAGTCCCCGCCCACGCGCTCGATGCGGATCGCGTCTGCCGCCGTGCGCCCGATCAGGTTGTCCAGCACCACCTTGAGCGTGTCGCCCTCGATCCTGACCATGCCCAGGTTGACCCAGTTCGTGCCGCCCTCGGCAAAGCCACCGCTGGCCGCCCAGTACTGGCCGTAGCCGGCCGTGCCGATGGCCGTCTGGCCGTCGTAGGCGGTGTACACGCCTTGCGGGTTGTCGTTGCCCTGCAGCGCTGGCCAGGTCACGGCGATGCGGTAGTAGCCTGCGCTCAGGCCGCTGAAGGTCCAGCTGGCCTGGGCACTGCCCTCGCCCTGCACCGCGCCGCGCACGGCCTGCTGGCTGTCGCCGCCGCGGCCACTGGCCGGGCCTGGCGTCCAGGTGCCGCTCGTGCTGTAGCCGGCATCGCCATCGTCCAGGACGCGCACGCTGCCCGCCACCGTGCTGCCGTTCCAGCCCACCAGGTTGTCCACCCCGCCTTCATCGACGAAGCGCGGGTCGGCCGTCAGGCTGTTGCGGTCGAAGCCCACCTCGTAGAACCAGTCCACCCGGTTGGCAAAGGCGCGGTCTTCCCAGTACGCCAGCTTGGCGCCGGCGGCCAGGTGGAAGAGGTTGTAGTCGCTCTTGAAGCCCTGCTGGCTGTCGGAGGCCACGTTCAGCGCATAGCCGCTGCCGCGCACGCTCAGGATGTTGTTGACGATGCGGACGTTGTTGCTGCCCTGCACCACGATGGCGTCGGCCACGGTGGCGATCACCGTGTTGTTCTCCACCCGAGGCACGTCGCTGCTGATGGCCGCGCCGCTGACCAGGATGCCCGCGCCGCCGTTGCCTTCGATGACGTTGTTGTGCGCGTACGGCTGCCAGCTCGACAGGTACAGGCCCACGCCGCTGTTGCCGTGGACGTGGTTGCCCCAGGCCTCGGCCGAGTTGCCCAGGCTGATGCCGGTCACGTTGGCGAAGCTGCGGTTGCCTTCCAGGCGCCCGCTGTTGAGCGCGTACAGGCCCGTCGTGCTGCCCCACACGGTGTTGCCTGCCGCCAGCGTGTTGGCGCCGGAGGCCGTGATGCCCACGCCGCCGTTGTCGTCCTGGCCCCAGACCTCGTTGCCGCGCGCCTCGCTGTAGCCGCCCAGGTTGATGCCGGTGCCGCCGTTGTCGAACACGCGGTTGCCCTCGATCACCACGCGGTTGGCCTGNAGCCGCCGTTGTCGAACACGCGGTTGCCCTCGATCACCACGCGGTTGGCCTGGCTGGCGCCGCCACCCGTCGTGATGCCGCCGCTGCCGTTGCCGTACACGTTGTTGTCCGACACGCGTGAGCGGGCGCCCGTGAGGTCCACGCCCCAGCCGGCGTTGCGGTAGATCTCGTTGCCTTCGACCACCGCGTCCGTGCCGCCGATGGCCACCCCGCCGCTGCCGTTGTTCCACACCCGGCTGCCGGTCAGCGTGAAGAAGTCATTGCTCGTGTCGACCCACACCCCGCGGCCATTGCTCGCATTGCCGTAGATCCGGCTGTCCGACACCGTGATCCGGTCGCTGTCCGTGCTGCTGCCGGCGTACACGCCGTACCGCGCGCCGGTCAGGCTCAGGTGCTCCAGCTTCACATCATCGGCGCCCTGGAA
>NZ_RSED01000015.1 GCF_003933735.1 Aquabacterium soli | reverse complement strand
ATTTTGAATCGGCGCCAACACCCATGCTCAAGAGCGAGAACGCACGGCCCTCCGGTTGGGTCTATGTCGATGTGCGCGGCCGTGATCTAGCCTCGGTGGCCAACGAACTGCGCGATGCCATCGGGCAGCAGGTCAAGCTGGAGCCGGGTGTGAGCATCACCTACTCCGGGCAGTTCGAATACATGGAGCGGGCCAATGCACGCCTGAAGGTTGTAGTGCCTGCCACCCTGTTGATCATCTTCGTTCTGTTGTACCTGACCTTCGCGCGTGTAGAGGAAGCGGGGTTGATCATGGCGACCTTGCCCTTCGCGCTCACGGGGGGCATCTGGTTCCTGTACCTGCTGAATTACAACCTGTCCATCGCCACCGGCGTGGGATTCATCGCGCTGGCAGGTGTGGCGGCGGAGTTCGGCGTGGTGATGCTCATCTATCTGAAGCAGGCCTTGGCGGAGCGTTGCCCGGATGGCCGCAACCCAACGCGAGAAGAACTGCTCGATGCGATCCGGGAAGGGGCGGTGCTGCGCGTGCGCCCAAAAGCAATGACCGTCGCGGTCATCCTGGCGGGCCTAGTACCCATTGTCTGGAGCAGCGGTACGGGCTCGGAGGTCATGAGTCGCATCGCAGCCCCGATGCTTGGTGGGATGGTGACCGCACCACTGCTGTCGTTGTTCGTGATTCCTGCTGCGTACGTGCTGATGCGCAGGCCGCCCAGGGAGCGTGTCTGATTGCGTGAGCATTGACGCCTCGCTGCACCGAGCGATTTGATGACGTGGCCCATGTGGCCGGCGGCAGGGGCACGCCGCTGGCCCTGAGCCGCCGGACGTAAATTCATGCGTCTATACGACGTGCAGCCATACCGACTCCAAAAGCGGGCGTTACTGGGAGTTCTCTTCAGCGAACCTTCCAAATGCAGGAAGGTCGAAGCTTGTTGGAATGTCGTACAGGAACGGTGCGTCAATGCTCTTTCGCCAATTCCGGCTAAGGTAGGGACCACGGTCCCAAGTCCAGTCTCTTCGGCTTCGCATTACCGATCCGTCACCTCGTAGGATGTGGCCTTGCCCCCGCATAACCGGACACGGTCTATACGCTGGCTGACGCGCTCCCGGTCTGGGCGATTCGCTGTTGATGTTGCCTGAATTCTCTGGGTGACCGCATTCTCAGGCTCGAAGGCGAATGCACATTGTTGAAGTGCTCGAAGGCCAAGTGCAACTGCGCCATGACCGTTGTGGCGTCCGCTAAGTTTATGCGGCTGACGTAGTCGCACTTGAAGGTGTTGATGAAGCTCTCGGCCATGCCGTTGCTTTGCGCGCTGCACGACGGCGTGGTCACTGGCTTGAGGCCAAGGGGCCGAGCAATCGCGCGCGTGTGACCGGCGATGTACGCACTGCCGTTGTCCGTCAGGAGCTCCTGGCGCGGGCTCGCGCTGCGGGCGCAAAGGTCATCCATGTCGTCCATGATGGGGGCCGGGGCTCGCCTTACGACCTCGCCGCCGAGACCGGGCAGATCCATCCCGCCGTTGCATCGCTAGCCGACAAACCCGTCGTAGTCAAGACGGCGCCCAATGCCATCTTCAACACCGACCTGGGCAAGCGCCTGGACGTGGTTGGCAACAAGCAGGTCATCGTCATCTGGTTCATGACCCACATGTGCGTGACCTTCACCGCCGATGGCGCTTTTCCTGCGTGGCAATCAGCCGACCGTCGTGGCGGACGCTTGCGCGACGCGGCCGATCCGCACCGACGCTGTGTATGTGCCAGCCGAGATGCTGCACGAGGTCGCACTGGCGACGATTGCCGACCTCTACGCGGTCGTGGTGCGCTTGGGCGCGTCGTTGAAATAAGGCGAAATGCAGCAGGCCATAGACAGGCACCTGCCGCTGGCCATTGTGCTGCCGCACTTCGTATTACGCCGTCTCAAGCACCGCGGCGCTGTCTACCAGTCGCCGAACGCTCTGCTGCACGTCCTCGGGGATAGGCTTCGGCGGCAGGCCAGCCGTCTGTTGGCGGGTACCCGCGATGATGCGGACGACCAGGCCCAGATTCCCCGGCGTCACGATGTCGACGGCAGGGCGCCCCCCCAAGTCAGGGTGCGGCTGCGTCAGCATGCGATACAGGTCCCAGGAATCCGCCTGCGGGCATTGGTTCATGAGCACCTGGGCCAGCTTGTGCTTGAGCGGCACCAGTTGCCAATCGGGAACTCGCTGCCCCCGGTTGCCCAGGCTGATGGAGAGCAGCTTGCCGGCCTTCAACTCGCGGTTGACCTGGTCCTTGGACTTTCCGGCCAGCTTGCCGAACAAGGGCACCGGCAGACTGCTCGGCGATTCGTAGATGGCCAGCATTTCCTCACGCTCGCGCTGGATGGCGGACACCTCGGGTTCCGGCGCATGCGTCGGAGGCGGTGGCACCTGCGACAGCCGCTGGAAGGTGATTCCCGCGTCGTTTGGCGTCACGACAATGGGGGAGGCCACCACGGGCGGAACGGGAGTCGCAGAAGAGGCTGCAGCGATGTCGTCGGGGTTGTCCTCCCCTGCGATGGCCGGCACGCCCTCGATATGGATGGTGAGGTGGGCACTGGCCGCTTCGACCTGGCCCTGTTCGAGCAAGTCGAGGCGATCTGCCCAGTCCTGCATCATCCGGCGGCGCGGCTCGACGTACTTGGCGTGGTTGTAGGCCGAACTCACCTTGTTCGGGTCCGAGTGCGAAAGCTGCGCGTCCACCCAAATCTTGGGATAGCCGATCTCGTTTAGCGCCGTCGAGATGGTTCCGCGGATGCCGTGCCCGGTCAGTTGATCCTCGTAGCCCATCCGCTTCAAGGCTGCGTTGAGGGTGTTCTCGCTGATGCGCTTCTTGAGTTCGCTGCGGTGCGTGAGCAGATGGATCTGGGCCGGCCTCATCACACCCAACAGGTAGCGCACGATCTCGATGGCCTGGACGGAGAGCGGCACGATGTAGGGCGGCACGTCCTGCGGGCGCTTACCGGCCTTGCGCATCTCGTCCTGGAGTTGCTTGACGATCTGCGGCGGGATGATCCACAGGCCACGGTCGAGGTCGAACTGGTCCGGGGTCGCCAGCCGCAGTTCGCCGGTGCGCACGCCGGTCAGGAACAGTAGCCGGATGCCGAGCTGAGTCTGCCAACCACGAGGGTTGTAGAGCCTGAGCTTCTGCAGGAATTCGGGAAGCGCCGGGAGATGCAGGTAGGGGTTGTGGTTCACAGGGGGCTTGGGCTCGGCCACCACGTCCAGGTCGGAGGCCGGATTGGCTTCCAGCCCCTCCACGATGACAAGGGCATAGCGGAACAACTGCCCCAGCCAGGTGCGGACCTTTTCAGCAGTGGTGAACGCCTTGCGCTCCTCGATCCTCGCCAGGACGCCCAGGAGCTGGGGCCGGCGAATGTCGTAGATCGACATCTGCTTGAGGCTGGGCAGCACGTCCTTGTTGAAGATCCGCAGGATCTGCGACAGCGTGCTGTTCCTGCCTTCCTTGATTTCCTTGCGGCGATGCTCGACCCACGCATCGAAGACGGCCTTGAAGGTGTAGTCGGCCGCCAGCTTGACCGCGTGTCGCTTCTGTTTGCGATCTGTATGGGGGTTGATGCCCTTGGCCAGGAGCGCGCGGGCTTCATCGCGCAAGGCGCGCGCTTCGCGCAGTCCGATCTCGGGGTAGTTCCCCAGGGAGATGCGCTTTTGCTTGCCGAGCCAGTAATAGCGCAAATGCCACGACTTGCCGCCGGTGCGGGCGACCACCAGGCCGAGGCCATCGGTATCGGGGATGCTGTGGGTTTTTTCGGCAGCCTTGGCTTGCCGCACGGTCAGATCAGAGAGTGCCATCATCAAGCTCCTAAGTCGTGAGACTTAGGCTCGATGCTGCTGGTCATCCCGGTCCAACCCCAGCAACAACCCGGAACCGGCACCACCCGCATTCTTTGGCCTTGTTTTTGGCCTCAAAAACGCTGGCTGTCGGTGGATTTCCGTGGCTTTTGCTGGAATGAAAAAAGGAGCCGAAGCTCCTCTTTTCAACGACTTACAGACGTCAGTGGAAGTCTGCAGATCATAAATTGGAGCGGGATAAGAGACTCGAACTCTCGACCTATACCTTGGCAAGGTATCGCTCTACCAACTGAGCTAATCCCGCATATTCGCCGGGTTCAGGCTTTGAGGCCTGTTGCCGTTGACCGCATTTGGTGTCGCGATCAGCGAAGACCTGAACTATACATCGGTTTTAAGGCGATTTCTGGCCCAGGCCTTCACTTGTTGCAAGAAAAACTCAGTGCTTCATCACGTCGGTCGAACCGGCGGGGGCGGCCTCTGGCTTGGCGGCTTCCACCACCTTGGCATCGGCTGCCTTCACCTCTTCTTCCGGCAGGGGCTGGGGCTCGCGCTCCAGCGCCACTTCGAGCACCTTGTCGATCCACTTGACCGGCACGATCTCGATCTGGCTCTTCACGTTCTCGGGGATCTCGGCCAGGTCCTTGACGTTCTCTTCCGGGATCAGCACCGTCTTGATGCCGCCACGGTGAGCCGCCAGCAACTTTTCCTTCAGACCACCGATCGCCGTGACCTCGCCGCGCAGCGTGATCTCGCCGGTCATGGCGACATCAGCACGCACGGGGATGCCGGTGAGCGCCGACACGAAGGCCGTCGTCATCGCGGCACCCGCGCTGGGGCCGTCCTTGGGCGTGGCGCCATCCGGCACGTGGATGTGGATGTCGCGCTTCTCGAACAGGTCGTCCGTGATCCCCAGGCGGCGGGCGCGTGAACGCACCACCGAGCGGGCCGCTTCGACCGATTCCTTCATCACGTCGCCCAGCTGGCCGGTGCGGATGATGTTGCCCTTGCCAGGCATGACCGCGGCTTCGATGGTCAGCAGATCGCCGCCCACCTCTGTCCACGCCAAGCCCACGACCTGGCCGACCTGGTTTTCCTTGGTCGCCTCGCCGTAGCTGTACTTGCGCACGCCCAGGAAGTCGTTGAGGTTCTCTTCCGTCACGACCACCTTGTCGGTGTACTGCTTGAGCGCGATGCCCTTGACCACCTTGCGGCAGATCTTGGAGACCTCGCGTTCCAGCGAGCGCACGCCGGCTTCGCGGGTGTAGTAGCGGATCACGCCGCGGATGGCCGCTTCCGTGACTTCCAGCTCTTCATCCTTGACGCCGTTGTTCTTCAGCTGCTTGGGCAGCAGGTAGGTCTGGACGATGTTGACCTTCTCGTCTTCGGTGTAACCGGCCAAGCGGATCACCTCCATCCGGTCCAGCAGGGCAGGCGGGATGTTCAGCGAGTTCGAGGTGGCCACGAACATCACATCGGACAGGTCGAAATCGACCTCGATGTAGTGGTCGCCGAAGGTGTGGTTCTGCTCGGGGTCGAGCACTTCCAGCAGGGCCGACGACGGGTCGCCACGGAAATCCATGCCCAGCTTGTCGATCTCGTCGAGCAGGAACAGCGGATTGCGCGTACCGACCTTGGACAGGCTCTGCAGCACCTTGCCCGGCATCGAGCCGATGTAGGTGCGGCGGTGGCCACGGATCTCGGCCTCGTCACGCACGCCGCCCAGGGCCATGCGCACGAACTTGCGTCCGGTGGCACGGGCGATGGACTGGCCCAGCGAGGTCTTGCCGACGCCGGGAGGACCGACCAGGCACAGGATGGGGGCCTTGACCTTGTCGACGCGCTGCTGCACGGCAAGGTATTCAAGGATGCGTTCCTTGACCTTGTCCAGGCCGTAGTGGTCCTCGTTCAGCACGCCTTCGGCATGCGACAGGTCGTGCTTGATCTTGGTCTTCTTGCTCCAGGGCAGGCCGACCAGGGTATCGATGTAGTTGCGCACCACGGTGGCTTCGGCCGACATGGGCGACATCAGGCGCAGCTTCTTGAGCTCGGCATCGGCCTTCTTGCGCGCTTCCTTGGGCATGCGCGCGGTTTCGATCTTCTTGGCGATCTCTTCGAGATCAGCGCCCTCTTCACCCTCGCCGAGTTCCTTCTGGATGGCCTTGACCTGCTCGTTGAGGTAGTACTCGCGCTGCGACTTCTCCATCTGGCGCTTGACGCGGCCACGGATGCGCTTCTCGACCTGCAGGATGTCGACCTCGTGCTCGAGCTGCTCCAGCAGCTTCTCGAGGCGCTGCGAGGCGGCGAACAGGTCCAGCACCGACTGCTTGCTTTCGAGCTTGAGCGGCAGGTGCGCGGCGATGGTGTCGGCCAGGCGGCCAGCATCGTCGATGCCCGAGATGGAGGTGAGGATCTCCGGCGGGATCTTCTTGTTGAGCTTGACGTACTGGTCGAACTGCTGCGTCACGGCGCGGCGCAGGGCTTCGACTTCGGCGGAGTACGTGGTCTCGGGCTCCACGGGCACGATGTCGGCCGTGAAGTGGTCGCCCAGATCGGTGATGCCCGTGGTGCGGGCGCGCTGCACGCCTTCGACCAGCACCTTCATCGTGCCGTCGGGCAGCTTGAGCATCTGCAGGATGCTGGAAACGCACCCCACTTCGAACATGTCGTCAGCCTTGGGCTCGTCCTTGCCGGCGGCCTTCTGGGCCACGAGCATGATCTGACGGCCGGCTTCCATGGCCAGCTCCAAGGCCTTGATGGACTTGGGGCGCCCCACGAAGAGGGGGATGACCATGTGGGGAAAGACCACGACATCCCGCAGAGGAAGCAGCGGGAGCGTCAGCGGCTCAGGGGGAAGGATCGGATGTCCTGACATGATGGCCTCACTTTCTAGCAGCTACGTGGGGCCCCAGGTGCCGGAACACAAGGGCCCCGAAACAGGTTTCAGGCGCTAGCCTTGGCCTTGTCGCGGTAGACGAGCAGGGGTTTGGCCTGTTCGTCGATGGTCGGCTCGTCGAGCACGACTTTTTGCACCCCTTCCATGGTGGGCAGTTCGAACATGGTGTCGAGCAGCGACTGCTCGACGATGGAACGCAAGCCGCGTGCCCCCGTCTTGCGGGCCAGGGCCTTGCGGGCGATGGCGTTGAGCGCAGCGGGACGGATCTCCAGCTCGACGTTGTCCATCGCAAAGAGTTGCTGGTATTGCTTGACCAGCGCGTTCTTGGGTTCGGTCAGGATTTGCACCAGGGCATCCTCGCTCAGCTCGCCCAGGGTGGCGACCACGGGCAGGCGGCCGACGAGTTCGGGGATCAGGCCGAACTTGATGATGTCCTCGGGCTCGACCTCGCGGAAGACCTCGCTGACCTTGCGCTCGTCCTTGCTCTGCACGGAGGCAGAGAACCCGATGCCGGACTTGACCGAGCGGTTCTGGATGACCTTCTCGAGGCCGTCGAACGCGCCGCCGCAGATGAACAGGATGTTGGTCGTGTCGATCTGCAGGAAATCCTGGTTCGGGTGCTTGCGGCCGCCCTGGGGAGGCACGGAGGCCATGGTGCCTTCGACCAGCTTGAGCAGGGCCTGCTGCACGCCTTCGCCCGAGACATCACGCGTGATGGACGGGTTGTCGGATTTGCGCGAGATCTTGTCGATTTCGTCGATGTAGACGATGCCGCGCTGGGCCTTCTCGACCTCGTAGTTGCAGTTCTGCAGCAGCTTCTGGATGATGTTCTCGACGTCTTCACCCACGTAGCCGGCTTCGGTCAGCGTGGTGGCGTCGGCGATCACGAAAGGCACGTTCAGCAGGCGGGCGAGCGTCTGGGCGAGCAGGGTCTTGCCCGAGCCTGTGGGCCCGATCAGCAGGATGTTGCTCTTGGCCAGTTCGATGTCGGGCTTCTTGCCCTCACCGGCTGCGCCCACACCCATGTGCTTGAGGCGCTTGTAATGGTTGTACACGGCCACCGACAGCGTGCGCTTGGCGGGGTCCTGGCCGATCACGTACTGGTCCAGACTGTCCTTGATCTCGGCGGGGGTCGGCAGATCGCTGCGGGCGGGCTTGCCCACCGCTTCGGCCTCTGCAGCCACCTCGTCGCGGATGATGTCGTTGCACAGCTCGATGCACTCGTCGCAGATGAAGACCGACGGCCCTGCGATGAGCTTCTTGACCTCGTGCTGGCTCTTACCGCAGAAGGAGCAGTACAGGATTTTTTCGCTGGAAGAGCCTTTTTTCTCGGGCATGGTGGTCAGCCTTGACGGTTGCTGGCAACGTGAAAGTGATGATAAGTCAAACCCGGGGAGCGTTCCCCGGGCAAAGTGCAGGGGCTTGGTGTGGCTTTTCCACCCCACCGCCCCTGTAACGCGTCAGCCCCGCTTCTCGATCACCTTGTCGATCAGACCGTACGCGGCCGATTCCTCGGCCGACATGTAGTAATCACGCTCGGTGTCGGCCTGGATCTTCTCCAGGGGCTGGCCGGTGCGATCGGCCAGGATGCGGTTGAGTTGCTCGCGGGTTTTCAGGATCTCGCGGGCGTGGATCTCGATGTCCGTGGCCTGGCCCTGGGTGCCGCCCAGCGGCTGGTGGATCATGATCTTGGAGTTGGGCAGCGCAAACCGCTTGCCCTTGGCCCCTGCGGCCAGCAGGAAGGCTCCCATGGAGGCGGCCATGCCCATGCACAGGGTGGACACGTCCGGCTTGATGAACTGCATGGTGTCGAAGATCGACATGCCCGCGCTCACGCTGCCGCCCGGGGAGTTGATGTAGAGCGAAATGTCCTTGTCAGGATTTTCACTTTCCAAAAACAGCAGCTGCGCCACGACCAGGTTGGCGGATTGGTCATTGACCGGGCCCACCAGGAAGACGACGCGTTCGCGCAGCAGGCGGCTGTAGATGTCATAGGCGCGCTCGCCGCGGCCAGACTGCTCGATGACCATGGGCACCAAGCCCAGATTTTGCGTTTCCAGTGCGCTCATGAGGTTCCTCGGAGGGATGGAAGGTGACGTGACTGGCAGACCTTGGGGCATCTGCCAGCTTTTTCAATATGGTGAATTCATTATCACGCCGGGATGCGCACCCGCCATCAACGGAAAAAGCATGCCGTGCCGGGCTGTGGCCTTTCCGCTGCGTTGCGCGCAGCAAACAAAAAAGCACCCGCCAGGCGGGTGCTTTCATTCGCCGGAGGGAATCCGGACGCGCCGGGATCAGGCCTGCTCGTTCTGGCCCATCAGTTCTTCGAAGCTGACCGACTTGTCGGTGACCTTGGCCTGGCTCAGGATGAAATCCGTCACGTTGGCTTCGATGACCACGGCTTCGACTTCGGCCATGCGCTGGCGGTCGCTCATGTACCAGGCCACCACCTGGGCGGGCTGCTCGTAGCTCTGGGCCAGTTCCTGGATGTGGGCCTGGAGTTGCTCGGGCTTGGCCTGCAGGTTGTTGGCCTTGACCAGCTCACCCACGATCAGGCCCAGGCGCACGCGGCGCTCGGCCTGGGGCGCGAACATTTCGGCGGGGATCGGCGCCTTGTCGGCGTCCTTGATGCCACGGGCCTTCAGGTCGTTGCGTGCGTTCTCGACCAGGCGGGCGCTTTCGGCCTCGACCAGGGACTTGGGCACGTCGAACTCGGCAACCTTGAGGATGCCGTCCAGGGCGGCGGCCTTGTTGCGGGCGGCCACGCGGAACTTGACCTCACGGGCCAGGTTCTTCTGGATGTCGGCGCGCAGGGCGTCGACGGAGCCGTCGGCCAGGCCCAGGGTCTTGATGAACTCTTCGTTCACTTCAGGCAGGTTCTGGGATTCGACCTTGTTCAGGGTCACCAGGAAGTCGGCTTCCTTGCCGGCCACGTCCTTGCCGTGGTAATCCTCGGGGAACTGCAGCGGGAAGGTCTTGGATTCGCCAGCCTTCATGCCGCGCACGGCCTTCTCGAAGGCTTCGAGCATCTGGCCTTCGCCGACCAGGAACTGGAAGCCTTCGGCCTTGCCGCCCTCGAAGGGCACGCCGTCGATCTTGCCTTCGAAGTCGATGGTGACGCGGTCACCCTCGGCAGCGCCTTCAGCGGCGGGGCGCTGGTTGAAGGTGCGGCGTTGCTTGCGCAGGATCTCGACGGTGCGGTCGATGGCAGCATCGTTCACGTCGGCGTTGACACGCTCGACCTCGACGGTGGCCAGATCGCCGACCTTGACTTCGGGATAAACCTCGAAGGTGGCGTCGAACTGGACCTGGCCTTCAGGAGCGTCGCCCTCCTTCTCGGAGATGCGGGGCTGGCCGGCCACACGCAGGTTGGCTTCGGCGGCGGCCTGGGAGAAGGCTTCGCCCAGCTTGTCGTTCATGACCTCGTACTGGACGGAGTAGCCATAACGCTGAGCCACCACATTCATCGGCACCTTGCCGGGGCGGAAGCCGTCAGCCTTGACGGTGCGCGCCAGCTTCTTGAGGCGGGCGTCGACTTCGTTCTTGAGGACTTCGGCGGGCAGCGACAGCGTGATGCGGCGCTCGAGCTTGTCCAGGGTCTCCACGGTGACAGCCATGTTGAAACTCACTTAAGAAATGTTGGCAATTGAACGGTCGTCTGGTGCGCGGGGGGGGACTCGAACCCCCACACCATTGCTGGCGTCAGGACCTAAACCTGGTGCGTCTACCAATTTCGCCACCCGCGCGGGACGACCGACGTAACCCTCGCGGGTCGGATTCGGGTGTGAACCTGTGATTCTACCGCGCCACGGAGGCTGTTTTCAGCCCGCCGCGGCAGGGGAGGTACGTCAGCGCGTCAGGGCGGGCATGGTGGGCTCGTCCTCGGGCCGGCGGACGCGGAACCAGGCGGCATACATGGCCGGCAGCGCCAGCAGCGTGAGCGCCGTGGCCACGATCAGCCCGCCCATGATGGCCACGGCCATCGGGCCCCAGAACTCGCTGCGGCTGAGCGGGATCATGGCCAGCACGGCGGCGGCGGCCGTCAGCACGATGGGACGGAAACGCCGCGCGGCCGCGCCGACGATCGCGTCCCACGCTGGCACGCCGACCGCCCGGTCGGATTCGATCTGGTCGATCAGGATCACGGAGTTGCGCATGATCATGCCCATCAATGCCACCACGCCGAGCAGGGCCACGAAGCCGAAGGGGCGGTTGAACAGCAGCAAGGCGCCAGCCACCCCGGCAATGCCCATCGGACCGGTCAGGAACACCAGCACCGAGCGCGAGAAGCTGTGCAGTTGCAGCATCAGCAGGGTGAAGGTGATGAACAGCATCACTGGCATGTTGGCGAAGATGGAGCCCTGGCCCTTGGAGCTTTCCTCGGCGGTACCGGAGAGTTCCACGCGGTAGCCGACCGGCATGCGGGTCTGCAGTTCCTGCATCTTGGGCCACAAAGCGGTGCTCACGGTGGGGCCTTGCACCCCGTCGATCACGTCACCCTGCACGGTGATGGCGTAGCGGCGGCCTTCACGCCAGATCACGCCCGGCTCCCACACCAGCTTGGGCTTGGCCACCTGCAGCACGGGCACCATGCGCCCGGACGCCGTGGGCACGTAGGCGTTGTCCAGCGCGCCCAGGGTGACGCGCTCGGATTGGGGCGAGCGCAGCACGATGTCGACCAGCCGGTCGCTTTCGCGGTATTGGCCCACGGTGACGCCCGAGGTCAGCACGCGGCTGGCCTGGGCGATGGACTGGGTGGTCACGCCCAGAGCGCGGGCCTTGGCCTGGTCGACCTCCAGGCGAACGGCCTTGACGTACTCGTTCCAGTTGTCGTTGACACCGCGCATGTCGGGGCGGGCGGCCATCAGGGCCTTGGCCTCTTCCGACCACTTGCGCAGCTCGGCGATGTCGTCGCCCACGATGCGGAACTGCACCGGGTAGGCCACGGGCGGGCCGTTGGGCAACAGCTTGACGCGGGCGCGGGCCTCCGGGAACTCCTCGGCTACCAGATCGGGCACACGGCGGCGCAGGCGTTCGCGCGCGGCACTGTCCTTGGGCATCACGATCATCTGCGTGACGTTGCTCTGCGGGAAGATCTGGTCGAGCGGCAGATAGAAGCGCGGCACGCCGGCGCCCACCCAGGCGCTGACCATCTTCACGTCGTCTTCCTTGAGCAGGCGGGCCTCGAAGCGCTTGGCCAGCACCTCGGTGGCCTCGAAGCTGCTGCCTTCGGGCAGCCACAGGTCCACCAGGATCTCGGGGCGGCTGGAATCCGGGAAGAACTGCTGCTGCACCTTGCCCATGCCCAGCACGCCGATCACCAGCGCGCCGATGGTCAGCCCGATGGTGATCCAGCGGTGCGCCACGCACCAGCTCACCAGGCCCTTGAAGCGGCGGTAGAACGGCGTGTCGTACAGGTCGATGGCAGAGCCGCCCTCGCCCACCTTGCGCTTGGTCTTGAGCAGCCACTGGCCCAGGTAAGGCACGAAGTAGACGGACACCACCCACGAAATCAGCAGCGCGGCCGCGGTGACGGCGAAGATGGCGAAGGTGTATTCACCCACGGCCGACTTGGCCATGCCGATGGGCAGGAAACCGGCCGCCGTGATCAAGGTGCCCGTGAGCATGGGCATGGCGGTGATCTCGTAGGCGGCGGTGGCGGCGGCCATCTTGTCGTAGCCTTCCTCCAGCTTGTGCACCATCATCTCGACGGCGATGATGGCGTCGTCCACCAGCAGGCCAAGGGCGATGATCAGCGCGCCCAGCGAGATCTTGTGCAGGCCCACGCCCCAGAAGTACATGACCAGGAAGGTCAGCGCCAGCACCAGCGGGATGGTGATGGCCACCACCATGCCGGGCCAGATGTCCAGCCTCAGCGGCCGCGTGTGCAGGCCCAGGCTGACGAAGCTCACGCCCAGCACCACCACCACGGCCTCGATCAGCACGTGCAGGAAATCGCCCACGGAATGCGACACCGCTTCGGGCTGGTTCTGCACCTGCTCCATCTCGATGCCCACGGGCAGTTCGAGCTGGATGTCCTGCGCGGTCTTGGTCAGGCGCTTGCCCAGCGCGATGATGTCGCCACCCTTGGCCATGGAGATGCCCAGCGCGACCACGTCCTTGCCGTTGTGGCGCACCTTGGTGATCGGAGGGTTCTCGTAGGCCCGGCGGATGGTGGCGATGTCGCCCAGGCGCACAGTGCGGGATTGGCCGGTGGCCGGGTTGGCCACGCGCAACGGCATGTTGCGGATCTGCTCGATGGTGCCGAAAGCACCGCTGACCCGCATCTGCACGGTGCTGCTCTGCCCGGTGTAGACGCCCGCCCCCTCGATGCCGTTCTGCGCGTTGAGCTGATTGATCACGTAGGACAGGTCGATGCCCATCTGCGCCAGCTTGAACTGGGGCACCTCGACGAAGACCTTCTCAGGCTGCACGCCGAACATCTCGACCTTGGCCACATCAGGCACGTGCAGGAAGGCGCTGCGGGCCTTCTCGGCGTACTGGCGCAGCTCTTCGTCGGTGAACCCGTCTGCCGACAATGCATAGATGGACCCGTAGACATCCCCGAACTCGTCGTTGAAGAAGGGGCCCAGCACGCCCTGGGGCAGCGTGCCCCTCATGTCGCCGATCTTCTTGCGGGTCTGATACCAGATGTCCGCCACTTCCTTCGGGGGCGTGGAGTCCTTGATCAGCAGCAGCGTGTACGTCTCGCCCGGCTTGCTGTAGGAGCGGATCTTGTCGACGTGCGGCACCTCCTGCAGGGTCTTCTCGACCTTGTCGGTGACCTGCTCGGCCATCACTTCGGCAGAGGCACCGGGCCAGTATGCCCGCACGACCATGATGCGGAAGGTGAACGGCGGGTCTTCGTCCTGGCCCAACTGGAAGAAGGCGGCCAGACCCAGCAGCATCAGCGCCACCATCAGGTAGCGGGTGAGCGGCGCATGCTGGAGTGCCCAGCGTGAGAGGTTGAAGCGGGCCTTGGGCGCCGCAGGCTGGGGCGCGTGGTCGGGGGTGGAGCTCATCGGGGTCCGGTCGGGTCGGCAGGGTGTGAAGGGGCCTCAGGCCGGCTTGATCACGGCGGTCACTGGGAGTTGGCGGCCGAAGCGGCCGCGCTCACATGCAGGCGGCGCACCTTCTGGCCTTGCGTGAGCACATGCACGCCCGCCGTCACCACCTCCTGGCCTGGACGCAGGCCGGCGGCCACCAGCACGATGTTGCCGTTCACCTCGGCCGTGGTCACCGGCTGGCGCGACACCGTCATCGCCTTGGGATCGAGGATCCACACGGCCGAACGGCCGCCCTGCTCCACCAGGGCATTGAGCGGCAGGTGGACGCCGCCGCCTTGCAGGCGCGAGGGCACGGACAGTGCCACGGTGGCCGTCTGTCCCAGGGCGGCCTCCAGGCGGTTCACATCGGCCTTGACCAGGAAGGTGCGCGTGGTCGGGTCGGTGGCGGCGGCCATCTCGCGGATGGTGGCCGGGACCCACTGTTCGCTGCCCCAGCGGCGCACCTTCAGCGCACCGGTCTTGCCGACAAGGGGGCGCACCGCCGGCCCCATGTCCTCGGGAACGGAGAAGACCACGTCGCGTGCGCCATCGTGGGCCAGCGTGACCACGGGCTGCCCTGCGGCAACCACCTGACCCGGCTCTGCGTCGACCGAGGTGATCACGCCAGCCGCCGAGGCGGTGAGCGTGCCGTAACCAGCCTGGTTGCCCTGCACATTGGCCTGCGCCCGGGCCTGCGTCAGCTGCGCCTGGGCATTCTTGTGGTTGGTCTGGTGGCGATCGAGTTCAGCGGCGCTGATGAAGCCCTGGGCGCGCAGCTCCTGGAAGCGCTTGAGGTCGGTGGCCGATTGCACGGCGGTGGCCTCGGCGGCGGCCAGGCCGGCCTGGGCCGACTGCTGGTTCAGGCGCAGGTCGGTGGCGTCCAGTTGCGCCAGGGTCTGGCCCGGGCGCACTGCCTGGCCCAACTCCACCTGACGCGCAGTGATCTTACCGGGCACGCGGAAGGACAGCTTCGTTTCCGTTCGGGCACGGATGTCGCCTGAGAACTCACGGTCCAGCGCCCCACCCGTCTCCGAGATCACCAGCGTGCGGACGGCCCTCACCGGCGATTCAGGTGTCTTGGCGGGCTGGCAACCCGCCAGCACGGCCAACAGGGAGGCCACGCCTCCGAACGCCAGGGCCCGCCTGGAAAACATGAAACGCTGAATCATGGATGGTGCCGAATGATGGGAGAGCGGAACGTAACGCATCGTCAATTACTGACCGAGCGGTCAGTAATGTAGAAGCCGGGTTGCCGGCTGTCAATTGGAGAAAGGCGACAATACGCGCCCTCGCCGCCCACATTGTCCGCAAGCCCGCTCATGATCGCCGAAGTTCCCGTGCCCCGCCCTGGCAGCAGCCTGCACCTGGCCCTGCTGAGCGCAGGACCTGCCCGCCCGCGGCTGCAGGCCTGGGTGCGGTGGTGGCACGAGGTCAGCCGCATCCCTTACGAGGTAAGCGACCCCGCCATCGCGGACCGCAAGCTGGCCTGGTGGGCCCAGGCCGTGCAGGATGCTTTCCGCCAGCCTCCCCAGCACCCCTTGCTGCGCGAACTGCTGCTGACGGATGACCGCCTGGACACGTCAAAGGTGCCGCCGCTGGATCTGTGGCTGCAACAAATCGAGGGCCTGCAGGTGTTGACCCAGCAAACCCGCTGGATGGATGAAACCACGTTGCTCAGGCACATCAAGGCCACCACTGGCTCGGCATGCGAAGGGGCGGTGCTGATGACTGGCGCCGCGCAACTGGCGACCCATGCGCTGGCCCGACGCGCCGGCACCGCCTTGCGCCGCGTCCACATCCTGGCGCGGCTGGGTCAGGATGCCCGGCAAGGCTGGCTGCACATCCCGATCGATGTGCTGCAGCGCCACGGTGTGCGGGCGCATGAGCTGCTCAATCCAGTGAGCGCCGTGCCTGACGAACTGATCCGTGGCCTGCTCGACGCATGGGCTCAGCAGGCCCGCGAAGAAATCACCGCCATCCGCATGGAGGCCCGCGCCCTGCCCCACGCCGAGCGTCGCGCCTGGCGGCCGCTGGCCGTGCTGCTGCGCCTGGCCCTGCTGTTGCTGGACGATCTGGCTCGGGCCGGTTATCCGGTATTGCAGCAGCGACTGGTGGTCGGCACCTGGCGCAAGCTGTGGACAGCCCAGCGCGAGCGTTGGGCCGCCTGATCGAGCGATGCCGGACCGTTGAGGAGTGCGGCGAGCGGGATCAGCGCGAAGCTGAGGTCTGCTCCGACGAGGAACGATCGAACGGCGCGGCCAGCGGCTCGCCGACGAAGAGTCCTTGCTGAGGCCAAGCCACGCTCTTCCAGTAGCTCTCCAGCGCGGTGCCGCCTTGCGCGTAGAACAGCAGCAGGGCCTGCGGATGGGGAAACTTCTGCAGGTGGGCGCAGGGCTCGCTGGTCGTGCCGTAAGACGCTGTGGCACCCGCGTCGATCCAGGAGAGCACGGTCATCTGCCCGTGCGGCTTGTCCAGAATCCCCCCGAAAGAGGTCAAGTGATCAGCCAGGGCTCCTGGCAGGAAATCGACCGTGTCGACATATTCAACTTGCGCACGCCCGGTGAGGTACATCAGCACGCGGGGCGAGTTCTTCAGCGCATCGGTCTTGTCCAGGTGGATGTTGAGTCCGAACTGGGGCACCGGCCCGGGAGGAGGGAACAGGTACTGGCGCACGCTGCGCACACTGTCGGAGGTGCTCACCATGTGCACATTGGCCGGCAACGCGCCCCGCAGGCCCAGCGTCCCGTCGGACTTGACGCCGCGGTCGATCATGGCCTTGGCCGAATTGAAGCTGGGGGCCGCCAGCAGCATGCTCAGCCGCATGCCGTAATCTTTGTAGGGCCGCGTGGAAGCAGAGCCGAAGTAGCGCGACGGCTTTGACGCAGCACAGGTCTTGGCGCACAACTGCGCATCAAAACCCATGGTGAGTGCTCCGGTGATGGAGTTGCAATCCACGGCATACGGCAGCCGCCATGCCAGGGCCAATGCCTGCACCCGGTCACCATAAAAGTCGTTGACCTGCTTGGACAGCTCGGTGAACTCGTCTCGCGTGAGCGCCGACTTGATGGGCAGCCTGACCCGCAGAATCTGGGGTTCTGTCAAGCCCCGCGCCTTCGCGTAGTACTCACCCACTTGCACGGAATAGGGGTCGTCGATGTTGATCACCAAGCCAAGATCGCGAGGCTCCAGATGCCCGACCACCCGAGGAACGCTGAACCAGCGCTGAACCACGATGCTGGGCACTGAGGCAGCCGGGACAGCAGCCGAGGCCGGTGCCGCCTTGGAGGCGGCCGAGGGAACACCCGACGGGACCGAGGCCCGTCCCGCTGAAGTCGGCTCCGTCGGCAAGAGCGGCAAGTCTTCCTTGCCAGCCCACGCCATAGATCCAGGCGCGAACAGGACGACGGCCAGTACAGCAGCAACGCATCCTGGCAGGCATCGTCTCAGGGCCTGACGGGCGGAAACAAAAGCGGATGAATGAGGCAGATGTTCAATGACGCGTTGAGGCATGGTGCAAGAGGGAGTCATTCTTGGCCAAGGGGTTCCTACTGACCGGATATGGCCATGATGTAGGCCCCAGTTCCGTGCAGGAATCACAAATCCACCCCCAGTCGAGGATTATTCCGCTGATTGAATCGGGATCCCACCTCTCAAAATGGGATGTCATGGAGGGAAACCCGATGAACGATCCCAAGTCGCCACCTACGTCTATCCAGGTCATGAGCCGGATGTTCGCGCTGCTGGACACGCTGGCGCAAGGCCAGGAGGCCGTCTCGCTCAAGTACATCAGCGCCCAGACCGGGCTGCACCCGTCAACCGCCCACCGCATCCTCAACGATCTGGCGGTCGGTCGTTACGTGGAACGCGCCGGGCCCGGCAGCTACCGCCTGGGGCTGCGTTTGCTTGAACTGGGCAACCTGGTGCGCACGCGCCTGGATTTGCGCGAAGAAGCCGCCAAGCCGATGCAGGACCTGCACCGGCAGTTGGGCCTGCCAATCAGCCTTTACGCACGGCAGGACCACGAGGCCGTGTTGCTGACCCGCACGGCGCAGGAGCGCCACGGCATCCAGCTGCAACGCGTCAGCACCCAGCGCAGCGGACTGACCGAGAGCGTGGTCGGGCGCAGCATGCTGAGCAAGGACTCCGCCGCGCAGATCCACCACCTGTGCCAGCAAAGCGGGCAGCGCCCCGAAGCGGTGTCGCTGGATGTCCAACAGTTGCGGCAGAACGGCGTGCTGGTTGGCCCTGATGAAAGTCTCGTTGGGCAATCATGCACGGCGGCACCGCTGTACAACGACGCCGGTTTGGTGGTCGGAGCGCTGGCGATCAGTGCGCCGCCCAATCCGGAACTGTCCCAGGCCGTTCGAGAAGCCAGCGAGCGCATTTCGACGCAGCTGGGATGGACCGTCGGTGACGCCAGCGCCACGGCCTGAAGTCAGCAGGCCATCTCCATGATGCGAAGGCGCCCCAGGGCGCCTTTTCAGCGTTTGCAGGGTGTTGAGCCGACAGCGCTGCAGATGAATGGAAGGCCGCAGCACCACCGCGTCCCGCACGCCCATCAAGCCAGGCACACGGAAATGCAAAACGCCCCGGTCAAGGGGCGTTTTCATGAAGGACGGGCGCCAAGCGCCCAGGCATCAAGAAGTCGGGTCCAGCTTGAGGTTCACCGAATCCACATGACGCGGCGCGGCTTCGAGCCACTTGCGCACACGTTCGGCATCGCCTTGGCGGGAATACTTGCCTGTGGAATCCAGGAACACCATGATCAGCTTGCGACCTGCCATGCGCGCCTGCATGACCAGACAGCGCCCGGCTTCGACGATGTAGCCAGTCTTCTGCAGACCGATGTCCCAAGAAGGGTTGCGCACCAGGCTGTTGGTGGTGCGGAACTGCAGATGGCGCGCCCCCACCTGCACGGCATAGTCGGTCGATGTCGACAGTTCACGGATGGTGGGCTGCTGATAAGCCGACTTCACCAGACTGGCCAGATCCCTGGCACTGGACTGGTTCTGGCTGCTCAGGCCCGTGGGCTCGACATAGTGCGTGTCGTGCATGCCCAGCAACCGGGCCTTGGCATTCATGGCCTGCACAAAGGCAGGCAGACCGCCCGGATAATGGCGCCCCAGGGCATGGGCCGCGCGGTTCTCGGACGACATCAGCGCCAGATGCAGGGCATCCCCACGCGACAGCGTGGTGCCCACAGCCAGGCGCGAGCTGCTGAACTTCTCGGTGTCGACGTCTTCCGAGGTGATCGTGATGGTGTCGTCCATCGGCTGACGGGCCTCGACCACGACCAGCGCGGTCATCAGCTTGGTCAGCGATGCGATGGGCAACACGGCTTCTGAATTCTTGGACAGCAGCACCTCGTTGGTCTCCTGGTCGAGCACCAGGGCGACGCTGGATTTCAGGTCCAGCGGATCAACCGTCTGGTGCAGACCATAGATCTGGCCAAAGGAAGCACCTGAGGACGCAGACGCCGCCGTCGAGGCGATCACGGTGCGGCCCAGCCGCTGCGCCTTGGCGGGCGCCTCCACGGACACCGGCACCACACGTGCAGGCAGACGGTTGTCGTCGCGGTCCATGGCGCGGACCACGCTGGCCCTCGCCTCGCGGGACGATGGCGCCACCACCTTGGCCACGCGGGCCCGGTCAGACTTCTTCTTGCTGAGACGCTCGGCGTTCTTGCGAGGGGCCTTGGCCTGGCGCGTGGCAGCCTTCTTGGTCTTCGCTTTCTTGGCCGAGGCCGATTGCGAAGTGCGCTCCTTGGACTTGCCGGAAGCGGCCTGAACCTGGGGCATCCAAGTCAAAGCAGCCACCGACAACAAGGCGGAAATGAATATGCGCAGTCTGAACTTCTGATCCACCACGACTTGCCCTTTCGACGTAGTACAAAGTGTAATGAAAAACGCGCGCAAGATCAAAGACTTACGCCACGTTCATCAAGTGGCCTCTGTTACAAAGCCCACCCGTCGAAGGGTTATCCCTGTGCCGCCACCCGTTCCGCCTTGCTGTGCAGCTTGTTCAACGCTGCAAGATAGGCTTTGGCTGACGCCACGACAATATCCGGATCCGCTCCAACGCCATTGACCACACGTCCGCCATGTTGGAGACGCACGGTCACTTCACCCTGCGATTCTGTACTTCCGGACGTGATCGCATTGACCGAGTAGAGCAGCATTTCCGCGCCACTTTTCACAACAGTCTCAATGGCCTTCAAGGAGGCGTCTACCGGACCATTGCCGTCGCTGTCCGCACGGTGCTCTTCAGCGCCGGCGGCGAACACCACGTGGGCGTGCGGCCGCTCACCGGTCTCGGAACGCTGCGACAAAGAGACGAGGCGGTAGTGCTCCTGCTCCGGCGTGACGCTCTCGTCGCCCACCAGGGCGATGATGTCCTCGTCGAAGATCTCGCTCTTGCGGTCGGCCAGCTCCTTGAAGCGCGCAAACGCCGTGTTCACGATCGCCTCGGAATCCAGGTCAATGCCGAGTTCCTGGAGGCGCTGCTTGAAGGCATTGCGGCCCGACAGCTTGCCCAGCACGATCTTGTTGGCCGCCCAGCCCACGTCTTCGGCGCGCATGATCTCGTAGGTGTCACGGGCCTTGAGCACGCCATCCTGGTGGATGCCCGAGGCGTGCGCAAAGGCGTTGGCGCCCACCACGGCCTTGTTGGGCTGCACCACGAAACCGGTGGTCTGCGAGACCAGGCGCGAGGCCGGCACGATCTGGCTGGCATCGATGCGCGTTTCCAGGTTGAAATGATCACGGCGCGTGCGCACGGCCATCACGACCTCTTCGAGCGAGGTGTTGCCGGCACGCTCGCCCAGGCCGTTGATGGTGCACTCCACCTGGCGGGCGCCGCCGATCTTGACACCAGCCAGCGAGTTGGCCACGGCCATGCCCAGGTCGTTGTGGCAATGCACCGACCAGACCGCCTTGTCGGAGTTGGGGATGCGCTCACGCAGGGTACGGATGAAATTGCCGTACAGCTCGGGGATGGCATAGCCCACGGTGTCGGGCACGTTGATCGTGGTGGCCCCCTCGGCGATCACCGCTTCAAGCACGCGGCAGAGGTAATCCACGTCCGAGCGGTAGCCGTCTTCGGGCGAAAACTCGACATCGCTGGTCAGGTTGCGGGCAAAGCGCACCGACTGTTTGGCCTGCTCGAGCACCTGCTCGGGCGTCATGCGCAGCTTCTTCTCCATGTGCAGCGCACTGGTGGCGATGAAGGTGTGGATGCGCCAGGCGTTCGCGCCCTTGAGGGCTTCTGCCGCGCGGCCGATGTCGCGGTCGTTGGCGCGGGCCAGCGAGCAGATCGTCGAATCCTTGATGGTGTCGGCGATGGCCTTGACGGCCTCGAAATCACCATTGGACGAGGCCGCAAAACCGGCTTCGATCACATCCACCTTCAGCCGCTCGAGCTGTCGGGCGATGCGCAGCTTCTCTTCACGGGTCATGGACGCGCCGGGCGACTGTTCGCCATCGCGCAAGGTGGTGTCGAAAATGATGAGCTTGTCGGTCATGGTGGTCTCCGCGGGGGCAAGGGTTCAAGCGACTGGTCGGCGCCTTGGGGCTGTCAGAACCTGGCTTGTGGAATCACCTCGCCAAACAAAACGGCCCGCAAGAAGCGCTTGGCGGGCCGTGATGCAAGGGGTACTGATGTACAGACGTCAGCGATCAACGCGCCCGGGGCACTCCCAAGGGTAGTAGCGAGAAAGGACGTTGGTTCAGCGACATGAGGTCCAATATACCACGCCCACCCCGCGCGAGGGGTGGGCATATGCCCTGAAAACAGTGATCACCGGTGCAGGCCGGCCTCGTCGGGTTCGTCGGTGGATGTAGAGATCACGCTCACGGGCTTGCCCTTGAGTTTGCGCCAGGCGAATACCCCGTAGCCCGAGAGGCCGTAGACCACGAAGATGCCGAACAGCACGCCTGCCGGGTGCAGGTTGATCACGGCGATGCCCAAAGCGATGGCCACGATCACGATGAAGGGCACCGTGCGCTTGAAGCTGACGTCCTTGAAACTGTAGAACGGCACGTTGGTGACCATGGTCAGGCCGGCATACAAGGTGAAGGTAAAGGCCACCCACACCATCCAGGGCAGCGTGCGGGCGCTTTCACCCAGGTCGGTCACCACCCAGATCAGCCCCACCACCAAGGCGGCCGCAGCCGGGCTGGGCAAGCCCTGGAAGAAGCGCTTGTCGACCACGCCGATGTTGGTGTTGAAACGGGCCAGGCGCAAGGCAGCGCCCGAGCAGTAAACGAAGGCCGCAATCCAGCCCAGCTTGCCCAGCCCCTTGAGCGCCCATTCATACACGATCAGCGCTGGTGCCGCACCGAAGGACACCATGTCCGACAGGCTGTCCATCTGCTCGCCAAAGGCGCTCTGGGTGTTGGTCAGGCGGGCCACCCGGCCATCCAGGCTGTCCAGCACGGCCGCGCAGAAGATGCCGTAGGCAGCCTGCTCGAACTGGCCGTTCATGGCCATCACGATGGCATAGAAGCCCCCGAACAGCGCCGCCAGGGTGAACAGGTTCGGCAGGATGTAGATGCCCTTGCGCCGCGGCCGCGGGTGATGCTCATGCTCGTCATGCTCATCGACGTCGAGCGGTGGAGGGGTGGGGCCTTGGGTGGGAGGAATGGTCATGCCATGGTGGGCAGGATCGCCCGAGTGATGGTGGTCGCCGCGACACGTTCCGCCCGGGCAACCCTAGGCTCGACGGTCAGGCATTTTGCTGATGCCGTGGCAAATGATGTGCCCGGGGTGTCATGCACAAGACGGGGATGGATCATCATCGTGCGGCGGAGGATACCTCAAGCCGGGGCCGCCGCCCCGCCCCACCACGGCTTCTGCCTGCGATGCGCAAAACCCTTCGGGCAGGTGGACGACGCGCTGTGGAAATGGGATATCCACCTTCAGCCCATTGAGGCAGCGCAGGATGGCCAGATTCACATCGGACAAAGCACTGGTCTGCCCGTTCTCCGGGTCGCCTAGCCAGAAACTGATGGTGAGCTCCAATCCATCGGCCGCAAAAGCCGTCAGGTAGACGGCCGGCTCTCCCACCAGCCGTGGCACGGCCGCCACGACCTTGAGCAGCAGTGGACGCAACCAGTCGATGTCGGTGCCATAGGCCACCTGCACCACCGTGGTCAACTGAAGCTTGTGCGCGGCCATGGAAGCGTTTTCCACACGCTGGGTGATCAGCATCTCGTTGGGCACGATCGCCTCGCGGCCATTGCCCGCCCGCAGCACGGTGTAGCGCGTGTTGATGTCGGCGATGCGGCCCTCGAAGTTGTCCACCTTGACCAGGTCTCCGATGTGCAGGCTGCGCTCGGCAAGGATCACGAAGCCGCTGACATAGTTGGATGCCAGCTTCTGCAAGCCGAAGCCCAGGCCCACGCCGATCGCGCCGCCCAGCACGGACAGCGCCGTCAGGTCCACCCCTGCCGCGGACAGCGCCATGATCAGACCCAGGCTGATCAGCAGCACACGGATGATGTTGGCCGCGATCTTGCGCAGCGACAGGTTTTCGGTGGCACCACGCAGCAGGCGCGCCTCGATGGCCGAGGACACGGACAGCGACAGGATCAGGACCAGCACTGCCGAGAGCGTGCCCTCCACCAGACTGAGCAGGCTGAGCTTGGACGCGCCGATGTTCAAAGTGATGGCACCCAGCTCATCCTGCACCAGCGGCAGGATGCCCGTGATCCACAGCACGGAGCCGATCCAGGCGAGCCACGACACCGTGCGCTCGATCACCTGCACAGTGCTGGAGGTGGGGAATGCGGCCCGCAGCACCTTCACCGTCAGCCGGATGATGGCCAGCGAGACCAGGATGGGCAGCACCAGCCTGAACACAGCCAGCGGCACGTCGCCGAGCAGGACACGCCGCGCGATCAGCGCCAGCAGCAAGGCCAGCAAAGGGAACAGCACACCGTCGAAGATCTTGTGGCCGAACCACACGGAACCATGGGGCACCTGGTGCCCTCGCCAAATGCGCACCAGCCCCCACGCCATCGCCAGGCATCCCAGCAACACCCCGGCCTCCAGCAAGGCGGCGGGTTGCTGCAGCTGGTACCACAACTCAATGAGTTCATCGGCCGTCAGGGGCTGGGTGTGATGGATCTGGGATGTCGTCGCCATGGGCCAGATTGGACCATGGACCACCATGGCCGGATTCCCCGGCGATCGGTTTGGCAGCGCTCCAGGCGTTCCCCCTCAAGCTCAGGATAAGGCTTGACACAGGGTAATCATCCGGCGACACTGTGAATTAATACGAACCATTCGCATTCAAGTGTTGCCGACAGCGCCTCCGTGGGGGAGGGTTTCGGGATCAGTTCAAGGGCCTCCCGGGCCCACTTCTGTCCATTCCTACCCTTTCGGAGTTACCGACATGACGACCTCGTCCAGGTTCCAGTTCGCTTTCGCCACACTCGCCGTGGTCGCCGCCAGCACCGCTCAAGCGCAGACGTACACCGGCATCCAGGATGCCATCCCCACGGCTGTCGGCCTTACCGGCACCGTGAAGGACAACGGCTGGTACAACCTCACAGCTTCCGCACAGACAAAGACCGTGGATGGCGTGTCCCAGACCTTCGCGGCCAACACAGGCTATCCCACGGTCTTCACCGCTGCCAATGCCTGGTCCAAGCCCATCGCTTCGCAGGTGAACACCGGCGGCACGGCCGCGGCCTTGAACAAGGTGGCCAACGGCAACGGCACAGGAGGCCTGAACAAGTTCAATGCCGACGGCACGCGCAACAGCACGGCTTGGGGCGGCACCGGCTTCGGCCCCTACCCCGCTGGCGATTCGCTCTACGCCATCTCGTTCAGCAACGAGTACAACACCAAGGGCGGCACGCTGGGCGTGTTCGAGGCCAATCCCGTGGCCAACCTGGGCACCGTGGTGTTCCAGCTGGAACTGGGCAACGCCAACGGTTATGACTTCTACGAACCGACGGTGGGCGCCACCACCACCCTGGGCACGGCAGGCTCGCGCCAGGTCGGCTCACTGTCCGTGACGAACTACTTCCCGACCTTGAACCTGACCTTCGCCGACAACAGCACGCTGTCGCTGAGTGCCGACTTTGCCGAACTGGCCGCCAAGGGCTTCAACGGCACCATCCCCATGCCCACAGGTCCGGATGGATCTAACGTGGATGAACCCATCTGGATCAATCTTTACGCTTTCCAGTGGGACCTGACCAGCTTCAGCAACGTCACGTCGTACAACATCACCTTCAACGTGGTGGAGCACACACAGACCTATGCCGCTCGCCTGACGCAAAGCGATGTGTTCACCCAGGTGGTGGCCGCGCCCGTGCCAGAACCCCAGACCTACGCCATGATGCTGGCCGGCCTGGGCATGATGGGTGTGATGCTGCGCCGCCGCAAGGCACAAGCCACTGCCTGAGGAAGGCAAAGCCATGCGACGCCTTCACCAATTCATCGCGGCGGGCGTGATCGCGTGGACGTCCATGTCGGCCGCTTTGGCGGTCGACAACGTCTGGCGATCCGACTATGCGCCGGAGAACAGCTTCCAGGGACTGCTCGACGAAGCCTGGAGCACCGGCACGGTCGGCTCCCTGTATGCGGAATGGGATTCGTGGACACGTTTCGGCTCGCACACGCTGAGCAAGACTCCGCAGACCACCCCGAACATCGGCAGCAACACCAACGTGGCGTTCTATGAATACAGCCGCACCGCCTACTGGACTGGCGGCAACCTGTACGGGCTGGTCTACACGGTGGACGGCTCCCCGTTGAGCTTCGGCCTCCAGTTGACCGATAACACGCCGGTGGAAGGTGCCACGCGCGATTTCGTGCTGCGCATCTCCACCAAAGGCGTGCTGCCGAACACGCTGGCCACACTCAATGGCGTCACTGTCGCGGCCGTGAACACCTACCTCAGCTCGACCACCGTGCACGACGACATGGGCGGCTTCACCGCTGCGGACGCGGAGTGGGTGTGGATCTGGAAGGATGTTCCGGTCAGCGCGGTGTACGACTTCCGCTTCCTGGCGTCCAACGCGCACATGAGCCTGGATCAACTGGCCGTGTACGGCAGCTTGGCCAGCGTGGCTGTGCCGGTGCCAGAACCGCAGACCTGGGCCCTGATGGCCATGGGGCTGACGGCACTGGGCCTGATCCGACGTCGGCAGATGCGCCACTGAGCCCAAGCGGGCAAACAGGACAGGCCCGGTATCGCCGCAAGGCGGCCGGGCCTGTTGTTTTGCCCTGATCTTCTGTTGTCAAGCGATGCATGGCCAAGCCAAGAGGCAAGGCAGCGGCATCCCTGTTCCATGCAGCACCACCCTCGCCCTTCGTTAGCCCATCACTGCAGGTTATTCCTGTTGATCCTGTGCCTGACAGGCAGCCCGCCCATTTTGGCGCAGCAGGCGCCGGCCAGTGCGGCGCCTGCTAGCGCAGCCTCCTCATCACCCAAGCCCCCCCAAGACGACGCCCCCGAGTCCAACCGACTGCCCGACATCAAGGTGCAAGACACCGTCCTGAGGGATGGCCCTGCGCGTACCCTGCCCTCCACGGCCCCTGTCACCCGCGTAGACAGCCGCGAGCTGGAGATGCGCAATACGGGCACACTGAACGATGCTTTGCGCGACATACCGGGCGTGGCCGTCCAGGGGGGCCCACGTGACGGAGCCACGAAACTCAGCATCCGGGGCTACAGCGACAGCGAAGACGTACGGGTCAAGATCGATGGGGCTGTCAAGGGGTTCGAGAAATACCGCTATGGCAGTGGCATCTCTCTGGATCCGGAACTGATCAAGACCATCGAGGTCGAGCGCGGCACATCCCTCTTCGCTGGCTCGGGCGCCTTGGGCGGCACCATCTCGGCCACGACCAAATCGGCGGCGGACCTGCTGGGCCGAGGCGAGCGATGGGGGGCCCTGGCCAAGTTCGGCTACAACGACAACAACCACGAACGCCTGCGCATGCTGAGTCTGTTCGGCAGGCCACACGAGCGCATCGACCTGCTCGTGTCATTGACCGACCGGGAAAGCAGTGACCTTGAACTGGCAGACAAGACACGCCTCCCCGTTTCGGCCACCGACGCTCACAGCCGCCTGTTCAAGCTGGGCCTGATGCCGACGGACGATCTGACGCTCGACATCAGCCGCGTGGAACAGCACTCCGGCCCCGCCCTCGAACTCTACGACGTGCTGGGCGGCTCGCCCACGGACAGCTTCGGTGTGGTCGAACGCACGGTAGACGACGTGACCCACAGCCTGCGTTTTGTCTACGCGCCCTCCAGTGTGCCGTGGCTGAAGCTGCGCGGCACACTGGCCCGGGGCGACATGCATCTGCTGGATCTGCGCACGATGCGCGACAACCCGACCCGTGACAGCGACGACGCCTACGACTGGCGCTACCGCATCGACACCGCGGAGCTGTTCGGCGAGGCCCGATTCAAGGCAGGGCCGATGCAGGCCCAGGTCACGGCCGGATTGCAGCGCGTGCGCAATGACCGCGATGCCCAGGTGCACTACAGCAACCCGCTGTATGCCGATCCCGACATGGCGGAGTTCCCGGGCTACTCCGGCGCACAGCCGCCTGGCCTGAGCCAGTCCACCGCGCTGATCCTGGATCACAACCTGACCTGGGGCCCTGCCACGGTGAGCGTGGGCTCTCGATGGGACAAGCAGCTGGCCGAGGCAAAGGGTGGCACGGCTTACGTGATGAACCGTGCGGGCGTGCCTTCCAGCATCGAGTTCCGCCAGTCATCTCCCAGTGTGGCGCTGACCCTGCGCGCCTTGGACGATCTGTCCGCCACCATTCGGCGCAGCCGCGCCTTCCGTCCGCCACTGATCGACGAGTACTTCACCAACAACGGGTACTGCAACAGCGATCAGGCTCTGTACGAGCTCAGTGGAGAAACGGGCATCTGCGGCCATCTCTACCAACCTGAAGTGGCCTACCAGACCGAGTTCACCCTGGCCTGGGTCCCCAAAGACAAGCTCTGGGGAGGACGGCTGCAGACCCGTGCCACATTCTTTCGGATCACGACCAGCCACGTGCTGGAATCCATCACGGCCGTCAATGGCCGGTCCGAGCAACCCGGCGTGGAGTACCGCCATGGTAGCGAGCTCGAAGCCAGCTACGACCATCCCTTCTGGTTCATGAACCTGGCCGTCTCCCGTGTTGACGCACGGCAGGAAAATGGCGGCGCCAATGCCCCGGCGGTATTCGACCTGCCCGGCTCTCTCACGTCCGCCACGCTGGGCACACGTTGGCTGGACAACAAGGTCGAGACCGGATTGCGTTGGCGCAGGCATGGCGATCGCACCACGCTTTCCGGCGCCCAGGTGAGGCCGGAATGTGGACGGCTCACGGGCCAGGTGCTGCCCAACCAGCGCCGCGTGGCGACCCAGTACGGCCCAGAGGTGCTGGATCTGTTCGCCTCCTGGCGCATTGAAGAGCGCACCGTGCTGCGCGTGAGCGTGGACAACGCCACCAATGAATCCTATTGCACGCTCAGCGGCTTCCTGGGGGGCATCGGACTGCCCGCTGCCGGCCGGGCTGCCAAGATGACTCTCTCGGTTCAGATGTGAGCTGGGCGACGCAGGGAGTCGTCAGCCGGCCGCGCCCGTCAACACGCGCAGGTGCGCCGCCACCGATCGCGCCAGGGCTTGCAGGTTGTAGCCGCCCTCCAGGCAGGACACGATCCGTCCTTTCGACCACCGGTCTGCCACGGCCACCACCTGGCGGGTGATCCACTCATAGTCAGCCTCCAGCAGGCGCAGGCCGCCGAGCTCATCATCCCGGTGAGCATCAAAGCCAGCCGATATGAAGATCATTTCAGGGCGGAAGGCCTCCAGCGCCGGCAGCCACTTGTCGGTGACCGCAGCGCGGGCCAGGGCACCGTCCGAACGAGGCATCAGCGGGACGTTGACCATGTTGCTGCCCAGAGGATGCGTGCCCGTGTACGGGAACAGCGGGTGCTGGAAAAAGCTCACCATCAGCACCCGCTCGTCATCGCACAGGATGTCTTCGGTGCCATTGCCGTGGTGCACATCGAAATCGACGACGGCCACACGCTCCAGCCGGTGCACATCCAGGGCGTGACGCACACCGACGGCCACATTGTTGAAGAAGCAAAAGCCCATCGCCTCGTGCCGCGTGGCGTGGTGTCCGGGTGGCCGCACGGCGCAGAAAGCGTTGTCCAGCTTGCCCTGGATCACCGCATCGGTGGCCGCGACGGCGGCGCCAGCCGCCCTCAGTGCCGCCTGCAAGGTGCCGGGCATGGCCAGCGTGTCGGGATCCATGTACCGTTGCTCACCGGTGGCCTGCAATTGCTGCAACCGGTCGATCAGCCCCAGCACATGACCGCGGTCGTGTGCCCTGTCCAGTTGGTCCACGGTGGCCTCAGGCGGCTCGCCATGCACCAGCAAGGCATCCAGGCCCTGGGCCAGCAGGTGGTCATCGATGGCAGACAGCCGCTCGGGACACTCGGGGTGCCCCACACCCATGTCGTGGCGACGACAGGCGGAATGGGTGAAGTAACCGGTCGCCATGGGATGTCTCCAAGCCACCAGGGGCGGCTCTTTAGGTTAATGTGGCGGCATGCTTCAGAAACTTGTGGATCAGATTAGCACGATCGTCATCGGCAAGCGCCCCCAGGTCGAGCTCAGCGTCATCTGCCTGCTGGCCAATGGCCATCTGTTGATCGAGGACATCCCCGGTGTGGGCAAGACCACGCTGTCGCAGGCCCTGGCTCGCTCGCTCGGCCTGAGCTTCTCGCGGGTGCAGTTCACGGCCGACCTCCTGCCCTCCGATCTGCTTGGCGTGAGCGTCTATGAGCGTGAGCAGCAAGGCTTCGTGTTCCACCCGGGCCCCGTGTTCGCACAAGTGCTGCTGGCCGACGAGATCAACCGGGCCGGCCCCCGCACTCAAAGTGCCTTGCTGGAAGCCATGGAAGAGCGCCAGGTCACCATCGATGGCCAGACCCGCGCCCTGCCCGACCCGTTCTTCGTGATAGCCACCCAGAACCCCATCGAGCAACTGGGCACCCACCCACTGCCGGAATCGCAGCTGGATCGCTTTGCCCTGCGCATCTCGCTGGGCTACCCCGATGCCCAGGCCGAACGGGCCCTGCTCAAGGGCCAGGACAAGCGGCAAGAGCTGCAATCGATCAAGCCTCTGATGACGCTGGAGGAATGGCGAGGCTGGCAGGCGCGGGTGGATGCCATTCACGTGGCCGAGGCCCTGCTGGATTATCTGCAGGCGCTGATCACCGCCACCCGAAGCCCCCGCTGGTGCCTGCAAGGCCTGAGCCCCCGCGCCGCCCTTTCCCTGCTGCGGCTGGCCAGGGCGAGAGCCCTGTTACAAGGCCGTGCGCACGTCTCACCAGAGGATCTCCAGGCCCTGTGGGTGCCGGCTGCAGCACACCGGCTCGTGGTGGCCAGCGCAGGCACGGGCGACGCCGGCCAGCAGGCGCAAGCGCTGCTGGATGCCACGCCGGTGCCTTGACAGCGAAAGGGCATTGCTCATGGCCAGGCGCGTTTTTTCGGGCTGGCGGCGCCGCTGGCGGGACTGGAGCAATGCACGCTCTCCCCGCCAGGACCAACTGACCCTCACGCAGCGCACTGTCTACATCCTGCCCAGCAAAGGCGGCCTGGGATACGCCGTCGTCGTGACGGTTCTGCTGCTGGCCGCCATCAATGAACAGCTCAACCTGGCCTACGCCCTGGCCTTCCTGCTCGGCGGTGTGGGCCTGTCGGCCATGTGGCTGACTCATGCCAATCTGCGTGGGCTGACGCTCTCGCTGGGCAGCATGGCCAGCGTGCACGCTGGCCAGAGCCTGTCCATGCCAGTGCGACTGGACGCCACCACCCTGCACCGCGGACGCTTCGGTTTGACACTGCATGCGGTTGGCGAGGACGACGGTACCCTGCCATCCGACGTGCCAGGTGAAGTAGCCCGTGGCCATCAAAGCACCGTGCTCGTGCCGCTGGCCGCTCAACGGCGCGGCTGGCTGGAGTTGCCAAGGCTGCGCATACAGACCACGTATCCGCTGGGCCTGTTCCGTGCCTGGGCCTATTGGCGGGCGCGTCAGCAGGTGCTGGTGTGGCCTGCCCTGGACCCTCATGCCCCGCCCCTGCCGGACAGCGATACCGACGGCGGGTCGCGCTCGGCGGCCGCATCCCGGCCAGTCGACATGCCCGATGGACTGCGGCCCTGGCGCCGCGGCGACACCTTGCGCTCGATCGCCTGGAAGAAGTCAGCCACGCGGCTGGCCAGCGGGTTGGCCCCTGTGAGCCGGGAAGCCTCGCTTCGCCCCCACCAGGAGTGCTGGGTCGAATGGGAGCAGGCCCAGGGCCTGCCGCTGGAAGCTCGCCTCAGTCGTCTGGCGTCCTGGCTCGTGATGGCTGAACAGCGCGCGCTCGACCTGGGGCAACCCTACGGCCTGCGGCTACCGGACTGCACACTCGGCCCTGCCCACGGCCCACAGCATCTGCAGCACTGCCTGGACACCCTGGCCACATGGGGAACAGCATGATCCACTGGCGCCCCAAAACCTGGTGGATCGAACTGCACCAGCGCTGGCACGCCCTCACGAGAGAAGGACGCGACACCTTCTGGCTGCTCGGCATGCTGGCCCTGGTGCTGCTGCCTCATGCCACCCGCCTGCCTTGGTGGGCCAACCTGGGTGCGGGCATCGCCCTGGCATGGCGCGCAAGGCTGGCCTGGACCGACGGCAAACTGCCCTCGCGCTGGCTGCTGGCACTCATGCTCGTCGCCTTGCTGATCATGACCTGGCTGACTTATCGAACGTTGATCGGGCGGGAGGCCGGCATCACACTGGTGGTGGTACTGGCCACGCTCAAGTGCCTGGAGCTGAAGGCGCGCCGTGACAGCCTGGTCTGCCTTTATCTTGGCTTCTTCCTGATCCTCACCCAGTTCTTTTACAACCAGGGCATCGGCACGGCCGTGCTGATGCTCGGGGCCGTCTGGGGCCTGTTGACAGCGCTGGTGATGGGTCAGAGGCCACTGGGCCGCCCCCCGATCGCCGAAGTGGGGCGAGATGCCCTTAGGGCAATGCTTTGGGGCCTGCCCTTGATGGTGGTTCTGTTCGCGTTGTTTCCGCGTTTCGGTCCGCTGTGGGCCTTACCCACCGACGCCAACGGCCGCACAGGGCTGTCAGACACGCTCACGCTCGGGCAAGTGGCCGAACTGGCCCTGGATGACTCCATTGCCCTGCGCGTGCGTTTCTCCAGCACACCGCCGCCTCCCGAGCAGATGTACTTCCGCGGGCCCACGCTCGACAATTTCAACGGCTTGGTGTGGGAACCAGGAGCTCCTGCATTGGCCAAACCGCAACTGAGTGGAGCGCCTCAAAGTTACGAGATCACCATTGAGCCATCCTCCTTGCCCGTGTTGCCATTGCTGGAAGGCACGGGCAAGGCCATGGTGTCCGCCGGTGGCAGCGACCGATTGACCGTTCAGCAGCATGGAATCGAATGGATACGCCGCGGGGGCCGTGGCGAACGCCTGATCCTGCAGGCCCAAGCCTGGCCTCGCTGGCAATGGACGGAAGAATTGCGCCCGCAGCTGCGACGCCATTGGACGCGGCTTCCTCAGGGCGTGAATCCCCGCACACAAGCCTGGGCCACCCAATTGCTTGCTGAGGTGCAAGCCCGACACCCCGATGCAGCAGCCTCTGCCCCTCAGTTGCTGGTAAGCGCCGTGATGAACCACATCCGGACTGCAAGGTACAGCTACACCTTGAGCCCGGGCCTGCCCGCACAGCAGACTCCCCACCTGATTGACGACTTCTGGATGGACCGCAAAGAAGGTTTCTGCGAGCATTTCGCCACCGGCTTCGTGGTCGTCATGCGGGCGATGGGCGTACCGGCTCGCGTGGTAACGGGCTACCAGGGCGCTGAACTCAATCCTGTCGATGGCCAGTACATCGTACGCAACAGCAGTGCCCATGCGTGGGCAGAGTTCTGGCAACCCGGCCGGGGCTGGGTTCGCGCCGATCCAACAGCCGCTGTGGCGCCGGAGCGCGTTCAACGCGCCCCCCGCCCACGCCCCTTTGCCGGACTGCCTGGCCCCTTGAGCCAACTCGATTCAAGTGCTTTGCAAAGGCTCAGGGACATGTGGGATGCCGTGGACAACCGCTGGAACGTGTGGGTGCTGCAGTATTCCCGAGGTCAGCAGATGAACCTGCTGAAATCTCTGGGATGGCAGCAGCCCGACTTCCAGAGCCTGGGCCAGGCACTGGCTTGGGGATTGGGACTCACGGGTCTTGGGGCTGCTGTATTGGCCTGGTGGACGCGAGAGCGCACACCACATCAGCCCTGGGACAAAGCGCTGCGCCGCATGCACAAAGCCTTGACGCAGTGGCCGGTCGCTCCGCCTACGGGCCCCGAACCCGCTGCCGCCTCCGCATGGCGGGTGGCCCTGCTCGCCTCCTGGCCCGAGCCCCGCACGGGTGAGCAAGAAGCACTGCTTCGCCTGCTCCACGAGCTTGATGCGCTGCGCTACGGCCCGACCGGCACTGCCGCTCAAACCTCACAACCATCTCAATGGTTGTCGCTCGTCAAGCAGATCGAAGCGCTGTCCCGCCCGACAGCGGCGCTCGCCTCTGCGGCACACTCCAGAACATGATTCACGCCCCATCCGACCCTCGATGCTTCGCCCGCCCCTCCAGCCTACAAGGCGCACGCTGGGCCCTCTGGCCGGGAATTGCCGCACTGAGCATCGGCCTCATGGCATGCGGCACACCGCATGCCCCCGCCAATCCGACGCCCGCACCGGCCGCCGCCGCCGCATCAGCGCCGCACAGCGCGATCGACTCCACGGAAGTGCAGGCAGTGACACCAGCGGCGACGCTCCAATCCACGCCGCTGGCCCTCAACCCCACGCCCGACAGTTATGCCCACCGCAGCGATGCGGCAACCCTGGCTACGCTCATCTCCGATCGCCATCAGCTCGATCCGCAATGGACAGCCTCGGTACTGGCTCAAGCCCGGGTACTGGACTCGGTCCGGCGCTTGGTCATGCCGGCCGCCAATCCAGGCGCCAAGAACTGGGGGGCCTACCGCGCCCGTTTCATCGAGCCCATCCGAATCCGTGCAGGGGTTGCCTTCTGGAAGGCCAACGAGACCACCTTGCAACGAGCTCAATCCACCTATGGGGTGCCGATGGACATCATCGCGGGTGTGATCGGCGTCGAGACCATTTATGGCCGCTACACCGGCAACACACGCGTGCTGGATGCGCTTGCCACCTTGAGCCTGGACTTTCCAACGGGGCGCAGCGACCGCAGCCCCTATTTCCAGGACGAACTCGGGCAGTTCCTCAAGCTGTGCGCGGAACAAGGTGAAGACCCGACCCAGGTGCTCGGCTCATTTGCCGGCGCCATCGGCCTGCCCCAGTTCATGCCTGGCTCTATCCGCCGCTATGCGGTGGATTTCGATGGTGATGGGCACATTGATCTTCGCGGCAGCACTGCAGATGCCATCGGCAGCGTCGCCAATTTCCTTGCGCAGCATGGATGGCAACGCGATCTGCCCACCCATTACGCGGTTGTGCCTCCTGGGGATGAAAAAGCCCGTACAGCCTTGCTGCAGCCGGACATCGTGCCCAGTTTCACCGCTGCTGAAATGCAACAGGCTGGCGCCCAACTCAGCCAGGTGGGGCAAAACCACCGCGGGCTGCTTGCCTTGGTGATGCTTCACAACGCAGGAGCAGAACCTACTTATGTGGCTGGTACCGACAATTTCTACGCCATCACCCGGTACAACCAGTCCAGCTATTACGCACTGGCAGTGATAGAACTCGGACAGGCCGTTCGGGCGACTGCCCGTGTAAACAAATGAATATTCCCCCCAGTTCAGCGCACCCAGCTCACCAGGGACGGCACCAATAAGCCCCATTCAACCAGATGCGTCATGGAAGGCATTTCGAATGTCCCTGAGCTCCATAACGTCTGCGCTGGCACATCAATTCCAGGCCGAGTTCGGAGCCATTTCTTATGGTTTCAATTTGCAAGTTATAATTGCCCTGCCGAATACTTTATGTATAGAATCTGCTCTCAGGTTTGATGCGAGGTTTCTCAATTCCAAACCACACCGGCTGATTGATCGCCACTGCACACCCGCGGGTGCAGGTGTTACCTACAAGGACCATCACAATGTCTTCCTATCAAGATCTTCTGGCTCAAAAGGCCGCCCTGGAAAAACAAGCCGCTGAACTGGAAAAGGCTTTGACCGACGCACGCCGCACGGAGCGCGCTGGTGTCATCAACCAGATCAAAACGCTGATGGCCGAGCACGGCCTGACTGCTGCTGACCTGGGTGGCGGCAAGCCTGCCAAGGCACCCTCGGCCAGCGCTGGCCGCAAGGTGGCCCCCAAGTACCGCAACGCTGCCACGGGTGAAACCTGGACCGGCCGTGGACTGCAACCCAAGTGGGTGGCTGGCGCCCTGGCTTCCGGCAAGAAGCTCGAAGATTTCGCCATCTGATCGCCTGAGTGCCTTTTCGGCTGCGCCCTCCAGCCGACCAAGGCCAGGCAAAAAAGCCGCAGCATGTGCTGCGGCTTTTTTGTTTCATGCATCCATACCCATCAAGGTTTCGGTGAGGTTTTGAAATCCCCGCCGATCCCGATCACGAACTGACTAGGCTTGACATACTTGCGCAATGCCGCATTGACCTGCTCCAAGGTGAGCGATTCCAGCGCCGCATCCACGCGGGCAGACTCTGCGAAGGTGCGCCCAAGGTAGAGGTTGCTGGCCCACGCAGCGGCCAGTCGCCCATCCTGAGCCCGAGACAAGCGGCGATAATTGAGCAGGCCTTTTCTGCCGGCGTCCAGCTCAGTCTGTGTGAAGCCCTGGGCAAGGGCCCTGTTCACCTCTTCATTCAATGCCTTTTCCACCTTGTCCAGGTTCTGCGGCGCGAAGATCGCAGAGGCCACCCAGGCCGAATTGGATTCGACGGTATTCCAGTCCACGTAGCTGTAGACGCTGTAGGACAAACCATCTTTCTCGCGAATTCGGTTCCACAGGCGGGAATCCCCGCCCGAACCGAGCAGGTAATTGGCCAGGGTCAGCGCCGGATAATCGTCGTCACGGTCGCTCAAGGGCACCGTCTGTGCCACGGTCAGCGTGGCGTTCTGCTTGTCGGGGGTCGGTAGAACCAGCCGTGTGGCAGGCACATTCACCAGAGGATTGGGCACACGGGCATAGGGCGCGGCGGAGCTCCAGCCCTTGAATGCATCGGCCAGGGCCATGCGCACCGCGGCGGGGTCGAAGTCGCCCACGGCCGCAAACTCGCCGTGGGATGCGCTCAGGAACTGGTCATGGAACGCACGCACGCGCTCGATGGACACCGTCTTCCAGTCTGTCTCGATCTCGTCAAAGGTGCGGGCATAGCGCACATCACCCAGTGGATAAGGGTTGCCATGCCTGGCCACGGCGTTGGACACCACGGCACCGGGCTCCTTGCGCTGGCTGGCCACCGCTGAAAGCGCCTGACGACGCACTTCTTCGAGCACATCGGCAGGCAGCGCCGGCTTCCTGAGCAACTGACCTACCAGGGCGATCACGGCAGGCAGGTGCTCCCGGCGTGATTCGATGCTCACACTCAGGGACCCATCACCCGCACTGACACTCACCTCCGATTGCAGGGCATCGAGCTTGTCCTGCACCTGTTGCCGGCTCAGACCAGCCGTGCCCTTGTCCAGCAGTTCGGCCAGCGCTGAAGGCGTTTCGCCCCATCCTTTGAGCGATTGCTCATCGCCATAGCGCAATGTCAGCACGGCCTTGACCGCCTCGCCCCGGGAAGCCTTGGGCAGGAATGCCACCTTGAGGCCTGGCTCCAGTGAGAAGCGCTGGGTGCGGGCATCGATGTTGGCTGGGCTGGCGTCGAAGGCTTCGGCCTGAGCCGCCTGGGCCGCAGGTTTGAAATCCTTGAACTGGGCCGAAACATCCACGCGAGCCGGCGCAAGCGCCCGCTCAGGCGCCGCCGTGGGGATGTACTCGCCCAGGGTTCGGTTGGAAGACACCAGCACCTGCCTGGCCACGCGCTGCACATCGGCCAGCGTGAGCGCCTTGACGCGGTCACGGATCAGGAAGAACAGGCGCCAATCGCCCTGGGACACGGATTCGGAAAGCCCTGCCCCCACTTGCTGAGGATCGGCAAAACCCATGTCCCAAGCCTTGAGCCACTTGGCACGGGCCCGTTCCAGTTCATCGGCTGTGATCGGCTCGCGTTCGAGCGATTCAGCCGCCCTCGTCAAGGCGTCACGCGCCTTGTCCACGCTTTGCTCAGGGCCCAGTTGGGCCCCCAGGATCATGAAGCCCGGGTCGGCCAGTCCTTCGGAGAAGGAGAACACCGACGCGGCCAGTTGCTGCTCGGTCAATTGCTTGTGCAGACGCCCCGATGGCGTGTCGCCCAGTACCAGGTTGATCAGCTCGACCGCGGCGTAATCCGGCGATGCCGCTGGGGCGACGTGGTAGCCCGCATAGATCAGCGGCACGCCCCCCACACGGCGCAAGGTGACGCTGCGCTCGCCATCCTGCACAGGATCGAGCGTGTACATGGGCGCAGGCTTGGTCTTGGGACGTGGCAACGGACCAAAGAATTCCTGGACCCAGGCCAGCACCTTGGCCTGGTCGAACTTGCCCGTGATGATGAGCGTGGCGTTGTCCGGCTGATAGTACTTCTTGTAGAAGGCCTGCAGGCGGGTGATGTCAACGCCTTCCACATCGGTGCGCGCGCCGATGGTGGATTTGCCGTAGTTGTGCCACTGGTACATGCCGGCCAGGGTCTTCTCGAACAGGATGCGGCCGGGGCTGTTCTCGCCCATCTCCATCTCGTTGCGCACCACGGTCATCTCGGAATCGAGGTCCTTGCGCGCGATGAAGCTGTTGACCATGGCGTCGGCCTGCCACTGCAGGTACCAGCGCAGGTTGTCATCGTTGGCGGCGAAGCTGGCGAAGTAGTTGGTGCGGTCGAAGGTGGTGCTGCCGTTGGCACTCAGCCCGCGCTTGCTGAACTCGGCCCAGACCTGTGGATGGCGGGGCGACCCCTTGAACAGCAGGTGCTCCAGCAGGTGGGCCATGCCGGTCTCACCATAACTCTCGTAGCGCGAGCCCACGCGGTAGGTCATGTTGACCAGGGTGGTGGGCTTGGCATCATCCGGAACCAGCAGCACCTGCAGGCCATTGGGCAGGCGGTACTCGGCGACGCCTTCCACGCTGGTGATGGCCACCGGGGCCTGTGCCGCTTTGGCGGATGGTTTCGCCGCAGCGGTCGACGGTCGCGTGGCGGCGTCGGCCAGGCGCGGCATCAAGGCCAGGGCACAGGCCAGTCCGATGGAGGACAGAACAACGAAGGCAGGCCGGACGGCCTGAGGGCGCATGGCGCGAGCATGGTGAAGGGGCATGGGCACAAGAAAGGGCCCGAAGGCCCGTATGACACGAAGCTTCGTGTCAGTGTAGGGCCTGCCTTGAAAGGTTCCCGCGCCCCACTGCGCACCCCCATTCAGGGCTGAATCAGAAGGTTTCCCAGTCGTCCGAACTGGCCGCTGCCGTGGCAGCGGGCCGGGCCGGGGGCAAGGCCGTTGCTCTGGCTGCAGGCGACTTGCTCATGGCGGGCACCGCAGGCCGGCTCGGCGGCGCCACAGGGCGTGCGGCCGGGCTCGGGCTTTTGGCCCGGTGGATCACCTGGCGCGTCACGGCATCGGCCGATGACGGATCCGCCTGGCCTCCTTCGGTGCCCACCTTGAACACAGACACCACCGTGTTCAGCCGCTTGGCCTGCTCGCTGAGCGAAGAGGCCGCTGCGGCAGTTTCCTCGACCAGTGCCGAGTTCTGCTGCGTGACCTGGTCCAGTTGGGTCACCGCGATGTTGATCTGCCCAATGCCGTTCTTCTGCTCCGAAGAGGCGGCGGCGAGCTCGCCCATCAGGTCGGTGACACGCTGCACGCTGGAGACGATCTCTTCCATCACCTGGCCCGCATCCTTCACCAGGCGCGAGCCGGACTCCACCGTCTCGACAGACTCGGTGATCAGTTGCTTGATTTCCTTGGCCGCCTGCNAGGCGCGAGCCGGACTCCACCGTCTCGACAGACTCGGTGATCAGTTGCTTGATTTCCTTGGCCGCCTGCGCGCTGCGCTGGGCCAGCGTGCGAACCTCGCCGGCCACCACCGCAAAGCCGCGCCCCTGCTCACCGGCACGTGCGGCCTCCACTGCGGCGTTCAGCGCCAGGATGTTGGTCTGGAAGGCGATGCCATCGATCACCCCGATGATGTCGGAGATCTTGCGCGACGAATCCGTGATCTGGCCCATGTTGCTCACCACGCGGGAAACCACTTCGCCGCCGCGCTGCGCCGATCCGGTCGCGTGGGATGCCAGTTGATTGGCCTGCTGCGCCGTGTCGGCGGCATGGCTCATCGTGCCGGTCAGCTCTTCCATGGCCGATGCTGTTTCCTGCAGGCTGGCGGCCGCTTCTTCCGTGCGGGCCGACAGGTTGTGGCTGCCCGCGGCAATCTCGCCAGAGGCCATGGACACGGCATGCACACCGCCGCGCACCTCGCCCACCACTGAGCGCAACTGGTCCACCATCTTGACCAGGGCCCGCGAGAGCTTGGCCAACTCGTCGTCGCCGGAAGCCTTCAGGCTGTGCGTGAGATCACCGTCGGACACAGCCTGGGCCAGGGCCAGGGCGCCGCGCAAAGGGCGCGTCACGGCACGGGAGATGCCCACGCTGAGGCACACGCCCAGCAGCAAGGCCACCGCCACGACACCGACGATCAGGTTGCGTGCGCGTGCAGCCATGGTGGCAGCCTCTTCGCTGGCCGCCTGGGCCGACTTGTCGTTGAACTCGCTCATGGCCTTGAGCGACTCCACCACCGCATCGAAGGTCTTGAGGCTCTCCGAGGTCATCACGGCCATGGCGCCTTCCCGGTCGTCAGCCTGCAGCTTGGCTTTCATGGACTGACTGGTGGTACGGTAGGCCTCCCAGCGCTTGACGAACTCGTCGTACAGCGCGCGCTCATCGGCACCGGCGATAGAGGCTTCGTAGCTCTTGCGGTGCTTGTTCACTGCTTCGACGGCGGCTTCCATGCGTTGAGCAACCTTTTCGATGTCCTCCGGCTTGGTCATCGCCAGGCGGTATTCGCGCACGCGGTAGCGGGTGGCCGATTCGCTGATCAGCAAGGCATCACGGACGCCGGACAGGTGCACGGTGGCGATCTCTTGCGATCGGTCGCTGATCAGCGAGAGCTGATAGATCGAGAAGCTGGCGACCACCAGGATGGCGGCCAGGACAGCACCGAACCCCAAGGCGAGCTTGGTGCCCACCTTGAACTGCTGCAGGAAATTCATGCGTTGCTCCTGTGACTCATGTAGATGGCGTTTGCCACACGAGACCCAGGACTGCGGAGACTTGCGGCAATGTGGACGTCAGGACGGACGTACATGCCCTGTTATCGGCCAGGGCGTCGGAAACTGAAGAAGCACCCCTGAACCGTCAATTTTCATCGGTTCGTGGCCTGGACCAGGCGCTCGCGCTCGATGTAGGTGGCGCGCGCCGCGCTCGCATTGTCCGGGCAGGTCGCCCCACTGCCGTTGCAGGCCACCGCGCTGATCGTGTAGACCATGAGCGCCTGCGCCGAGCCCGTGCCATCGTCCCCTTCGTTGAACGTGGTGGCATTGCAGGTCACCGTCACGATGAAATCCGTGTCGGCACGCAGGTCCAGCGTCTGGGTAGCATTCGAGCAGCCTGTTTTCCACACGCCGCGGAAGGCCCGGTCCAGACCCCACTCCGCCCCGGCGTTCGCCGCCCGCAGAGCACGTGCGCTCGCAATGTCTTGAGCAAAGCTCATCTGCGAACCGCCGCTCAGCCGCACCACCGCAGCGGCCAGCAGGGCCAACAGCACCGTGACCAGAATGGCCGCGAGGGCACCGAACCCGTGCTGAAAAGCCCCGCTCTTTTTTCCGTATCCAGGACGATGGTGTGAGCTCATGGCGTGTTCATCACGTGCGCACCCACCGCCAGGCTCGCCGTCTCATGGTTGCGGGACACTTCGAGCGTGAGCCAGATATAGCCACTTTGCTGGGTCGCGCCGGCGTTCGCGTCGTACACGAAGGTGCAGCTCTTGAGGCGCCGGGCAAGCACGTCGGCACCGGTGGTCGACGGGCAACTGCTGGGGTAGGCCGCGTTGAAGCCGTAGTTCCTGACGCGGAACAGCGTGCCCTTGCCGTCTCCGTTGGCATCCACCGAGCCATCCGCGCCGCTGCACACGTAGAACACGGCCTTTTGGTTGTTCGGAACGATCAGGAAGCGCCCGCCGTCATAGCCCGTCGGAAACTGCTTCGGGTTGATGGCCAGACGCATGCGCCCCTGCCAGGCTTCTGCCGCTGCGGGTGCCGTGGGCACTGCCATGAGATCCGACCTGTTGACTCCCGAATACACATCCCCCGTGTTCTGGTTGTTGATGACCACCCAGTCCCCCGCGGACGGTGTGGCGGACAGCGGCGTCAGGCTGTCGAACGCCGACGTGACGGCGGAGGAATCCACAGGCGCGGAGCAGCCGGTGCCCGTGCAGCCGGCGTCCTTCACGATGTCCTTGTCCATCCGGTAGCGTCCGCCACCGCTGGTGGGCACCAGCTCGAAGCACCTTGTCTCAGGAATGCGGATGGAATTGGGCACGGCTTGGCGAACGTCGCGCAGCATTCGCCGCAGTGCCAGATCGGACTGGTCGCTCACATCGGCGCGCCCCTTGGCATCGATGTAGGCGTCGAGGGCGGGCCTGACCACCAGTGCCACCGACACCGCCACGATCGCCGTGATGACGATCACGATGACCAGCTCGACCAGGGTGAAGCCACGGGCCGCACGGGTGGGAGTGCGCCAGGCCCGGCTCATTGCGCATACCCCGTGCGCCAGCCCACGAGCACCAGGGGGCTGCCGCTGCCGAATCGAGCGGAGACGACGATCTTCTTGGCACCGACGCCATCCAGCGTAACGTCGCTCACCGAGACACTGACGGTGTAACCCGCCAGCGACGCGATGCTGGAGCCGTCGATGTTGCAGATCGGCTTGTCGGTGTAGCCGTTGTAGTCGGACACGTCGTCGAAATCCGCGCGCGAGCACGTGGAGGTGGACGCGGCCCCGTTGGCCACCGCATAAGGCTTGAGCTCGATCTCCTCCATCATCCCTTCGGCGATGGCCAGCAACTGCTTGGCAACGAGCGGGTCGGCGCTGTAGCGCGCGGTGACGCTGAAGGCCATCAGTACGCCGGCGAGCCCAACACCGATGATGACGATGGCCAGCAGCATCTCGATGAGCGTGAAGCCCCTGCTGCCACCGCGGCCGGCCGGGCGGAGATCACTCCACATAGCCGGTCTCCCCGTACAGCACCAGGCTGGAAGCGCCGGTGAAACTGAACGTGCGGGTGGTCGCGGTGCTCCCTGCCTCGTCCGAAGTGACCCGCCCGTCAGGCTGGAAATAGATCACGCCCGATGGCGACAAGGTGACCGTCACATCGGACGAGTCGCTGGACTCGACCAGCCCGCCACCCGGGCCCGCCAGACCGGCGGTACAGGCTGCGCCCCTCGTCGTCGAAATGGTCAGCGTGATCGACGTCGTGGTGACGGTGGCGCACACCAGGCGCCTGTGGGAGACCGCCGTCTTTTGCGCATAGCGCATCGCGGCCTGCACTTGGTCCTTCCAGGCATCGTTGCGCAGCGACAGGGCTGCATCAAACTTGGGCAGAGCAAACGCCGCCATCAGCCCAGCCAGGATCATCACGATCACCAGTTCAGGCAGCGTGAAGCCCCGGGCCGGGATCAGTGCAGCGGGCGCGCGTCGCTCAATAGAGTTCTCTCGCATGGACGGTCTTGCTGGATTCGGGGCTGTAGACACCGAAGGTCACGCGGGCGGAGGGATCGTTCAGGCTGCCGCAGCTGCCATAGGCCGACCGCAGCCACGGCATGCCGGCCCCTGTGCTCGCAGGGTGCGCGCTGAGGCAGGACAGGTCGGTCGTGGCGCTACCGAGGTTGATGGCGATGTCGACGCTCCCAGTCTTGGCCGGTGTGGATGCCGGCGGCGGAGAGAAAGTGATCTTTCCGTTGCCATTGGTGAAGCTGCCCCAGGCGGGTGTCGTGCTCCAGTCGCTGCTGGCATTGCCCTTGCTGTCCTTGTAGGCCGCCCTGACCACCGTGGCCGCATTGGTGAACTTTGCACCGGAGCAGACGTCGATGGCATTGACTGCCCAGACGTTGCCCGTCCAGTACTGCAACTGGACCGGCATGTCGAGCGACTGCTTCCCGGAGCCGAAAACATTCGATATCTTCAGCCGGCCGCTGCGCAGGGCCACCGAGCCCTGTGAGGCAGCCATGCCGACAGAGGTGACTGGGCTGCTGCCGGAGGCCTCGGTCGCGTTCAAGGTGATCGTCGTGGGCGCCGTGGCCTTGGTGCCGAAGGTGAACGATGGCGCGGCGGTGCCTGCGAGGCTGGCGCGTCCCAGAACGAAGGCCGTATCGCTGACGCTGGCATTGGCCAGGGTGCCCGCGGCGCCGGTGGCGACGAGCGCCACCGCCTTGGCTTGCGGGTCTACCGTGGTGGCCGACTTGTCGTAGTTGATGGTGATGTCGCCGGCCGAGTTCACGGCCGTCACCGTGGTCTCGAAGGGCTGGCCGCTGTAGGTGAAGGCAGCCGTCGAAGGCGCGGGCGAAACACAGGCCGACACCGAGGACACCTTGAAACGGTGGGGAACGAAGGGCCCGGCCGCACTGGCCGATGAACCGGTTGCCGACGACGCCACGCCCAGGTAGGTGCCGCCCGTCAGATCCGCGTTGACGAGGCCATAGCCCACCTCGCTCCAGGCCAGGTTCGAGGCCACACCAACGCCCACCCCCACGTTGCTCACGTTCTTGAAGGTGGTCGGTCCGCCGGTCAGGGTGCCTGCGCTGGTGCCAGGCCCCGTGGGTTTGGTCTTGGACAAGCTCATCGTTACGGTGGCGGGCGAGGTCTCGCTGCCGAAGTTACGCGTCGTCGCGCCGGCGCTGTTCACGGCAGTCACGGTGGCCGAGAAGGGTTCTCCAGCCTTGATGGCGCCCGTAGTGACATTGTCGACACGGAAGGATGCGGGGACGACCGTGACACTCGTGCTTCCCGTCATGATCAGGTTCTTGTCGGAGCTGGTGCCGCTGGTCGGTCCGGTGTAGGAGGCACTCAGGTCCATACGGCCGACATCGGCGTACTGGAACTTGGCAGTGGCCACACCCGAATTGAACGTCAGGCTAGCGCTCTGCCCGGTGGCATCGCAGGCTGCCCCGGCGTTGTTGCCGTTGTTCAAGGCCTTGTCGGCTACCCGCACGGGCACGAACCCCGTGGTCGGGTTCGAGTAGGCGCACTTGAAATTGATGCTCTTGGCCGTGCCATTGGCGAAGGCCGGCACGCACTTGGTGTTGCTGTCGTCGGCCTTGATCGCCGACACGGTGAGCACTTGCTGCACTTCCGAGGCGTGGTTGGGCACGGACAGCAACAGGGCCGAGTTGACCGTCGAGACATTGCAGGTGGCGCCCGTGCCCTGTGTCAGGCCCGTGCCGCAGCTGACACCCGGGGTGCCCGTGACCGTGACCCCGGCCGTCATGGTCCCGACGGTGGTGATCTGCGACGACACCGTCGCACTCGCATCGTTGTCGGACGAGGTCGTGAAGCTGATACTGGAGGGATTGGCCGTGCCGGTGCCCGTCAAGGTGAAGGTCCCGGTCACGCCGGAGGTGTACGGCGTCGAACAGTCGCTGTTGGCACAGGCCTTGATCGTGAAGCTCGTGGGCGTACAGGTCAGGCCGGGGGAGGAGGTGGTCGACAGGCGCAGGCTGTGCAGGCTGGGCACCGATCCCGGGTCGACGTAGCTGAAGTTGTCGATCTTGAACGCGTTGTTGCGCTGCCCCAGGCACAGCAGGCCAGCCGCATTGCGCTTGGCCACGGCTTCCATCTTGGTGATCTTGTAGCCTGCCGGAGGCTTGTAGCTCAGCCGCACCGTTCCGCTCGTGTCCGGGCCGCCGCAATCCAGGAGGCCGGACAGGATGTTGCCTATCAGCCCCAGCAGCCAGCTGCCGGAATCCGTCGCGTAGTAGGGGATGCAGTCCACCGTCTTCTGCGGGCAGTTCCCGACATCCACCGTGCTGGTGGTCGTGCCGTTGCTGATGGTGTACTTGACGTTCAAATACTCCACATCGTCGGAGAACGCCAGGTTCCACAGGAAGCTCACGTACGTGGTGCCGCTCCCCGAGAAGTTCACTGTGAACGTGGAGCCGGTGGAGCCGCCCGTGCCCGACGTCATCTGCAAATACTTGCTGTCGAAGTTGGCTTCGTTCGACGTGACGCTCGAATAGCTGATCGCCCCGGCCGTCGCGAGAAACCCGCCTGCCCCGAGCGACGAGGATGCCGTGATGCCCGTGCCCGTCACCGGCGGCGATCCGGTGTTGAACGTCAGGGTCTGCAGGCCCGTAAGGCTTTCGGGACTGAGGTAGCCGCCCTGCCCCAGGGTGAAGACCTGGAACTGGCCCAATGCCTGCCCCCATGCAGCCTGCTGGCAGAGCAGACCCATGCACACGGCCAGCGCCAGGCTGTAAAAACAACGGGCTGTCGATCTCAGCATGGCTTCCCCTTGTGCGGGCTGCGGCACGGTTCTATGCGAACCGCGCCGGGCCATCCATCATCCGGCACACCCTGGTCCTGCATGCCTTTGAAAAACTGTCCACATCAGCCACTCGCTAGCGCTGGCTGGCGCCGATCACGGCGAGGCAGTGACGGTACGGATACCGATGAAATCAGCCTTCTTGGTCGAATCGTCGTCGGAGGTGACGGTGCAAGTACCGGTGGTGCCCAGACCCGTGCCGATCGTGCCCGTCACGGTGTAGCCTTCGGCAATCTTGCCGGCCGCCGTTGAGCCCTGCATGATGCCCGACACGTCGGAGCACTGTGTGATCGCGACGCACTTGCCTGTGGCGGCCTGGTTCTTGTTGGCCGTGCAGCCGGCGTAGTTGATCGACATCGCGCTGTTGGCCGAGCCTGCCAGGCCCTTCACGGCCGACTCCCGGGCGTTGCCACTCATGTCGACGAACTTTGGCAGCGCCGTCGCGGCGAGGATGCCCAGGATGACGATGACCACGATCAGTTCGATCATGGTGAAGCCTGTCTGTTTGCGTTTCATGTCGAGGTACCTCGCGGTGGGTGGATCAGTCAATGATGGGCCAGGGCGGAAGATCTGTTTTTTCAGATAACGCACGGTCTTTGCGGTTTTTTCGTCCGGATTGCGGAAATCTTTAGCGGAGCATCGGCGGGAACTCCGTGAACCCATCACGGATTGCCGGCCGAAATACCCACGAAGTTCATCGTGTTGCCGCTGCTCACCTGAGTGAGCACACAGGTTCCAGTGGTGTTGTTGACGGTGCCCAGGTCGGTGTGAGCCACGGTGTACTCCGAACTGTCCATGGGCACCTGCAGCAGGTTACCCAGGTCATCGCAGTAGCGCACGGTGCGGCACTTGTCGGCATTGGCCCCGGCGGTGGAATGCGAGGTGGCTGCGCATCCGCCGTAATTGATCATCATGGCATTGGTGGCGGTGCCCACCATGCCCTTGAGGGCACTGTCCTTGGCGTTGTCGCTCATCTCGACGAACTTGGGCAGGGCCGTGGCGGCCAGGATGCCCAGTATCACGATCACGACGATCAGCTCGATCATCGTGAAGCCATGCTGGCGCAGCATCCCTGCCTCTGCCCCTCGCAATTCGCCAAAAGTTCTCTGCATCTCGACACCTAACTCACGACTTGTGCATGGTCGCACTGCCCAGATCCCACATCGGAAGGAACACGCCCAGCGCCAGCACCAGCACCACCGCCCCCAGGAAGATGATCAGGATGGGCTCCACCTGCTGGGACAGCGTCTTGAGCGCGTACTCGACTTCATTGCCATACAGCTCGCCCACTTCCTCCAGCAGATCGTCCACCATGCCGGTTTCTTCACCGATGGCGATCATCTGGAGCACGATCGGCGTGAAGATTCCCGAAACCGCCGCCGCATGGGCAAGCGATTCGCCCCGGGTGACGAAATCGCGCAGCGCCTCGATGCGGGAGCTCATGTAGACGTTGTCCGCCGTGTAGGCCACCCCGGTCAGGGCCCTTTCGAGCGGCACCCCGCTGCGCAGTGACAGGGCGAAGGCCCGCGCGAACCGGGCTAGCGCGGCCTTGCTGACGATGTTGCCCACGAGCGGCATCTTCAGAAGCCAGCGGTGCCAGGTCATGCGCCCTTGCGGGGTCTTGATCCACATCCTGAAGCCCCAGAAGGCCGCCACGGCACCGATCAGCAGCAACCAGCCATGGTTGATGGTGAAGCTCGAAGTCGCCATCAGGATTTTGGTCGGCAGCGGCAGGGCCGCACCCAAGCTCTTGAACACACCGGCGAAAGCAGGGATCACCATCACGTTGATCACGCCGATGGCCGCCACCATCGCGATGACCACGAAAGTAGGGTAACGCAGGGCCGATTTGACCTGCTGCCGCATGAAGAGTTCGAACTCCAGATGCTGGAACAGCCGCAGGAATACCTCGTCCAGTCGGCCGGACGATTCACCCACCTTGATCATCGACACGTAGAAGTTGTCGAACACCTTGGGGTTGAGCGCCATGGAGGATGACAGCTCGACGCCGGATTCCAGGCTACGCCGCAAGTCGGAGACCATCTGCTTCATCGCCGGGTTGCTGGCTGTGTCGTGCAGGCCGGCCAGGGCGCGAAGGATCGGCACGCCTGCCTTGAGCAGGGTGTGTATCTGGCGCGTGAAGATCATGAGGTCCATGCTCGTGACCTTGGGCGCCAGGAAAGCCGGCAGGCTGAGCTGCCCGCTCCCTGCGGCCGCCGCACCGGCCGCACCCGATGGCGAGGCAGCCGCCCCACCCTCCTGCTTTATGCTCAATGGCGTCAGGCCCTTGGAGGAGAGGATGTCCGCCACAGCCGAAGCCGATGCGGCATCCTGCACCCCGTTGACAACGCCCAGGGGCGATCGTGCGGTGTAGACGAAACGGCTCATGGCATAGCGCTCATTCGTCGATCTGCACGCTCACGCCCATGGCCTCGTCAACCGTGGTGCGACCCTGCAGGACCATTCGCGCAGCATCACGGCGAAGGGTATTGCCATTCATCTGATTGCGGGCAGCTTGAGCAAACGTTCCGTGATCATCGGTACCCAGGGCCTCGATCAGCGGTAGCGTCATCTGCAAGAACTCGTAGACACCGCTGCGCCCGCGATAGCCCGTCTGGTTGCACTCGGGGCAGCCACGACCACGGCGCAAGGCCGACAGGTCCACCTCGGTGCCCATCACCCCCCTCAGCCAGGCCTCCTCCTGGGGCGATGGCGCCGTCGGTTCGGCGCAGTTGTTGCACAGCGTGCGGATGAGGCGTTGGGCCACCACCAGTTGGAGCGACAGGGCCACCATCCAGCGCGGGACGCCCATGTCGATCAGACGCGCTGGGGTGGACGCCGCGTCGTTGGTGTGCAGGGTCGAGAGCACAAGGTGGCCCGTCATCGCGGCGCGCAGGCCGATCTCGGCGGTGTTCTTGTCGCGCATCTCGCCGACCAGGATCACGTCGGGATCCTGCCGAAGGGCCGACCGCAGCACACGCTCGAAGTCGAGCTCGATCTTCTCCATCACCTGCACCTGGTTGAGGCCGGGCAGCCGATATTCCACCGGATCTTCCACCGTGATGATCTTGCGCTCCGGGCTGTTGAGCGCGTTCAGGGAGGCATACAGGGTCGTGGTCTTGCCGCTACCGGTAGGGCCGGTCACCAGGATCATGCCGCTGGGCTTGGCCAGCGCATCGCGCAGGGAGTCCAGCATGGGTGGCGGCATCCGCAGGCGGTCCAGGTCGAGGATGCCCGCGCTCTGGCTCAGCAGGCGCATCACCACCGATTCACCGTACTGCGCCGGCATGGTCGAGATCCGGACGTCCACCGTGCCGTCCTTCAAGCGCACGGCGAAGCGCCCGTCCTGCGGCAGGCGCTTCTCGGAGATGTCCAGGCCCGACATGAGCTTCAGGCGCAGGGCCACTGCGCTGGCAATCTTGGCATCGGCCTCGGTCTGCACATGCAGGACACCGTCGATGCGGTAGCGGATGCGCAGTTGCTTCTCCTGGGGTTCGATGTGGATGTCCGAGGCGCGCTGGCGCAGCGCCTGCTCGAACACCGAGTACAGCAGCCGGACGACGGGCGCATCCTCGTTGCTGGAGGTGTCCAGCCCCAGCAAGTCGCCCAGGTCGCTTTCAACGCCGGCCAGCTCGCTGGTCAGCTCACGGGCCAGCCCTTCGATCTCTTGGGTGCTGTGGTAGACCCGGTCCAGCGCGGCCAGCAAGTGGCTCTCGGCCACGACGGCCAGGTCGATGCTTCGCTTGAGCAGGCGGCCGATCTCGTCGAACGCATAGATGTCGGTGGGATCGGCCATGCCGACCATGAGGCCCGACGGCGGATCGTCCAGCACGATGGCCCGCATCCGGCGGGCATGCGCCTCGGGCAGCAGTTGCGCGAGCTCCGGCCTGAGCGGGTAGTGCGCCAGATCGATGTAGGGCGCATGCAGCTGGCGGGCCACCGCCTTGCCGATCTGCGCCTCCGTGATCCAGCCATGCTCGATCAGCACACGTCCTAGCTTGCGGCCGCTGCGCTTTTGCTCGCCCAGCGCGAATTCGAGCTGCTCGGCGGTGATCAGCTGGTCCTGGACCAGCAGGTCTCCCAGGCGGAATCGCTGTGGACGGGGCATGTCAGTTCTCCGGGGAGACTTGTGCGGGCTGCTGTGAGCCGGGCAGCATGGAGGTCACCGGCTCGTCGCTGGACCAGCCGCTGCCATCTTCCCCGATCACCGTGGGCTTGATCAAGATGACCAGTTCACGCTTGCTCGTCGACGTCGACTTCTGCCTGAACAGCCCCCCGACACCGGGCAGTTCGCTGAACCCTGGCAGGCCGCTGCGGTCGGCCGACGACTCATGCCGCATCAAGCCGCCAATGGCCACGATGTGCCCGTTCTTCACCCTGACAATGCTGTCCGTCTCATTGATCGAGCTGGAGGCCAGCGGCAGTTGGTAGGAGCCCATCTCGCCCAGATCAATGCTCTTGTCTTTCTCACTGACCACGCTGATGGCGGGATGCACGTGCAAGGTCACATTGCCCTCTTCGTCGATCTGTGGGGTGACGTCAAGCGAGATGCCGCTGAAGAAGGGCTGCAAGGTCAGCGTCGGCGTGGTGACGGAACTGTTGCCCGACGAGGTGGTGCTGGTCGATACACCGGTGACGAAGAGCTCGTCGTTGCCCACCTTGAGCACCGCCTTCTGGTTGTTGAGCGTGGCGATGCGGGGGCTCGACAGTACCTGCACATCACCCTGCGTCTGCAGGAAGGAGAGCAGTGCAGCAAAGGTCCCCGACTGAAACGCAAGACCATAGAAACCTTGTCCCAAGGCCCCCGTCACGATGCTTGCGCCCGGGTTGATGGTTGCACTGCTGTTGCTGATGGCGCCGCTGTTGTTGAGCGTCACCCCAGGGCCCACGTTGCCGATGGTCGCGGTCTTCCCGCTGCCGACGTTGCGGAACAGAGACCAGTTCACGCCTGCGGATGAATCACGCTGCAACTGCACCTCGATGATCTTGGCCTCGAGCATGACTTGCCGGCTCACGTTCAGCTGGATGGCCTTGAGGTAGCTCTCCACCTGCCGCTGCTCGGCCGGCGTGGCCCGCACCACGACCACGCCCGCGGCCGGGTTGAGCACCACGCTGCGCCCGCCCTGGGTGCCGACCATGGTCGTGAGCGACACCTGCACCTCTCGCCAGAAGTCGGCATCGGATGTCATGCGCACCTGCGAGGTATCGACCGCCGTGGTCGAGGTCGATGGCGAGGTGGTGGAGTTCGCCGTGCTGCTGCCGGAGGTGCCGGTGGTGATCGAGCTTGAGCTCACCCGCAGGTCGGATGTACCCTGGCGCCGTCCGGGCAGGTAGTTGATGCGGAACAGGCGGGTCTGGACGGCGTTGGGATAGACGAAGACGCGGTTGCCAGAGGCGATGCGGAAGTCGTACCCAAAGAGTTCCCGCAAGGCCTCGAGGGCCTCGGGCACCGTGGTGCTCTTGAGCGACAGGGAGATGGTGCCGCTGACCTCGGGCGACACAAGCATGTTGTATGAGGTTCCTGCGCCCAGCTGCAGGAACACCTGCGACGCGGGAGCGTTGTTGACGACCAGGTCGAAGCGCCCGCCGGCATCGGGTGATGCCGCACTCACGGGGGCGGCCGCCGTCCGGCTGGACTGAACCGGCTCGGCCGCGGTCAGGTGGCGGGCAGGCATCGACAGCGAGACGGACATTCCACTGACGGCCCGGCCTTCCGCCGAAGCCAGCATGATGGTGTCTCTCGGGGCCTGCTCTTCACTGACCTCTGTGGAAGCCTGGTTCAAAGAGCCGGGCTTGGTATAGCGCCAACCGAAGGCCTGAGCCTCGCAGGCCATCCAGGCCGCGGACGCCACCAGCGTCCATGCCGCCACGCGATGGAGGGATATCATCGTGTTTCCTTTCCGCCGCTCTTGGCGGGATAGTCCATGCCAGGCCTGCGCTTGCCGGCCGTGGGGATCAGCGACAGGCGCTCTTGGCCTCGGGGCCCGCGCAACACCACGCCGTCTTCATCGATGGAAGCCACGGTGCTGTCGCCCACCCGGTCGCCCAGTTGCACAAGGCGACCATCGAGCAAGGCCACGCTGGCATAGCCCGGGCTCACCCTCACGGAAGTCAACCGCCCTTCGCGCCTGGACGCGCGGGGCGCCGAAGCCCCACTGGCCGCATCGGAAGCGGCCTGGGCCGGCACAGGCACCGGCGCCACCCCACCCGCGCTCTTGGCACTCATCGACCTGAGCACGGCGTTAGGTGGCCGCGTCGGATCGGGCAGCACGATCACGTCCGCAGCCCATGAAAGCGCCCCCGTCAGCACACCCGCCGCAGCCAGGATCGAAGTCAGCCACCGGCATGCCGTCATGGGGCCATCTCCAAAGGTTCCCTGTCCCTGCTCAATGTGTGCACCTTCAGCGACAGCGTGAGCACACCCTGGTCATCGGCCTGGAGCGTCATCTCGTCCCACAGCACCTTGCTTGGCAGGCTCTCGACACTGCGAAGCCAGTTCAGCAGTTCATGAAAGCTCCCCACGATCTTGATTTCCAATCCATGCCGATACAGCAAAGTCGATTGCCCAGCACCATCCACATGCGGTAACTGGATCTCTTCACGCGGCAATGTCTTCATCGACATGAGACGCAGTGAGCGCTGTTCAGCCAACAAACCTTCAAGCAAGGCTCTCATTTCCAAGGCGGGCACAAGTACTTGGCGGGCCTTTTCGAAATCGGCATTCTGAAGACGGATGCGCTCTCGCGTCTGCAGCAGTTCACTGGCCACGGAGGCCTGGGCACGGGCCATCTCATCGAGTTGCAAGCGCTGCTTGTCCTGCAATGCTTGCAGGGCCTGTTGCGCCTGATTCTTGCGCGCTATGACCGCTGACAACTGCTTGAAGCCCGATGTAATCCAGACACTGTCCATCACGAACCACAGCCCTGCCAACACGGCGATGATCACCAACCGGCGCTCGTTGAGGGCTCTGGTATCAAAAGCGCGACGAGCCCTGCGCCAACGCAGGAGGCTCTGATGCCACATGGCCGTCCAGTTGGCGTTCTTTTGGACGGCAGTATTCATGGCTTGATCTCCTTGGAGCTCCGCGGAGTGTCCTGCGTGCTCAGAGAAAAGGTGGTCAAGCGTTGGTCTCCGGTCATCTCGGAGCTGACCACCCCGATCTCAACCTGAGCAAAGCGACGGCCTTTGAACTGCGTTTCTCTCTCCAAGCGGCTGAGATACCCCGGCAGAAATCCCGGATCTGTCATGCGCCCGGACAACTCCAGTTGCCCCCCGCTACCGTGCACCGTCAAGCCCGTGATCCAGACATTCGGCTGTGCCTGCCGACCCAGGGCCATCAAATATTCGGAATAGCCTTGCGAAGCATTGGCAGTGGCGCTGGACAGCGCCTCGCTCAGACGCCGCTGCAAGGCCTCCCCCTTTCGCAGCTCGTTGAGCTTGTCCATGTCGGGTGGCGGCGGCATGGAGACCGTGGCGGCGGTGAGAGGCCCCAGTTGAGCTTCCAGCCCGGCCGCCTGGCTTTCGAAGCTTTTAGTGGCCACGGACATGCCGATCACCGCCACCACGGCAACGCCAAGCACAGCCACAACCGCCCTCACACCCCACACTGCCCCCCAGGTCAAGGCGCCGCCCTGCGGGCGCTCCGCATCCTGCATGTTGATCTGCTGAATGCCCCTGGCCTGACTGGCTGGCCGCAATGCCGCGCCCAGCAAGCACAGGTTTTCCAGTGATGCCAGGGCTTCGATCTGCTCGGAGGTTTCGCCCAGCGCAGAGCAGTCGAGCAACTGCCCCATCTCAAGTGCCTTGACTGGCACATAGACCAGATCGGCCAACACCTCGGCCATGCTCGCTGCCCCGCCGGGCAGTGCCACGGTCAGGCCTGACAAGGTGACTTTGCTGTGGGTGCGCTCGAACGTATCCAGCGTGCGCAGCACCTCGAGCCCCGCCCGGCCCAATGCCCCACCGCGGGCTTCTTCGCTGCCCATGAGTGCTGCCGAGGCAACTTCAATCGTGCGCGTCATGACCAGCTCGCCACCCAACGTGATGACCAGCAAGGCGTGTTCGCTGCCAAACGCAATCAGCGCGTGGGCCTGGGACTCGGTTTCGGTGAGGGCGCAGATGTTGCGCAAGCCGGTTTCCGGTACTTCGATCGCCGTCCATGTGGCGCCGGCGTCATCCGCAGCCAGGCTCAGCTTCTGCGCCTCAGCCTGCGATTCCAGCAAGGCAATGGCCGGCTGGGTGGTGCGATTCTGCGTGTCCTGGGGGACACCCAGCACCTCCACGATGGCGTCATCCACCGAGAAATCGACCTGCTCCTTGAGGCGCCAGCGCACTGCACCGCTCCATTCCTCGCGAGGCAGCTCATCGAGCTCCGTGGAAATCAGTCGGTACTGTGTGCGGCCCAGAACACTGGTCAGCGACACGCCACGCAGGGAATGCGCCCGGCCCAGCGCCCTCAAGCCACGGGCAAAATCGTTCGTGTCCTGGGTGTGGACCCAGTCCAGCCGAGGCCGCCCGCTGGCGCCATGGCTGACCTGCAAGGCACGCAGCACGGCGCCATCCTGGGTGACAGCCACCCAGTGCGATCCGTTGTCAGCTTGCCGGCGTCGAGCCCACATTGAAAAACCCCCGAGTCCACTCGTTTCTCATCGTGACAGAAGACTTTTCCATCTCGCGGAAGAAAAACCGGGGAATCAGGGGTCTTTAGCGGCATATTGCCGTTAAAGCTCCTCGGCTTTGTGCCGGGGGCTGGGAGAGACCCTGAGGCCTCCCCCGCCAAAAACTCAGTCGTCGATGCCGAGTTCCTGGATCTTGCGGGTGATCGTGTTTCGGCCAATGCCCAGCTTCTGCGCCGCCTCGATCCGGCGACCGCGCGTCAGGTCCAGCGCTGTGTGGATCAGGCAGGCTTCGAAACGGCGGGTCAGTTGGTCCCACACATCGGTCTGTCCAGCATCAAGCAGCCCGCGCGCTTCGCGCTCCAGATCGCTGATCCAGCCGTTCTGCGCTGCAGCCACCGGCAGTACCGCAACCGGCGGCGCGCCAAAGCCGTCCACGCGCACTGCGGGCAAGTCCACCGCAGCGGGCGACACGACAGGCAGCACCACAGGCGGCGCATAAGGGCCGGCCGACGGCGATGACACCAGCGGCACCGCAACGGAAGCAGTGGACGGAGCCACCACCGCCACGGCTGGCGCAAGTTCGGCCACGGGCTGGATCGGCGCCAGGGGCGCCACACCCATCAACTCCGGTGGCAGGTCCTTCGGCTCGATCACCTGGGCCGGCGCCATCACGGTCAGCCAGTGGCAGATGTTCTCCAGCTGGCGCACGTTGCCCGGAAAATCAAAGGCCATCAGCCGGGCCAGCGCGTTCTCGGAGATGCGCTTGGCCTCGACCCCCAGGTCCTTGGCGCTCTTCTGCATGAAGAAGCGCGCCAGCGTGGGCACATCCTCACGCCGCTCACGCAGCGGCGGCAGGCGCAGGCGGATCACGTTCAGGCGGTGGAACAAGTCTTCGCGGAACACGCCCTGGCGCACACGGTCCTCCAGGTTCTGGTGGGTGGCCGCGATCACGCGCACGTTCGACTTGAGCGGGTGGTGGCCACCTACGCGGTAGAACTGCCCGTCCGACAGCACGCGAAGCAGGCGCGTCTGCAGATCGAAGGGCATGTCGCCGATTTCGTCGAGGAACAAGGTGCCGCCATCGGCCTGCTCGAAGCGGCCACGCCGCATGGTCTGCGCACCCGTGAAGGCGCCACGCTCATGGCCGAACAGCTCGGATTCGAGCAGATCCTTCGGGATGGCCGCCGTGTTGATGGCCACGAAGGGTCCATTGGCGCGGGGGCTGTGCTTGTGCAGGGCGTGGGCCACCAGCTCCTTGCCGGAACCTGACTCACCGGTGATCAGCACCGTGACATTGCTCTGGCTCAGCCGGCCGATGGCGCGGAAGACATCCTGCATGGCCGGGGCCTGGCCCAGCATCTCGGGCATCTGCTGCAGGCGCTCGTCGGCCACATCCTCCCGCACGCTTTCATCCACGGCACGGCGGATGAGCTCGATCGCCTTGGTCAGGTCGAAAGGCTTGGGCAGGTATTCGAACGCCCCGCCCTGGAAAGCCGACACCGCGCTGTCCAGATCGGAGTAGGCCGTCATGATGATGACGGGCAGACCCGGCAGGCGCGCTTTGACCTTGCTCAGCAGGTCGATGCCCGATCCACCTGGCATTCGGATGTCGGACACCAGCACCTGGGGCTCGTCATCGTCCAGGGCGGTGAGCACATCGCGTGGATTCGTGAAGCTGCGCACCGGCAGGTCTTCTCGGGCCAGCGCCTTTTCAAGCACAAAGCGAATGGATTGGTCGTCGTCAACGATCCAGATGGGTTTCATGCCGGCCTGTGAGTGGTTGCACCCGCACGGCAAACCCCTGGCATGCTTCGCGCCCCGACGCCCCCATGCTCAAGGCAAGGGGATCAGGATTCGAAAGACCGTGCGTCCGGGTTCGCTCTCGCATTCGATGGTGCCGTGGTGCTGTTGAACGAAGGTTTGTGCCAGGGTGAGTCCCAAGCCCGACCCGCCCTCCCTTCCCGACACCAGCGGGTAGAAGATCCGATCTCGCAAGGACTCCGGGATACCCGGGCCGTTGTCCTCAATATGCAAGACAAGTGCCAGCCGATGAAGATAGCGGTTGATCGTCACACGTCGGGCCACCCGCGTGCGCAGCGTGATCAGCGCGTCGCCGCCCTGCACGATGCGCTCGGACAGCGCCTGCGCCGCATTGTGCGCAATGTTCAACAAGGCCTGGATCAGCTGTTCGCGGTCGCCACGGAACTCCGGCAGCGAGGTGTCGTAGTCACGCCAGACCCGCAACCCGCGGGGAAACTCGGCCAGGATCAGCGAGCGCACGCGCTCGCAGACCTCGTGGATGTTCACATCGCCCACCAGGTGGGGCCTGCGGTGTGGCGCCAGCAGCCGGTCCACCAGGGCCTGAAGGCGATCGGCCTCGTGGATGATGACCTGCGTGTACTCGGTCAGCGCCTTGGATTCGAGTTCCATCTGCAGCAGTTGGGCCGAGCCACGGATGCCTCCAAGGGGGTTCTTGATCTCATGGGCCAGGTTGCGGATCAGCTCCTTGTTGGCCTGGACCTGGTCCTGCACGCGCTCTTCGCGGTCCTGGCGGGTCTGCTGCTCTACCTCGACCAGTTCGATGACGACCAGGTCACCATGTTCCATGCGCGTGACCAGCACCTGCACGGGCAGCGGATCGGAGAACACATTGGGATGACGCTTGAGGCGCGCCTCCAGCCGGCTGGTGGCGTATTCATTGGACGAGACAGCCCTGACCACATCCTGCAGCAGGGCCGGCTCTTCGAACCAGTCGAAGATGGCCTCGCGCAGCACGCTGCGGCGCGACAGGCCAAGTTCTTCTTCGAAGGCCACGTTGGCAAACAGGCACTGGCCATTGGGCTCGATCACGGCCACCATGGTGGCCAGATGGTCAAACGCCTCTACCCCCTCGGGCAGCAGACTCTGTACTTCGCTCGGGTCGACGCGCGAGCCGCCCCGCGCCACACTGTGCTGGCGGCCCAGCAAGGGAGGAGTGCGGTTCACCATGCTCAGTTACGCGTTGCCGAGGTGGGAGCGGCGGACGGAGATGGCGGCTGAGACGGGGACGAGGCAGGCGGCGCCCCCAGCTTGCTCAACTCACGTTTGATCGAGGCGACATCGGCCTCTTTGCGGGCAATGGCCGCCTTCATCTCAGCCACACGGTCGATGTACTTCTGATAATTGCGCTCGTCACCGCGGCGCTCGGGCTCACCGTTGTTGAATTCCTTCTTGAGCGCGGCGAGGGTTTCTTCTTCCTTGCGTAGCTCAGCCTCAAGGATGCTGCGGGAATCCGCATCTCGGGCCTTTTGATCTGCGGAGGACACCTTCTCACCACTGCCACCAGAGGCTGTACCGGAGCGAGGCGCTGCACGCAGAGGCTGCGACTGGATGACGGTGATCGGCGCGCCCTCCAGGGTCTTGCAGCCCTTCGCGGCCGCATCCTTGGCGGACAGCGCATCGGTGTAGAGGTTGCCAGGACAGCGGTACACGGGTTTGTCTTGCGCCTGGGCCTGAGAAAAGGCCAGAACGCCGCACAACACGCCCCCCTGCCAGACCAGGGACGACAGACGGTTCATCGATGATCCTTGCTTCATGCGCCTAGTATGCCTGCAAGCCCCCTGGCCGCAGCCGAGGGTGCCGGCCTGTTTACAACATCAACGCGGCTGACTTCGGGCCCGCCGACATGCCGGAGGCCATCCGCAGCGACATGAAAAAAGGGACGGCTTGCGCCGTCCCTTCCGTGTGGTGATCCCCGAGGGGAATCACAGGCTGTAGTACATGTCGAATTCGACCGGGTGAGTGGCCATGCGGAAGCGGGTGACTTCCTGCATCTTCAGGTCGATGTACGCATCGATGTACGCATCGGTGAACACGCCACCCTTGGTCAGGAACGCGCGGTCCTTGTCCAGGTACTCCAGAGCCTGGTCCAGGCTGTGGCAGACGGTCGGGATCTTCGCGTCCTCTTCGGGCGGCAGGTGGTACAGGTCCTTCGTGGCGGCTTCGCCCGGATGGATCTTGTTTTCCACGCCGTCCAGGCCGGCCATCATCAGGGCGGCGAAGGCCAGGTAGGGGTTGGCCGAAGGATCGGGGAAGCGCGCTTCGATGCGGCGGCCCTTGGGGTTGGCCACATACGGGATGCGGATCGAGGCCGAGCGGTTCTTGGCCGAGTAGGCCAGCTTCACCGGGGCTTCGAAGCCGGGCACCAGACGCTTGTACGAGTTCGTACCGGGGTTGGTGATGGCGTTCAGGGCACGGGCGTGCTTGATGATGCCGCCGATGTAGTACAGGGCGAATTCGCTCAGGCCAGCGTAGCCTTCACCGGCGAACAGGTTCTTGCCGTCTTTCCAGATCGACTGGTGAACGTGCATGCCGGAGCCGTTGTCGCCAACGATGGGCTTGGGCATGAAGGTGGCGGTCTTGCCGTAGGCATGGGCCACGTTCACGATCACGTACTTCTGCAGCTGCAGCCAGTCGGCGCGCTGGGTCAGGGTGCTGAAACGCGTGCCGATTTCCATCTGGCCGGCGTTCGCCACTTCGTGGTGGTGCACTTCGACGGGGATGCCGACCGATTCGAGGATCAGGCTCATTTCCGAGCGCATGTCCTGGAAGCTGTCGACGGGGGGCACGGGGAAGTAGCCGCCCTTGACGGTCGGACGGTAACCGGAGTTGCCGTGCTCGTATTCCTTGCTGGTGGACCAGGCGCCTTCTTCGGATTCGATCTTGAAGAAGCTGCCGGACATGTCGTTGCCCCAGCGGATCGAATCGAACACGAAGAATTCGGGCTCAGGACCGAAGTAGGCGGTGTCGCCCAGGCCGGAGGCCTTCAGGTAGGCTTCAGCGCGCTTGGCCAGCGAGCGGGGATCGCGCTCATAGGCCTTGCCGTCCGTCGGATCGATGACGTCGCAGGTCAGGATCAGCGTGGGTTCTTCGAAGAACGGGTCGATGTTGGCGGTGGCCGGGTCAGGCATCAACTGCATGTCGGAGGCTTCGATGCCCTTCCAACCGGCAATGGACGAACCGTCAAAGGCGTGGCCCGAGACAAACTTGTCTTCGTCGAAATGGGACACAGGCACGGTCACGTGCTGTTCTTTACCGCGGGTGTCGGTGAAACGGAAATCAACGAACTTGACTTCGTTGTCCTTCACCAGCTTCATCACGTCGGCGACGGTCTTGTTGGCCATCAGGTGCTCCTAGCAAGAGGCTTGTATGTGCAAGAAGAATTGGGTGTTTTGTCTGTTTCCAGATCAGAAACAGCGCGCAGTGTAATAGCGAAAACCATGCCGCCTTCCGGGGTGCGTCAAAGTGTCCGACAGGAAAAAGACAGGTTTGCGGCGCACCAAGCTCGTGTCTGGTGCAGCTGAAAGCGGGTTGCACGCGCAAAAGAGATGCACTGGCATGCGACATGAAACCGCATCATGAAATATAAATGGTTGCAGCGCGGATGCGGGGCCGCATAAAACACCGTTTTGGTGCCTTTTGACCTGACAACCAATCAATGCACCACTTCGGGGCCTAATGATGCACCAAAAATGATCAGGCCGTCCAGAAGTGCCTGGTAGGCCTGATCGATCGCCCCTGGCGAGCCTTTCACCCCCAGCTCGATGTGGCGTCCATGCACCGGGTGGTCGACGCTGGGGAGGCTGAACACCTTGATGCCGGGGAAGCGGGCCTCGATGTCCAGCATCAACGGGGTCAGCCGGGATTCGATGGCCCCATACACCACGACGGCACGCGAGGCTTCCGCCCCCCGCCCGTGCAGGCCCGCATGCAGCGTGTCCAGCACCCAGGCCACCATCGGCCAGGCCATCACCGGAAAACCGGGCACGAAGTGCACGCGCCCTGCCACGGTGAAGCCCGGGATCTGGTTGTAGGGGTTGGGGATGATCTCCGAGCCTTCGGGGAAATGGCCCATCTGCAGGCGGCGCTGGGTGTCGGCGGAATCCGGGTCGAAGGCCTCGCCTTCCTGCTCAGCGAGCTGGCGGCAACGCTGCAGGATCAGTTCGCGCGCTTCGGCGTGCAGCACCAAGGGGCGCCCCAACGCACGGCCGGCCGCCGCACGGGTGTGGTCGTCCGGGGTAGCGCCGATGCCACCAAACGAGAACACCACGTCATTGCCGGCCAGCGCATCCTGGACCGCGGCGGTGATCATGCCCGGCTCGTCACCCACATAGCGCGCCCAGGACACCTTCAGGCCCCGCTCCGCCAACAGCTCGATGGATTTGGCCAGGTGCTTGTCCTGCCGACGCCCACTGAGGATCTCGTCCCCGACGATGATGAGTCCGATCATGGTGCGTCTGGATGCGAGCGAGGTGAAGGCAGGGAGGTGTTGCCGCCGGCCCCTGGTCCGGGCACCTCACGCACCGGTACATCGATCACGGTGGTCTCGGGCGCATGTGCCGGGGATTGCGGTGATTGGGCCGTGGGCCTGAGTTCGCTGACAGGCACGGCGCGCGCCTCGGCAGCCCGCTGGATCTGCAGCGCGGCCAGCAGGTAGTGGGCAAACCACAGGCTGGAGAACGCGAACACCATGGTGTAGAGCCACACCGAAATCACCAGCATCAAGGGCGCCAGGATCACGGTGATGGCGCCCAGTGCCCACAGGGCGGCGGGTGCTGCCCCCAGGTAGCCCGAGATGATGCCGATGGTCAGCAAGGCAGAACGGCGCTCACGCATCAATTGCTGGCGCTCTTTGACGCTGGCGTGATCGGCCAGGGTGTCATAGGCCATGACCCGGTAGGTGAGCCATCCCCAGATCAAGGGCGGCAGCACCAGGGCGAACGGGGGGATGAACCACAACGGCAAGGTCAGGAACAGCGCCAGCAAGGCCGCGACGGCAGCGCTGGCCGACCACGCCAGCGAGGCCCACCAGCTGCCGCCATGGCGCTCTTGCAGCGCCGGAAAGCGGCGCTGCGCCACCAGTTTGACGATGGCTGGCGTCATCATGGTGGCCACCACCAGCAGGCAGGCCACGACCACCACCGGCACGGTCACGATCACCAGCAGCAGTGGGGCCAGCACGGCCCGAAAGCCCGTGGCGCCCAAGCCATCGAGCCAGTTCAGGAAGGTCTGGCTGAGCGACCAGGTATCGAGCCCCACACGCACCTGGGCGACGGCATCGGTCCACCCCCACCAGGCCAGGCCGCCCAGGCAGAGCATGGACAGCAGCAGAGGCACCACCGACAGCCAGATCACCCGGGGGTGCAGGCAGTACAGCATGGCGCGCAGGGCCGCATCCACGACAGAGGCCGGCGCCAAGGTGGCGGGTTGAGCGGAAGGTGGTGGCTTTGCGGTATCGGCGGCGAGCATCTTGGTGGTGTACGTCCTTGTGCCGCCAGCATACCCAAGGTGGATCAACCGCGCCCGGCCCAGGTCAGTTCCGCCCGGCCAGACGCTTGAGTCCCAGCCACTGCTGCGCCCAGAACCCTTCGCCATAATCACGCGCGCCGTGCTCAGGCAACTGGTCGCGGATGCCCGTGGGTTGCAAGGCGGTGCGGAAATCGGCGGTGCCAAACAGGATGTCCCACACGGGGAAGAGCACCGCGAAATTGCAGCCCCCCAGGGAATGGGGGCCATTGGATTCATGCCCGATGCCGATGCCGTGGTGCACACGGTGAAAGCGTGGCCCCACCACCAGGCGCTGCAGCCCGGGGCCGAAGCTCATGCGCACATTGGCGTGCGACAGGCTCTCCACCAGTTGCGTGAGCGCCACCAGCGCCACGAACTGTCCGGGCGGCACACCGATGCCGCGCGCCACCAGCACGATGATAAGGTCGCGCAGCAGGTCGTCGAACACATGGTTGCGGTTGTCGCTCCACATGGTCATCTGGCGCTGGCTGTGGTGCAGCGAATGCAGGGCCCACCAGCGGTTCAGGCCGTGCTGGCCACGGTGGATCCAGTAATCGACGAAATCGAACACCAGCAGGTAGAGCAGGAAGCTCAGCCAGGCGGTGTCGGTGATGCCAGGCCACCACGGTGCGACCGCAGCGTCGAGCTGGAACCCATTGATGCCCTGCACGCTGGCCCAGCCGAACAGGCCGTCCAGCAGTGGATCCACCGAGAAGAACAACGCCACACGGAACAGGCCCAGCCGGTGGATCAGCGTGTAGAGGATGTCGACGCGCACGGCACGGCGGTCGGTGATGACCTCAACCGGGCGCCAGCGCTGCAAGGGCCAGAACACCGCCAGCATCACCAGCAGTTGCACCAGGCCCACCAGCAACCAGCCGGTGGCATCAAAGGCGTCTTCGAGCAAATTGCCCCAGCCCAGCGAGAACAGCACGGGCTGCACCAGGTGCTCGAACAGGCTTTGCTGCATCAAGCCGAAATGGTCGGACAACCAACCCATCCACGTGTCCCACATGCCTGGTGCGCTCCTTCTTATCGCAATGGCTGAATTGGCTCAGGGCGCCGCGCCGACGCCCCGGTAGTCGGGGTGCTCGCGCAAGGTGGCGAAACAAAGGCCCTTGGCCTTGAGCCCGACGATCAGGGGTTCGAGCACGGCGGGCGCCCAGGGTTCCTGGCGCGACCAGATGCCCAGGTGGGCCAGAAGGATGTCGCCCTGGCGCACCTGGGTCAGCGCCTGTTGCAGCAGACGCTGGTTGGGGTAGCGCTCGCTGGACAGTTCGTCGCCCAGGAAGCCGGCCGGCGTCCAGGGCACGTGGTGCCATCCGCAGGCGCGGGCGACGGCTAGCAGCTTGGGCGAGGTCTTGCCACCGGGGGCCCGGAACAAGGCCCGCATGGGCTGGCCCGTCATGGCCTGGAAGCGCTGGGCACTGCGCGCCAGCTCCTCACAGTACTGGGGCGCGGACAGGTCCACCGACCGGCCATTGTCCGGGCCTGCCGTGGGGCGGAAGGTGAAGCCCTTCGAGGTGTCCTTGCGCCAGATCAGGTGGTCCCAGGTGTGGCTACCGAAATCGTGGCCCTGCGCGGCCATGGCCTTCCACCAGGGGGCCCAGTGATCGTCCAGGCTGGCACCCGCCGGCCGGTCGCCCACGGGCTGGGTGCGCTCGTTGGCCAGGAAGAAGGTGACAGGCACCTGATGGCGCTTGAGCACATCGGCCACCAGCGGCGCCACGCCCATGTGGCCGGTGTCGAAGGTCAGGTAGACGGGGTGCTCGCAGGGTGAGCCCGCCTTGGCGCCGGCCACCGAAGCCCCTGGGGCGGCCAGCACAGGCGCGCCCAGCAGTGCCAGGCACAGCGCGAAACGGGTCCGTGCGCGGTCAGCGCGGCGCATGGTCCAGGGTCCACACGCCGTGCGGCGAGCGGCCCACCTTCACCTGGCGAATCACCTTGCCCTGCACGGTGTCGATGAAGGTGAGCTTGCGGGCCCAGCGCGAGGTGGTCAGGATGGTCTTGCCGTCCGACAGCACGTCCATGCAGTCCGGCCCGCCGGGGGCCGGGTAGTTGGCCACCACGGTGAAGGTTTGCAGGTCAATGCGGCTGATGGTGTTGGCCACGCGGTTGCTGACCAGCAGGTGCCGTTTGTCACCCCAGGCACGGAAGGCGTGGGCGCCCTCGCCCGTCTCGATGCGCTTGACCAGCACGGGCTTCGGGCCGCGCACGTCGTACACCTCGACGAACTTGTCGCCCGTCAGGCCCAGCAGCAGGAAGCGGTCGTCGTAGCTCAGGAAAACATCGGCCGGCATCTTGCCCACGGGCACCTTCCAGCGCGGCGCCTGGGTGGCCAGGTCGATCGAGATCAGCTCGTCGCTGTCCTGCATGGACACATACACCACGGTGCTTCGGCTGTCGATGGTGATGTGGCTGGGCGTCTTGCCGGTGGGGATGCGCTTGGCCAGCGTCAGGGTCAGGCCGGCCGGCTGAGCGTAGGACACCCGGTAAATGTCGACATGGTCCAGGCGGTTGGCGGCCGTGACGAACCATTTCATGTCGGGTGAGAAGCGCAGGTGGTAGGGGTCGGAGATGCCGGTCAGCACCTTCTGCACATCCCCCGTGAGCGGATCCAGCAGCGTGATGGTGTCGCTCAGGGCATTGGCCACCAGCAGGGATTTCTCATCCGGCGTGAGGTAGAGGTGGTGCGGCTCCTTGCCCGTGGGCACCCGCTTGACCTCCTTGAACGTGACCGGATCGATCACGCTGACATTGGCGTCCAGCGAGTTCAGCACGAAGATCGGCGGCTTGGCGGCCTTGGCCAGCGGCCCGACGGGCGCAGAAGCCCCTTGAGCCCAGACCGCAGGCACCGGCAAGGCCGCAACGGCCAGGGCTGAGAGCGCATGGCGCGCGCCAGACGACAGGAAGGACCGGCGCACCAGTGCCTTGGGAAAGCCACGTGAAATCAATTGCGTCACCTGCGATGGAACCGCGCAGTGTACGCGGCCCGCCAGCCGGGAAGGCCGACCCAGGTCAAACGCATGACCTGGGATTTGTGCTGACGCGGCTGCGCCCGGGATCACCGGATTTGTGCAGGATCCCCGGTGAAATCACTCGTTGTCGCCACCGAGGATGCCGCCCAGCAGGCCGGCGCCCGCGACGCCCGGCAGCAGGGAGCCTTCTCCACGCCCGCCCCCGCCCGTCTGCGGCGCCGCAGCAAAGATGCGGGACGCCAGGCGTGAGAACGGCAGGCTCTGCAGCCACACTGTGCCAGGGCCGCTGAGGCGGGCCAGGAAGATGCCCTCGCCGCCGAAAAGCGCCGTCTTGATCTTGCCCACGTACTGGATGTCGAAATCCACATTGGGGGTGTAGGCGACCACGCAGCCCGTGTCCACCATCAAGGCTTCGCCGGCTTGCAGATCGCGGCGCAGCAAGGTGCCGCCGGCATGCACGAAGGCCAGGCCATCACCCTCCAGCTTCTGCATGATGAAACCCTCACCGCCGAAGAAGCCGACGCCGAGCTTGCGCTGGAACCCGATGCCCAGCGACACGCCACGGGCCGCACAAAGGAAAGAATCCTTCTGGCACAGCAGGGTGCCGCCCAGCTGGGCCAGGTCCATCGGGATGATCTTGCCGGGGTACGGGGCGGCGAACGCCACACGCTTCTTGCCGGAACCCTGGTTGGTGTAGACCGTGGTGAACAGCGATTCGCCCGTGATCAGGCGCTTGCCGGCGCCCATCAGCTTGCCGAAGAAGCCGCCCTGCTGCTGCGAGCCGTCGCCGAAGACGGTGTCCATGTCGATGCCACCGTCCATGAACATCATGCTGCCGGCTTCGCCAATGGCGGCCTCGCCGGGGTCCAGTTCGACCTCGACGAACTGCATCTCACTGCCCTTGATCTCGTAGTCAACGACGTCCATCGCCATGATTGCGTGCTCCAAAAAACAACAGGGGTTCGTTTCGGCGTGCCCCCGGGATAATCGCGACACCATCGGGGCGCGATCGCGGGCACAGTGACACTGCCCGGATTGTGCTCGAACTCGACCCACACCACGCCAAAGTCCATGGCCGTTCTGGAGAACCTGCACCCCCCAACGCTGTTCTTCACCACCATCGTGGTGATGGCGACGGCCGCGGGCATCATGACCTACGTCGGCCTGTCGCAACGCACTTACCGGGGGTTCTGGTGGTGGGTGTGGGCGCAGTGGCTCAACCTGGCCGGCGCGGTCTGCACCCTGTACAGGTACGACCATCCCGCGATGTTCGCGCTGTCGGTGCTGCTGGCCCTGCAATGGCCCATCACCATGCTGGGCGGGCTGCGCCGCTTCTACGTGCGCTCGGAGCTGCCGGTGCCGCCCTGGGGCGACCAGGTCGTGCTGATCGCCGGCTTCCTGTGGTGGCTGATGGTCTGGTCCCATGCGCCCGATGACGCCGGCGGCCGGGTCGCGTCCTTCACCATGTCCAGCATCGCCGGCTATGCCTACGCCTCCTGGATGGTGTGGTCGATCCGCGAATGGCGCGAGAGCACCCACCTCAAGGCTTTCCTGCTGTTCATGGTGCTGGGCGTGGCCGTGCAGGTTCCGCGCCTGATCGAAGGCATCCAGTTGTGGGGCGTGCAGGTGACCGCACCCAACACCTTCGTGCAGCAGCCCTTCCTGAGCCTCACGCTCACGGTGGCCGTGATCTTCGCCGTCTACATGGGCCTGCTGCTGACCTACGAGCGCACCGAGCAGGACCTGCGCGAATCCCAGCGCCAGCTGCGTCTGATGGTCGATTTCGACATGCTCACGCAACTGCCCAACCGCCGCCACTTCCAGGACATGGCCCAGCAGACGGTGCGCCTGTCGCCCCCCGGGGCCTGCGCCCTGATGGTCTTCGACATCGATGGGTTCAAGCACCTCAACGAGGTGCACGGGCACGCGGCCGGCGACACGGCCCTGCGGCTGGTCTCCAGCGTGGCGCGCGCCATGCTGCGGGGCCGTGACCTGGTAGGCCGCCTGGGCGGCGATCAGTTCATCGCCCTGCTGCCCGACACCAACCCACAGGATGCGCTGCATGTGGCCACCCGGATGGCCCGGCTGATCGACGAAAAGCAGCGCGAACGCGACTCGGCCCGGGAGCCCATCGGCCTGAGCGTCGGCATCGTCCAGGTGCAGGAATCCGAAACCATGGACCATGCCATCCACCGCGCCACCGAAGCCGTGGCCGAAGCCAAGCGCCAGGGCGCCCACCGCGCCGTGCTGGCCAGCGTGGATGCCCAAGGCACTCCCGGTGTGATCAGCGTGCAGGCCTTCAAGCCAACACGAAGCTGAGTGCACTTCTCCTTTCTTCTGACTTGATACCTTCGACATGCCCGACTTTGACGTGGTCGTGATCGGGGCCGGTGCCGCCGGCCTCTTCTGTGCCGGCGCGGCTGGCCAGCGCGGCCTGCGGGTGCTGCTGCTGGACCACGCCACCAAGGTGGCCGAGAAGATCCGCATCTCCGGCGGCGGCCGCTGCAACTTCACCAACCGCGAAGCCCTGCCCGCCAACTACCTGGGCGAGAACCCGCATTTCTGCCGCTCCGCGTTGGCCCAGTACACCTGCGCCGATTTCATCGAGCTGGTGCGCAGGCACGGCATCGCCTTCCACGAAAAGCACAAGGGACAGCTGTTCTGCGATGGCAGCAGCCAGCAGATCATCGACCTGCTGCTGACCGAATGCACTGAAGGCGGCGTGACGCGGCGCCAGCCCTGCGGCGTGGGTGCCGTGCGCGCAGTGGCCGAGCCCGGGCCGGGTGAGCGGCGTTTCGAGCTGGACACCGAACAGGGCCTGGTGCGGGCCGACCATGTCGTGGTGGCCACCGGCGGGCTGTCGATCCCCAAGATCGGCGCCACCGATTTCGGCCAGCGCCTGGCTCAGCAGTTCGGCCACCGCATCGTGCCGCTGCGCCCTGCCCTGGTCCCGCTGACCTTCGATGCGGCCCAGTGGGCGCGGTGGTCGGCCTTGTCGGGGGTCGCGCTGCCGGTTGTCGTCACGGCCACACCGGCGCCTGCCGAGGGCGCCACCAAGGGCAAGAACAAGGTCAAACCCGTCAGCTTCGACGAAGACCTGCTGTTCACCCACCGCGGCCTGAGCGGCCCGGCCATCCTGCAGATCTCCAGTTTCTGGGCGCCCGGCCAGCCGCTGAGCATCAATCTGGCCCCCGGCATCGACTTGGCCGAGGCCTTGAGGCAGAGCAAGCAGGGCTCGCGCCGTCAGCTCTCCACCGCCTGGCGAGATGCCCTGCCAGAGGCCGTACCGCAGCGTCTGGCCCAGGCCTGGCTGCAGGACACTGCCGCGCGCCATCCTGCCCTGCAGGACACCGCCGCCGTGGCCGAACTGAAGGACAAGGACCTGGACGCCCTGGGCCAGTCGGCCAATGCCTGGTCCATCACACCCAGCGGCACCGAGGGCTATGCCAAGGCCGAGGTCACGGCTGGCGGCGTGGACACGCGCGAGCTCAGTTCACAATCCATGGAGAGCAAGCTGCAGCCCGGCCTGTATTTCATCGGCGAGGTGGTGGACGTGACCGGCTGGCTGGGTGGCTACAACTTCCAGTGGGCCTGGTCGAGTGCCATGGCCTGCGCCAGGGCCATGGCACAGAGCCCGGCCTGAGCCCGCGCTAAGATGCACACATGAGCGACACCCACTTCGGTTTCCAGACCGTCGACGAATCCCAGAAGGCCTCGCGCGTGCGCGGCGTCTTCGACTCCGTGGCCGGCAAGTACGACATCATGAACGACCTGATGTCGATGGGCCTGCACCGCCTGTGGAAGGCCTACACCATCGCCGCCAGCGGTGTGCGCGAAGGCCACAAGGTGCTGGACATCGCAGGCGGCACGGGCGATCTGGCCCAGGCCTTCGCCAAGCGCGTGGGCCCGCGCGGCACGGTCGTGCACACGGACATCAACGAGGCCATGCTGGCCACCGGCCGCGACCGCCTGGTCAACGCCGGCGTGATGCTGCCCACCACGCTGTGCGATGCCGAAAAGCTGCCTTTCCCGGCCAACACCTTCGACATCGTCACCGTGGCCTTCGGCCTGCGCAACATGACGCACAAGGACAAGGCCCTGGCCGAGATGTGCCGCGTGCTCAAGCCGGGCGGCCGCCTGCTGGTGCTGGAGTTCTCCAAGGTGGCCAAGCCGCTGGAGAAGACCTACGACTGGTACTCGTTCAAGGTGCTGCCCAAGATCGGCAAGTTCGTCGCCAACGACGAAGAAAGCTATCGCTACCTGGCCGAATCCATCCGCATGCACCCCGACCAGGCCACCCTCAAGGCCCTGATGAAGGACGCGGGCTTCGGCCATGTGGACGTGCACAACATGACCGGTGGCGTCGTGGCCCTGCACATGGGCCTGAAGTGCTGACCTGATCGCTGGCTTGATCTATCGGGATCAGGTCGGCGGCAGCCCCAGCAGCTGGGCCCTGAGGGGCTTGGACGCCACCTCGTCACCGATCCAGATGCGCAACAAGGCCCGGTAGAAATCATCGCCGGGGATGTCGTTGCCCACGGCCTGGCCGTCCACCGTCACGTGCGTGCCCACGCCGGGCTGGAAATCCAGCAGGATCTTCGAGCCCTTGCGGGCTTCACCCAGCGACATCATCAAGGACCTGAGCTGCTCCACGCGTGGCTGCAGCCGCGCCATCTCTGCCTTGCTGGTGTTCTCCGCCAGGGCCTTGCTCAGGTTGTCGGCCAGCAACTCGCTGCCCACATTGCGCATCATCACCAGTTGCACGCGCTTGGCGCCGGGCATGCCCAGTACATCGCTCGGATGCGTTTCCTTGTGCGGCAGGTACAGGCCGACCACATAGACCTTGATGAACATCTTGGACCGCAGGCCCAGGCCATTGAGCACCAATGGCTGCCCAGCCACCGCGACCGCGTCATCCAGTGCCACGCCGGCCACTTCCGAGGCCTGCCCCGGCAGCGCGATCACGCAGGCGCCGGCCATGGCCAGCACCGCCAGCAAGCGCTTGACGTGACGGTGGTGACGGTGCCTGTTCAGCTTGTTCATCTTGTTGGCTGCCATGTTGGTGGAAAAACCGATGGCAATGCTACATCGCGAATGCAACATTGAGTGGTCCATCATGTCGCGTTTGCTACTTGCATTACAAATGCCCGTCAAAGCCCCGCCGCCCAGCCGCCAGAAACCCGCTGCCAGCCCACAGGCCGCCGCGCCTGAAGATGTCGAGCAGGCCTCGCCGCGCCGGCCTGCGGGCAGCACAGCCTCCGGCATGACCGTGGCCGAACTGGCTCGCCAGACGGGCGTGTCGGTGCGCAACATCCGCGCCTACCAAACTGCCGGGCTCATGCCGCCTCCAGTGCTGCATGGGCGCCTGGGCCTGTACTCGGGTCAGCACAAGTCACGGCTGGAGCTGATCCGCGAGATGCGTCACATGGGCTTCGGCCTGGAAGCCATCGGCGACCTGCTGGCCCGTGTGCCCGACCGCGCCGGTGCGGAGTACTCGCTGATCGCCCAGCTGTTTTCCAACGGCTTCTTCCGCGTGGAGCAACCACTTCGCAAGAGTCTGGCCGATCTGACCGAGCACTGGGGTGAAAGCATCACCGCCGAACAGGTCATGCCGCTGCTCAACACGGGCCTGTACCAGACGGTCGACACCGACGAGGAAAGCCCGCTGCAGTCCGAAACGCAGGTGGACATCCTCAGCCCGTCGCTGTGGGCCATCGGCAAGCAAATGGCCGAGATGCAGGTGCCTTTGTCGACCTCACTGGCGCTGCAGAACCAGCTGATCGAGCACATGCGGGCCATCGCCCAGGCCTATGTGGACCAGTTCGTGATCGCCATGGTGCGCGAGCTCATGCAGACATTGAGCCCGCAGCAGGTGGATCCGGATGCAGCCGACCAGGACCCTCTGCTGGCGCTGCCGCCCAATGCGCTGCGCACCGTGCACAACCTGTTCGAGCGCCTGCGCCCGCTGGCCATCGGCTCGGTGTCGGCGGCCTTCCCGGTGGTGCTGCAGCAAGAGTTCGACCGCGGGGTGCACGACAAGCTCAAGGCCCGCGTGCGCCAGCAACGCGCGAAGCTGTCGTCGCAGCGGGGCGACTGAGCCTCGGCTCAGGCCACGACGCCGGTTCAGCCTTCTGCGGCAGGCTTGGCCGACACCAGATCCCCCAGCGTGAAGAACACGCCGCCAGCCACATGGTGCAAAGTGCTGTGCGGTGCATCGATGGGCAACCAGTGCCCACCATCGAACAGGCGAGCATCAGCCCAGGCGGCCACCACCTCTGCCAGGAACAGGTCATAGCGCTGCGCCATCTCCGGCTCGTTCAGCAGCCGGCACTCCAGCCACGCCACGCACCCATCCACCAGCGGCGCGCCGACATGGCTGCCCGCGAACACCGACAGGTCAGCCTCGGCCAACTTGTCCTGCTCACGGCCGGTGGTCTTGCCCACCTGCGACACGGCATCGACCTGCGCGCGCGTGGGCACGCACAGCGCCAGTTCACCCGACGCTTCGATCAACTCACGCGTGTAGGTGTTGCGATCGATGACCACCGCCACCTTGGGCGGAGAAAAGTCGAGTGGCATGTTCCAGGCCGCCGCCATCACGTTGCGGCGACCGCCATGGGCCGAACTCACCAGCACCGTGGGCCCATGGTTGATGAGGCGGTAGGCCTTGGCCAGATCCACCGCAACGACATGGGCCGGTCGCGCCAAGGTGGTGGACACAGGAGCGATGGGCTGGGAAGGTGACTGCTCTGACATGGCAGGCAGTGTAGTCAGGCCCGGCCGCCTCCGCAGGTGCAAGGTCTAGCGTCCGCTATGGCTGCGATGTGCGCATATGTAAATGAGAAACCCTCACTTACCAATGAATGCAGCATGAACGAGACTGCCTCAGCGCCGGGTTTTCTCCGCTCGCCGGCTGCACATCCCAAACCCTCTCCGACGCATGAGGTCACCACATGAAGACGTTCAAGAAGATCCTGGTTGCAGGCGCCTGGCTGCTCAGCCTGCCAGCCCTGGCCAACTCACCCTATCTGGTCACCACCGACTGGCTGGAGAAGAACCTCAATGACCCGAAGATCAAGGTGATCGAGGTGAGCGTGGTGCCCGGCGTCTACGAACGTGGCCACATCCCCGGTGCCGTGAACTTCGAATGGCACACCGACCTGGTCGACCCCGTCCGCCGCGACATCGCCACCCAGCAAGACCTGGAGAAGAAGCTGCGCGCCGCCGGCGTGAACCAGGACAGCACCATCATCCTGTACGGCGACAACAACAACTGGTTCGCCGCCTGGGGCGCCTGGGTGTTCGACGTCTACAACGTCAAGAACGTCAAGCTGCTCGATGGCGGCCGCAAGAAGTGGGAGGCAGAAGGCCGCTCGCTGTCGCCCCTGGCCGCCGCGCCGGGCGCCGGCAACGTGAAGGTCAGCGCCGCCAACAACGCCCTGCGCGCACGCCTGCCCGATGTGGTGGCCGTGGCCGACAAGAAGAGCAACGCGGCCCTGGTGGACATCCGCTCGGCCGATGAGTACAGCGGCAAGGTCTTCGCACCCGCTGGCGTGCAGGAACTGGCCGTGCGCGCCGGCCACGTGCCTGGCGCCGTCAACGTGCCCTGGGGCCAGGCCGTGGCCGCCGATGGCACCTTCAAGCCTGTCGAAGAACTGCGCAAGCTGTATGCGGGCGTGGGCATCGACGGCAAGCGCCCCGTGATCACCTACTGCCGCATCGGCGAGCGCTCCAGCCACACCTGGTTCGCCCTGAAGAAGCTGCTGGGCTACGAAGTGCGCAACTACGACGGCTCGTGGACGGAATACGGCAACACCGTGGGAGTGCCCGTGAACAACCCGGCCGGCACGGTGTGGGGTGGTCGCTGAGTCGTCCATGAGCTCTGTGCAGTTGACACCTGGACAGGCGCGGCCCGGCTGGGCCGCCCTGCTGTCCGCCGTGGCCGTGCTCAGCACGGCCTTTTTGCTCCACCGCCACCTGGCCGCCCTGCCCGGCGGTCGCGCACTGGCACTGTCGCTGGCCTTCGGTCTGGCCTTCGGCTGGCTGCTGCAACGCTCACGTTTCTGCTTCTACTGCGTAAGCCGTGATTTCATCGAGCAGCGCGATGCGCGTGGGCTGCTGGGCATCCTGGCGGCGCTGGCCGTGGGCACCCTGGGCTACCACGCGGTGTTCGGTGCCTTCCTGCCGGAGCCCGCGGCCGGCCGCCTGCCGCCCGGCGCGCACATCGGGCCGGTGAGCATCGTGCTGGTGGGCGCATCCTTCACCTTCGGCCTGGGCATGGCGCTGGCCGGCTCGTGCATCAGTGCGCAGCTGTACCGCCTGGGTGAAGGCGCCTTGACGGCACCCATTGCCCTGGTGGGCACCGTGCTCGGCTTCGTGCTGGGCCTCAAGGCATGGAACGGTCTGTACCTTGGCCACATCCAGGAAGCGCCCGTGTTGTGGCTGCCACACCACCTGGGCTATGAAGGCTCGCTGGGTGTGCAACTGTTGGGGCTGGGCGCGCTGGGCTGGCTGCTGTGGTCCTTGCACCGCAAGCCCCCTGCGCCGACAGACGTTCATCCACGCTGGTGGCGGCGTCGCTGGGCACCCCACGTGGGCGGCATCCTGATTGGTGGGCTGGGCGTGCTGGCCTTCCTGCGGGTGTCACCGCTGGGTGTCACCTCCGAACTGGGCAGCGTGGCGCGCACCCTGGCCGATCACCAGGGCTGGCTGCCCAGCCGGCTGGAAGGGCTGGACACCTTCAAGGGATGCGTCACCACCATCAAGGAAACGCTGTGGTCCAACAACGGATCTTTGGTGGTCGGCCTGGTGCTCGGCGCCTTCATTGCCGCATTGCTGGCAGGTGACTTCAAGCCGCGCTGGCCCACCTTGCCGGAGGCCGTTCGCAACTTCGCCGGCGGCGTTCTGATGGGGCTGGGCAGCATGCTCGCCCTGGGTTGCACGGTGGGCACGCTGCTGTCGGGCATCATGGCTGCCGCCGTGTCAGGCTGGGTGTTCCTGGTGTGCGCGGGGCTGGGCCTGTGGCTGGGCTGGTGGCTGCGCAGACAGCCATGGCGGGGTTGATCAGCGTGACTGCGGCCAGCACGCAACGCATGAGGGATTGAGCGCGGCATCACACCCCAGGGGCTGAGGTATCTTGGCAAAAACAAACCAAGCTCGCCCCATGGATGCCCCACTCAAGCCGAGCCTGGAAGGCCGCATCGGCCTGGCCCTGTTCCTGTCCGTGTTCGTGCTGGCGTTCGGCGCCGGCGGGCTGCTCATCGGCGTGCGGCCTTTGTGGCACCTGTTGCAGGAGGCCCCCCGCCTTCAGCACTACGTGCCCGTCCCAGCCCGCGTGCTAGAAGCACGCATGGACGAGGACAGCGACGGCGCCCCCTACCTGGTCGCCCGCTATCAGTACCAGCATCTGGGCCGAACGCTCACGGGCAACCGCATCGCATGGAGCCTGAACCGCACCGAGCAGTTTCAATGGCACCAACGCCTTGATGCAGCACGGGGTGCCGGCCAGACGGTGGTCGTCTGGATCGACCCCGAGCATCCCGGCCTGGCCCTGCTTGACCGCGAACTGCGCTGGAGCAGGTTGGCGTTTCTGCTGCCCTTCGCACTCATCTTCCCTGCCATCAGCCTGGGCGCATTGGTCATGCTGATCGCGGTGCTACGGGGTGAGCGACCAACGAACAAGGCGCGGGCGCCATCGGCCGCATCGCACACCAGCACCTTGCACGACAGCAGCAAAGCCAAGGCATGGGGCATCACCGCGGTCACCTTGCTCTGGAACCTGATCGCCTTCCCGCTTGCGCTGGCCGTCTGGGCCGACGGCGAGAGGTGGCGCTTCGTCGACATCTTCATCAGCCTGTTTCCCGCGGTGGGCTTGCTGATGGCATGGGGCGCGGTGCAGATGTGGCGCGATGCGCTGCGGCACAAGGGAAGCGCCCTCACCTTGGACACCGGGGCGCTGCACGCCGGTGAGCCAGCTGGCATCACCGCGCATCTTCCTCCCTCGCGATGGCGCACGGCTGAGCGCTCCACCTGGCAGGCCCGACTGGTGCAAAGCAGCCTGCCCGATGACGATTCGGAAAAGAGCCAGGAGACGCTGAGCGAGCAGATCCTGCCGCTGAGCATCCATGCTGCACCCGACGGCGGTGGGCAATTGCGCATGAGATTGCACTGGCCTGCGCACGCCCTGCCTTCTGGCATCAGCAAGGAAGGGCACCGCATCTCCTGGCGCCTGGTGCTGGATGAGGTGGAGAAGGGCCGCGAGCAGGTGTTCGACCTGCCCGTGCAGGCTGGCAGGCCCGGTTTTGCTGTCACGCCAGATCGGTCGCCGCAATCGCTTCCAGCCGCCACGGCCGAAGCCGTGCCAGCCACCGTGATGCAACTGAGCCAGGAGCAAGGCATCCAGCTGGCCAGCTTTGCCCGGCCCTGGCGAGTCGGCGGGGCCATCGCCATCGGTCTGTTGGGCCTGGGGCTCGGCTTCGTCTCCCGCCAACATTTTAACGCGGAGGACTCGAAAGACGCGCTCATCTGGCTGCTGTGCAGCATCGGCTCCGTCATCGTCCTCGGCCTGGCCCTGCACATCGGCACCCGACGGTGGGTGGTCGGCATCACGCGAGATGCCTGGTGGCTGGACCGCTCATCGAACCTGCTTCGGCACAGCACCATGCTGGCGACTTCCCGCCAGCATGGCCTGGAACCCCGGCTCACCCACACCAACCAGGCGCATGGCCAGGCAGCGGGATACCACCGGCTCGAACAATGGGATGAACACACCCTCCGGCACCAGGCCGTGACCCCGCCCCTGCACCGGCTGGGCGTGGCCTTGGGCGTAGCAGGGCAGCTCCAGTCTCTGCAGCAACGGGCCGGCGTGGTGATGGATGCGGACACATTCAGCGCCCGCTCGCCCACCGCGAGAGAACGTCTCAGTACCCTCACAGCATGGCTGGTGCTGTCGACCGTCAGCCTGGGCGTCGCCACCCACCTGGACACCGCCGCATCGCTCACGGTGCACGACACGGCCCGAGCCTGGTTGCCTCCTGTTCGTCAGCAATTCAATGCCTTGTTGGGCATCGGCCAGGCCGACCGTGCCTTGCTGGCGGCCATTGACCAGCGTGACGACCAGGCCGTGCGCACAGCCCTGAGCGAAGGTGCCAACCCATCCGCCATCGCCAGCCACTCCGGCCGCTCTGCACTGATGCTGGCCGCCGGGCGGGGTTTGCTGCCCATCATGGACATCCTGCTCCAGCGCGGCGCCGACGTGAACTACGCAGACGAGACCAGCGTGAACGAACGTGGCGACACGGCCCTGCTGATGGCCGCCTACTTCGGACAGCCCGAGGCCTTCGAGAAGCTGCTTGCGGCCGGCGCCCGCACGAACGTGGTCAACCGCTGGGGCTGGACACCCGTGCACATGGCCGCCGCTGGCGATTGCGTTCCCTGCCTGGCATCACTGGCCCGGCTTGGGCTGCCGCTCAACTCACGCGCCACCGCCAGCCGCGGCGAAAGTCCTCTGCAGATGGCGGCAGCCAAAGGCCGTGTCAACGCCATGCAGTGGTTGCTGGCCCATGGCGCTGATGCATCTCAGCTTGATGACCACGGCCAGGACGTGTTCGCCTGGGCCCGCTTCTTCAAGCAAGGTGACTCGGAGCGCTGGCTGCAAGCGCATCTGCCTTCGCGCTAAACGCAAGGAAAGCGCCCATGAAAAAGCCGCCAAGGCGTGTTCCAGGGCGGCTTTTGTGAACCTGCAGACAACCGGCGCAGGGCCGGTCACCGCGATCAGTTCTTGGATTGGTCGACCAGCTTGTTCTTGGCGATCCAGGGCATCATGGCGCGCAGCTCGGCACCCACGGTCTCGATCGGGTGCACGGCGTTCAGACGACGGCGAGCGGTCATGCTCGGGTAGTTCGTCTTGCCTTCCTGGATGAACATCTTGGCGTATTCGCCGGTCTGGATGCGCTTCAGAGCAGCGCGCATGGCTTCGCGCGACTTCTCGTTGATCACTTCCGTGCCCGTCACGTACTCACCATACTCGGCGTTGTTCGAGATGGAGTAGTTCATGTTGGCGATGCCGCCTTCGTACATCAGGTCGACGATCAGCTTGAGCTCATGCAGGCACTCGAAGTAGGCCATCTCGGGAGCGTAGCCAGCTTCGGTCAGGGTTTCGAAGCCCATCTTCACCAGTTCGACGGCGCCACCGCACAGCACGGCCTGTTCGCCGAACAGGTCGGTTTCGGTTTCTTCGCGGAAGTTGGTCTCGATCACGCCGCCCTTGGTGCCGCCGTTGGCAGCCGCGTACGACAGGGCGATGTCACGGGCCTTGCCGGACTTGTCCTGGTAGATCGCGATCAGGGAAGGCACGCCGCCGCCTTTGAGGTACTCGGAGCGCACGGTGTGGCCAGGACCCTTGGGGGCGACCATGATCACGTCCAGATCGGCGCGGGGCACGACCTGGTTGTAGTGCACGTTGAAGCCGTGGGCGAACGCCAGCACCGCGCCTTGCTTGATGTTCGGGGCGATGTTGTTGTTGTAGACCTCGGGGATGTTCTCATCCGGCAGGAGGATCATGACCACGTCGGCGCCCTTGACGGCCTCGTCGACCTCGGCCACCTTGATGCCGGCGGCTTCGACCTTGGACCAGGACGCGCCGCCACGGCGCAGACCGACCGTCACGTTGACGCCGGAATCACGCAGGTTTTGCGCGTGGGCGTGGCCTTGCGAGCCGTAGCCCACGATGGTGACGTTCTTGCCCTTGATCAGGCTCAGGTCGGCGTCCTTGTCGTAATAGACTTTCATTCGTTGCTCCAGACAGAAACTTGGGGTTGATTGCAGATGTGCAAAAGAGGCCAGCGAGGGCCGGGTGACGCTCGATCAAACGCGCAGGATGCGCTCGCCACGACCGATGCCGCTGGTACCGGTGCGTGCGGTTTCGAGGATGGCCGCGCGGTCGATGGCCTCCAGGAAGGCATCGAGCTTGGAGGCATCGCCCGTCAGCTCGATGGTGTAGGTCTTGTCGGTGACGTCGATGATGCGGCCGCGGAAGATGTCGGCCATGCGCTTCATCTCCTCGCGCTCCTTGCCCACGGCGCGCACCTTGATGAGCATCAGCTCACGCTCGGTGTAGGGGCCTTCGGAAAGATCGACCACCTTCACGACCTCGATGAGGCGGTTCAGGTGCTTGGTGATCTGTTCGATCACGTCGTCGGAGCCGGAGGTGACCACCGTCATGCGTGACAGCGAAGCGTCCTCGGTGGGCGCCACGGTCAGGCTTTCGATGTTGTAGCCGCGGGCGGAAAACAGGCCCACAACGCGCGACAGCGCGCCGGGTTCGTTCTCCAGCAACAGGGCAATGACGTGCTTCATTTCAATCGTCCTTTCGCGCTCTTGAGCCGGCCGGCGGTAACCGGCAGGCCGTGGCCACGGGGTTCGACAAAGTCGGGGATGAAAACACCCCGCGCCGCCCTGCCCCATCGCCGCTGGCGGCGCGAGGCTTGAATCGCCCGTCCAGGTGCCGGAAAGCGCCTGGACGTCGACCCCCGGGCGGTGCCGGGGCATGTGTTACTTCAGGTTGGCTTACAGATCCTCGGAGCCCAGCAGCATCTCGGAGATGCCCTGGCCTGCCTTGACCATCGGCCAGACGTTCTCGGTCGGGTCGGTGCGGATGTCCAGGAACACGGTGCGGTCCTTGAGCTTGATGGCTTCGCGCAGCGCGCCTTCGACATCGCCCGGGCGCTCGATCAGCATGCCGACGTGGCCATAAGCCTCGGCCAGCTTCACGAAATCAGGCAGCGCGTCCATGTAGCTGTGCGAGTAGCGGCTGCCGTAATCGAGCTGCTGCCACTGGCGCACCATGCCCAGGTAGCGGTTGTTCAGCGACAGCACCTTGACCGGGGTCTGGTATTGCAGGCAGGTCGACAGCTCCTGGATGCACATCTGGATCGAGCCTTCGCCGGTGACGCAGAACACGTCGGCATCGGGTTTGGCCAGCTTGATGCCCATGGCGTAGGGCAGGCCCACACCCATGGTGCCCAGGCCACCAGAGTTGATCCAGCGGCGCGGCTCTTCGAACTTGCAGAACTGCGCGGCGAACATCTGATGCTGACCCACATCAGAGGTGATGTAGTGGTCGGTGCCGCGTGTGAGCTCGGTGAGCTTCTCGATCACGAACTGGGGCTTGATGACCTCGTCGGAGTGCTTGTACTTCAGGCACTCGCGCTTGCGCCATTCGGCGATCTGGTTCCACCAGGTGGTCAGCGCGTTCTGGTCGGGCCGCAGCGACGATTCCTTGATCTGGGCGATCAGCTCCTGCAGCACGTCCTTCACATCGCCCACGATGGGAATGTCGACCTTGACGCGCTTGGAGATGCTCGACGGATCGATGTCGATGTGGATGATCTTGCGCTCGACCTGGGCGAAGTGCTTGGGATTGCCGATCACGCGGTCGTCGAAGCGGGCGCCCACGGCGATCACCACGTCGGCGCTCTGCATGGTCATGTTGGCCTCGTACGTGCCATGCATGCCCAGCATGCCCAGGAAGTTGGGATCAGAGGCGGGGATCGCGCCCAGGCCCATCAGGGTGCTGGTGGACGGGTAGTTCAGCAGCGCGCACAGTTCGCGCAGCTCCTTGGCCGCCTCGGCCAGGATCACGCCGCCGCCGGTGTAGATGTAGGGGCGCTTGGCGCCCAGCAGCAGCTGCACGGCCTTGCGGATCTGGCCGCCGTGGCCCTTGCGCACGGGGTTGTACGAGCGCATTTCCACCGACTCGGGGTAGTGGAAGGCCGTGGTCTTGAGCGAGACATCCTTCGGGATGTCGACCACCACGGGGCCCGGGCGGCCGGTGCGCGCGATGTGGAAGGCCTTCTTGATCGTGAGGGCCAGGTCGGCCACGTCCTTGACCAGGAAGTTGTGCTTGACGATCGGGCGGGTGATGCCGACGGTGTCGCACTCCTGGAAGGCGTCCAGCCCGATGGCGGGCGTGGGCACCTGCCCGGTGATGATCACCATCGGGATCGAATCCATATAGGCCGTGGCGATGCCGGTGATGGCATTGGTGACGCCGGGGCCCGAGGTGACCAGGGCCACGCCGACGTCGCCGGTGGCGCGCGCATAGCCGTCAGCCGCGTGCACGGCGGCCTGTTCGTGGCGCACCAGCACGTGTTCGATGGTGTCTTGCTTGTAGAGGGCGTCGTAGATGTACAGGACGGCACCGCCGGGGTAGCCCCACATGTACTTGACGTTTTCGGCCTGCAGACACCGCACGAGGATGTCGGAGCCATTGAGGATTTCGGCCGCGCTGCCGTGCGCGTTGCCTTGGGACATGTCCATGTGATACGACCTTTCGGATTTTCTCTAACGAAAAACGATCGGTGCCCCTCTTCACAGCCTGGCCCTGGGGAGAGCCTGACCACAGCCCAACATCGACGGATCGACACCGGGCTCGCCCTTGTGAGGCGGATTCGAAGCCTGCGCGGCCTGCCACCGACGCTTGTGAATGCCTCGCGGCGCGTCGACTCAGGCCAGATCGGGATGGCGCAAAGACGAACATTATCGCATCAGGAATACCCGATGTGAATAGCCGCGCTGCATGGGTGCGGCATCCTGCCCACCCATTCAGGCGTCAATATGCGCCATCGGGGCTCATCCGCCCGCCGGCAAGGGCCGCCCGCCAGTGCCATAATCGCGCCCGCAGCCTCCGAGACGGCCCCGCCCGACGGACCGCACTACCGCCCGCGGCCCTGTGTGGCCCGATGTACCCGCTCTCAGCCCCGCCTCCTTGACCGACGCCCCCTTGTCATTCGCCGTTGAACTCAATGAGTTCCTGAGCAGCGTGGAGCGCCGGGCGTTCAAGCGCACGGTCTATGCCGTCCGCAACGACGACGCGGCCCTGGACATCGTGCAGGACGCCATGATCCGGCTGTGCACCAGCTACGCCGACCGACCGGCCAATGAATGGCCCATGTTGTTCCAGCGCATCCTGTCCAACGCCACGCTGGACTGGTTCCGCCGCCAGAAGGTGCGCAATGCCCTGTTCCAGAACATGGGCGACCTGGAGGCCAGCGTCGGCGGCGAAGACGGCGCCGACATGGATCTGCTCGACATCCTGCGGGTGGACGACGGCGGCACGGAAGGTGCTGATGACTCGGCACAGCGCGTCGAGACCCTGGCGATCATCGAAGAGGAAATCGGGCAGTTGCCAACGCGTCAACGGGAAGCGTTCCTGATGCGTTACTGGGAGGAAATGGATGTTGCAGAGACCGCCGCCGCCATGGGCTGCTCCGAGGGCAGTGTCAAGACGCACTGTTCGCGGGCCGTCGCTTCGCTGGGCAAGGCCTTGAAGGCACGGGGCATCGGTTTATGACATCCAACCGGTTTTTTGATTTTTGGCAGAAGTGATCATGTCGTCCCCTACCCCTCTGACTCCCGCGCAGACCGAGGCCTTGCAGGCCCGCTTCGCGCTGCGCGTCACGGCGCGGCTGGAAGACGGCGCGCGCCAACTGCCCCATGACATCACCGAGCGCCTGCGCGTGGCCCGCCAGCAGGCCGTGGCTGCGGCAGCCCAGGCACGCCTGGGCGCCCAGGCGGCGGCGCAGGCCGGTGTCGTGTCGGTCAGCTCGGTCGAACTGACACTGGCAGGCGCTGGCTCGGCAAGCGGCCCGGCGTTTGGCGCCACCCTGATCGAGAACCGCCACCAACATCGCGCCCAGACCGGCCGCGGCCCCCAGGACGACGGCCCCACCCCCTGGATCTGGCGCCTGGCGTCGGCCCTTCCCGCGGTGGCCCTGGTGGCCGGCCTGTGGGGCGTGGGCGACTGGACACGCCACGAGCAGGTACAGGCCGCCGCCGACGTGGACATGTCTCTGCTGACCGATGACCTGCCTCCCTCCGCCTACGCCGACCCGGGCTTTGAGGAGTACCTCAAGACCGACGACAGCCCGGCCGTGACGGAAAGCGCCGCCATGAAGGAGGCCGAGCAGGCCGCCGCCGAAGACCTGGCACCCGCAGCGTTCACCGACACGGAAACAGGTGGCGTGCCCAGCGATGCGGCGGCCATGTTGCCACCGCCCGTGCCTCAGTGAGCAGCACCATGACCGTCAGCCGCCGCTTTTTCACGGGCACGGCCTGGGCTGCAGCCGCGCTGGCCGTGGCCTTGCTGTCCCATTGGCCGGCCTGGTCTCAGCCCGGCAGCCCGCGCACCGCCGCCCTGCAGCCCACGGACAGCAGCTGGGCCACGCTCACGCCAGCCCAGCGCAAGGCCCTGACCCCCCTGGCCTCTCAATGGCATACGCTGGACGGCACCAGCCGCGACAAGTGGGTCAACGTGGCCAACCGCTTCCCCCACCTGTCTCCGGCCGATCAAAAGCGCATGCAGGACCGCATGACGCAGTGGTCTCAACTGCCCGCCCAGCAACGGGGTGAGGCGCGGCTGCGTTTTCAGAACACGCGTCAGCTCACCCCCCAGGAGCGTCAGCAGAAATGGGCGGCCTACCAGGCCCTGTCGCCTGAAGATCGCCAGAAACTGGCGCAACAGGCCCGCCGCAAGCAAAAGCCCGTGGTGCTGCCCGACGCAGAACAAGGCCCCCGAGAAGCCGGACAGCAGGCCCGCCAGAAACACCGCCAGCGCGGCGCGACAGACGGCAAGGCCAACCTGGTGCCCAACACCGGGCGCAGCGTGCCCTCGCCCGAAGCCGTGGCACCCGCCGTGGTCAAGGCTGGGCCAGGGGCTACTACCTCGCTGGTCACGCAGCCGGCCACCCCGCCGCTACACCAGCACACCGGCCTGCCCAAGATCGCCGCAACCAAGAATTTTGTCGACCCGGACACCCTGCTGCCCCGCAAAGGCTCGCAAGGCGCCGGCATGACACCTGTGACCCGCGTCAAGCCGGGCGATAAAACCGCAGCTCCCTGAGCCGCCCGCCGCTGCCCTGCGGTTATTCTCCCGGCATGCTTCGCCCCCCCGTTGCCCCTCCCTTGACCTGGGCCCAATGCGCTGAACGCGCCGCGGGCCCCGCCGCCCCCCTCAAACGCCGCTTGGCCGCCTTCATCTACGAAGGCGTGCTGCTGTTCGGCGTGGTGATGCTGGTGGGCATGGTGTTCGGGGTGGCCACCCAGCAACGCCATGCGCTGCATGGCCGGGAGGGTCTGCAGGCCGCGCTCTTCCTGGCGCTGTCGCTGTATTTCATCTGGTTCTGGACCCAGGGGGGCCAGACCCTGGCCATGAAGACCTGGCATGTGCGATTGGTGCGCCACGACGGCCTGCCCCTCACCCTCGCCCAGGCCACCGGCCGGGCCGTGCTGTCCTGGCTGTGGTTCGCGCCCCCGCTGCTGCTGGCCTGGGCCGCGCAATGGCACCACGGCAAATCCATTGGCAGCCTGCTCACCCTGTGGATGGTGGCCTATGCCTTGTCCAGCTTTTTCCTGCCCCGCCGGCAGTTTCTGCACGACGTGCTGTGCGGCACGCGTGTGATCGACACCCGACCATGACCCACGCTGTTCACCGCTCTTCCTATTCTGTTTGTGTGTACTGCGGCTCGCGCGACGGGCTGGACCCTCGCCATGCCCAGGCTGCCCGCGACTGCGGACGCTTCATCGGCGCCCAGGGCTGGGGCCTGGTCTACGGCGGTGGCAGCACCGGTCTGATGGGCACGGTGGCCAATGCGGCCCTGCAGGCCGGTGCGCCGGTGATCGGCGTCATCCCCGAACGGCTCATCCAGCGAGAACTGGGCCACGGTGGCGTGACCGAGCTGCAGGTGGTCGATTCCATGCACGAGCGCAAGCAGCTGATGGCGCAGCAATCCGACGCCTTCGTGGCGCTGCCGGGCGGCATCGGCACGATGGAAGAGATCTTCGAGATCTGGACCTGGCGGCAGTTGGGCTACCACAACAAGCCCCTGGGCCTGCTCAATGTCGCGGGCTACTACGACGACCTGCTGCGCTTCATCGAGCGCAGCCGCGAATCGGGCTTCCTGTGGCCCGACGTGCAGGAACTGCTGCTGGTCGACGACCAGATCGAGCGCCTGCTGCAGCGCCTGCACGAGGCATCGACCGTCCTGAAAGCGCAAACGCCGCCAGAACTGCAGGACTCTGCAGCGCCGGGCGGCGTGGCTCAAGGCACCTGAGGGTGCTTTAGCAGATCAGACGGCTGCTTCGTCGGTTTCGCCGGTGCGGATGCGCACCACCTGCTCCACCGGCGTCACGAAGATCTTGCCGTCGCCGATCTTGCCGGTCTTGGCCGCACGGATGATGGCCTCGATGCAGCGGTCCACGTCGTCACCCTTGACGACCACTTCCACCTTGACCTTGGGCAGGAAGTCGACCACGTACTCAGCACCGCGGTACAACTCGGTATGGCCCTTCTGGCGGCCGAAGCCCTTGACTTCCGTCACGGTCAAGCCGGTCACGCCGACTTCGGCAAGGGCTTCACGGACTTCTTCGAGCTTGAAGGGCTTGATGATGGCGGTGATTTGTTTCATGAAGTGAGCTCCAGGCGGTCTGCCAGACAGAAGGACATTATTTTGGCGATTCAGTTGCTAATTTAAGCACGGTTCATCGAACTGTCGGCCCCGCAGACACATGGATGCCACGGCTTGTCCGGTTCTGGAAGTTCAACGAGCGGCAGCGACGCATGCACCCATGGCCCGTTTCATGCTGAGCAAGGAAGTGGCCGAACTGCCTCTCGCAAGCCGGTCTTCGTTGAACAAGTCTCGTGAATGCCGTTCAAACCCTTAGATCCCTGATGGCGCAAGGGTGCGAGACTCGCGAGAATATCTCTCAATTCCAGACAGGGTCCCATGACATCCGAGACGTTCGCGCCGGGGCTTCCGCCCCCCATCCTGGACATCGAAGCCTCGGGCTTCGGCCTGGGCAGCTACCCGATCGAGGTGGGCGTGATCATGCCGGACGGTCGCAGCTGGTGCTCCCTGGTCAAGCCTGAGCCCGCCTGGCAACACTGGGACCCCAATGCCGCGGCCATCCACCACATCTCCCGCGACCAGTTGCAGCAGCATGGCCGCAACCCGGTGGAAGTGGCGCAGGCGCTCAACGACTGGCTGCGGGGCATGGTGGTCTACTCAGATGCCTGGGCTCATGACTACACCTGGCTCAACAAGCTCTACGACGCGGCAGACAGCGTGCCCAGCTTCCGCCTGGACAATCTGCGCGCCCTGCTGACAGACAACGAAGCCAACCGCTGGCACGACCTGAAACTGTCGGTGGCCAAGCGCGCCAACCTCACACGCCACCGCGCGAGCAGCGACGCCCGCCTGCTGCAGATGACCTTGGTGGCCATGCGTGAGCGGCATCAGGCCGTGGCCTGACAAAACCAGAGGCGCCTCGCCTCAGTGGAAGTCGTACCGACTGCGCTGGGCTTCTTCCTGTTGGCGCATGCGCGTGCATTCGGCATGGCCGCTGTATTCAGGTCGCCCACAGCGCTGCTTCATGCAGATCGCCATTGCGATGAAGACCCGCTCCCCGCAAGCTTGCCTGGGGTTGAGCGGCGAGCGCTCACGTGTCGAGCGCCCGACAAGGTCATTGCCACGGCCTGACCGGGCTGAATCAGGCCCCGTTCCCGAAGGGTTCGAGGCCGCCGCACCCGCATCCGCCTTGCCCGTGTTGTCGTCAAGGATCTCTTCCCGGGCCTCCATCAGTACCGGCCGCACCGCCGGCGCCGTTCCCTCCTGAGCCTGGGTAGCCGTGAGCGAAGGCACCGCGTTCGCCTCGCGTTCACGCTGCAGAGACCAGCTCGACAGCGCAACGATCCCGCCCAGCAACAGCACGCCCATGCCCCATACAGCGCCCCGAGAGATGCGCACGGGCCTGGGCGATGGGCCAGCGAACAAGCCGCTGGCGGCCATCGCGTGCGTGGTCGGGAAATCGGTGTCCGTGCTGTGGCGCTGTCGTCCCCGGCCCGGCGAGACCATCACGGTACGCTCGACCCAGGCGTCGCCTGAGGCGGTTCCCTTCTCGGACACACCGCCGTCAGCGGGCACAGGATCAAGCATCAACGCCTCACGCCAGGCCGCCACCGACGCCGGCCGCACATCGGGCCGAACCCCCAGGGCCTGGTCGATCGTGGCCAGCAATGCCGGGTGATAGTGGCGCCCGAAATCCTGCGCCAGGGCTTCGGCCATCTGCCTCAGCACAGGCAGGTCGTCATGCACGGCGCGGGCGGTGGCAGGCACCGGGGTGCGGCCCGTGATGCAGTAGTGCAGCACGGCCGCAAGGCCATACAGGTCCGTCCACGGCCCCTGCCGCAGCTGGCTGGTCTCGGCGTATTGCTCGATCGGTGCGAAGCTGGGCTTGAGGATCGCGGTCAAGGCCTGCGAGCTCTCGGTGATGACGCGGCGGGCAGCCCCAAAATCCAGCAGCACCGGGCGCATGCCCTGGGGCGCATCGGGGTCGGCCACCACCAGGATGTTGTCGGGCGCCACGTCGCGGTGGTAGACCTGCTCGCGGTGCAGGCAATCCAGCGCGCCCAGCAGTGGGTCCATCAGCGCCCGCAGCCAGGCCTCGTCGGGCGGACCTTCCAGTGCACGGCGCGCGTCGTACAGGGTGGGCCCTTCATAACAGGGCATGACCATGTAGGCCGTGCCGTGGGCTTCCCAGAACCGGAAGACCTTGACCAGCGAGGGATGATCGAAACGGGCCAGCAGCCGCGCCTCGTTGATGAACGAACGCAGGCCCAGGGCGAACGGCTCTTCGTGCGCGGGTGAGCGCAGGATCACTTCACCGCGATCACCCCGCGCGGCCAGCGTGGAGGGCAGGTACTCCTTGATGGCCACCGTGCGCTGCAATACCGCGTCACGGGCGCGGTAAACCAGACCGAAGCCACCCACACCGAGCAGGCCTTCGATATCGTAGTCCATGAGCCGTGTGCCGGCAGGCAGGGCATCTCTTGAGGGAGCGGCGGCTTGAGCTTGAGTCACCTCGAAAGCTTACCCCAGCCCGTCGGCTCAAGTTGAAGGGCCTTTGTCCGAAAATCAAGACAGTTCGCACGAACCATCCGGGGTGACCATGTCCTTGCCTATGTCGCAGTCGACCATGGGAACGCCCACCCGCCAGGGCTTGCCGTTCCCGACCACGGTCGCCATCCTTGTCGCGCTGGCCGCGCTCACCGGCTATCTGCTGTCACTGCCTCTGCATGGGCTGGCTTCGTGGGCCTGGCCTGCCATGGGGGCGCTCGCCACCGCGGCCTCGGTCGCCCTGGCTGTGCGCCAGTCGAGGCGGCAGACGCGGCAGATGCATGACGCCCAGGTCGTGGGTGTGACGGGACCGCTCAGTCAGGCGCTCGAACCCGGTGCCGCCCCTGAAGAACAAGGCGGTGCTGCCAGGGCCTTGCAGGGCATGCGCATGCTGGAGGCTGCGTTCGAACAATCAGGCGCGGCCATCGTGATCACCGATGCGTTGGACCGCATCGTTCTGGTCAACCCAGCCTTCGTGGAGGTGAGCGGCCACACCGCCGTGGCGATGCTCGGCCAGCCCGCCGAACTCATGGGCATGGCCCCACTGCGCGGCACGCACCTGCCCGAACTGGAGCAGACGCTCAGAGAAGGCCGGCGCTGGAGCGGCGAGTCCATGCTGACCACGGCGCAGGGCATCCAGCAGGATCTTTGGTTGAACGTGAGCACCATCCGCAATGCCCAGCAGCGCGTCACCCACCATTGCCGTGTCTTCCAGGACGTGAACCCGCTGAAGGAGCAGTTGCGGACCATGGCCGATCAGGCCCGGCACGACAGCCTCACGGGCCTGCCGAACCGGCGCGCCTTTGGCGAGCAGTTGTTCAAAGCCATGGCCCGCTCGCGCCGCTATGCCAAGACGCTGGCCATCATGTGCGTGGACCTGGACGGCTTCAAGGGCGTGAACGACCGCCACGGCCACCAGGTCGGCGACTAGTTGCTGGTGCAGGTGGCCCGCCGCCTGCTGGCCTGCGTGCGCACCACCGACGTCGTGTGCCGTTTGGGGGGTGACGAGTTCATGCTCATCCTGGAAGGGGCCGGGGCCGTCCACGATGTGCAGCGCATGGGGCAGCGTGTGCTGACCTGCCTGAGCGAGGCCTATGTCATCGACGGCCACCACATCACCGTCACGCCGAGCATCGGCGCTGTCATGCACGATGGGCAGGAGCCCGACACCGAGCTGATCGAGCGCGCGGACGCTGCGATGTACGCGGCCAAGCATGGCGGCAAGGGCCGGCTGGTGATGGGCACGTCCGGCGACGGCCTGCCTGATCAGACCTCTGCCGCAGCCTGACGCCCAGCGCAAGAGGGTTGAACGCACCCCGTGATCCGGGGAGGCACCACGGTGGTGCAAAACCACACCTCTACCACGGTCACTGGTATAAACCATGAGTTCGGACAGGCACCCCGGCATTTAATCGATGCAGAGGTGATGGCCTTGCCCAGAACTGCCCCAGCACAGAAAAAACAAGAGACGCCCGCATGAACCAGATTGCTCACAACCCCGCCTCGAAACCCCCACCCACCGCCTCGACCGGACAACGTCCCAGGGTGGTCATCGTGGGCTGCGGCTTCGGCGGGTTGGAGGCAGCCAAAGCCTTGTCCAGCGCGGATGTGGAAATCTTCGTGGTGGACCGCACCAACCACCATCTGTTCCAGCCGCTGCTGTACCAGGTGGCCACGGCCGGCCTGCCCGCGCCTGCCATCGCCGGGCCGATCCGACACATCCTGCGCAAGCAGATCGCCCGGGGCAATCTGACGGTGCTCATGGGCGAAGTCACCGGCATCGACGCGGCCTCGAACTGCATCGTGCTCGACGGTGGCGAGCACCTGCACTACGACCAGTTGATCATCGCCGCCGGTGCCACGCACAGCTACTTCGGCAACGACCAGTGGGCCAAGTACGCGCCGGGCCTCAAGACTTTGGGCGATGCATTCACCATCCGCCGGCGCGTGTTGACCGCCTTCGAGCAGGCCGAGCGTGAAACCGATCCGAGCGCGCGTGAGCCCTGGCTCACCTTCGCGGTGGTGGGCGCAGGCCCGACCGGGGTGGAAATGGCCGGCACCCTGGCCGAGATCGCCCAGCATACGTTGCGCGAAGAATTCCGCCGCATCGATTCACGCCGGGCCCGCGTGATCCTGATCGAAGGCGCCTCGCGCGTGCTGGGCGTGTACACCGAAGACCTGTCCAGGCGTGCAGAGGAACAACTCAGCGAGCTGGGCGTGCAGGTGCTGCTGGGCGCCAAGGTGACCGACATCACGGCCTTCGGTGTGCACTACCAGACCACTGAAGATGGCGCTCCGGTGACGCACTTTCTGCCCACTCGCACGGTGGTGTGGGGCGCCGGTGTGGCGGCTTCGCCGTTGGGCCGCGCGCTGGCCAAGAGCACCGGCTGCGCGCTGGACCGCGCTGGCCGCGTCATCGTCGAACCCGATCTGACCGTGCCCGGCCACCCTGATATCTATGTGGTGGGTGACCTGGCCAGTGCCAAGAGCTACCTGGATCCGGCCAACCCCACCCCGGTGCCCGGCATCAGCCCCGGCGCCAAGCAGATGGGCCGCAAGGCGGCGTTCAACATCATCCGCCGCCGCAGGGGGCTCGAGGCACAAGCCTTCCGCTACTTCGACTACGGCTCGCTGGCCACCATCGGCCGGCGCGCGGCCGTGGCGATGGTCGACGTGCCCTTCACCAAGAAGCAGCTGAAGTTCAGCGGCTTTCCGGCCTGGCTGTTCTGGCTGTTCGTGCACGTGTACTTCCTGATCGGCTTTCGCAACCGCATCGTCGTGATGTGGGACTGGGCCTGGGCCTACTTCACATCGCAACGCCACGCCCGCGTCTTCCCGGATCCGCACGCGCTGGAACCCAATGCCGTCGTGGTGCGGGTGCCGCCGCCGGCCCCTGTTGTCAATTCGCCAGCGGACAGCTCCGCCAGCGCCGCACCGGCCAACGCCAGCGGGTCGTCGAACGCGGCTTGAACGGGGGCGGGCGGCGCCGCAGACACCACCACCGCACGGCACAGCCGTTCCGTGGCAGGATTGGCCATCGGTCGGCCGCCCGCGGCGCACTGTGCGCTGCGCGCGGCCGGCAACGTCGCTTTAGCCTGCCCGAACACCGTGACCTCCACCATCCCTGCCTCCGCCGCCCTGCAAGACACCCCTTCGCGCCTGAGCGCCGTGCGCGGCGCGCTGATCGCCCGCCATGTGCATGCCGTGCTGGTACCCAGCAGCGACCCGCACCTGTCGGAGTACCTGCCTGAGCGCTGGCAGGGCCGCAGCTGGCTGAGCGGCTTCACCGGCTCCTCAGGCACGCTGCTGGTGGCTGGCCCCAGGGCTGCACTGTTCACCGACAGCCGCTACTGGGAGCAGGCGGAGGCCGAACTGGCAGGCACCGGGGTCGACCTGGTCAAGCTCGATGGGCCGGCCACGCCCGCCTATGTGCAGTGGCTCAAGGACCTGGCCCTGGACACGCCCGCCGATGGCGTGTTCACACTCGCAGTCGATGGCCAGGTGATGGGCCTGGCCCAGACACAAGGCCTGCAGGATGCGCTCAAGGCCGACGGCTGGACCCTGCGCACCGACCTCGACGTGCTGGACGCCGTGTGGCCCGGCCGCCCGGGCCTGCCAGATGCGGCGGTGTTTGAGCACCTGCCGCCCCATGCCGCCACCAGCCGTGCCGACAAGCTGGCCCTGCTGCGCAAGGCGATGGCCGACAAGGGCGCTTCACACCACTGGATCGCCACGGTGGACGACCTGGCCTGGGCGCTGAACCTGCGCGGCGCAGATGTGGACTACAACCCCGTGTTCCTCGGCCACCTGCTGCTGGGGCTGGACAGCGCCACGCTCTTCGTGGCGGACGGCAAGATCGACGCACCCCTGCGCGAGCGCCTGGCGAACGACGGCGTGGCCGTGCAGACCTACGCGCTGGCCCTGGATGCGCTGGCTGCGTTACGCGCAGGCAGCGTGCTGCTCATCGATCCCAAGCGCGTGACCTGGGGGCTGCGCCAGGCGGTGCCCGAGGGCGTGCGCGTGGTCGAGTCGATCAACCCGAGCACGCTGGCCAAATCGCGCAAGACACCCGACGAGGCCGGCTTCGTCCGCCAGGCGATGGAGCGCGACGGCGCCGCCATGTGCGCCTTCTACGCCTGGTTCGACCAGGCCCTGGGCCGCGAGCACATCAGCGAATTGACCATCGACGAGCGCCTGACGGCCGAGCGCCGCAAGCAGCCCGAGTTCGTCTCGCTGAGCTTTCCGACCATTGCCGGCTTCAACGCCAATGGCGCCCTGCCCCACTACCGCGCGACACCCGGGGCCTACGCCGTGCTGAGCACACCCGAGGGCCTCACGGCCGAAGGCCTGCTGCTGATCGATTCGGGCGCGCAGTACCTGGGCGGCACCACCGACATCACCCGTGTGTGGGCCATCGGCACGCCGAGCGCCGAGCAGAAGCGCGACTACACCCTGGTGCTCAAGGGCACGCTGGCCCTGTCGCGCACCCGCTTTCCGCGCGGCACCCTGGCGCCCATGCTGGACGCCATCGCCCGCGCCCCGCTGTGGGCCGAGGGCCTGGACTTCGGCCACGGCACGGGGCACGGCGTGGGCTACTTCCTCAATGTGCACGAAGGCCCGCAATCCATCTCCAAGGCGGTGCCTGACGCCAACATGGCCATGCACGCCGGCATGATCACCTCGATCGAGCCTGGCCTGTACCGACCAGGCCAGTGGGGCATTCGCATCGAGAACCTGGTGCTGAACGTGCCCGTTCCCCCATCCGTGCCAGACGCCGCCCCAGGCGCACCCGAACATGGCCATTACCTCGCCTTCGAGACCCTGAGCCTGTGTCCGATCGACACACGGTGTGTCGACATGGCATTGATGCGACCGGACGAGATCCAGTGGCTCAATGACTATCACGCAGAGGTGCTGCGACGCCTGGGGCCGCTGGTCACGGGTGACGTGCTGGCCTGGCTGCAAGAGCGCACCAGGCCGATCTGAGCGCCAGTCTCGGCGCACCCCGGTGGCGCATCATGGGCGGAACCCGCACCACAACAACGCAAAACGCAGCCAGACGGCCTGGCATCGACCTTGCATACATCTTGCCCTGAGAGGAACGATGTCGCAGTCGTTTCTTCGAAATGGTGGCTAGGGTTCCGGCTTCCATCGCCAGCAGTACCGGCGGTGAAGTGTCTGGTCCGAGAGCTGCCGGCCCGGGTCGGCCATCACCGACGCAGGCTCCACGGCGGGACAAAAGCCCGGGAGGTTCGCTTCGACAGAAGTGTCCTCTCGCGCGTCCACCCCAGCCAGGAGCCCCCTTATGCGCCGTGTCGATGAATCCCGCCCAGAGCCGACAGCTCACGCCTCCGTTTCGCCAGCAGTAAAAGCCCAGGTTCAAACCAGCGCACTGCCACCACTTGCCAAGCCTTCGGTGCTTCATGCACTGAAAGGCAAAGTGCTCTGCGCCATGGCCGCGGTCGCCGCAGCCATGGCGCTAGCAGCACCCTTGCCCGCCGCGGCAGAGGTCAAGGTCGGTGTCTCCGACTGGCCGGGCTGGGTCGCGTGGTACGTGGCTGAGCAGAAGGGCTTCTTCAAGAAGCATGGGGCCGACGTCAAGCTCGTCTGGTTCGCCAATTACACCGATTCCATCGCGGCGCTGTCATCCGGTCAGCTCGATGCCAATTCGCAGACCTGGTCCGACACCATGGGCCCGCTGGCCAAGGGCCTGCCGCTCAAGACCATCCTGGTCAACGACAACTCCGCTGGCAACGATGCCGTGATGGCCTCGCCCAAGATCAAGTCCATCAAGGACCTGAAGGGCAAGAGCGTCGCGCTCGAAGAGTTCAGCGTCTCGCACTTCGTGCTGGCCACGGCCCTGGCCAAGAACGGCATGAAGCCGGCCGACGTCAAGATCGTGAACCTCTCGGCCGGTGATGCGGCCGCGGCCTTCATGGCTGGCCGCGTGGACGCCGCCGTGGTCTGGAACCCCTGGATCCACACCATCGAGCAGAGCGGAAAGGGCAAGTCGCTGTTCACCTCCAAGGACATGCCCGGCCTGATCCCCGATCTGCTGGTGGCGCAGGACAAGGCGATCAAGGCCAAGCGCAAAGAGCTGGTGGGCATGATCAAGGCCTGGTTCGACACGGTGAAGTTCATCGCCGACAAGCCCGACGAAGCCGCGCAGATCATGAGCAAGATCGTCAGCCTCAAGCCCGATGAATACAAGGTGTTCCTGCCGGGCACCAAGTTCTTCGACGCGGCAGCCAACAAGGCGGCCATGGATGGCAAGGGCCCGCAGTCCCTCGTGGGCGTGGCGCCGACCATCTCCAGCTTCCTGCTGGAGCACAAGCTGATCGACGGCAAGCCCGACGCCGCCAAGGGTGTGGACGCATCGTTGCTGGCAGAAGCGCTGAAGTAGGCGCTGAAGAACGCGTTCAAGAAGACGCTTCGCGGCGCATGCGGGCTGGTGCGCCGCGCCAAGACACCTGGAGTCCACCATGTCGAAATCTCCCCCGTCCATCGCGTTGCCGCTGGCCACAGGCCACAGCGGCCTCGGTGCCGCTGTGCACGCCGACGACACACCACCCGCACCCAAGGGTCCGCCCTTGTTCGCGCTGCGCCAGGGCATCCCGGCCAGCGTGTACTGGGGGCTGGCGGCCCTCGGCCTGATCGCCCCCATCGTGCTGTGGCTGCTGGCCGTGGCCAGTGGCCGGGTCGAACCTGTCTTCCTGCCCGGGCCGGTGACCGTGATGGAACGCATTGCCACCTGGTGGACCGACGGCCTGCTGGGCGACATCGGCATCAGCACCATGCGCGTGGTGATGGGCTGGGCGTTGGCGGCCCTGATCGCCCTGCCGCTGGGGCTGCTGATCGGCTCCTGGCGCGTGGTGCAGGCCCTGCTGGAGCCGATGATGGATTTCATCCGCTACATGCCCGCCGTGGCCTTCGTGCCGCTGGTGATGGTGTGGGTGGGCATCGACGAAGGCGCCAAGGTGGCCATCATCTTCATCGGCACGTTCTTTCCGATGGTGCTGATGGTGGCCGAAGACGTGCGCCGCGTTCCCATGGCCCAGATCGAGGCCGCGCAGACCATGGGCGCCACCCGCTGGGAGATCGTCGAGAAGGTGATCCTGCCCTCGGCCAAGCCTGCCCTGCTGGACACCCTGCGCGTGAACATGGGCTGCGCCTGGACCTACCTGGTCGTGGCCGAGCTGGTGGCGGCCAGCTCCGGCCTGGGCTACGCCATCCTGAAGGCACAGCGCTTCCTGCAGACCGACAAGATCTTCGCGGGCATCCTGATCATCGGCCTGATCGGGCTGGTGATCGACCAGCTGTTCCGGCTGGCGCACCGCAAGGCCTTCCCCTACATGCACACCCGCTGAGCCCAGGAGCCACCTCATGACCCAAGCCCTCGGCATCCAGTGCGATCACGTCTGGAAGTACTACCCAGGCGCCACGACACCCGCGCTGCGCGATGTGTCCCTCAACATCGGTCCCAACGAGTTCGTCACCTTCGTGGGCGCCTCGGGTTGCGGCAAATCCACCCTGCTCCGTACCATCGCCGGCCTGGAGGGCTATAGCCAGGGCCGCGTGAGCGTGGACGGCCGCCTCATCACCGCGCCGGGCCCGGACCGCGCCATGGTGTTCCAGCACTACAGCCTCTACCCCTGGCTCAGCGTGCTGGACAACATCAAGTTCTGCCGCCAGCTCAAGACGCACACGCAAGGCCGCACCAGCGCCGATGTGGAAGATGCGGCCGGCCGAGCCGATGCCTTGCTGCGACTGATGGGCCTGACCCACGTGGCCAAGTCCTACCCGGCAGCATTGTCGGGCGGCATGCAGCAGCGCGTGGCGATCGCCCGTGCGCTGATGAGCCGCCCACCCATCCTGCTGATGGACGAGCCCTTCGGCGCACTGGACGCGCAGACCCGCGAGGTGATGCACGACCTGATCAAGCACGTGCACAAGCTGGAGCGCACCACCATCGTGTTCGTCACGCACGATGTGGACGAGGCCATCTACCTCGGTGACCGCGTGGTGCTGATGGCGCCGCGCCCCGGCCGCATCGACAGCATCGTGAACGTGCCGCTGCCGCCCGATCGACACCGCGACATGAAGCTCTCGCCCGAGTTCCTGCAGCTCAAGCGCCAGTTGCTGGACCGCATCCGCGACACCTCCGGCATGAAGACCGACCTGGACCTGCTCGACAAGCTCAACCGCTCCGTGCAGGACGTGGCCACCGGCGCCATCGAATGACAACGCACCTGGACTGAACCACGATGGAACACCTCACCGCACTGTCCGATCTGTCTGATCTTCGCCAGCCGGACACCCCCGTCGATGCGCTGGCGCTGTGGAAGCGCTTCGCCCCCGAGCTGCCCGAAGACCGCGTGATGTGGTCCGAGATCGTGCCAGGCGGCGGGCACTGGTCGTACCGCATGCCACGCGGCAGCCGCCTGCGCATGGTCGCGCTGGAGGCCGGCGCCAACCTGAGCATGGTGCTCTACCACGCCAGGGAAAAGCTCGAGCGCTACAACATGCCCGATTCGCTCAAGGCCCAGCACACGGCCCACTACACGCGTGGCCACACCCTGATGAGCGACATGGGCTGCTCGCTGGCCAGCATCACCGAAGACACCGTGGGCTGGCACGACCCGCTGGGCGCTCTGCTCGATGCCGAGCGCCTGCAGGCCAAGTACGCAACCGATGCCCGCACCTTCCACACCCACCGCAATGCCATGCACCGCAGCGGCAAGGATGGCCTGCTGATCGAGATCGGCAAGCATGGCCTGGCCCGCCGCGACCTGATCGCCCCGGTGAACTTCTTCAGCAAGGTGTCGGTGGATGCGGAAGGCCGCTTCCAGTTCACGCCCGAACACACGCCGGCTGGCGGCATGGTCGAGCTGCGCTTCGACATGGACACGCTGATCGCTTTGTCCACCGCGCCACATCCGCTGGACCCAACCCCCAGCTATACACCCAAGAAAGTTGGCCTGGCCGCGTGGCGATCCGGCCCCGCACCCAAGGAAGACTTCAACCGTGCCTTCAGGCCCGAATGTGCACGCGCCCTCCACAACGCCGACATGCAGTACCTGTGATCCCCGCGCCCTGCGCGATCACACCAGACAAGGACACGACATGAACGCCCTGACCGACCTGCCCACGGCAAGCGCCGCCGCCACCCGCCTGCACGAGAGCCTGCTGGACCCTGCCCAGGCCGTGCTGGACCACACCCTGCCCTCCGGCGAACCCTACCTGCTGCGCTTCGCCAAGGGCCAGACCCTGCGCATCGTCGACCTCGAAGGCAACCAGGCCGTCGACGTGATCTTCTACAACGCCAACGATCCGGCAGAGCACTACAGCGCCACCAACACCATGCTGGCGCAAGGCGGCATCTACCTGACCACCGGTTCAATGCTGATGAGCAGCGAAGGCCACCCCATGCTCACCTTCACCGCCGACACCTGTGGCCGGCACGACACCCTGGGCGGTGCCTGCGCGGCCGAGAGCAACACCGTGCGCTACGCCCTGCAGAAGAAGTTCATGCACAGCTGCCGCGACAACTACCTGGTCGCCCTGCAGCACGCCGACATCGGGCTGGGCAAGCGCGACCTGGTGCCCAACGTCAACTTCTTCATGAACGTGCCTGTGACCGAAGACGGCCAGCTCACCTTCGCCGATGGCGTGTCCGGCCCCGGCAAGTACGTGGAGCTGCGCGCCGAGATGGACATCCTGATGCTGGTGTCCAACTGCCCGCAGCTCAACAACCCGTGCAACGCCTACAACCCCACCCCCGCGCGCTTTCTGCTGTGGGATCCGGCCTGAACCCTTGCGCCCTTCTCGGCTGACACGCCACAGCCCCGGCGGGACGACCCGCCTGGACATCCGATACGGCAGGACGACCTGCTTCACGCCGACGAAAGCGCCCGCCGTTCCATGAGCACGTCCGACACCCCTGCTTCTGCCGCCCGCGGCTTCGACACAGTCCTCATCGCCAACCGTGGCGCCATCGCCTGCCGCATCATCCGCACCTTGCGCAAGATGGGCCTGAAGGCCGTGGCCGTCTATTCCGAGGCCGATGCCGACGCGCGCCACGTGGCCCTGGCCGATGCCAGCGTCTGCATCGGCCCTGCGCCTGCCGCGCAGAGCTACCTGGATGCCGACCGCATCCTCGCCGCCGCGCGCGAGACCGGGGCCGGCGCGATCCACCCCGGCTACGGCTTTCTGTCGGAGAACCCCGGCTTCGCCCAGGCCTGCGAGGACGCCGGCATCGCCTTCATCGGCCCCACGCCCGAGCAGATGCGCGCCTTCGGCCTCAAGCACACGGCGCGCGCGCTGGCCGAAGCGCACGGCGTGCCCTTGCTGCCCGGCAGCAGCCTGCTGGAGGGCGCGGACCACGCCCGCACCGAGGCCTTGCGCATCGGCTACCCCGTGATGCTCAAGAGCACCGCTGGCGGCGGCGGCATCGGCATGCGTCTGGTGCGCAACGAGGCCGAGCTTGACGCGGCCTATGAGGCCGTGGAACGCCTGGCTCGGGCCAATTTCAAGGATGCCGGCCTGTTCCTGGAAAAGTTCGTGGAGCGTGCGCGCCACATCGAAGTGCAGCTGTTCGGTGATGGCCACGGCACCGTGGTCGCCCTGGGCGAGCGTGATTGCTCCGCCCAGCGCCGCAACCAGAAGGTGATCGAAGAAACCCCTGCGCCGCACCTGGCAGCAGCCACCCGCACCGCCCTGCTGGACACCGCCACCCGCCTGGGCCAGGCCGTGAACTACCGCTCCGCCGGCACCGTGGAATACGTGCTGGACGCCGACACCGGTGCCTTCTACTTCCTGGAGGTCAACACGCGCCTGCAGGTCGAACATGGTGTGACCGAACAGGTGACCGGCGTGGACCTGGTCGAGTGGATGGTGCGGCTGGCGCGCGGCGATCAATGGCCGTTGCTTGCCCCAGCGCCGCAGGGCGCCTCGATCCAGGTGCGTCTGTACGCCGAAGACCCGGCCCGCAACTTCCAGCCCAGCGCGGGTGTGCTGACCGAAGTGGCCTTCCCAAAAGGCGTGCGCGTGGACGGCTGGGTGGACACCGGCAGCGACGTGCCGCCCTACTACGACCCGATGATCGCCAAGCTCATCGTCACCGCCGACACGCGCGAGCAGGCTGTGCTCAAGCTGCGCGACGCGCTCAAGGCCACCCGACTGGCCGGCATCGAGACCAACCTGCGCTACCTGCGCGCCGTGACTGGAGCCGAGGTGTTCGCCCAGGGCCGCATCATCACCAGCACGCTGGGCGGCTTCGCATGGCACCCGCGTGCACTGGAGGTGCTGGACGGCGGCGTGCAGACCACCGTGCAGGACTGGCCCGGCCGCACCGGCCACTGGGACGTGGGCGTGCCCCCCTCCGGCCCGATGGACGACCTGCACCTGCGCCTGGCCAACCGGCTGGTGGGCAATGAACAAGGCGCCGCCGCGCTGGAGTGCACCGTGGCCGGCCCAACGCTCAAGCTGCACAGCGATCTGGTGATTGCCTTGTGCGGCGCACCCATGGCCGTGGTGCTCAACGGCCAACCGCTGCCTGCTGAAGACGCCTTCAACCAGGCCTTGCACCTGCCCGCCGGCAGCACGGTCAAGCTCGGGCCTGTGGCCCTGAGCGAAGGCGGCGCACGCACCTACCTGGCCGTGCAGGGCGGGCTGGACGTGCCCACCTACCTCGGCAGCCGCAGCACTTTCACGCTCGGGCAGTTCGGTGGTCACGCGGGCCGCACGCTGCGCACCGGTGACATGCTGCATGCCTTCGCAGCGCTGGATGGTGCGCCTCAAGGTGTGACACGGCCTGATCGAACCGAGGCTCGTGCATTGCTGGCATCCGCCCCTGCCGCGCCAAACCGGTTCGCCCGCCACTGGACCATCGGCGTGCTTTACGGCCCGCACGGTGCCCCGGACTTCTTCACGCCAGACGACATCGCCACCTTCTTTGCCACCGACTACCAGGTGCACTACAACAGCAGCCGCACCGGCGTGCGCCTGATCGGTCCCAAGCCGCAATGGGCACGCACCGATGGCGGCGAGGCGGGGCTGCACCCCTCCAACATCCACGACAACGCCTATGCCATCGGGGCCATCGACTTCACAGGCGACATGCCCGTGATCCTCGGCCCGGACGGCCCCAGCCTGGGTGGCTTCGTCTGCCCGGCCGTGGTGGTGGCGGCCGAGCGATGGAAACTGGGGCAGCTCAAGGCGGGCGATACGCTGCGCTTCATCGCGTTGACGCATGAACAGGCGCAAGCGCTGCAGCGGGCTCGAGACGACCAGATCGCCTCTGTGGGTTCGAACCTCACCGCTTCCGCCACACCGCCGACACTCCCCACAGGCATCCCCGCCAGCGACGTCACCACCACCCTGTCCCCCATCCTGGCCCAGCGCGACGAACAAGGCGACAAGCCCGCCCGCTGCATCCGCCAGGCCGGCGACCGCTACCTGCTGGTCGAATACGGCCCGCTGGTGCTCGACCTCACGCTGCGTTTTCACGTGCACGCGCTGATGACAGCGCTCGATGCGCAACGCCAGCAAGGGCGGCTCGACGGCATCGTCGACATGACGCCGGGCATCCGCTCCCTGCAGATCCACTTCGACCCCAGCCGCCTGCCACGTGCCCAACTGCTGCAGGCCATCGACCGGGCCGAAGCCGCCCTGCCCTCGCTGGACGACCTCACCGTGCCCACCCGCACCGTGTGGCTGCCCCTGTCCTGGGACGACAGCGCCACGCGCCTGGCCATCGAGAAGTACATGCAGTCGGTGCGGGCCGATGCGCCCTGGTGCCCCAGCAACATCGAGTTCATCCGACGCATCAATGGCCTGGACAGCATCGACGATGTCATGCGCATCCTCTTCGATGCCCGCTACCTGGTGATGGGCCTGGGCGATGTCTACCTGGGTGCCCCGGTGGCCACGCCTCTGGACCCGCGCCACCGCCTGGTCACCACCAAGTACAACCCCGCCCGCACCTGGACGCCCGAGAACGCCGTGGGCATCGGCGGCGCCTACCTGTGCGTCTATGGCATGGAGGGCCCCGGCGGCTACCAGTTCGTTGGACGCACCGTGCAGATGTGGAACCGATGGCGCGACGAGCGCCACGGGGCGGCGGACTTCGAGGCCGGCAAGCCCTGGCTGCTGCGCTTTTTCGACCAGATCCGCTTCTACCCGGTGGGCGAGGAAGAGCTGCTGCAGATGCGCCGCGACTTTCCCGCCGGCCGTCTGAAGTTGCGCATCGAGCCAGGCACCTTCAGCCTGCGCGAGTACCGCCAGTTCCTGCAGCATGAAGCGGCAGGCATAGATGCGTTCAAGCAACGCCAGCAGGCCGCGTTCGACGCCGAACGCGAGCGCTGGAAGGCCTCCGGCCAGGATGGCAGCCTCAGCGAACTGGACGCCTCACCGCCGCCCGACGACAGCGCCCTGCCTGAAGGCGCCACCGCTGTGGGCAGCCCCGTGCCGGGCAGCGTCTGGAAAGTGCTGGTGGCCGAAGGCGACACGGTCGATGAAGGCCAGACCCTGGCCGTGGTCGAATCCATGAAGATGGAGTTTCCCGTCATCGCGCCTCTCAAGGGCACCGTGCTGAGCGTGCGCTGCAAGGAAGGCGGCGGCGTCACCGCGGGCCAGGACGTGGTCGTGCTGGCCCCCTGACGGGCACTGTCCCAGCGCCAACCAACGACGACTGTACAGGGCCACCCGTCGTGCACACCGCACGACCCGGGGTGGCCCTTGTCACGTGCTGATCGCACAGAGCCCGTTCAGGCACCCGGCATGGAGGCATACTTTCGGACATGTCACTGTCACCCATCTACCGTGACACACACGCCACGTCAGTCATGGGCAGGCACCCACCATTCCGCGTCGCATTGAACAAATTGCGTAGAAAATCAAAATGATGTTGACAGAGAAACAAATCTGTCTCTAACATTCACACAGGATCAAGACAGCACCATGGCGCCAAACCCGAAGCACCTCATCCTCAACCTGCTGATGGCCGCTGATGGCCCGCTCACCTCGCGTGAGGCCGTCGGCGCCTGCGCCCTGTTTGGCATTCGCGAGAACAGCGTGCGGGTGGCCCTGGTACGCCTCTCCGCTGCAGGCCTGGTAGAAGCCGCGGGCCGTGGCAGCTACCGCCTGGGCCCCCAGGCCGCCCCGCTGGCCGACGACGTGTCCCGCTGGCGCACGATCGAGCAACGCGCCTGCGACTGGGATGGCCGCTGGCTGATCGTCAGCACCGGCGCCCTGGGCCGCAGCGACCGCCCCGCCCTGCGGGCTCGCGAACGTGCCTTGACCATGGCGGGCTTTCGCGAGCTGGAGCCCACGCTGTACCTGCGCCCCGACAACCTGGTAGGCCATGCCCCGGTGGTGCGCGAGCGCCTGTACAAGCTGGGCCTCGATCCCAACGCCCCGGTGTTTTCCGCGCACGACCTGGACCCTGCCCGCGAGCAGACCGCCCGCCAGCTCTGGAACGGGCAGGCCCTCACGACCAGCTACAAGGCCACGCGTCAAAAGCTCGAACGCTGGATGGCGCATGCCGCCCAGCTTGATACGGAAGTTGCCGCGAGAGAAAGTTATCTGCTGGGCAACGAGGCCATCCGGCAGCTTGTGTTCGATCCCTTGCTGCCCGAGCCCCTGGTTGATGTGGCCGAGCGCCGTGCGTTCAACGAAGCAGTGCAGGCCTACGACCGCATGGGACACGTGATCTGGCAGAAGCTGCTGGCGCATCTGCTGTCCGGCGGCCGCATCGACACTGCCATCGAAGACACCAATGGCACTATCAGTACCAAGGTGTCACCACCGGGCAAACGCCCTCACTGACCTGAAGCCACGCCTCGTTCGCGAGGTGTCCCCATGACCGCCAGCCACGCCCTCCAAGACAAGACCGCACCCGACAGCGCCACGCCCAAGGTGCTGCCAGCCACGACGCGGCGCAAGATCAACGAACTGTTCACGCGCGAGCAGATCGCCCAGCTCACGGCACGCTCTGACTGGCGAGGCGCCTGGGCGATCATCTCCACCTGGATGGTCATCGCGGGTGCTTTCGCGGTGCTGGCACGCTGGCCCAATGTGTTCACCTTTGTCGGCGCGCTGGTGGTCATCGCCGGGCGCCAACTGTGCCTGGCCATCCTGCAGCACGAAGGCTCGCACGGCACCTTGTTCAAGACCCGCTGGATGAACGACGTGATCGTGGACTGGCTGTGCGCGCGTCCCGTGTGGCAGCACCTGCACAAGTACCGCGCCCACCACTTCGTTCATCACACCAAGACGGGCACCGAGGCCGACCCGGACCTGTCCCTGCACGTCGACTACCCGGTCACCCGCCGTTCGCTGGTGCGCAAATTCCTGCGCGACATCACGGGCCTGACCGGCTTGAAGACGCTTTACGGCCTGATCCTGATGGACGCTGGCGTCATCAAGTGGACGGTCTCCAACGACATCCAGAGGCTGCCCCGCAACGGCCGGCGCTGGTACCACTACGTGGTCAGCGCCTTGCGCAACATGGCACCCATGCTGCTGGCCAATGGCGTGCTGTGGGGCTTGCTGGCGCTGGCGGGCCATGCATGGCTGTACGGGGTCTGGGTGCTGGCCTACATCACGCCGCTGCCACTGTTCATCCGCATCCGTTCGATCGCCGAGCACGGCTGCCTGGAACGCACGCCTGACATGTTCGTCAACACCCGCACCACGCGTGCGGGCTGGCTGGCGCGCATCACCGTGGCACCGGTGCACGTGAACCACCACCTGGAGCACCATGTGATGGCCTCCGTGCCCTACTACCGATTGCCTCTGATGCACCGCATGCTCCGCGACAGGCACGCCCTGCCCCCAGCGCCAGGCTATCTGGACGTGCTGAGGCAGGCCAGCGCACGAAACCCCACGTTCACGGCCAACGCCTGAGCCATCACGCGGGGCACGGCTGGCGGGGCAAATGGCGCCCCAGCAGGCGGGCCAGCTCTTCCGGCTGGAAGGGCTTGAGCAGGTGGTCGTTCATGCCGGCCTGGCGGCATCTGTCGCCGTAGACCTCGGGACCATTCGCGGTCAGCGCCACGATGGGCACGGCCGCACGGCCCTGCACCAGTTCACGCTCACGGATGCGACGCGTGGCCTGGAGTCCGTCGAGCACCGGCATCTCGCAGTCCATCAGCACCAGGTCTGCCGCCTCACGCTCCAGCCAATCGACAGCCTCCCGCCCATTGGTGCACACCGTGACCCGCAAACCCAGGCGCGCGAGTTCGGCCTCGGCCACCAGCGCGTTGACGGGGTTGTCTTCCACCAGCAAGACATGCGGTGGCGGCCCGTCGGCCAGGGTCCAGCCCTGGAATGGTGGCGCATGTCCATCGAAGCGGGGGGCGTTGCGGCCACGCAGCGCGGGCATGGGCGGTGCACCCAGCTGCATCACCTTGGCCAGCGGCAGTGTGAACTCGAACACCGACCCCACCCCCTCCTGGCTGCTGCAGCGCAGATCGCCGCCCATGGCCACGCACAGCTCGCGCGAGATTGTCAGGCCCAGGCCCGAGCCACCCAGACGGCGGCGGTGCGTGTCCTCGGCCTGCCGGAAAGCCTCGAAAATGCGAGGCACCTCGTCCTTGGGGATGCCCACGCCCGTGTCCTCCACGCGGAAAGACACCATGGCGGCACTGGTGCGCCCCACGCTCAGGCGTACATGACCCTGGGCCGTGAACTTCACGGCATTGCCCAGCAGGTTGTAGAGCACCTGCCGCAGGCGTACCGGATCGCCCTGCACCTGGCTGCCCGGCGGGATGTCGAGCACGGCCTCCATGCGCACGCCCTTGTCCTCGCAGCTCACGCGCCAGGTGTCGGCCACGTTGTCGAGCAAGGCATGCAGGTCGAAGGGCTGCTCGTGCAGGGGCATGCCGCCCGACTCGATGCGGGAGAAATCCAGCACGTCGTTGATCACACTCACCAAGTGTTCGCCGGCCCCCTGGATCAGGTCCATGTGACGCAGGGTCTGTGCATCACGGGCCTGCTGGCGCACCATGCGTGCCACGCCCAGGATGCCGTGCAGCGGCGTGCGCATCTCGTGGCTCATCGTGGCCACGAAGCGGCCCTTCATCTCGCTGAGCGATTGCGCTTCAGTCAGCGCGCTCGCCTGGGCCTGGGCCAGTTGGTCAGCCTGGAAGCGCAACTGCAGCAGCTCCGTGATGCGGCGCCCCGACCGCGTGGCCTCGAACAGCAGCATGCCCATCAGGCCCAGCACCGCGACCAGACAGAACCAGCCGATCTCGTCCTGCCGGCTGCCCGCATAAAACGCGTTGGGCAAGAGCAGCGGCACGATGAAGAAGCTGGTGGCACGCAAGTCCATGTGCAGCATGAACCCACCGAGGGCCGCCACGCCGATCAGCGTGCTGACCGTGATCACGGCCACCTCCAGGTTCCAGATGGGCGTGAGCCCCCAACCCAGCGCGCTCCACAGCACGGCGTCCATGCCCGCCAGCGCGCGGTACACCGGCATGGACGGCCGACCGGCCAGGCGGCCTGTCATGAACATCCAGGTGTGCACGGAACGCAAGAGCGCGATCAGCACACGGGTGGCCAACCACCAGCCCAGGGCCAGCATGGAGACCTTGTCGCGCAGCACCAGCACGAGCGCCAGGGAGGTCAACAGCGAACACACCATCGCCATGGGGATCATCTCGTGCGCGGCGCGCTCACGCACGCCCACGATATGCGCTTCCATCTCCGGGCTGCCCCGCTTGCGCAGCGCATCCAGGCTGGACGATGAGAACAACCTCATTAACAACAACCTCAGCACCGGAACCGCTTCCGGTCTCCCGGGAGTGTCCTTCAAGCCGCTGAAACAATGCAGAGGGACAACCGCCGGTTTGCCGCGCAAGTTCGTGAAATCCTGCAGCGCCCTAACCCCTTGGCCTGGGGGCTTTGCCTGCGTGCGCCCCCCAGCGTCCGCAATCCCTTCATCCGACGCGCGAATACGGGCAGCGGCGCTCTGGCGCGTCTCCACATGCCCTACGATATTCAGCAGTGGCCGCGATCTCAGGCCACCAACAACGTATGAAGAAACCTCAAGTTTTCTGGATCGCCGGTGGCGTGATGTTCGCAGCAGGTGTCCCGGCGTTGGCGAGCGGCCTGTACAACGGCTCCTTGACCTTCACCTTGGTTGGGCTGTCGGAGCTGGTCTGCGGAGGCACACTGGTGACCGTTGGATTCGTGTATCACCACAAGCTCAAGCGTGCCGCCGTGTCCTGACATGCCGCCGCATTGAGCCGTTCATGAGCCATTCCGTCCCTACCCTGAGCGGCCAGCGCATCGTGTTGCGCCCTTTGCTGGCGAGCGATGCCGATGCCCTGGTCGAAGCCGCCGCCGATGGCGAGCTGTGGTCATTGCCTTTCACCGTGGTGCCTTCGGCAGCAACAGTCCAGGCTTACATCGCTCGGGCTCTCGACGGCCAGCGGCAAGGCCATGTCATGCCATTCGTCACCACCCTGCGTGACACTGGTCAGGTCATCGGCTCATCACGGTTCTGGAAGATCGACCGGGACAATCGCAAGCTGGAGATCGGACACACCTGGCTGGCCCGCTCGTGGCAGCGCAGCTTCGCCAACACAGAAGCCAAGCTGCTGATGCTGGGGGAAGCATTCGACAGCATGGGCTGCATACGTGTGCAGTTGCAGACCGATGAGCGCAATGCCGCATCCCGCGCCGCGATCCTGCGCCTGGGCGCGCAGCAGGAAGGCATCCTGCGTCATGAGCGCATCATGCCCGATGGGCACAAGCGCAACTCCGTGCGCTTCAGCCTCATCGAAGACGAATGGCCCGGGGTGAAGAGGCGTCTGCAGGCTCGCCTGGAGCAGCTCGACTGAGCACACCGCAGTCCGCGGCCCAGGCCTCAGCCGTTGTCCACCAGCAGCTTGCCGTTCTCGATCAGCTTGCCGATGATCTGTGCGCCGCTGGCGTCCGCCGCCAGGCCCAGACCGCTTCGCAGGTTCACGCCCTCCAGCACGATCTGCTGGTTGTCGGCACCTGAGGCGTAAGTGCCATTGGCAAAGCCGCCGGTGGTGCTCACCCGGATCACGGTGCTCGAACCGCTGGTCTCGAAGTTCAGGTAGTTGGACAGGTTGCCGGTGTTCTCGCCCTCCAGCAGATCGCGCAGGTCCAGCACATCACCGCCCGCGGCGGGCGCTGCCACGTCGAAGTCCTTGATGGTGTCGACAGGGCGCTGTGCAACACCCGTGCCGGCATCGCCCAGGTCCCAACGGAACACGTCGGAGCCGAGCCCCCCCACCAGGGTGTCGCTGCCCACGCCGCCCACCAGCGTGTCGTTGCCCGCACCACCGTGCAGGAAGTCATCGCCGCCCAGCCCCCGCAGCACATCATTGCCCTCATTGCCGAACAGTTGGTCACCAACCGCACCACCAATGATGATGTCGTTCCCACCCCGACCCAGAATGACGTTGGCATCTGCCAGTTGCCCGGTCAAGGTGTCGGCAGAGGCCGTCCCCTCGGCCACCACGGTGCGCTGCACCTCGATGGTCAACGTGGACGATGCGCTGTCCCCATCCCTGTCGACCAGGGTATAGCTGAAGTTCTCGGTGGCACTGCTGCCGAGGGCTTCACGCACGGAGTAGGTATAGGCTCCGGTATCGAAATTGACCGTGAGCGACTGGCCCAGCGCCGTTGTGATGGACACCACCGGGTTGGCCGCATCGTAGGTGTACGAGACGCCATCGACCGTGATGCTCTGCATGTGACCAAAGCCATCGGCCCCGAGCAGTTGCCCATCGGACAAGGAGCCGCTGGTGGTCTGCTTCACCGTCCCGGCCAGCACCGAGCCAAGCTGTGCCAGATCGGTCACCACCGTGGCGTCCAGATCGGACGACGATTGACCATCGTAGGCGATCGGGTTCAGGTTGCTCTGGTTGACGCTGGCCCCCAGGCCCACCACATAGGAGGTGATCCGGTTGGCGTCCAGGAAGGCTTGCCAGGCGGCCTCTTCCAAGGCATCGATGCCGTCACCCAACTCCGGGTTGGTGACGTTGCCATCGTTGTTGCCACCGAACGCCGTCCCCTTCGGGTTGGCATCGGACAGGGTCGGGTCCCCATCGGAGAAAAAGTAGGACACGTTCTGCGCACCGCTGATCTTGCCGTCGCTGGCGAACGCATCCTCTGCGGCCGACAGGCCGTAGTCATAGTTGGTGCTGCCAATGGCCGAGATGTTGGCCAGCAGCGTCTTGGCCTCCGCAATGCTGACCCAGGTTGTTCCCAGGGCCTGCACGGTATCCGAGAAGGTGACCAGACGCACGGAGACATTGCCGAACTGGTCGTAACTCTCCAGCAACGCGTTGATCGACTGGATGGCAGCCTGCAGGCTGCTCAGGTCGCCAATGCCGCTTTGGTTGTTCATCGAGCCTGACACGTCCAACACAATCAGCACGTTGGTGTCCAGCACCTGCACCGTGTCGGTGACGGGAAGCAGTGTGGCCGGTGAATCATCCTGCACCGTGACGGTGAACGATGTGGTGCCCGTGCCGCCTTGCCCATCGCTGACGCTGACGCCGAACGTGAGGTCCAGCGTGTCCTCGCCCTGCGCGCTGTGCTTCAACGGGCCCTTCAGCTCAAAAGTGTAGTTGCCGGCGGCATCGATGGTCAGCGTGGCCACGGGGGTCGAGCCAGCGGTGCCGATCAAGCCGCCCTTGCCATCGCTGGTCCAGATCACTTCGCTGCCGTTGCTGCCATAGATGCCGCCAGGGCCGGTCAGGGTGATCGTGGTGGCATCTCCGTCAGGATCAGACACGTCGATCTTGCCGCTGAACACAGCCGATTCGGGCGACGGCGCATTGGGATCGGTGGCCCCGCCGGGCAGGCCCTCTTCAGAGACGGTGCCAGAGGTGGCCGACACGGTGGGGGCATCGTTCACCCCGACCACCTCGATGGTGGTCACGGCCGTGTTGCTGATCTGCCCGCCATCGGTCACGGTGATCTCGACACTGCGGGCCGCCGTGGACGGATTGTCGCCGGTGCTTGAGAACCCGATCTCTCGCAAGGCGGCCTGGTAGGCGGCCAGACTGGCATCGCCCGTCAAGGTGATGATTGAACCATTGACGGCAGCCGTGATGCCCGAGGGCAAAGTGCCCAGCACACTGAGCACGTCACCGGCCTGCGCATTGGTCAGCGTGATGGTGGCGCCTTTCAAGATGGCGCTGTCCGCATCCGTGATGCTCACGTCGGCATCGGCCAGGCGCACGGGCTCCCCGTTCTCGGTGTAGCGGGTCTGGTAGCCGCTGCCCGTGGTGCCACTGGAGTCGTTGGTATCCAGATCCAGCACCGGCGGGGCATCGTTGTCCACGATGGAACCGATGCCTGCAGCGCTGCCATTGACCGTGCCCGCGCCGGACACGGTCAGCGTGAAGGTCTCGGTGGCTTCGGTGAGGTTGTCGTCGAGCGTGGGCACACGTGCCAGGAAACCGGTCTGGCCCGCTGGCAGCACCACCTGTCCATTGACCACGGCCGCCCAGGTCACGCCATTGTCGAAGGACACCTCGATGGTGTTTGCGTAATCCTGGCCCTGCGCGGCCGTGCCATCGCTCAGCGCCAGGTCGTAGGTCTGCGACGTGCTGGAGGGCGCACTCAAGGACACAGTGAACACTGCATTGCCACCCTCGATGGTGCTGGCATTGCCCACGGACAAGGTGGGCAACGTCACCGCCGGCACCTGGTCGGCAATGAACGGTTGCTCGACGCCCGCCAGCGGTGCGCCCGGGCCAAGGCCGGCCGTATCGAAAGCGAAATTCAGAGGGGTCACGGACTCGCTGACGCGGTCCACGCGCAGGCCGGGAGTCAGCCCACCCTCGCCGCCGCCGGTCAGGCCAGCCGCGGTTGCAAAGTCGATCTCTCCGTCTTCCAGCCCGGCGATGTCCCGGTCCAGATCGGAAGGCGCCAGCGCATCAGCCCGCAACTCAGCCATCTGACCGTCGGGGCGGGTGATCTGGACGATGCCGTCCTGAGACGTCAGGATCTGCTCGCCCCAGTTCAGGTGGTCCCCCACTTTGATCGGCTTGAGCGTGCCATCCGGCAACTGCAGGAACGCTGTGCCCCAAAGTGCGGTCACGGTCCCGGATTGGGATTTGGCGAGCAAAGGCATGGGCGACTCCAGAGGGCTAATACAACTGACTGCAATGTAATCCGATCGCACTGCGCCAAACCAGCCAAAAACCGCACCGCTGAGTGCGGTAAATCACGAAGCCATGTTCAGCTATCCGGATAAGGCTCCTCTGCAAATGTGACGGTTTGCACGTTTCTCGGCATCTGATCACTTTGCTGCTCAGTTGAGGGCTCTCCTCCCCACACGCTTTGTCCCACCCTCATTCAGAGGGAACGCCTTCTATTTTTCGCATATTGGAAAATTGGCAGAAAAAAGCCCGCCATCAAGGCGGGCTTTCAAGTCAAGTCGTGAGGCCTCAGTTGTCGACGAGCAACTTCCCGTCCTGGATCAGCTTGGTGATGATCTGCGCATCCGTGGCATTGGCGGCCAAGCCCAGCCCGGTGCGAATGTTCACCCCCTCCAGCACGATCTGCTGATGGTCGCTGGCGGCCGCGTAGGTGCCGTTGCTGAAAGCGCCTGTCGGGCTGATGCGGATCACGGTATTGCCGGTGCTGGTGTCGAAGTCCAGGAAGTTCTGCAGGTTGCCCGCACCACCCGTGGTGTTCTCACCGGTGAGCAGGTCACGCAGATCCAGCACATCGCCACCGGCCGAAGCCGCCGCCACGTTGAAGTCCTTGACGGTATCGGTGGCCCGGGTAGCAGCGTTGGTGCCCGGATCGGCCAGTGTCCACTGGAACACATCCGAACCCAGGCCGCCCGTCAACGTGTCGTTGCCGGCACCGCCGATGAGCAGGTCATTGCCATCGCCACCATTGAGGGTGTCGTTGCCAGCCCCACCGTGCAGCACGTCATTGCCGGCGCCGCCATTCAGGATGTCACTGCCATTGTTGCCGTACAGCTTGTCGTCGCCCGCACCGCCATTGATGGTGTCGTTGCCCTCGCCGCCGGTGATGAAGTCGATGCCGGAACCGCCGTTCAGCGTGTCCGCACCCGCCGTGCCGTTGGTCACGGTCGGCTTGCTGACGTTGACGGTCAGGGCCGAGCCCGTCGTGTCGCCATCACGGTCGGTGATCACGAAGTTCAGGACCTCGCTGGCACCACCGGCCGGCACCACCGGCGGCACCTCGTAGCGGTAGTCGCCGCCATCCATGTCGACGATGAACTTGCCGCCTGTCGAGCCATCGGCCAGCTTGGTGGTGATCGTCAATGTATCGGTGGTGGTGTCGAACACGCCGGCACTGACGCCGCCTGTCACCGTGATCGAGCCCCCATCGGCCGGGTTGTAGGTGTAGGTGATGCCATTGACCGTCAGCGACTTCACATACGCCGGCGCATCGGCGCCCACGCTGCCGTTGCCCAGGAAGCTGCCGGACAGCAGGTTGCCGTTGATCGACGCAGGAATCGTGGTTGCCAACACGCCATCGAGCTGCGAGAACGCGCTGACCACGACACCATTGCGCTCGGCCACGGCCCGGCCATCAAAGGCGATCGGGTCCAGGAAGGTGCGCTGCGTTGCCGTCACGCCGCCCACGCCCAGCGCAAAGCTGTCGATCTGGTTGGCGGTAAGGAAGTTCTTCCAGAGAAACTCTTCGTTGGCCTGGATGCCGGTGTCGCCGCCGTCCTGGTTGCTGCCGGAGCCATTGGTGGCAGGCGTACCAGGGCTCTGCCCCGTGGGGGTGAGCTGACTCTCGGTGCCAGAGCCGAACGTCGGTGCGCCATCGGAGATGAAGTAGGACACGTTCTGGGCAGATGACAGCTTGCCAGCGCTGGCAAAGGCCGTGATGGCATCGCCCAGCGCTTCGTCGTAGTTGGTGCCCTGGTTGGTCGGCGCGGTCGTGCCCAGGCTCGCCAGGATGCTGCGCGCTTCGGCCACCGTGGTCCAGACATCGCCGCGGGCCTGTGCGTTGGTACCGAAGGTCACCAGGCGCACGCGCACGTCGCCCAGCGCATCGTACTTGTCGAGCAGGCTGTTGATGGATGCGATGGCGCTGGCCAGGCGAGTCGTGCCATTGACACCATCGAGCGTGTTCATGGACGTCGACATGTCCAGGATCACCATGATGTTGGAGTCGATGCCCGACGTGTCGCGAGTTTGCGGCACTGCGGCGCTGGGCGCGTCGTCTTCCACGTTGATGGTCAGCGTGGTCGAACTCGTCAACTGACCATCGCTGGCACGCACCGTGAAGTTCAGCGGCAGCACGTCCTCGGCGTTGGCCACAGGGTGATCCAGCGGTGCCTTGAGCGTGAAGGTGTAGCCGCCGCTGTTGTTGATGGTCAGCGTGCCCACGGTGACACCGCCCGCCGTGGCGGTGAGCGTCTGGGTGCCATTGCCCGTCCAGGTCACGGCCGCACCGCCCGAGGTGAGGACCGTGGTGGGCGCTTCCAGCGTCCAGTTCGATGGTGTGGCGCCATCAGGATCGGACGCCGCGATCGTGCCCGAGACGGTGCTCGCATTGGTCGTGTCCGAGGGCGCGCCGGTGTTGTCGGCCAAGCCACCAGCCAGACCTTCCTCCGACACGGCGGCGGTTTGGGCCACCAGCACGGGCGCGTCGTTGACCGGCGTGACGCCGATGTTGACGATGGAGGTGTCCGTGCCGCCCTTGCCGTCACTGACCACCACCTTGAAGCTGTCGCCGCCGTTGTAATCAGGGTTGGGCGTGTAGGTCCAGGTGCCGTCCGGGTTCACGGTGACGGTGCCATGCGCCGGGTCGCTGCCCTTCGTGAAGGTCAGTGCGTCACCATCCTTGTCCGTGGCCTTGACCTGGCCGCTGACCGGGGTGTCTTCGGGCGTGGTGTGGCTGTAGTTGCCCGTGTTCGGATCGAACGAGGTACCCGGGCCGCCCGGATTCGTCGGCGTGTCCGTCACTTCCGGTGGATCGTTCACGGCGATCACCTTGATGGTGGTCGTGGCAACGGCGCTGTCGGAAGTCCCGTCATTGACCGTGACCGTGATGACGCGGTCGACCGTGGCGGGTGTGTCGGTGGTGTTGGCAAAGCCGATCTGACGGATGGCCGTCTGGTAGTCAGCCAGAGAGGCAGCCCCCGTCAAGGTGATGGTGCCGTTGGACACGCTGGCCGAGATGCCGGAAGGCAGGGTGCCGACCACGGCGAACGTGTCACCCGTTTGCGCATTGGTGAGCTTGATGGTGGCACCGCGCAAGACCGTGCTGTCCACATCGGTGATGCGGATGTCGAGGTCGGCGATGGCGATCGGAGTGCCGTTCTCGGTGTAGGTCGTCTGGTAGCCGTTGCCAGGGATGCCGGACGAGTTGTCGGCATCCAGATCGACGGCGGGCGGGGCATCGTTGTCGACGATGGTGCCCGTGCCTGCCACCACAGGCCGGCCTTCTGACGCATCCCGTGTTGTCTGACCCGACAGGGTCAGCGTCTCGGCACCTTCGGGCAGCACATCGTCCACCGTAGGGACGCGCACCAGGATGCTGTCCACGCGGGTGCCATTGGTGCCGGCGGGAACTACCACAGTGAACGAGCCATCAGCAGCGATCACAGCCTGCGAATAGGTCACACCGCCATCGACGGAGTATTCGACGGTGCCGGTGTCCACGCCGATCGTGGCCTTGCCCTGCGCTCCCGTGCCGCCCGTCAGCGTCAGCTTGACGGAAACGGCCGTGTCGAACTGGTTGCTCAACTTCACGACGAAACCGAGCGGCTGGCCTTCCGTCACCGAAGGGCTGGTGATGCTGGCCACCGTTGGGCGGTCATCGTCCGGTGTGGTCGGCGGCACGTTCGGGCCGGGGGGCGGCGTGGTCGGACCGCCCTGGTCGTTGATGCCACCGACGCCGGTGCCGTCACCGATCTGCGCGTTGGCACTGGCATTGCTCAGCACCACCTGGTACTGCTCGATGCCTTCGTAGATGTTGTCGTTGGTGATCGCGACCGTGATGGTCTTGCTGGTCTCGCCCGGGGCGAAGGTCAGCGTGCCGCTGTTGGCCGTGTAGTCCTGGCCGGCCTTGGCCGAACCATCCTGCGTGCCGTAGTTCACCGTCACCTGGGTGCTGCTCGGGCCGCTCAGGGTCACCGTGAAGGTGGCCGTGCCGGCCGCTTCGTTCACTTCGACGTCGTTGATGCTCAGGCTGGGAAGGCCATTGCCGTCATTGATCGTGCCGGTGCCCGCTGCTGGCGTGGTGTTCTGCGCCGTGTTGGCTGTGAGCTTGACGGTCTCGGCGCCCTCGCTGAGGTTGTCCGCCACCGTGGGCACCTGCACGTGCAGGGCGTTGGTCGGCGCGTTGGCCGGCACGCTCACGGTGAAGCTGCCATCGGCCGCCACCGTCACGGTCTGGTAGGTCGCACCACCGTCGGTGGACACGCGCACCGTGCCGGTGTCCGTGCCCAGCGTGGCCGTCTCGCCCGTCAGCTTGAGCGTCACGCTCGTGGCTGTCGTGCTCTGCTTGCTCAGCGTCACCGTGAAGTCCAGCGGGCTGCCTTCCGTGGCGCTCGGGCTGCTCACGCTGCTGACCACCGGGCGGTCATCGTCCGGTGTGGTCGGCGGCACGTTCGGGCCGGGGGGCGGCGTGGTCGGACCGCCCTGGTCGTTGATGCCACCGACGCCGGTGCCGTCACCGATCTGCGCGTTGGCACTGGCATTGCTCAGCACCACCTGGTACTGCTCGATGCCTTCGTAGATGTTGTCGTTGGTGATCGCGACCGTGATGGTCTTGCTGGTCTCGCCCGGGGCGAAGGTCAGCGTGCCGCTGTTGGCCGTGTAGTCCTGGCCGGCCTTGGCCGAACCATCCTGCGTGCCGTAGTTCACCGTCACCTGGGTGCTGCTCGGGCCGCTCAGGGTCACCGTGAAGGTGGCCGTGCCGGCCGCTTCGTTCACTTCGACGTCGTTGATGCTCAGGCTGGGAAGGCCATTGCCGTCATTGATCGTGCCGGTGCCCGCTGCTGGCGTGGTGTTCTGCGCCGTGTTGGCTGTGAGCTTGACGGTCTCGGCGCCC
>NZ_RSED01000014.1 GCF_003933735.1 Aquabacterium soli | reverse complement strand
GGCTTGACCAGGTCGTCCCAGTTCTTGATGCCCTTGGGGTTGCCCTTGCGCACCAGGAAGATGTAGGTCGAGGTGTACGGCGAGCTGTTGTGCGTGAGCTTCTTCTGCCAGTCAGGGCTCAGTTGCTTGGCCTTCTCGGCGATCTCGTCGATGTCATAGGCCAGGGCCAGCGTGACCACGTCGGCGTCGATGCCGTCGATCACCGAGCGCGCCTGCTTGCCCGAACCGCCGTGCGATGCCTTCACGGTGACGTTGTCGCCCGTCTTGGCCTTCCAGTACTTGCTGAACGCCGCGTTGTACTCTTGGTAGAGCTCGCGCGTCGGGTCGTACGACACGTTCAGCAGCGTGACGTCCTTGGCCGCAGCGATCGAGGGAACGACGGCGCCAAGGGCCGCAAGGGCCACGGTGCCGAGCGCGACGGCATTGAAAAGGCGACGCGAATGAGAGCGGTTGTTCATGGTGATGCGAGTTGTCCAGCGATGTATGAAGGAGAGCCCGGATCCTAGGATCGGCCCTTCTGCCCAGCAACGAACAAATCGGGCTTTGCATATCCGCAGGCCGCATAAAAAGCCGATGGATAAGCCACACCTCTGGTCAAAAACGAACAGAGTTGCTGAGAACAAAACGTTCAGCTTCAGTTCAAAGACGCCACCCGCATATCACGACGCAAAAACCTTCCTTGGATTGGGAAGGCCGGCTGCCTAGACTTGGCGCCCACCAAAGCCCCAGCCTGAGTGCAACGTGAACAAGCTCCTCACATTCCCGGATCCACAGGCCCATCCGCTGTCGGTGCGCGCTCGCGCGCTGGTGTTCGAAGATCCCAAATCCGCACGCCTGCTCGACACCGTCGAGCGTGTTGCCCCGACCGAAGCGGCCTTGCTCATCATTGGTGAAACCGGCACCGGCAAGGAGTTGATTGCCCGGCACCTTCACGAACACAGCACGCGCAAAGGGCCCTTCGTGGCTGTCAACTGCGGGGCCTTCAATGAAACACTGATCGAATCAGAGCTGTTCGGGTATGAGGCTGGCGCATTCACAGGGGCGGTGCGGGCACGATCCGGCTGGTTCGAAGCTGCACATGGTGGCACCCTGTTCCTTGACGAGATCGGCGATCTGCCGATGTCCCAGCAAGTCAAGCTGTTGCGCGTACTGCAGGAAAAACAGGTGGTGCGTGTCGGCTCCCGCACCCCCATCGACATCGATGTGCGACTGGTGGCCGCCACCAACGTGGATCTCACGCAGGCTGTAGAGGCTGGGCATTTTCGACGCGATCTCTGGTACCGCCTGAACGTGGCAACGGTGGATCTGCCACCACTGCGCGATCGTCCTGGCGACATCCTGCCTCTGGCCGCCCACTTCATCAGCCTTTACAGCAGCAAGCTGCACCTGCCCACAGCCACCTTGGCCGACGATGCACGACAGGCCTTGTTGTGCTACCCATGGCCAGGCAACATCCGAGAGCTTGAGAACGTCATCCACTACGCCCTGATCGTGGGCGACGACGGCATCATCCGGCAACGTGATCTGAAGTTTCCGGTGGTGTCGTCGCCGGGAGCACCACAGCCCACGACACATCAATCCTCAAGCAACCTGCAGGGATCACCGATGCCAGGATCGGCCTTCGCAAATCACGAGATCAGCCTGGAGGATGTGCTGCATCGCCTGATCGACCAGGCCACGCCTGATCTTTTCGAGCATGTCGAAACCCTGCTGGTCAATACGGCTTACGAGTTCTGCGAACGCAATCAGGTCCGCACCGCCAGGCTGCTGGGCATTTCGCGCAACATCCTTCGATCGCACCTGATGCGTCTCGACATCCTGCCCAAGCGTCAGCCGACGCATGGCCGCAACGATGCCGATGCTTCTACCCCGGTGGACAGCACATTCGCCTGCTGAGACAGCGCATCTCTCAAAGCGGTTGTCTTTCCACGCAGGGTGCCTACCGGTGGCGCCGCAAGAGGTCTCATGCCGCTTGTCATCATCGCCACCGGCTGGCGCTCCCCTCCTCCAGAATCTCATCACCAGGACGGCGCCTGCTGGACTGCTGCGGGCACCTGCTCTACCGCAGGTGCAGGCTCCTTGTGTATGAAGGCGCCATTGGCCGCGTACACAGCCAGCCCGGCCGCCAACAACGACACGATCAGCGAAATGGGGCGCGCGCCGCCCGCAGACTTGTTGCCATGGGGCACCTCTTTCCAACCGGTCACCATGGGCTTGACCAGGTTGTCGCGCTTGAACACCACGTAAAAGGCAATGGCCGCCAAGTGAAGGCCGATCAGCACCAGCAGCAGGTTGGACAACTGGTGGTGCCAGCCCGTCGCCTTGTTGGACACCTCCTCATCCACCAATGAGAACAAGGGGCCGAAGAAGGCGTTGCTGTCGTTGCCCAGCAGCCCGGTGATGGCCTGGGCGGCCAGCAAGGTCAGCAAGCCCAACACGGACAAGGCCCCCAGGGGATTGTGGCCCGCCCCCTGCCACTGCCCTTTGAGGTAGTTCAGGATTACCCCTGGCGTGGGCAGGAACGTCAGGAAACGTGCATAACGCGAACCCAGAAAACCCCAGGCCAATCTGAACGTCACGAGGCCGACGATGAGCAGGCCAGCCTTGCCATGCAGCTCCATCCACTCTCCACCCAGCTTGCCCGTCACGATGGCCACGGAGACAGACAAGACCAGGGACCAGTGGAAGACGCGTGTCGGCAGGTCCCACAGATGAATGCGGATGAGCGCGCCCGTCTCGACGGGCGCCCGGTCCAGGACCAGCGCCGAATCGTCAAGATGCTCAATGACTTCTTGAGGCTTCATGATGGATTCCGTCCATGTGGAAGAAGGCAGACCTTTGTCTGTCAGCGAGCTGCGGACTGGGTCGGCGCCGTGATGTGCGTCACCGCCGTGCCCCCCTGCTTCTCATAGTCTTCAGACCCGGTGGCACCGGCCACGTCGAAACCCTTGCTGGTCAGCAGGTCGGCAGCGGCACCGGCACGCCCCGCATGGTTGGACACGGTCAGGATCTTGCGGTCCCGCGGCAGGTAGGCAATGTGCTTTTCGAGTTCCTTGTTCTGCACGCTGATGAAGACGGGGAAGCTGCCGTACTTGATCAGCTCGTCGGGACGACGAAGGTCGATCACCAACAGCTTGTCTGGCTGTGCCAGCAAGGCATCGACCTCGGCGCGCTCAAGACGCTTGGCCTTGTACTTCCAGGCCTGTGCAGTGGGCGCATTGGTGGATGCGGCGGTCTGCGCGTAGGCAGTGGTGGTGCCAAAGGCCAGCATGGTGGCCAGCAGCAGTGTCTTGCTTTTGTTCATGTGCATGTACCTTCGCCTGGACAGGCGTTCGATGTGTCGATGAGTCAGCGTCTCGAAAGCATCGGATCGATGTCTTGAGTGAGCCCATTCGAGCAACTATCGAGCCAGGCATTTTGAAGGCCATCGCCTGGAGAAGCCGTGTTCATCGGACTCCTGTCGCTGTTGCTCGTGCAGCACATCGCGCATGGCTGCTGCTGCCACAGCAACATGATGGCGACGAAACGACGGCCTGGTCTTTCGCGAAGTGGCCGCGGCCAGACAGCAAGGAACCGCCACATGACACCCTCCGATGCGCGACCGACCAATGGCGCCCCCTTGAGAGCAGGAGTTATGTCAGACGCTTGATTGCTTATGTGATTCGCGCATGCTCAATGGCATGTTAAGTGCTGTTAAGGCGCCCACGAAAACAAGGTCCATCTCTTCAACAGGAGTATCTTTCAGTGAGCCCTCATCACGCGCCGGCCCTCCGCCCTGCCTCGCAGGCCCCCTTCCGACGCTCGCCCATCGCAGCCTTGGCCACCATGATCGCGTTCATGGCGCTGGGCCCCGCCCATGCCCAGAATGCCGAGCCCTCGGTGGCCGATCTGCAGGCCGAGATCACACGGCTGAAGCAGGCGCTGGCCGCGGCTCAAGGCGCTCCCACTGCCGTGCCTCCGACGCCGGCAGCTGATACCCCAACCCCCGCTCCTGCTGCACAGGCAGATGCCGCAGGCACCGCGGCATCTGGTCAGCAGGAACAGCAGCTTGAAACCGTGGTGGTTCGAAGCCGCAACCGCATCGAGCGCGTACAGGATGTGCCTTTGTCCGTCTCCGTGATCGGCGGTCGAGAGCTCGAGCGCGAACTGGCACTGGACATCGGCGCCATCACCAAGCGTGCCGCCAACGTGGTTCGCAACACGGGCAACTCACGCACCTACAGCCTGTCCATCCGCGGCGTTGGCAAGGTCAGCCAGGTGGAGGCCCAGGACGCCAGCGTGGGCATGATCCTGGATGGCGTGAGCTATGCCTATGCCCCGCTGGGCAGCTTCGATTTCTACGACGTTGAATCGGTGGAAGTGGCGCGCGGGCCGCAAGGCACGCTGCTGGGCAAGAACACCACCATGGGCGTGATCAACGTCACCACGCGCAAGCCCAGCTTCACCCCCGATGCCAACTGGTCGTTGACACTGGGGCAACGCAACACCGTGATCGCCCAGTTTGCCGGCGGCGGCCCGGTGATTGATGACCTGCTCGCCTTCCGTGGCGCTGTGACAGTGAACAAGGGCGCTGGCCCCTACGCCAATGCCTACAACCACGATGAAACCTACTTCAACCGGGACCGCGTGGCCGGCCGAGTGCAGTTCCTGCTGACACCCAGCCCCGATTTCAGCGCGCGGGCAAGCATTGAAATCCAGCCCAAGTCCGGTGAGTACTACAACGGCCTGACGGTCAAGCAGCAGGTGCCCAGCCAATACCGCAATGGCGCCACCACTGGCAACACGGCACTGGATGTCCAAGGAAAGCTCGGTCGTGACTGGTTCACCAACCAGAGCAGCTACCGGTACGACACCGACTACCTGGGCAATCTCTATCCGAACAACGACAACCAGCGCGCGCTGCAAACATCCACCAACGGGGCCTCACTGGAGTTGAAGTGGAATCTGGGCAGCCATGACCTGACCTCGATCACCGCTTACCGCGACTACCACTTCCACGCTCGCAACGACAGCGATGCCACGCCCTTCGACGTTCAACTCAATGGCGGAGGCAAGAACGACGCATACCGCCAACGCAGCCAGGAGATCCGACTGAGCTCCAAACCAGGCGGCTTCGTCGACTACCAGGTTGGCGCCCTGTGGTTCGCGAACTCCGTGGACTTCGGCAAGGATGGCGGATGGAACGCGGGCTGGGGCACCGATGCCGGCGCCTGGTTCGCCAACAACGAACAGTATGCAGTCCTCAACGCCGATGCCGCAGGCCGGCTTCTGATGGTCAATTCGCTCAAGGGCCTGAACAAGGCCAGCACGCAATCAGTGAAGAACAAGAGCATTGGCATCTATGGCCAAGCCGACTGGCACCTCACCGAGCAGACCACCCTCACGACTGGCCTGCGCTTCACCCACGAGAATCGCCAGAACTCAGGCTCGAACTACATCGCCGCCGATGGTGCGGGGGTTGGTCTCAATCCCGTCAGCGGAGTCAATGGGTTCGTCCTTGGCGGTTTTGACACAGTCGTGTTCGCCGACAGCAAGACCAAAGTCGTCAACACCACCACCGGCGGTCAGCTGACAAGCGCGAACACCGCAGAGCAGTTGAGCCTGGCCGACACGGTAGCCAACAGGTACTTCGGCGCAACCATCACAAGCACGCCGGGCGCTGCGTACAACAGCCTGACCCAGCCGCAGAAGCTGCAGATCGCCGCAGCCAAAGCCATACGCTCGGACCAGTTGGGCAAGCTGTGGGCGCTGGTCAAAGCAGAGGGCTTCCGCAAGACACAGCCCAACTTCGTCATCAGCCCGACCTACAAGATCAATGAAGACAACACCACCTACGCCAGCCTGCAGTATGGCGAGAAGGGTGGAGCAGTTCAGATCGTCGATGGCAAGTCCTTCGTGGCCAAGCCAGAGAAGGTCACCTCCTATGAAGTGGGGTTGAAGTCGGCTTTCCTGAACAAGAGCCTGTTCGTCAACACGGCCCTGTTCTTCACCAACGTGAAGGACTACCAGCAGCCCGTGACGGAGATCGATCAGGCATCGAACAGCACGGTCAACTACACCGGCAACGCGCCCAAGGTAGAGGTCAAAGGCCTGGAGATCGATGGTTCTTACACAGGTTTCAAGAACATCACACTGCGCTTCGCTGGTGCTTACACGGACGCCAAGTTCAAGGAGTTTGCAACCTCACCGCAGCCGGCTGAGAACAACAACGCCAGCGTCAAGTTCACCGATCTGTCTGGTCAGGCTCTGACAGGCGCAGCCAAATACACCTTCAATGTCGGCGCAGATTACAGGCGCCCGGTATTTGGCGACAAGACATTCCATACCAGCTTCAACACCGCCTACAGCAGCAAGTTCAACAGCGATGCGGCGTTGTCGACCTACGCCTGGATTCCATCCAACTGGAAGACAGACTTCTCCATCGGCCTGGGCCGCCGTGACAACGGGTTCGACGTCAGCCTGATCGTCAAGAACCTGTTCAACGACGACACACCACAAGTGCAGACCTGGAACAGCTACACGCCTGGTGAGCCCCGTTGGTTCGGCATTCAAATCTCCGGGAAGCTCTGATCTTTCCGCATGAAACTGGCGGCGCGATTATCGCGCCGCCCGTGGCCCGGCTGTGCCGGGCCTTTTTTACGTCGATCTGCCATGTGCGGCTTTTGCAGCAGCTGACTGTGCTGACAAATCAATCGCATGTCATGAAATCCTGTTGATTATTCAACAACTGCGCGTTGTGCAACTCAAGCCACGCAAGCACAGAAGGAAGACCCCTCTGGCGGCTTGCCCAGATGGGACAAGTGCACACCGAAGCCCGTGAGCCATCGACTGCTGACGCCGCAACAAATGCACCTCGAATATGTTGAATATCCAGCACAAACGACCTCAAACATGCGTTCTTTCAAACACTCAACCAGCGCATACGCATATGCGCAAACATAAGTAAATAAATAAGGCGTCTGGCGCGATAGTTGCTGATTGAGGCTGGTTCGAATATGACCTTTCATTTGTCTTTTGCCCAACCAACCACGCCCGATGAAAACATCGTTCCACGTCCTGAGGGTCCGTCCATGAAGAACAACGCGCGATATCTCGCCATCCTCGTGAGCCTGACGGCGGCCTCCGCCTTCGCGGCCACCGACAAGGCCCCGGCGGCCACCGCCAAGCCAGCAGCCACCGCAGATGCCAAAGCTGCAGCCCCCGCCAAGGCCTGGTCGCCCTACCAGGTGATCAAGGCCCCTGAGGTGCCCGCCGTCAAGCAGAAGGCCTGGGTGCGTTCGCCCATCGACGCCTTCGTGCTGGCCAAGCTGGAAACCGCCGGCATCAAGCCCTCGGGCGATGCCGACCGCGCCACCTACGTTCGCCGCGTCACGCTCGATGCCTGGGGCATCCTGCCCACGCCGGAAGAAACCCAGGCCTTCGTCAACGACAAGTCGCCCAACGCCTACGAGAAGCTGGTCGACCGCCTGCTGTCGTCCCACCACTTCGGCGAGCGCCAGGCACGCCGCTGGCTGGACCTGGCCCGCTATGCCGACAGCTCCGGCTTCCAGAACGACAACAACCGCCCGAACAACTGGCGCTATCGCGACTACGTGATCAACGCCTTCAACAGCGACAAGCCGTTCGACCGCTTCATCAAGGAGCAGGTGGCCGGTGATGAGCTGTGGCCCGAAAGCCAGGAAGCCCGCATTGCCACAGGCTACCTGGGCGGCTACCCCGACAACGCCAACTCGCGCGACCTGGTGCAACGCAAGTACCAGATCGAGACCGACATGACCGACCTGGTGGGTGAGACCCTGCTGGGCGCCACGATCGGTTGCGCGCGTTGCCACAACCACAAGGCCGACCGCGTCAGCCAGAAGGAGTACTTCCAGCTGCAGGCCTTCTTCGCCAACACCGCCTTCGACGAGAGCTACAAGCTCAAGACCAAGGAAGCCGGCGATGAATCCTGGGAGAAGACCCAGGCCGCCTACCGCGCCGCCACCAAGCACATCCGCGACAAGCAGGATGCACTGCTGGCCGGCCTGGACGAGAAGGCCATCAAGTACCAGAAGGAACGCTACCTGACGGACAGCCGAGACTCGCTCTTCAAGCCCAAGGAAGAGTGGAACGCACTGGACAAGTGGGTGAACTGGCGCCACAAGACCGTGGCCCCGGACCGCGCCTCCAAGGTCGCGTACCTCAAGCTGTCGGCCGAAGACGCCGCCAGCCCTGAGTACGATGCCGCCAATGTGGAGAAGTGGAAGGAATACGAGAAGCTCCAGGCCGAACTCAAGCAGTTCGACAAGCTGCGCCCGCAAGAGATCAGCTCGACGAACATCACCACAGCCATCGAGCTCGGCAAAGAGGCCCCTCCCACCTTCCTGCGCTTTGGTGGCATCCATGAGCGCCCGACCGAGGAAGTACAGCCTGGCCTGCCCAAGCTGTGGAACCCCACCGGAGACACGCCGAAGATCGAGGCCACCGCCACGTCATCGGGCCGCCGCACGGCGTTGGCCAACTGGCTGACCAGCCCGAACAACCCGCTGACCGCCCGCGTCTACGTGAACCGCGTGTGGGCCCAGCTGTTTGAAAAGGGCATCGTCAGCACCGTGGCCGACTTCGGTCGCGCCGGCCAGAAGCCGACCCATCCCGAGCTGCTCGACTACCTGTCCGACCGCTTCGTGAAGGAAGGCTGGAGCGTCAAGAAGCTGCAGCGCGAGATCATGCTGTCCAGCGCCTACCGCCAGGCCTCGAGCGAGCGCACCGAGGTGGTCAAGGCCGATCCGGACAACAAGCTGCTGGCCTACTTCCCGCGCAAGCGCCTGGAGGCTGAAGAAATCCGTGATTCGCTGCTGTACGCCTCCGGCCAACTGGTGGACAAGGTCGGTGGCCCCGCCGTGTTCCCGCCCGTGCCCAACAACCTGGGTGCAGGCAACCTGTGGCAAAAGCCCGCCAAGGCAGAAGACGCTCACCGCCGCAGCATCTACACCTTCGTGCGTCGTTCGGTGCCCTACCCGCTGACCGTCAGCTTCGACCCGGCCAACACCGTGCAGCCTCACCAGAAGCGCGATGTGACCACCACGCCTCTGCAAGCGCTGACGCTGTTCAACAGCGACATCGTCTTCGGCTGGTCGCAAGCCCTCGCCGGCCGCGTGATCAATGAAGCCGGCAAGGATCCATCGGCCCAGTTCGACCGTCTGTATGAGGTGCTCTTCGCCCGCAAGCCGACCAAGGACGAGAAGGTGGCCCTCAAGGCTTTCCTGGCACAACAGGAAAAGATCGTGGCCGAGAAGGTGGCCGAAGCCACCAAGACAGGCACCTATTCGGTGGCCGTGCCCACAGGCCTCAAGCAGACGATCGCGCTGGACCCGGTGCGCGCTGCAGCCTTCGTGGACCTGGTGCACACCGTGGCGAACTCCAACGACTTCGCCTACCGCTTCTGATCATCGACGAACACACACACATTCAACAAGGAACAACGACCATGAGTCACCAATCTCGCCGCGATTTCCTCGCCAAGTCCAGTCTGTTCGCCGGTGGTACCGCCCTGGGTGGCCTGGGCCTGGGCGGCTTCCAGTCGGCGATGGCCTCCGAGCTGATCGACCCGCTGGCCCCCAAGCAACCGCACTTCACCCCCAAGGTGAAGTCGGTGATCTGGCTGCACCAGAACGGCGCTCCCAGCACGCTGGACCTGTACGACTACAAGCCAACGCTCGAGAAGCTCGCCGGCCAGGACATCCCCGAGTCCTTCATCAAGGGCATCAAGACCAGCACCCAGGGTGGCGTGGGCAAGTTGTTCGTGGCCAAGGACCGCACCTGGAAGCAATACGGTGAAAGCGGCGCCTGGTTCTCGAACCTGCTGCCCAACCTGGGCGAGCACGCCGACAAGATGGCCTTCATCAAGTCGAGCGTGACCGTGGGCGCCACCCACGACATCTCGATCCTCAAGCTCAACACCGGTGACCTGAGCCCGGGCCGCCCCTCACTGGGCGCCTGGGTGGTCTATGCCCTGGGCACGGCCAACCCCGACCTGCCGCCCTACGTGGTGCTGTACGACGGCGAGCGCGAGCCCACCGCCGGTTCGCAGAACTGGAACTCCGGCTTCCTGCCCGCCATCTACCAGGGCGTGGCCTTCCGCCCGGGCAACTCGCCCATCCTGTACCTGGACCGCCCGGACGTGCGCGCCGCGGAACAGCAACGCGCTTCGCTGGACCTGCTCAAGCGCCTGAACAACATCGGCGCCTCCAAGTACCCCAGCGACACCGAACTGCGTGCCCGCCTCAAGTCCTACGACCTGGCCGACCGCATGCAGGTGGCCGCACCTGCCGCCGTGGACCTGAGCAAGGAAACCGACGCCACCAAGGCCCTGTACGGCATTGGCGACGAAATCAGCGGCCGCTACGGCGAGACCCTGCTGCGTGCCCGTCGTCTGGTCGAGCGCGGTGTGCGCTTCATCCAGGTGGTGACGGGCGACATCCCGGTCAAGGAAGGCGACCGCGCCAGCTGGGACGCCCACGATGACCTGGCCGTCAACCACGCCGCCAAGGCGCGTCAGGTGGACAAGCCCATCGCCGGCCTGCTGGCCGACCTGAAATCGCGCGGTCTGCTGGACACCACCCTGGTGGTGTGGACGTCCGAGTTCGGCCGCACATCCTACGGCCAGAGCGGCAACGGCCGTGACCACAACCCCTGGGGCTACACCCAGTGGCTGGCCGGTGGTGGCGTCAAGGCTGGCTTCACCTACGGCGAAACCGATGAGGTCGGCCTGCAGACCGCCGACAAGGACAAGGCCGTGGACACCTACGACCTGCAGGCCACCGTGCTGCACCTGATGGGCCTGGACCACCTGAAGACCACCTTCCTGAACAACGGCCGCTCCGAGCGCCCGACGGTGGTGTACGGCAAGGTGGTCAAGGATCTCCTGGCCTGACGAACAGGACCCGGGCCTTCCCGGGTTCCGGATCGCCCGGCAGGTGCACGCCTGCCGGGCTTCCCGCACCTGCGCAGTCCATTGATGATGACACCGACAAGGCGGGCCTCTGGCACCGCCTGACTGACGACGACATGCACAAGATCAAGCGTTCACGCGCCTGGGCCGTTCTGGGCGCCAGGGGCACTGCAGCCATTCTGCTGGCCGCCATGGCCGTGGCCACCGGCACCGTGAGATCGGCCCAGGCCGAACTCGATCCCGACCTGATGCTCGCCATCGAAGACCTCAACAAGAGCCTGAGCTCCAACATCGCGCTCAAGGATGCCAAGGCCAGCACGGCCGACGCCAAGGAACTGGAAACCCTGTTCCACAAGGTGGAGGTGTTCTTCGTCGAGAAGGGCGAAGCCCCTGATGCGGTCGACCTGTCGAAGAAGAGCCGCGAACTCTCGGGCTCCATCATCAAGAACGTGGAGTCGGGCAACTTCGATGCCGCCACGGATGCGGCCACCAACCTGTCGCGAACCTGCCGCGCCTGCCACACCTTCTACAAGAAGTCCTGAGATCCCTCGGAGAGAAACCGAACCATGAACAAGATCATCCGCGCCAGCCTCTTCTCGGCCGCTTTCTCGGCTGTTTTCGCAGCCGCCCTGCCCGTTGCCGCCGCCCTGAAGGAAGGCGACAAGGCCCCCGAGTTCAAGACCCAGGCCTCGCTTGCCGGCAAGGAGTTCACCTTCTCGTTGAAGGACAACCTGCGCAAGGGCCCGGTGGTGGTGTACTTCTACCCCTCGGCCTTCACGGGTGGCTGCAACATCCAGGCGCACACCTTCGCCGTGAACCACGACAAGTTCGCCGCTGCGGGCGCGACCATCGTGGGCGTGTCGCTGGACAACATCGCTCGCCTGAATGATTTCTCGGCCGACCCGCAGTACTGCGCCGGCAAGATCGCCGTGGCTTCCGATGCCGACGGCAAGATCGCCAAGGCCTTCGACCTGAAGGTCCGTGAAGCCGTGGCTGGCCGCAAGGACACGCGCGGCGCCGACATCGACCACGCGTTCGCCGAACGCACCACCTTCATCGTGACCCCCGACGGCCGCATCGCTGCCACCGTGGGTGACTTGGCCCCCGCGGCCAATGTGGACAAGGCCCTGGACGTGGTCCAGAAGCTGGCCTCTGCCAAACGCTGACGAGGCACGCCTTTGCCTTTGAAGCAGTTTGCGTTTTCAAGCGCCGATGATCACCCTGCCCTCCGCCCGCCGAATCGCGGTGCAAGCCCCACGCGCAAGCCGGGGCTCATGGTCTTGGGGGCATTCATGATGATGGGTGCGCTGAGCACCAGCCCGGCTTGGTCTCAGGCCGCCAAGGGCAAGGCCAAGACCCCGCCCCCCGCAGCCACCGCCCAGGCGCCTGCCGCATTCAAAGGCGATGCCGTGGCGGGCCAGGACAAGGCCGATGCCGAGCGGTGCGTGGAGTGCCATGGCACCCACGGCCAGGGCACCCATGAAGCGCGCTTTGCACGCTTGGCGGGCCAGCACCCGGCCTACATCGTGCGGCAGGTCGAACACTTCCGCAGCGGTGCCCGAAAAAACGACGCCATGGCCATCGGTGCCCGCGCCGTGGCCGACGACGACCTGCGCGACATCGCCGCCTTCTTCGCCAGCCAGCCCCGTGTGAAAGGCAATGGCGCACCTGGCACACCCGCGGCCGTGCGCCTGGTCACCCAGGGTGATCCGGCACGCGGCATCCCCGCCTGCGTCAGCTGTCACGGGGCCGAATCACTGGGCCAGTCCTTGCCGGGATTCGTCGTGCCATCGCTGGCCGGGCAGGAATACCAATACCTGATCAACCAGTTCGGCGAATGGCGCCAGGGCTGGCGTGTCGACAGCCCCGATGGGTCGATGGTTCGCATCGCCAAGGCCCTGACGGAGACCGAAATCACCGAGCTTTCCCAATACTTCGCCAACCTGCCCTGAAAGAGACGCCATGACTCAACAACGACACCATCGGCCGCTCAACATCCTGCTGGCCGCCTGCGCCCTGGCCTGGCTGCCAGGCTCAGCCTTCGCACAGGTACAGGCCGCAGCCAGCCCGTTGCCCTCCACCATCACCGCCGGTATCCCTGGTGTGGTGGCCGCAGGCACCCGCATCGAACTGATCAAGGAAGGCTTCAGCGGCACCGAAGGGCCCGTCGCCCTGCCCGACGGCAGCTTCGCCTTCACAGAGACGCAAGCTGCGCGCATCACGCGCATCGCGCCCGATGGCACCATCTCCACTCTCTTGAGTGACACCAACGGTGCCAACGGCCTGGGCTTCGGCGCCCATGGCGAGCTGTACGCCGTGCAGGTGCAGCAGCCCCGCGTGGGCATCATCTATCCGCCCGAGCGCGCCAAGACCCTCGTCGAGCGCTACGAAGGTGCGCCGTTCGGCCGCCCCAACGACCTGGTGGTGAGCCAGCTGGGCCATGTGTACTTCACGGATTCTGGTGCCCAGGCTCCACGCCCGCCCCAGGCGGGCGCTTCGGCCACACCAGCGCCTGTGGCCAAGGCCGACCAGCCCGCGCCCAACAAGCCTGCCGTCTACCGCATCGGCAACGACGGCAGCGTCAAGCGTCTGGCCAACGACATCGAACGCCCCAACGGCATTCAGTTGAGCCCTGACGAGAAGGTGCTCTACGTGGCCAACACTGCCGGCGAGTACGTGCTGGCCTACGACCTGGCCGATGACGGCACCGTGGGGCCCAAGCGCAACTTTGCCAAGCTCGAGGGCTGGCGCACCACCGAGACGGGCACTACCAGCAGTGGTGCCGACGGCCTGGCCGTCGACGCCCGTGGCCGCCTGTACGTGGCCTCGACCGTCGGCATCCAGGTCTTCTCACCGGAAGGCCAGCCGCTGGGCATCATCGCCCTGCCCAAGGCGCCCCAGAACATCGCCTTCGCCGGCCCCGGCAAAAGAACCCTCTACGCGGTGGGGCGTGGCGCGGCCTACAAGATCGCCACGATCGCCTCCGGCTATGGTGGCCGTGCCAAGTAAGGCATACCACCTCTTCAAACATCCATTCAGCAAGGTTGCACGCCATGACGACACGACTGACCGCCGATGATTTCCACCCCGAAGTGCTCAAGCTCTTCGACCAGTATGTGCACGGCCAGCTGGGCCGCCGCGGCTTCCTGAACTCCGCGGCCAAGTACTCGGCCGGGGCCGTGGGCGCCGAGTTGCTGCTCTCGCAACTGGCGCCCAATTTCGCGAATGCGCAGCAGGTGCAGGCCGGCGATCCGCGCATCAAGGCCCAGTACGTCGAGATCGCATCGCCAAACGGCTATGGCAAGGTGCGCGGCTACCTGGTGTCGCCCGCCAAGGCCAGCGGCAAGCTCCCCACCGTGCTGGTGGTGCATGAGAACCGCGGCCTGAACCCGCACATCGAGGACATCGCCCGCCGCCTGGCGCTGGACAACTTCATCGCCTTCGCACCCGACGCCCTGTTCCCGCTGGGCGGCTACCCAGGCGATGAAGACAAGGCCCGTGAGCTGTTCCCCAAGCTGGACCAGGTCAAGACGCGTGCCGACTTCATCGCCTCTGCCGGCTACCTCAAGGCACTGCCTGAGGGCAACGGCAAGCTGGGCGTGGTGGGCTTCTGCTATGGCGGCGGCATCTCCAACTACCTGGCCACCCAGCTGCCCGACCTGAACGCCTCGGTGCCCTTCTATGGCGGCCAACCCAGCGAGGAAGAAGCCGCACGCATCAAGGCCCCGCTGCTGCTGCACTACGCCGAGAACGACGAGCGCATCAACGCGGGCTGGCCCAAGTACGAAGCCGCACTGAAGAAGGCAGGCGTCTCCTACCAGGCCTACATCTACCCGAAAGCCCAGCACGGCTTCAACAACGACACCACACCGCGCTACGACGAGGCATCGGCCAAGCTGGCCTGGTCTCGCACGGTGGAGTTCTTCAACAAGCACCTGCGCACCTGAGCGGGGCGCACCGATTCCGTCCTTGCCGTCCCCTTTCTTCAACCACAGGAAACACGATGAAACTGCGTCCCCCTTCCTTCCTGGCCTCGACGCTGGCCCTGGCCGTGCTGGCCGTTGCCGCTGGCGGTGCCGTCGCCCAGCAAGCACCCAAGCCCGAGGTGCTGATCAAGAGCCGCCAATCGGCCTTCCAACTGGTGGCGTTCAACTCCGGCCGCATCAAGGCCAACCTGGACGGCACCTACAACAAGGATGAGGTGGTGCGCGCCGCCAACACCATCGCCGCCATCGCGGGTTCGGGCCTCGGCGCGCTGTTCGCCCCTGGCACGGAAGCCGGCAAGGGCTGGCACGACACCACCGCCAAGCCCGAGTTGTTCAAGGATCTGAAGAAGTTTGCTGAACTGGGCGGCAACTTCAACAAGGAAGCAACCGAGCTGAGCAAGGTGGCCGCCGGTGGCGATGTGGGTGCAGTCAAGGAGCAGTACGCCAAGCTCAGCCGCACCTGCAAGGCCTGCCACGACGATTTCAAGGCCAAGGACTGAGCCGGTATGCCCGGAGGAGACAACATGATGACGAAGACCGCCCGCCGCAGCGCCTCCAGCCTGGCCCTGTGTGCCCTGCTGGCCGCTGCTCCCCTGGCTGTGCTGGCCCAACAGGCCGCCGCACCTGCCGCCACAGCCGAGGCGCCCAAGCCACCCTTCAGCTTCTTCGTGACCAGCACAGGCCTGGGCAAAGGCGCTGACCTGGGTGGCCTGGCCGGTGCCGATGCGCATTGCCAGAAGCTGGCCGAATCGGCAGGCTCGCCCTTCAAGACCTGGCGTGCCTACCTGAGCACGCAGGCGGCCAACGGCCAGCCTGCCGTGAACGCCCGTGACCGCATTGGCCAGGGCCCGTGGGTGAACACACGCGGCGCCGTGGTGGCCCGCAACCTGTCGCACCTGCACGGAGACACGCTGGACGAGGCACGCCTGGGCAACAACGTCAGCTGGTCCACGGCCTTCACCGAGAAGAACGAACCCGTCAAGCGCGCGGGCGACAAGCCCAACGAGCACGACATCCTGACCGGATCGACGCCCGAGGGCCGCGCCTTCACGGACACGGCCGACAAGACCTGCAAGAACTGGACGAGCGGTGCCGAGGACGGCTCAGCCCAGGTCGGGCACTTCGACCGCACGGGCGGCAGCAATGTCTCGTGGAACTCCACCCACCCGAGCCGTGGTTGCAGCCAGCCCAAGCTGGTCAGCAGCGGTGGCGCGGGCCTGCTGTATTGTTTCGCAGCCAACTGAGGCAGTCTGAAGGCCGGTATTCCTTTCACGGAACTTAACGGCCCTGCCCTGCATCTTCCACGGGGACGCCTGACCAGGCGTCCCCGCGTTGCCTCCAGGCGCCTCGCCAGCACCTTCGCTTTCCGCCCTCTGCAGCGGCCCAACTGCCGCACCGATCGAATGCGCCACGTGAACACCTTTGCCCGCCTGACCGCCTCCTCGCTGCTGGGTCTGATGATGACCTGGTGCGCGCAGCTGTCATGGGCCGCGCCGGTGCCCGAGGCCGACACCGGCCACGTGCGCGCCAAACTGGTGGCCTCCGTGGGCCAGGTGCACCCCGGTGAGCAGATCACCATCGGGCTGAATCAGCGCATCATCGAACACTGGCACACCTACTGGTCCAATCCCGGGGATTCCGGCCTCGCCACCACCATCGAATGGACGCTGCCCACGGGTGCTTCCGCCGGCGACATCCAATGGCCCATCCCCCACAAGTTCAAACTGGGGCCGGTGACCAACTACGGCTACGAGCGCGAGGTCACGCTGCTGAGCGCGGTCACGGTGCCCAAGGACGCACGCCCGGGCAGCAGCTTCCCACTCGAGGCCAAGGTGAACTGGCTGGTCTGCCAGGACACCTGCATTCCGCAGGAAGCGCATCTGAGCCTGAGCCTGCCGGTGGTCGCTGCCGGGCAGCCGTCCTTGCCGGGCAGCCCTCTGATCGACCAGGCCCGTGCCCAATTGCCTGTGGCCAGCCCGTGGAAGGTCGGGGCCCAGGCGCATGCGCACGGCGTCGCCTTGCGGATTGAGGATGCGGCCCTGGGCGGCGCTCAAGTCAAGGACGTGTGGTTCTACCCACTGACCTGGGGCCATGTGGCCCACAACGCAGAGCAAGCCCGCACCACAGACGCCCAGGGCGTCACCCTGCAGTTGCAGGCGGGCGAAACCCCACCGCAGCCAGGGCAGGCTCTGGCCGGGGTGCTCGTGGTCACGCAGACAGACGACCAGGGGGGGGATGTGCGCCGCGGCTATGACGTCAGCGTCACCGTGCCACCAGGCGGTGCTCCTGCACCCATGGCCACCCCGCTGGCGGCGGCCGATGCCACCGCACCTGCTTTACCCGAAGAAGCGCCCCTCGGCCTGGGCCTGGCGCTGCTGCTGGCCTTGCTGGGCGGGCTGGTGCTCAACCTGATGCCCTGCGTGTTCCCGGTGCTGTCGATCAAGGCCCTGGCCATGCTGAACCACCATGACCAGACGCCACGACAAGCCCGCCTGCACGGGCTGGCCTACACGCTGGGGGTGCTGGCCAGCTTTGCATTGCTGGCCGGGCTGCTGGTGGCTGTCAAGGCGGGCGGTGCCCAGGTGGGCTGGGGCTTCCAGTTCCAGTCGCCCCTGTTCGTGCTGGTCGTGGCCTACCTGATGTTCGCCGTGGGCCTGAGCCTGTCGGGGGTGTTCACCATCGGGGCCTCCGTCACCGGGGTGGGCTCGTCGCTGGCCGACCGCTCCGGCTACACCGGCAGCTTCTTCACCGGCGTGCTGGCCACCGTGGTGGCCACCCCCTGCACCGCTCCGTTCATGGGCGGCGCCATCGGCTTTGCGCTGACGCAGCCCACACCGGCTCTGCTCGCGGTGTTCCTGAGCCTGGGCCTTGGCCTGGCCCTGCCCTACCTGCTGCTGAGCTCCTGGCCGGCCCTGCAGCGCTGGCTGCCACGGCCGGGCTTGTGGATGGAGCGCGTCAAGCAGGCATTGGCCTTCCCGATGTATGGCGCGGCCGCCTGGCTGGTGTGGGTGCTGGCCCTGCAGGCCGGCATCGACGCGGTGGCCGCCGCGCTGGGGGGCATGGTGCTCATCGCCTTCGCAGCCTGGGTGTACGACAGTTCCCGACACAGCAGCGTGTTTGCGCGCCGGGGTGGCCTGGGCCTGGCGGCCGTGGCCCTGCTGGTGGCCATCGGAGGCACAGGCCTGGCGGTGCGTTCATTTGAAGCAACAGCCGGCGCCAGCCACACACTCTCAGCCAATGCCGCAGCGGACCGCGGCTGGGAGCCCTACTCCACCGAGCGCTTCGAGGCCTTGCGTGCCAAGGGCGATCCGGTGTTTTTGAATTTCACGGCGGCCTGGTGCATCACCTGCCTGGTCAACGAGCGCGTCGCCTTGAGCCGCCCCCCGGTAGCCGAGGCCTTCAAGGCCCAGGGCATCACCTACCTCAAGGGTGACTGGACGCGCCAGGACCCGCAGATCAGCCGGGTGCTGGACAAGTTCGGGCGCAGCGGTGTGCCGCTGTACGTGTACTACCCGCAGGGCCTGCAGAGCAAACCGGTCGTGCTGCCGCAGATCCTCACGCCCGAACTGGTGGTGTCGGCCGTCAAGGAAGGTGCGCCGGCCGTCACCTCATCCCTCACCCCTTGACCGCATCGATGCGGTCACCCTCAACCAGGAGCTCACCCATGTTGCGTCGACACTTCTCCAGCACCGTCCTTGCCAGCCTGGCACTGGCCTGCGCCTCGCTCACCGCACACGCCGCCGCCGAGATCGGCCAGACCGCACCCGTCTTCTCGGCCCAGGGCGCCGATGGCAAGACCATCAATCTGGCCGACTACAAGGGCAAGACGGTGGTGCTGGAATGGACCAACCACGATTGCCCCTTCGTCAAGAAGCACTACGACAGTGGCAACATCCAGGGCTTGCAGAAGGATGCCGCCGCCAAGGGCGTGGTCTGGCTGCAGGTGATCTCGTCGGCCGCTGGAGAGCAGGGCCAGGTGGACGGCCCGACCGCGATCAAGCTCAACAGCAGCCGCAGCGCCCAACCGGCAGGCACGGTGCTGGATCCCCAAGGCACGGTGGGCAAGCTGTACGGCGCTCAGACGACACCGCACATCTTCATCATCGATGCGCAGGGCAAGCTGGCCTACAAGGGCGGCATCGACAGCATCGCATCGGCCAACAAGGCCGACATTGCCAAGGCAGACAAGTACGTGGCCAACGCCCTCACAGCCATCACCTCCAACCAGAAGGTGGCCCAGGCCAGCACGCGCCCCTACGGCTGCTCGGTGAAGTACGCCAGCTGATGGATTGAAAAGGACGCCAGGGCTGGCGGTGCATTCACCGCTGGCCTTGGCCCTTGCCCGGTGGATCCGTCCGGGTCAATGAGGTGACCGGGTAGCGCACGCCCTTGACGAGCACACCGCTCCGGCGGCCGAAGCTACCAGAAGGGCCAGGGTCGAACCCCACCTGTTCGGTGTACGGCAGTTCGGTGGCTGCGCTCTGAAGCCGGGCCAGGTACCACTGGCCTTGACGATCCTGCAGCAACACGGCGGAGTCGCCTTGAGGTTGCCAGTTCTGGATGCCGCCCTGGCTCGCAAAGGCAATGGTTGCCTCGCCCCCGGTATCGACCGGGATCTGCGCCGTGGTTCCGTCAGCCAACGGCTTGTTGGCACAACCTGCCAGCAAGGCCAGACACACAGCGTATGAGAGCGTCAATGGCACGAGTGGCCGGGCCCCGCGGTTCAGCCGCGCTGTCAGATGACACGGCTCGATCATGGAGACTCCTTCTTCGCGTCAGGCCCAGGCGAGGCATCCTGCAAGGCTCTGGCCTTGTCGATGCTCGCCCCAATGGTGCGCGCCATCTCTGAATCCTGCGGCACCAGGGCCAGCAGATGCTGCCAAGGTCCCACCGCCTTGGCGTAGTCATGCCGCTCGAAAGCCGCACTGCCCGCCAGGGCCAGCGCCTGCAGGTTGTCCGGATCGAGCTTCAGTGCCCGGTGGATGAGCCGTTCCGGCTCGCCCGTCAGGGTCTGGCCCTGCGTCATGCCCAGCACCACGGCATAGTCGGCCAGCAGTTCAGGGGTTTCGGGCGCGTACTTCAGCAAATTGGCATAAGCCGCCGCCGCCTGATCGAAGCGGCGCAGTGTCTCGTATGACCTGATCAGCATCCGCCAGCCATCGGGATCGTCTGGCTTGGCCGCCAGCTTGGTGGCCAGGCGCTGCACCATGCCTTCGATCTGATCGGCCGTCATCCCGCCGCCATCGGGTGCAGCCCCTGCCACTGCGGTTTCCGGCGCAGCTGCGGACGAGGATGGGATCTGCGCCAGTCGGCGCGCAGGGTCGAGCGCCTCGGGAGTACCGGCCACCTGGTAGAGCACCGCCGCGATCACGGTGATGGCCACCGCCACCACTGCTGCCGTCCAGGGCTGGGGCGCGACGGCCGGCAAAGCAGCAGTCTCGACTGAAGCCTCGTCCGTTCTGCGGCTCAAGAGATCCCGCTGCGCAGCCACATAGGCTTGCTCGGACAGGGCTCCGCTGTGCAGGTCGGCATCCAGCTCACGATGCTGCGCGCGCAGCACCTCGAGGTTCAATGCAGCGGCATCGACACCGATGATGCCTGCCCTGTCCCGCCGCCTCAGCAACGGCGGCAACACGAACAGCAGGGCCAGCGCGAGCAGACCGGCCGCCGACAAGATGAAACCGTTCATTGGGGCTTGTCCTCGTGGGCACGCAAGCGCCGCCACAGCACCACCAGGCCGATCAGCAGCAGGGCGAAGGGACCGAACCACAGCCCCCAGGTCTGCGCCTTGACGGGCGGCCGGTAAAGTACGAAATCGCCGTAGCGCTGCACCATGTAGTCGATGACCTGTTCATCGCTCCAGCCCTGGATCAGCTTCTCGCGCACCTGTTGCTTGAGGTCGATCGCCAGGTCCGCGTGCGAATCGGCAATGGTCTGGTTCTGACACACCAGGCAACGCAGTTGTTCGGCCAGGTGTTTGGCGCGGTCATCGACGGCCGCCTGCCAGGCAGCAGGCGCCGAGGCCGGCGCGGCCAAGGTCCACGAGGCCTGCAACAAGCCCCAGGCCGACCAGGTCAGCACCCAGGCCAGCCAGCCAGCCAGCATCCAGACGGGTCTGCGGGCGTTCTCAGGCACGGCGCAGCTCCTGGATCAAGGGCAACAGCTTGTCCCGCACGATCTCGCGCGTGAGCGGCCCAGTGAGCTTCATGCGGATCACGCCCTGCTTGTCGATGACGAAGGTCTCGGGCACGCCATAGACACCGTAGTCGATGCCCACACGGCCATCGGCATCGAAAGCCACGTGCTGGTACGGGTTGCCCAGGCGATCCAGCCATAGGCGGCCCTTGGTCCGATCGTCCTTGTAGTCCAGCCCGATCAGGGGCACGCCGGCCTGGCGCGACAGATCGAGCAGCACGGGGTGCTCTTCATGGCACGAGGCGCACCACGAGGCCCACACGTTCAGCACCCAGACCTGGCCACGCAGGTCGGCCGGGCCGATGGTGGCCTGCTCGGACTCCAGCCGCGTCAGCTGAAAAGCCGGCGCCGGCTTGCCGATGAAGGGGGACGGGATCTCCTGCGGCTTGAGGCGCAGGCCCGCCCCCAGCAAGGCCAGCAGCACGGCAAAGATGGCCAGGGGCCAGATGAAGCGGGTCATGTTGGTGTCGTCGAGAGATCGTGATGCCCGGGGGACACGGCGATGTCGTTGCGCTTCGCCGCGGCGCCTTCGCCTGCCGCCTGGCGCTTGCGCAGCCGGTAACGCCGGTCGGAGGCGGCCAGCAAGCCACCCAGCGCGATCACCACCGCACCGCCCCACACCCAGGACATGAAGGGCTTGTGCTGCACGCGCACCAGCCAGGCCCCGTCCGGCGTGGCCTCGCCGAGCGACACGTAAACGTCGCGGGTCAGACCCCGGTCGATGGCCGCCTCGGTCATCGGCATGCGCTGCACGGTGTAGATGCGCTTCTCAGGGTGCAGATCCGGCAGGCGCTCATCCCCCTGCCGCAGCTCGAAGGTGCCGCGTGCACCCACGTAGTTCGGGCCACGCACCTCGTCGAGCGACGAGAAGGTCACGCGGTATGGCCCCGCCTGGGCGCTGGCACCCACGCGCAGCGACACATCCTGCGCGGTGCCCAGGCCGCGCGACAAGGTCACACCGACCACGAACAGGCCCATGCCTACGTGCGCTGCGATCATGCCCCAGTAGCCCAACTCCGGGCTGCGCAGGCGCTTGAACACGGGCGTGCCGGCGGGCAGCAAGCGCAGCCGATCCCACAGTTGCAGGGCTGTGCCCAGCACGATCCAGGCGGCCAGCGTCAAGCCGAGCACCACCAGCGCCGAGGCCTTCAGGATCAGCGCGAACAACACGGCCAGCACCGCCACACCGATCGCTGCCACCCGCACGCGGGCAAGCACCTTGCCTGCCACGCCCTGCTTCCAGCCCACGAAGGGCCCGATCGGCAGCAGCAACAGCAGCGGCACCATCAGCGGCCCGAAGACCGCGTCGAAGTACGGCGGGCCCACCGAGATCTTGCCCAGGTTGAGCGCATCGAGCACCAGTGGGTAAAGCGTGCCCAGCAGCACGGTGGCCGCGGCCACCAGCAGCAACACGTTGTTGAGCAGCAGCAAGGTCTCACGGGAGAACAGCGCGAAGCGCCCGCCCAGGCCGACCGACGGGGCACGCCAGGCATAGAGCGTGAGCGAGCCGCCAATCACCAGGGCCAGGAACACCAGGATGAACAGGCCCCGCTCGGGATCCGATGCGAAGGCGTGAACCGAGGTCAGCACGCCTGAGCGGACCAGGAAGGTGCCCAGCAATGACAGAGAAAACGCCAGGATGGCCAGCAGCACCGTCCAGTTCTTGAAGCTGCCGCGCTTCTCCGTGACGGCCAGCGAGTGGACCAGGGCCGTGCCCACCAGCCAGGGCATGAAGGACGCGTTCTCGACCGGGTCCCAGAACCACCAGCCGCCCCAGCCCAGCTCGTAATAGGCCCAGAAGCTGCCCATGAAGATGCCCAGCGTCAGGAAGGACCAGGCCACCAGCGTCCAGGGGCGCGACCAGCGTGCCCAGGACGCATCCAGCCGGCCGCCCAGCAGGGCCGCCACGGCGAAGGCGAAGGCCACGCCAAAGCCCACGTAGCCCATGTAAAGCAGCGGCGGGTGGATGATCATGCCCAAGTCCTGCAGCAGCGGGTTCAGATCGCGCCCATCAAGCGCCGCAGGCAACTGGCGATCGAAGGGGTTGGACGTGAGCAGCATGAAGGACAGGAAGCCGATGCTGACCAGGCCCAGCACGCCCAGCACCCGCGCCACGGTGTCGTCCGGCAATTGGCGGCTGAAGCGAGACACGGCAAACGTCCAGCCCGCCAGGATCAGCACCCACAGCAACAGGGATCCTTCATGCCCTCCCCAGGTGGCCGCCACCCGAAAGTGCACCGGCAAGGCCGTGTTCGAGTTGGAGGCCACATAGGCCACCGAGAAGTCATTGCCCACGAAGGCCTGCACCAGGCAGGTGAAAGCCAGTGCCACGAAGGCGAACTGGCCAGCCGCCGCAGGGCGGGCCACAGCCATCCAGCGGGCATCGCCCCGCCAGGCACCGAGCAATGGCAGCAGGGCCTGCACCGCAGCCAGGCCCAAGGCCAGCATCAAGGCGAAGTTGCCCAGTTCGGGGGTCATGGCCTGGTGTCCTTGGAAAGAGGGGGTGTGGCTTGCGGCGGCGTTGCGGCGCCCGCAGACTGCTGGCGTGCCTGCTCCAGCGCGTGGGCGGCCTCGGGCGGCATGTAGTTCTCGTCGTGCTTGGCCAGCACCTCTTCGGCCAGGAAGACCAGCTGCTGCGCGTTCTGGCCCAGGCGACCTTGGGCCACCACGCCTTTGCCCTCCTTGAACAGATCGGGCAGGATGCCTCGGTAGCTCACCGCCACGCGCTGGACCATGTCCGTCACGATGAAGTTGACGGTCAGGCCATCGGCCTGGCGGCGCAGGCTGCCGCGCTCCACCATGCCACCGATGCGAAAGCTGCGGTCACGCGGCGCCTCGCCAGAGACGATCTGCGACGGCGTGAAGAAGAACACCAGGTTCTTCTGGAAGGCCGAGAGCACCAGCCAGGCACCCACGCTCAGCACCGCCAGGCCCACCAGCAGGAACAGCAGGCGCTTGTGACGCGACTTCATGGTGCCCCCTGCGAAGCACGGGCCGCCACGCGGGCACGGCTGGCATTGCCTGCCTCCTTGAGTTGACGCGCCTGCGCCACCGCCCGCAGGGCGCCACGCCGGCGTGCCACCAGACCCAGCACCTCCAGCCCGATCAACGCGAACACCACGCCGACCGAACCCCACACATACAGGCCGTAACCACCCATGGCCCAGAAGGCCTGCCAGCTGCCCCAGCTCATGAGCGCACCTCCGGCAACCGGGCCGCCCAGTCGGTGTGGCTTTCCCGCTCAAGCACGATGGCACGCAGCCGCGCCAGCACCGCTGCGATGGCATAGGCCCACAGGCCCAGCGTGGTCACCAGCATGCCTGTGAGCATCACCGTGGCCATGCTGGAGCCCTTGAGGTTGATGCTCGAGCCCTGGTGCAGGGTGTTCCACCACTGCACCGAGAAGTAGATGATCGGCACGTTGACCGCGCCGACCAGGGCCAGCACAGCCCCAGCCTTGTCGCTCTTGCGCGAATCGTCGATGGCCGCCTGCAAGGCGATGAAGCCAATGTACAGGAACAGCAGGATCACGACCGAGGTCAGCCGGGCATCCCACACCCACCAGGTGCCCCAGGTGGGCCGCCCCCACAGTGATCCCGTCCACAAGGTGAGCACGGCGAACAAGGCACCGGTGGGCGCCAGCGCACGCGCCATCATGAATGACAGCCGGGTGCCCAGCACCAGGCCCACCGCCGACCAGAAGGCCATGGCGAGGTAGATCAGCATGGCCAGCCAGGCGGCGGGCACGTGCAGGTAGATGATGCGGTAGGCATCGCCCTGCTGGTGGTCCGTGGGTGCCACGAAGAACCCGATGTACAGGCCCGCCACCGTCAGAACGACGGCCAATGCGGCAAACCAGGGCAGCAGGCGCCCGGCCAGTGGGTAGACATGCTGGGGTGAGGCATGGCGCCACCACCAATGGCCGGCGCCCGCCAGGGCGACGCCGCGCGCGCCCGTGGCTGCGGCATCAGGGAATGTGGCGAGGTCTTTCATGGGGCTTGCAGAAGAATCGAGGCGAGCAAGGTCAGTCGAGCGAGATGCGCAAGGCGGCAGCCGTGGCCCAGGGCGCCAGGGCCACTGACGCGGCCAGCAGGCCACCGAGCAGCAAGAGGTGGGCGTCGGCACCCAGACCACTGGCCTGTGCACCCACGGCACCGGCACCGAAGATCAGCACCGGGATGGTCAGGGGCAGGACCAGCAGCGACAGCAGCACGCCACCGCCACGCGTGCCCAGCGTGAGCGCCGCACCCACGGCCCCCACCAGGCTCAGCACGGGTGTGCCCAACAGCAGGCTCAAGGCCAGCACGCCGATGGCGTTTGCATCCAGACCGAACTGCAAGGCCAGCAACGGCGACAGGGTCACCAGGGGCACGCCGGACACCAGCCAATGGGCCAGCACCTTGCCGGCCACGATCAAGGCCAGCGGCTCCGACGACAGGGCCATCTGCTCCAGGGTGCCGTCGGCCAGATCGGCGGAGAACAGGCGGCCCAGGGCCAGGGTGGAGGCCAGCAAGGCGGCCACCCACAGAACCCCTGGCGCCATGGCGCGCAGCGAGTTCTTCTCAGGCCCCACCCCCAGAGGGAACAGCGTGGTCACCATCACGAAGAAGACGAGCGAGGCCAGCACATCCGAGCGCCGCCGCACAGACAGCAGCAGGTCACGCCGCACCGTGGCCACCAGCACCGCCATCATGCCGAGGCCCCTTCGGACAGGTCGATCAGTCGCAGTGTGTTCGCGGGCAGGGCCAAAGGCTGGTGCGTGGTGTAGACCACCAGGCCACCCTGGCCCAGGTGCTCGCCCAGCAACTGGGTGAGCGTCTGCACCGAAGGCTGGTCCAGCGCGGTGAAGGGCTCGTCCAACACCAGCAAGGGCGGACGCGCGGGCAGGCACAAGCGGGCCAGCGCCACACGTTTGCGCTGCCCTTGCGAGAGCACGCGTGCCGGCAGGTGCGCCACGCCTGACAGGCCCAGCCGGGCCAGCGCCTCGCGGGCCTGCGCGGCGGTGCAGACTTGCCCTGCCAGCCGTGCCCCGTAGAACACGTTCTCCCAGGCCAGCAGGTCGTCCTTGACGCCGGCGGCGTGTCCGAGTACCAGCAACTCGCGGCGGTAGTCTTCCCGCAGGCGGCGTATGTCCTCGCCGTCCCAGAGGATGCGGCCCTGCGCTGGCTCGGTCAGGCCGCACAGCAGGCGCAGCAGCGTGGACTTGCCTGCGCCGTTCTGGCCCTGCACCCACAGGGCTTCCCCAGCCTCCAGCTGGAAATCCAGCCCGGCGAAGAGCACACGCTCCCCACGCGCGCCGGCCAGATCCTGGGCGATCAAGGAACTCATCGACGGGTGTTGGCACTGGGGCTGCCATAGTGATCGGCCTGGGTCTCGGCATCCACCCCGAAGGTGCGGACATCGTCGGTGATGGGCAGCATGCCGGTGTTCCAGCTCTCCCATTGCTGCCTGAGCCGGGTGAACACCTCGGGATGGCGCCTGGCCAGGTTGGCGCGTTCACGCGGATCCTTGGCCACGTCGAAGAGGAACTCGTTGCCGTTGATGCGCAGGTACTTCCAGTCACCCGAGCGCACGGCACGTTGCTCCAGCACCTTGTAGCGCCAGAACAGCGTGCGCTCACGCGGGGGCGTCTCCGGCTCGATCAGCGTGGGCAGGATGCTTTCGCCGTCGGGCACGTAGGCCGGATCGGGCTGAGCGCCGGCCGCTGCCAGCAAGGTGGGCAGCCAATCCATGCTGATGGTGACCTGATCGCTGACGCGGCCGGCGCGGATGCGCGCGGGCCAGCGTACGATCAAGGGCACGCGCACACCGCCTTCGAGCAGTTCCGTCTTCTGGCCGCTGAAGGGCCAGTTGCGCGAGAAGCGTTCGCCGCCGTTGTCACTGGTGAAGACCACGATGGTGTTGTCGTCCAGGCCCTTGTCTTTCAGGGCCTTGAGCACGCGGCCAATGGCCGCATCCAGAGAGCCCACCATGCGACCGTAGGTCTCGAGCGAGCCGCCGTCGTAATGGAACAGGCTCTTGATCTCTCGCGAGACGGCCTCGTCCTGCGGCCCCTCCCAGGGCCAGTGCGGCGCGGTGAAGTGCAGCGACAGGAAGAAGGGCTGAGCCGCGCTTTGCTGCCCGATGTAGTCGACCGCACGGTCGCCCAGCAGGTCGGTGTAGTAACCCACCTTGTGCACGGGCACTTCGCCTTCGTACAGGTCCTCGGGCACGCTCTCGCCGCCATTGGGCTTGTGCGTGAAGTAGTCGATGGCACCGCCGTAGTTGCCGAAGAACAGGTCGTAGCCGCTCTTGAGCGGGCCAAAGGTGGGCAAGGCCCCCAGGTGCCACTTGCCCAGCAGCGCCGTGCGGTAGCCGGCCGCCTTCAACAGCGAGGGCAATGTGGGGTGTTGCGGCGGCAGGCCCAGAGCACCAACGCCGGCACCGGCCAGGGGCTCTTCCAGCCCACCGCGCAGGCGGTATTGATAGCGGCCCGTGATCAAGCCGAAGCGTGTGGCCGAGCACACGGCAGAGTTGGCATAGGCCTGCGTGAAACGGATGCCCTGGCGGGCGAGCCGATCAAGCTGAGGCGTCCTGAAATCGGTCTGGCCGTACACGCCCAGGTCACCCCAGCCCAGGTCATCGGCCAGCATGAAGATGACGTTCGGTGGACGATGTTTCGCACGTCGCACAGGTTGTGCCAGCACAGAGCCACCACCCAGCACACCGCTGGACGACAGGGACAGGGCAGACAGGCCTCCGAGCAGGCGGCGGCGACGGGCATCAGGCGTGGTCATGGGTGGGGACAGCTACAGCGGGAGATGACGCAATGCTCTGGCAACTCAGGGCTGCGCAGGGATCCGGAAAGTGCGGATGTCCGGAGCCTGCACCGCCTTCTCGGTGCGCGGCGTGCCGGCCGGCACCCAGTCGTACGGGACAGGCTGCGCGCGGTACAGGGTGTTGGTCTGCACGGCCTGGCCATCGCCACCGTTTCGGCTTTCCCCGAAATAGGGGCTCACGTACTCCCACACGATCTCGCCCTTGGGCGTGACCTGGAAGACGCGGCCATTCATGCCTTCATCGATCAGGGTGTTGCCATTGGGCAGACGGCGGGCGCTGCTGATGAAGGAGCTGTAGAAGCTCCAGGCCACGCGCCCTGAATTGGCGCCTGTGTATTGCCAGACGATCTCATTCTTGACAGGGTCGATCTCCAGCACGCGTGATCGCGCCTGTGTACCCGGGCCCACACGGGGATAACCGGCTTCGCCCTGGTTGTCGAAGACCAGCAGATGTCCCGCGCCCGGCAGGCCGTGCGGGATGATGTGCGCATCATGCTGGCCGATGATCTGGTCGACCGGGCGTGGCAGCTTGTTGCTGGTGGCGGGATTGGCCGCAGGGTAATCAGGGCCGAGGCGCCAGACGATGGCGCCTGTCTTGCGATCGATGATGCCGATGATGTTGGCATTGCGCGAGTCGAACAGCAGGTTGTCCGGGTGGAAGCGCTGATCGCCGGCATCGAACCACTTGTTCGGCCCGACCACTGACAGATTGTTGAAGTGAAGGTAGTCGAACGGAACCGTCTTGTCACCACGCGTCAGCGTGTCTTTCAGCAACTTGAGTGAGTCGGCCGAGAACCCGAACTCGGACAGGTGATCACCGGCCGTCCATTGCCACACGATCTGCCCGGAGGGGGTGACCTCGTAGATGGCATCGTCGAGCACCTTGTCGGCCTTGAACCCTGCCAGCGGGCGCACGACGTTGACCAGGATCACGGTGTTGCCGTTGGGCAGCCGACGCCAGTCATGGTGCTGGCGCGCTGATCCTGCGCTCGCAGTGCCTTCCGTGGCCACGCCGGTGCCACCGTAGGCATCCTGCACGCCCACGCCCTTCCACTCCCAGACGACCTTGCCGTTCCAGTCGAGCTCGCCCACCGATTGGTTGCGCAGGCCATTGCCCCCGCCCTGATTACCCGCCTGGTTGGCCAGCTGCACCAGCACGTGGCCGCGCCGTCCCTTGTTCACGGCCGGGTCGAGCAACACGGATGGGAAGCCCTCATACGGCCAGACCTTCACGTCGTTACCGTTCATGTCGATCAGGTGCGTCTGCTTGTCCTGCGCCGAAAACAGCACATAACCGTTCCAGGCCTTGCTGGGGTCATATCGCGTCACGCCCGTGGGGTACACGCTGGGAAAAGCATGTGCCAGAGTCGTCAGCCCCATCACGACGCAGGCTGCCACCCATCGACGGCCGCGAGCGGGGGCGGACAAGCGTGAAGACGACGGCAGATCGGTGCGGGGCATGGAGCGATTTCCAGTAGGGACAAGAGGCCTCGCACTCTAGCGACGCACTCCCGCTCATCCAACGAAGGAATTCACACATGCATATGAGCGAGACCCTCATGTTGCACACGCACACATCCGCTCTTCGCATGAAGAGCCCTGCCCTGCGAATGGCCGTTGATCAGCCCTTGTTCTCTCGCTTGGCAGGCGCAGACCCGGACTTGGCGGGCGCTTCCACGGGCGCCTCACGAGCCAGTACAGTTTCGCCCTGCTCGATGGCATCGGGTGGATTCAGCACTACGGCGTCCTCGGGCGTCACACCCGAGAGCACCTCGATGCTGCGGCCGAAATCGCGTCCCAGCTTCACCGGCCTCAGATCGATCGTGCCGCCCGCCGTGACCACGGCCACGCGAGGCCCATCCTGACGGAACTGCAGCACCTGAGGTGGCAGCGACATGCCACCTGCACCACCACCCTTGAGCGGCAGCGAGACCTCTGCATAGGCGCCAGGCAGCAGGTCGCCACCCTTGTTGGGCAACACGACCTCCACCTGCATGGAGCGTGTGGCCGTGTCGATCGCGCCCGCCGAGCGGGCCACGGTACCCTTGATGGGCTGACCGCCTCGTTCCACCAGACGCACATCCACCTGCTGCCCGACCTTCACGCCGGACGCATAGGCCTGTGGCACGGCCACCGTCAGCTTCAAGGGGTTGGTCTGGGCGATGTAGAACAGTTCGCGCGTGGCCGTGCCACTGCCGGCAGACACCAGTGCGCCGGTTTCGATCTCGCGTCGCACGATCACGCCATCAAAGGGCGCAGTGATGCGGTTGAAGCTCTGCAACTGCTGCAGACGCCTGATCTGCGCCTCGGTGGCCGCGAGATCGGCGCTGGCTTGCTGGTGGGCCGCACGACGTTCATCGAGTTCCTGCTGCGACACCGCATCGCGCTCGCGCAGGCCTTCCCAGCGCCCCAATGACGATGAGGCCAGGGCCAACCGTGCCTTGATCTGCTCGCGGCCAGCCAGCGCCTGCGCCAGATCCTGGTCCACCTCGGGGGTGTCGATCACGGCCAGCAACTCACCCTTGCTCACGGCCTCTCCGATGTCGCGCGTCCATCGCTGCAGGTAGCCGCTGGTGCGTGCATACACCGCGGCTTCGGTCGAGCCCCGCAAGGTGGCCGGCAAGGTGATGCTGCGTTGCGTGGGCGCCAGCTTGGCCCGGGTGGTGAGCAGGCTACGGACAGCCTGCTCCCGGGTCGTGTCGTCCAGTTGGCGGGCCTGGGCCAGGTGCAGGTAGGTCCGCAGGCTGGCACCGCCGGTCAGCAACAGCAGCACAGCGATGCCGACCTGGACGGTGCGCTTCACGGCGCGGCGGGATGAAGAAGGCAAGGCATTCATGGCGAAATCACTGAAGCTCAGGATGCATGGGGAACGAGCGCAGGCGCACCGCCCGGCAGAGAGGCATGCCTGGCCGCACGGCGCTGGCGCCAATCGTGCAGGCCACCAAACACCAAGGGCACGAAGATCAGCGTGGACACCGTCGAGAGGAACAACCCGCCGATGACGGCACGGCCCAGCGGTGCGTTCTGCTCACCGCCCTGCCCCAGCCTCAGGGCCATCGGCGTCATGCCGACCATCATGGCCACCGCCGTCATCAGCACCGGGCGCATGCGGGTCGCGCCGGCGTCCAGCGCAGCGCTCAGGGGCGGCACACCGCTGGCCAGCCGCTGGCGAGCAAAGGACACCACCAGGATGCTGTTGGCCGTGGCCACGCCCACCGTCATGATGGCGCCGGTCAGCGCCGGCACGGACAGGGTCGTGCCGGTCAGGAACAGCATCCACGCGATCCCGGCCAGGCCCGCTGGCAGGGCCGCGATGATGATCAGGGCATCGAGCCAGGACTGGAAGTTGACGACGATCAGCAGGTAGACCAGCACGATGGCCACGGCCACACCAGCTGCGAGGCTCGCGTGCGCCTGCTGCATGGTGACCACCTGCCCACGCACGGTGATCTCGGAGCCCCGGGCCAGCTTGGGCCGAACGGCCTCGATCTCACGCTCGATGTCGGCATAGACCGATCCCAGGTCACGGCCATCCACATTGGCCAGGATGTCCAGCACCGGCACGATGTTGTAGTGCGAGACGTTGCCCTGCTGGCTGGAAGGCTTCACCTGGACCAGGTTGCCCAGCAACTGGGCATCGTGCGCGCCGCCCCCCACGGGCGAGCTGACCGGTATGCTCATCACAGCCTCCAGGCTGTCGACCTCGTGCTGGGGTGTCTGCACCGCCACGTTGTAGATGTTGCCGTTGTTCGGGTTCATCCAGTAGGTGGGCGCGGTCTGAAAGCTCGAACTGAGCGAAACCATCACGCTCTGCGCCACGTCCCGGGCCACCAGCCCCGTCTGCGCCAAGCGGGAGCGGTCCATCTCCAGCGCGATGGCGCGGCGATCGAAACGCTGCAGCATCACCACATCGGCTGCGCCAGGGATCTTGCGCACCCGGTTCAGGAGCTCGGTGGCGATGGCCAGGTTTTCGGCCGTCTTGTTGCCCTGGATCTGGATGTCGATGGGCGCGCTCAGGCCGAAGTTGAGCGTCTGACTGACCATGTCGGCAGGCTGCACATAGAACTCATGGCTCGGGAAATCGCGTGGCAGCGCCTGCCGCAGCGCGCGGATGTGCTCGGCAGTCGGCCGATGGCCTTCGGCCAGCGAGATCATGATCTCCACGTCACTGCTGTCGAAGGCGCCGTTGTTGTTGTAGAGCGTGTTGTAGGGCGAATACGGCCCGCCAACGATGTCGACGATGTTGCCGATCTGGCTGCTGCCCATCACCTGGCGGATGCGTGCCTCGATGCGGTCGACCAGTGGCGGCATCTCTTCCAGGCGTGTGCCCAGGGGAGCGCGCACGTGCAGGCGGATCTGGCCGGCATCCACCACCGGGAAGAAATCCCGCCCGAGCACGGCGTACAGCCCGCAGGAGGCCACGCAGAACAGCAGCATCAAGCCACCGGCCACGCGCTTGCGCAGCAGCAGCGAGGCCAGCACCTCTGAGTAGCCGGCGCGCACACGCTCGAACCAGCGATCAAAGCCCAGGTGGATGCGCCGCAGGCGGCCCGGCTCGCGCGGCGCCTGCCCGGCCTGCTTCTCATGCTGCTGCGCCTGGTGGCGCATCAGGTACATCACCAACGTAGGCACCAGCGTGCGCGAAAGCACGTAGGACGACATCATGGCGAACACCACCGCCTGGGCCAGCGGCACGAACAGGCGCCCGGCCACGCCCTCCAGGAAGAACATCGGCACGAACACGATGCAGATGCACAGGGTGGACACGAAGGCCGGCGCGGCGATCTCGGCCGCCCCGTCCAGGATGGCCTGGATGGGCGGCTTGCCCATGTGCAGATGCCGCTCGACGTTCTCGATCTCGACCGTGGCGTCGTCCACCAGGATGCCCACCGCCAAGGCCAGCCCACCCAGTGTCATCATGTTGATGCTGCCGCCGATCAGGTGCAGCAGGATGACGGCGCAGAAGATCGACAGAGGGATGGACGCCGCCACGATGGCGGTGCTGCGCCAGTTGCCCAGGAACAGCAGCAGCAACGCCGCCGTCAGCGTCGCGGCGATGAGGGCCTCATGCACCACCCCGTTGATCGCAGCCGTCACGAAGGAGGACTGGTCCACCAGCGCGGTGACGTTCGCATCTTCCGGCAGGGTCTTGACCGCGCGGGGCAGCTCTTCGCGGATGGCCTTGATGATGTCCAGGGTCGAGGCGCCGCCGTTCTTCAACACGGTCATCAGCAGGCCCCGCTCGCCATCGCGGCGCACCACCGTGTTCTGCGGCGAGTAGCCATCGCGCACCTGGGCCACATCGCGCACGTACACCGTGGCGCCATCGACCGTCGTGATGGGGATGTCGCCCAGCGCGGCCATGGTGTCGGGCGAGCCGTTGAGGGTCACGCTGGCCTCCAGGCCGCCGATCTTGGCCGTGCCCGAGGGCAGGATCAGGTTCTGCACGCTGAGCGTGTTGACGATGTCCACCGGTGACAGGCCCCGCGCCATCAACGCCTGGCGGTTGATGTCGACCGACACGAGGCGGCTCTTGCCCCCGTAGGGCGCCGTCACGGCCACACCCGGCACGGTGATCAGCCGGGTGCGCAGCACATTGAACGCCTGCTCGTTGAGCTCCTGGTCGCTCAATGTCTTGCTGCTGACGCCCAGCTGCAGGATGGGCAGGTCGGTGGCCGAGTACTTGACGATGGTCGGCGGCGTGGCACCTGGCGGCAGGGAGCGCAGTGCCGCCTGCGTGCTGGCCACCAGCTGCGAGATGGCCGTGGCCGTGTCCACCTGGGGCTGGAAGAACACCTTGATGATGCCCAGCCCGGCCGCGGTCTGCGACTCGGTGTGCTCCATGTCGCTGACCGCGTTGGCCAGGTTCCGCTCCACCGGGGTGACGATGCGCTCGCTCATCTCCTTGGCCGTCAGGCCGTTGTAGCTGAGCATGATGGCCACCACGGGGATGTCGATCTCCGGGAAGACATCCACCGGCATCTTGCGCAAGGCCAGCGGTGCCGCCAGCAGGATCAGCAGCGCCGCGACGATGAAGGTGTAGGGGCGGCGCAGCGCGATCTGAACAATCCACATGATTCATCCCCGCATGTGGTGCGGGGGCCGCCCTGTTGTTGAGAACAAGAGATACAAGTTTGCAAGCTTCGAGCCAGGACTTCGGACAGTGCGCATGGCTATGGGCAAGGTGAGCGCACGCTGAAAAAGCATCTGCCCTGCTGCCTGATTTCAAGCAGCCTGCTGCGTCGCTGCTGCTGCAGCAACAGCATTTGCACCCCACCCGATGGCCCATGACGGAATCACGATTTCATATATGAAATGCGCAGTTGATTCGCGTCTGGTCGCTTCATACCATCGCGGCTGTTCCAGGGTTTCGCCCATGTCCACGGGCTTGCCGCCCTGCTCCCCCTTCAATGTCCGCACCCAGACAGCCATGAATTTCTCGCAATCGCAGCCGGATCCACGCCAGAACCTGGTCGGCATTTCCGCGGTCGTCCTGTTCCATGTGATCGTCGTTTACGCGTTGGTCTCGGGACTGGCCAAGAAGGTGGTGGACGTGGTGCGTGCACCCATCGAGACCAAGGTGATCGAAGAGATCAAGGAAACACCTCCGCCTGCGGAGGTCGTGCCTCCGCCCCGGCTGGAGGCGCCACCACCGCCGTACATCCCGCCGCCCGACATCACCGTGGCGGCGCCGCCACCGGCCCCCACCATCGTCGCCACGGTGCCGACGCCTCCTCCAGCCCCGGTGCCCTTCACACCGGCACCTGCGCCCGCCGTGGAAGCACCGCCCGCACCGCCCGCGCCTGCCGCCGTGCAACTGGGCGTGGCGTGCCCCAAGCGCGTGGAACCCGTTCGCAGCGCCCGCCAGGAAGGTGTGGCCGGAACCGTCCGTGCCCGCATCACCATCCGCGGCGGCCGTGTTGCCAACGTCGAGATCCTCAGCTCCACACCCAAAGGCCTGTTCGACGCCTCGGTCAGGACTGCGCTGATGCAGTACAGCTGCGCCGACGTCGGCCACGACCAGGTGGCCGTGCAGAACTTCCAGTTCACCGCCGACTGAGCGTCAGGCGGCCTTCCAGAAGCCCGCCCTCACGTTCCCTCAAGTTCCTGTTTATCAGCACATCTACACAAGAGCCGCTTCCCGGAGATTCCTGACATGTTCCCTCGTTTGAAGTCCATCATCGCCGCCCTGACCGTGACCGCCGCCGCAGGTGCATCCATCGCTCCGCACGTGGCCTTCGCGCAGGCCGCCCCGGCCGCACCAGCCACCACGGCCACAGCCACCACCGGTGCAGCACCGGCGGTGCAACTGGCCCAGGCCGACACCTCGGAGCCGGGTCTTTCCGCTCCCACCAGCCAGGAAACGGTCGACAACCCCTATGGCCTTGGTGCCCTGTGGGCCCAGGGTGATTTCGTCGCCAAGGGCACGCTGCTGATCCTGGTGATCTTCAGCATCGGCAGCTGGTACATCCTGGTCACCAAGCTGTATGAGAGCCTCAAGCTCAGCCGCGAGGCCAAGGATGCCCGCAAGAATTTCTTCAAGGCCGCCAATCTGCAGGAAGGCGCCGGCAAGCTCAAGGAAGGCAGCGCCTTCCGCTTCGTGGCCGAATCGGGCATCACCGCCAGCAACCACCATGAGGGCGAACTGACCGAACACATCGACCGCAACACCTGGATCACCACCAGCGTGCAACGCTCGGTCGACGAGGTGCAGGCCCGCCTGCAAAGCGGCCTGGCCTTCCTGGCCACCGTCGGCTCCACCGCCCCTTTCATCGGATTGTTCGGCACGGTCTGGGGCATCTACCACGCACTGACCGCCATCGGCATCGCCGGCCAGGCCTCCATCGACAAGGTGGCGGGCCCGGTGGGTGAAGCCCTGATCATGACCGCCATCGGCCTGGCCGTCGCCGTGCCCGCCGTGCTGGGCTACAACTGGCTCGTGCGCCGCAACAAGGTGACGCTGGACGCCGTGCGCGGCTTCGGTGCCGACCTGCACGGCGTGCTGATCGGTGCCAAGACGGCCCGCTGAGCGTTTCCTGCCCAAGCCACACACAGGAGCGCCCATGGCCATCTCCATCGGATCCGGCGGCGACGACGAAGTCAACGCCTCCATCAACACCACGCCGCTGGTGGACGTGATGCTGGTGCTGCTGATCATCTTCCTGATCACCATCCCGGTGGTCACGCAGACGGTCCCCGTCAAGCTGCCCCAGGAAAGCAACATCGCCCGCCAGACCCGGCCCGAGAACATCGAGATCGCGGTCGATGCGGAAGGCCAGGTGTTCTGGAACGCCCAGGCGGTCCAGGGGCCTGATGACCTGCTCGACCGGCTCAAGGCGGCATCTGTGAAGCAGCCCCAGCCGGAAGTGCACATCCGCGGTGACCAGAAAGCTCGCTATGAGTTCATCGGCCGCGTGGTGTTTGCCGCGCAGCGGGCAGCCATCAGCAAGATCAGTTTCGTCACGCAGCCAGCGGCCAAGGGCTGATCCCGCCTTCGGCACACGACACAGAGGACCCCCATGGGCATGAACATCGGCTCGGGCAGCAGCTCGAGCGAACCCGAAGTGATGATGGACATCAACACCACGCCGCTCATCGACGTGATGCTGGTGCTGATCATCATGCTGATCATCACGATTCCCGTGCAACTGCACTCGGTCAACCTGAACATGCCGACCGGCACACCGCCGCCGCCCACCGCACCACCGCCACCAGTGATCACGGTGGACATCGACTTCGATGGCACGGTGAGCTGGAACGGCGAGACCGTTCCCGACCACGCGAACCTGGAGGCGCGCCTGCGCCAGGCCTCCACGCAGGCGGATCACCCCGAGGTGCACATCCGTCCCAACAAGCTTGTCGAGTACAACGCCGTGGCCACCGTGCTGGCCAGTGCACAGCGCCTGGGCGTGACCCGCCTTGGCGTGATCGGCAACGAGCAGTTCATCAAGTAGCCGCCACCAGGAGCACCGACATGACGACGACCACGACCCTCCCCCCCCAACGCAAGGCGCGCACGGCCAGCGCCCTGATCGCCGCGCTCGTGCTGGGCACGGGCCTGGCAGTCCAGGCTGCCGAAGGCCTGCGCCCCGAAGTGGGCAAGCCCCTTCAAGCCGCGCAGGACCTGATCAAGGCACAGAAGTTCAAGGAAGCCTTGGCCAAGGTGCGTGATGCAGACGCCGTGTCGGGCAAGAACGCCCAGGAGAGCTTCACCATCGAGCGCATGCGCCTGGCTGCAGCCTCTGGCGCGGGTGATCTGAACACAGCCACGGCGTCGCTCGATGCGCTGGACAAGAGCGGCAAGCTGGCACAGCCCGAAAAGCTGCGCTACCTCGAATCGCTGGCCGGCAGCGCCTACCGCGCCCAGGACTATGCCAAGACCAACCAGCTGGGGCAGCGCTACTACAAGGAAGGCGGCAACAGCGCTTCCGTCCGCACGCTGTTGGTGCAGGCTCAATACCTGTCGGGCGACTACACCGGCGCTGCCAAGGCCTTGACATCCGAAGTGCAGGCTTCGGAAAAGGCCGGAGGCCCGCCCTCCGAGGCCAGTCTCAAGCTGCTGCTGTCCACGGCCTCCAAGCTCAACGATACCGACAAGTACGTCTACACCGTCGAAAAGCTGCTGACCTACTACCCCAAGAAGGAATACTGGGGTGACCTGCTGTCGCGCCTGCAACGCAAGCCCAACTTCAGCGAGAAGTTCGCCCTGGACACCTACCGCCTGGCACTGGCCACGGGCAGTCTGCGCAATGCCAACGACTACATTGAGATGGCCCAGTTGGCCGCCCAGGCGGGTTACCCCGCCGAAGGCAAGCAGGTGCTGGACAAGGGCTATGCCTCGGGCGTGCTGGGCTCCGGCCCGGGCGCCGAACGGCAGCAACGCCTGCGTGACCTGCTGACCAAGCGCAGCTCCGAGGACAAGGCTGCGCAACCTGGCGTCGAAGCGCAGGCCATTGCCGCAGCCGATGGCAATGCCCTGGTCAAGCTGGGCTTCAACCTGGCGTTGAGCGGTGAAAGTGCCAAGGGCCTGAGCCTGATGCAGCAAGGCCTCAGCAAGGGCGGCCTGGCCGCTGCCGAAGCCAGCAAACTGCGCTATGGCATCGCCCAGGTGCTCAGCGGCAACACCAGCCAGGCACACGCCACCTTCCGCACCGTGACTGGCACCGACGGCGCAGCAGAACTCGCCCGCCTGTGGTCCTTGTTTGCACGCAGCAAGCCCAGCAACGCCGCTTAAAGCACCTCACCACCTCGCCCATCGGCGCCCTGCGCTCTCCTGAGGCCGACCTGTCGGCTCGGGAGAGCGTTGCTGCGTCAGGGGCCTGGATTCGTACAAAGACAACACAAGCTGTCCCCGGTTTCCCAGCATGAGCCCCACTGTCATCGCGCGTTTCGCCCAGCCCGGCACGCTGCGTCCACTCCTGTCCCGACACCATCAGGCCCATCAACCCACATCCCAATATGGCAAGGCCTCCCCTTGGTTGATCGGCATCCTGCTGGCCCTTGGCGTGGGAGCCGGTTGGTGGGCGTGGGCAAGCCACTCGCGCGATGCCAGCAGCCAGGCAGGTCAAGGTGGGCCAGGCCTCGGTGCCAGCGCTCGCGCGCAGGGCACTGGCCCCGGTACGCGCCAACGCGCTGGCGGCCCTCGCCCGCAACCCGTGTCACTGGCCGAAGTCCGCCGCCAGGACATCCGCATCACCGTCGCGGCCATCGGCACCATCGCCGCTGCCAACACCGCCTTGGTGAAACCCAAGATCGAGGGCGAGCTCAAGGCCATCCACTTCCAGGAAGGCCAATGGGTGAAGGCGGGCGACTTGCTGGCGGAGATCGACGCACGCCCCTTTCAGATCGCGCTGGCGCAGGCACAAGGGCAGCTGACACGCGACCAGGCCCAGCTTCAGAACGCACGGCTCGACCTGGAGAGGTTCAGGGAGCTGCTCGGCAAGGACGGTATCGCCAAGCAGCAGGTCGACACCCAGGATGCCTTGGTGAGGCAGTTGCAAGGCACGGTCCAGGCCAACCAGGCCGCGGTCGACAACGCACAGCTGCAGCTGTCGTACACCCGCATCACCGCCCCCATCTCGGGCCGCGTCGGCCTCAAGCAGGTGGATCTGGGCAATGTGGTCCGCCCCAGTGACATTCAAGGCCTGGTCTCGATTTCTCAGACTCAACCGGTCAACGTGGTCTTCGCGGTGCCCGACGGACACATCCCCCTGATCGCCGGCAAGCTCAAGGCCGGTGCCCCGCTGGGCGTGGAAGCCTGGGACCGCGATTTCAAGCTCAAGCTGGCCGACGGCAAGGTTGGCAGTACCGACAATGCCATCGATGCGGGCACGGGCACGATCAAGCTCAAGGCCTTGTTCGCCAACGCCGATGGCGGCCTGTTTCCCAACCAGTCCGTCAATGTGCGGCTGCAACTGGGCACGGATGAGGGCACGTTGGCCGTGCCAGGTGCTGCGGTGCAGCGCGGCGCACAAGGCGCCTATGTCTATGTGCTCAAGCCGGACACCACCGTGGCGCTGCGCACGGTGCAGACGGGCGCTCTCGATGGCGACTGGATCGGCGTGCGCGGCAACCTGAAGGCCGGGGAACGTGTCGTCGTCGATGGGGCAGAACGCCTGCGCGATGGCTCGTCCGTGGCCATCGTCGAGGCGTCGGCCCGAGATCTGCCAGTCCAGAACCAGCGGCGGCCCAAAGGCAACGCCCCGCGCGGCAACGCAGGCTGATCGGCGCACACCATGAACCCCTCCCGCTTGTTCATCGAGCGACCAGTGGCCACGGCATTGCTGATGGTCGCTGTGATGCTGGCCGGGCTGATGGCCTGGCGCCTGCTGCCACTGTCAGCCCTGCCCGAGGTGGATTACCCCACCATCCAGGTCAGCACGCTTTACCCAGGGGCCAGCCCGGATGTCGTGGCGTCCAGCGTCACCGCGCCGCTGGAGCGCCAGTTCGGACAGATGCCAGGCCTGGACCAGATGAGCTCGTCGAGTTCCGGGGGGGCGTCGGTCATCACGCTGCGCTTCTCGCTGGACGTGGCGCTGGATGTGGCCGAGCAGCAGGTGCAGGCGGCCATCAACGCAGGCACCTCGCTGCTGCCCAATGATCTGCCGATGCCGCCCACCTACAGCAAGGTGAACCCGGCCGATGCCCCTGTGCTCACCATCGCCGTCACCTCGCCCTCGTTGCCGGTTCACCGCGTGCATGAGCTGGTGGAAAGCCGGCTGGCGCAGAAGATCTCGCAGACCTCGGGGGTGGGGCTGGTGTCCATCGCCGGGGGGAGGCGTCCCGCCGTGCGCATCCAGGTCAACCCGGTGACTTTGGCCTCGCTGGGCCTGTCGTCCGAAGACCTGCGCACCATCATCGCCAATGCCAATGTCAACCAGGCCAAGGGCAGCTTCGATGGCGCAGCCCGCGCCTCCACCATCGATGCGAACGACCAGTTGCGCTCTGCGGCCGATTACCACCGGCTGATCATCGCGTACAAGGCCGGCGCGCCCGTGCGCCTGGGCGATGTCGCGCGGCTGGTGGACGATGCCGAGAACCTGCGCCTGGGCGCCTGGGCAGACACCACCGCGGGCGTGATCCTCAACGTGCAGCGGCAGCCCGGGGCCAACGTGATCGAGACGGTCGATCGGGTCAAGGCCTTGCTGCCTCAGCTGCAAGCCACCCTGCCCGCCTCCATCGATGTCCGCGTGATGAACGACCGGACCGTCACGATCCGGGCGTCCGTGCGCGACGTGCAGTTCGAGCTGATGCTGGCCATCGCGCTGGTGGTGATGGTGATCTTCCTGTTCCTGCGAAGTGCCAGTGCCACGCTGATCCCGGCCGCGGCCGTGCCGGTGTCACTGGTCGGCACGCTGGGCGTGATGTACCTGGCGGGCTTCTCGATCAACAACCTCACCTTGATGGCGCTGACGATCTCGACCGGCTTCGTGGTCGATGACGCGATCGTGATGATCGAGAACATCGCGCGCTACGTGGAAGAAGGCGAGTCGCCGATGGCCGCGGCCCTCAAGGGATCCAGGCAGATCGCCTTCACCATCATCTCCCTGACCATCTCGCTGATCGCCGTGCTGATCCCGCTGCTCTTCATGGGCGATGTGGTCGGACGCCTGTTCCATGAGTTCGCGATCACGCTGGCCGTGGCCATCCTCATCTCGGCGGTAGTCTCCCTGACCCTGACCCCGATGATGTGCGCCCGGCTGCTCAAGCATAAGCCGCCTGAATCGCACGGACGCTTCCACCAGTGGGTGGGCAGCGTGCTGGATGGTGCGGTCAATGGTTATGCCCGCCTGCTCGACCGGGTGCTCAGGCACCAGGCCCTGACCATGCTGGGCTTCGTGCTGACGCTGGCCTTGACCGTGCTGCTCTACCTCGCCGTGCCGAAAGGCTTCTTTCCGCGGCAGGACACCGGCGCCATTCTCGGCATCACGGAAGCCGCGCCCTCGGTGTCCTATGGGGCGATGGCCGATCGGCAGCGCCAACTGGCCGCGCTGATCCTGCGCGACCCGGCCGTAGAGAGCGTGTCTTCCTTCATCGGTGTCGATGGCGTGAACGCGTCGCTCAACAGTGGCCGCCTGATGATCTCGCTCAAGCCCCTGGCCGAGCGAGGCGAGTCGGCTCACGAGGTGGGCCGCAGGCTGTCGGGCGCGGCGCGCGAGCTGCCCGGCATCGCGCTGTACCTGCAGCCGGTGCAGGATCTGACCATCGAAGACCGTGTGGCCAAGATGCCCTACCAGCTCACACTCAGCTCGCCCGATCACGGTGAACTGTCGCGTGCGGCCGAGCAACTGGTCGCACGCCTGCGCACCCTGCCGCAGTTCAGCGAGGTGACCTCTGATCTGCAGAACGGCGGCCTGCAAGCCTATGTGGAGATCGACCGCGACGCCGGGGGCCGCCTGGGCTTGACGGTGGCCGCCATCGACGCGGCGCTGTACAACGCCTTCGGCCAGCGCATCGTGTCCACCATCTTCACGCAGGCCTCTCAGTACCGCGTGGTGCTCGAGGCCGATCCGGAGCATCAGCTGGGCCCCCGTTCGCTGGAGAACCTGTATGTCACCGGGGCCAACGGTGCGCAGGTGCCGCTGTCGACCGTGGCCCGGATTTCCGAGCGGGCTGCGCCCCTGGTGATCAACCACCTGGCCCAGTTCCCGGCCGCCACCGTGTCCTTCGACCTGGCGCCAGGCGTGTCGCTTGGCGAGGCGGTGTCCGTCATCCAGGCCGACCAGGCCGCGCAGCCCCTGCCGCCCAGTGTGGAGCTGCACTTCCAGGGCGCGGCCCGGGCCTTCCAGGCCTCGCTGACCAACACCCTGCTGCTGGTGCTGGCCGCCGTGGTCACCATGTACATCGTGCTGGGCGTGCTGTATGAAAGCACCATCCATCCCCTGACCATCCTGTCCACCCTGCCCTCGGCTGCGGTGGGCGCGCTGCTGGCGTTGATGGCCTCGCGGCTGGATCTGGGCATCATCGCCGTGATCGGCATCGTGCTGCTGATCGGCATCGTCAAGAAGAACGCGATCATGATGATCGACTTCGCGCTGGAAGCCCAGCGGGAGATGGGCATGTCGCCGCTCGATGCCATCCGCCAGGCCTGCCTGCTGCGATTCCGGCCGATCCTGATGACCACGCTGGCCGCACTGCTGGGGGCCCTGCCGATGATGCTGGGCACCGGCGTGGGCAGCGAGATGCGCCACCCGCTGGGCGTGACGATGGTGGGCGGGCTGATCGTGAGCCAGCTGCTGACGCTGTTCACCACACCGGTGATCTACCTGCAGTTCGATGCCCTGGTTCAACGGTTTTCGCGGCGAACCGCCGGCACCGATGACAACGCCGCGAAAGGCACAACGGACGGCACCGAGGCGGCCCACCCATGAACGTGTCGCGCATCTTCATCCTGCGCCCGGTGGCCACGGCCCTGCTGACCCTGGGCCTGGCCCTGGCGGGCGTTCTGGCCTTCTTCCTGCTGCCGATCGCGCCGCTGCCGCAGGTGGACTATCCCACCATCTCGGTGTCTGCCTCCCTGCCGGGCGCCAGCGCCGAGACCATGGCCTCGACCGTGGCCTCGCCGCTGGAGCGGGCCCTGGGCAGCATCGCCGGTGTCACCGAGATCACCTCGTCGTCTTCATTGGGCAGCAGCCGCATCACACTGCAGTTCGAGCTGGACCGCGATGTCAACGCCGCCGCGCGCAATGTGCAGGCGGCCATCAACGCCTCTCGGGCACTGCTGCCCTCCGGCCTGCCGGGCAATCCGACCTATCGGATGGTGAACCCGTCGGACACGCCCATCATGATCCTGGCGCTGACGTCGGACACGCTGGGCGCCGGTGCGGTGTTCGACGCGGCATCCACCACCCTGGCGCAGCGCCTGTCCCAGGTCGATGGCATCGGCGATGTGGCCGTGGGTGGGGGCTCCCTGCCAGCCGTGCGCGTGCGGGTGGATCCGAACCGGTTGGCCGCCAACGGCCTGGCCCTCGACCAGGTGCGCGTGGCCTTGACCACGGCCAACGCCAACCGGCCCAAAGGCAGCGTGGCGCATGGTGATCAGCAGTGGCAGATCGGCGCCAACGACCAGGCCCGTACGGCGGCCGACTACGCCCCGCTGATCCTGAGCTATCGCAATGGTGCGGCCGTGCGGCTGCAGGATGTCGCCAAGGTGACGGATTCCGTGCAGGACGAGCGTGCCCACGGCCTGGCCGATGCGCGCCCTGCCGTGCTCCTGTTCCTCTACCGTTCGCCTGGCGCCAACATCGTCAAGACCGCCGACCAGGTGCATGAACTGCTGCCTCGCCTGCGCGGCCTGATCCCGCCCTCTGTGGACCTGTCGGTGACCATGGACAGCACGCCCACCATCCGCGCGTCCCTGCGCGAGGTGCAGGCCTCGCTGGCCGTGGCGGTGGCCTTGGTCATCGTGGTGGTCTACGCCTTCATGCGCAACCTGCGGGCCGCCGCCATCCCCAGCGTGGTGGTGCCCGTGGCCGTGGCGGGAACCTTCTGCGTGATGTATGCGCTTGGCCTGAGCATCAACAACATCTCGCTGATGGCCTTGACGGTGGCCACCGGCTTCATCGTCGACGACGCCATCGTGGTCCTGGACAACATCCGCCGCCACCTTGACCGGGGCAAGACCGCGCTGCAGGCGGCACTGGACGGCACGCGCGAGATCTGGTTCACGCTGGTGTCCATCAGCCTGGCCCTGATGGCGGCCTTCATCCCCATCCTGTTCATGGGCGGCATCGTGGGCCGCGTGTTCCGCGAGTTCGCGGTGGTGGTGATGGGGGCCATCGTCGTGTCGCTGCTGGTGTCCCTCAGCGCCACGCCCATGCTGGCGGCGCGTTGGCTCAAACCCGCCGTGCGGGGCCAAGGCGCCTTGTTGAAATCCCGCTCTACCCTGCCTCGACGGTTGCACCACGCCTATGGCCGCAGTCTGCGCTGGACCTTGCGGCACCAGCCCGTGGCGCTGTTGGCACTGGCCGCGGTGGTCGGACTCAACGTCTACCTGTACCAGGTGATCGACAAGGGTTTCCTGCCACAGCAGGACACCGGCCGGTTGGTGGGCGGCATGGACACCGAACAAGGGGCCTCTTTCCAGATCGCCAAGGCCAAGTTCGACACCTTCATGGGCATCATCCAGAAGGACCCTGCGGTGGCGCATGCCACCGGCCACATCGGTGGCAGCCAGCGCGGCGGTCCCAGTGTGGTGGTGTCGCTCAAGCCGCGGGCCGAACGCGACGTGTCGGCCCAGCAGGTGGTGGACCGGCTTCGCCTCAAGCTCGACAAGCTCCCCGGGGCCAGCATGTACCTCCGTGCGGGGCAGGACATCCGCATCGGCGGGCGCGGCTCCAGCGCCGAGTACCAGTACACGCTCCAGGCCGATGAGCTGGCCGACCTGCGCTACTGGGAGCCCCGCGTGCGAAACGCGCTGGCCAGGCTGCCCGAGCTGACCGACATCAACAGCGACCAGCGTGACCGGGGCCTTCAGACCTCTCTGGTGGTCGACCGCGATGCGGCCAGCCGGCTGGGACTGACCATGCGCACCATCGACAACACGCTGAACAACGCCTATGGGCAGCGGCAGGTGGGCGTGATCTACAACCCGCGCAACCAGTACCGTGTGGTGATGGAGCTGGACGAGCCCTATCTGCAGGGCCCTGAATCGCTGGACCAGCTCAAGCTGAGCACCGCCTCGGGAGCCCAGGTGCCCCTGCGCACCGTGGCCCGGGTAGAGCCGACGCTGGCCCCCCTGTCCGTCAGCCGCCAGAAGGGCTCGGTGGCCACCACCATCAGCTTCAACCTGCCAGAGGGAGGATCGCTCTCGCGTGCCACCGAAGCGGTCAATCGCACGATGAGCGAACTGGGCGTGCCCGTGTCACTGCGTGGCACCTTCGAAGGCACGGCCAACGCCTTCCAGGAAGCGCTTCGCAGCCAGCCTTTGCTGATCCTGGCCGCCATGGTCGCGATCTACCTGGTGCTGGGCATGCTGTATGAAAGCCTGGTGCATCCCATCACCATCCTGTCCACCCTGCCTTCGGCCGGCGTGGGCGCCCTGCTGGCCCTGATGCTGTTCAAGACGGAGTTCTCGATGGTGGCCTTGCTGGGCGTCGTCCTGCTGATCGGCATCGTGATGAAAAACGCCATCATGATGATCGACGTGGCCATCGCTCGGCAGCAGCGGGCCCGAGCCACCGGCGCCAGGCTCAGCGCAGCCCAGGCCATCCACCGTGCCGCACGCCTTCGGCTGCGTCCCATCCTGATGACCAGCATCGCTGCGCTGCTGACCGCCATGCCACTGGCGCTGGGCCATGGCGAAGGCGCAGAGCTGCGGCAACCACTGGGCATGGCCGTGGTCGGAGGCCTGGTGCTCAGCCAGTTGCTCACGCTGTACACCACGCCAGTGGTGTTCACCTGCATGGATCGGCTGCGCACCCGGCGTGCTCGCCAGAGCCAGGCGCCGACCACAGCCGCACATGTCGCCGCCGAACCACCGCCAACACCCCCTGCGTGGCCCACCACCCATGGCGATGCGCCTTTGCCCGCCTGACCTCCTTCAATGACAATGTTCTCCCGCCCCATGCAGGCTCACCCCTCCGCCCTGACGACCCTGTGCACAGCGTGTCTGGCGGCCCTGATGTTCAGCGGCTGCGCGAACACCACCCGCGTCGCAGCACCCGAGCCCGACCCCGTGCCACTGAGCTTCAAGGAGATCGGCCCGTGGCAGCAGGCAGACGCAGGCACTCAGGCTGTCACGGTGCCGGACCAGTGGTGGCAGTTGTTCAACGACCCTGTGCTCGACGACCTGCAAAGCCGCCTGGTGGTCGGCAACCAGAACCTGCACGCCGTGCTGGCCCAGGTGACGCAGGCGCGCGCCGCGCTGAGCAGCAACCAGGCAGCGCGCCTGCCCACGCTGGGGCTCAATGCCTCTGCCACCCGAGGTGACAGCCTCAACAGCGACAACAGCGGCAGCCAGCCGCCGCGCAACACGGTGTCACTGTCTGGCACGGCAGCATGGGAGCTCGACCTGTGGGGGCGGCTGTCACACGGCGTGGAAGGCGCACAAGCCAGTTACCAGGCCAGCCTTCAGGACCTGGCTGCAGCGCGCCTGTCGGCCCAGTCCACGCTGGCCCAGACCTACTTTGCCCTGCGCACGGCCGAGGCCCAGCAGGCACTGATCGAGCGCAGCATCGCGGTCTACCAGCGCTCGCTGGAGCTGACCCAGGCTCGCCACCAGTCTGGCGTGGCCCCGCTCACGGACGTGCTTCAGGCACAGACCCAGTTGCGGACAGCCCAGGCGCAAGGCATCGAGGCGGGCGCTCAGCGGGCACAGCTGGAGCACGCCATCGCGGTGCTGCTGGGGCAAGCCCCATCGACGCTGAGCCTGGCGGCCACGGCCGGCCTGCCGGAGGCGCCCACGGTGCCTTCCCTCCTGCCATCCACGCTGCTGGAGCGGCGCCCGGACATCAATGCGTCGGCCCAGCGCGTGCGCGCAGCCTACGCACAGATCGGCGTGGCCCGGTCCGCCTACTTCCCCAGCATCACCTTGGGTGCCACGGCCGGGTACCGGAACAGCGCGCTCGAAGGATTGCTCAGTGCGCCACACCGGTTCTGGTCCCTGGGGCCCGCCCTGGCCCTGGCGCTCTTCGATGGAGGGGCCCGGCGTGCAGCCACGGAACAAGCCCAGGCCAGCGCCGACCAGGCCACCGCCAACTACCGCCAGACCGTGCTCAACGCGTTGCAGGAGGTCGAAGACAACCTGGTGCTGACCGCCCGGTTGCGCCAAGAAGCCGATCTGCAACGAGAGGCCCTGGGCTTTGCCTTGCGCAACCTGGAGATCACGCAGGATCAATACAGGGTCGGCACGGTCAGCTACCTCAACGTGGTCACGGCCCAAAGCACCGCGCTGGTCAGCGAGCGCACCTTGCTGGATGTCCGGGCACGCCAGCTCACCGCCGCCAGCCACCTCCTGCGCAACATCGCCGGCCGATGGGATCCGGCACAGGATGAACGATTGGCCGCCAACGGCCAGTGAAGATGGCCGCAGGCACGCGTCTCAACCTGCTGCCTGACCAGCCGGGCTTTCAGCGGGCAGGTCCGGATCATGGACGTCCGCGCCCGATGCCGGATCATCCGCGTCACCACCCAGCAGGCCATGCCGCTTGAGCTGCGTTCGCAGCATGTTGCGGGTGATGCCCAGGCTTCGCGCCGTGCGCACCTGGTTCTGCCCGCACAGGCGATAGGCCGTGTGGATCAAGGTGGATTCCACCAGATTGAACAGGTCACGCCGGCCTTCGGCGATCAACTCGCTCCAGGCCTGGGCCAGGCGATCAAGGGGCGCAGCATCGTCTGCAAGAGCACGGCCACCCGAGCCAACGCCAACGCCAACGCTTGCGGCATCGGCTGGATGGCGCGTCACGGCCCCACCGCCGGCGGTCGGGGCCAGGCCTCCTCGTCCCCACGCGGCCTGCGAGGCTGCGCCCTGCTGCAGTGCAGCCTTTTCGACTGGCGCACCCAGAGGCACGAGCTTCAGGTCCTCCGTGCGGATCACGTGATCCCGGCAGACGATCAGCGCAAAGTGGATGACATTCTCGAGTTCGCGGATGTTGCCCGGCCATGAATAGGCCAGCAGGGCCTGCTGCGCCTCTTCACTGAGTTGCACCTCGGCCAGGTCCAGCCGCGATCGGTACACGGCGATGAAATGCCACGCCAATGGCAGGATGTCGGCCCGCCGCTCTCGCAGCGGCGACAGGCGCACGGTGGCCACACTCAAGCGGTAGTACAGATCGGCACGGAAATGCTGCGCCTCGACGGCGCGCGCCAGGTCGATGTTGGTGGCCGCCACCAGGCGCACATCGAGCGCAATGCTGCGCCGCGATCCCAGGCGAACCACCTGGCGCTCCTGCAGCACCCGCAGCAGTTTGACCTGCAAGGACATGGGCAGATCACCGATCTCATCAAGGAACAGGGTGCCGCCATGGGCCGCCTCGAACCAGCCCGCACGCGCCTGCGACGCCCCCGTGAAGGCGCCCGACTCATGTCCGAACAGTTCGGCATCGATCAGGGTTTCGCTGAAGGCACCGCAGTTGACGGGCACGAAAGGCCCGGTGCGTCCACTGGTGGCATGGATGTGCCGTGCGATCAGCTCCTTGCCCGTGCCGGTTTCACCGGTGATCAGGGCCGTGGCTTCACTGCGGGCGATGCGTTCCACATGCAACAGCAAGGCCTGGGAGCCTGGATCGTGGAAGACCAGCGCCTTGGCACGGATGGACAGAGGCGCGGCAGGGGATTCCGGCAGGGTCAGCACAGTGTCCAAGGCGGGGCCTTCCGTGGGCTTTGGGGGCGGTGTTCTGGGAAAGACGAGACCTTAAGACAGTTGTCCGCAATACGGAACTGCGTTTTCTGAGCTTGGAAGGGTATGTGCGCGAATGGCACTAGCTCATGCGCTTTGCACCATATGCGCAAACCGCGGAAGCATCTCCGCAAACATTTGTTGGCGACATATGGGGCCCTGGCTATCGTTCAGCCCATCGGTTCACACCGGCTCAATGACAAACAGAAGATCACCATGAAGATCATCGGCCTCTCCGGCAGCCCCACCGCCGTTTCGCGCTCCGGCTGGTTGCTGCAGCGATTCCAGGATCTGCTCACGGCCCAGGACGGCCCCTTGCTGCAGCTGGACAGCCTGCGTGCCCGCGACCTGCCCGCCCAGGCCTTGCTGCACGCCGATTTCAGCGACATCACTTTGCAGGATGCCCTGGCCCGAGTGGCAGCGGCAGACATCGTCGTGATCTCCACGCCCATCTACAAGGCAGCCTACAGCGGTCTGCTCAAGGTGTTCCTGGATCTGCTGCCGCAGGATGGTCTGCGTGGCAAGGCCGTGGTGGTGCTGGCCACGGGGGGCAGTTCGGCCCACCTGCTGGCGGTGGACTACGCGCTCAAGCCGGTGCTCTCGGCCCTGGGTGCCCGCGAGATCGTCGACACCGTCTACGCCACCGATGCGCAACTGCCGCGCCATGAAGCGCACGGTTACGCCAGCACGCCAGACATCGATGAGCGCCTGGCCCGTGCTGCTGGCCATCTGCACCGCCGCCTGGCCGCCGTGCCCAGCCTGCACCCCTTGCCCGCCACGCTCAATTCCTTTCCGAAGCAGTCTGCACCGCAACACCCCTTGCCCGCGGGCGTGCGCATCAGCGCCTGAAGCCGGATTCATCACAGCCATCAATGCAGTCATCAATACCACGACAGGAGACCTTCTCGATGCAACGCACTCACACCCGCCGCGCGCTGGCCCACAAAATCAGTCGCTGGACCGTGGCCGCCGCCCTCGCCACCACCAGTGCGTTCACTGCCACCACGGCCTGGGCGCAAAACACCACCGTGCGCATCGGCTTCCAGAAGTACGGCACGCTGACCGTGCTCAAAGCCAAGGGCGACCTCGAAAAGCGCCTGGCCCAGATCAAGGTGGATGTACGTTGGGTGGAGTTCCCCGCCGGTCCGCAACTGCTTGAAGGCCTCAACGTCGGCTCCATCGACTTCGGCACCGTGGGCGAAGCCCCACCCATCTTCGCGCAGGCCGCCGGCGCCGACCTGGTCTACGTGGCCAACCAGCCCCCGGCCCCTGAAGCCGAAGCCATCGTCGTGGCCAAGGGCTCGCCCATCAAGAGCGTGGCCGAGCTCAAGGGCAAGAAGGTGGCCTTGAACAAGGGCTCCAATGTGCACTACCTGCTGGTCAAGGCGCTGGAAAAAGCCGGAGTCAAGTACAGCGACATTCAGACCGTCTACCTGCCACCCGCCGATGCGCGCGCCGCCTTCGAGCGTGGCAGCGTCGATGCCTGGGTGATCTGGGATCCGTTCCTGGCCGCGGCCGAGAAGCAGATCGGTGCCCGCGTGCTGACCGATGGCAAGGGCCTGGTCGCCAACACCCAGTTCTACCTGGCCTCGCGCCCCTACGCCGAGAAGAACCCCCAGGTGGTCAAGGCCATCATCAACGAGCTCGAGAAGCTCGATGTGTGGGCCGCCAAGAACCCGGCCGCCGTGACCGACGTGCTGGGCCCGCAGATCGGCCTGGACCGTCCCATCACCGAGCTGGCCGTGAGCCGCTTCGCCTACGGCATCCAGCCCATCAACGCCAAGACCGCGGCCGAGCAGCAAAAGATCGCCGATGCCTTCCAGGCCCTCAACCTGATCCCCAAGCCCATCCGCATCGTTGACGCGCTGCCACCGGGCGTCGCCAAGTAAACCAACCATCCACCCGCGGCGCCACGCTGCGGGATCATCAACACACAGGGACTTCACCATGCCGAACCAACGCACCTTCCTCGATGCCAGACGTCGCATGTTGGGCACCACCGCCGCGCTGCTGGGCCTGAGCACCCTGCCCCGCTGGGCCCTGGCAAACGAGGCCGCCCCGCCGCTGCTGCGTGTGGGCTTTCAGAAGAGCTCGGTCAACCTGGTGATCCTCAAGCAACAGGGCGCACTCGAAAAGCGCTTTCCCAACAGCAAGGTGCAATGGGTCGAGTTCCCGGCCGGCCCCCAGATGCTCGAAGCCCTGGCCGTGGGCAGCCTGGAGTTCGCCATGACCGGCGATTCGCCGCCCGTGTTCGCCCAGTCCGCCGGCAAGGATCTGTATTACGTGGGCGCCGAGCCGCCCAAGCCCCTCAGCTCGGGCATCCTGGTCAAGGCCGACTCGCCCTTGCGCACGCTGGCCGACCTCAAGGGCCGCAAGATCGCCTTCCAGAAGGGCTCCAGCGCGCACTACCTGACCGTGCGTGCGCTCGAGAAGGCCGGCATCTCATGGTCCGATGTCACCCCGATCTGGCTGGCACCTGCCGAGGCCCGTGCGGCGTTCGAGCGCGGCAGCGTCGATGCCTGGGCCATCTGGGACCCGTTCTACGCCGCCACCGAGGTGGACGTGAAGCCACGCGTGCTGACCAATGGCGTGGGACTGTCCAACAACAACTCCTTCTACCTGGCCTCCAAGCCGCTGGTGGAGCAGCATCCACAGACCGTGAAGGCCCTGTTCGATGAGCTGACCCGCGCCGATGCCTATGTGCAGAGCCACCGCAAGGAAGCCGCCCAACTGGTGGCTGATTTCAGCGGCCTGGGCCTGGCCACGGTGCACCGCTTCATCGCACGCCGCCCGGTGTCGCCCGTCAAGCCGATGTGGCCCGAGGTGATCGCCGACCAGCAGCGCGTGGCCGACGCCTTCTTCAAGCAGAACCTGATCCCCAAGTCGGTCAAGGTGGCCGACATCGTCTGGAAGCCGGGCCGCACCGCCTGAGCACCTTCTTTCCAAACACCTCATTCCTGCAAGGACACGACCATGAAGATCCTCTGGTTCATCCCCACCCACGGCGATTCGCGCTACCTGGGCACCACCAAGGGCGCCCGCGCCGCCACCTTCGACTACTTCAAGCAGGTGGCCGTGGCCGCCGACAGCCTGGGCTACGAAGGCGTGCTGCTGCCCACCGGCCGCTCGTGCGAGGACTCGTGGATCCTGGCCGCCAGCCTGATCGACGTGACGCGCCAGCTCAAGTTCCTGGTGGCCCTGCGCCCCGGCATCATCCAGCCCGCGCAGACCGCCCGCATGGCCGCCACGCTGGACCGCATCTCCGGTGGCCGCCTGCTGGTCAACCTGGTGACGGGTGGTGATCCGGAAGAACTCGAAGGCGATGGCCTGTTCCTGCCGCACTCCGAGCGCTATGAGCTATCGCGCGAGTTCCTGACCATCTGGCGTGAAGTGCTGGCCAAGAGCCACGATGGCGAGGCCGTGGATTACGACGGCAAGCACCTGCAGGTCAAGGGCGCCAAGCTGCTCTACCCGCCGATCAACAATCCGTATCCGCCCGTGTTCTTCGGCGGCTCGTCGCCCGAGGCGCACGACCTGGCCGCCGAACAGCTCGACACCTACCTGACCTGGGGCGAGCCACCGGCCGCCGTGGCCGCCAAGGTGGCCGATATCCGCGAGCGTGCTGCCAAGCACGGCCGCACGCTGAGCTTCGGCATCCGCCTGCACGTGATCGTGCGCGAGACCGAGGACGAGGCCTGGCGCGCTGCCGCAGAGCTGGTCTCGCACCTGGACGAAGCCACCGTGAGCGCCGCGCAGAAGAAGTTCGCGCAGATGGACTCTGTCGGCCAGCGCCGCATGGCCGAGCTCAACAAGGGCAAGTTCAACAAGGACAACATCCGCGAAGGGCTGGAAGTCTCGCCCAATCTGTGGGCGGGCGTGGGCCTGGTGCGCGGCGGTGCCGGCACGGCCCTGGTGGGCGACCCACAGCAGGTGGCCGACCGCATCAAGGAATACGCCGACCTGGGCCTGGAGTACTTCATCCTGTCGGGCTACCCGCACCTGGAAGAAGCCCACCGCTTCGCCGAACTGGTGTTCCCGCTGCTGCCCCTGGATGTACAGAAGAAGCTGCCTGGCAAGACCTTGACCGGCCCGTTCGGCGAGATCGTGGCCAACAGCTTCGTGCCGCCCGCGGCCAAGCAGACCTCGGCCAGCTGACCCTCGCAGCACAGGAGTTCCCATGAGCCTCGCCCTGTCGACCTGGCGTCAACGCTTCGACCTGAAGAACGCCCTGCCCTGGGTACTGCCCGTGCTGCTGATGGCCGTGTGGGAGCTCAGCGCCCGCACGGGGTGGCTGTCCACCCGGGTGCTGCCCGAGCCCCTGGCCGTGATCCAGGCAGCCACCCGCCTGGCCGTGAGCGGCGAACTGTGGGAGCACCTGTGGGTGAGTGCCGCACGTGCGCTGATCGGCCTGGCCATCGGCGGCGGGCTGGGCCTGCTGCTGGGCCTGATCACCGGCAGCCTGCGCTGGGCCGAGACCTTCCTGGACACCACCTTGCAGATGGTGCGCAACATCCCGCCGCTGGCCTTGATTCCTCTGGTCATCCTGTGGTTCGGCATCGACGAGACGGCCAAGTTGTTCCTGGTGGCGGTGGGTGTGTTCTTTCCGCTCTACCTCAACACCTTCCACGGCATCCGATCGGTGGACCCGGGCCTGATCGAGATGGCGCGCAGCTATGGCCTTCGCGGCTGGCAGCTCTACCGCCAGGTGATCCTGCCGGGTGCCTTGCCCTCCATCCTGGTCGGCCTGCGCTTCTCACTGGGCCTGATGTGGGTGCTGCTGATCGTGGCCGAGACCATCTCGGCCCAATCGGGCATCGGCTACATGACGATGAACGCCCGCGAGTTCCTGCAGACCGATGTGGTGCTGGTGGGCATCCTGCTCTACGCGTTGCTGGGCAAGCTGGCCGACGTGCTGGCGCGCGGCCTGGAGCGCGTGGCCCTTCGCTGGCATCCGGGCTACCAGCCCGCCTCGACCTGATCCCGGACATTGAGCACCATGAGCACAACGCTGACAAACCCATCTCCTGTGGCGACAGCTGCCGGCACCGTGCTGGACATCACGGCGCCGAAGCGCCGCACGCCCGAGCACACGCCTGCGGCCCAGGCATCCGGCAGCACACACGGTACGGCCGTGGCACTGCGTGGTGTGGCCAAGGCCTATGGACCACGGCAGGTGCTGCAGAACATCGACCTGGACATCGCCCCCGGCGAGTTCGTGGCCATCGTGGGCCGCAGCGGCTGCGGCAAGAGCACGCTGCTGCGGCTGCTGGCCGGGCTGGACGGCATCAGCGCGGGCCGCATCGACCTGGACGGCCAGCCGCTGCGCCCGGACCATGTCGCCGACCAGGGCCTGCGCCTGATGTTCCAGGACGCACGGCTGCTGCCCTGGAAGAAGGTGGGCGAGAACGTAGCCCTCGGCCTGAGCGGCCCTGATGCACGCCAACGTGTGCTGCAGGCGCTCACCGCCGTCGGCCTGGCCGAGCGCATCGACGAGTGGCCCGCCCGTTTGTCGGGCGGACAACGCCAGCGCGTGGCCTTGGCCCGCGCCCTGGTGCACCGCCCCCGCCTGCTGTTGCTCGACGAGCCGCTGGGCGCGCTGGACGCGCTCACGCGCATCGAGATGCAGCAGCTGATCGAAGGCCTGTGGCGCGATCACGGCTTCACCGCCGTGCTGGTCACGCATGACGTGGCCGAGGCCGTGGCCCTGGCCGACCGCATCCTGTTGATCGAGGACCATGTGGTGGCGCTGGACGAAGCCGTGCCGCTGCCTCGCCCCCGCCACCGGGGCCACCATGCCTTCGCCGCCCTGGAAGAACGCATCCTGCAGCGCGTGCTGCAGCAGCCTGACCTGGACGAGGGTCACCCAACCCTGCCCGGAGCTCTGCCGGAAACCATCCCCAACGTCGGTCAGGTGCGTTGGGCCGTCTAGGCGGTCCGCCTGCACAACCACTGCATATCCGTTTTCATCAGGGCAGACTGCAATTTCATTGCTTCACGCCCAGGGCCCGGCTGGCTAGTCTGAACCCCGACCCAATTTTTTACACCAGACACAGAAAGGCACATCACATGACCATCACCGCGATCAATGTCCGTAACCAGTTCCGGGGCAAGGTCAAGGAAATCGTCGAAGGCCCCGTGGTCTCCGAAATCGACGTGGAGACCCCGTCGGGCCTGATCGTCACCTCCGTGATCACCACCCGCTCCGTCAAGGAACTGGGCTTGGTGGTGGGCAAGGAGGTCATCGCCCTGGTCAAGTCCACCGAGGTGTCCATCGCAGCCCTGTGAACAGCCCAGCAGCCCCGCCATGGGCGGCTGCTGATGCAGCACATGCAGGTGCAACAAAGCCCGGCCACCGTGAGGTGCCGGGCTTTGTTCTTGGTGGGAAGATCTGCGGTCGGGGGCCTCGCGGGCCCCACAGAACTCAGCGTGCGGGTGTCGTCGTCACCGGCCGGATCACCAGGAAGGATTGGGCCTCGGCCGAGCCGGCATTGCGGATCGACAGCGCATCCGTGCCTTCGAACTGCAGCGATTCGCGTGGATGCAGGGCGTGCACCTGGCCATCGACCAGTACCTCCAGCACGCCACGGGCGACGCTCAGGTGCACGCGGCGCGCGTGCGCAGGTGCAGACCATGCCATCGTCGCATCGGTGGCCAGGCGCAGCTCATAGAACTCGTCGCCCTGGCCGTCGTGGGCCTGGTGCAGCGGGCGCAGCTCGCCCTCGCCACGCGAAAGCAGCGCACCCGTGTCTGCTGCCGGGCGGATCACCAGCACGCGCGATCCATGGTGGGCCTCGAGGAACCAGCTCACGGAGACCTTGAAGGCCTGGGCCACCTGCCACAGCGTGCGGATGCTGGGCACGCTCTTGCCTTGTTCGATCTGGCCGAGCATGGCGCGCGAGACACCACTGTGCAGAGACAGCTCATCGAGCGACCAGCGGTGCTTCTTGCGCAGCCAGCGCAGGTTGGTGCCGACCAGGGCTGACACGGCGCCCTCGCTGAGGGCCGGACGGTGCCGTGGTGTGGCCGCCGGTGGTGTGCTGTGCGCCAAAGGCTGCCAGCCCCCAGGAACGGGAACGGGGGGTTTCTGTTCGGCCAACGCCGCGCCGGTGGTGCTCATCTTGCCTTCTTTCCTGCATGGCCCGGCGTGATCGCGGGGTCACTCGGACGATACAAAGGCAGGACAGGAAGGAAAACGATGGAATTCGCATGCACTTGCTCGGATTATGCATTTAGTGCGTGTTGGGTGGGGCCACGCATGTGCGAGAGATTGAGCGGCCCAGCGTCAGCCTTGCCTGACAGGCGTGTGCGGCGAAGGCTGATTGCCCCGATGCTGGCCCGGCCCCAAGCTTCATGCGGTCGTCGCTGAGCACGACATGAGCCACTTCACCGCCCAATGGAGACAAGAACATGGACTGCAGCAAACACACGAGCCTGGCGGATGCCCACATCAATATCCACCAACTGTTTGATGTGGTGTGCTGGGCAAGGTATTTCGGCGTGGCGCAGGGCCAGATCCGGGCGGCTGTGGCCGCCGTCGGCAATCGTGCCTCCAGCGTGGCGGCGTTCCTCCAGGCGGTCTGAAGCCTTGGTGCGTTCTGCCAGGTTTCTTCCTGTACCTTCCACGGCTGGCGCACCCCTTGTGCGCAGCCCGATGAAGGTGATACCCCGATGATGACTTTGACGGCCCGCTACTTGCTGGCGCTGATCGCGCTTGTCATTTACCAAGCCCTGCCAACCGCTGCGCTGGCGCAGCAGGATCGGCCGGTTGACGCGGCCGCCCTGCTGGAAGAGGCCAGAAAGGACATCGGCGCAGTTCGAGCTGCCCCACGCGAGTCCATCTCTGACGCTCAGCTCAATGAGCTGAGGAGCCGGGCGCTCGCGGCGCAGGCAAAGGCAGACAAAGCCGAGGCCGACATGGCGCCGAATCTGGCGGATGTCACGGCCCGGCTGGCAGAGCTTGGAACGCCCACGCCGGGAGCAGCGGAGGCAGCCGATGTCGCGGCCCAGCGCAAGGAGCTGGCCCGTACACAGGCCACCCTGGATTCACAGGTCAAACTGGCGCGTCTGCTGTCGCTCGAAGCCCAGCAGGCCGCCAAGGCCGTGGTTGCCCAACGCCGTCAGCAGTTTGGGGAGCGGCTGAGCGAACGCACACCCTCCCCGCTCAGTGCCACGTTCTGGACCGACCTGAAGCGCGAGCTGCCTGCCGATGCCGCAAAGCTGCGCCAGTTCACCAGCGCCCTCGTGCCCGCCATCGCATCGGTCTCGGTTCCTGTCTGGATCGGCATGGTCGTCCTGATGGCGGCGATCGTGGCAGGCCATGTCGTCCTGCGACGGGCCCTGGTGCGCGTCGCCTCCAATCGCATCCCCCCGGGGCAACTGCGTCGATCGATGCACGCGCTGGGCGTGGTGCTGTTGTGGGTGCTGACGCCGGGGCTCATGGCCCATGTGGTCTCTGTCGCCTTGAGCACCGTGGAAACAGCCCCGACCGATGCCATCGCCCAATTGACGGCCCTGGAAGGCATCATCTGGTTCGGCGGATTCACCTATGGTCTCGGCACGGCCTTGCTGATGGCAGGAAGTCCGTCCTGGCGACTGCCCAGCATCTCCGACGAGCTGGCCTTGAGGCTGAAGTGGTTTCCACTGGCGCTCGCGCTGGCCAGCGTGGTCGGTTGGTCATTGGCACGCGTGGCGCTCACCATCGAAGCCAGCCTGGCCGCCACCGTGGCGCTCAATACACTGATGGCTTTGAGCTACATGCTCATCGCCCTGGCGGCGCTGCTGAGGCTGGGCCGGGGCCGTCAGCCTGATGGCAGCTCAGTTGATTCCGCAACTTCCAGCGAGACGGCTTCCGCGGCACCGGAGGCCTCTGTGCCGGTGTGGGTCGCGGTGCTGCGCACAGCCGCATGGGGGTTGCTGGCCGTGACCTTCGGCGCCCTGCTGCTGGGTTATGTGGCGTTCTCGGCGTTCATCTCGAACCAGTTCGTCTGGTGCCTGATCATCGGCGGCGCCGCCTACCTTCTGGCGGTGGTCGTCGACGATCTCTGCCGCTCACTTCTGGGCAACACCAAGGCGGGCCAGGCCGATGGCAAGGAGCCGGCGGCGCAAGAGGAAAAGACCGACTACCTCGCCAGAACGCGCGCGCAGGCCGCTGTGCTCGTGTCGGCCATCGTGCGGGTCGGCATCTACTTCCTGGGCCTGCTGCTGATCCTGGCGCCTTATGGCGAAGGCCCCCTTGAGCTGCTCAACCGCGCCGGTCGCATCAACGAGGGGCTGTCGATCGGTGAGGTAAGCCTGAAACCGGGCGCGCTGCTTCAGGCCGCACTGCTTCTGGTGCTGGGCCTGGCGGCCGTCCGCCTTTTCAAGCGCTGGCTGACCGACAGGTTCATGCCCACCACGCAGATGGACGCGGGCATGCGGATGTCCATCATCACGCTGTCGGGCTACGCGGGCACGGTGGTCATCATCGCGCTGGCGATATCGGCCGTGGGCATGGGGCTGGAGCGGGTGACGTGGGTGGCCAGCGCCCTGTCGGTGGGCATCGGTTTCGGCCTCCAGGCCATCGTGCAGAACTTCGTGTCGGGCCTGATCCTGCTGGCCGAGCGCCCCGTCAAGGTGGGCGACTGGGTGTCTGTCTCCGGTGTCGAAGGAGACATCCGAAAGATCAACGTTCGGGCCACCGAGATCCAGATGGGCGACCGCTCCACGCTCATCATCCCGAACTCCGAATTCATCACCAAGATCGTCCGCAACGTCACCTACAGCGACAACATCGGTCTGGTGCAGGTCAAGCTGCCCATGCCCTTGAGCACGGACACCAAAGCGGCCCGGGAGGTGCTCATCGAGGCCTTCAGGAGCCACCGCGGGGTGCTGTCCACGCCCGCCCCCACGGTCCAGCTCGAGGGCGTCACCGATGGGCGCCTGGTGTTCGTCGCCACCGGCTTCGTCAACTCGCCCAGGGCCGCAGGCAACGTCAAGAGCGAACTCCTCTTCGACATCTTCGAGAAGCTGAGGGCCGCTCACATCACCCTGGAACAGCCCGCGGCGATCGTCATGAAGCCGAGCCCGTAGACGCGGTCAGTCGTGGCGGAAACCGGCCAGCGGCAGGCGTGTACGGCACAAGGCGAAGAACTCGATCAGGCCCCACAGCACGGCACAGCCCAGTGCGGCGGCCCGCAACATCGGGCGAGAACGTCGAGAGGGCTGGGTCATGGTGGACATGGCGGGTGGACTTGTGCGCAGGCTAGGCAGGCCGCATGACAACACCATGACAGTCCACACGCCATTTGGCCTATGCACCCCTGTCGCGACACTGTCACGCAGCGACACTAAGGTCGGTCGATCAAGACCCTCCCGTGCCGCGTGACCCGCGTATCGCCCTCATCCCTGCCCGACATCGACGAACTGCGCCGCCTGGTCGACGAAGGAGGTGCCCACCTGGACACCCAGGTGGTCTGCGAGGTCGAGGTGCGCGGCCAGCGGATGGAGGTGCATGCCATCACCATGGGCCGCGGCGGGCCGGATGCGCCGGCGGTCGGCTTCTTCGGCGGCGTGCATGGCCTGGAGCGCATCGGTGCCGAGGTGGTCATGGCCTACCTGGGCAACCTGGTGCACCGGCTGGCCTGGGACGGGCTGCTGCACGAACAACTGGCGAACCTGCGCCTGGTCTTCATGCCGCTGGTGAACCCTGGTGGTCTGTGGCTGGGCACGCGCGCCAACCCGCAGGGTGTGGACCTGATGCGCAACGCGCCGGTGGACGCCATCGAGCCCGTGCCCTGGCTGATCGGTGGCCAGCGGCTCAGCGCCACACTGCCCTGGTACCGCGGGCAGCCCTACATGCCGATGCAGCCCGAAAGCGCCGCCCTGTGCGCCGTGGTCGAGCGGGAGCTGTTGCCACGACCGTTCAGCATCGCCGTGGACTGCCATTCCGGCTTTGGCGTGCACGACCGCATCTGGTTCCCGTATGCACACACCAGCCTGCCCATCGAGCACCTGGCGGAGCTGCATGCCCTGCGTGAGATCTTCGACCAGGCCCACTGCTACCACCGCTATGTGTTCGAGCCGCAGAGCCAGCAGTACCTGACCCACGGCGACCTGTGGGATCACCTGTACCTGCGCTCACGCCTGCACCACGAGCAGAACGTGTTCCTGCCGCTGACACTGGAGATGGGCTCGTGGCTGTGGGTCAAGAAGAACCCCCGGCAGCTGTTCAGTCGGCATGGCATCTTCAACCCGCTGATCCGCCACCGCCAGGAGCGCGTACTGCGCCGGCACATGGGCCTGCTCGACTTCATGGCGCGGGCCGCCTGCAGCCACACGCGCTGGAGCCCGGAGGGGGGTGAGCGTGTCCGCCACCGTGAGGCGGGCCTGGCCCACTGGTATCCCGCCGATCATCCCGCGCGCATGAAAGGCTACACGGCATGAGCGGCACCTGGGTGCTGTTGCGTGGCCTGACGCGCGAGCAAGGCCACTGGGGCGGTTTCATCCCCGCCCTGGCACAAGCCTTGCCGCCGGGCTGCACCTTGCTGAGCCCCGACCTGCCCGGCAATGGCACGCTGCATGCGCAGGCCAGCCCCGACAGCGTGCAAGGCATGGTGCTGGCCGTGCGGGGCGCGCTGGCATCGCAGGGCCATGCACCGCCCTACCACCTGCTGGCCATGTCGCTGGGCGCGATGGTGGCCATCGAGTGGGCTCACCTGCACCCCGAGGAGGTCGGGGCGTGCGTGCTGATCAACACCAGCGTGCGGCCTTTCAGCCGTTTTTGGGAACGTCTGCGGCCCGTCAACTACCTGCGCATCCTGAGGCTGGCCTTGGCCCGCCCCGACCCGCTCATCCTGGAACGCGCGGTGATGCGCATGACCACGCGCCACCCGCCCGCACCAGACGCCACGCTGGCGCACTGGGTGGCATTGCGCCAACGGCACCCGGTGACGCTGCCCAATGCCTGGCGCCAGTTGCGCGCAGCCATCCGCTACCGGGCGCCGGACCAGGCGCCTGCCGTACCCCTGCTGGTGCTCTACAGCGGCGCCGATGGCCTGGTCAACCCGCGCTGTTCCGAGGCCCTGATCCGCCGATGGGGCGCGCCATCGCAGCGCCACCCCACGGCCGGCCACGACCTGCCCCTGGACGATGCGGCCTGGGTGACTCAACAGGTGCTGACGTGGTTGATCTGCCAAAAACTGGACGGCCCCTCATGAGGGCCGGGGCACCCCGCTTGGCAAGGGTGCGCCAAAGGCCTATGCTCGACGGACCACCCGCGATCTGCTGCAGACCTCAGGAGACACCACGATGAGCCTGCCCACCCACCCCTGGCACCAGTTGTGGACCCGCAGCCTGGACGCCACCACCGGCGTCGCCGGCTCCGCCGAATCCCTGCCCGGCCTGACGGCGCAGTGGTGGGAGCATTCGATGCAGGCCTCTCAGCAGTGGTGGAGTTGGTGGTTCGCTGCGTTCATGCCCCCGGGCGGCTGGGGCGCGCAGGACAAGGCCGGTGAGGTAGCGGCGCCACCGGCCGCCGAAGCCGTGCGTCGCGAGCCTGCCCGCCGCACCCCAACCCCGACCGCATCGGCGGCGCCAGATGCGCCGACCCGCCGCCCGAAAGCGGCCGCCAAGCACGCGCGCAAAGGCTGACCGCCCGCCGGTTCACGCCAGGCTCAATCCAGCGAGACACCGTCCACGAAAGCCAGCAGCTCGCCAGGCTTGAAAGCCTGCCAGTCCTCGTTGTCTGTCAGTGGCTGGGTGGCCACCAGCGCCACCCGATCCTGAGGACCCGTCACCTGGGCAAAATCCACCGTCACATCGTCATCCTGCAGCCGCGCCTGCGCGAAGGGATGCTGGCGGACCAGGTGGTGCAGCTTGGTGGAGCAATGCGCCCACAGGGCCTGGCCGTTGCTCATGATGAAGTTGAAGGTGCCGAAGCGGGCCACCTGGGGCACCAGCTCGCGCAAGGTGCGTGTCAGCTCTTCAGGGGTGGGCACGCTGGCGTGGCTCTTGGCCATCTCCTGCAGCAGCCAGCAGAAGGCGCGCTCGCTGTCCGTGTCGCCTACCGGGCGGAAGGCGGCGTGCAGCAGCGGGTCATAGCCTTTCAGATCCCCGTTGTGCGCGAACACCCAGTAGCGGCCCCACAGCTCGCGCGTGAAGGGGTGGCAGTTCTCCAGCGCCACGTGGCCCACGGTCGCCTTGCGGATGTGCGCGATCACATGGGTGCTTCGGATGGGGTACTGGCGGATCAGGTCGGCCACCGGCGACTGGTCTGCCGCCTGGGCGTCCACGAAGCAGCGCACGCCCCGGTTCTCGAAGAAGGCGATGCCGAAACCGTCCGCGTGTTCGCTGGCACGCTTGGAGAAGCCAGAGAAACTGAAGACGATGTCGGTCGGGACGTTGCAGTTCATCCCCAGCAACTCACACATGGATCAGGGCTCCGAAGAAAGTTCGACCAGCGCGTCGGCCAGGCCGCTGTGGCGACGCGTGCGCCGCCCGATGGCGGCCATGAAAACGTCGGCACGCGCGGCCACCAGGCTGAAGGCCTGGCGAGCGCGCGTGATGCCGGTATACACCAGCTCACGCGTGATGGTGCCACGGGCATCGTCGGACAGGGCCAGCACGGCGTGGCCGAACTCCGAGCCCTGGGATTTGTGCACGGTCATGGCGAAGGAGGTTTCGACGTCGGCCAGGCGCCCCGCGGGCACAGAGCGCAGCTGATGGCCGTCCTTGAAGAACACCCGCAGCGAGGAGGGCCGTCCGGGCGTGCTGGCGGGCCAGCGCAACACCACGCCCACATCGCCGTTGTAGACCCCCAGGGCCGCGTCGTTGCGCATGATCATGACGGGCCGGCCCTCGTACCACTCACTGCCCTTGCGCAGCAGCCCTGTGCGGACCAGGGCCTCTTCGATGGCCTGGTTGAGGCCCTTGACGCCCCAGGGGCCTTCCCGCACAGCGCACAGCACGCGGAACTGGTCGAAGGCATCGAGCACACCGGCGGCCCACCTGTGCAAGGCATCAAGGTCATCTCCTGGCGGGCGCGTGGCGAGCTGGCGCAGATAGCCACGGTAGCCGTCGGCCGCGCCAGGGCCCCCTGGTGGCGCGGGGCTTGTTGGAACCGCCAGGGCCACGACATCGGCAGGGTCTGCGGGCATGCGGTGCAGCAACGGCACGACGCCATCGTCGCCTGGCCTTGCAGCCTTCAATATGGCCAAGGCCTGGGCGGTGTCGCCGACATTCACCGCCAGCGCCAACTGCCCGATGGGGCCGCCGAAGCGCCGGCTCTGGCGCAGCATCACGGTCTGGCGGGCCAGCGCCAGAGGTGCGGCGGTGAACGGCGGCTGAGGGCCCGTGGGCTGGGGGGCAGACTCCTGCGCTGGATCATCCATGGAGCTATCGAACAGGTCGCCCTGCGCCAGCGATGACCGCGCAGGTGAAGCCTTCTTGCGGGCGGGCGCGGCCGGCGCGGTCGTGGGTGTGCTGGATCCCGCAGGCAGCGGCGCAGCGTCTTGCTCGGCCCCGCGCATGAACGCGGCGGGCAGGCGCTGCCCCGTCAGCCGCTCGACATAGGCGGCCGTGCCCTCGTCATAACCGCCCTGCTCGGCCCCGCGACACAAATCGCCCAGCACAGCCCCGGCTTCCACCGAGGCCAGTTGGTCCTTGTCGCCCAGCAGGACCAGGCGGGTGCCCGCCGGCAAGGCATCAAGCAAGGCAGCCATCATCTCCAGGTGCACCATGGAGGCCTCGTCCACGATCAGCACGTCCACCTCGAGCGGGTACGCCGCGCTGTGCCGCAAGCGCCGTGTGCCCGCCTGCACACCCAGCAGGGCATGCAGGGTGCGGGCCGGGCCGATGTGCTCGGCCAGGTCGGGGCCGAGGGTGGCCAGCGCCTGCTCGATGGACTGGCGCAGCCGTGCAGCGGCCTTGCCCGTGGGGGCTGCCAGCGTGATGTGGAGCGGCTGCCCCGCCGGGGCCAGGCGCAGCAGCAGGGCCAGCAGACGGGCCACGGTGTAGGTCTTGCCGGTGCCAGGCCCCCCGGTGATGATGGACAGCCCTGCACGCAGGGCGATCGCGCAGGCGACGCGCTGCCAATCGGGGCCACCGGCCGCCGCCGCGCCATTCGCTGGACCGAACAGCTCGGCCAGGATCTGGCTCGCAGCGGGCTCGTCCACCGGCATGGTGTTCGCCACGCGGGCCGAGACCTGGGCGGCCACGGCCTGCTCCTGGCGCCAGTAACGCCGCAGGTACAGGCGGTGGCCATGCAGCACCAGGGGCTGGTGGCCCTCGGCCGAGCCCAGGGCGTCCACCACCGGGCTGGCGCGCAAGGCCGCCTGCCAAGCCGCCAGACGCGTGGCGGAGGGCGCACCACTCAGCGCCGTCCAGGCCTGCAGGGCATCGGCCGGCCAGGCCAGAAGCGCAGCGGGGCGCTCGGCCAGTTCGTCCAGCGCCAGGCACGTGTGCCCCCGCCCTTCCAGATGCGACAGCAAGGCGGCCAGCAGGGTCACCGTGGCATCCGCCGCGCCGCTGGCCGAGGTGCTGCCTGCGTGCAGAAGGGCCGCATCGCCCTGCCCTGCATGGCCGCCCGGCGCATCCGCGGCCAGGGTGCCGATGAAGCGTGCGAAGGCCACGTCCAGCGGCCGGACCCAGTCCTGTTCGCGCCAGGCCATCAGTTCACGCACGACATCGTCCCAGGCCAAGGCACTCATCGCGGCACCTCCTGAACTTCGGGCGCATCGCCCTGCAAGGCCTGCTCCAGCCCGGTCAGCAACTCCGGCAAGGCCGGCAGCACGCAGCAGCCGCGCTCGGGGCCCGCCACACCGCGCAGGAACAGGAAGACAGCGCCGCCCAGGTGCCGGGCCGGATCGTAGGCCGCGCCCAGGCGACTGAGCAGCAGGCGGTGCAAGGCCAGCTGGTAGAGCGCACCTTGCACGTCGTAGCGATGGCGCAGCATGGCGGCGCTCAAGGCCTCGGCGTGGTAATCGGCGTCTCGCGTGCCCAGGGTGGTCGATTTGTAGTCCATCACCCAGTAGCGGCCCTCATGCTCGAACACCAGGTCGGCAAAACCCATCAGCATGCCCTGCAGGATGCGCTCAGGCAAAGGCGGCCTGGGCTGGCCTGGCCACAGATGGGCCTGGCACAGGGCATCCACATGGGCCACGGACAGCCTCTGGCTGGGCAGCCAGAACTCCATCTCGGGCACCGTGCCCCGCAGGCCCTGCAAGGCCACGCCCAGGGGCGGCAGCGCCACGGTGGACACGGTCTGCAGCCAGTGCTGCACATCGTCGGCCAGGTGGGCCCACCCCTGGCGTTCGCAGCGGCGCTGGAGGGCCTGGTCCAGCCCGTTGGCCGCGCCCAGGGCGAAGCCCTCGCCCGCCAGCCACTCCATCTGCTCGTGCAGGAAATTGCCCGGCAAGGCGCCGCGCGGGAAGCGGTGCCAGGGCTGATCGGCCAAGGCCGGTGCGCCCTCCTGCGGCAGATCGTCATGCCCGTCGGTGGCGAGCACGGCATCCTGCCGCGCAGACACCACCAGCCAGGCGGGGCCGTGTGCCGCAGCCGGCATGTCGCGCACCATGCTGGAAAAGCTGCCGATGGCCCAGTCGCGCTCGAACACCGCGTTGTAGGCTGGGGCGGGCGGCAGCTCAGCCGCCACAGGCCCGCCGGGCAAGCGTGTGAGGGCTGCGTCACCATCCAGGGTGTCCAGCCGCACGCTGCCATCGTCGGCCAGCCACGATGACAGCAAGGGGGCCAGTGCGTCGGCAGAGAGCTGCTGCGGTGCGCCGAGCAGGTAACCCAGCGCGCTGTGCGGCAGCACCAGGGTCTTGGCGTTGCCCTGCCGCACCGCGCTCACACCCAGCCACAGCGCATGGCGTGGCCGCGTCAGGGCCACGTACATCAGGCGCAGATCCTCACGCAGACGCTCCAGGTCGGCGGCCGCGATGTCGTCGTCCGAGGCGCTCAGGGCGATGCGGCGCTGCCCCGCATCATCCACCAGGTCGAACACCGCGCTCTTGCGGTCCACCGGGCGTGCGCTGCCCGCAAAGGGCATGAGCACCACCGGGTACTCCAGCCCCTTGGACTTGTGCACCGTGACCACCTGCACCAGGTCTGCATCGCTTTCAAGACGCACGATGCGCTCATCGCCTTCGCCGTGGTCACCCACGCGCTGCGCCAGCCAGCGGATCAAGCCCTGCTCGCCTTGCGCCTGCGTGCTGGCGGCCTGTAGCAACTCGGCCAGGTGCAGCACATTGGTGATGCGGCGCTCGCCCTCTGGCTGAGCGAGCCAGCGTGAGGCCAGGCCCAGCAGGTGGATGGTCTGCCGCAGCATGGCCAGCACACCCTGGCGCTGCCAGGTCAGTTGCAGGCGTCGGAGTTCGATCAGCCGTTCGTCCCACAGCTCGTCGTCGTGCGATTGGGCCAGCAACTCGGCCAGGTCCATGCCCAGGGTGCCGCTGGCGTAGGCGCTGCGCGCCAGGCGCAGATCGCGCGGCGCGGCGACCGCGCGCAGCCAGGCCAGCAGGTCGCGTGCTTCGGGGCTGTCGAACACCGAGTCCTTGTCCGACAGGTAGACCGAGGCCACGCCACGGCGGCTCAGCGCACGTCGAACGGTGTCGGCCTCGGTGCCGCTGCGCACCAGCACGGCGATGTCGGCTGGGCGCACACGGCGCAGCAAGGTGCCGGCTTCTTCAGGGCCGTAGAGCCCTGCCTGCGCATCGGACAGCAAGTGCACGATGAACTCAGCCGCATGGCCTGCCATGCGCGTGTGGGCCGCGTCCTTGGACGAGGGCTCTGCATCGAGCACCAGCCTGAGCGCGGGCAGCATGCCCTCGCCGGTTCGAAGCACCTCGGCGCGACCCTGCGCGGCCACGGGCTCGAAAGGCAGCAAGGAATGACCGCCTGGCTGGCCGAAGGCGAAGGCGCCCTGCGGGCGCTGTGCCTGGGCCTGCTCGAACACGCGGTTGACGGCGGCCACCAGCGGCCGGGTCGAGCGGTGGTTGGTACCGAGCACCGCGTGCCGCCCGGCCGTGGCCCGGCGGGCCTGCAGGTAGCTGTAGATGTCGGCGCCGCGGAACCGGTAGATCGACTGCTTGGGGTCGCCGATCAGGAACAGCGCGCGCGATGGGTCGTTGTCGGCCACGCGGTACAGCAGGTCGAACAGGCGGTACTGCAGGGGCGAGGTGTCCTGGAACTCGTCGATCAATGCGGCGGGGTACTGGTCGATGATGCGCTGGCGCAGGCGCTCGCCATGCGGGCCCTGCAGTGCCGCGGTCAGGCGCTGCAGCATGTCGGCAAAGCCGTAGACACCGGCCTGGCGCTTGAGTTCGTGCAGGCGGGCATGCACCCAGCGGGCCGCATGCCAGCGCAGGGGAGTGGCCGGATCGGGCAGGCGGCCCAGGGCGGTGAGCAGTTCGGCAAAGCGCTCGAAATGGTCGGGCCAGGCGTCGATCTCGGCCTTGCCGCTGAGAGCCTCTTCCAGGCCCGCTTGCGTCAGGCGCCAGCGCGCGCTGTCGGGCAGCGACAAGGCCGACGCGGCCTCGTCGTTGGCCCAAGCCGCCAATTGGTCAAGCCATGGCAGGTAGTAGCCCGGACGCAAGCGCGTGCCATTGAACGGGCTGGGCTTGCGGGCGCAGTGCTCGTCCAGCCATTGGCGCATTGCGGTCACGCGTTCACCCCAACCGGTCTTGAGCTCGGCCAGCGCAGCGCGCAGCGCGGCGTGGGTCTGGCCGATGAGCTCGCCCAGGGCGGCCTCATCGTCAGGGGCTGGCACGGCGTCCAGGCGGGGCAGCAAGGCCTTCACATCCTGGTCCAGCGCCGCCACATTGGGCCACACCTGCAAGGCCAGCGACAAGGTGCCCGCGTCCAGCGGGTACAGGGCTTCGCGCCAGTAATCGCGCACGGCCTGCTCGCGCAAGGCCTGCTCGTCGGGCAGCAGCGTCTCATCGAAGAGCTGGCCGCTGTCGAAGGCGTGTTCGCGCAGCATGCGCTGGCACCAGGCATCGATGGTGTGGATGGAGGCCTCGTCCATCGCGTCGGCGGCCTGGGCCAGGCGCCAGGCCGCACGCGACCGCACCGGGCCTTCTTCGTGGCTGTCGAGCAGGCCGGCCAGCAGCGCATCGCCTGCAGGCACCGGTACCTCGCCACGGAAGCAGCGCGCGGCCTGCATCAGGCGCTGGCGGATGCGGTCGGACAGCTCGCGCGTGGCGGCCCGCGTGAAGGTCATCACCAGCACCTCGGCCGGCAGCAAGGGACGCGGGGGCGCGGTGGCCTCATCGCCATGGCCGAGCACCAGCCGCAGGTAGAGGGCGGCGATGGTCCAGGTCTTGCCCGTGCCGGCGCTGGCCTCGATCAGGCGGCTACCGCGCAACGGCAAGCGCAGCGGGTCGAGTGCTTCGCTCATGGCGCGGCCTCCGCGCCGATGCTGACACGATCGGCACCGGCATCCCGGTCCAGAGGCACGGCGGTGACACTGCTTTCCAGCCACAGCTTCAGCGGGCCGTAGAGCCGCTCGGCGAGGTCGGGCATCCGGCCATCGGCCGTCAGGGCTGCGAAATCGGGGTACAGGCGCGCCAGGTAGACGTCTTCACCTTCGCCGTACCCTCGCTCGGAAGGGTTGTAGCGGCCGGGCGCGCTCTCAGGCTTGTCCAGCCAGGCCAGTGCGGTCAGGCAGGCCACGGGCAGCGGGGCTTGCAGGGCCTCATCCCAGGCCTGGAGCAGGTCGGCCAGCACCGCGCGGGCATGCTCCGGATCTACCGCGCGCGCCTGCACGACCAGGTCACGCCCGAGCACCAGGGTGTCGACCGGGTGTCCGCAGGCAGAGGCCAGCAGCGACCACACCCAGGCGTCCAGCAGCTTGTCGGGCCGCAGGGCGGCCTTGGGGCCGCTGGCCAGGCGGGACAGCGGCAGGCTGACACGCCAGGGGCATGTGCTCCCCGTCCGCCGCTCCACGCTGGAGGGTTCGCGCAGCCCGTCCAGCCAATCGTGCACAGCCAGGCCGTTGTGCTCGAAGCGCAGGACATGCCGCTGGTCCAGCGGCGGGTGCGCGTCCTGCCAGGGTTGCCAGTGGTCGAGCACGGGCAGGCTATCGGCCTCCAGGGCCTCGCGGTGCATCTCGCCCAGTGCGCCCAGGGGCAGCAGGCCGGCCCGCTGCAGTCGCTGGGAGGCATGCCGCGCGGCCTGTGCCGCATCGGCGCCCGCCGCCCCGGCATCCATTGCCTCGGCCAGGCAGTCGCTCAAGGCCTGGTGCCAGTCCAGGCCGGACATCGCCATGGGTTCGTCGTCCTCCAGGGCTTCCGGCTGGTCGCGCGGATCGTCCAGCACCACCTGCAGACGGCGCTGGAAGAACACCTTCACCGGGTTGCGCAGCAAGGCCACCAGGTCGCGGGCCCGCAGCACCTTGGCGGCGGCCATGTCCTGCTCGGTGTCGTCAGCCTGGGCAGGTGGCGGCAGGCTGGCGTCCCGGCTCTCGTGGGCGGCCTGCCACTCCCGGGCATAAGTGAAGAGCGCGGGAATGCCTTCGAAGTAGCGACGGCTGAAAGGCTGCAGAGGGTGCTCGGTGGTGCGCTGGCCGAGCACCTGATCGCCCCAGCCCGCCGCCAGGTAATCACGCAGCTGGGACACCAGCACGGAGGGCGGCTGCTCGCTGTTGTCGCGCACGCTGCGGCCGGTCCAGCTGATGTAGAGCACGCGCCGAGCCGACAGCACGGCCTCGAGCATGAGGTAGCGGTCGTCGTCGCGGCGGGCGCGGTCGCCGGGCCGGCGCTGGCCGGGCTGGGCCATGAGGTCGAAATCGTTGCGGGCCGACTGGCGTGGGTAGTCGCCCTCGTTCATGCCGAGCAGGCAGACCACCTCGAAGGGCACGGCACGCATCGGCATCAGGGTGCAGAAGGTCACGCCCCCGGCCATGAAGCGCTTGTTGAGCGCGGTCTCGTCCACGCCCGACAACCAGGCCTCGCGGGCGGCGGCCAGAGGCAGCTCGCCCTCGAAGCCGGCATCGCCGCTGGCCTCCAGCCATTGGCCCAGGGCATCGTCCAACTCGGCCAGGCTCAGGCGGTCATGCTCATCGGCGGCCTCGAACAGGTCGGCGAGCAGCGCGCGGATGTGCGCAGCCCAATCGGCCGTCGTGGCAGGCCGGCCCAGCACGGCGGACCAGTGCGACAGGCGATCCACCAGTTCGGCCAGGCGGCCGGCCAGCGCGGCCTCCAGGCCGGCCACCTCGCCATAGGGCTCGATGCCCGCGAAATCGGCGCCGTCACCACTGGCGTAACCCAGCAACATGCGGCGCAGGCCGAACAGCCAGGTGTTCTGCTCGCCGCAGGTCTCCAGGCCCAGGCCGGCACGCTGGCCGGCGCTCAGGCCCCAACGCACGTTGGCGCCGGCCAGCCACTCGGTCAGGCGCGGCAGATCGTCTTCGGCCAGGCCCAGGCGGCGGCGCACGGCAGGCACGTCCAGCAGGTCACGCACCTCGGCCAGCGTGCAGCGCTGCTGGGGCAGGCGCATCAGCCAGTCCACGGCCACCAGCAGGGGGTTGTGCTCACGCTGGCGCTGGTCGGCGATCTCGAAGGGGATGTGGCGCGCATCGTGGCGCGGGTACTGGCCGAACACGGCCTGGATGGCCGAGGCCATGGTGTCGACCTCGGGCACCATCACGACCACATCACGCGGGCTGAGGGGCGTGCCCCCGGGCGGATGGGCAAACAGGGCCAGCAACTGGTCGTGCAGCACCTCGAGCTCGCGCTGCGCGCTGTGCGCCACCTGGAAGACGATGGATCGGTCATCGGCCCAGGCTTCGGGGCTTGATTCACCCAACGCCCGCGGATGCTCGCCCAGCGGGCTCATGTCACGGATGCGGGCCTGCACCTGGTCCAGCAGCGGCGTCCCCTCGGATTCATCGAACAGGTCGATGCGGGGGATGGCAAAGCGCTCCTGGGCCAGCCGGGCATCGTCGAACATGTCGAGCTGGCGGATGAAATCGCGCCCCTGCCTGCCCCAGGCGGCCAGCAGCGGGTGGGCATGGCCGTGCAGTTCGTCCAGCGGCAGAAGATCGAGCGCACGCCCCTCGCGCAGAGGTTGCCGGCGCCGCTGGGTGAACAGCAGCTCGCGGCCATCCATGATGTCGGCCCAGTGGAAGCGGCAGGGGTTGGGCACGGCCAGGATCACCTGGGCATGGGCGGACAGGGCCACCAGGGCCTCCAGCGTCTGCGATGGCAGGTGCGCCATGCCGAAGACCACCACGCGGCGGGGCACGGTGCCGGCCAGTTGCCCTGGCGCGGCGGATTCCAGGGCCCGCACGAAACGGCGGTGGATGCGGTCGCGGGACAGGTCCTGCTCGTCATCGCGCAACTGGGCGAGCACATAGCGCCACAGCGCGGGCTGCCAGCGCTGGTCGCCGGGCACAGGCGCCGCGGGCGTCGATGTCAATGCGGTGGGGCGGGCCAGTTGATCCTGCCCTTGGGCCCAGGCTTCCAGCCAGTCGGAGCGGTAGACCTGGTACTGGTCGTACAGATCGGCCAGGCGCTGGGCCAGTTGCCACCGACGCGCCACGTCATCGCCGTTCAGGAACTCGGCCAGAGGCTCGAAGCCCGGTTCGTCCAGGCGCTCGGGCAGCTCCCGCATCAGGCGCCAGGCCAGCGTGTCCTTGTCCAGAGGCGAGCGCCGCGGCACCGTGACGCGCCCCAGCACCTGGCGGTACACACGCCACAGAAAGCGTGAGGGCAGCTCCACGCGCGTGACCGCGCACACACCCCGCGTCGAGGCCAGGGCCATCTTCAGCCACTCGGCCACGCCGTTGCTCTGCACCAGCACGATCTCTTCTTCCAGCGGGTGCAGCGGCTGCCGTGCCGCCCAGTCGAACACCGCATCGCGCAGCAGTTCGAGCCGGTTGCCGTGCAGCACCAGCAGCCCGGGGACGATGTCGTGCTCCATGGCGCTCAGTCCCAACGCAGCCACCACAGCAGATCGACCGCGTTGTCGTCACCGGACTGCGCCCGCACGGTGAAGCGCTGCCCCAGCCGGTAGATCAGCTGCCAGGTGCCTTCGGTGGTGGTGATGCTGCGTTCATAGCCCACGTACCACTTGTCGGATATCTGCTTGCCCAGGGTGACGATGGTCTCGCGCACGGCGCCATCGCTCTGCCGCACGGACAGCTCGTCCAGTCCGATGGCCGAGATCACGTTGTCGGTGGGCGAGCCGCCCTCGCCGGCCAGCAGCGCCGCGGCCGCGGTCTGCAGCAGGCCGAGGTCTGCGCCGCCCAGGCCGCTGGGGCCTCGTCCCAGGACCAGCCATGAGAGTTTCTCGGTCTCGGACATGGAGGGTTCGGAGTACAGGCGAACGCGCGGCTCCTGCGCCGTGCCGGTGATCAGCACCCCCACCTTCACATCGCTGGCCGAGGCCGTGGGCGATTGCGGGCGCATGGCCTGGATGTCCAGGCGCGGGTTGTCGACAGGGCCGGTGAACGAGATCGAACCTCGCTCGATCACCAGCTTCTGCCCATAGGCCGCGTACGTGCCATCGGCGGTGGAGATGGTGCCGGTGATGTAGGGACGGCCATTGGGCGTGCTCACCTTGAGGGCACCACGCAGGTGGGTGTCGATGCCACGGCCACGCAGGCGCAGCTTGGAGCCCAGGTCGACGGACAGCGCCACCTGCATCTTGCGTTTGGGCGCGGCGGCGGCCGCCGCAGCCGCGGCCGCATCCTCGGCATCGGACACCCCTGGCCGGTTGATGACGTTGACGTCGTCGCCAATGGTGGGCGCCTCGGATTGGGAGATGTCCACCAGGCCTTCGTCCACGCGGGCCTGCCCCTGGGCAGACAGCGTGTCCTGCGTCAGGCCCAGCTGCAGATCGCCGGACACCACCACGCGCCTGTCGACGCGCTGCAGCAGCGCGAAGCGCTCGATCTGAAGCTGCAGATTGGCCGTGGGCTCTGCGCCCAGCACCGCGTCGCCGCTCAGGCGCAGGCTGCCGCCCTTGGCCTCGCCATCGCGCGCGGTCAGGCTTTCAAGCCGGGCATGGTCTCCCTTGAGGCGCAAATCCAGCGTGCCATCGGCCAGGTTGACACCGAGCAGGCTCTGGGTGGCCCCAAGCTCCTGGCCCTGTACGCGGCCCTCGTACTGCGGCGCCCCCAGGGTGCCGGACAACTGCGCCTGCGCACTGAGCTTGCCCGACAGGCGCCAACCCGGCGGCGCCCACACGCCCATGGCCCGCAGGTTGGCCACCTGGGCCGAGATCTGGCCACTGATGGGATCGTCCGCGCCGGGCAGGGCCGTTGGATCGCGGACCTGGATCACCTGCCGGCCATCGATGCTGCCCGACACGCGCGCTTCCATCTGCTGCGTGAAGGTCCACACGCCGTCGCGTGCCTGGGCCGCCAGCTTCATCTGGCGCACGCCCAGACGCTGCGCCGTCGTGCCTTCGATGTCCTGCTCGGTCAGGCTCAGATCGCCTTGCTGGCGAGCCAGTTCCGCATCCACCAGCCAGGGCTGGCCCGGCTGGTGCGAGGCCTTGACACGCCCTGCCAGCAGCAGGTCACCGCCCCAGCCGGCGTGCGGCTGCAGGCGCGCCAGCACTTCGGCCAGTTTCAGGGGTTCCAGCTCGATCAGCACATCGCTGCGGCCCTGCTCCTCGCCCCGTTGATCCCACACCAGTTCGCGCATGGCCAGCAGCGCCCCGAACAGGTCGATGCGCGTGGGGGTGGCCGTCAGGCGCTGGCCCTTGCGGTCGCGGCGCCAATCGATGTCGAAGGGTTGCGCCTCCACCCATGGGCGGGCACCGTCCGGGGCCAGCGGCTGCACCTTGAAGCCCTGCACGCGGGAATGCCAGGCACGGTCGCTGTCGGCCAGCAGGTTGCCACGCCAGCTCGACTGGCCGCTGGCCTGGGCGAGGGCCGACTCACGGACGGATTCGCCGCCATCGGTCTTGCGTTCGGGCAGGTCGATGCGGCCCTGCCATGACCACCGGTGCTGCGAGGCCATGCCCTCCACCAGCGCCTTGAACTGCTGCGCGCCCCACTGTCCCCAGCGGGCCTGCGCCAAGCGGGCATCCAGGCGCCAGGGCTTGGCCGTGGCAGGCGCCTCGCCCAGACCCAAGGTCCAGTTCGCGTGGGCATCGTCCAGCAAGGCTTGTCCACCCTGGGGAAGATCGGCCTGAATGCCCGTGGCGTTCAGATCGCCCGTGGTGGACCACCGCCCAGGGCCGGGGCTTTCCACCGTGACATCGGCATGGGCCTGCCCTTTCAAGCCGCGCCACCCCATGGGCTGCACCCAGCCTTGCAGGCCAGCCAGCGCCGGCGCCTTGATCGTGGCCTGCACACGGGCCCCCGTGGACTGCGGTGGCTGGCCATCCAGCCCCACGCCGCCGGGCCAGCGCAGCTCGGCCTGGGCCTCGTTGCCGGCGGCCTTGAGCCTGGCCTGAGCCGCGAGCAGTGTTCCTTTGCCGGACGCCGTCTGCTCGGCCTTCACATCCCCGGACACCGGCACGCCCAGCAATTGGCTGTCGGCCAGTTGCAGACGGCCCTGCCCTTGCAGGTCCGCCCATCGTCCGGGCATGTTCAGCGCCAACTGGCCCTGCCCGTTCAGCCGGGTGCGCTGCACCGCATCGCCAGCGGGCCGTGGCCATGGCAGCCAAACAGCAGGGTCAAAATTCTTGATCTGAAGATCGGCCTTGGCCTTCCATGGCTCGGCATCGGCCGGGGGGGCCTGCGGCGTGCCCGAGACGGCGGCAGAAGCGGCACCGGACAAGGCGCCAGATGCCGGTGCAGCGGGCGTGGGCGTGGGCGTGGGCGTGGGCGTGGGCGTGGGCGATCCCATCGCCTGCCATTGGCCGCGCACTTGGGCCCGGGCCTCACCCGCGCTGAGCGACAACTCGGCCAGGTCGAACTGACCAGGCTGCCAGCGCCCATCCAGCACGGCCTGCACCGCTTCACGCAGCACCTGCCCCTGCCGCCCGCCCGCATCGCGGCCGTCCACCTTCGCCTGCACCTGCCAGCTGTTGTCGGCCTGGCCCTGCACCCGTGCTTCGCCCTTGAGCAGCAGGGCCGGCGCCTGGCCGTGCAGCACCTGGGTATCCACACCTTGCAGCGTGAGCAACAGCGCGGTCTGCCGGCGCTGCTCGAGATCCCAGCGCCCCTGCAAGGCCAGCGTCCCCGCGGCCCGACCGGCCTGGGAAGGCAGGCTGACCCGGGCATCGACCTGGCCCTTGAGGCCCAAAGATCCCAGGTGGGCCGTGTCTGCCTGCGCAGGCAGGGTGGCATTAGCCCGGACCGACACCACCGGCACGGCGCCCGCGTCCCACGGCCCGGGCCGCTCGTTGGCCATGTCCACGGTCACCAGCAGATCGGACGCGGTGGCCGCAGCCTGGTCCTTGGCAGCCACACGCGATCCCGGCGATCCGGCCTGCAGATCGCGCGGCACCACATCCAGCCGCCCGCTCAGGCTGGTCATAGGCAGGCTTGACCACAGACGCTGCAGATCGAAGCGTTGGAGCCGGACATCGGCGCGCGGCAAGGGCCACGGCGCGAACGGTGCGACATCGGCTTCGGCCGACAGGGTCTGCGGTGAGCGGTCCACCGGTGCAGTGGGTTTCGGCGATGAGGCAACCGCGGCCTTGGCACCTGCCCCAGCCACGGCCGGCGGTGCCTGCTGCGCCACCGACACCTGTGCAGACACCTTGAGCCTGGCCAGCGGGCCACGCATGGTCAGGCGGGCCTGGCCCGCCGGCGCGCTCTGCGATGTGGCCGTGAGCGAGGCATCCAGGGTCATGTCACGCCGCGTGAGCATGCGGGCCCGGCCATCGAGCGACCAGTTCTGCCACCGCAGGGAATCGACCACCACCTCGTGCGAGGCGCCGGGCTTGCCCGCCTGCTGCAAGGCCAGCCGGCCGGCGATGTCGGTCAGTGGCTGAGGCCCCAGCACATTGCTCTGGAACCGGCCGACGGTCAGCGCGTCGATGCGCACCCCGAAAGGCAGGTCCATCGCCGTGGGAGGCGCGCTGGGCCCCTGCGACGGTGCGGAGAACCATTGCAGGTCGGCGCTCAGCGCCTGCAGCCGGTCGATCTTCAACTGCACGCCCCAGGGCGCCCCAGCAGACCGCTCCCAGCGCAGGCCGCGCCACTGCGGCTCCATCAAGGTCAGGCGAGAGCCACGCGGCAAGCTGAGCTCGACCCGCCGGGCCCTGAAATCGCCCCAGATCGTGCCCTTGGGCTCCACCACCTTCAGGCCCGGCACCCAGGCCAGCGCCCTTGCCGTGCCGGTCTCGCTGCGCAGCGCCAGCCAGGCCCCGCCCACGCCAGCGCCCACCACCACGACGGCGATCAGCACCAGGGCGACCAGGGTCACCTTGATCCATCGGGCCACGCGGGACATCGTCGGGCTTGCCGTCACAGCGTGATCCCCACACTGAAGTGAATGCGGTACTGCTTCACCTCCTGCCCATAGGCCAGGTCCAGCCGCAAGGGGCCCACTGGGCTGCGCCAGCGCACGCCCACGCCATAGCCCAGCTTCGGGTCCAGATCGGCCCAGCGGTCCGCGGCATCGCCCGCATCCACGAACACAGCGCCCCACAGGCTGGGAAAGCGTTGCGATATCGGCCGGGCCAGCTCCGCACTTCCCGTGAACATGGTGCGCGCACCGACCGTGACGCCGTTCTTCTGCACCCCCAGGGAGCGGTAACCATAGCCGCGCACGGACTCATCACCCCCGGCACGGAACAGCAGCGTGTCCGGCACGCTCACGTCATCAGCGGCGAACACATGCCCCCCTTCCCCACGCACCATCGCATACCACTGCGCCGGCAACGGCCGGTACCAGGTCAGGCGCCCATAGGCCCGCCCGAACCACCCGGCCTCGTCCATGGTGGAGAAGGTATGGCCGACGCTGCCCTGCACATTGGCGGTGAAGCCCCTGGTGGGCAGGATCTGGCTGTCCACGTCGCGCCAGACCAGTTGCTGGTTGACCGACAGCGCGGAGGCGTCCGACACATCCACCCCCTCGGAAGAGGTGACCTTGGCCCTCAGGAACTCTGCATAGGTCGTGCGCTCCAGGCGATCGCCTTCGTCCATCTGTCCACCACGCACGCGGTAGCTCAGGGTGCGCGCATCGTCGGTGTCCAGAAGCCGCGAAGCCTGCAGCGCCGCCAGCCAGCGCTTGCGCCCTTCGGTGGGGTGCGAGGTCAGGTCGGTTTGCAGCACGGACTCTTCACGGCCGAGCTGCACCTTGGATTTGGCCTGCCATGGCTGGCCCCACAACAGACGGTGCAGGTGCTCCACCGACACGCGCGGGCCGGTGTCGCTGCTCGCGCCGATGCCGAAGGTGGCCTGCTGCAAAGGCAGTTCACGCACCTGCACGGTGAGGGGCGCGTCCTTGGCCTGCGCGGGATCGTCGGCCAACGTCACGAACACGCTCTCGAACAGGTTGAGCTTCTGCAGGCGCTCCTGGAAGTCGAGCACCTGTGCCTCGCGGTACGGATCACCCTGCCTGAAACCGGCCGAGTTGCGGATCGCCGATTCGGGCTGGCGCTTGAGCCCCTCGATTTTCAGGGGTCCATAGAAAAAGCGCGGGCCGCTGTCGGCGACCACGAACAGCTTGGCGGTGTGCGCCTCGGCATCCACCGTGGCCGCGGTACCGGACCAGACCGCCGCGGCATAGCCCTCTGCGCGCAAGGTGGCCAGCGTGCCGTTCTTGGCCGATGACCACGCCGATTGCAGGAAGGGCTTGCCCGGCGACAGCGCCCATTGCCTGTTGAGCCGCCGCACCAGCGACACCGCGTCGCGGTCGCCCTTCTCGTTCTGCACATCCAGCTCGCCTTCGAAGACCAGCTGAACCTGCTCCACGCGCGCCTTGGGGCCAGGCTGCACCTCGATCTTCACGACGACGGGCGAGCCCGCTGCCTCATCCGACATCGACACCTTGATATCCGAGGCGAAATAGCCTTCGGCCTCCAGCAGGCTGCGCGCCTGCTCCGGCGAGGCGGCCACCAGACGACGCAGTTCGCCGCGGGTGATGCCCACGCCGGTGCTGGCCGGTGGGTTGGGGATGGCAGCCGCCGACGCGGGTGAGTCCGCCTCGGGGCTCTCATCCCGGTCGTCGCCGTTCTGCTCCCCCTTCTGGTCGCCGCCCGCCTTGGCCGCTTTCTTGGCCGCTTCGGCCACCTGCGCCTGGTAGCGAGAGATGTCCAGGTAGCTGCGCAGGAGATCGTCCAGCGGCTTGGGCGCAACGATGCTCAATGTCCAGGCCAGCGGCGCGCGCCGCCGAGCCGTGGCCGGGCGCGTCGTCCCGTCAGCCGGGGGGGCGGTGGCGCTGGGGGCCGCGGATGCGGGCGGAGCCGCAGCAGCGGAAGCAGGCACGGCCGCCGGCGGGTTCTGCGCAGCCGCCGCCAGCGCCAGCAGGCCTGCTCCGCCGGTCCCGGCCATGCGCCAGGCGCGTCCAAACGCCTTCAGCATCCTGCTCCCGTGCCAGCGGCCCCGGGCCGCGCTCCCAAGGTGTCCGTCATCGTGTCACTTGCTCAGCAGGCGCATGGCCGATTCCAGCCCCTGCAGGCTCAGCGGGAACATGCGGTTGCCCACCAGCTGCTGCATGATGCCGACGCTCTGGCGGTACTGCCACACGCCAGCCGGCTCGGGGTTGATCCACGCGTGGTGAGGGAAGGCGTGCGTGAGACGCTGCACCCATTCAGCACCGGCCTCTTCGTTGTTGTACTCCACGCTGCCGCCGGGCTGCAGGATCTCGTAGGGGCTCATGGTCGCATCGCCCACGAAGATCAGCTTGTAGTCCTTGTTGTACTTGCGGATGATGTCCCAGGTGGGGATCTTCTCGGAGAAGCGGCGGTGGTTGTTCTTCCACATGAAGTCGTAGACGCAGTTGTGGAAGTAGTAGAAATCGAGGTGCTTGAACTCGGACTTGGCGGCCGAGAACATCTCCTCCACCCGGTGGATGTGGTCGTCCATGGTGCCGCCCACGTCCATCAGCAGCAGCACCTTCACGTTGTTGTGCCGCTCGGGCACCATCTTGATGTCCAGCATGCCGCCGGCCGCCGCCGTGGCGTGGATGGTGTCGTCCAGCGCGAGTTCTTCGGCCGCGCCCTGGCGCGCGAACTTGCGCAGGCGGCGCAGCGCCACCTTGATGCTGCGGGTGTTGAGCTCGACGCCGTCGTCGTAATCCTTGAACTCGCGCTTGTCCCAGACCTTGACGGCGCTGCGGTTGCGCGACTTGTCCTGCCCGATGCGGATACCCTGGGGGTTGTAGCCGTGCGCACCGAACGGCGAGGTGCCGCCGGTGCCGATCCACTTGTTGCCGCCTTCGTGCCGCTCCTTCTGCTCTTCGAGCAGTTCCTTGATGCGGTCCATCAGCTTGTCCCAGCCCATCGCCTCGATCGCAGCGCGCTCTTCGGCGCTCAATTCGCGCTCGAGTTGCTTGCGCAACCACTCCAAGGGTATCTCCTTGGTCAGGTCGACGGCGGCGATTTTCCCCCCGAAATAGGTGGAAAACGCGCGGTCAAATTTGTCAAAGTGAGTCTCGTTCTTGACCAACGACATGCGGGCAAGGTGGTAGAACTCCTCCATGGACGGGCCGATGAGCCCGGCCTTGATCGCCTCGAGCAGCCCCAGGTACTCTGGAATGGTCACTGGCAGCCGCGCGGAGCGCAAAGCGAAAAAGAAGTCGATGAGCATATGCAGTCCTGCGAACTGATGTCTATTGTGTCGTGTTGTCGCCCCGACCGCACGCACGGGCGCATTCGCGTGGGGTTTTGGGGCATGCGCCGTCTGGGGTGAGAACCATGGATGTCAACACCGTCTTGCTGGCCTGTGTGCTTCTGGTGCACGGTCTCGTGACCCTGATGTGGTGGATGGCCGCCAACTGGCTGGGCCTGTCCCGCCGTGCGGCCTGGCACTGGATGATCGCCGCCCTGGCCAACGGGGCGGCCCTGTCACTGTTGCCCCTGCACCCCATGCTGGGCCTGACCTCGCACATCCTGCTGGCGAACGTGCTGGTGATGTTCGGCCTGATCTCGATGCGCCGGGGCCTGCAGAGCTTCTTGCGCCTGCCGCACACGGACGTCTCGCATGTGATGCTGGCCGTTGCCGTGGTGGTGTTCAACCTGGCCGTGTGCCTGCCGCTGGGGTGGACCACACTGGGCGAAACCGCCAGCTCGCTGTTCATCGCCCTGCTGCTGTGGCGCACTGCATACGACAACCACAAGCCCCTCGCCCACGAGTTCGGGGTGGGCGTGGCCCGCGCGCATTCGGTGCTGCTGAGCGCCGCCGGGCTGACCTTCGCCGGCACGGCGCTAGCGCTGCCGCTGCCCACGCTGCTGGGCGCGTGGCACCTGCTGCCTGCCGATGCCGCGCTGTTCACCTTCGTGTTCGCCCACGTGACGATGTCCATCATGGCCTCCTTCCTGGCCGGCTACATGGTGATCATGAGGCTGGTCAAGCGCCTGGAGCACCTGTCCCACCATGATTCACTGACCGGCCTGCTCAACCGCCGCGCCATCGAATACCTGCTGGCCCGTGAGGCGCAGCGCCTGCAGCGCTTCAATGAGCACTTCTCGCTGCTGATGGTCGACATCGACCACTTCAAGCGCATCAACGACCGCCTGGGGCATGCGGCCGGCGATGCGGTGCTGTGCGCCGTGGCCCAGACCCTGCAGGCCCACGCCCGCGAGGTGGACCGCGTGGCCCGCTTCGGTGGCGAAGAATTCTGCGTGCTGCTGCCCCACACCCTGCACGACGGTGCCCTGCAGGCGGCCGAGCGCCTGCGCGAAGCCATCAACCTGGTCAGCATCCCCTGGAACGACGAGCTGATCTCGGTGACCATCAGCACCGGCCTGGCCACGGCCGACAACCCTGAAGAGACACTGGACGCCATCATCCAGCGCGCCGACCAGGCCCTCTACCAGGCCAAAGCCGACGGCCGCAACCGGGTGGTCGCGGCCAGCTTCCTCAACGTGGCCTGAGCCTCAGGCCCTGCCGGGGCCGCCTTGCAGCCCCTCAGCGGTGGTTGCGCGCCATGAAGATGAGCTTCTCGAACAAGCTCAGGTCCTGCTCGTTCTTGAGCAGCGCGCCCACCAGCGGCGGAATCGCGACCTTGTCGTCCTTGCTCTGCAGCGCCGACAGCGGGATGTCCTCTGCCACCAGCAGCTTGATCCAGTCGATCAGCTCCGATGTGCTGGGCTTCTTCTTGAGGCCCGGCAGATTGCGCACTTCATAGAACTGCTTCATCGCGGCCGACAGCAGCTCCTGCTTGATGCCCGGGAAGTGCACCTCGACGATCTGCTTCATGGTGTCCGCATCCGGGAAGCGGATGTAGTGAAAGAAGCAGCGGCGCAGGAAGGCGTCGGGCAGGTCCTTCTCGTTGTTGGACGTGATGATCACCAGCGGACGGTGCTTGGCCTTGACCAGCTGGCGCGTCTCATAGACATAGAACTCCATCCGGTCGATCTCGCGCAGCAGATCGTTGGGGAATTCGATGTCGGCCTTGTCGATCTCGTCGATCAGCAGCGCAACAGGCTGGTCGGCCTCGAAGGCCTGCCACAGCACGCCCTTGACGATGTAGTTGTGGATGTCCTTGACGCGCTCATCGCCCAACTGGCTGTCGCGCAGGCGGCTGACGGCGTCGTATTCGTAGAGACCCTGCTGTGCCTTGGTGGTGGACTTGATGTGCCATTGCAACAGCGGCAGGCCCAGTGCTTCGGAGACCTCTTCGGCCAGCATCGTCTTGCCCGTGCCAGGCTCGCCCTTGACCAGCAGTGGGCGCTTGAGGGACAGGGCAGCATTGACGGCCAGCTTCAGGTCGTCGGTGGCCACGTATTGGTCGGTGCCTTGGAATTTCATGATCCAGCTCAGTGGGGTAGATACTTGGAACGCAGTATAGGGTGCCTCCCTATAATGCCCCGAGCTTCGTGTATTTCTCTTAACGCAAAATCCCCATTGCCCGAGTCATGAAGAAATCAGCGCGTTCGCCCTACGCCCTTGCAGGCCTGCTTGTCATCACCCTCTTGACCACCGCCGCCCAGGCCCAGGACGCCAAACCTGGCGACCCGGCTGCGGCGCAGAAGAAGGTGGCCATGTGCATCGGCTGCCACGCCATCCCCGGCTACCAGTCGAGTTTTCCGGAAATCCACCGGGTACCGATGATTTCCGGCCAGACGGCGAAGTACATCGTCTCGGCGCTGCAGGCCTACCAGAAGGGTGACCGCAAGCACCCCACGATGAAGGGCATCGCCGCCTCGCTCACCGAGCAGGACATGCTGGACATCGGTTCCTACTACGAGGCCAGCGGCAAGAACCTGCCGCCCACCCCGGCACGCAACAAGGCGGGTACCAGCGCCGAGATCGACGCCCTGCTCAAGCGCGGCAACTGCATCTCCTGCCACGGCGAGAACCTCAACAAGCCCATCGACGCCAGCTATCCCAAGCTGGCCGGCCAGCACAGCGACTACCTGTACGTGGCCATGAAGTCTTACCAGATCGACAAGAACCCTCAGATCGGCCGCAACAACGCCATCATGGCCACGCAGGCCAAGATGTTCACGCATGCCGAACTGAAGCAGCTGTCCGCCTACATCGGCGGCCTGGGTGGTGATCTCAAGACGGTGCCTCAGTCGCGCTTCAAGACGCAGTGACCAGCAGCCCATGGCATCGGGTAGGCATGCTGCTTGCCGATGAGCGCCATGGCTTCATCCACCGCATTGACCGACTCGATCACGCTGGGCGTGTCACTGGCCTGTCCATGGGACAAGGCGCTCGCCTTCCTGTCTGACCCGGCCCACATGCCACAGTGGGCCTCGGGCCTGGGCGGCAGCCTCACACAGGAAGACGGCCAGTGGATCGCTGAAGGCCCGCTGGGCCGCGTGAGCATCCGCTTCGAGCCACCCAACGACCTCGGGGTGCTGGACCACACGGTGACGCTGCCGGATGGACAGCAAAGCTACAACCCTATGCGGCTGATACGCGACGCGGGCGGCAGCGCTTGCATCCTGCTGTTCACGCTGCTGCGCCAGCCGGGTGTGCGCGACGAGCAGTTCCAGGCCGACGCCGACTGGGTACGCAAGGACCTGGCCACGCTCAAGGCATTGCTGGGCCAGGACTGAGCCTGTTTGCCAGCACCAGGAGGCGCGTCAGCCCTTGGCGGCGATCTGCCGCAGGGCCTGCTCGAACAGCTCGACGGGCTGGCCACCCTGGATCAGGTGGCGGTCGTTGATGATGACCGACGGCACCGAGCGGATGCCTTGCTCCGCATAGAAGCGCTCCTGCTCGCGCACTTCTTGCGCGTACTGGTCGCTGCCCAGCACCTCGCGCGCCGCGGCTTCGTCCAGGCCTGCCTGCACGGCCCGCTGCACCAGCACCTCATGGTTGCTGGGGTCTTGCCCGTCGGTGAAATAGGCGGTGAACAGGGCGCGCTTCAACCCATGCTGGCGGCCTTGGAGCCCCGCCCAATGCAGCAGGCGGTGCGCATCGAAGGTGTTGTAGATGCGGCCGCGCTGCTCCATGTTGAAGTCGAAGCCCACCTGCCGCCCCCGCTGGCGGATCGCATCCCGGTTGGTGTCGGACTGTTCGGTGGTGATGCCGTACTTCTCCACCAGGTGCTCGGTAATGTCCTGCCCACCCGGTGGCATGTCGGGGTTGAGTTCGAAGGGCTGGAAGTGCAGCTCCACAGGTTCGGCCGAGCCCACTCGCTTGATCGCCTCTTCCAGCGCGTTCAGCCCGATGGCGCACCATGGGCAGGAGACATCGGAGACGAAGTCGATCTTCATGCTGGTTACCTTGCTTGACAACGGTTCAGTGTAGGCCGATGGCGAAAGCCTTGCCGACCTGATGCGATCACACCTCACGTTGGCAGCGCAACACAGCATTTGACATTACTCGTTGTCAAAAAATAGAATGGGCTCGCTTTCGAGAACAACCCCAACTGGAGACAACGATGACGATCGCAAACACCTGCGTTCTGGTGGCCGCCGTGCTGCCCGTGCTGACCATGGGCCTGGCCAAGTTCAGCACGGCCGGCAAGAAGCTCCGCGAAGGCGGCTATGACAACCGCCAGCCGCGCGAATGGGCCGCCAAGCAGTCTGGCTGGAGGGCCCGCGCTGCCGCAGCGCACAACAACGGTTTCGAGGCCCTGCCCCTGTTCTTGTTCGCCGTGCTGGCCGCCCAGCAGGCTGGCCTCGAGCAGGGCCGCACCGACATGCTGGCCATGACCTTCATCGTCACGCGCCTGGTCTACATTGCCATCTACTTGGCCAACCAGGGTGCCTTGCGTTCGCTGGTGTGGGGCGTGGGCCTGGCCATCACGATCGCCATCTTCGCGCCGACCCTGTCGTTCGCGCTGTGATGCCGGGGCGCTTCTGGCGTGCATGGTAAGGTCAGCGCCCGCTTGATCACCACCGCGCCAGGAGCCCCGTTTTGACCGCCCGTCCGCTTTCTTCCGCCGAGGCCCGCGTGCTGGCCGTGCTCGTTGAAAAACAGCACACCGTGCCGGACAGCTACCCCTTGTCGCTCAACGCGCTCACCCTGGGCTGCAATCAGAAGACTGCGCGCGAGCCGGTGATGCAGCTGAGCGAGGCCGACGTGCTGCAGGCGGTCAATGGCCTGAAGGAGCTGAGCCTGGTCAACGAGGTGAGCGGCAACCGCGTGGTGCGCTTCGACCACAACGCCGCACGTGGGCTGGGTGTGCCCAGCCAGTCGGTGGCCCTGCTGACCATGCTGATGCTGCGCGGCCCCCAGACATCGGCAGAGCTGCGCCTGCACACCGAGCGGCTGCACCGCTTCGCCGATCTCTCGTCGGTCGAGGGCTTCCTGGAAGAGCTGGCAGCCAAGACACCGGTGCGCGTGGTGAAGTTGCCGCGCGGGCCCGGAGAGCGCGAGCCTCGATGGGCCCACCTGCTGTGCGGTGAGCCGGTGATGCCCGCTGCAGCGCCTGGCCACACGTCTGCGGCCATGGCCGATGAAACCGGCGCCTCATGGCGGCAGGAGCTGGCCGCCGTGAAGGCCGAGCAGCAGCGTCTGTCCGACGAGCTGGCAACGCTGCGGACGCTGGTCAAGCGCCTGAGTGCCGAGCTGGGCCTGTCACCGGACGACGACACACCCTGAGCCGGCGCCTCAAGCCTGCGTGAACAGCCGTTTCCACCCGTCGTGGCCCAGGCGCCTCAGGGTGTCCATGTTGGCCTCGTAGATGTCGGCGGCCTCCGGAAAGGCCTCCACCGCGCGCTCGATGCTGCTCTCGCGCAGCAGGTGCAGGGTGGGATACGGCGCCCGGTTGCTGTAGTTCTCGATGTCGTCCGGGTCGCTGTCCGCGAACTGGTAGTCGGGGTGGAAACTGGCCACCTGGATCACGCCTTCCAGGTCCATCTCCAGCACCAGATCGTCCGCCACATCCAGGAAGTCGTTGTAGTCCAGGAAGTCGCCCAGCACGCCGGGGTGGATCAGCAAGGTGGTGTCGATCTGCTCGGGGTCCGCGTCCCGCAGCAGGGCCAGTTCCTCACGCAAGGACTGGGTCAAGGCCTCGGTGGTGTCCGCCTGTGTCACCACGTAGCGGATCTGCTGCTTGACGTGCACAGCCTTGGCGAAGGGGCACAGGTTCAGGCCGATGACGGCGCGGACCAGCCAGTCGCGGGTGCGGTCGATGACAGAGGCGGCCTCGGGGGAGCTGGCGAAATGGCTGTCGGTGTGGGTGTCGGGGCTCATGCGGGCATTGTCGCCGCCAAGGCAGATATATTGCCTTGCACCATGTGCACCAGTAACATCGATCGGTACCTCGCCCATCACCGGCCCTGCCAGCGGCCCCCGCCTCGGGCGCCCCAGCCTCTCACAGGACCACCTTGACGACCAACCTACCTGACGCAAATCCCCAGAACCTGCATCGGCTGGTGCAGCAGTTCCCACGGCCCGGCCGGCTGGACGCCATCCACCTGCGCCCGGTCAGACGCCAGCCTGTCGAATCCGCCGAAAGCACGCATGTGCTGGTGGGCCGGGGCCTGCAAGGTGACCACATCGCTGCACGTGTGCCCGGGCGTGCTGGCGGCAGCAAACGGCAGGTCACGCTGATCCAGGCCGAGCACCTGCCCGTCATCGCCGCTTTCATGGGCCAGGCCTCGGTGGATGCCGCCGTGTTGCGGCGCAACCTGGTCGTGTCGGGACTGAACCTGCTGGCGGCGCGCGCATTGTTCCGCGACGAGCCCATGGTGCTGCGCCTGGGCGACGAGGTGGTGCTGGAGATCACGGGGCCGTGCGATCCGTGCTCACGCATGGAAGAACTGCTCGGCCCCGGTGGCTACAACGCCATGCGCGGCCATGGCGGCCTCAACGCCCGTGTGCTGCAGGGAGGGATCATCCGCGTGGGCGACGCGGTGCGCTGCGAGCCGCCTGCACCGCCAGATGATGGAGCCTCCGCATGAAGCGCCTGGCGTTGGCCGCCTGGCTGCTGCACGCCTTGCTGGCCCAGGCCGTACCGCTGGACCACCCGCCCGATACCCGCCGACCGACTCCTGCCGATGGCCTGGCTGCGGCGCGCCCGGTACTCAGCTGCAAGCTGGCCCGGCACCACAAGATGGACCTGTTGGCAGCACCGGTGGGGCCTGACACGGTCGTTTTGTCGACCCGGCTGCGCGGCAAGTCCCAGCCGGCGTTCAGCGACGCGCCCTCCCGCCCTCCAGTGGCGGGCAAACTGGCCCTGCGCCTGTGCCTGGATGGCGTGCTCGTCTATGCCTTGCAGCATGACGGCGGCATCCGGGGGGCGGTGCTGCGCCGCCACCCCGACACGCACAAAGTGCAGCGGTTGGAGTTCAGTGACACGGCCCTGCCCTATGGCCTGTATGTGAACGGGGACGAGATGCGTCTGGTCGTGCCCACCACGGGCGCCAACCATGCCTCGCACTACATGATCTACAGCAGCCGCACCGGCCAGGGACGCCCGTCGAACATGCTGCCATCGGCCAGCAAGTTCACGTTCTACGCGCTGCAGTGAGCGCCCCGTGAGGCCGCCGGGCCTCAGCTCGAAGACCGGTCGCGGTCACGCTCGCGCTCACGTTGCCGCAGCACGTCAATGAGGACATTGAAGGTGCGGGCCAATTGGCCGATCTCATCGCGCGTGCGCACCTGCAGATTGGCCGCGGCATAGTCGCCGCGCTTCAAGGCATCGGCGGCGCCCGTCAGCGCCCTGATAGGCCGCACGATGCTGCGGGCGAACATCAATGCCAGGCCGGTGAACAGCAGGCCCACCAGCAGCACGCTCCACAGCAGTTGCGCGAACAGGCGGTTCAAGGGCTCTTCGAACGCCGAACGCGGCTCCGCCACGCCGACCACCCAGTCCTGCCCGACCACGGGCGAGAAACCGGCGATCTCTTCGGTGCGGCTGATGGTGGACCGGTAGGTGACGTGCCCCTGCTCCTTGGCCTGCACCACGGCCTGGGCCAGGTCGGGCATGTCCAGGGACTCGATGCTATCGCGCTTGAAGCGCTGGTCGGCACGGATCTTGGCCAGCGTGGCCTCAGGCAGGCGCACCAGGCTGCTGTAGAGCACACGCTGGTTCGGGTGGTAGATCACGACACCATCGCCATCGACCATGAACGGGGTGAGCTGCGAGCCACTGCCCACCTGCTCCAGGATGCCATCGAACGAGGCCGCACGGATGCGCAGCACCACGGCCCCGACGACCTCGTAGTCCTCTCCGAACACGGGGTGGGCGTAGAACATGCCTGCCGCCCCCGTGGCCGCGCCCACCACGATGCCGGTGACATGCGCATGGCCCTGCATGGCCTCGCGGAAGTACTCGCGGAAGGCGAAGTTCCTGCCGGTGACCTTGGGATCGCTGGAAACGATGGCCGTGCCCTTCGTGTCCATCAGCATCATCAGGCCGATGTCGGGGTTGGACTTGACCAGGCGTTCGAGCTTCGAGCGCATGGCCTCTGCGCCGTTGGCATCTGGGTGGGCCAGGAACTGCACGAACGCTTCGTCGGTGCCCAGGGTGCGCGCCAGGTTCTGGCTGTCGCCGATCAGTTGCGACACACGCCCGGCCGTGCTGCGGGCCAGTTGCTGCAGATTGCGCAACTCGCCATCGGACACGGCCGCCAGACTGCCCTGGAGGTTGTAGTAACCCGTGATCAGCATGGGCAGCAGCGCGGCCATCACCATGGCCAGCGACATCTTGATGGCCATGGGCCAGGAGCCGGGCCGCACGACACGGCGGGCCGTGCGCCACAGGCCAAAGGCCAGACGGCGCGGCGCCGATCGCAACGCCAGGCGGTGGTGGGGAAGATGGTCAGCGGGGTCGGCAGGGTCGGCCGCATCACCCGCCCGCAGCGCCTCCTGCAGGCCCAGGCTGGCCGCGTGCGTGGCGAACAGGGCGCCACGCCATTGGGCGATGTCCTGGGGGCGCTCGGCCGCCTGCAGGGCCAGGGCCCAGTCGATGGCCTTGAGGAAGGATTCGCTGTAGCGGCCCTGGGCCGCTACCGTGGCCGGCACCCATGGGTCGGTGCCGCCGGGGCGGCCGGCCGCCATCGCGCGGTCCATGGCGTCAGGCGGTTTCTGGCCGGTCACCGTCCAGTACAGGGTGGCGCCCATGGCGTAGATGTCGGTCCAGGCGCCCTGGTCGCCGTCCTCGTACTGCTCGATGGGGGCATAGCCAGGCGTCACGGCCACGTCGTCCTGCGTGCCATGGCTCACGGCCTGGCGCGCCGAGCCGAAATCCAGCAGCACCAGGCTGCCATCGCGGCGGCGCACCTGGATGTTGTCGGGCTTGATGTCGCGGTGCAGGAAGCCCATGCCGTGCACCACCGACAGGCCGTCCAGCAAGGGCTGGATCAGGGTCAGCAGTTCCTTCTCGCCGATGTGGGCGTGTTCGGGCCACCAGGTCTTGAAAGGGCTGCCGCGCTCGTACTCCAGCACCATGTAGGCCGTCTGGTGCGCCTCGAAGAAGCGCGCCACGCGCACGATGTTGGGGTGGCGGAAGGTGGCCAGGGTGCGCCCTTCCACCAGGAAACTGTCCAGCCCGCTGCGGTAGCGGTCGCGGTAGCGCGACGAATGCGCCGACACCGTCTGCCCCGAAGTGCGAAAGGCGATGTCCTCTGGCAGGTATTCCTTGATCGCCACCTTGGTGTTGAGGTTGACGTCGGTGGCCAGGTAGGTGATGCCGAAGCCGCCCTGCCCCAGCACGCGGTCGATGCGGTACTCATGCAGGCGAAAGCCCGGTGGCAAGGCCAGCGCCGTGCCGGTCTTGGGCTTGAAGGGCCGAAGCGGGGCCGGGGGAGGCACGGGCACGGTGCGCGTGGCTGGCCGGGGAACCGTCGGCGCCTTGACGACGGTCTTCTCGGGGTCATCGTCGGGCATGGCTGGCGCCACGCGCGGTGGTCCGATCACGCGCGTGATGTCATCGTCCGTGTCAGGACCGGGTCCACCGGGCGTGCCCATGTCTCACCCAAGTCCGAGGTGCTTTGCCATGGGGGCAGTATGCGGACCACACTGCCCGCCAAAGCCCGGAAACACCGGGCAAACCGGGCAAAAATCCCGCTCAGGCTGCCTGGGCTTCGGACAGCCCCGGCGCGCTGTCGCATCCCCCGTTGCAGGCCGGAGACGGTACCGACGAGGCCGAGGCGCCTTCACGGCTGAGCATGATCTTCACGCCGGGCAGACCACGGTGCACCTCGCTCTCGCCGTGGCTGGCAAGCATTGCCATCAGCTTCTTGCGGATCAGCATGCCGGGGCGGTCGCTGTCCATCGAGAATTCGACGCCGCGGCGGCGGACGTCCACCAGCGCATCGGGGTCGGTGGATTCGAGGATGTCCTTGTCCTCACGCGTGATCACCTCATCGAAGTCGATCAGCAGTTGGGCCGGGCAGTCTTCCTCGGTGTCGTTGCGGAACAGCCATTGGCACAGCTGGATCGATCCGTCGTCGATGGGCGTGAAGCAGTTGATGATGATGTGGCGCACGCCGCCCGGGTACTCGATGTCCAGCCGGCGCGAGAAGGGCTGGAAGTAGGCGTTGCGCATGTGGCGCGTGGTGATCGGATCACTGACGCCGCTGACGCGCTGGTACTGGGGCGGGTTGGCAGCGTCGATCACCGTCTCGGCGTAGAAGCCGGTGTCACCTTCGACGATCTCGTAGCGGCTGGGCTTGGGCTGGGCGGCCACACCGAAGGTGGCGCGGTGCACGAAGCTGAAATGCGAGTTGTCGAAGGAGTTTTCCAGCGCGCGCAGGGGGCTGGTCTCCCAACGTTCGTAGAACTGGAAGATGGTGCGCCAGCCGGGGGCTTCGAACTCCGGGATTTCCGGGATGTCGGCCACCGGATCCTCCAGCGCCACCCAGGCGTAGCCATAGCGGGCCACGCAGTGGTAGGCCGTGGTCTTGAAATCCGGCAGGATGCGGCGGCCTTCTTCGTACTGCGGGATCTGCACCACCTGGCCGGTCCGGTCGTACACCCAGCCGTGGTAGCCGCACTGCAGGCGTCCGTTGTTGCACCAGCCCTTGGACAGCTTGGCCGTGCGGTGGCAGCAGCGGTCGCGCAGGGCGGCCGGCTGGCCGTGCTCGTCCAGGAACAGGACGATGGATTCGCCGAGCAGGGTGAAGGGTTGGGGGCCATCGGCCAGATGGCTCAAGGGCATGACGGCGTGCCAGAAACGCCGGAACACGGGTTGTTGCGTGGTGAGCATGAAGTGGGCTCCTCGTTGAAGCGCCGGGGGGAAGATGGCGCTGCGGTTGAACACGAGGGAGCAATTTCCTGGCTTCGCCTGTTGACGTGGGACGTCAGGGGGCCGCTTGAACGCTTCTACTCCGCACCAGCATTGTCGCAAGCTTCATGCCGGCTGTCCAGCGCAGCGGCGGCATGGCAAGGCACCGCACTGGGGCATCGGTGCCCCGCGCGGGCCCTTACACTGAAGCCCTTGCAGTCACACCACAAGCGCGCCCCTGCGACGCCCAGGCCCCGATGAGCTGGCACGGCCACCTGACACTGGATTACCGCCGAGACGGCGACCGCACCACCGCCCACGACCGCCATGACGGCCCCTTGCGCGTGCTGCAGCGGCTCTACCCGGAAGGGCCCGGGGTCTGCCACCACGTGCTGGTGCACCCGCCCGGCGGCATCGTCGGCGGTGATGTGCTGGAGGTGCAGGCCACGCTGCAGGCCGGCAGCCACGCCGTGATCACCACGCCCGGCGCGACCCGCTTCTACAAGAGCGCCGGCCCCGAGGCTGTGCAGTCACTCACCGCCCGTGTGGCCGATGGTGCCCGCCTGGAGTGGCTGCCGCTGGAAACCATCGCCTACCGTACCTGCAAGGCCCGCAATGAAATGCGTTTCGAGCTCGCGCCCGGGGCAGAGATGATGGGCTGGGACGTGCTGGCCCTGGGCCTGCCCGCCGCGCATGAAGCCTTCGACAACGATGCCAGCGGTGCGGGCTCCTACACGCAACGCATCGAGTTGCCGGGCGTGTGGCTGGAACATGGCACGGTACGCGCCGACGATCGCCTGCTGCTGGACAGCCCGTTGGGCTGGGCGGGGCACCGCGTGATGGGCACCTTGTGGTTTGCGGCCGGGCAGGCACTGCCACGTGAGCGGCGCGAGGCCCTGCTGGACGCCGCGCGCGAGGTGATCGGCGACATCGATCTGTCACTAGGGGTCGTGCACGCCGGCGCCACCAGCCCTCACGAGCCAGTGGTGGTTGTGCGCGCACTGGCCGATCGCGTGGAGCCCCTGATGCGCGTGCTGTCGGTGATCTGGGCGCGCTGGCGGCCCCTGGCCTGGGATGTGGCGCCCTGCCCGCCCCGGGTCTGGCGCACCTGAGCGCCTCGCACGGCTTGCGAGGGCCGGGATGCGGGCCTCAATGAACCTCGTGCAGCGCCTTCCAGTCCATCGACTGCACCTGGTTGCGGCCTGCCTCCTTGGCCGCGTACAGGCCCTGGTCGGCGCGCTCGATGAGCTGCAGCAGGTTCTTGGCCTCGCCCAAGCCCAACTGGGACACCCCGAAGCTGGAGGTGATGCGCAGGTTGGGCACGGCGTCCACGCTTGGGCCGGCCTCCGTCTCGATGGCATAGCGGATGGACTCGGCCACGTCGGCGGCCTGGTCCAGCGTGAGGCCGGGCAGCAGCACGCAGAATTCTTCTCCGCCGAAACGGCACAGCACATCCTGCGTGCGCATGGCCCGCTTGAGCAGGCGTGACACCTGCTGGATCACCAGGTCGCCCACCGCATGGCCGTAGGTGTCGTTGAAGTTCTTGAACTTGTCGATGTCGGTCATGAAACAGGTCAGCGGCTCACCAGTGTCCTGCGCATGCGCCATCAGGCCTTCTGCCCGTGCAAAGAAGGCGCGCCGGTTGAAGCAACCCGTCATCGGATCGCAGTTGGCCAGCATCTGCAGTTCTTCGTTCTGCTTCTGGATCTGGTCGCGCGAGGTTTCCAGTTCGCCCAGCGCCGCACGCAGCTTGGCGTTGGCACGGTCCAGCTCGGTGATGTCGTCCAGCGTGACCAGGCAACCGCGGGCATTGCCGGTGGCATCCCGGATCGCCGCGCAGTTGAGCAGCGCGCGGCGCGGCTCGCTGCCGGTGTCACGCAGATCGACATGCACCCCCAGGATCGGCTCAGTCATGTGGAGCACGCGCTTCCAGGGCGGGATGTCGGACTCGTCGCGCAGGCCCTGGATCAACCACTCCATCTGGTCGATGGAGCGCCCCAGCAGCACGGCGCTGGCCTGAGGGTGGAAGCTGCGGAAGGCCGAGTTGGCCAGCAGGATCTGGCCATCCAGGTCGAGCACCAGCAGGCCTTCGGTCAGGGTGTCGAAGGCCACGCGCACGCGCTCGGGGATCGCCTTGGACGGATCCAGGTGCTGCAGCACGCGCCGCAGGTACAGGTAGAACGCGATGAAGCTGACGGTGCTGAGGATGGCCACCAACTGCACGGTAGGCTGCATCAGCCAGCCGACCACCGTCTTGGGCCAGGGTGAATCGAAGCCGACTTCCAGCTGACCCCAGCGGCCCGCGTTGGTGTTGAGCGGCACGACCACGCTGGTGATGGTGGACAGCCCCATCGAGGGGGCTTGCCAGTGCTGTTCGTGCTGGGGGCTGGCCACGACCAGCGTGCCGTCCTCGCGGCGGATGGCCACGGTCTGCACGTCGGGCGAATGCTCGACCAGGTCCGTGAACATGGGCTGGATCATGGGCAGCAGTTGCGGCTCGCGCAGCATGCGCTTGACCTGCAGCGCCAGGTGCACGGCGACCTGCTCGCGCACGGTCTGCGTCATGGTGCGCTGGTCAGGCAGCAGCTTGAGCACCAGGTCCAGCACCATCAGCAGGCCCACCAGCAAGGACACCAGCCCCATGCTGATGCGCGCGGTCGGGCTGAGCGACCAGCGCCGGAACCTGTCCTTGAGCTTCATCCAATCCCTTCCGTCTCGCCCTGCAACACATTGACGGAGCTGAACATGTCGGCCGCTTGCGCCTCCATGGCGCTCTGCTCGTCGGTGACGTTGCCGCTCATGCCTTCTTCGCCGCCCTCGGCGTCGGGTGTCACCGATCCACCCATCACCGGCATGGGGTCGATGGTGCGCCAGGCAGGCACCGTGACCATCATGCTGGTCATCAGGCCGGCCGCCCGCGCGGTCCACCAGACCGCCCCCAGGGACAATGCCACACCCGAGCCCTGCATGACCGGAGAATCAAGCACCGCCAAGCGGGATTCCTCCACGGATTGCCCATTGAACGGGATCCGTGTTGGCAAAGTGCCACCGTTCAGGCTCGGCACGGGCTGCAGCGGCAGGGTCAGGCGGCCACCGTCGTTGAGGTCCAGGTTCAGCCGTTCGAGCAGTTGCAGGGCGCCAGAACCGCTGCCCAGCACATCCCCGGGGGGCTTGAGAACGCCGATCTGGAAATCCAGCATCGGCGCACTGGGCAAGCCGGGCATGGCAAGGGCCTGGGCCGGCGGCGGCAAGGCCGCGATGTCCTGGGGCAAGGCCGGCGGCAGCGGCGAGAGCGCATCGCTGGCGAGGGCCGTGCTCACATCTGTGGCGGGCTCCCCCGTGCCATCGGACAAGGCCTGTCCCGATGAGGTCGGCGCAGCCGACAACAGGGCATCGTCCGGGGACGGCACGTCGGACGGGCCGCCCTCCGCCCCGTCCAGAACAGGCGGCGGCACCAGGATCGACGCGCTCCTGGGCGCGAAAGGGGGCAACGGTCCCGGCGGCACGGCCTCTGGCAGCGAAGGCGACACCGGTGTGCCCGGTGGGTTGCCTGGCGGGTTCTCGGGTGGCTCCTGCGGTGCCTGCGAGACGCTGAGGGCCACCGCCTTGGCCTGGCTGTGGGTCAGGCCATCGGTCACGGCATAGGCCCAGGTGTCCTGCCCGGCAAAATCCGGATCTGCCTGGTAGCGCAGCACACCGGCCTGGTCCAGGCTGAGCTGGCCATGCTGAGGTGCCTGCACGATGTGCACAGACAGCGCATCTCCTTCGGCATCCACCGCCTGCGCGCTCAACTCGGCCAGCGTCCACTGCGCTTCGGGCCCCACCTCCAGGCCCAGAACGCCCGCGGTCATGAGGGGGGCGTCATTCACGGGATTGATCTGCAACTGCACGGTGGCAGCCGCGCTGTCCAGCACGCCATCGCTGGCCACATAGGTGAACGAATCGTTGCCATGGAAATCAGCCAGCGGCTGGTAAGTCCAGGAGCCATCGGGCTGGATGCTGAGCGTGCCGTGGGACGGCCCCTGCACCAGCCGCATGGACAACACCGGGCTGTCGCCATCCAGGTCATTGCCCAGCAGGTCCGTCAGCGCGCCAGCCAAGGTTTCATCTTCGTCCAGCACGAACCGGTCTCCCGTGGCCTGCGGGGCCTCGTTGACATTGCCCACCTGCACGGTGATGTCGCGCCAGGTGATGAGCTGTCCGTCGCTGACCTGCACGCGGACCTGGTAGATGTTGTCGGCATCTGCATCCTGGGGCGTCTCGTGGTCGGGCGCACTGATGAAGGACAGCAGGCCGGAAGCCGCGTCGATGCGCAGCCAGACTGCATCAGCCCCGCCCGCCAGGCTGAAGCTGAGCGAGCCGCCCAGCGGCAGGTCGGGATCCGATGCGGCCACCAGCCCGATATCGAAAGAGTTCTCGGGCATGGCCCACGCAGCGGGGCCCGTGAAGCTGGGCGCGTTGTCATTGACATCGTTCACGAGAACGCTGAGCTGTCGCTGTGCGGTGAAGATGCCATCAGACACCTGCACCACCACGTCGTAGCGGTTGTCGGCATCGGCGTCAACGGGCGCCTCATCGTCTGGTGCGATGGCAAAGCTCAAGGCCCCGGTCGACGCATCGAGCACGAAGTGCGCGGCATCGGCGCCACCAGCCAGACTGTAGACCAGGCCGCCCACCGGTGGTGTGGCATCGCCATCGGTGGCGCTCAGCATGGTGACGGCACTGGTGTTCTCGTTCACGGCAAAGCTGCTGCCGCCCACGAACACCGGCTGCTGGTCATTGGCATCGAGCACCCGCACCACCAGGCTCTGCTGGGCACTGAACAGGCCATCGCCCACTTGCACGGTCAACTCGTACACATGGTCCTGGTCGGCATCGAAGGGCTGCTCATGGTCCGGCGCCTGCAGGAAGCGCAGCACCCCGGTGTCTGCATCGATCTCGAACAAGGCCGCATCAGCCCCGCCGGTCAGCGAGAAGTTCAAGTGCTGCACGGGCACATCCAGATCCTGGGCCGTGACCTGCAGCACTGTGCTGGTGTTTTCCAGCACATCCACCGAGGCCGCACTGGTGATGCTGGGGGCATGCACGTTGCTGGGCACCACCACCACCGACAGGAACTGGCTGTCGGACCACTGGCCGTCGGAAGCGCTGACCTGCACCTGGTAGACGTTGTCGCCATCGCTGTCCAGGGGCACGGCCCACACGGGCGGCAGCAGGAAGCGCAAGGCGCCCGTGCCGGCATCGATGGTGAACAGCGCTGCGTCGGCACCGCCGGTGATGCTGTAGTTCAGGGGCGCGGCGGGCAGGTCGGCGTCGGTCGCCACCACCGTGGTCACGGCCTGTCCCAGCTGCACGACATTGATGCTGGCGCTGACCGCGCCCCCTTGGCTGGTGATCACCGGGGGGGATTCGTTGATGCCGGTGAGCGTGATGCTCAGGCTCTGGGTGTCGCTGCCCCCCACGCCATCGAACACACCCACGACCACCTCGTAGACGGCGTCCGCATCGGCATCGCCAGGGTGCTCACGGTCCGGTGGGCTGACGAAGCGCAGCACACCCGTGGCAGCATCGATGGTGAAGCGGGACGCATCCGCCCCGCCCGCGATGGCGAAGGACAAGGTTTGCAAGGGCACATCGGCATCCTGCGACGTCACGGTCGTGACCAGCGTGCTGTTCTCCGCCACCGACAGGCTGGCCGAGGCCGCGCCGCCGTTGGAGGTGATCTGGGGCAAGGCATTGGTCCACGACACCTGCAGGGCGTTGGAGAACTCGCTGGTGCCGGACAACACATCGCCCAGGGTCAGGGTGGCCGTGACCCATTCTCCATCGGCCACGCCGGCCAGATTGCTCACGGTGAAGCTGGCCGAGCCCGCCACCGGCGTGACCAGTGTCGAGCCCAGATAACGCTGCCCCTGGGCACCAGGGCCAGCGCTGGCGAAGAACTCCACCCGGGCCGTGCCCACGGTCAGCACGGGCACCTGCAGGCTGCCACTGACGGCCGACACCGAACCATTGCTCACCGCCGTCGCGAGCGCCGGCGCGTTGTTCAGGAAGTTGGGCCCCAGGTCCAGGTCCCCGGCGTCATTGGCCGTGGGGCCGTCCAGGCCCAGGTCGATGCCGGGCGCGCCATGGTGGTGGATGCTGTTGCCCAGGTAGATGCCGCCGCTGCCCGCATCCATGCCGATGCCCGCCCCGCCGTTGCCGGCAATGACGTTGCCTTCGCCCGCCGCCGTGCCGCCCACCTGCACGTTCGAGGCAGACACCAGCACGCCCTGCGCACCGTTGCCGCGCAGCAGTGCCGCGCTGCGGTCCGTGCCGATCAGGTTGCCCTGGGCCACATGGGGCGACAGCGCGGTGGCCGACACATAGAAGGCCAGGCCCGCACCTGCATTGCCAGACAGCACATTGCCCGCACCTGGTGCGCTGCCTCCGATCAGCGAGCCCAGCACCGTGCGGATCTCCACCCCATGGCCGCCGTTGCCGAGCACGGCCAGCCCGGTGGCATCGAGCCCCACCGTGTTGCCCTGCACCACCACGCGCAGATTGGTGGCCAGCAGCCCGCCCGAGGTATTGCCCGAGATCACATTGCCCTCGCCTGCGGCCGTGCCGCCGATGGTGAGAGAGCTCAGCCCGGCCAGGGACACGCCCCAGCCATTGCCCACCGCCACCGATCCGGTCGCATCGGTGCCGATGTGGTTGCCCAGCACGCGTGTGCCCGTGCTGACGCCATCCAGGTAGATGCCGCGCTCGGCATTGCCGCCGATCACGTTGCGCTCCGCCGCCGTGGCACCACCGATGCGCACGTTGCTGCCCCAGGATTCGACCCCGTCCGACAGGTTGCGCCTGGCCAGGCCCGCATCGCTCCCATCGGCGTTGAACGAGCCCAGGTAGTTGCCGATGATCACGTGGTTGTCCGAACCCGCGTCGATGTGGATGGCATCGCCACCGAAGCCGCGGATCACCAGCGCACGCACCGTGCTGCCATCGGCCGTGGCTCCGAGCGTGATCCCGTGGCCGCTCACGCCGTTGCCATCGAGCACGATCAATGGGTGTGCGCTGCTGCCCGGCTGGCTGGCGCCGTCGATCACGACCGCATCGGTGATCGTGGGCAAGGCGCTGACCATCAAGAGCGTGTATTCGCCCAGTCCTCCCGCCGGCCCGGTGATCGCAAAGCGGATGGTGTCCAGCCCCGGCGTGTTGTTCGCGGCGATCAAGGCCTCGCGCAGCGACACGGCGCCATCCGTGCCCATGCGTGCATTGAGCTGCTCGATGGTGAAGCTGCCGCCCAGGCCCGTGTCGTTGGTGTCGGCCACGGTGCCCACCACCAGCTGCGATGACACGTCCATCACACGCACGGTGATGGCCTGCTCGTCGAGCCAGGTTCCATCGCTGGACCGCACGATCACGTCGTAAAGGTTGTTGCCATCCGCATCCGCCGGGGCTTCGAAGTCCGGGGCGCTGACGAAGCGCAGCAACCCCGTGCCGGCATCGATCGCGAAGCGGGCCGCATCAGCCCCCCCGACGATGGTGTAGACCAGGGGCTGGGCAGGCAGGTCGGCATCGGCCGCCGTGACCGTGACGACCGTGGTGAGCGTTTCGGCCACGTTGACCGTGGCCACCGCGCCACCGCCCAGGCTGGTGATGCGCGGCACTTCATCGTTGACCCCGGTGACCGTGACCGCCACGGCCTGCGTGTCGGTGGCCGACCCATCGCTGACCTGCACCATCACATCGTAGATGCTGTTGCCATCCGCATCCTGCGGGGCATCGCGGTCGGGGGTGGCCAGGAAGCGCAGCACGCCCGTGCCGGCATCGATCGAAAACAGGGCCGCATCCGCGCCCCCCGCCAGGCTGTAGACCAATTGACCTGCGCCCAGGTCGGCGTCCGTGGCGGTGACGGTGACGACCTGGGCGTTGTTCTCTGCAACCGACACGCTGGCACTGGCACCACCGCCCAGGCTGGTGATGACAGGCACCTGGTTGCCCGCCAGGACCTGCCGCTGGAAGAACACCCCCGTCGAGCTGCCGGCATCGAGGCCTGTCCAGACCACCACCGCCTGCCCACCATTGCCCGCCACGCTGGGCCGCACCTGGTCACCGGCCGTGGTGGTGTTGACGCGCACCTCCGGATCGCCCAAGGTGCCATCGGCCAGGATCTCTCGCCAGTAGATGCCGGCGCCCGAGCCATCCTGTCCCTGGCTCTGCCAGGCCACGACCGCCCGGCCGCTGGCGTCGACCGACAGGCTCGATGCCGTCTGCGCATCGGCGGTGACGGTGTTGAGCTTGAACTCTGCCCCCAAGGGCGTACCGGCCGCCGAGAACCAGCGGCCGAAGATGTCTGCGCTGCCATCCTGTGTGCTGCTCCAGGTGATCAGCGTGCGGCCATTGCCGTCCATGGCCAGCGTGGATTCGGACTGCACGCCGGTGGCCGTGCCAGGCACTGTCACCGCATCACCCTGCGCCACGCGTGCGGTGTCGTAGACCTGCGCGAACACGCCGTCACCACCGCGCGTCCAGCTGAGCACGGTGCCCGAAGGGCCCATGGCCAGGGCCACCTGGCTGGCTGCGACACCCGCATCGATCACCTGCGCTCCCAAGGCCGTGCCCGCACTGTCGTACCAGGACACCGCCATGAAGTTGCCCACGTTCCAGGCCACGGCGATGTTGCCACTGGCGTCCATGGCCACCGTCGGCGTGATCTGCGGCGTGCCGGTGAGCACATTGCCCAGCAGGCCTTCGAGCAGGTTGGTGCCGGCCACGGTCACGCTGGCGGTGCGCGTGCCACTGGCATCGAACACATCGAGCTTGATGTGGGCGTCGGCCAGCACCAGGCCCAGCACGCCGGGGAAGTACTCGAAATACGCCACCGCGAAACGCCCGTCGCCATTGCCCGCTGCGGCGGCCCCATAGACGGCATAGACGTTGTTGACCGTGCCGGCCGCCGCGTCCGCCGTGCCATCGGCCAGGAAGCGCTGGTAGGCCACATCGGTGCCGGTGCTCCAGATGGTCGTGAAGCGACCCTGTCCGTCCATCACGACGCTGCGCGGGCCGGTGGTGGCCTCGGGTGTGCCCACTGTGGCGGTGTGGGCGGCGGTCTGCCCGCCGCCGGGAAGCACCAGCAAACTGCCGTTCCAGGTCGCTGCCAGCGGATCGTTGACAACGCTCTCCGATTCGATGGTGCCGGTGCGGACCTCCAGCACCCAGTCGCCACCATGCGCCGCGTTGGCCGTGAGGTCGTTGCTGGCGGCCACATCGGCGCCGGTCAGCAAGGCCATGTCCTGCACCAGCGCTAGACCCTCGGTGGTGGCGCCCAGATCGCAACCGTAAAACATCAGGTCGGCCTGGGCCTGCAACGCCGTACCCCAAGCGGCCAGGGCCTGAGCATGGCTGGAGAGGGTGCTGCCATCCAGCCGCGTGGTGCCCAACTGCAGACCGTGGCCATCGGCATGGCCCAGGATGTGCACCGCGTCGAGGCCCGTGCGTCCGGCCAGGGTGTCGGTGATGACTGCGAACCCGTCGCTGCCCGCCGGGATGGCCACGATGTCCACTTGCCGACCGGGTGTGGCCGCTGCCTGCAAACCCTGCAGCAGTTCTGCCGCCCCGTCCACCGCCATGTCGACGAAGACGATCTCATGGCGCAGTGGATCAGCGGCGGTGGCGGGGGTCACCAGCGTGCTGGCCTCGGTATCCTGGGCCCCTTGCGGGAGCAGGCATTCGAAGGCCAGGGCGGCCGGGTGATTCAGCTGGCGCGCATCGAGCAGCGCCCCCGGCTTTTCAGCCGGGTGGGTGCCTCCTGAGGGCGAGGCAGGCAAAGGCATGCCCGCAGCCTGTGCCAGGTCCGCAGAGTACAGCAGCCTCGTCTCGAGCTCCTCGAACACGAAGCGGGTACCTCGACATCCTGTCGTTGCCGACATGTCGATGACTCCCAGAACATAGGAATCTCATCGCAGGGACAGCAAAGGGCGATCAGTATCCAGTGACGACAAACGTGGCACGGATATCTGGGACGACATGGAAAGCCGCGGCTCTCGTGACGTCAGGTACTGCTTGACCAGCATCCGCTCGGGGGCCCGTGGGGCCGTGGCCAGGCGTGTGGACAGCTGAGAGACGGGCCGCGCCTGGTGAGGCACCGTCTGAGGGGAAACTGGTTGCGCCTGGGGCTGGGCCGAGGCGGTGGTGCCCTTGGCGGGCGTGGCAGGCTTAGGAGCCGGCGCCTTGGTGGGCGTGACAGCGCCCGGTTGCGCAGGAGCCGAGGGCGAGCCCGACGGCTGCGATGTGGCGAAATCCACCCGGCACCGCAGACCCGACGGGATGCGATTCTCGGGGTTGGGCAGGGTCAGCCGCACGCGGAAGCTGTTGGAGGCCGGGTCGATCACGCGGTCGACCAGCACCACCTTGGCCGACAAGGTGCTGAAGTTCGGCAGATCCGTGCGGATCGTGGCCACCTGGCCGGTGGCGATGCTGCCGAATTGCGAGGCCGGCACGATGGCCTCGACACGAAGGGGGTCGATGCGGGCCACGCGCACCACGGGTTCACGCTCGATGCGCTCGCCTTCCGTGCGGTAGCGCTCGATCACGATGCCATCGAAGGGGCTGCGCACATCACGCTGCCCCAGTTGAGCGGCCGACAGACGGTATTCGCGCTGGGACACCTTCTGTGATTCCCGCGCCTGCGAGACCCGCTGCTCGGCCACACGGTACTCGGCATCGGCCTGCTCCACCGCCTGGTCGGAGACGAACTCCTGCTTGAGCAGATCCCTGGCACGCTGAAGCTTGCGCTGCGCCAGTTCGGCCGCGGCAATCGCCTGGCGCACTTCGGCATCGGCCTCGGAGCGGGCTTCTGCCACCGACACGGAGGCGCGTTCGACCTGGGCCGACAACCGGGCCAGCACCTGGCCGGACACCACGTGGTCACCCCGCTCGACCAGCAGGCGCTCAAGCACACCGATGGACTGGCTGCCGACATCGGCGACCCGGTCGGGCTCGACCAGGCACCCCATCACCTCGGCACGCGCCGACACCAGCATCGAAATGCCGGCGAGCAACGTCAACAGAGGTCTGATGGGAATCATCTTCAAGCTTGGCTCCCGCCTGTGGGGCCCACCTGGAAGGGGGTCTCGGTTTTTCATCACACGGTACTCATCGGCCAGGCAGCGCGGAACTTGAGGCCTCTGACAAACCGGTCAGAAAACGCTGCTGCGGCCACACTTTTGCATGTTGTACCTTTATCGCGCCCCGTATGGCGCGATAAACGACGGAAAAACCCTGCTTGGCGCATGAAGGCAGCCAGAAATCAGCGCCCGTCGTCGCGTCCAGCCCACGCGAGCTGCCGATGCATGGCCATCTGAAGCTGGAGCAGGTGCCAGCGTCTCCAGAAGGCCTTGCGCCCCTCCTGACGCTGGATCAAGCCGCACAGCGCACGCACCAGGGCCTGGCGCACGCCAGACTGACCGCCCAGGTTGGTCCGGAGCAATGCGCCGGCGAAGGCACCTTCCGCCCAAGGGCGAATGGCTTCGTCCGTACAGGACAACACGCACTCGAATGACCCAGGCTGCCCCTGGCGCGCCGCGCGTCCATAAAGCTGCCGATCGATGCGCCGGGACGCATTGAGGTGGGTGTTCAGAACGTGCAGCCCCCCCTGCGCCAGAACCTGGGCCCCCAGATGGATGTCCGTGCCGCGCCCCGCCATGTGGGTGGCCACGGTGATCGCCCCGGGCTGGCCTGCTGCGTCGATCACCTCGCGCTCGGCCGAACCTTCATGTTCATCGTGCCGGGCATTGAGCACGCGGTGCATCACCCCCTGCGCTGACAACACGGCCGACAGGCGCTCGGAATCGGCCACGGTGTTCGTGCCCACGAGCACCGCCCTTCCCTGCCCCGCCTGGACGGCCACCTGCCGCGCCACGGTCGACCACTTGGCCTCGGCGTCCGGTGTCAGCACCGTGCCCAGATCCAGCCGACGCCCCGGTTGGCGCAACGGCACCTGCAGCACAGGCAGGCCGTAAACGGCCAGCAGTTCCTGCCGCTCTTCCCACAAGGTGCCGCTCAATCCGCACACCAGGTGGTAGCAGGGAAAGAACTCCTGGTAGGTGGTCTGCGACACGGTTTCCGTTTCCGGCGTGGCCGCCAGGCCTTCCTTGATGCAGACCATCTGGTGCAAGCCCCGCGACCATGCCCGCCCGATGGCCAGGCGGCCCGTGGTGCCGTCGATGATGTGGACCTCGCCGTCACGCAGCAGGTAGTGCGCATCGCGCTCCAGCACGTGCAGGGCCGTGAGGGCCAGGCCGACCTGGTCCTCGCGGTAGCGCTTGAGTTTCCAGGGGCCCTGCAGATTGGCTGCCAGAGAGGCGAGGCGCTCCACCCCCACCTCGTGCCAGTTCAGCGCCTGCTGCGGCCCCCAGTCGAAGTCTCGCCCGACCTGCATCTGGCGCGCCAGGAACAGCGACAGCCGATGCTGCTGCTCGGCCTGGCGCGACGGCAAGGCCTGCGACAGCACCAGGGGCGTGCACGCCTCGTCGATCAGGATGCTGTCGGCCTCGTCGATCACCGCCATGCACAGGCCCCGCAGCACCACGGCATCGTCCTGCCCCTGGTGGCGCGCAGCGCGGTCACGCAGGTAGTCGAACGCCACTTCCTTGGCCGTCACGTAGACCACGTCATGCTGATAGGCATCGCGGCGCTCGGCAGCGGTGCTCGCCGCCGTCACCCAGGCCACGCTCAAGCCCAGCGAGGCGTACAAGGGCGTCCACTGCTCCGCATCGCGACGGGCCAGGTAGTCATTGGCCGTCATCACATGCACGGGGATGCCCGCCAGCGCGGCGGTGCCCGCCGCCAGCACCACCGTGAGCGACTTGCCTTCCCCGGTGGCCATCTCGATCAGGCGCTGACCCAGCATCCACCACGCGCCTCTCAACTGCACGTCGTGCACCTGCCAGCCCAGTTGCTGCTGCACGCGCAGGCACACGGCGCCCATGGCCCGGGCGGCCAGCGCATCGGTGAAACCGTTCACGGACAAGGCGGCGCGCAACCGGTCCAGGTGTTCGGCCATCTGTGGTGTCGACAGCGCCTGCCACTGGGCCTGGGCCTGGCGAACACGCGCCACGAAGCGCCTGCCCCGGTAGGTCGAGGGGCGCCCCGGCATGCGCCACCAGGCCTGGACCAGCGCCCACGTCGGGCTGTTGGACAGCTCTGGCGCATCGCGCACCGGGTAGTGGCCCATCACGGAGCCGGGTACCGGCAGCCGCGAACCCAGCGCGATGCGATCGGACCAGATGGCTCGCGGCGCCGCCCCCGGTGGGCCACCTGCAGGCAACGGGGTCATGCCCTGATGTCCGAGAAGTGGCGCAGCAACAGCTGCCTCAGGCGCTGCAGCACGGTGTCCAGCAGGCTTTGCGGTGCCAGATCCAGCCGCACGCGTGCCAGCCCGCCAGCGCGCGCCAGGCCGTGGTTGAGCTGCACATCGAGCACGTACGTTGGCTCCATCGGCCGCAATCCCTCCTCATCGGCCGGATCCGTGGGCACGCGCCCACCCTTGCGGTCTCCCATGGCGGCCTGGGGCAGGCGGTCGGCCGCGGCAGGTACCTCGCGCAGCAGATGGGCCGGCATGGCATGGCCGGGGGCTTCGTCCAGCATCACCTGCACCTTGCGCAGCCGATGGCGCACGCTGTCGATGTCACGCTGGGGCACCACGGCCCGGATCACGGCGGGCCGGTCGTTGAGCACATAGGCCAGCACCTGCCCTCGGTTGACCTGCAGCCCTTCCAGATCCTCCTGCCGCGACAGCACGAACTTGCCCGAATCGCCAGCCCGCAGCACATTGGCGGACAGGTCACGGTCCACCTGTGCCAGCGCGGCCCGGTCACGTGTGAGGGCATCCTGCGCATTGCGCATCTTCAGGGGCTCTGCACCGAACGCGGAGTTGAACTCAGCCTCGGAGCGTTCAATCTGGGCCAGCAACACTTCGCGCTGGGCACTGAGCGTGGGCGATTTCAGCGAGATCAGCTTGGCGCCCTGCTCCACGGAGGTCTCGCTGCGTACCCACACCGTCTCGATTTCACCATCGGCCGCCGCGCGCACCAGGGCGTCGTCCGGCAGCCAGACCATGCCTTCGACCACCAGTGAGGATGGCAGCGGCACCAGCATGGCCCCCACGCCGCCGAGCACCACGGCGCTGCCCACCGCCATCACCAGGCGCCCACGGATCGCCGTGACACGGGGCTGCGAAGCCAGCGCCTGCGTCCACAGCCACACGGGCTGCGCAAACAAGGTCCAGACGGACCAGGCGGCCACCCCCACCCCGAGCCAGGTCACCTTGTCGGCCGCCCAGCTCACGATCAGCGCGCTGACGCCCACGCGATAGGCCCAAGACGCCGGGGCGTAGATGTACAAGGCCCAGCGCTCGAAGGCATCGGCGGCCGTGACGCTGTTGTCGAAGGCATCGCGAGGCACGCCCAGCACCCCCATGAACAAGGTGCGCCACAGCTGGCCCAGCATGCGTCCGCTGCGTCCCGCCAGATTGGGCAGGTCCAGCGCATCGCACATCACGTAATAGCCATCAAGCTTCATCAGCGGGTTGCCGTTGAACAGCAAGGTGGACAGGCCTCCCAGGCTCATGACGACAAAGCTGGCCTGGCGGATCCAACCGTCCTCCACGTTCAGCCACACGATCGCTGCCAGGGCCGCCAGGGCCAGTTCCACCCCGATGCCGGCCACGCTGATGCGCGCGCGCTGCCATCGGTTGACCAGCCGATTCGAGGAGCTGGCATCCACATAGGGCATGGGCACGAACATGAAGAAGTTCACCCCCACCTCGGGCACCTCGCAGCCGTAGCGGCGCAAGGCCAGCGCATGGCCCAGCTCGTGCAGCGCCTTCATCAGCGGGTAGATCACCCAGGCCGCGGCCAGGTAGCCAGGCGACATGAAGTAATGGCGCCCATACACCAGCACCTCGGGCAGGTTCACCAGCACGGCCCAGGCGGCCCCGATCACCAACAGGAACCAGAACGCGGTGGCCCAGCCATTCCAGAACAAGCGGCCGAAAGGCACCAGCCGCTCCAGCAGCGCCGAAGGGTTGAACAACCCCAGGCGGAAAGACAAGGGGTTGAGCCTCGCCCGCTTCTCCTTGCGATGACGCTCATGTCCATCGCGCACCAGTTGGCGCACATCGGGCGCCACCTCGGCCTGGATCAGCCCGGCATCGGTCATCTGGCCCAGGATGCGGATCACATCGTGCTGTGAAGGTGCCTCGTCACCCAGCTGCTCCAGCAGCACGGCCCACACTTCTTCCACACTGTGCCGGCCATCGAGCCGGCCGACCAGCTCATACGCCTGGGCATTGACACGGTGGTAGCGCCCGGTGGCCTGGTTGAACAGCACGTACCAAGCCTGACCACGGGTGGTCTGCATGCGCACCGAGACGTGCGGCTTGAGCCGCGGATGCAGCGCCGAGATCCGGTACCAGTAAGGTGACAGCAGGGTGTCTTGCATGGCCGGCCTCCCGGCTCAAAACCAGGACCAGGTGAGCATGCCCAACCAGTTCCAGGCCCGCACGACCCAGCGTATGAGCAGCGGCCTGGAGGGCAGATCCACCTTGGCCACGCCTTCAAGGCCCGGCCTCAAGCCGGCCAGTCCGGCCCCTTTGCCAGCCGGCCAGGCTTCCACTTCGTAGCGCACGCCATCGGCCGTCGTGCGCGCGACGGGTGTCACACGGGCCAGCACCAGGGCTATGGGTTGCCCCGGCATGGCGGCCAGGCGCAAGGTGGCGGTCTGGCCTCGCTCCAACTGCGCCACATCAGATTCGCCCACCTCGAGGATCACGCGCCAGTCCAGCCCGGGTGCCAGGGTCAGCAAGGCTTCGCCACGCTTGACCGGCCCGCCCAGTTGCTGCCGCAGATCACCCTGGATCACGACGCCGTCGAACGGCGCGGTCAGTCGCACACGGCTGAGCTGCTGCTCCACCAGGCCGAGCTGGGCCTTCGCCTCGGCGAGCTTGGCCTGGGCCTGGGCCGCCTGGGCACGGTCGCCCCTTGCGAAGGCCTCGGCGAAGGCATTTTCCTGCTGCGCCACATCTGCCTGCCGCGCCCGGCGCGATGACTGGAGTTCATCGTCTGACAGTTCGGCCAGCAACTGCCCTGCCTTGACCACATCACCCGGCCGCACATGGACCTCTCTGAGGTAGCCATCCTGTGCGGCACTGAGCACCCGCTGCACCGAGCCCTCCAGGCGCGCGGTCGCGCTCACGCTGTAAGGCACGGGCCACAGCAGGCCGACCGTCAGCAGCCAGACCACCGCCAGCACGGACCAGCGCAGGCGCCGCTCGGCCGGGTCTTTCAGGCGATAGCCCAGCACGATCGCACCTGCGCGCAGGCGCTCCACCCACGGTCGATCGAGCTTATAGCGCAGGTACAGCAGAGGCGCGAGGCCTTCGGCCAATTGTTCCAGCCAGCGGACCTCCTGCGGCTCGAACGCCACCCGGACCACCTCTTCGAGCACACGCACGGCCAAGGGGTCGGACATGACGGAGCGCTCGCAGGTGATCACCCCGATCACCCGGCCACGATGGGCCAGCGGCACACTCACCACGCCGCCCAGGCCCTGCACCTTGAACAGGTTCTGGTGGGCGAGCGTGATGCGCACGGCATTGCGGGTGGCCTGTGGCCATGCCAGCGTGGTGTGCTGGTGCACGGCCTCGAGCATGGCCTGGTTCAGCTCCGGGATGGCTTGCCCTTCGGCCAGCACCACCCCATCGGACAGCGCGACGATGCGCAATTGCCCGGCCACCACCCAGCCAATGGACACCCGCAGGCATTTGAGGCGCTGGCCGATCTCCGAGACAACCTCCGCCGCACTGCCCTGCCAGTCGCGCGCGGCCAGGGCCGTGCGAAGGCAGCCCAGCACCGCCGCCACGGAATCCGCGTTGAGCGGAGCATTGACGGCAGCATCGGACACCGTGGCCTGGACCACGGGGGTGCCACGACTCACGGGACGGGGGCTGGGAGAGGACATTTCGTCAGACAAAAGAGGCTTGCTCGTCGGTCATCGGGCGCGAAGCAGTGCGCATGCATGGGGACTGCCCCTATCATCGCCACTGTACGGGTGCCCGAATGCCAAATAAGCACGGAAAACCCCCTGGTAAAGACAATCTAGGAGCTGCGATGAAGGTTTTGCTGATCGACGACCACCCCCTCATCCTGGCGGCGCTGCGATCCGTCATCCAAGGCCTGGGCGATCATGTCGAGGTGGCCTCGGCCTCCAGCGGTGCCGAGGCACGCGCCATGCTCCAGGCAGACAGTTCCTTTGAACTGGTCTTGCTGGATCTGCATCTGGGCGATGCCGATGGGTTTGACCTGCTGACCGAATTCCGCGGAGCCTACCCCGGTCTGCCGGTGGTGGTGGTGTCGGCCTCCGACCGCACGTCGGATGTGATCCGCGCCATCGACCTGGGCGCCATGGGCTTCGTGCCCAAGCGTGCCAGCAACGAAACGCTGGTGGACGCCCTGCGGCAGGTGATTTCTGGTGGCGTGTATGTCCCGCCGATGAGCATGGGCACCAGCCTCGCTGGCGCACCGGCCGGCTCGGTGCAACATGAGGCCATCGGGTCGAATTTCCAGACCGCCTCGCTCGCCCAGTTGGGCCTCACACAGCGGCAGACCCAGGTGCTCGCGCTGCTGCTGCAAGGACAGCCCAACAAACTGATTGCGCGCGAACTGGACTTGTCGGTCGAGACCATCAAGGACCACGTGGCTTCGGTGCTGCGCATCCTGCGTGTGAGTTCGCGCACCCAGGCCGTGATCGCCGTCAGCCAGATGCTACAGGCGCAGGACCAACGTGCTGTCGATCGGTTCTCGGCGTGGCGCGCCTCCGGGCGGCGCTGAGGCGCTGACCACCCGGAAGCACCGGGATCACAGACTGGCGCGGGCCTCGGCGTACTCGGCCTTCAAGCGGGCCACCAGCTCGGCGGTGGGCACGATCTTCTTGATCGCGCCAATGCCCTGACCACTGCCCCAGATGTCCTTCCAGGCCTTGGCGCTGCTTTCGCCGCTGCCGAAGCTCATCTGGCTCGGGTCACCGTTGCCCAGGGCTTCCGGGTCCAGGCCGGCGGCCACGATCGAGCCGCGCAGGTAGTTGCCCGGCACGCCGGTGAACTTGCTGCTGTAGACGATGTCGGCACTGTTGCTGTCGACGATCATCTGCTTGTAGGCATCGGCCGCACGTGCCTCTTCGGTGGCAATGAAGGCCGAGCCGATGTAGGCGAAATCAGCGCCCATGGCACGCGCAGCCAGGATGGCACGGCCCGTGGCGATCGAGCCAGACAGGGCCAGCGGGCCCGTGAACCACTCGCGGATCTCCTGGATCAGCGCAAACGGGCTGGTGGTGCCGGCATGCCCGCCCGCACCGGCCGCCACGGCGATCAGGCCGTCAGCGCCCTTCTCCACCGCCTTCTGGGCGAACTTGTTGTTGATCACGTCGTGCAGCACCACGCCGCCGTAGCTGTGCACCGCCTCGTTCACATCGGTGCGCGCCCCCAGCGAGGTGATGATCACCGGCACCTTGTACTTCACGCACAGGGCCAGGTCGTGCTCCAGGCGGTCGTTGCTCTTGTGCACGATCTGGTTGATCGCGAAAGGCGCGGCCGGCTTGTCAGGGTTGGCGGCGTTGTAGGCGGCCAGCGTCTCGGTGATCTCGGCCAGCCAGTCTTCGAACAAGGCGGCTGGGCGGGCGTTCAGCGCGGGCATGGAGCCGACCACGCCGGCCTTGCACTGCTCGATCACCAGCTTGGGGTTGCTGAGGATGAACATCGGAGAGGCGATCACCGGGAAGGGAACGTTCTGCAAAACGGGAGGCAACATGACTTCGAATACCTTTGCTTTTGAAAACAGCCGGTGAAGGTGCGTCAACCGGCATGACGTGTTGAAGGTCTTGTGGGCCTGATGGACGATCGGCCGCTGGGTAGCGGCCGATCTCAGCGTGTCGTCTCAGGCAATGAGCACGGGGATCAGAACAGATCCGCCGGCAGGGTCGTCACGCTGTCGGCGCCTTCGAGGATGGCTGCGCGCAGGCTCGCGGTGCGCGTGAGGATGTGGTCACCGAAGAAGCGGGCCGTGGCCACCTTGGCGGTGAAGAACTCGGTGTCTTCACCAGCCTTGAGCTTGTCCTCGGCCACGATCAGGGCTCGGGCCATCTGCCAACCGGCCACCAGGTGGCTGGCCAGGAAGAGGTAAGGCACCGAGCCTGCGAACACATCGTTTGGCTTGGCCTTGACGTTGGCGACCACGAAGTCCACCACGGCCAGGAAGTCCTCGCGGGCGGCCTTCAGGCGCTTGGCCAGGGTCTTGCCAGCGGCGCTCTCGCGGCCGGCCAGCACGCCTTCCAGATCGGCGATCTGCGCGGCGATGGTCTTGGCCACGGCACCGCCGTCACGGGCGGTCTTGCGGCCGACCAAGTCGTTGGCCTGGATGGCGGTCGTGCCTTCGTAGATCGGCAGGATGCGGGCGTCGCGGTAGTACTGCGCCGCACCGGTCTCTTCGATGAAGCCCATGCCGCCATGCACCTGCACGCCCAGCGAGGCCACTTCCACGCTGTTCTCGGTGCCATAGCCCTTGATCAGGGGCACCAGGTACTCGTAGAAGGCCTTGTTCTGCTTGGCCACCTCGGCATCGGGGCTGTGGTGCGCGAAGTCGTACGCTGCGGCGCCCACGAGCGCCATCGCGCGGCCGCCTTCGGTCAGCGCGCGCATGGTCAGCAGCATGCGCTTGACATCGGGGTGGTGGATGATCGCGGCCGAGCCCGGCTGCGAACCGTCCACAGGACGCGACTGCACGCGGTCACGCGCGTATTCCACGGCCTTCTGGTAGGCGCGATCAGACAGGCCGATGCCCTGCATGCCCACGTCGTAGCGGGCCGCGTTCATCATCACGAACATGTACTCGAGGCCGCGGTTCTCTTCGCCGACGATGTAGCCGATGGCGCCTTCGCCCACGTCGCCCTTGTTGTCGCCGAAGACCAGCACGGCCGTGGGCGAACCATGGATGCCCAGCTTGTGCTCGAGCGAGGCGCAGAACACGTCGTTGCGCTTGCCGACGGAGCCGTCTTCGTTGACCAGGAACTTGGGCACCACGAACAGGCTGATGCCCTTGACGCCTTCGGGCGCATCGGGTGTCCGGGCCAGCACCAGGTGCACGATGTTCTCGGACATGTCGTGCTCACCGTAGGTGATGAAGATCTTCTGGCCACTGATGCGGTAGCTGCCATCGCCTTGCTTGACAGCCTTGGAACGCACCAGGGCCAGGTCCGAACCGGCTTGCGGTTCGGTCAGGTTCATCGTGCCCGTCCAGGTGCCGTCGATCATCTTGGGCAGGTAGCGCTGCTGCAGCTCCTCGCTGCCAGCCGTGATCAGCGCTTCGGCTGCGCCGCCGGTCAGCATGGCGCACAGCGAAAAGCTCAGGTTCGAGCCCACCAGGATCTCGATGCAGGCTGCACCGATGGTCTTGGGCAGGCCCTGACCGCCGAAATCGGTGGGCTGGTGCACACCCAGCCAGCCGCCTTCGGCCAGCGACTTGTAGGCCTCCTTGAAGCCGGGCGAGGTCGTGACCACGCCGTTGTTCCACTTGGCCGGGTTCTGGTCGCCGGACCAGTTCAGCGGCGCCACCACGCCATCACAGAACTTGCCGGATTCTTCGATCACGGCCTGGGCGGTTTCGAAGCCGGCGTCGTCGAAGCCAGGCAGTTGGGCAACGTGATCGATGCCAGCCAGCTCTTTGACGCAGAACAGCAGGTCTTTGACGGGGGCGCGGTAAGTCATGAAATATTCTCCGGGAAACGACAAGGGGGCGTCTCGAAAGACGCCCCCGGCAGCGATTTCAGTCAGACATCAGAGGTCTGCATGAAAGCTTTTCTTGTGCAAATTCAGATCACAGAGCCTTGACCAGTTCCGGCACGGCCGTGAACAGGTCGGCTTCCAGGCCGTAGTCAGCCACTTGGAAGATCGGTGCTTCGGGATCCTTGTTGATGGCCACGATGACCTTCGAATCCTTCATGCCGGCCAAGTGCTGGATCGCGCCGGAGATGCCGGCGGCGATGTACAGCTGAGGCGCCACGATCTTGCCGGTCTGACCGACCTGCAGGTCGTTCGGGGCGTAGCCAGCGTCCACGGCGGCGCGCGAGGCGCCCAGAGCGGCACCCAGCTTGTCGGCCAGGGGCGACATGACTTCGTTGAACTTGTCGGCGGAGCCCAGGGCGCGGCCACCGGACACCACGATCTTGGCGGCGGTCAGCTCAGGACGCTCGGACTTGGTCACTTCACGGCCCACGAACGACGAGGAGCCCGAATCGGCCACGGCGGCGATGGTTTCGACAGCAGCCGAACCACCGGTGGTGGCGGCGGGATCGAAAGCGGTACCGCGCACGGTCAGCACCTTCACCGCATCAGCCGATTGCACGGTGGCGATGGCGTTGCCGGCGTAGATGGGGCGCTCGAACGTGTCGGGCGAGACCACCTTGGTGATTTCGGAAACCTGGGCCACGTCCAGCTTGGCCGCGACGCGAGGCGCCACGTTCTTGCCGGCGGCGGTGGCGGGGAACACGAGGTGGCTGTAGCTCGAAGCAATGGCCAGCACCTGGGCGGCCACGTTCTCTGCCAGGCCTTCGGCCAGCTGGGCGCCATCGGCGTGCAGCACCTTGGCCACGCCAGCGATCTGGGCGGCGGCGGCGGCAGCGGCGCCAGCGTTGGCACCAGCGACCAGCACGTGCACATCGCCACCGAGGGCCTGGGCGGCCGTCACGGCGTTCAGGGTGGCAGCCTTGATGCTGTTGTTGTCGTGTTCAGCAATGACGAGAGCGGTCATGATTCGTTATCTCCTCAGATCACTTTGGCTTCGTTCTTGAGCTTGGCGACCAGGGTGGCCACATCGGGCACCTTGACACCTGCGGAACGCTTGGGCGGCTCAGAGACCTTCAGGGTCTTGATGCGCGGGGCCACGTCCACACCCAGGTCGGCCGGCTTGACCACTTCCAGGGGCTTCTTCTTGGCCTTCATGATGTTGGGCAGCGTCACGTAGCGCGGCTCGTTCAGGCGCAGGTCGGTCGTGATCACGGCCGGCAGGCTCAGCGACACGGTTTCCAGACCACCGTCGACTTCACGCGTGACGTTGACCTTGCCACCAGCGACTTCCACCTTCGAGGCGAACGTGCCCTGGGGCAGGTTGGCCAGGGCGGCGACCATCTGGCCCGTCTGGTTGCTGTCGTCATCGATGGCTTGCTTGCCCAGGATGATCAGATCAGGCTTTTCCTTGTCGATCAGGGCCTTGAGCACCTTGGCCACGGCCAGGGGCTGCACCTCATCGGTGGTTTCAACCAGGATGCCACGGTCGGCGCCGATGGCCATGGCCGTGCGCAGGGTTTCCTGGGCTTGGGTGGGGCCGACGGACACGGCGATGATCTCGGTGACCACGCCCTTTTCCTTCAGACGGGTGGCCTCTTCGACGGCGATTTCGTCGAAGGGGTTCATGCTCATCTTGACGTTGGCAATGTCGACACCAGAGCCGTCGGACTTCACGCGAACCTTCACGTTGTAGTCCACAACCCGCTTGACCGGAACCAGAACCTTCATGCGATGTTCTCCTGCGTCATGAGGAAGTTGAGTAAAAATTGGCGCGCTCAAAAAAGCACGATCGTTCGATTCTAGCGCGACTTAATGCGCCAACGTACATCAAACAGGCGCGGGAGGGGAGAAAATATTGTTTTCCCTGGTCACGACATGCCTGTTCACGCCGATTCTCCTCCTTCCACACTCGCCGAGATGCCGCACGCCGATGCCAGCGCGCCCCGGGCCACGGGGCGCGGCGCCTGCATCGGGGTGTTCGACTCGGGGCTCGGAGGGCTGTCGGTGCTGCGCGCGATCCGTGCCCACCTGCCCCAAGCCGACCTGCTGTACGTGGCCGATTCGGGCCACGCACCCTACGGCGAAAAATCCGACGAGTTCATCGGCGCGCGTTCCGAGCACATCTCCCGCTTCCTGATGTCGCAAGGGGCCGAGTTGATCGTGGTGGCCTGCAACACCGCCACAGCGGCGGCGGTGCACCATCTGCGCCAGCGTTGGCCGGACATGCCGGTGGTGGGCGTGGAGCCCGGCGTCAAGCCTGCCGTGGCGCAATCCCGCACCCAGCGCATCGGTGTGCTGGCCACACCGTTCACCTTGCAGAGCCAGAAGTTCCAGACGCTGTTGACACGGCATGGCGGCGCCGCCCACATCGTGCTGCAACCCTGCCCTGGCCTGGCAAGGGAGATCGAGCAAGGTCAGCTGGACTCGCCAGGTCTGCGCGCACTGGTCGCCAGCTTCAGCCAGCCGCTGATCGACGCCGACGTGGACACGGCGGTGCTGGGCTGCACGCACTACCCCTTCGTGGCGCCGCTCTTCAAGCAGGCCCTGGGTGATGGCGTGCACATCATCGACACGGCCGAAGCGGTGGCCCGGCAGACTGCGCGACTTGTGCAGGACCTGCCCTCCAGCCACCCCGTGCACGAAGGCGCCAGCGATGGCGCGACACGCCTGTGGTCCAGCGGCAATCCCGCGCTCCTGACCCAGGTGGCCCACGCCTGGCTGAGCCTGAAAACACAGGCGGGCGCTCTCCCGAAGGAGTAGCGCCCGCACTGTCGGCCCCCTGCCCTCCTGGATCGGAAGGCGTGGGGCCGGCCGGTGACCGGCCCGGGATCAGATCAACAGGTTGTTGTTCTTGTCATCCAGCAGCCCCTTGGTGATGTCGACCGCGACGCTGGCGTCCGTCGAGATTGCCGTGGCTGCAGCGGCCGCGGCGTGGGTGTCAGCGGCGGAAGCCGTACCCGCATCACTGCCAGCCTTGTCAGCTGCGGTGTTCGACGCGGACGCCGACAGCGCTTCCAGGGCGGCAGAGGTGCCATGGTCGGCCAGCAGATCGGACGTGGTCACCGCCTGCGCCCCATTGACATCGCGCTGGAACCAGACGTCGGCCATCGCATGGCTGCTGCCGTCGCTGCTCGTGTAGCTCGACACCAGCCCCAGCAGGTTGCCGTTGTCGGTCGCCGTGCCCGTGGTGGCATGCAGGTCCAGCGAGATGATGCCCAGCTCGGACAGGCCCTTGAGCTCGCCCTCGTCGGTCACACCATTCTGGTTGGCATCCACCCACACCTGCAGCTTGTTCCAGTTGGCGTCAGCCGAGGTGATGTGGCCATCGCTGTTGCTGTCTTCCAGTCCCAGTGCCGCGTAGCCGTTGCCGGCGCGTTGGCCGGAGGCATTGAGCGTGGAGCCACCGAACAGTTCCGTGCCGTTGTTGATCAGGCCGTCACCGTTGCGGTCCATCACCAGCAGGCCATCGCTCGCCGATGCCCAGCCCACCTTGGTGGTGGTGTTGCCGGTGGCGTTCAGGTCGAAGGCCACGCCATGGGCGCTGGACACCGTGCTGATGCCGTTGCCGTCCAGGTCCAGCACGATCGGGGTGGCGCCCACCATCGCATCGAGCTGGCTGCCAGACATCACGGCCACGTCGGCGGTTTCGAAGGCGCTGACCTGCGTCATCGACATCGCACGGATGTCGGCCGTCTCCAGCGCCACGATCTGTTCGGTCGTGAAGGCAACGATCTGGTCCGTGGTCAAGGCCGCGGCATGCGCCGTGGTCAGGGCCACGATGTCCGCGGTCTCCAGCGAGGCGATCTGCGTGGTCGTCAGGGCCTGGATCTGCGTGGTCGTGAAGGCAGCGATCTGCGTGGTCGTCAGCGCATGGATGGCATCCGTGCTGAAGCCGTGGATCGCGTCAGCCGTCAGGCCGCGCAGGGCCGTGGTGCTGATGGCTGCGACATCGACCGTGTCCAGCGCCGCGATCTGGGCAGAGGTGAAGGCCGACATTTCGCTGCTGGTCATTGCAAAGACCTGGGCGGTCGTGAAGGCCGCCACATCCGCCGTCTCGAAGGCCGCGATCTGAGCCGTGGTGAAAGAGGCCGCCTGCAGTGTGGTCAGCGCAGCCACCTGCTCTGTCGTGAAGGCCACGATGGCCGCGGTGCTCAGGCCACGGATGGCCGCGGTGCTCAGCGCGTGGATGTCGGCCGACTCGATCGCAGCGAACTGCGTCGTGCTCAGGGCCGCCACCTGGTTGCTGCTCAGGACAGCCACCTGGCTGCTGCTCAGGGCAGCGACGTCCGCTGTCTCGATTGCAGCGACCTGGGCGGTGCTCAGCGCAGCGACCTGGGCCGTCGTCAGGTTGTTCACCTGATCCGTGGTCAGGGCCACGATGGCCTCGGTGCTCAGGCCACGCAGGGCGTTGGTGCTCAGTGCCTTGAGGTCGGTGGTCTCGATTGCAGCGACCTGGTTCGTCGTCAGGGCGGCGGCCTGGCTGCTGCTCAGGGCACCGACCTGGGCGCTGCCCAGGGCCACGATGTCGGCCGTCTCGATGGCAGCCACCTGCGTGGTGCTCAGCGCAGCGACCTGGGCCGTGCTCAGGGTAGCAGCCTGTTCGGTCGTCAGGGCC
>NZ_RSED01000013.1 GCF_003933735.1 Aquabacterium soli | reverse complement strand
CTTCATGTTGTCGTAGATGCCGCGCCTGGCCACCCCGCCCAGCGCAGCAAAGCTGCGCGTGTGCGCATCGAACAGCATCTCGTGGCCCTGGCTTGGATACGCCACCAGCCAGAACGCGCGGCTGGCACACAGCTTCATGTGTGAGACCTGCAGCCGGTAGTAAATGCCGCCCACCACCAGCCCTTCTTCGCTCCAGTCGAACTGGAATGCCTCGCCCAACTCAAACGACAACGGCACGAAGGCACGCGTCGATGCCGTCTGGCCCTCGCCTTGGCGCCACTGGCGGATGAAGTCCGTCACCCGCGTGTAGCCCCCATCGTAGCCCGCCGCCTTGATCTCGCCGTATAGCGCCCGTGCACTTCGACGCTCGTGCTTGGGCCGATGGGCATCGCCCTTGAGCGCTTGTTTGAGCACTTCGTGGAAGGCGGTCAACTTGCCCGGCCGCTCGCTTCGCCGGTACCTGGGCTCGCCATCCAATGGCGCCTTGAGCCATTTGGCTATCGTGTTGCGCGACAACCCCGTCATCCGCGAGATCTCCCGCTCTGACTTCTTGCCTCGGCTGTGCAGCCTCCGGATTCTTCCGATCATGTCCATGGTGATCACTCTCGAACCCCGCTGAATCAAAAAGCAGCAGGGTAGGTTGAACACCTGGCTCAGTTTTGGGTCGGCACACCCTTCACGTGTGGCTCAGTTTTCGGTCGGCGCCAACAAGCAGAGCCCGCCCTTACTCCACCGTCACCGACTTGGCCAGATTCCGCGGCTTGTCCACATCCGTCCCCCGCGCACACGCCGTGTGATACGCCAGCAACTGCAGCGGCACCACATGCAGGATCGGTGACAGCGCACCATAGTGCTCCGGCAGGCGGATCACATGGATACCCGGCTCGGCCTGGATGTGCGTGTCCGCATCGGCGCACACATACAGCTCGCCGCCACGCGCCCGCACTTCCTGCATGTTGCTCTTGAGCTTTTCCAGCAGCGTGTCGTGCGGGGCCACCACCACCACGGGCATCTCGCTGGTCACCAGCGCCAGCGGGCCATGCTTGAGCTCACCGGCCGGGTAGGCCTCGGCGTGGATGTAGCTGATCTCCTTCAGCTTCAAGGCACCTTCCAGCGCGATCGGGTAGTGCAACCCACGGCCCAGGAACAGCGCGTTGTCCTTGCGCGCGAAGGCCTCGGCCCAGGCCATCACCTGCGGCTCCAGCGCCAGCACCGATTGCAGCGCAGCGGGCAGGTGGCGCATGGCCTTGAGGTGGGCGGCCTCTTGCGCTTCGTTCAGGCGACCCTTCACCTTGGCCAAGGTCAGCGTCAGCAGGAACAGGCCGGCCAGCTGCGTGGTGAAGGCCTTGGTGCTGGCCACGCCGATCTCCACGCCGGCGCGTGTCACGTAGGCCAGCTTGCATTCGCGCACCATGGCGCTGGTGGCCACGTTGCAGATGGTCAGCGTGTGCTCCATGCCCAGGCTGCGCGCGTGCTTGAGCGCGGCCAGGGTGTCGGCCGTTTCGCCCGATTGGCTGATGGTGACGACCAGGGTGCTGGGCACGGGCACGCTGTCGCGGTAGCGGTATTCGCTGGCGATCTCCACCGTGGTGGGGATGCCGGCGATGGATTCGAGCCAGTAGCGCGCAGCGCTGCCCGAGTAGTAGCTGGTGCCGCAGGCCAGGATCAGCACGCGGTCGATCTGGCCGAACACGCTGGCGGCCTTGTCGCCGAACAGATCGGGGGTGATGCCCTGCACGCCTTCGAGCGTGTCGGCGATGGCGCGCGGCTGCTCGAAGATCTCTTTCTGCATGTAGTGACGGTAGGGGCCCAGCTCCACGGCGCCGCTGTGCGCGGTGACAGTGCGCACGGGGCGCTCGGCGTCAAGCACGCGCTGGTGCTCCTGGCTACCGGGTGCGCGGTGCTCGATCCAGTGGCGGCCCGGCTGCAGGTCGATCACGTCGCCCTCTTCCAGGTAGACGATCTGGTCGGTCACGCCGGCCAGGGCCATAGCGTCAGAGGCCAGGAAGCGCTCGGTCTGGTCCGCACCGCCCACGCCCAGCACCAGAGGCGAGCCCTGGCGGGCACCGACCACACGCTGCGGCTCATCGGCGCAGAACACGGCGATGGCGTAGGCACCCGTCAGGCGCAGGGTGGCGGCTTTCACGGCCGCGAACAGGTCGCCGTCGTACAGGTGCTCCACCAGGTGGGCGATCACCTCGGTGTCGGTCTGGCTGTGGAACTCATAGCCCTTGGCTTGCAGCTCGGCGCGCAGGGCTTCGTAGTTTTCGATGATGCCGTTGTGCACCAGGGCCACGCGGCCGGGCCGGGTGTTGGCGGCATCGGCGCCTGGGCCGTGCGAGAAATGGGGGTGGGCGTTGTGCACCGCGGGCGCGCCGTGCGTGGCCCAGCGGGTGTGGGCGATGCCCAAGGGGCTTTCCAGGCCGTCGTTGGCAACCTGGGTTTGCAGCTCGGCCACGCGGGAGGTGCTGCGGGCGCGCAGCACCTGGCCCTGGCGCAGCACGGCCACGCCGCACGAGTCATAGCCGCGGTATTCAAGGCGCTTGAGGCCTTCGACCAGGATGGGGGTGATGTTGCGCGAACCAACCGCGCCGACGATGCCGCACATGGAAATCTGCTCCTTCTCGCGCTGCTGGCGAGGTGAAGCGGATCCTAGCGCGCCGCAACTGAAATTAATCCATCGATATTTGAACGTATTGATGCAAAATTACCACCATACCAAATTCAAAGAATTTTTATTCAATTTAGGCTGATTTTTGAAAAATCCTTCCATCATCTTGGATTCCAGCGACCTTCGCCTGTTGGACCTGCTACAGCACGACGCCAGCCTGTCCAACCAGGCCCTGGCCGAGGCAGCGCACCTGTCGCCTGCCACCTGCCACCGCCGGGTCAAGCGCCTGCGCGATGAGGGCTGGATCGAGCGCCAGGTGGCCATCGTGTCGGCCGACAAGCTGCGCGAGGCCCAGGGTCAGGGGCTGCAGGCCCTGGTGGAGGTGACGCTGGATGTGCAGGCCGAAGAGGCCATGGCGCGCTTCGAGGCCCATGCCGTGCAGGATGCGGCCGTGCAGCAGTGCTGGCGCGTGTCACCCGGGCCGGACTTCATGCTGGTGCTGGCCGTGGCCGACATGGACGGCTACCAGCAGGTGGCGGCCCGGCTGTTCACCGGGGCGCTGGGGGTGCGCAATGTGCGGGCCTTCTTCGCCGTGAAGCGGGCCAAGTTCGACACCGCCCTGCCCCTGGCGTGGCCACGAGGCGCCCCTGCTCAGGGATGAGGAGGCAGCGACGGCAGCGTGAGCGGATCGACCAGGTGGGTTTCCTGACGCAAGGTCAGCGGGGTGCCGTCCAGCAGATGCTTGCTGGCTGTGGCTGAAGGCTGGACGGGCAAGGGCGGGGGCGGGGCCAGCAGTTCCTCATCGGTCATCGTGACCACTGGCGCCTGCTTGTCACGAGCGGGGGAGCCTCCCGCATGCGCTTGCTGGGCGCCGTAGTGCTGCGACAAGGTCTGCTCGGCCTCGATCTGCTGCACTGTTGCCCGCACCCACCAGATACCAACGGCCAGCACCAGTACTCCCAACACGCTGATGAGGGGCACCAGGCGCCTCTTGCTCAGCCAGGGGTTGGTCAGATTACCGGGGAGGGGCGGCTGCCAATGCACATCTACCCGGCCATCATCAGGCTCGTCAGGCGCAGGCTGTGGCGGTAGGCTGGTGTCTCCGCCACCGAAACCCATGGTGGTACGCCACAGGTTCTGCAGGCGAGAAGCCGGCCCCGCCTCAGAGACCACAGCAGGGGCCTGCGCATCAGCCAGTTCAGCGTCATAGGCGGCCCGCGACGTTGGATCGGCCAGTACCTCGTAAGCGGCATTCAAGGCCACCATGTCCCCGTGCGAGGTGCCAGGTTGCATGTGCCTATCAGGGTGGTGCTTCGCCGCCAGCGCGCGGTAGGCCGCACGGATCACCTCGATCGGGGCGTCCGGGTTGACCTTCAATCGCTCATAGTGATTCACAACTGCACGGTTCCAGGGGCTGATGCGGGTGCATTGATCTTACCGCCTGACGTCACGTGTTCATCCCCCTACATTGGGCATGATCACTTGGGTTGTTTGACGGGCCGCGTCCAGCCCGCCAGGCTCACGGCCTTGGTGCGGGCCACGGTGAGCTGGCCGGCCGGGGCGTTCTTGGACAGGGTGGAGCCGCCGCCGATGGTGGCGCCATCGCCCAGGGTGATGGGCGCGATCAGCACGCAGTTGGAGCCCACGTGCACGTCGTTGCCGATGACGGTGCGGTGCTTGTTGGCGCCGTCGTAGTTGGCGGTGATGCTGCCGGCGCCGTAGTTCACGCGCTCGCCCACGGTGGCATCGCCCAGGTAGGCCAGGTGATTGGCCTTGGCCCCACGCGCGAGGGTGGAGTTCTTGACCTCGACAAAGTTGCCGATGTGCACCTCGGCGCCCAGTTGCGCACCGGGGCGCAGGCGGGCGAAGGGGCCAATCAGCGAGCCCTCGCCCACGGTCACGCCCTCCTTGTCGCCATCGATGTGGGTGAAGGGGTGGATCACGGCGCCAGCTTCGATGCGGGCGTTGCGGACCACGCAGTGGGCGCCGATGCGCACCTCGTCGCCCAGGCTCACATCGCCTTCGAAGATGCAGTTGACGTCGATGTCCACATCGCGGCCGCAGGCCAGCGTGCCGCGCAGATCGAAGCGGGCCGGATCGGCCAGGCGCACGCCCTGCTCCATCAGGCGTTCGGCCTGGGCGCGCTGATGGCGGCGCTCCAGATCAGCCAGCTGGGCCGGGCTGTTCACGCCCAGCACCTCGGTCTCATCGCCCGGGTGGGCAGCCACCACGGGCACGCCATCGGCCACGGCGCTGGCCACCACGTCGGTGAGGTAGTACTCGCCTTGGGCGTTGTCGTTGCGCAGACCGGCCAGGGCCTGCTTGAGCCAGCGCGTGGGCGCAGCCATCATGCCGGTGTAGACCTCACGGATGGCGCGCTGCGCCTCGCTCGCATCCTTGTGTTCGACGATGGCCTTGACGGTGGGCTGTGAATCTTCGGTCGCCTGATCCCGCACGATGCGGCCATAGCCGGTGGGGTCATCGAGTACCACGGTGAGCAGGGCCAGGCGTTCGCCGCCGCAGGCCTCGACCAGGGCACGCGCGGTGGCGGCCTCGATCAGGGGCACATCGCCATTGAGGATCAGCGTGGTGCCTTCGTCGGGCAGTTGCGGCACGGCCTGCTGCACGGCGTGGCCGGTGCCCAGTTGCGGCTCTTGCCGTGCGAAGGCCAGCGGGGCTTGCGCAAACGCGACGCGCATGGCCTGTTCCACCGCGTCGGCGCCATGGCCGGTGATCACGATCAGCTTTTGCGCACCCAGGCCCTGCGTGGTGCCGATCACGTGCGACAGCATGGGCCGCCCCGCCAGCTTGTGCAGCACCTTGGGCCGCGAAGACTTCATGCGAGTGCCTTTGCCGGCGGCCATGATGACGATGGACAGGGACATGGTGCGATCGATGCGAGCGTGAGGGAACGTTTTACTTGGCAGGCGCGGTGACGGCTGCGGGTGCGGGCGCAGGCGCTGCGGCCGACACGGGCTTGGCCGGCTGAGGGATGGGAACCGTGACCACGCGGGGGCTGATGGCCTGGGCCGGGAAATCCTGCAGCGCCGCATCGAACATGGGCTGCATCAGGCTTTCGACGATGCCGCCGGCGCGGCGGTGCGTGGCGTGGGTTTCGTACAGGGTCTGGCTGGTGGCCTTGTCGCGCATCAGCACATCCACCTGCATCTGCGTGACGGGCGGATCGAAGCTCATGCCGAAGCCCAGGCCGCCACGGCCGCCCCAGAAGCCGCCGAAGCCCCCGAAGAAGCGGCCATCCCAGCGGTCGAACGGGTCGTAGCCCGAATACAGGGTGCGTGCCTGGGCGGCCACCTGCACCAGCACATCGGCCTTCTGGGGCGAATCGGCCTCGACGAAGCCCTTGCGCGTGAGCGCGGGGCGGGCTGCGGCCTCGACACGGCTCTGGAAATCAGCCTGGGCCTGCTGAGAAGGCAGACGCTCGAAGGCGTAGCGCGGCAGCGGGCGGGTGGGCGGCCACTGGCCGAAGCTGGACACATCGGCCGTGATCGAGTTCATGGTGCCGCAACCGGCCAGGACAAGTGTGGCCGCCACAGCCAGGCACAAGGATCCGAATTTCATCGCCGTCTCCTGTTATGGACTCAGTCGTTCTGCTTGGCGCCGTTTGCACTCAGCTTGATCACCGACACGGGGATGCCGGCCAGCGCAGGCGGCGAGGCGCCATCAGCCGGCGTGCCGCAGCCTTCGTCTTCATCGAAGGCGATGTCGCCGCCGGCTTCGGGGCGCCCAGAGGCTTTGATGGTCTGGAAGGGGTAGAGGTTCCGGTCCATCAGGTGCGAGGGCACGATGCTGGACAGGGCCGTGAACAGGTTGTCGACGCGGCCGGGGAAGCGACGGTCCCAGTCGTTGATCATTTCGCGCATCTGCTGGCGCTGCAGGCCGTCCTGGCTGCCGCACAGGTTGCACGGGATGATGGGGAACTCACGGTATTCCGCGTAGGTGGCCAGGTCCTTCTCGGCGCAGTAGGCCATGGGGCGGATCACCACATGTTCGCCATTGTCGGTCACCAGCTTCGGGGGCATGCCCTTGAGCTTGGAGCCGAAGAACATGTTCATGAACAGGGTCTGCAGGATGTCGTCGCGGTGGTGGCCCAGCGCGATCTTGGTGCAGCCCAGCTCATTGGCCACGCGGTACAGGATGCCGCGGCGCAGGCGCGAGCACAGGCTGCAGGTGGTCTTGCCTTCGGGGATGACCTTCTTGACGACGCTGTAGGTGTCCTGCTCTTCGATGCGGAAGGGCACGCCCACCTTGGTGAGGTATTCGGGCAGCACGTGCTCGGGAAAGCCGGGCTGCTTCTGGTCGAGGTTGACGGCCACGATCTCGAACTTGATGGGCGCCCGCTTCTGCAGGTTCATCAGGATGTCGAGCATGCCGTAGCTGTCCTTGCCGCCGGACATGCAGACCATGACCTTGTCGCCGTCTTCGATCATGTTGAAGTCGGCAATGGCCTGGCCGACCTCGCGGTGCAGGCGCTTGCTGAGCTTGTTCATCTCGAAGGCGTGCTTCTTGGCCTGGGCGGCGGCCAGGGCATCGTCTTCGGGGGTGGACAGGAGCTGGGGGGAGACGGCGTCGTTCATCCCGTGATTTTCGCCGATCTGCCGGCAAAACGGGCGGAGGGGCCCCGAAGCCGGGGTTCGGGCTGTTCACAAACCCCAAAAACGACTGTTGCGTGCCGCTTTAGGAAGCCGTGGCGCTGGTTGACGATTGCTGTTTGGGGGCCTTTGCGGCGAACCGAAGCAGGCTCTCGGGGTACACGGCTCCGCTCATGTCCTCCGGCCGGGCTTCGCCCGCCCTCCCCCTTTACTTCGCTACGCCGTGCACCCCGAGAGCCTGCTTCTTTCACCGCGGCGGCTGGAGAATGGAGATGAGAGGCGGCGTTGGCCGCCTCTCATCTCCTGGCCTTCGCGTAGCGAAGGCACTGCCAGAGCGCCGGCCACCCACGCCAAGCGGCCTGCTCAAGCGGCGGCCACACCCAAATCCATCAGGTCAGCTCACCATTGCCCCGTTTCCATCCGGATCGCGACTTCGCAGTCATCGAAGATCTCCAGCTTGGCGATCTTGACGCGCACACCCTGCACACCAGGCAGCCCCAGCAGGCGGTTGCTAACCTTGCCGATCAGCGTTTCGAGCAAGTTGACGTGCTGCGCCCGGCACTCTTCGATGATGATCGCGCGCACCTTGCGGTAATCGAGCACGTTCATGATCTCGTCGTCGTGGGGCAGCAGGGGCTGGCTGCCCATGTTCAGCTCGGCATCGACCTGGATGGGCTGCGGGGCGTCGAACTCATGGGCCAGCAGGCCCAGGCTGGCATCGAAGCGCAGGCCGGTGAGGGTGAGGGTCTGGTTGCCTTTGGTCAGGGACATGGCCGGGGCTCCGGTGACGCGAGGGCGCGTCACATCATGGAAAAGTCGCGGGGAAATCGTTGCAGGTGCTGGCCGCCATCGACCAGCAGGGTGGTGCCGGTGATCGAGCGGTTGGCCAGCGCGAACGCCACGGTGGCGGCCACATCACCCGGGGTGGACGAGCGGCCCAGGGGCGAGGCGCGGTGCAGTTGATCAAAACGGTCACCCTGCAGCCATTCGCTGGTGAGGGTCAGGCCCGGGGCCACGCCCACCACACGCACGCGCGGCGCCAGCGCCAGCGCCAGCAAGGTGGTGGCCGATTCCAGGGCGGCCTTGGACAGGGTGTAGCTGATGAAATCCGGGTTGGGGTTCCACAGCTTCTGGTCCAGCAGGTTCACCACAGCGGCATCCACGTCATCGGGCAGGTCGGTGACCTGGGCGCCACTGCCCTGCTCTGCCCCTGCGGCGGTGGGCGGGGACAAGCCTTCGCGGGCAGCCACATGTTCTGCCAAGGCCTGCGCCAACACGATGGCCGGCGCGGTGTTGGCGCGCAGGTGGTGCTCCAGCATGGCGTAGGTGAAGGTGGCGGCGGTGTCGTATTCAAAGGCCGAGGCGTTGTTCACCACGGCATCGAGCCGCCCCAGGGCCTGCACCACCTGCGGCACCACGGCGTGGCAGGCGGCCTCATCGGCCAGATCGGCCTGGATCACACAGGCGTGGCGGCCGATGGCGCGGATGTCATCGGCGGTGGCTTCGGCCTCTTCGCGCGAGGCGCGGCAGTGCACGGCCACATCCCAGCCCTGCACGGCCAGGGCCAGCGCGATCTCGCGGCCCAGGCGGCGCCCGGCCCCCGTGACCAGCGCGGTGCGCGCCCGGCCCGTGGCCGCGGGCAACACCGGCTGCACCAGTTGGCCTCGCACGGCAGTGTCGGTGTCGTCGGGTAGCTCGTCGATGGGGTTGGGAACGGAGGGCTTGGGCTGGTCGATGTCAGACATGGTGGCACACGGGTGGTGGGTGCGTTCCTACAATACGGCATGGACCGCCCCGATGCTTCGAGCCACAGTGTAGTGGCCGCACCTTTCCCCCACCACCCGCTGGCCCGGCTGATCGCCGACGAGATCCGCCAGCGCGGGGGCTGGATGCGCTTCGAGCGCTACATGGAACTGGCCCTCTACGCCCCGGGACTGGGGTACTACAGCGGTGGCCACCGTGTGATCGGCAAAGACCCTGCCGACGGCAGCGATTTCGTCACCGCGCCCGAACTCACCCCCATGTTCGGCCACGCCCTGGCCCGCCAGATCGAGCAGGCCCTTGACGCCACTGGCACCGACCAGGTGTGGGAGTTCGGCGCCGGCACCGGTGCGCTGGCCGAGCAGTTGCTGGGCGAGCTGGGTGACCGCATCCAGCGCTACACCATCGTCGATCTGTCGGGCACCTTGCGCGAGCGCCAGCATGCGCGCCTGGCCGCCTCGCACCCCGAGCAGGTGCGCAAGGTGGTCTGGGCAGACAGCCTGCCCGACGAACTGCATGGCGTGATCGTGGGCAACGAGGTGCTGGACGCCATGCCCGTGCACCTTCTGAGCTGGGACGGTCAGGCCTGGCAGGAGCGCGGCGTGGCGCTGGCCGATGCGCCGGCCGGAACAGAGGGCGAGCCCGCCTTCACCTGGGCCGATCGCCCCGTACCCGAGGGCGTGCGCCCGCCCACCGATCGGCCCGATGCCGATTTCGTGCCCGGCACCGTCACCGAAACCCATGGCCAGGCCGAGGCCTTCGTGGCCACGCTGGCCGAGCGCATGAGCCGCGGCGCCGCCTTCTTCCTGGACTACGGTTTTCCGGAAAGCGAGTACTACCTGCCCCAGCGCAGCGGCGGCACCTTGATGTGCCACCAGGGCCACCGCAGTGACCCGGATCCGCTGGTGGCCGTGGGCCACAAGGACATCACCACCCACGTGAACTTCACGGGCATCGCGTTGGCCGGCCAGGAAGCCGGCTGGGAGGTGCTGGGCTACACCAGCCAGGCGCGCTTCCTGACCAATTGCGGGCTGTTGCGCCCGCTGGCGGCCAGCCCGCCCCGGGACGCGGCCGAGGTCAAGACCCGGGCAGCCCTGCAGATGCTGCTGGCCGAGCACGAGATGGGCGAACTGTTCAAGGTGATCGGTTTCGTGAAGGGCGAGTGGTTCGATGCCCTGGGCTTCAGCCAGGGCGACCGCACCCACACGCTCTGAGCGCGCAAGGCGCGCGCCTGCGTGAAACGCCGCTTGGCGCGATAATCGGGGCATGCTGCAACAACGCACCATCAAATCGCTGACCCGCGCCGTGGGCGTGGGCCTGCACAGCGGCCAACGTGTCGAACTGACCCTGCGCCCGGCCCCGCCGGACACGGGCATCGTGTTCCGTCGCGTGGACCTGCCTCAGCCGGTGGACATCCCCGTCAACGCCGAGGCCGTGTGCGACACGCGCCTGGCCTCCACCCTGTCACCCGGGGGCGATCCTGGCGCACCCAAGGTGCACACCGTCGAGCACCTGATGTCGGCCTGCGCCGGGCTGGGCCTGGACAACCTCTACATCGACATCACGGCCGAGGAAGTGCCCATCCTGGATGGGTCCGCCGCCGCGTTTGTCTACCTGCTGCAAAGTGCCGGTGTCGAACTGCAGAAGGCCCCCAAGCGCTTCATGCGCGTGCTCAAGCCCATTGAGGTGCGCGAAGGCGAAGGCCCGTCGCTCAAGTGGGCACGGCTGGAGCCCTTCCACGGCTACAAGCTGGCCTTCGAGATCGATTTCCACCACCCTGCGGTGGACCAGACCGGCCAGCGCGTGGAGTTCGATTTCTCTACCGGGCAGTACAAGCGCGACATCTCGCGCGCCCGCACCTTCGGCTTCACGAAGGATGTGGAAATGATGCGTTCGCGCGGCCTGGGGCTGGGTGGCAGCATGGACAACGCCATCGTGGTCGACGATTACCGCGTGCTCAATGGCGACGGTCTGCGCTACGACGACGAGTTCGTCAAGCACAAAATCCTCGATGCCATCGGCGACCTGTACGTGGTGGGCCACCCGCTGCTGGCGGCCTACAGCGCCTACAAGTCGGGCCATGCGCTCAACAACAAGCTGCTGCGCGCCCTGAAGGCCGATGCCTCCGCCTGGGAGATCGCCACCTTCGAGGACAAGGCCCAGGCCCCCAAGGGCATGGCCGAGCTGACCCCGGCCTGGTAACCGAACCGATAAGGACTGCTGCACCATGGTGCTGTTCCGCTGGATGGTGCTGCTGATGGCCCTGGCCTTCGTGCTGTGCATGGCCGCCTACACGGTCACGCGCCAGCCCGTGTGGCGCGCACGTGGCATGACCACGCTGCGATGGATGGTGGTGCTGGGCCTCGGGTTTTTCGGACTGCTGATCCTGCGCCGCGCGGCTGTCTTCATCTGACACAGGTGAGAGGTGGGCCCAGCCCCCTTGTTCGCGGGGGTGGCACTGGCTAGCATGGGGCATGGATTACGCCGCCCTGCATCAACGCTCCCTTCAAGACCGCGACGCCTACTGGCGTGAGCAATCGGCCCGCATCGACTGGCGCCGCCGCCCGGACCAGGTCTGCGACACCAGCAACCCACCCTTTGCACGCTGGTTCGTGGGCGGCCAGACCAACCTGTGCCACAACGCGGTGGACCGCCACCTGCCCCACCGCGCCGACCAGCCCGCACTGATCCACGTCTCCACCGAGACCGGCACCGAGCAGGTGCTGACCTATGCGCAACTGCACCGCGAGGTGCAGGCCATGGCGTCGATGCTGCAGAGCCTGGGCGTGCGCCAGGGCGACCGCGTGCTGCTGTACATGCCCATGATCCCGCAGGCCGTGATCGCCATGCTGGCCACGGTGCGCCTGGGCGCCATCCATTCGGTGGTGTTTGGCGGCTTTGCCAGCAACTCTCTGGCCAGCCGCATCGACGATGCGCGGCCCAAGGTGATCGTCACGGCCGATGGCGGCTCGCGCGGCGGCAAGGTGGTGGCCTACAAGCCCCTGCTCGATGAAGCCCTGCGCCAGGCCACGCACGCCGTGGACCACGTGCTGCTGGTCGACCGCGGCCTGGCCCCGGCCGACCGGCTGCCGCCACGCGATGTGGACTTCACACGCCTGCGCGAACAGCACCTGAACAAGCCCGACATCCCCTGCGCCTGGGTGGATGCCACGCACCCCAGCTACATCCTCTACACCAGCGGCACCACCGGCAAGCCCAAGGGCGTGCAGCGCGACACCGGTGGGTATGCCGTGGCCCTGGCCGCGTCGATGGAGCAGCTCTACCAGGGCCGTCCGGGCGAGACCTTCTTCTGCGCCAGCGACATCGGCTGGGTGGTGGGGCACAGCTACATCGTCTATGGCCCCTTGATCACGGGCATGGCCACCATCGTCTACGAAGGCTTGCCGATACGGCCGGATGCGGCCATCTGGTGGTCACTGGTCGAGAAGTACAAGGTCAGCGTGATGTTCTCGGCACCCACGGCCATCCGAGTGCTCAAGAAGCAGGACCCGGCCTGCCTGTCAAAGCATGACCTGTCCAGCCTGAAGCAGCTGTTCCTGGCCGGTGAGCCGCTGGACGAGCCCACGGCGCGCTGGATCACCGATGCCTTGGGCAAGCCCGTGGTCGACAACTACTGGCAGACCGAGACGGGCTGGCCCATCCTGAGCGTGCCGCGCGGCGTGCAGGCCGATCTGCCTGCCAAGTTCGGATCGCCAGGCGTGGCCATGCCAGGCTACGACGTGCGCCTGCTGAACGAGGCCACCGGCGAAGAGCTCACGGCTGTCGATCAAAAAGGCGTGGTCGCGATCCGCTATCCGTTGCCCCCCGGTTGCCTGCAGACGGTGTGGGGCGATGACGAGCGCTATGTGAAGACCTACTGGCGCAGCTTTGGCGCCACGCCTGAGTTCTACAACACCTTCGACTGGGGCATCCGAGATGCGGACGGCTACCACTTCATCCTGGGCCGCACCGACGATGTGATCAACGTGGCCGGCCACCGCCTGGGCACGCGCGAGATCGAAGAAGCCATCAGCAGCCATGCGGCCGTGGCCGAGGTAGCGGTGGTGGGCGTGCACGATGCGCTCAAGGGCCAGGTGCCGATGGCGTTCGCAGTGCTGAAGAACGCCGCAGCCGCTGACACACCAGAGGCCGCACAGGCGCTTGAGGCCGACGTGATGCGCAAGGTGGATCAGCACCTGGGTGCGGTGGGCCGCCCATCACGCGTGGTGTTCGTGAACGCGCTGCCCAAGACGCGCTCGGGCAAGCTGCTGAGGCGGGCCATCCAGGCTGTATGCGAGGGGCGTGACGCGGGGGATCTGACCACCATTGAAGACCCAGTCGCATTGGCGCAACTAGAGCAGCAACTGAATACGCCCTGAACCCCGCGTTCACGTGGTTTAGGCCGGTCTCACGCAACGCCGAACTTCATACAACATTACACTCTCAGGCGTTTCCAACCATACGTCTCCAGGGAGAGATCATGCAGTTTGTCCATGCAGTGCGTGGCATCGCGTCAGCGTGCCTCATGTCGGTTCTCGCCGCTTGCGGCGGCGGTGGCGGCGGCGATGAGCCAGTGGTCACTTATCCAGCAAGCAACACAGTCACGGTTGACACCGGCAATGCCTCCACAGCAGCGGGCAGCTACGCCCTTGATCCGTCCTCCATTGACAGCGAGCTCGATCCCACCGGAGACGGCCGCACCCTCGAATTCGCTGTTGCGGAAGACACGGCCGGCAAGTTCCAGCTCGTGATCGGATTCCTTCAGAACGACACCAGCAAGTACATCCTGTATTTCGATGACGCCAACGCTGACTACGCGTGCCGCAGCAGCAACGTGAGCAACGCTGAACTGGAGGCGCTGGCAGGCGGCCCTGCCAACAACCTGCCTGTGTGCAGCGGCACCGTGAAGATCGATGCTGGCGCTCATAACCTGCGTGCCTCGAAGGTCACGATCGGCAACCCCGACACTCCCTCCGACAAGGTCGTCATCAGCGTCAATTTCGCCTGGACGATCTGACGAGCACCACGATCGAGCGCACCCCTGTCAAAGCAGGGGTGCCTTTGTCAGGCCGCCACCTGGTGGATCGCCTCCCGCACCCGCGGGTAGATCTCGTTCTGCCAGCGGCGGCCGCTGAACACCCCATAGTGCCCCACCCCGGTCTGCACGTGGTGGTTGCGAAGGTAGGGCCGCACGCTGGGGCACAGGTCCTGGGCGGCCACGGTCTGCCCCACTGAGCAGATGTCATCGCGTTCACCTTCCACGGTGAACAGCGCCGTCTTGCGGATGGCACGCGGCTCGACCAGCCCGCCCCGGAAGCTCAGTTCGCCGCGCGGCAAATCGTAGGTCTGGAAGACCTTGCCCACCGTTTCCAGGTAGAACTCGGCCGGCAGGTCGGCCACGGCGAAGTACTCCTCGTAGAAGGCTTTCACGTGCGCTGCCTTGTCGCCCTCGCCATTGGCGATCTGATCGCGCATGCTCTGGAAGGCGCCCAGGTGGCGCTCCATGTTCATGCTCATGAAGGCCGTGAGCTGCACGAAGCCGGGGTACACCTTGCGGCCCGCGCCGCGCTGCGTCCACGGCACCGTGTGGATCATGTTCTTCTCGAACCAGCTCATGGGCTTGCTGACGGCCAGGTCGTTCACCGAGGTCGGGTTGACACGGCAGTCGATAGGGCCGGCCATCAAGGTCAGGCTGCGCGGCTGGGCAGGGTGGTTGTCCTGCGCCATCAGCGCGGTGGCGGCCAACGAGGCCACGCAGGGCTGGCAGATCGCCATCAGGTGGGCACCCGGCCCCATCTTGTCCAGGAAACGGATCAGGTGGTCGGTGTAGTCGTCCAGGCCGAACACGCCGTGGCGCAAAGGCACGTCGCGGGCGTTGTGCCAATCGGTGATGAAGACATCATGGTCCTGCAGCAGCGTGCGCACGGTGTCGCGCAGCAAGGTGGCGAAGTGGCCCGACATGGGCGCCACCAGCAGCACGGGTGGCTGCTCCAGATCCCGGTCCTTGCGGAAATGCAGCAGCGTGCCGAAAGGCGTGCTCATCACCGCCTCTTCGATGATGCCGCAGGTGACGCCATTACTCTCGACCGATTCGATGTTGAACGCCGGCCGCGCATGGGTGATGCGCCAGCGGTTGAACACCTCGCTGGCGGCCATGGCGCTGCGGGTGAGCATGCCGCCTGCGGCCAGATCGCGCCATGTGGCGGTGGGCTCCCCGGGGGGCAGCACATGCTGCGCCCAGTCGGAGATGCTCTGTGCCATCACATGGAAGGGGGCCATCAGGCGCTGATGGCTGTCAAAGGTGGCGTATAGCATCGTGTCCCCAGGAGCGGTGTTGGCAGACAACCTGCAAGTTGCGAGCCATGACCGGCGTGCACCCTGCGCAAGGCGTGCCAGGAGGCGAGGCTTGGCACGGCCCCTGCTAGCTGCGTGTGAGCGGCTTCAACGAACCCACCCACCACGCAGCATGGCCACCACCACCCTCGCCCCGCGCAAGACTGTCGCCACCAAGAAGGCTGTCTCCAAGGCAGCCGCCCCGAAAGCCACGCCGCCTGCCAAGGTGGCCAAGCCGGAGGTGGCCGCCGCGGTGCTCACGATCACCAGCAAGAACTACTCGTCATGGTCCTTGCGCGGCTGGCTGCTGGCGCGCTTCTCAGGCCTGCCGTTCAGCGAACACGTGCTGCCGCCGGACGACCCCGCAACCCGTGCCGAGATCCTGCTGCTGTCGTCCTCGATCCGCGTGCCCAGCCTGGAGCACGCTGGCGTGCTGGTGTGGGACACGCTGGCCATCGCCGAGTACCTCAACGAGGTGGCCCCCGAGGCCGGCCTGCTGCCCAAGGACGCCCGCGCCCGCGCCCATTGCCGCGCCATCAGCGGCGAGATGCACTCGGGCTTCACCGCCCTGCGCTCGGCCCTGCCCATGAACCTGCGCGCCCACTTCCCGAAGTTCAAGGTATGGTCGCGCGCCCAGGCCGACTTGCAGCGCATCACCGCCATCTGGCAAGAGTGCCTGGAAACCTACGGCGGGCCTTTCCTGTTCGGTGCTCAGCGCACCGTGGCCGACGCGATGTACGCCCCGGTGTGCACGCGCTTCGCCACCTACGATGTGAAGCTCGATGCTGTCAGCGCCGCCTACCGCGACCTGATGCTCAGCCAGCCCGAGATGCAGGAGTGGCTGGCCGCGGCCAAGACCGAGCCCATCGAGATCGATGAGCTCGACGTCGAGTTCTGAGCTTCAGTTCCAGGGGGTCGGGTCGGGCACGTCGCACACCGGCTCGACATCCACCGTGCCGAAATCCGCCGGGCCGACGATCTCCAGGTACTCCATGTCCGGCGAGTAGTCGAACAGGTAGTGGCGCACGCCCGGGCGCTGGTGCACGCAATCACCCGCCTTGACCAGCGTGACCTGGTCTTCGTACATGAACTTGGCCCAGCCCTTGGTCATGATGACGATCTGGAAATCCGCCACGTGGCGGTGCCAGCCTGTGCCCTTTTCAGGCGGCAGATCGGGGTTGGCCTTGACCAGATGGGCCACCACCTTGCCGTTGGTGGCATCGCGCACACCCAGGTCGCGGTACAGGAAGAAATCCCGCAAGCCGCCGCCCTCGAACTGCGTGTCCTGCTCGCGGATGTGGGAAAACTTGGTGGAGGTGGTGTCCAGCATGGTGCGTCCTTTCAAGCGTCATGGCCACGCCCGGCGGAGAACGCATCAACCATGCCGCCCCAGCACGGTTCAGGGCTGTCACCCGCGCGGTGCATCCACGGCCCTCAAGGGCAGGCACAATCATGCTTTGCACACCACACCGATGCGCCGCCCTGGGCGCACGCACCACCATGAGCGCCTCTGCCACCCTGACCGACAACGAGATCCACGAGCTCGACGAGCTGCTGGCCCTCGTGCCTGAACCCCATGAGACGCTGGACGCGGTGATCCTGGACGGCTACCTGTGCGGCGTGTTGGTGCAGCCGGTGCTGATCACCACCGAAGAATGGCTGGGCCCGATCTTCGGCACCGAAGGCCTGCCTGAGCCCGGCAAGGGCGAGTGGACGGAAGCCCGCCACAACCGCCTGATGACGCTGATCCAGCGCCGCTACGACGAGCTGCTGCGCGGCGTGCTCGAAGACGGCTGGTTCGATCCGCTGGTGCCGCTGGTCGAAGACGACGACGGCAAGCCGCTCGAAGGCAAGGACGCCCTGGAAGGCCTGGGCTACTGGGTGGCCGGCTTCGAATGGGCCCTGGCCAACTTCCCTCAGTTGGAAGAAGCCGGGCTCTCAGGCGTGCCCGACCTGCTCGATTCGCTGTGGCGCCACCTGCCCGAGCAGGACGAGGTGCAGCAGCAGATGACCAAGGCCCTGGACCAGGAGCACCCGCTCAAGAACCTGGACGCCGCCATCGAAGCCCTGGTGTTCGACGTGGTGGACCTGGCCGAGATCGGCATCGCCGAGCGCCACAAGGTGCAGACCGTGGTGCGCGCCGAACCCAAGGTGGGCCGCAACGACCCTTGCACCTGCGGCAGCGGCAAGAAGTACAAGAACTGCCACGGCGCCAACTGAGTTGAAACTCCAGATCCTGTCCGACCTGCACCTGGAAACCGAGCGTTTCACGCCTGAGCCAGCCCCCGGTGCCGAACTGCTGGTGCTGGCCGGGGATGTGGACAGCACCTGGGCCGGGCTGTCGCTGTTCAAGGACTGGCCGGTGCCCGTGATCTTCGTGCCGGGCAACCACGAGTTCGACCAGCGCGACATCGCCGAAGCGTTGGCCGGTCTGCGCGAGCGCTGTGCACAGCTGGGCCTGCGCATGCTGGAGCGCGACACCTGCATCGTGCAGGGGTCCGATGGCCGGCGCATCCGCTTCGCGGGCACCGTGCGCTGGTGTGATTTCGATCTGTTCGGTGCGGACAAGCGCCTCAAGTCGCAGCGCGCCGCCAGCTACTTCGTGAAAGTGATGCGCGCTACGCGCCAGGGCCAGCCCTTCGACCCCGAAGCCGTGCGCGAAGAGGCCCTGATCTGCCGTGCGTGGTTGGCCGACACGCTGGCACAGCAACCCACGCCGGATGTCCCCTGGGATGCGACCGTGGCCATCACGCACTACGGCCCCAGCCTTCGCAGCGCCGACATGCGCTATGGCGCACAGCCAGGCACGGCCAGCTTCTGCAATGCGGATGACGACCTGTTGCCGCTGGCGGATGCATGGATCCATGGTCATCTGCATTGCAGGCACGACTACACCGTGCCGCATGCTCAAGGCCAGACACGCGTGGTGAGCAATGCCCGCGGGCATGGCTACAAGGGCGAATCGCTGGGACACGACGGGCTGCGCACCATCACTGTTTGATCCGCATCAAGTCAGCCCTGATGAACCCAAGCTGAAGCACGGTAGACTGCAAGCATCCCTCAAGGAGTGTTTGTCACATGAAGATCCTGCTCGCCGTGGACGGCAGTCCCTACACCCGCAAGATGCTGGCCTGGCTGTCGGCCAATGACGATTTCCTGGCTGGCGCCCACCAGTACACCGTGCTGACCGTCACACCCGTGATTCCGCCGCATGCCGCGCGCCTGTTCCAGGCCTCGGAGCTCAAGGCCTATTACGACGACACGGCCGAAGCGGTGTTCAAGCCCATCCGCAAGTTCACGGCGCGGCACAACCTGGCCACGCAATACGTGGGCAAGACAGGCAATGCCGGCGAAGTGATCGCCAAGGTGGCCGACAAGGACAAGTTCGACCTGGTGATCATGGGCTCGCACGGGCAGAGCAGCCTGATGAACCTGGTCACCGGCTCGGTGGCCACGAAGGTGCTGGCCAACAGCAAGGTGCCGGTGCTGCTGGTGCGCTGAAGCCCAAAACGTATCGGACAAACAAAACGGCCTCCCCGTCTTTCGACGGGGAGGCCGTTGTTCATCTGGACAGCCCAGCCCGCAGGGCCAGGCCGAGCAGCAATCAGGCGCGACGGCGACGGGCGGCCATGAAGCCCACCATGCCCAGGCCAGCCAGAGCCATGGCTGCTGTGGAGGCCTCAGGCACTGGCGTCACCGAGCTGAACTTCAGCGTGTCGATGAAGTACGAATCGCCCTTGTATGCAAAGGTGAAGGTCTTGCCGATCAGTGGGGTGCTCGAACCATGGCTGTCCAGCGAGTACGACTTGTTGGCGCCGCCATCGACCTTCAGGCCGAACTGGTTGGAGCCGAAGGGCAGGTCATCCAGATCCCAGTAGGTCAGCTTGACGTCTTGCGTGAAGCTGAAGGTGATGGTTTCGCCAGACCCGAGGCGAGGATCCCAGTTGCTCCAGCTGGCCACACCGAGTTCGCCCAGCACGATGGTCAGGCTGCCCTTGTTGGAGGAAACCGTGAGGTTGCCACCGGCCGTGCCGCTGTAGCTCAGAGTGTTGTGGACGCCGACGATCTCGGAGAAGGTCAGCGTGGTGGTGGCGGCTTGGGCCGAAGCAGAAGCGGCGGCGATGGCCACGGCAGCAGCAAGAGCGCGGATGGACAGTGTCATGAGCAGATCTCCCTAGAGTTGGTAAACGGGTGTCACAAACTGTAGGGATACGTGATTTAGGCCACAACCATCTAAAAGGGGGGAACCCCCATTTGACCGCCTGGACAGGGGGGTGGGTTTGCGTGAATTAGTCACGAACGATCAAAACAACCACTCCATTGATCAAACGAATACCGGTTAACCACCTGACAAAACACGCCAAGTCGATGCCATCGCCCGTCAAATTACCCTTCACTGGCACGCGCATGCCCCCCATGCACCAGCATCTCTTGAGGTTGCCCGCGCTCGCCCCCACCTGATCAACCAATCCCTCCCTAGAATGTTTGCGCTCCTGCCTGGCAACCCCGCCTGGGCGAGCATCCGCCGCGTTCCGCCGGCGCAAGGTGATCCATGTCCGATATCCGCATCCGCGGTGCCCGTCAGCACAACCTCAAGAACCTCGACCTCGACATCCGCACGGGTGAACTCACCGTGGTGACCGGGCCCAGCGGCTCGGGCAAGTCGTCCCTGGTGTTCGACACGCTCTACGCTGAGGGCCAGCGCCGCTACGTGGAGACCTTCAGCGCCTACGCGCGCCAGTTCCTGGACCGCATGGACCGCCCGGCCGTGGACCGCGTGGACGGCGTGCCTCCGGCCATCGCCATCGACCAGAGCAACCCGGTGCGCACCTCGCGCTCCACGGTAGGCACGATGACCGAGCTGAACGACCACCTGAAGCTGCTGTTCGCACGCGGCGCCAGGCTGTTCGACCAGGACACGGGCCTGGAAGTGCGAGAGGACACGCCGCAATCTGTGTTCGACGAGCTGGTGCGGCGCGGGGCCGCCACGCCAGGCGGACGCCGCGTCGTGATCACCTTTGCTGCCGAGTTGCCGGCCAACACCACGCCAGAACAGATGCAGGAATGGCTGTCGGCCAGTGGGTTCTCGCGCATCCAGGCGCAGCGCGTGGTGGTGGCAAGCGCCGTGTCGCCAGCATTGTCTTCGGCCGATGAGGGCAAGGCCCAACCAGCCGCGAAGAAGGCGGCCAAGAAAACCAAGGCCAGCGCAGATGAGCTGCTGGCCAACGAGCGCCTGGTGCTCGACGTGGTGGCCGACCGCTTCCGCATCGGTGCCGACCCCACAGGTGCCGACCTGGACCGCCCCCGTGTGATGGAGGCCCTGGAAGTGGCCTTCAAGCGCGGCGGCGGCCACATCACTGTGTATGCGCTGCCTGAATCCGGCGACACCCTGCCCGATGGCGGCGAGCCGGCGCCCGAGCTGTGGCGCTTCTCCAGCGGGCTGCATTGCCCCGACAGCCACCGCCGCTACAGCACGCCCACGCCCGGCCTGTTCTCGTTTAACTCGGCGGCAGGCGCATGCCCGCACTGCCGTGGCTTCGGCCGCGTGATCGGCGTCGACTGGGGCCTGGTGATCCCCGATGGGCGCAAGACGCTGCGCTCGGGCGCGGTCAAGCCCATGCAGACACCCGCCTGGGCCGAGAGCCAGGCCGACCTGCTCAAGTACGCAGGCGATGCCGGCGTGCCCCGCGACACGGCCTGGAACCAGCTCAGTCCCGAGCACAAGGCCTGGGTGATCGATGGCGACCCGGCCTGGAAGGGCAACTGGAACAAGCAGTGGTACGGCATCAAGCGCTTCTTCGAGTACCTCGAGAGCAAGGCCTACAAGATGCACATCCGCGTGCTGCTGTCCAAGTACCGCAGCTACACGACCTGCCCGGTGTGTGATGGCGCGCGCCTGCAGATCGAATCGCTGCTGTGGCGCCTGGGCAGCCGCGAAGACGCCGATGCCGTGCTGGCGCCGCAGCGCCGCATGGCCCCCAAGGGCGCAGCCCTGCCCCGCGAGGTGCTCGAAGCCTTGCCCGGCCTGAACCTGCACGATGTGATGCTGCTGCCACTCAAGCAGCTGCAGCGCTTCTTCGCCTTTGTGACCCTGCCCAGCCAGGTGCACGACGAGGCCCTGCAACTGCTGCTGGATGAAATCCGCACGCGCCTGAAGTACCTGGTCGATGTGGGCCTGGGCTATCTGACGCTGGACCGGCAGAGCCGCACCCTCTCGGGCGGCGAGGTGCAGCGCATCAACCTGACCACGGCCCTGGGCACATCCCTTGTCAACACCCTGTTCGTGCTGGACGAGCCCAGCATCGGCCTGCACCCGCGCGACATGGACCGCATCAACGTGGCCATGCAGCGCCTGGTCGATGCCGGCAACACGCTGGTGGTGGTCGAGCACGACCCCGCGGTGATGCTGGCGGCCGACCGCGTGATCGACCTGGGCCCGGGCCCCGGCCATCAGGGTGGACGCATCGTGTTCGACGGCACGCCTGAAGACCTGAAACAGGCCGAGACACTGACCGGCGCCTACCTGGGCGCGCGCCGCACCATCAGCATGGGCACGCGCCGCAAGGTCGAAGAGGGCACGCCCAAGCTGCTGCTGCAGGGCGCGCGCGAGCACAACCTCAAGGACCTCGACATCGAGATCCCGCTGCAGCGCCTGGTAGGCATCACCGGCGTGAGCGGCTCGGGCAAATCTACGCTGGTGCAGGACATCCTGCACCCGGCCCTGCTGCGCCACTTCGGCCAGGCCACCGACAGCCCCGGCGAGCACGACGAGCTGCTGGGCGCCGACTGGCTGAGCGCCGTCAACTTCGTCGACCAATCACCCATCGGCAAGACCGCCCGCTCCAACCCGGCCAGCTACGTGGGCGCTTTTGATGCAGTGCGCACGCTGTTCGCGGTGACGCCGCTGGCGCGCGAGCGCAAGTACACCGCCGGCACCTTCAGCTTCAACGCGGGCAACGGGCGCTGCCCCACCTGCGGCGGCTCGGGCTTCGAGCACGTGGAGATGCAGTTCCTGTCCGACGTGTACCTGCGCTGCCCGGATTGCGACGGCACACGCTTCCGCGCCGAGGTGCGCGAGGTCACCATCGAACGCCTGAGCCGCAAGCTCAGCATTTCCGATGTGCTGGAGCTGACCGTGGCCGAGGCCGTGCGCCTGTTCGGCCAGGACGTGGACGTGGTGCGCGCGCTGCAACCGCTGGCCGACGTGGGCCTGGACTATGTGAAGCTGGGCCAGCCCGTGCCGACGCTGTCGGGCGGGGAGGCGCAACGCCTGAAGCTGGCGGGCCATCTGGTGGAAACCGCTCAGCAGGCCAGCAAGACCGGGCAGAAGGTGGCGCGCAAGGGCACGCTCTTCATGTTCGACGAGCCGACCACCGGCCTGCACTTCGACGACATCGCCAAGCTGATGCGGGCCTTTGCACGGCTGCTTGATGCCGGACATTCCATCGTGCTGATCGAGCACAACCTGGATGTGATCCGCTCGTGCGACTGGCTGATCGAACTGGGCCCCGAAGGGGGCGACGAAGGTGGCCAGCTGGTGGCCTTCGGCGCGCCCGAGCAGGTGCGTTTGGGGCAAACGGCCACTGGTGTGGCGCTGCGCGAATATGAAGATGCGCTGGGCCTGCACGAACCTGGAGGTGCCTTGCTCAAGGCCGCCGAGCGCACGGCCAGCTACGCCTTGAAGGACACGTCGACCGATCCGCAAGACCAGGGCTCGTCCCTGCAGTCGCTGATCAAGGCACGCCGCGAGCGCCGCCGTGAGCTGGCCAACCAGGCCCCGGGCCACGATGCCATCGAGGTCGTCAACGCCCATGAGAACAACCTCAAGGGCCTGAGCGTGCACATCCCGCGCGGCAAGTTCAACGTGGTCACCGGCGTGTCGGGCTCGGGCAAATCGACGCTGGCCTTCGACATCCTCTTCAACGAGGGCCAACGCCGTTATCTTGAATCGCTCAACGCCTACGCTCGCAGCCTGGTGCAGCCCGCGGGCCGGCCTGAGGTCGATGCCGTCTACGGCATCCCGCCGACCGTGGCCATCGAGCAGCGCCTGTCGCGTGGCGGACGCAAGAGCACGGTGGGCACCACCACCGAGGTGCACCACTTCCTGCGGCTGCTGTACGTGAAGCTGGGCGTGCAGCACTGCCCGCATTGCGTCGATGGCGAAGGCCACCACATCCCCGTGCTGCCACAGACGCCAGAGGCCATCGTGGCACAGTGGATGCGTGACTTCCGCGACCAGCACATCGGCCTGCTGGCGCCGCTGGTAGTCAACCGCAAGGGCATCTACACCGAGCTGGCCAAGTGGGCCGGCCAGCGCGGCTTCACGCACCTGCGCGTGGATGGCGAGTTCCTGCCCGTGGCCGGCTGGGGCCAGGCCGGCGGCGCCAAGCTGGACCGCTACCGCGAGCACACCATCGAGCTGCCCGTGGGCGACGTGCTGGTCAGCCCCGAGAACGAAGGCCGCCTGCGCGAACTGCTGACCACCGCGCTGGAGCACGGCAAGGGCGTGGTGCACATCCTCACGCCGCTGGACGGCCTGGCCCACGCGCTGGAGCAGGGCCTGTCCACGCTGCACATCGGCCGCGTGAAGGTGTTCTCCACCGAGCGCTCCTGCCCCAGCTGCGGCACCAGCTTCCCCGAGCTGGACCCACGCCTGTTCAGCTACAACAGCAAGCACGGCTGGTGCCCCGATTGCGTGGGCACGGGCCTGGAGCTCACACGCGACCAGCGCAAGACGCTGGACGATTCGCAGCCCGATGAGAAGGACGCCAACAAGGGCCGCGAGCAGACCTTCGCCGAAGCCGAGGTCGAGGATCTGGAAGACACCGCGTGCAGCACCTGCCACGGTGCCCGCCTGAACCCCACCGCCCTGGCCGTGCGCCTGCTGGGCCCGGGCCGTGGCCAGAACATCGCCGAGCTGTCGGCACTGGCCGTGCGAGATGCGCGCCGCTGGGGTGAGCAGCTCAAGCTCGATGGCCGCGAAGCCACCATCGCGCGCGACATCGTCAGCGAGATCAAGTCACGGCTGAGCTTCATGGAGCAGGTGGGCCTGGGCTACCTCAGCCTGGACCGCGCCGCGCCCACCCTGTCGGGCGGCGAGGCACAGCGCATCCGCCTGTCGGCGCAGCTGGGCTCGAACCTGCAGGGTGTGTGCTATGTGCTGGATGAACCCACCATTGGCCTGCACCCGCGCGACAACCAGCTGCTGCTCGATGCCCTGCACACGCTGGGCAAGGAGGGCAACACCCTGGTGGTGGTCGAGCACGATGAGGACACCATCCGCCGCGCCGAGCACATCATCGACATCGGTCCGGGCGCCGGACAACGGGGCGGCACCGTCGTGGCGCAGGGCACGGTGCAGGACATCATGGCCGCGCCCGATTCCGTCACCGGGCGCTGCCTTCGCAACCCCATCGCGCACCCGCTGGCCGAGCGGCGCCCGCTGGCCGCCGACACCCCACGCCTGACGGTCAACGGTGCGCGCCTGCACAACCTGGACAAGGTGACCGTGCAGGTGCCGCTGCACCGCCTGGTCGCGGTGACGGGTGTGTCGGGCTCGGGCAAATCGACCCTGGCCCGCGACGTGTTGCTGGCCAACGTGCAAAGCGCCGTTGCCATCCCGCCCAAGGAGCGTGGCAAGACCACGCCGCTGTGGGTGGGCTGCGATGGCGTCGAGGGCTGGGGCGCGGTCGACCGCGTGCTCGAGGTCGACCAGACGCCCATCGGCAAGACGCCCCGCTCCTGCCCCGCCACCTACATCGGCTTCTGGGACACCATCCGCAAGCTCTTCGCCGACACGCTCGAAGCGCGTGCACGCGGCTGGGGTCCGGGCCGCTTCAGCTTCAACACCGGCGAGGGCCGCTGCCCCGAGTGCGAAGGCCAGGGCGTGCGCACCATCGAGATGGCCTTCCTGCCCGACGTGAAGGTGCACTGCGACACCTGCAACGGCATGCGCTTCAACGCCGAGACGCTCACTGCCACATGGCGCGGCAAGCACATCGGCGACGTGCTCAAGATGGAGGTGGACGAGGCCGTCGAGTTCTTCGCGACCATGCCCTCCATCGCGCACCCGCTGAAGCTGCTGCAGGACGTGGGCCTGGGCTACCTGACCTTGGGCCAGCCCTCACCCACACTGTCGGGCGGCGAAGCGCAGCGCATCAAGCTGGTAACCGAGCTCAGCAAGGTGCGCGACGACATCACGCGCCGCGGCCAGAAGGCACCGCACACGCTGTACGTGCTGGACGAACCCACGGTGGGCCTGCACCTGGCCGATGTGGAGAAGCTGATCCACGTGCTGCACCGGCTGGTGGGCGGCGGCCACAGCGTGATCGTGATCGAGCACGACCTGGACGTGATCGCCGAGGCAGACTGGGTGATCGACATGGGGCCCGAGGGTGGCACAGGCGGTGGCCGCGTGGCCGCAGCAGGCACACCGGAAACACTGGTCAAGGCCGGCACGCACACCGGCGTGGCACTCAAGGGCGTGCTCAACCGCACGGTACGGCCGCAAGGGGTGCCCGCTTAACGCAGGCGTACACGCCGGAAACACACCGGCAACAGAGCGTCCTTAAGGTGCGGTTCAGTGACCTCTCCGTCACAGCCCACCTGAAGGACGCCCCCTTGAACGCCCACCCAGAACACGACCACGACCACGACCACAGCCAGCCTCAGCTGCTGCAGGATCTTCAGACCCTGACCCGGCACGGGGGCCGACGCCAGATGCTGCGCTGGCTCGGGGCGCTGAGCGCGGCCGGCACGCTGCCTCTGGTGGGCTGTGGCGGCGGTGGCAGCGACAGCGGCACCAACCTCTACAACGACAACACCTCGTCGACCGGAGGCACCACGACCACTACTTCAGGCAGTTGCTCCGTGGTGCCCGAAGAGACCGCAGGCCCCTACCCTGGTGATGGATCCAACACCGCCAACGGCAGCGTGGCCAACGCCCTGGCGCTGAGCGGCATCGTGCGCAGCGACATCACCACCAGCGTGGGTAGCGCATCCGGCACGGCCGCTGGCGTGCCGCTCAAGCTCGTGATCACGCTGACCAACACCAACAACAGCTGCGCCTCGCTCGATGGCTACGCCATCTACCTGTGGCACTGCACGCGCGACGGCAAGTACTCGATGTACTCCAGCGGCGTGACTGGTGAGAACTACCTGCGTGGCGTGCAGCAAACCGACAGCAACGGCCAGGTCACCTTCGAGACCATCTTCCCAGGCTGCTATTCGGGCCGCATGCCGCACATGCACTTCGAGGTCTACCGCGACGCCAACACGGCCACCAGCTACACCAACAAGCTCAAGACCTCGCAGCTGGCCTTTCCGGTGGCCACCTGCCAGACGGTCTACAACAACGCGAGCGGCTACAGCGCCAGCGTGAGCAACCTGGCGGCCATCAGCTTCAACACCGACAACGTGTTCAGCGACGGCGTGACCCAGCAGCTGGTGACCATCAGCGGTGATGTGACCAATGGCTACGAGGCCAGCATCACGGTGTCGATTTCCGTGTGACAAATCACCACCGTCCGGCAAAGCAAGGTCAGCGGTGATTCAAGCAGCCATGGTCGGTGTCGATAAGCACGTAGACCATGAAAAGTGAAAAAATCGCCACCACGCACCGCAGCCCCAAGGCGCGCAGCGCGCCTCGCTCCTTCTGGCACCTCATGTACCAGGTGCCCGTGGTGGCCGGGGCGTCGCATGCGTTCTTCATGCTGCTGTTCTTCATGCTGGGTGCGCCACTGCTGGGTTGGGTAAACCTGGGCAGCGTTGCATTGTTCGGGCTGAGCTACCTGTGCCTGCGCCTGAAGCGAAACATCCTGGCGGTCGGGCTCATCCTGTCAGAGATCGTCGTGCATGCGGCCCTGGCGGTGCGATTCATCGGGTGGGACAGTGGCTTTCACTACTACCTGATCCTCGTCGCACCCATCGTGTTCGTCAGCAGAAGCCGCAGCGGCCCCAAGCTCGTGATCGTGAGCTTGATGCTGACCTGCTACCTGGCCATGGACTGGTTCATGAAAACGCATGGGCCCCTTTATGCGCTGCAGGAGCAGACATTGTCCGCCCTTCGCTACGTGAACGTGACGGTCACCTTTCTTGTGCTGTCCTTCCTCTCCGGGCAGTATTACCGTCTGGTCACGCACGCTGAAAGGCAGTTGCGCGCGCTGGCCACCACCGACCCGCTCACCCACCTGCTCAACCGCCGCAGCTGGCTGGAAGTGGCGGAGTACGAGGTGGTGCAACGCCAGCGGCACCAAGAGCCCCTGGCAGTGGTGCTGGCCGACATCGACCACTTCAAATCCATCAACGACCAACATGGGCACCAGGCCGGTGACCGCCTGCTGCAGGCCGTGAGCGAGGTGTTGCGCAACACCGTGCGCCAGCAGGACAGCGTGGCGCGCTGGGGCGGCGAAGAATTCATGATCCTCATGCCACAAGCCACGCTCGACACGGCACGCACGGTGGCCGAACGTCTGCGCGAAAAGGTATCGGCGCTGAACGTGCCGATCGAAGACCACGCCCCATTGAGCGTCAGCATGACCTTCGGCGTGGCGCTGCACCGCGCCTCGGAAGCCATCGAGGCCCCTGTGCGGCGTGCCGATGCGGCGCTCTACCAGGGCAAGGCGAAAGGGCGCAACCGTGTGGCGATCGAGGACGCGCCCACCTGAAGTTTCACGGCGTTCAGGCTCGAGGCTGCACGCCCAGGGCGTGCGCCCACAAGGCCAGTGTCAGCAGCGAGGCGGCCGTGGTCCACAGGATGATGCGCGCCACCAGGCCCGTATCAGCCCCTTCGCGTTCTGCCAGCATCGACACGTTGCTGGCAGAAGGCAAGGCTGCGGCCATCGTCAGCACCAACAGGCCCGAGGCCGGCACGGCCAGACCCACCTGGGCTTCAAACACGTGGCCCGCACCCCACACCAGGGCCGGGTGCAAGCCTAGCTTGAGCACGGTAAGCAGCCACACGCCCACAGGTGGCTCGGCCTTGGCCTTGTCTTGTTGCACCTGTGACCGGGCCAGCATCGCACCCAGCGTGAACAAAGCCACCGGTGTGGCCGACTGGGCCAGCAGCCGCAGCACTTCGTCGAGCGCATGCGGCATCACCAGGTGCAGCTCAGCCGCCGCCACGCCCAGGCCCATGGCCCAAAGCAGCGGGTTGCGCAAAGCGCCCTTGAGCGAGGTCAGCACGGCCCGGCCTTCTTCACTGGCCTGGTGCCGATCAGAGTGCGCCCAGGCCAGGCACAGTGAGCTCAGCAGCAGCACGTCGATGATCAGGGTGGCCGCCACCGGCCCGGCGGCCTGAGGGCCCAACAGGCCTGTGAGCAAAGGCAGGCCCAGGAAACCCGTGTTGGGAAAAGCGGTGCTCAAGGCCGCCAACCCGCCGTCGCGGCGGGACAGGCCCCGGCGTGCAGCCCAGTACAGCGCCAGCAGGGCGATCACGAAGCCGCCCACGCCATAGGCCAGCACCAGCCCGAACAGGCCAGACTGATGCAAGGCTCCGCTGGCCGCCAGGCGGAACACCATGGCCGATAGTCCGAAATACAGCACGAAACTGTTCAACGCCCCGATGCCCACCAGCGGCAGCACACCGCGGCGGGCCGCGCCCCAGCCCATCAGCACCAGCGCGAAAAAGGGCACGAACAACAGCAGCAGATCCGTCATGGGGCCGCATTGTCCCCCTTCAGCGGAGCGGTGTCAGCGTATGGTGGCGCGCAAGGCCTGCGCCAGGCGGGCGCGGTCCATGTCGTCGCTGATCTTGCGGGCGTTGACCATCAGCTCGCACTTGTCCAGCACAGCGATGGTCTTGTCGGCCTCGGTGTTGATCTCGCCCACGTGCTTGAGCAGCAGCTCGTTGCAGCCCTTCTGGAACTGATCTCGGATGTCCAGTGGCAGGCCCAGGAAGGCGTTCTGGACCTGGTCGAACGCCTCCTTGGGGCCGCCGTTGATCACGGTGATGCCCTGGCGCCATTCGCGCAGCTTCACGTCCATGCCCACGCGGATGATGCCCTCGGTGGTCACGATCCACTTGTTGGGCTCCAGCAGGGCCTGCTCCGTCTCGCTGTTGAGGCCGCCCAGGAAGCGGCCGTCGTAGGCACGGTAGAAGTCGTCGAAGGCCTTTTCAGTGCCAGCGCGGCGGGCATCGAAGGCATCCTTCAGGCTGCGGCGCAAATCTGACCAATCCCGCTTCATGCCATCGGTGGCCAGCGAGGACTCGATGCCGTCCATCGCGGACAGCGCGGCACTGTGCACGGCGCGCATGCCCTCTAGGTTGCAGACATCGAGGAACTTGTCGACCTGGTCGCGGATGCCGCCGAAGGACACGATGATCACGCCCTCGTTGTCGAGCTGGGCCTTGAAGGCGGCCATGCGCGAGTCGTAGGCGCCCTGGATGAGCGGGCTCAAGCCCTTGCACAGATCTCCCAGATAGCCGGTCACCAGTTTGGTGTCCTTGTCCAGCACCGTGGTGGCGCGGTACTGGATCAGCCCGCCCAGGTTCATCGAACGGATGCGGTTGATCCAGTCCATGATCTCGCTGAACGGCAGGCCCAGGTCCACGCCCAGCTGGGTGATGTCGGCCACGTTGTTGGCCCAAGAGGCGATCTTCATCAGGCCTTCGACCACGTTGCGCGGCACGCCGGCGCCGACCAGTGTTTCCTTGGCATGGTCGGTGATCGAGGCGAAGAAGCTTTTCCAGGTTTCGCGCAGCGCCACCACGCCGGTGCCGGCCTGCAGCCAGCAGGGCATGGCCTCGGCCAGCGAGCGCTCCAGCAGGTCTTTCAGATCCTGCGCGGCGCGCTGCTCGGCATCCTCCACCTTCTGGTCTTCCTCGCTGAGGTTCTGCCATTTCTTGTCGAGCACGCCGATGAGCTCGCGCACGAGCTTGCCGTCGTTGACCATCCTGTCGCGCGCCTCGGCCAGGTTGAGCCTGCCCAGGTGGGCCCAGAAGACGAACTCGCCGAAGCTCGCCTGCTCGCTCCAGTGCACGGCCAGGTCACTGGGTTCCGACAGGCCGTCGAGCATGGCGTCGAGCTTGTCGGTGGCGGCGCGTGTCATGTCGCGGAACTTGCCGGTGTATTCATCGGCCAGGAACTCGGTGCTGTCGTCGGCGATGAAGGTCTGCATCATCGTGAGCGCACCATCACGGGCGGTGAGGTAGTCCTCCAGCACGCCTGCCAGGCGCATGGATTCGCTGGCACCCAGTTGCGACTGGATGGCGGCGAGCGATTCGCGCAGTTCGCGTCGGCGGCCGTCGAAGGATGGCATGGTGTCTCCCTGGCAGGTCAGATGGCTTGCAGGCTGGTGACGCGCCAGGGGCCAAGCGGCTGGCCCGGCAGGCCGATGCGCTGCAACGTCCACCAGCGGTTCACGGTGACATCGCTGAAAGGCCGGTAGACACCATCGAACAGGCCGATGTGCTGCATCTCCACCTTGACTTCCTCCAGCCGCAACTGGCCCGGATAGGCATCGCCCGGAAAGATGACGCGGACATCGTCCACCCACACGGGCCTCAGGTCATGCACGCGCTCCATGATGCGGCGCCGCGCCTCTTCGAAATAGCGTGCGGGCTGCTCCACGGCGTTGGCCTTGAACTGCGGGCGGCCATCGGGCAAGGCGCCCACCGCCCAGGTGGCGAACAGCGAGATCCACAGGTCCTGGTCGGCGGCCTTGAGCGCGCGCACCATGGCCTCCAGCACCTCGGTCGGGCTGGCGGTGTCGGGGGGCGCGGCCCCGCCCTGATCACGCAAGGCGTCTTCACCGGCAAAGCGGGCCACGCCGTCCACCGCCTTGCGCAGGTCGACGAACATGGCACCGCCGATCAAGGCGGCCACGGGTGTCAGGCGCAGGCCGAAATGCGCGCGCTCGCCCACCACCAACTGCCCGGGCTGTGCATCAACCTGGCCGACCAGCTCGTAGCGCTCGTCGATGCTGGGCACCACCAGGCGGCGGTAGCGGGCCAGGGCGTCCATCATCCACACCGCCTGATCGCTTTCTGCATCGGCAAAATACCAGCCTTCACGCGGGTTGCCGGCCACGAACCAGGTGCGCCCGGCCTCCCCCACCCAGTCGCGGTTGCGCAGCGGCGGCAAGGTGGCGTAGCGGCCCACCACGGCGTCGCGCCGGCCGTGGATGGGGTGCTCCGCCGGGAACAGGGGCGTGATGCTGCGGTCGGCCAGTTCGGCCCGCAGTGCCGTCCACGCGGCCTGGGCCTGCTGGCGGATCTCGTCGGCACGCTGCTCGCCTTGCGCACGGTAGTCCATGGCGCCTTCGGGCAGCGTGATGGCCGGGCCCTGAAGGCGCTCGCGCATGGCCTCGAAATCCTGCTGCACCGCATCGGCAAAAGGGCTGGGGTACTTTTGCGCCAGCAGCCGCACACGAGGTTCCTGTGCCAACAGGTTGCCCAACTCGTAAGATGAGGTGAGCGACAGCGCGTAGAGCGGGTCGTCCAGCACCGCGCTGGCCGACTTGGCAAAGGCTTCGGCCCAGGGGCCCCAGCCGCGGTCGAAGCCATCGTTCTCGTACATCTCCGGGGGGCCGCCCGGGCCCAGCAGGATGCGGTTGTCGGCGGTGCGCACGTTGGGCCTGGGGCGCAATGCGCCGGTCACGTCCAGCGTCTGCCAGCCTTGGCCTGGTGTGGCCCGCCGCATCACTGTCAGCGTGACGGGGGTGCCATCATGCGCACCGGCCTTGGCCCAGCGCAGGGCTTCGCTGTAGGTGCCGATGGCCTGCTGCATCTCGGCAGGCGTGGCCTGGGCGTTGACCGGCTCACCATCGACCGCCACGATGCGGTCGCCCACACGCAAGCCACTGCCGCGCAGGCCGCTGAACCAGCCGATCTGGGTGACGCGCAAGCAGGCCGGTGTGGCCTCCAGCATGGGCACGGTCAGCAGACCGGTACTGACCTCCGCCGGCGGGGCGCCGGTCGTGTCGGGCGAAGCAGGCGCCATGGCTTTGTGGTTGGGTGAACGTGCGGCAATGCACCGTCCGGATGGTAGAGCCCACCCGATCCCACCGGACCACAGACACGCACCTAGGCTGTGGGATTGACCTACTGGGCCTGCTGCTTCTTCTCTTTTTCGAACTGCTGCTCAACACGGGCTTTGGCGCGGTTCTGCACGGCATAGCGCTCGATGAAGCTGACCTCGTCCATCAGCTTTTCCGCCCGCTTGGTACACGCATCCACACGCCGGGCCTGCTCTGCCTTGGGCAGCCTGGCCCAGCGCTGCTCCGACTGCGCCAGCAGGCGGTCGGCTTCGGGCTTGCGCAGCCCCTGCTTGTAGGCCACGCCGATGAAGACGAAGCTGCGTTCGGTGTCTTCCAGGATGGCCTTGTCACGCACCTCGGTCTTGGGCTGCTTGAGGCGTGCTGTGACGCCGGCCTTGTAGGCCGCGGAGCAGTCGGCCGCCTCCGTGAAGAAGGCGGATGGTTCAGCCGATGTCGATGTCGATGTCGATGTCGATGTCGATGTCGATGCCGTGGCCTGTGCCATCGCAGCGCCAGCACACAGCAGCACGCCAGCGGCAAGGAAGCGGGATGAGCGCATGGTGTCGAGAAAAAGTTGACGCCGCGGCGGATGCCGCAGCAGAAACCTACTCTGTCACAACGCCCACGGCCTCGCGGAGGTTGACCAGAACAACCCCAGGCCGCACCGGAAGATCAGACCTTGATGGCCATGAGCTCCTGCAGGCTCTTGAGCACGGTCATCACCTTGGCCTTGACCTGGCCGTCTTCCTTGGGCGGGAAGCCATCGGAAGCGTAGGTCTTCCAGGTGGGCTCGGCCTTCTTGTAGGCCTCGTGGTCGCTCAGGGCCTTGAGGGCCGCAGCCGTGCCGCGCACCTTCTGGTGGAAGCCCTTGGTGGCGTCGCCACGGTAGCTGGCCACGGTGGGGGTGGCCAGCACCTCCTTGGCATACTTCTGCAGGTCGACGAAATTGCCCGTCAAGCCCTTGATGGCCAGGTCCACGTTGCGCTGCAGGCGCGTTTTTTCGTCGGTGAAGTCCTTGATCACCTCGGTCATGAAGGCGCCGTTGTCCTTCAGGCCCATGAAGAGCATGTCGGCTTCTTGCGCCACCAGCGCCGCATGCTTCTGCGACGAGGACGGGATCAGCTTGTTCTTCTTCCACTCGTCGGCGGTCTTCTGGGCCACGTCACGCAGCTTTTGTGCGGCAGCGCGTGCCGGGGCCACGTCCTTGACGAAGGCTGCGCCGGCCTCCTTCAGCTTGGCGGCGGCCTGGCCCGGGGTGAAGACGCCGTTGGCGCGGTCACAGAGCAGCTTGGCGTTGAAGGCCGCCCAGTTGATCTTCTTGAACTCGGCCTGCAGCTTGTCCATGTGTTCGCCGACCCCCGTCTCGCCGGCTCCCTTGGCCAGCAGGCCCTTCTTCTTCTGCCAGTCCTTGTTGGTCAGGGTGACGGGGTACTCGATGGGTTGGGCGGTCATGACAACGGTGTCCTTTGGTTACGGCAGCCCCCATTGTGCGCACACCAAACCAGCGCGTCATCCGGCTGAAAGTACGGGAATCAGTCCGTATTCACCTTCTTTTGACGCCTGCGCGCGACACGCCAGCCCAGCAGCACCGCCAGGATCACCGCGTAGACCAGCACCTCGGCCACGTCGTTCTTGGCCGACTTCTTCCAGTAGAAGTGCAGCAGCCCCAGCACGGCCACGACATAGACCAGGCGGTGCAGTGCCTGCCAACGCTTGCCCCCCAGCGCCTTGATCGCCCGGTTGAACGAGGTCAGCGCCAGCGGCGTCATCAGGATCAGGGCCAGCAGCCCCACCAGGATGAAGTTGCGCTTGAGCACATCGCGCACGATGTCGTCCAGCACCAGGCCCTTGTCCAGCCAGGCATAGGCCAGGAAATGCAGCAGGCCGTAGATGAAGGCGGTGACACCCAGTGCCCTTCGATGACGCAGCAAGGCAGGCAGGCCGAACACATCACGCATGGGTGAGATGGCCAGCGTGAGCCAAAGCCAGCGGATCGTCCAGATCCCCGTGGCATGGATCAGTGCCTCGGCCGGGTTGGCGCCAAGTTGATCGCCGGCCGCCCGCACGAACAGCCATGCCAGCGGCAGCGCGCACAGCAGCCACACCAGGGGCTTGGCCCAGGGCTGGAGCAGCGCCCGGTTCACCGATGCACGCCCCTCCATCAGTAGAACTTCTTGAGGTCCATGCCGGCGTACAGCTGGCCCACCTGAGCCTCGTAGCCATTGAACATCAGGGTGGCCTTGCGCGGCGAGAACAGGCCGCCCTCGCCAATGCGGCGCTCGCTGGCCTGGCTCCAGCGCGGGTGGTCCACCTTCGGGTTCACGTTGGAGTAGAAGCCATATTCGCCGCGGTTGGCCTTGGTCCATGAAGACACCGGCTCTTTCTCGACCAGCCGGATCTTGACGATGGACTTGGCGCTCTTGAAGCCGTACTTCCAGGGCACCACCAGGCGCAACGGCGCGCCGTTCTGGTTGGGCAGCACCTCGCCGTACAGGCCGAAGGCCAACAGGGTCAGGGGGTGCATGGCCTCGTCGATGCGCAGGCCTTCCACGTAGGGCCAGTCCAGCACGCCAGAGCGCACCCCCGGCATCTGCTTCGGGTCGGCCAGGGTGACGAACTCCACGTACTTGGCCCGGCTGGTGGGCTCGGCCCGCTTGATCAGGTTGGACAGCGAGTAGCCCACCCAGGGGATCACCATGGACCAGCCCTCGACACAGCGCAGGCGGTAGATGCGCTCTTCCATCGCCGCCAGCTTGAGCAGGTCGTCCAGGCCCAGTGTGAGGGGCTTGCCCACCTCACCCTCGACGCTGAGCGTCCACGGGCGCGGGCGCAGCGTGTGCGCGTTCTCGGCCGGGTCGTCCTTGCCGGTGCCGAACTCGTAGAAGTTATTGTAGGTGGTGATGTCCTGGTAGGCCGTCAACTTTTCCATGGCGATGGCGCCAGGCACCGCGCTGCGTGCGCCAGGCAGGGCTGCCAGCTTGTTAGGCCGCTTGACAAGACTGCCCTGGGGGCCCTGAGCATGGGCCGGATCGAGCCATGCACCCAGGCCCCCGGTGGCCAGACCTGCCGTGCCCAGCGCCGCCTGCGCCATCCAGGTGCGCCGCGAGGCATACACCGCCTGCGGCGTGATCTCGCTGGCGGTGGGGTGCTGCATGCCGCTGTCGGGGTGCCAGGGGCTGCGAGAAGATCTGATGAAAGCCATGGTCAAAACTCCGCTGTGTCCCCATTGGTCGAACGGGCAGCGCCCACATTACACCGAAGTGCGTGGCGCCGCCCGTTCAGGGACGATCACAGAAGAGATACGCGCAACGCACCCTGGCGGATGCACCCCGCGCCCGCCCCGGTCAGGCCGCTGTCTTCTTGGCCGCCTTCTTGGCCGGCGCCTTGGGGGCGCGCGGCTCGAACTCGAAGCCCACCTTGGCGGCCTTGGCATCCCAGCTCAGGAAAGCCTTGAACTTGCGGCGCGTCTTGTTGGACACGAAGCCATCGAGCAGGTCGGTCTTGCCGGTGGCCAGCAGCTTTTCCATCTGCTCCGGAGCCACGGGCTGCTGCAGGATGATCTTGCCGCTCTTGAAGTTGCAGCTGCCCTGCCCCACGGCGTTCTCGCACACGTAGTTGGCGCCGTACTCGAAGACCTTGCCGCCGCACTTCAGGCAATTGCCCAGCGAGGTCTGCCCGCTGAAATCAACGGCCTCGCCGCCTTCCTCGTCCTTCTTGGCGTCTTCGCCAAAGTCGAACTCCATCTTCCAGTTGTTGGCCTCTTCATCGCGCACCAGGCGCAGCTCGGCCGTGAAGGGCCAGCCCGCCTTGGAGCGGAAGCCTTCGAGCGGGCCCACCTTGTGCACACTCAGCAGCTGTTCCACCTCGGGCAGCTCGAAGCTGCGGCCGGCCGGGATCTTGGTCATCGAGAAGCCGCAGCCCGTGGCCTCGTCCGCCCCACCGCCGTGCTTGCCGGTGCACGTGAAGCGGCGGTAGTTCTCCTTGACCACGCCGCCGCAGTTCGGGCAGGGCGTGCTCAGCGTCGCGTAATCACCAGGGATGGTGTCGCGGTCGTATTCCTTGGCCTTCTGCACCACGCGCTGCGTCATCGCGGCGATCTCGGCCATGAAAGCCTCGCGGCTGAGCTGGCCCTTTTCCATCTCCGAGAGCTTGTGCTCCCAGTTGCCGGTGAGTTCGGGCTTGGTCAGGTCTTCCACGCCCAGGCCGCGCAGCAAGGTCATCAGCTGGAAGGCCTTGGCCGTGGGGATGAGCTCGCGGCCCTCGCGGTACATGTACTTCTCGAGGATCAGGCCTTCGATGATGGCCGCGCGCGTGGCTGGCGTGCCCAGGCCTTTTTCCTGCATGGCGGCCTTGAGCTCTTCGTCGTCGATCAGCTTGCCGGCGCCTTCCATGGCGCTCAGCAGCGTGGCTTCGGAGTAGCGGGCCGGCGGCTTGGTCTTGAGCGCACTGACCGTCACCTCTTCATTGGCCACCTGCTCGCCAGGCTTCACGGCCACCAGGTTGGTGTCGCCGTCTTCGCCCTGCGCTTCCTTGCCGTACACGGCCATCCAGCCCGGCTTGACCAGCACCTTGCCGTTGGTCTGGAAGTGATGCTCGGTGCCGTTGGTCGGCACCTTGGTGATGCGCGTGGTGACCATGAACTCGGCCGACGGGTAGAACACCGCCAGGAAGCGCTTGACGACCATGTCGTAGAGCTTGGCCTCGGCCTCGGTCAGGCTGGTGGGCGCCTGCAGCGTGGGAATGATGGCGAAGTGATCCGACACCTTGGCGTTGTCGAACACGCGCTTGGTGGGCTTGATGTAGCCCTCTTTGAGGGCCTTGGCCGCGTGCGGGGCCAGCTCGCGCAGCGGGCCTGGCAGGTTGCCGTCTGCGATCATGCCGACGGTCTGCTGCACCACGCCCAGGTAGTCCTCGGGCAGCGCGCGCGAATCGGTACGCGGGTAGGTCAGGGCCTTGTGCTTTTCGTACAGGGCCTGGGCCAGGCCCAGCGTGGTCTTGGCGCTGAAGCCGAAGCGCGAGTTGGCCTCGCGCTGCAAGGTGGTCAGGTCATACAGCAGCGGGCTGGCCTGCGTGCTGGGCTTGGCTTCTTCGGTGACGGTACCGGTCTTGCCGCGCACGGCATCGGCGATGGCCTGGGCCTCGGCCGCGCTCCAGACGCGGTCGGCCTTGAACTCGGCCTCGGCCGAGCCCTCGGCGGCGTTCTTGTCCTTCTTGAAGGCCGGATTGAACCACTTGCCATCGTAGCTGCCGGCCTCGGCGCCGAAGCTGCCCTTGATCTCCCAGTAATCACGGAAGACGTGCTTGCGGATCTTCTCTTCGCGCTCGACCACGATGGACAAGGTGGGTGTCTGCACGCGGCCCACGGTGGTGAGGAAGAAACCGCCATCGCGCGAGTTGAAAGCCGTCATGGCCCGCGTGCCGTTGATGCCCACCAGCCAGTCGGCCTCGGAGCGGCAGCGCGCGGCATCGGCCAGCGGCAGCATCTGCTCATCAGAGCGCAGCTTGTCGAAGCCGTCGCGGATGGCCTGCGGCGTCATGCTCTGCAGCCACAGTCGGCGCACGTCCTTGCCCAAACCCTTGGCGCGCGTGGTGGCGGTGCTGTCCTGCGCGTACTGCGCGATCAGGCGGAAGATCAGCTCACCCTCGCGCCCCGCGTCACAGGCGTTGATCAGGGAGGTGACGTCCTTGCGCTTGATCAGCTTGACCAGGGCATTGAGGCGCCCCTTGCTCTTGTCGATGGGGTTGAGATCGAAGTGCGGCGGGATCACTGGGAGGTTGTTGAAGCTCCACTTGCCTCGCTTGACATCGAACTCTTCCGGGGCCTTGATCTCCACCAGGTGGCCCACGGCCGAGCTGACCACGTAGTGCTCGCTCTCGAAGTATTCGTCGTGTTTCTCGAACTTGCCGTCGACCGGCGTGAGCGCACGGACGATGTCCTGCGCGACAGAGGGCTTTTCAGCGATGACCAGGGCTTTGCTCATGGGCGTCTTTATAGCGTCAGTACCGGCCTCCGCACGGCCGGGCAAATACGTTCTTACAATCAGGGCTCTCGCGCGCACGCACGCACATGCATACGTACATGCGCACACGCACGCGCGCGCCCACCAATTCAATGTACCCAATCTTGCCCATGCCGCAAGCCACTCCGAAAAATCCGCCTGCCGCCCGGACGGCCTCCGCCAGTTCCGACGCACCGCAAAGCGGTCGCCGCACCCAGGTGCGTGACTCCGGCGTGCATGGCAAGGGCGTCTACGCCATCCGCCCGCTGCACGCTGGCGACACGGTTCTGGAGTACCGCGGCGAGATCATCACGTGGGAAGAGGCGTTGGACCGCCATCCCCACGATCCCAGCCAGCCCAACCACACGTTCTACTTCCACCTGGACGACGGCCACGTCATCGACGGCAAGCACCAGGGGAATTCGGCCAAGTGGATCAACCACTCGTGCTCGCCCAACCTGGAGGCGGAGCAGGATGGCAACCGCGTCTTCCTCAAGGCCCTGCGCGACATCGCCCCGGGCGAAGAGCTGTTCTTCGACTACGGCCTGGTGATCGACTCGCGCATCACGCCCAGCCTGAAGAAGGACTACGCCTGCTGGTGCGGATCGCCCGATTGCCGCGGCACCATGCTCGCCATCCGCAAGCGCAAGAAGAAGGCCTGAGACCCGCCATGGACCAGGGCCTCGCCGACCTGAACCGCGCCGCCGAGCAACTGTGGCTGGCCGCGCAGCCCGACTGGCCTACCTTGTCTGTCGAGGTGCTGCCCGAGGTGGGATCGACCAACGCGCATGCGCTGGCCATGGGCCGCGATGGCGCCCGGGATCCGGTCGTGGTCACCGCCTGGCGCCAGACAGCCGGCCGGGGCCGCGCCGGCCGCCAGTGGGATGCCCAGCCCGGCCAGACACTCACCGTGAGCCTGGCCCTGCCGCTTCGGCTGGCCGAGGTACCCGGCGGTGGCAGCGCATTGTCGCTGGCGGTGGGCCTGTGGACGGCCCAGGCGCTCGACAAGCTGCGCAGTGGTGCCGGCGCCCATGCGCTGCAACTCAAATGGCCCAACGACCTGTGGGTGGACGACCGAAAGCTGGCTGGCATCCTGATCGAGGCCATCCAGGGCCCTGCCCTGGCGCCCGAGCAACGCTGGGTGGTCATCGGGCTGGGGCTGAACCTGGCAGGCACGCCCGCAGCCTTGCAGCGCGAACGCACGGATGCGGCCACGGGCCTGGGGCTGGCCCTCACACCTGGTCAGGCCATGGTGGCGGTGGTGCCGGCCTTGCTGCAGGGGCTGCAGCAGTTCGAGCACACCGGCTTCTCCCCCTTGCGCCAGGCCTATGCAGCCCGCGATGCCCTGCTTGGACGCCATGTGGCGCTGTGGAAGCACATGCAGGCTCCCCTGGGGGGCGCAACAGCGTCCGATGCCGAAGGCCTTGCCCGCGGTGTCGATGACCACGGCGCGTTGCTGGTGGACGACGGGCGCGGCACCCTCATCCCCTGGAGCATCGGCGAAGTAAGCGTGCGCCCACGTCCGCATCCCCTATGATCCGGCATCCCGTGTGTCCACCGAGGTGACGTCTTCCGTATGCTGCGCGCGCTCGTTCTGGTGTTGATCCTGGCCAATGTGGGCTTTTTGGCGTGGCGGGAGGGCTGGCTGGGTGACAGCCTGAGCAACCCGCAGGCCGGTCGAGAGCCCTACCGGATGAAAGCACAGGTGCATCCGGATCGCCTGCTCATCGTGCCGCCACCGGCCACAGCGGCCAGTGGCGCAGAGACCGAGACAGCCCCTCAGAGCGGTGATGAGGGTTCAGCCCCTGCAGCATCGCCCGCTTCCGTTGCGTCTGGGGCTTCCGTGCCCACCAGCGCCATACCTGCATCGCCCAGCTTGGTGAGCGCCAACGCGTCGCCCGTGTGCATGGAGGCCGGCCCGTTCACCCAGACCGAGCAACGCCAGGTGGCCCCGCAGCTTGCTCAACTGCCCGGAGGCAGCTGGAGCAGCCAGAACGTGGCGGTGCAGGGCCTGTGGCTGGTCTACATGGGCCCTTTCGGTGACCAGGAGAGTTATGAGCGCAAACAGGTCGAGCTGCGCCGCATCCGCGGTTTGAATTTCGAAGAAGTGCGCTCACCCGCCAACCTGGCCATGGGGCTCTCCCTTGGGCGCTACAACCAGGAAAGCCAGGCCCAGGCCGCGTTGGAAACGCTGCGCCAACGGGGAATCCGCACGGCGCGGGTGGTCACCGTGCGCGCCGCCCAGGACCTGACCGTGGTGCGCGTGCCGCAGGCCGGGCTGGCCGTTCAGCGGGTATTGGCGGGGCTCACCTTGCCCGCAGGCAAGGGCTTTGGGGCTTGCAAGGGCTGAGCCGCATCACGGCCGCCTGCGACGTGTTGCGCTGAACAAGGCCGCCAGCGCAAGCCCCCCCAGCAGGGTGCCGGCATCCATCGCACCGCCACCGCCCCCGCCGCCACCTGTCGGTGGGTTGCTGCTCGTTCCCGCCCTCATGAGGGAAGGATTGAAGAATGACGCTGTCACCGGCACATCCACATAGGGCGTGATCGTCTGGGACGCGGCCCACTGCACGGCAGCATTCACATCCAGAACGCCGGCACCGCACGTGGCGGTCGTGCAGTTGCATGAGCCACTGCTTGGCGAGGAAGGAGAGGCGGAGCAAACCGGCAGCGATCCCACGGCGGCATGGGGCCGCACCCCCGCTGATCGCAGGCCGGCCAGCAGCGCATCCACACTCAGGCCGGGGTTGACAGACCACATCAAAGCCACCGTGCCAGCCACGATGGGCGCAGAGAAACTCGTGCCCTGCACCGACTTGTAGTCATTGGTCGGAACGCCACCTGAGAGTGTGGGCCCTTGCGTTCCGTTGTTCGACGTCGTGTAGATGCTGTTGTCGCCATGGCTGGGATCACCACCTACGGTGGCGATGCCCTCTGCAGGCACCAGATTGGCGTACTGTGCCTTGCGTCCATCCACATTGAGCGCTGTGACTGCCAGCGCCCCAGGGCAGTTGGCGGGCCGCGATGTTTTGATGTCGCCATTCACATTGGACGCGCCCGCATTGCCCGAAGAAGCCACCAGGATGGCGCCCTTCTGCTTGAGTGCAGCGATCGCCTCCCGATACAGGCAGGCCCCTGTCATGCCGCGGCTGCTGTCGCAGGAGCAGTCGTCATTCCCGCCAAAGCTCAGGCTGACCACACGGGCGGGATGGGCGTTGACCTTGGGACGGCCGTTGTAGTTGATGCCTGCCGCCCACAGCATGCCTTCGATGATGTCGATCACAGCGGCGCCGCATTGTCCGGCCACGCGGACAGGCAGCACCGGTGCCCCGGGCAGCGATGCCAGCAGCCCGGCAATCCCGGTGTTGTTGTTTGTGGCAGCAGCCAGTTGCCCGATGATTTCGGTGCCATGCCATGAGCTGGGGCTTGCGCCATCGCAGTCTTCATACAGCACCGGATTCTGGGCAATCTGGCCCGAGGTCACGTAATCACCCGGATCCGTGGCGTCGTCGTCAAGGCCATTGCCATCGTTCGAATAGTCGGCTTCGGACACGAAATCGTAGCCATCATCAAACAAGACTCGGCCGTTCAGATCCGGGTGCCGCAGAACGCCGGTGTCCAGCACGGCCACCACCACAGGCGACAGCGCCTGAGCATTGAGGAAACTCCACGCCGCCGGCACATTGGGCAGACCACCAGTGGCTGCGGCAGCCAACCAGCCCTGCTGGCCATAGTGGATGTCATTGGGCGGAATGGGCGACACCACGGCATGGCGCTGCTCCAGCTCATTGACCACCACCCATTCCACATCCGGGTTCTGACGAAGGCGTGCCGCTTGGGCCTGGGCATCCCTGAGGCGCATCGGCCGGCCGTTGTGGATCACGTTGGCCGCAAAAGCGGTGGGACGCTCCACGACATACGAAATACCGGCCTTGTGCGCGGCCGAGGCCAGGCGGGCCCGCAGCCGTTGCGGTTGCTCCTTCGGTATCGATGCTGCTTTCAAGCGCACGACAGACTCGGGCACTGCATCCCTCATTTTGACAATGAGACCCAGAGCCATACGCTCGGCCGCCACACTCCACGAAGAGGTCGCCAACAATAAAACCATCAGGGCCAGGGCCTTGCGCGTCACTCGGATCTCCTTGCGTTCAATCGCGCCAGATTATCGACGTCGAGCGATGTCCATGAAGCAGGCGTTACAGGGTGTTCGGCCGTTTGACGGGAAAGTTCAACGTTAAAAACAACAAACGGCCCCGCAGGGCCGTTTGTATTCAGGGTGGTAACTACTTACTTAGCGATCACACGTGCCATTTCCAGCACCTTGTTCGAATAGCCCCACTCGTTGTCGTACCAGGACACGACCTTCACGAAGGTTTTGTCCAAAGCAATGCCGGCCTCGACATCGAACACCGAGGTGCACGATTCACCGCGGAAGTCGGTGGCCACCACCTTGTCTTCCGTGTAGCCCAGCACGCCCTTGAGGGCGCCTTGCGATTGGGCCTTCATCTCGGCGGCGATCTCTTCGTAGGTGGCGTCCTTGTTCAGCTCGACCGTCAGGTCCACCACCGACACGTCGGAGGTGGGCACGCGGAAGGCCATGCCCGTCAGCTTCTTGTTCAGCTCGGGGATCACCACGCCCACAGCCTTGGCTGCGCCCGTGCTGGAGGGGATGATGTTCTCGAGGATGCCGCGGCCGCCGCGCCAGTCCTTGTTCGAGGGGCCATCCACCGTCTTTTGCGTGGCGGTGGCGGCATGCACCGTGGTCATCAGGCCGCGCTTGATGCCCCACTTGTCGTTCAGCACCTTGGCGATCGGGGCCAGGCAGTTGGTGGTGCACGAGGCGTTGGAGATGATGGCCTCGCCCTTGTAGCTGGCATGGTTCACGCCGTAGACGAACATCGGGGTATCGTCCTTGGAAGGCGCCGACAGGATCACCTTCTTCGCGCCAGCCTTCAGGTGGGCCTCGGCCGTTTCCTTGGTCAGGAACAGGCCGGTCGATTCGACCACCACGTCGGCGCCGACCTCGTCCCACTTCAGTTCAGCCGGGTTCTTCACGGCGGTCAGGCGGATGGGCTTGCCGTTGACGATCAGGGTATTGCCATCAACAGAAACCTCGCCCTTGAAGCGGCCGTGAACGCTGTCGTACTTCAGCATGTAGGCCAGGTAGTCGGGCTCGAGCAGGTCGTTGATGCCGACGACTTCGATGTCGTTGAAGTTCTGGATGGCGGCGCGGAACACCATGCGGCCGATGCGCCCGAAACCGTTGATACCGATCTTGATGGTCATGTCAGTTCTCTCTTGAAGAATTGAAATTGCAGGAAAACGAATTCGTTGCGGGGATCAGCGAGCCACCTTGCGGCGCGCCAGGCCCAGGGCCACCTTGACCGTGTCGACCACGTTCTCGGTGGTGAAACCGAAGTGCTTGAACAGCACGTTGGCCGGGGCCGATTCGCCGTAGGTGTCGATACCGACCACGGCGGCGCAGCCGTACTTCCACCAACCGTCCGTGACTCCGGCCTCAACGGCGATGCGGGGCAGGCCGGCGGGCAGCACGGACTTCTTGTAGGCCTCTGGCTGGCGGTCGAACACGGTGGTCGAAGGCATGGACACCACGCGCACGGCGATGCCCTGCTTGGCCAGTTCGGCCTGGGCATGCAGAGCCAACTGCACTTCAGAACCGGTGGCGATGATCACGCCCTGGGCCTTCTTGCGCAGGCCCACCTCGGCGGGCTCGGCCAGCACGTAGCCGCCCTGGGTGATCACATCGGCGTCGGTCTTGGGCGCGTAGGGCAGGTTCTGGCGCGACAGCAGCAGCGCGCTGGGACGGTTCTTGTTGGCCAGGGCCATGGTCCAGGCCACGGCGGTCTCTGCCGTGTCGGCCGGACGCCAGACGTCCAGGCCGGGGATCAGGCGCAGGCTGGCGGCATGCTCCACCGACTGGTGTGTCGGGCCGTCTTCGCCCAGGCCGATCGAATCATGCGTGAACACGTGGATCACGCGCTGCTTCATCAGCGCGGCCATGCGGATGGCGTTGCGGCTGTAGTCGCTGAAGGTCAGGAAGGTGCCGCCGTAAGGGATGAAGCCACCATGCAGGGCCACGCCGTTCATGATGGCGGCCATGCCGAACTCGCGCACACCGTAGTTGATGTGGCGGCCGGGCTTGCCGTCTTCAGTCAGCACCACGGCGCCGGTTTCGTCGAAGCGCAGGGGCGGCGTGCTCTTGGTGTTGGTCAGGTTCGAGCCGGTCAGGTCGGCGCTGCCGCCCAACAATTCAGGCAGTGCGGCGGTGAAGAACTCGAGCGCGATCTGGCTGGCCTTGCGGCTGGCCACGGTCTCGGCCTTGTCGTGCGCGGCGCCAACGGCGTTCACGGCGATCTCGGCGAAGTTGGCGGGCAGCTCGCCGGCCATGCGGCGCGTGAACTCGGCGGCCAGGCTGGGGTGCGCGGCTTCATAGGCGGCGAAGCGTTGGTTCCAGTCGTCGACCAGCAGTTGGCCTTCGGCCTTGGCATCCCAATCGGCATAGACCTCTTCGGGGAACACGAAGGGCTCGTGCGCCCAGCCGATGGCTTCACGCGTGAGCGCGATTTCTTCGGCACCCAGCGGCTCGCCGTGGGCCTTGGCCGTGTTGGCGCGGTTGGGCGAGCCCTTGCCGATGGCCGTCTTGCAGACGATCAGCGTGGGCTTGGTCTGGCTCAGCTTGGCCTGGGCGATGGCGGCGTCGACCTCGTCGGCGTCATGGCCGTCGATCAGGTCGATCACGTCCCAGCCATAGGCTTCGAAGCGCTTGGGCGTGTCGTCGATGAACCAGGGCGCGACCTTGCCGTCGATGGAGATGCCGTTGTCGTCGTACAGCGCGATCAGCTTGTTCAGCTTCCAGGCGCCGGCCAGGGCCGCGGCCTCGTGGCTGATGCCTTCCATCAGGCAACCGTCGCCCAGGAAGACGTAGGTGTGGTGGTTCACGATGGCGTGGCCATCGCGGTTGAACTCGGCAGCCAGCAGTTTTTCAGCCAGTGCAAAACCGACGGCGTTGGTGACGCCTTGCCCCAGCGGGCCGGTGGTGGTTTCGACGCCAGGGGTGTAGCCGACCTCGGGGTGGCCCGGGGTCTTGCTGTGTAGCTGGCGGAAGTTCTTGAGTTCTTCGACCGACAGGTCATAACCCGTGAGGTGCAGCAGCGCGTACAGCAGCATCGAGCCGTGGCCGTTGGACAGCACGAAGCGATCACGGTCAGCCCACTGGGGCTGGGCGGGGTGGTGCCGGAGATGGCGGCCCCAAAGAGCCACCGCGATGTCGGCCATGCCCATTGGGGCGCCGGGGTGACCAGAGTTGGCTTGCTGGACGGCGTCCATCGCCAGCGCGCGGATGGCGTGGGCCATGGCGGAGGCGTTCTTGGTGGTGTCGGGCATGGAGGTCAGGGCGAAGAGGCGAAAAGTAGCATTTTAGCGGGTCAAAGCTGAGGCTGCTCGCGAGCGAGAGTCGCCTGCGCCCTGATGCCACGGCGATACTGACATCACTCTCTCTGTGAGGAAGCAATCCGGGGCATCACGCAGTTCCGGGGCAAGTCTTGTAAGAGTCACCAAATGAAAAGGGCTCTGCCGTTAACGGCAGAGCCCTTGGACGCGCTTTGCGTATTAATTAGTTGGTGCAGCCCTTAGGCAGCAACTTCAGCGGAGCGTCCGACTCGCACTTCCACACACCGTTCGCGTCGCGGTTCCAGGAGATCTTCTTTTCCGCAATATCAGAGCTGCCCTTCATGGTGCATTCCATCTTAGCAACGCCATCCGTCCCAACGGTTGACTCGTAAGCAGAGCAGCGCTCCGACGTGTTGGCGGTAAAGCCCAGAGGCCCCAGCGCCGCCAAAGTAGTCCCGCTAATGGCAGTAGCTTCAGCGTCAGTCAAACCACCACCAATCTTCTCTTCAATGTTCACCTTGGCCGCCGTGATTTCAGCGAACGCCGTGGTCACTTGCGATTTGGCCATGTAGCTTTGATAAGCAGGCAGAGCCACTGCGGCCAGGATGCCGATGATGGCCACGACGATCATCAATTCGATCAGCGTGAAACCCTGTTGAGCTGTGCGACGAGCTTGTTGCATATTCATGTTGAACTCCGTTGAGGGCTGAGCCCTGGTTGTGAGGTTGCTTTCGACCCGGGGCCGGATCGACCGCCGTGCTTCTCTATTTGCACTGCCCGTGCCAACCCCTCGTCTGCGGGAACGGTGAGACATTTCACACGTTTACCCGCAAGCCCAGCCCGCATTTGTGACATCTGTTTACGCAACTGCCACTGCAAGGTGACCACTTGCGCTCTCTGTGCCGGCGCACTGACATTTTTTGTCAGGCTTATGCCGACAAAAACTGTCTTTGGGCGATCACCTGTCCGACACCGGCACCCCGAACCGCTGCCCCTCACGCAAGGGCTCGATCCGATGCTGGCTGTCCAGCGCGCGGATCTGCGACAACACGGCCGGCACTTCGCCAGGCTTGGGGTGCGTGATGAACACGCTCACCTGCCCATCAAGCTGCGCCAGCTCTTTCGCCAGCGACTGCGGCGACAGGTGCCCGCTGATCTCTGCCAGGTGAGCCTCTTCGTTGCCAAAGGCTGTCTCGATCACCAGTTGCGCGATGCGCTGGCCTGACAGGAGCTTCCAGAGATCCGGGTTGGGCCCGGTGTCGCCGGTGTAGATCCACAAGCCCTGGGGCGTTTCCACACCGAATCCCACGCCAGGCACCGTGTGCCGGGCCGGCAGCACACGCACTACACGATCGGCCCCTCCACCGTGCGACGGGAAAGTCAGCACATCGCCGATGTTGAAAGGATGCAGTGTCAGGATCGGGTGCGCCGCGCTGGGCAGGCGAGAAAAATCTGGCCAGATCACTCCGTTGAGGATGTGCGCCTTGATGGCTTCCAGCGTTTGCGGCAGCCCGTGCACCTGGATCGGCCGCAGGTCTGGCAGACCACCCGGCCCCATGCGCAGCTTGATCACGCTGTCGGCCAGCAAGGGCACGCTCAGGATGTGGTCCAGGTGGCTGTGGCTGAGCAGGATGTGGTCGATGCGGGCCAGTTCGTCCAGCCGCAGTTCACCCACTCCGCTGCCGGCGTCGATCAGGATGTCGTCGTCCAGCAGGAAGGAGGTGGTGTGGCAGCGGGCCGCGATCGACCCATGGCAACCAAGAACACGGATCATGGACGACGACTCCTGCGGCCGTGATGCGGCGGTCGCGTCTGGGTTCAGGCCTGCACGAACTGCATCTGCGTGCCGGCCAGCTCGATCACGTCACCGTTCTTGAGCTGTACCGGATCCCCGGCCACGGCCGAGCCGTTCACCGATGGGCGCGCGGCCCCCTCGACGTGTGCGAACACATAGCCACCCGGGCGTTTGGTGATGGAGGCGACCTGCACCCCTGGCTTGCCCACGGTGGTGACCACCTTGGTCAACTGCACTTCACGGCCAGCCGCGGCGCCGTTGAGCACCTTGATGGAGGCCGGTGTTTGCGCGCCCAGGCCACCGAAGCCCGTGCCGAATCCGGTGGGCGCGGCAACCGGTGGCGTGGCCACGGCAGCGCCACCCGACACCTGGTAGCCGGCGACCGGACTGGCCACGGCAGGTGCAGGGGCTGCCGGCATGGAGGGCGGCGTACCGATGGGCGCGCCCAACCCGCCGGGCATGGTCATGGCGGTCGGCACAGGGCGCTGGGCTGCAGCACCGGCACCCACACCGGCGAACCCACCACCGCCCGGCCGCATGACCATGGTCTTCTCGAACTCATCGCTCGTTTCGACCAAGTACTTGATCTTGTACTTGCCGATCTCGACCGTGTCGTTGTGTGCCAGCAGCTGCTTCTTGACGGCCTTGCCGTTGATGTACGTGCCGTTGGTGGAGTTCAGGTCTTCGATGAAGACATCCTGGCCGATCAACTGCATGATGGCATGTTCACCGCTCACCGCCAGGTTGTCGATGACGATGTCGTTGTAGGGACGGCGGCCGAGGGAGGTCTTGTCCTTCGTGATCTGGACTTCCTTGATGACGACCCCGTCGAGCGAGACGACCAGCTTTCCCATGCGGAACCTCTTGGGTATTGGGTTTTGATTCGGGTTTTGAAGGGAGCAACGAGACGCTAGGCGCCACTGCCCAACCGACGGAATGGCCACCATGCCTTGGGCGGCTGTTCGGTCGCTCCCTGGGCACGGGTCAGCGTCACAGCGATATTATCCCGCCCGCCGGCTGCATTGGCGGCCGCAATCAAGGCGGCACCGGCTTCTGGCAGGCTGCTGTGGCTGGTTGTCAGCACTTCGGCGATCTGGCGGTCATCGAGCATGTCCGACAAGCCGTCAGAGCACATCAGGATGATGTCACCGCTTTGCAACTCATGCACCCGGGTTTCAAGCAAGACGTAGTCCTCCACCCCCACGGCGCGCGTGACCAGGTTCTTGTTGGCGGACACCGCGGCTTGTTCGGGAGTCAGGATACCTGCGTCTATTTGTTCCTGCAGTAACGAATGGTCTCGGGTGATCTGCTGCAGCTCACCCTGGCGCCAGCGGTAGGCCCGCGAATCGCCAATGTGGCCCACCAGCACGCGGCCGGGCCGGAACACCGACAGCACCAGCGTCGTGCCCATGCCGGCGTACGTCGGGTTGGAATGCGCGGCGCTGAAGATGGCGCGGTTGGCGTTGTCCACGCAGATGTCCATGGCGCGTTTGACGTCGACATCGGTGGCCGACTGCGACGCCTGGGCCAGCCAGCGCACCAGCTCGGCACTGATGAACTCGCAGGCCATCTGGCTGGCCACCTCACCGGCGTTGTAGCCGCCCATGCCGTCGGCCAGCACGACCACGCCCCCGGCGGCGTCGATCGCCACCGAATCCTCGTTGTTGGTGCGGACACGCCCGGTGTCGGTTTGACTGAAGAACTCGAAGTCCATGGCTGCGATTGTCCCCGGTTTCCGTTCAGCCCAGGTCCAGATCGACAGCGCGGGCCTGCATGGCCTGGGCCACGGCCCTCAGGTCCTCGGCCATCTGCTGCCCATCGGCGTAGCGGGTGTTGGGGTGCTTCTGCAGTGCCAGGGCCACGATGTCGCCCAGTGCCTGGGGCACATCGGGGCGGATCTCGGTGACGTGTGGCACCGGATCACGTGCGATGGCGCGCATCAGCACGGCCATGGAGTCGTTGCGGTAAGGCAACTGCCCGGTGAGCAACTGGAAGAAGGTGACGCCGAGCGAGTACAGGTCAGAGCGGCCATCGATGTTCTGGCCAGCCAGTTGCTCAGGCGACATGAAGGTGGGCGTGCCCAGGACCACCCCGGTGCGGGTACGGGCGGCATCGGCCACGCGGGCCACGCCGAAATCCATCACCTTGACCACGTCGCGGTTCAGGTCGACCATGATGTTGCCAGGCTTGATGTCTCGGTGCGTCACGCCACGGGTGTGGGCGTAGGCCAGGGCCGCCGCGACACGGGCCATGATGGGGATCAGGTGCTCCAGCGGCAACAGGCGATCGGGCGCGGTGTATTCGCTCAGGTCGGTGCCTTCCACCAGTTCCATCGCGATGAAGGCCACGCCGTTTTCTTCACCGGCATCGATGATGCTGACGATGTCGGGGTACTCCAGGCGGCCGGCCATCTCGGCCTCGCGCAGGAAGCGCGACCGGGCATCGACCAGGTCGCTGCCGCTGAACTCTTGCGCCAGCGCCATGGTCTTGAGCGCCACGCGGTGGTCGGTGGCCGGGTCGTATCCCAGGTAGACGGCGCCCATGGCACCACGGCCGATTTCCTTGTCGACCAGGTACTTGCCGAGTTGCGGCCTGGTGATCTGCGGCATCGGCTGCGCAGGCACCGTGCCCCAGGTGTTGACCGCCGCGTTCTGGGCCAGGCCCCGGGCACGCATCAGGCGCACCTTGACATCGCGCCAGTGCGGATCGGTGTCGGCCATGTGCTCGTAGACGTCACGGGCGGCATCGAAACGCTGGTCGCGCTCGAAGGCCAGCGCAATGCGCTCCAGCGTTTCGAGGCAGGCCGCCTGGTGCTCAGGCTCGGGGCGAAATCCCTTGAGGGAGTCCCAGGCCTTGTCGGCCGGGCCGTCCTGCAGGTCGCGCAGCGCGCGCTCGATGCGCTGGCGGTCTGGAGACTCATCCGGTGGCAGGGAAGACGGACCGAAATCACTGGCGATCTCGGAAGGGTAATCAGACAGCGGGTTGCTGTTCGAGAAATGCAGGTAGGACAGCACCGTCTCAGGGCCGGTGTCCTCGGTGCGGGGCCGGGCAGCCGCGCGAGGCGGGCTGGAAGCCCCTGTCTGCAGGGACTGCCCGCTGGTACGACCCACCATGGGGCGCGTGGGTGCCGGGCGGGTCGACGCCGCAAAACCCGAAGAACGGCTCGGCACCGTTGGCCGACGGTTCTGCCTGAGCATCCACCACGCCAGCATCACCGCGACACCGACCAGCAACAGCACCACCCACCAGATCATGAGCGCTCCCCTTGCCCTTGGATCACCATGTTGTCGTCACGCCTGGGTGGACTGGCGACGCGCCAGGAGAGTGCCCACCATGTAGACCAGGATCGCGCCAGCGGCACCCCAGACATACCGCATGGAGTCGGAGGTGGCCAGATAGGGCGTGACGGCCGGGTCGGAAACCGCCAGCGTACCAGCAATCCACCCCAGCAACATGGCGCCAGCGGTGATGATCACCGGGAAGCGGTCCATCATCTTGAGCACCAGGCTGCTGCCCCACACGATGATGGGAATGCTGACGACCAGGCCGAAGATGACGAGGGCCATTTGATGGCCTTCATGGCCGCCGGCCCCCTGGGCCGCACCGGCGATGCCAATGACGTTGTCCACGCTCATCACGAAGTCGGCAATGATGATGGTCTTGACGGCGCCCCAGAGGCGATCACTGCCCTTGATGTCGCCGTGCCCGTCTTCTTCGGGCACCAGCAGCTTGACGCCGATCCACAGCAGCAGCGCCGCACCCACCAGCTTCAGGTAGGGCAAGGCCAGCAGGGACATGGCGAAGAAAATCAGGACGATGCGCAGGCCGATGGCGCCCAGCGTGCCCCACAGGATGCCGCGGCGGCGCAGGTCGGCCGGCAGGTTGCGGCAGGCCAGCGCGATGACCACGGCGTTGTCGCCACCCAGCAGGATGTCGATCATGATGATCTGGCCTACGGCAAGCCAGAAATCAGGGGTCAGTAAAGCGTCCATGTCTCAAAACAACAAACAAAAAAAGCAGCCCCGAAGTGTAGGGGCTGCTTGTGAGGAACGATGAGATTAATTGCGGGGGCTTACAGCAGGCCCTTGAGCAATTTGCCCATTTCCGACGGGTTGCGGGTGACGGTGAAGCCGCACTCTTCCATGATCGCCAGCTTGGCATCGGCCGTGTCTGCACCACCGGAAATCAGCGCACCGGCATGGCCCATGCGCTTGCCCGGAGGGGCGGTGACGCCCGCAATGAAGCCGACGATGGGCTTCTTCATGTTGGTCTTGCACCATTGGGCGGCTTCTGCTTCGTCAGGGCCGCCGATCTCGCCGATCATGATCACGGCGTCCGTGTCCGGATCGTCGTTGAAGGCCTTCATCACGTCGATGTGCTTGAGGCCGTTGATCGGGTCGCCACCGATGCCGACGGCGCTGGACTGGCCCAGGCCGAGTTCGGTCAATTGCGCCACGGCTTCATAGGTCAGCGTGCCGGAGCGGCTGACCACGCCGATGCGGCCCTTGCGGTGGATGTGGCCGGGCATGATGCCGATCTTGATCTCGTCGGGCGTGATCAGGCCGGGGCAGTTGGGACCCAGCAGCAGCGTCTTCTTGCCGCCGGCGGCTTCCTTGGCCTTCATCTTGTTGCGCACCATCAGCATGTCGCGCACGGGAATGCCTTCGGTGATGGCGATGACCAGGTCCAGATCAGCCTCGACGGCTTCCCAGATGGCGTCAGCGGCGCCAGCGGGCGGCACGTAGATCACGGACACCGTGGCGCCGGTCTGCGAGGCCGCTTCCTTGACGGAGGCGAAGATGGGGATGTCGGAGAACTTCTCGCCGGCCTTCTTGGGGTTCACGCCAGCGACGAATGCGTTCTTGCCGTTGGCATAGGCCTGGCAACCGAGGGTGTGGAACTGACCAGTCTTACCCGTGATGCCCTGGGTGATGACCTTGGTGTCCTTGTTGATGAGAATGCTCATGATGGTCTCGATTCCTTGGGCGTTACTTGACGGCGGCGACGATCTTGGTGGCCGCTTCGGCCATCGTGTCCACGCTGATGATGGGCAGACCGGAGTCCGCCAGCATCTTCTTGCCCAGTTCTTCGTTGGTGCCCTTCATGCGCACCACCAGCGGCACGTTCAGGTTCACGGCCTTGCAGGCGGTGATGACGCCATCGGCGATGGTGTCGCACTTCATGATGCCGCCGAAGATATTGACCAGGATGCCCTTGACCTTGGGGCTCTTGAGCATGATCTTGAAGGCTTCGGTGACCTTCTCGGCCGTGGCGCCGCCGCCCACATCGAGGAAGTTGGCGGGCTCGCCACCGAACAGCTTGATGGTGTCCATGGTGGCCATGGCCAGGCCGGCGCCGTTGACCAGGCAGCCAATGTTGCCGTCGAGCTGGATGTAGGCCAGGTCGAACTTGGAGGCTTCGACTTCGGCCGGGTCTTCTTCGTCCAGGTCGCGGTAGGCCACGATCTCCGGGTGGCGGAACAGGGCGTTGCTGTCGAAATTGAACTTGGCGTCCAGGGCGATCACATTGCCCTTGCCGTCGCGGTTCAGCGGGTTGATTTCAACCAGCGACGCGTCGGTTTCCATGTAGCACTGGTAGAGCTTCTGGAAGATGTCCTTGGCCTGGGCCTGCGAATCGGCCGGCATGCCGATGCCGTCGGCGATCTGCTGGGCTTGCGCATCGGTCAGGCCGGCCAGCGGGTCGATGAAGACGGTGATGATCTTCTCGGGCGTGCTGTGGGCGACTTCTTCGATGTCCATGCCGCCTTCGCTGGAGGCGATGAAAGCGATCTTCTGGGTGCCACGGTCGGTGACCACGGACACGTAGTATTCCTTCTGGATGTCGGCGCCGTCTTCGATGTAGAGGCGGTTGACCTTCTGGCCTTCGGGCCCGGTCTGGTGCGTCTTGAGCTGCATGCCCAGGATGTCGCCGGCCAGACGCTTGACATCGTCGAGCGACTTGGCGACCTTGACGCCGCCACCCTTGCCACGGCCGCCTGCGTGGATCTGGGCCTTCACGACCCACACGGGGCCACCCAGTTTCTCAGCCGCAGCGACGGCTTCGTCTACGGAAAATGCCGGGATGCCTCTTGGGACCGGCACGCCAAATCGGCTCAGGATCTCTTTGCCTTGGTACTCGTGGATTTTCATGTGAAGACTCGCAGTCTTTTGTGTAGCGTTCGTTCTTGTCGAACATGACAAAACCCCCGGGCCGATCGGACGCCGGGGGCGCGCCGCACGCGAATGGGTAATTCGTGCGGAGCACCTCTCAGCATAGCACCGCTGCCCCCTCGAATGCAGGGGCGCCGAACCGCTCAGCGGGGCTTTGCGAGGGTGGATTCAGTCAGCTTGTTCCGCATCACGGAACCCATCGCCACGCAAAACGCGCCGGATGACGTCACCCGAAAAGCCACGCCCGGCCAGGAAACGGGTCTGACGGGCACGGTCTTCCGGGGTGGTGGGCGGTTCGCCAAACCGGCGCGCCCACAGGGTGTGGGCCCGGTCGAATTCGGTGGCTTTGAGTTGCTCGGTGACGCTGCGGGTGAGCTCATCGGGCAGGCGGTGCTGGGACAGCTCGGCCTTGACGCGTGCCACGCCGTAACGGGCGGCCTTGCGATGCACCACCGATTCGGCAAAACGTTCGGCCGACAGGAGGCCGCGTTGCTCGAGCTCATCGAGCACACGCTGCACTTCGTCGGCCGATTCGGCGTGGGGCGCCAGCTTGCGGGTGAGTTCCAGGCGGGAGTGCTCGCGGGCAGCCAGGTACTTGAGCGCCCGCCCTTTCAGGGACAGCTGCGGCCTCATGAAGGCCCCATGCGCAGCAAGGCGCCTGCCCCGACCACCGCCTTATTCAGCGCTGGCAGCGACACCTGCCTGCATCGCGGCAACACCCAGCGACTCGCGGATCTTGTTTTCGATCTCGCGGGCCAGATCGGGGTTCTCGCGCAGGAACTCACGGGAGTTGTCCTTGCCCTGGCCGATCTTCTCGCCACCGTAGGCATACCAGGCGCCGGACTTGTCGACGATCTTGGCCGTGACGCCCAGGTCGATGATCTCGCCCTCCCGGGAGATGCCTTCGCCGTAGAGGATGTCGAACTCGGCCGTCTTGAAGGGGGGCGAGACCTTGTTCTTGACAACCTTGACCTTGGTCTCGTTGCCGATGATCTCTTCGCCCTTCTTGATGGAGCCGATGCGGCGGATGTCCAGGCGCACCGAAGCGTAGAACTTGAGCGCATTGCCACCCGTGGTGGTTTCGGGGCTGCCGAACATCACGCCGATCTTCATGCGGATCTGGTTGATGAAGATGACCATGCAGTTGGTCTTCTTGATGGTGGCGGTGAGCTTGCGCAGGGCCTGGCTCATCAGTCGGGCCTGCAGGCCGGGCAACGAATCACCCATTTCGCCTTCGAGTTCAGCCTTGGGCGTGAGGGCAGCCACCGAGTCGACGATGATCAGATCGACCGAGCCCGAACGCACCAGGGCGTCGACGATCTCGAGCGCCTGCTCGCCGGTGTCGGGCTGGGAGATCAACAGATCCTGCAGGTTGACACCGAGCTTCTGGGCGTACTGGGCATCGAGCGCATGCTCGGCATCGATGAAGGCGCAGACACCGCCCAGCTTCTGCATTTCGGCCGCGACCTGCAGGGTGAGCGTGGTCTTGCCCGAGGATTCAGGGCCGTAGATCTCGACCACGCGGCCACGCGGCAGACCGCCGACGCCCAGGGCGATGTCCAGGCCCAGAGAGCCGGTGGAGACAACCTGGATGTCTTCGATCACTTCGCCCTCGCCCAGACGCATGATGGAACCCTTGCCAAACTGCTTTTCGATCTGGGCCAGCGCGACCTGGAGGGCTTTGGCTTTTTCGGTGCTCAGGGCGGACTTGGCGGTGGCTTCCATGCGGGGTCTCCGAGGGGCGGCAGCAGGGGCCGCGAGAGGTTGGGTGGGTATCGGCCGGGCCGACGTGTTGGCGCCATTATGGCAAAGACTGGATCTTTGTACAGTACTCGTCTCTTTATTTTCACGCCCTCTGAAGGGTGGCCCGGTTGGGGGCAATGGATCAATCAGCCACCAGCCCATCATTTGCTGCACCGCAGCAAATGTGTATAGACTGTGCCCATGAGCCCTCGCCGTACACCCGCCAAGCCTGCCCCGTCCACCAGCAGCCCTTTGCGTCAAAACGCAGCGGCCAGCACTCAGTCCAAGGCGCCCGCCCGCAAGGCCATCACTCCGCGGCGCAAGAAGCCAGCGCCCGGCGACCGGCCCACGGTGGACCTGGCCTTGCAGGGCGGCGGATCCCACGGCGCCTTCACATGGGGTGTGCTCGACCGCCTGCTGGACGACGACGGGCTGAACTTCATGGGCATCTCAGGCACCAGCGCGGGTGCCTTGAACGGCGCAGTGATGCTCAGCGCCTATGTGCAGGGCCACGCCGAGGGCGGTGAGGCCGAGGCCCGCCGCCGGGCGCAGCAAGGCCTGCGCGATTTCTGGCAGGACGTCAGCCGCCACGGGCCCATCTTCTCGCCGCTCACGATCCAGAACGGCATGCTGCGGCCCGAGTTCAACTTCGACCAGTTCCCGGCCTACCAATGGCTGAACATGTTCACGCGGGCCTTCAGCCCCTATGAGTTCAACCCCCTGAACCTGAACCCACTGCGCGACGTGCTGCAGCGCCACGTGAAGGTCGAGGCCCTGCACCAGGGATGCCAGGATTGCGGCGTGCACCTGTTCATCACCGCCACTTCGGTGCGCACGGGCCAGGCCCGGGTCTTCACCGACCAAGCGCTGAGCGTGGACGCCCTGCTGGCCTCAGCCTGCCTGCCCTTCGTGTTCCAGGCCGTCGAGATCGACGGCGAGCCTTACTGGGATGGTGGCTATACCGGCAACCCCGCTCTTTTCCCGCTGATCTACAACACGCAGGCGATGGACATCCTGCTGGTCAAGATCAACGCGTTGATGCGGCACGACACGCCCACGCGCAGCATGGACATCATCGACCGGCTCAGCGAAATCACCTTCAACACCAGCCTGATCGGCGAGATGCGGGCCATTGCCTTCGTCTCGCGCCTGCTGAAGGAACAGAAGCTGGACCCGGGCCGCTACAAGGACCTGCGACTGCACATGGTGGCCGACGACGATGGATTGATGCCCTACAACGCCTCCAGCAAGTTCAACACCGACTGGGCTTTCCTGCAGCAGTTGCATGCCCTGGGGCGTCAGGCGGCCGAGGGATGGCTGGCGGCACACCGCGCAGACGTGGGCCACCGCAGTTCGCTGCAGATCGAAGACACCTTCCTGAGCAGCGCTGGCCTGAGCACTCACCCCTGACAGATCCGGCCAGGGTTCCGATAGGACGAATGTCCCATCCTTGCGCCCGGCAGCACGGCCATGCTGGTGTCCTCATTCAAACAGGAGAGACGCCATGCGGTCAGCCCGCCCCCTGCATCGACAACCCCTACCACGCCGTGGCCTACAGACAGCCCTGCGGCTGCTGACCTGCGCACTGGCTGCCCCGCTGATCAGCCATGCCGGCTGGGTCACCCTCGATGGCAAGCCACTGCCCGACAGGCCGGAGATGCGCTCGAACGGCAACCTGGGTGCCATGCTGGTCCTGAGCAACGATGGCGACGCGTTCAGGCGCGCATGGGCGCGCCCGACGCCCCCACAGTTGAAAAGCACAGACAAAGTGCGCCGGGGCGAGAAGCTCACCGCCAGCGTTCTCTACCATGGTTGCCAGGCCAATGCGCAGGGCGCCTGCGACCTCACCGTGCGCTTCAACATGGTCACGCCCGAAGGCCGTGTGACGCCCGGAGGCACCGGCCCGCTGGGCGATCGGCCCTCGCCCGATGGACAGGTGCAACTGGGTCACGCCAGCCTCGCGACGACATTCGATCACACCGATGCCATCGGCCGGTACCAGGTGCATGCCGTGATCACAGACCGGGTCGCGCGTCGCCAAGTGGCCCTGACGGCCTCGATCGACCTGATTCCCTAGCGCTCCAGCCTGGCGATACAGTGGCGTCCGGAAGAAGCACGACAGGAAGCACACGGGACGCCGCATGGAATTGAGCGATGAGCAAGCGATCAGGTTCGCGCGGTTCGCGCAGGCGGCGGCCCGAGTCGAGGGTGCCGACGGCTTCGAGCAACTGGTCGAGCAGCACGTGGCGGCGCTGCTGCCCCATGGCATGCTGCTGGCGGTGATCGGCCAGCGTCGCTTTGACCACCTCCACATCCGCCACCGCATCGGCGTGCGCTACCCGCCCTGGCTGCTGCAGCGCATCCCGGACGACATCAACATCCGCGAGCGGCCGGTGATCGAGCGCTGGCTGGGCAGCCGGCAGGCCGAGGTGATCGACCTTCCGGCGGACCGTGAGCGCCTGTCGCCTCGCGAAATTCAGGAGATCGAGTCCCTGGGACTGGGGCGATTGGCCGTGCACGGCGTGCCTGATCTGTCCGGCGCCATGGCCTCGTACTTCAGCTTCGCGCAGGTGCCCACCGATCTGGAACGCCCGCACATCATCGTCATGCTGAGCCTGTTGTGTCCCCTGCTGCATGGGGCCCTGTGCAGGCTGTACGCGCCTTCGCAAGCCCAAGATTATGCGCCCTACCGGTTGACAGCCATCGAGCGGGATCTGCTGGGCTGGCTGGCTGCGGGGCGGAGCAACCAGGAGATCGCCCAGTTGCGGGGCCGCAGCCCGGCCACCATCCGCAACCAGCTCGACAAGTTGTATGACAAGTTGCAGGTGGGCTCACGCGCCGAGGCGGTGGCCCTGGTCCTCAGCGATGGCGGCCTGTGACAAGACGCGGCCCCAAGGAAGATCGGCAAGGCCGGCGCCTCCCCGGTAAAATCGGCGGATGACCGTCCCCGCTTCGCCCTCTCAAGCTGTTCCCACCCCGCCCCCCATGCGCCTGTCCGGCCTGGAGCCGGTCCACATCGGCCAGGGTACGCTCTTCGTGAACGTGGGCGAGCGCACCAACGTGACGGGCTCCAAGGCCTTCGCCCGCATGATCCTGGAAGGCCGCTTCGAGGATGCGCTGTCGGTGGCCCGCCAGCAGGTGGAGAACGGCGCCCAGGTCATCGACATCAACATGGACGAGGCCATGCTGGACAGCAAGGCGGCCATGGTGCGCTTTCTGAACCTGATCGCCGGCGAGCCGGAGATCGCGCGCGTGCCCATCATGATCGACTCGTCCAAGTGGGACGTGATCGAGGCGGGCCTCAAGTGCGTGCAGGGCAAGGGCATCGTCAACTCGATCTCGCTGAAGGAAGGCGAGGCCGAGTTCAAGCGCCAGGCGCGCCTGATCAAGCGCTATGGCGCGGCCAGCGTGGTGATGGCCTTCGACGAGGTCGGTCAGGCCGACACCTACGCCCGCAAGACCGAGATCTGCGAGCGCGCCTACCGCATCCTGGTCGACGAGGTGGGCTTCGCGCCCGAGGACATCGTCTTCGACCCGAACATCTTCGCCGTGGCCACCGGCATCGAAGAGCACGACAACTACGCGGTCGACTTCATCAACGCCACGCGCTGGATCAAGCAGAACCTGCCGGGCGCCAAGATCAGCGGCGGCGTGTCGAACGTGAGCTTCAGCTTCCGCGGCAACGAGCCGGTGCGCGAGGCCATCCACACCGTGTTCCTGTACCACGCCATCCAGGCAGGCATGGACATGGGCATCGTCAACGCCGGCATGGTCGGCGTGTACGACAACCTCGACGCACAACTGCGCGAGCGCGTGGAAGACGTGGTGCTCAATCGCCAGCCCATCTACCGCGAGGGCGACGACACCAGCCAGACACCCACCGAGCGCCTGCTGGCGATTGCCGAACAGGTCAAGGGCACGGCCAAGGACGACAGCGCCAAGTTGGCTTGGCGCGGCACGGCTGAAGAGCCGGCCACCGTGGAGCACCGCCTGAGCCACGCGCTGGTGCACGGCATCACGGATTTCATCGTGCTTGACACCGAAGAGGCCTGGCAGAAGATCAAGGCCGGCGGTGGCCGCCCGCTGCACGTGATCGAAGGCCCGCTGATGGCCGGCATGAACACCGTGGGCGATCTGTTCGGCGCAGGCAAGATGTTCCTGCCGCAGGTGGTCAAGAGCGCCCGCGTGATGAAGCAGGCCGTGGCCCACCTGCTGCCCTACATCGAAGAAGAGAAGAAGCAGTTGATCGCGGCAGGCGGCGATGCCAAGGCCAAGGGCAAGATCGTGATCGCCACCGTCAAGGGCGATGTGCACGACATCGGCAAGAACATCGTCACCGTCGTCCTGCAGTGCAACAACTTCGAGGTGGTGAACATGGGCGTGATGGTGCCCTGCGCCGACATCCTGGCCAAGGCCAAGGAAGAAGGCGCCGACATCATCGGCCTGTCGGGCCTGATCACGCCCAGCCTGGAAGAGATGCAGTACGTGGCCGGCGAGATGGAGCGCGACGAGTACTTCCGCACGCGCCAGTTGCCGCTGCTGATCGGCGGCGCCACGTGCTCGCGCGTGCACACAGCCGTGAAGATCGCGCCCAACTTCAGCGGGCCGGTGGTGTACGTGCCCGATGCGTCGCGCGCCGTGGGGGTGTGCTCCGAGCTGCTCAGCCCCGAGCGCCAGACCGCCTACATCGCCGAGCTGAACGCCGACTACGAGAAAGTGCGCCAGCAGCACGCCAACAAGAAGGCCACGCCCATGGTGTCGCTGGCCGAGGCGCGCGCCAACAAGACGCCGGTGGACTGGTCGGCCCACACGCCCGAGGCGCCCAAGTTCCTGGGCCGGCGCGTGTTCAAGAACTACGACCTGGGCGAGCTGGCCCCCTACATCGACTGGGGCCCCTTCTTCCAGACCTGGGACCTGGCCGGTCCTTTCCCCGCCATCCTCAAGGACGAGGTGGTGGGTGAAGAAGCCACGCGCGTCTACGCCGACGCCCAGGCCATGCTCAAGAAGATCGTGGAAGGCCGCTGGCTGGCGGCGCATGGCGTGATCGCCCTGTACCCGGCCAACACCGTCAACGACGACGTGATCGAGGTCTACCGCGACGAGACCCGCAGCGAGGTGCTGATGAAGTGGGCGCCGCTGCGCATGCAGACCGAGCGCCCCGTGGTCAATGGCGTGCGGCGTCCCAACCGCAGCCTGGCCGATTTCATCGCGCCGCGCACTGATGCGGGTGGCAAGCCCGACTACATCGGCCTGTTCGCCGTGACGGCCGGCCTGAACATCGAGAAGAAGGAAGCGGAGTTCATGGCCCGCCATGACGACTACTCCGCCATCATGCTCAAGGCCCTGGCCGACCGCCTGGCCGAAGCCTTTGCCGAGCGCATGCACGAGCGCGTGCGCAAGGAGTTCTGGGCCTATGCCGAGCAGGAGCAGCTGGGCAACACCGAGCTGATCAAGGAACAGTACCGCGGCATCCGCCCGGCTCCGGGTTACCCGGCCTGCCCCGATCACACCGTCAAGCGCGAGATGTTCAAGGTGCTCGATGCGCACGATGTGCACATGCACCTGACGGAAAGCCTGGCGATGATGCCGGCGGCCAGCGTGAGTGGCTTCTACATGGCCCACCCCGAGGCCGATTACTTCAACGTGGGCAAGATCTCCGGTGATCAGCTGGAAGACTGGGCCGAGCACACGGGCCTGAGCATCACCGAAGCCGAACGGGCTCTGTCACCCAATCTGTAGGGCGTTTTCGCCCGCTTTGTCAGCGTGCTTCCTACAGCACGCGGGGCCTTACAACTTGTCACCCAAACCTTTGATGTGTGCCGTGATTTAGCGCACGGCACGTTACCCCTGGACTGCTTGAAAACACGGAGCATCGCGCCGATACCGGTCGGAGGCGTTCACTAGGCAGTACCCAAGAATTTGAACGAACGCCCCAGGGTTTCAGTGGGTCGATTGTTCGGATTGGTGGCGTGCATGAAGTGGATGGGATGGGCTGCCGCGCGCATGGCGGTGATCGCGGCAGTGGCCGCGAGCGTTCTCAGCGCCTGCGGTGGTGGCGGTGGTGGCGGCGGCGGAAGCAGCGCCAGCACGGGCGGAAGTACCTCAGGTCAAGCCGCCTCTGAATCAGGTGGCAGTGGCTCGAACGTCACTGGCCAGACCACGGCCATCAGCGCACGGGACGCACATCGCTTTCTCGTTCAGGCGAGCTTCGGGGCCACGCAAGCCTCCGTGGCCAATGTGCAGTCCCTGGGTTATGCAGGCTGGATCGATGCCCAGCTCGACGCCGGCATCTCGGTCTCGCACGTGGCCACGGTGGATGCATCGGTCGCCAGGATGAATGCCGACAAGGCGCGCGCGCAAGACATTCCGTACACCTGGTGGACCCATGCCGTGCAGGATCCGGCCCAATTGCGCCAGCGTGTGGCCTATGCCCTGTCGCAGATTTTCGTGGTGTCGACGATGGACTCGACATTGGCAGACAACGCCCGCCTGGTAGCCAGCTACATGGACATGCTGACCGAACGCAGCACCGGCTCCTACCGTGAGCTGCTGGAGGGCGTGGCGCTGCACCCAGCCATGGGCGTGTACCTCTCGACGTTGCAGAACCGCAAGGAAGACCCGATCAGCGGCCGTATCCCGGACGAGAACTTCGCGCGAGAAGTGATGCAGCTGTTCTCCATTGGCCTGTACGAACTCAACGACGATGGCAGCCCCAAGCTGGTCAACGGTCAGCCCGTCGAAACCTACACCTCTGACGATGTGCGCGGTCTGGCCAAGGTGTTCACAGGCTGGAGCTGGCACCGTCCGGCAGGCAACAACGCCGAATGGTGGCGCTGCTTCTGGCCCTCGACAGGGTGCAACGACTTCTCCCTGCAGAGCAGGATGCCCATGAGCGGCTACGCCGAGGCGCACTCCACCAGCGAGAAGCGCTTCCTGGGAATCACCATCCCGGCGCAGACGACGGCCAACCCGGCCCTCAGCCTGCGCCTGGCCCTGGACCGCCTGGCCACCCACCCCAACACGGCGCCCTTCATCAGCAAACAGCTGATCCAGCGCCTGGTGACCAGCAATCCGAGCCCCGCGTACGTGGCGCGGGTGAGCGCTGCGTTCCGCGGCAGCAATGGCAACCTGCGCTCCGTGGTCAAGGCCATCTTGCTGGATGCGGAGGCGCGCTCGCCCTCCACGGCCGTCAGCATGGCCACCTACGGCAAGCTGCGCGAGCCCGTGCTTCGCATGACCCAGCTGCTGCGCGCCATCCCACACAGCTCGACGATGTACGGCACGCTGCAATCTGCCCAGAACGCAGCCCCCTTCTATTACGCATCAAGCACGGACGACCCCGCCTACGCCCTGGGTCAGACACCGATGCGTTCGCCTTCGGTCTTCAACTTCTACCGCCCTGGCTACAAGCCTCCGCGCAGCCAGTTGGGCACCTTGCAACTCGTCGCCCCGGAAATGCAGATCACCAATGAAACCTCGGTGCTCGGCTATGCCAACTTCATCACCAGTGCCCTGGATCAAGGTTGGGGCGAGACCAACCCACAAACCGGCAAGCCCGATATCCAGTTCAACCTCAGTGTGCTCCAAGCCCTGGACGATGGCAGCGACAGCGCCCGCCCGCAACGGCTGGTCGATGAAGCCGCGCGCCGCCTGGTCGGAGGCACGCTGAGCGGGGCCCTGAACGAGCGCGTGGTCACCGCCGTGGGCGCGATGCCGCGCGGCACCGACCAGCAAAAGCGCCGGCGGGCCGCCGCCGCCGTGGCGCTGATCGCACTGTCCCCCTCCTACATCGTCCAGCAATAAGGTCATCAACATGAGCCAACAAGCCAGCCGCCGCGCCTTTCTGCGGCACGCCGCCGCACTGGGTTCTCTGGGCGCTGCAGCCCCGCTGGGCATGAGCCTGTCCATGCTGGGCCACGCGTCGGCCCAGGCCGCCCAGGGCGACTACAAGGCCTTGGTCTGTGTGTTCCTGGCGGGAGGCAACGATGCCTACAACACCGTGGTACCCACCGACAGCGACTCATGGACACACTATGTGAACCAACGCGACCCGATGGCGCGTGGCTCCGCCGGATCAGGCACATCGATCGCCCTGCTGCCTGCGGGCACGGCCGCCAACACCCAGGCAGAGGCCGGCTCGCCGGCACGTCTGGGCGGTGTTCTGCCCATCGGCCATTCGGGCCGTGCGGCGCATGCATCACGCCAGTTCGCGATGCATCCGCTGCTGACGGATGTTCAAGGCCTTCATCAGGCTGGCCGCGTGGCCGTGCTGGCCAACGTGGGCCCGCTCAAGCGCCGTCTGACCAAGGCGGAGTATCTCGGTGAAGTGGCACCGCGGCCGGCCAAGCTGTTCTCGCACAACGACCAGCAATCGACCTGGCAATCGTTCTCGCCTGAAGGTGCCGACAATGGTTGGGGCGGCCGCATGGGCGACCTGCTGATGTCGGGCAATGCCACCGGGCTGGGCGCGGCGGCAGGGCTGGCACAGCGCTCCTTCACCTGCCTGTCTCCTGGCAGCAATGGCATCTGGTTGTCGGGCGCACAGGTGCAGGCCTTGCAGGTGGGCGCGATGGGGCTGCTCGACCTGGGCGGTTGGGGGTCGGTGTTGGGCAGTTCCTCGCTGCGCAGCGCCATGGCCGAGGTGATGAGCACCGGCACGGCAGACAACCTCTTCTGGGCCGACCACCAAGCGGTGGCGCAACGCAGCATGGCCATTCAATCCCTGATCGGGCCCATCCTGCCGCCTCTGAGCAGCACGAACGGCTCCGCGCCCTGGGCCACACCTGGCAATGCCAATCCGTGGATCGACCCGATGCTGAGCTACCTCAGCCCCAACACCGGCGCGGCGCGCTTCAACTCCCTGGCATTGCAGTTCCAGATGGTGGCCCGTCTGATCGATGCCAACCGGACAGGCAACCTGGGCATGCGGCGCCAGGTGTTCATGGTGACACTGGGTGGCTTTGACACACACGCCATCCAGAACCAGGAGCACAGCGAGCGCATGGCACAGCTGAACCATGCCTTGGCCTACTTCGACCGCGTGCTTGGCCAGATGCCCAGCGGCGACATGCGCAATCAGGTCACCACCTTCACCGCGTCAGAGTTTGGCCGCAACCTGGCCAACAACGGCGATGGCACCGACCATGGCTGGGGCAGCCACCATCTCATCATGGGTGGGGCGGTGAACGGCCGGGAGGTGTATGGCACCTACCCGCAACTGGCCACCGGCAACACCAACAACCAGTACGACAGTCCCGACCTGCTGCAGAACGGCGCCATGCTGCCATCGACCTCGGTGGACCAGTACGCCTACACGCTCGGTAAGTGGATGGGCCTGTCGGCCGGCGATCTCAGTGGCATCCTGCCCAACCTGGGCAACTTCAACTCATCCACGCACGATCTCGGTTTCATGGCCACGTGACGTCCCCGTGACGCTTCACGCTCGTGCCGCCGCCACCTCTTGCGACAGCAGTTCGACCGTCGAGATCAGCTGCGTCACGTCCAGCGGCTTGGTCAGGTAGGCCTTGAAACCCCAGGCCTGGGCACGGCGGATGGTGTCGGGCATGGCGTCGGCCGACAGGGCCACCCTGGGGATGCCCGTGGTCTCGACATCCTGGTCTAGCAGGCGCACCACGTCGAACCCGCTCATGTCGCCCAGCTGCATGTCCAGCAGCAGCAGGTCGGGACGGCGGCGGCGAACGGCGGCCAGGGCTTCGGTGCCGTTGTGCGCCACCGTCACGCGGCACCAGGGCAGCAGCGACAGGATCTCGGTGACCAGGTCGATGTTGATCTGGTTGTCCTCGGCATAGAGCACCTCCAGGCGGGGGTGGCCGTCGGGGTCGTCGATGCCCTCATCCAGGAGGGACGGCTCGTCGGCCGCCAGAGGCTGACGCGCCAGCACGGGGGCCGTGGCCACGGGCAGCCAGCAGCGCATGCGCGTGCCTTCGTCGGGCGTGCTGTGCACCTCCAGGTCGCCATCCATCACCTGCAGCAGGCGCTTGACGATGACCAGACCGATGCCCGAGCCCTCGACGCCGGTCTGCTCGGCACCCAGGCGGTTGAAGGGCTCGAACAGGTGAGCCTGCTGGTCTTCGGTCATGCCGCGGCCGGTATCGCTGACCTCCAGCATCACGCGCTCGCCCTCGCGGCGTGCCTGCACACGCACATGGCCGCCCCGGCGGTTGTACTTGACGCCGTTGGACAGCAGGTTGACCAGCACCTGCTGCAGCCGCAGGCGGTCGGCCAGCACGGTCAGGTCATCGCATTCATCGCAAGGCTGCAGGTGCACGCCGCTCTCGGCGGCCAGGCTGCCGACCAGGTCCAGCGCATGCTCGAAGGCAGCGCGGCTGGACACCGGTTCCAGCGACAGCGGCAACCGTCCTGATTCGATGCGCGAGAGATCCAGCACGTCGTTGATCACGGCCAGCAGATGCTGTCCGGCCTGCTCCATCACCTCGATCTTCTGTCGTTGGCCGCTGGTGAGCGGCTCGCTTTCAGGCATCTTGAGCAACTGGGCAAAGCCCAGGATGGCGTTGAGCGGCGTGCGCAGCTCATGGCTCATGCGCGAGAGGAACTCTGATTTGGCGGCGCTGGCCTGCTCGGCCGCCTGCACCTGCACAGTGGCGCTGCGGTAGAGCTTTTCTTCGGTGACGTCATGGATGTAGCCCACGCGCACGAAGCGCCCGTTGATCTGGCAGCCGGACATGGCCCGGCCGGCCACGGTGCGCACACCCTTGTCTCCCAGCACCACGCGGAACTCGAACTCGGCCGGGTCGGATGCCTTCATGGCCGATTCACACAGCACGCGGACCATGGAGCGGTCTGCGGGGTAGACGTGTTCGTAAGCGGACTCGAAGCTCGACTTCCATTCGTCGGGCGCGATGCCCAGGATGTCGCGCACGCCATCGCTGCAGTAGACGACGCTGGGCAGCCCGCGGTGATCCGGTTCGAGCACGTAGAGCACGCCCGGCACGTTTCGGCTGAGGCTGGCCAGCACCTCCAGTTCGGTCTGCATGTTGGCGATCTGCGCGCGCAGCGCCGCCACTTCTTCCTTCAGCGCCCGGGGATCGTCCCCCGGCCCGGCTGTCGGCCTGTCAGGCATGGGCTCTCCTCAATACTGCTACTGCTGTTGTCATCCCCCGCTTGACTGTGACACAAATCGGCGGGGACAGGCCAGGGGAAAGACCTGTCAGCACGGAGGATGGATCAGCGACCGGCCAGCAAGGGCTTGAGGTAACGGCCGGTGTGGCTGCCCGGGTGCTCGACCAGGGCCTCGGGCGTGCCGGCCAGCAGCAGCTGGCCACCGCCGGAACCCCCCTCCGGGCCCATGTCGATCAGCCAGTCGGCCGTCTTGATCACGTCCAGATTGTGTTCGATGACCACGATGGTATTGCCGGCGTCGCGCAGCTGGTGTAACACCTTGAGTAACAAGGCGATGTCGTGAAAATGCAGCCCGGTGGTGGGCTCATCCAGGATGTACAGCGTGCGGCCGGTGTCGCGCTTGGACAACTCCAGGCCCAGCTTGACGCGCTGCGCCTCGCCGCCCGACAGGGTGGTGGCGCTCTGGCCCAGGCGGATGTAGCCCAGGCCGACGTCCATCAGGGTCTGCAGCTTGCGGGCAATGGCAGGCACGGCGCTGAAGAAGGCCAGGGCGTCTTCCACCGTGAGGTCGAGCACCTCGTGGATGTTCTTGCCCTTGTAGAGCACCTCCAGCGTCTCGCGGTTGTAGCGCTTGCCGTGGCAGGTGTCGCAAGGCACGTACACGTCGGGCAGGAAGTGCATCTCCACCTTGATGACGCCGTCGCCCTGGCAGGCCTCGCAGCGGCCACCGGCCACGTTGAAGGAGAAGCGCCCTGCCCCGTAGCCGCGCTCGCGGGCCGTGGGCACGTCGGCGAACAGCTCGCGGATGGGCGTGAACAGGCCCGTGTAGGTGGCCGGGTTGCTGCGCGGCGTGCGGCCGATGGGAGACTGGTCGACGTTGATGACCTTGTCGAACAGCTCCAGGCCTTCGATCTCGTCGTGCGGTGCGGGCTCGAGGTGGCTCTGGTAGAGCTTGCGGGCCACGGCGGCATACAGCGTGTCGTTGACCAGGGTGGACTTGCCCGATCCGGACACGCCGGTGACGCAGGTCAGCAGGCCCACGGGGATCTCGGCCGTGACGCCCTTGAGGTTGTGGCCACGTGCGTTGACGATGCGCAGGCGCGGGGTCTCGTCCGTCAGCGGGTGGCGCTTGCCCGGCACCTCGATGCGCAGCGCCTGGGCCAGGTAGCGGCCGGTCAGGCTGTTCTCGTTGTCGGTGACCTGCTGGGGCGTGCCCTGCGCCAGCACGCGCCCTCCGTGCACGCCGGCTCCGGGGCCCATGTCGACCACGTGGTCGGCGGCGCGGATCATGTCTTCATCATGCTCGACCACGATCACGCTGTTGCCCAGGTCGCGCAGGTGCCTGAGCGTGCCGATCAGGCGGTCGTTGTCGCGCTGGTGCAGGCCGATGCTGGGCTCGTCGAGCACATACATCACGCCCGTGAGGCCCGAGCCGATCTGGCTGGCCAGGCGGATGCGCTGGGCCTCGCCGCCCGACAGGGTGTCGGCGCTGCGGTCCAGGCTGAGGTAGTTCAGGCCCACGTCGTTCAGGAAGCGCAGGCGCGAGCGGATCTCGTGCACCACCTTGGCGGCGATCTCGGCCTTGGCGCCCACCAGGTGCAGGCCTTCGAAGTAGCGGAAGGCCTCGGCCAGGGTGCTGTGGCCGATCTCGTAGATGGCACGGGTCTCGCCGGTGTCGGCGTCGTGCAGCTTGACGTGGCGGGCCTCGCGGCGCAGGCGAGTGCCATCGCACTCCGGGCAGGCCTTGGGCTGCTGGTAGCGGCCCAGTTCTTCACGCACGGCGGATGAGTCCGTCTCCTTGAAGCGCCGTTCGAAGTTGGGGATGATGCCTTCGAAGGCGTGCGTGCGCTTGACCTTGCGCTTCTTGCCGGCGGGGCCGTCGGCCTCGTAGGTGAACTCGATCTCGACCGGGGCCGAGCCGTGCAGGATCACCTGCTGGAAATCGGGCGGCAGCTCTTCGAAGGGCTCTTCGATGTCGACACCGTAGTGCTTGCCCAGGCTTTGCAGCAACGAGTAGGTGTAGGGGTTGCGGCGGTCCCAGCCTTTGACGGCGCCGCTGCCCAGGCTGAGGCTGGGGAAGGCCACCACGCGCTGCGGGTCGAAGGCGATGACCTGTCCCAGGCCGTCGCAGCTGGGACAGGCCCCCACGGGCGAGTTGAACGAGAACAGGCGCGGCTCGAGTTCGGCCAGCGAGTAGCTGCACACCGGGCAGGCGAACTTGGCCGAAAACAGGTGCTCCTTGCCGGTGTCCATCTCCAGCGCCAGCGCACGGCCATCGGCCATGCGCAGGGCGGCTTCGAAGCTTTCGGCCAGGCGCTGGGTGATGTCGGCCTTGACCTTCACCCGGTCGATCACGACGTCGATGTCGTGCTTCTCGTTCTTGACCAGGGGCTTGAGATCGGCCACCTCGGTGATCTGGCCATCGATGCGGAAGCGCACATAGCCCTGCGACTGCATCTCCGCGAACAGCTCGGCGTGCTCGCCCTTGCGGTCGCGCAGCACGGGCGCCAGGATCATCAGCTTGGTGTCCTCGGGCAGGGCCAGCACGGCGTCGACCATCTGGCTCACGCTCTGGGCCTGCAGCGGGATGGCGTGGTCCGGGCAGAAGGGGGTGCCCGCGCGGGCGTAGAGCAGGCGCAGGTAGTCGTGGATCTCGGTGACGGTGCCGACGGTGGATCGCGGGTTGTGGCTGGTGGCCTTCTGCTCGATGCTGATCGCGGGCGACAGGCCCTCGATCACGTCGACATCGGGCTTGTCCATCAGCTGCAGGAACTGGCGGGCGTAGGCGCTCAGGCTTTCCACATAGCGGCGCTGGCCTTCGGCGTACAGCGTGTCGAAAGCCAGGCTGGACTTGCCCGATCCCGACAGCCCGGTGATCACGACCAGCTGGTGGCGTGGCAGATCAAGGTCGATGTTTTTCAGATTGTGGGTGCGCGCCCCACGGATCTGGATGGTCGGCGCCTCGCCCTTGGGGGAAGGCGCTGGGGCGGGCGCGGAAACAGGAGGGGTGTCGGGGCGGGGCATCGTCGGGCGCACTGTCGAATCTGGCAAGGCAACCGACCATCATACGTCGGACGCTGGGGGAAACCCGGTCAGGTGTTTGCCCCTGAGGCACTCAAGTCCGGGGCCTCACACTCCGAAAACAGGAAATCCACGCTCCCGCACCGCGCTTCCCATGGACACAGCCGTTTTCGCGCCAGCCAGCCCCTCCGCCCCGCACTGGGCAGACTGGCTGCTGGGCGACGCGCCCGAACAACGTCTCTGGCTGACGCGCCTGCTGCGGGTGGGCGCGCTGTTCCTGGCCCTCGACCTGGCGCGCGCCCTGGGGGTCGTGTTCGGGCTCGTGACACTGGAGGACATGGCCCCCTTGCTGGCCTACGACGTGGTGGTGCTGGCCGCTGGCATCGCCTTGATCCGCAGCGGGTGGTCCGCCAAATTCGAGGACCCGGCGCTGACGATGCCGCTGGTGGCCCTTGGGCTGCTGGGCATCGCGCTGGCGTATGTGCGTGTGGACCTGGGCCGTGGTGCCCTGCTCCCACTGGCCGCTGTGGTGCTGGTGCACGGCATGCACCGCCTCACGCCCCGCCAGACCCTGGTCAGCGCGGGGGCGCTGCTGGTGGTGCTGTCGATGGCCGCCGCGATGATGGCGCTGCTCTCGCTGCAGGGCCTGAACCTGGCGCAGGAGGCTGTGGACCTGGGCGTGGCCGCCCTGGGCTTGCCCGCCCTGGCCGCCGTGGCCTCGCGGGCCCATGCCGTCCTGCAGACCCATGCCCGCCAGCGCACCGAACTGCGGCAGACCCTGGCCCGGCTGGAAACACTGACCACCAAGGATGCCCTGACCGGCCTGGCCAACCACCGCCACATGCTGCACCTGCTGGACGTGGAGATCCTGCGCCATTCGCGTCAGGGCCGGCAGTTCAGCATCGCCCTGCTCGACCTGGACCACTTCGAGCGCATCAACCAGGAGCTGGGCCGCGCCCGCGCCGACGAGGTGCTGCGCCAGGTCGGCCACCTGTCCACTGCGCACCTGCGGGCGTCCGACGTGATGGGTCGCTGGGGCGGCGAAGAGTTCATGGTGCTGATGCCGGAAACGGACCTGGCTGGCGGCGCACGCTCGCTGGAGCGCCTGAAGGAAAAGCTGTACACCAAGCTCGGTTTCTACCGTGAAGGTCGTTGGGTGCCTGTGAACTGCTCGGCCGGGGTCACACGCTACCGCACGGGAGAAACCATCCACCAGATGCTGGAGCGGGCCGAACAGGCCTTGCGCACGGCAAAGGCGAACGGCCGCAACCAGGTGGTGTCTTCATGATCACATCCGATCCCCCGTCTGAACGACGTTTGCCCGTGGGGGCCCTGCTGGGCGCCATCGTGGTGATCGTGGTCATCTATGCCGCAGTACCGCTGGCGCGAAACGCCGCGCTGCAGCTGCTGTGCCTGGCCGTGGCGCTGGGCCTGTTCACCCATTCACCGCGCCAGGTCACCACCGTGAGCCTGTCGGCCTGCGGCCTGCTGGCGCTGGCCATGCTCGGCCTGTGGAGCACCGGCACGCAAGGCTTCGACTCCGTGCGCGATGGCACCAATGGCCTGCTGGCCTGCCTGTTCATGCTGGTGCTGGGCCAGGCCATCCACCACTTCAGCGTGAAGCACGAAGAGCTCAGCGAGCAGCAGAGCACCATGGCGACCACGCTGGCCCGCATGGAACAGCTGGCCACCCGCGATCCGCTCACCGGCCTGTTCAACACCCGCCACATGACGGAGCTGATGAACCAGCACGCCAAGCGGTCGGAACGCGCCGACCTGCCCATGAGCCTGGGGCTGATCGACCTGGACCAGTTCCAGCGCGTCAACGAGCGTTTCGGCCATGCCGTGGGCGACGAGGCGCTGGTGGCCGTGTCGCGCATCGCCACCGAGGTGTTCCGGCAGACCGATGTGATCGGGCGCTGGGGCGGCGAAGAACTGCTGGTGCTGTTCACCGACACCGAGCCCGAACAGGCTCTGCTGGGCCTGGAGCGGCTGCGCGACCGGCTGGCCGGACAGGACCTGAGCGTCGCGCGCCTGGGCGTGAAGGTGACCTTCTCGGCCGGCCTGGTAGTGTGGCAGGAAGGCGAGGACATGGACGCCACGCTGACGCGTGCCCGCCACGCCCTGCTGCGGGCCAAGCACGAAGGCCGGGACCGCACCGTCACGGGTCATTTCAATCCAGCAACGCTTTCTTGAAGAAGGCCGTCTGGCGTGCCACCACCTGCTCGAACACCGGGCCGGTGTAGGGCGAGAAGTGATCGGCCCCGGCCAGCTCCAGGTACTCGCCGCGCTTGAGCTTGGCCGCCACTTCGCGCACACCCTTGACCGGGATAAGCCCGTCCTTCTCTGATGCCACGATCAGCGTAGGCGCCTGGATGCGGTCGGCCGCGCGGCCCGGGGCAAAGAAGGGCAGGCTCAGGAACACGCGGGCCGCCACCTGGTTCTCGGATTCCGGTGTGCCGGGGGGCACCAGCTTCTTGTAGCCCTCGGCGCACTCGGGGCAGATCAAGGCGGAAAACTGCCCGGCCGCGATGGTGGGCACGTACAGGGGCGTCTCGTTGTCGCTGCGCATCAGATCGCGCAGCGCGTACCAGCCCGCCACGGGCTGGTACTTCAGCGGGAAGGTCAGGCTGCTCTGGAACCCGCTGACGAAGGGCACCTGCGCGCTCACGGCCTTGACGGCCTCGGGCCGGTCGGCCGCCACCTGCAGCACCTGCCCACCGCTGTAAGAAGAGCCCCAGATGCCCAGGCGCTTGCCGTCGACATCGCTGCGCTGGCGCACCGCGTCGATGGCGCTGGACCAATCCTTGATGTGCGCCTTGCCGTCGACCACGCGGCGCGGCTGGCCGCCGCTCTTGCCGAAGCCACGGTAATCGAATCGGAGCACCGCGAAGCCGGCCTGCACGAAGCGCTCGGCATAGGGCTTGAGGCCCCAGTCCCTGAGCGCGCCGAAACCATGGGCCATCAGGATCACGGGTGGCTTGGCGGCGCCCACCGGCAGCCACAGTTCGCCGTCGCAGGTGGTGGCCTGGCAGGGGAAGGTGATGGGCACGGTGGTGTGCGCCGTGGCGGCGGCCGCCGCGCTCTGGGCATGCAGGCCCCCGGCGGCGCCAGCCAGCAAGGTGGCGGACAAGGCCAGGCGGACTGGACGGGTGATCTGGATCATGGTGGCGACTCCTCGGTAACGCTTCGATCTTCTACTTTGGGTGTCGATCATTGGTACCCTTGAGTACCAATTCGGTACGCAAGGGTACCAGCGCCGCGCAGGTACGGTCAAGTACCATCAGGGCCTGATGACCGCCGACGCGCCCTCCCCTGCTGCCACCGCTTCGCCCCCGCAACGCCTGCGGCTGATCGAGGCCATGGCCGCCACCCTGGCCGAGAAGGCCTATGCCGACACCACCGTGGCCGATGTGGTGGCGCGCGCGCACGTGTCCAAGCGCACCTTCTACGAGCAGTTCGAAAGCAAGGAAGCCTGCCTGCTGGCGCTGTGCGACACGATGAGCCAGCAAACCCTGGCCGTGATCGCCGCCGGCTACGACCACGAGGCCGACTGGGTGCAGCAGCTGGAACAGGTCACGCGCAGCTACCTGGGCAACCTGCAGGCCCAGCCTGCCCTGCTGCGCACGCTGTTCATCGAGTTGTATGCCCTGGGGCCGGCTGGCCTGCAGGCCCGGCGCAGCGTGCAGCGCACCTTCGCCGACTTTCTGCGCATGCAGGTGGACATCGCCCGCCTGCGCGAGCCTCACAAGCGCCCGCTGGATCCCACCCTGGCCATGGCCGTGGTGGGCGGCATCACCGAGCTGATCCTGCAGGCGGTGGAAGAAGGCCGCGCCGACCGGTTGACCGAGCTCACACCCACGGTCACCGCCTTCGTGCAGGCCGTGCTGGAATCACTGATCCCGCTGGAGCACCGTCTGACTGGCGATGCGGGCTGAACCGGGCTGACGACTCAGGCCTCGTCCACGCAACGCGCCTCGATGGCGCCCAGCTTGTCGATCTCCACACGCACCACATCACCCGCGCGCAGGAACTTGGGCGGATCGAAGGCCGCGCCCACGCCGCTGCAGGTGCCGGTGTAGATCACGTCGCCCGGCTCCAGCGTCATCGCCTGGCTGAGCAGCGCGATCTGTGCCCACACGTCGTGGATCATCAGGCTGGTGTTGCTCTGCTGGCGCAACTCGCCATTGACCCAGCAGCGCAGGTCCAGCGCGTGCGGATCACCGCCCAACTCGTCGGCCGTGGTCAGCCAGGGGCCGAAAGGCGCGTGCGTGTCGAAGGATTTGCCCAGCGTCCACTGAGAGGTACGCTTCTGCCAATCACGCACGGACACGTCGTTGCCCACACAGTAGCCGAACACCACCTCGTGTGCGCGTTCGCGCGGCACATGCTTGCAGCGCTGGCCGATCACGGCCACCAGCTCGGCCTCGTAGTCGGTGCGCTCGGACACCTTGGGCAGCACGATGTCGTCGTAGGGGCCGTTGATGGCATGGCCCAGCTTGGTGAACCACAGCTGGTGCTCGGGCAAGGCGCGACCCTCGTGGCCCTGATCACCCACGATCTTTTCGTTGACGTGGTCCAGGTAGTTCAGGCCGATGGCCAGCAGCTTGGGCGGACGCGGCACGGGCGCCAGCAAGTGCACCTCGGACAGGCGGACATGCGGGGCCTGGCCCAGCAAGGTCTGCACATGCGGCTGCAACCGTGGCCAACGCGCGATCACGTCGGGCATGCCTTCGTGTGCAGCCAGCAGGCCCGTGGGCAGGGCCCGGTGCAGCGACACCACGCTTTCATCATCCGCCAGCACACCCACCTCGATGGCGCCTGAGGCGGTCCCCTGGAAACTCACCAATCTCATCCATGTTCTCCTGAAAGCGCCGCCATCATGAGGCAGCGCTCGATGCGATGTGCCGAGCGATGGGCAGCACGGGGGCATCGTACGCCGGCTGTGCGAGGCATGCACCAGGCTGGCCATGCGCTTGAGCGTTCTGTTCAGGCTTCACGCAGGCAATCCACGATCTTGAGCCGGGCGGCGCGCCAGGCCGGCACGAAGCCGCCCAGCAGGCCCATCACCAGCGCGAACACCAGGGTCTGCACAACGATCCCGGGCGTGAGGCGGAACTGGAAGGCCAGCTCGGAGAAGGTCTGGAAGTTCACCGTGGAGATGTTGACCGTCTGCATCAGCGAGGCCGCCGCCAGCCCCATCACCCCGCCCACCAGTGAGAGCAGCAGCGATTCGGCCATGAACGCCGACAGCACCGCGCCGCGTCTGAAACCCAGCGCGCGCAGCGTGCCGATCTCACCCACGCGCGAGGCCACCGAAGCGAACATCGTGATCATCGCGCCCACGATGGCCCCGACCGAGAAGATGATCGACAGCGACAGGCCCAGGATGCGGATGAAGGTGGCCAGGGCTTCCGACTGTTCGGCATAGAACTGGCGCTCGGGCTTGGCCTCCAGCGTGAGCCGTGGGTCTTTCTCGATCGATGCCTTGAGCTCGTCGAAGGCCGAGGGATCGGCCAGCCGGAACACCATGCTGGAGAACACCTGCCGCCTGAAGGCCTGCATCATCTGGTCGGCATCGCCCCAGATCTCCGAATCGAAGCCGCTGCCACCCGCGTCGAACACGCCCACCACCGTCCAGTCACGGCCGGCGAAACGCAAGGTCTCGCCCAGGCCCGCACCGGCGAAGCCCGAAGCCACGGCGCGGCCGGTCACGATCTCGCTGGTGCCGGGCCGGAACATGCGTCCCTGAACGAAGTGAACCTGGGGCCGCAGCGCCAGCCCGGAGAGCGATGTGCCACGCACCGTGACATTGCTGGGCTTGCCGCTGGCGCGCTTGGGCAGCGTGTTGAGCACCACCGGTTCACGCGACACCAGGCGGCGCCCGTCCCCATCGGTGGCCATGCCGGGCAGGCTCTCGATCACGGCGGCCTGGTCGCGTGAGATCAGCGAGTTGATCTCGGCGCCCGCGCCCTTGCGCAGCACGATCACGTTGTCGGGCTGGCCCGTGGCCACCAGCGTGGCGCGGATGCCCTCGCTCATCATCAGCACTGTGGCGAACACATAGACCACCAGCGCCATGCCGCCAGCCGTGAGCAAGGTGGTCACGCGGCGCACCCACAGGTTGCGGGCGATGTAGCTCCAGGGCAGCGTCTTCATGCCGGCCGCCTCATGCCACGTGCCTCAGGCCCTGAACGATGTCGATGCGCGACATCTTCCACGCCGGCCACGCCGCCGCCACCACGCCCACCACCACGCAGGCCAGCACCTGCAGCGCCAGCGTGGTGGCCGACACATTGAACACGGGGAACAAGGTGCCCACCGCGCCCACGAAGGCCTTGGCCACCGGGAAGGTGGCCGCCACGCCCAGCCCGCCGCCGATCAGCGCGATCAGCAGGCTTTCTCCGAACAGCAACCGCACCACGAAGCCCGGACTGAAGCCCAGCGCCTTGAGCGTGGCGTACTCGGCCAGGCGTTCGCGCGCGGTCATCGTCATCGTGTTGGCCATCACGGCCATGATGATCAGGATGATGATGAAGCTCACGGCCTGCACGGCCAGCAGGATGGCCTCGCTCATGGACACGAAGCTGAGCTGGAAGGCCTTCTCGGTTTCGGTGAGCGTTTCGGCCAGCGAGTTGTGGAACAGGGTGTCGATGCGCCGGGACACCTGCGGTGCGTCATCGGGGTTGTGGATGCCGACGATGTACACGCCCACGTAGTCGGCGCTGCTGCGCGCGCCGCTCACGCGCACGGCCTCGGACAGCCGCTTCCAGTGGATGAACATCTGCTGCTCGTCCGTCTTGGCATCCTGGCCCTGGTAGATGCCGCGGATGGTGAAACTCCAGGTGCCCGGGTAGATCGTGCCGCGCAGCGACACGGTGTCGCCCACCTTCCAGCCGAACTTGGCCGCCAGCTTGCGGCCGACCACGCAACCCTGGCGATCCCGCAGGAACTCGGCCTTCTCCCTGTCCGTGAGCTGGAACTCGGGGTAGAGCTTGAGGTAGCTCTCCGGGTCCACCGCGAACTGCGCGAAGAAGTTGCGCTCTGTGATGTAGATGCCGCCGAACCAGTTGGCCCAGGAGATGGCTTTCACGCCTTCCACTGCGCGGATGCGTTCGGCGTAGTTCAGCGGCAGCGGAAAGGTCAGCGAGATCGCGCTGCGTGTCACCAGCCGTGCGCTGGATGACGCATCCACGCCCGCGTACCAGGCGTCGACCACCGTGCGCAGCAGCCCGAAGGCGCAGATGGCCACCACCAGCCCCACCATGGTCAGCAGGGTGCGCAGGCGGTGCCTGAAGGCGTTGCGCAACAGCAGCTTGAACAGGAACATGGCGCTGCGCGTTCAGTGTCCGGCCTGATGGGGCATCTCGTCGTCGGGCACCAGCACCCCCTTCTCCAGGTGGATCAGGCGGCCGGCGCGCGAGGCGGCTTTCGGATCGTGCGTCACCATCACGATGGTCTTGCCCAGATCACTCTGCAACTGCTGCAGCAGGTTGAGCACCTCCTGCCCTGTGGTGCGGTCCAGATCGCCTGTGGGCTCGTCGGCCACGATCAGGGCGGGGTCGGCCACCAGCGCGCGGGCGATGGCCACGCGCTGCTGCTGCCCGCCTGACAACTCATTGGGGTAGTGGTCCACACGATCGCTCAGGCGCACCATGTCCAGCGCCGCGGCCACGTGCTCGTGCCGCTGGCGGCGCGACAGGCCTGTGAGCAGCAGCGGCAGCTCCACGTTCTCGAAGGCCGTGAGCACCGGCATCAGGTTGTAGAACTGGAAGATGAAGCCCACGTGGCTGGCACGCCAGTCGGCCAGCGCACCCTCGCCCAGGGTGGCGATGTCCACGCCGCCGATCTCGATGCGCCCCGACGTCGGCTGGTCGATGCCCGCGATCAGGTTGAGCAAGGTGCTCTTGCCCGAGCCGCTGGGGCCCATCAGCGCGACGAACTCGCCGGCCTGAACGTCCAGGTGGATGTCTTCCAGCACGGGGATGTGCTGGTCGCCCCGTTGGTACGACTTGCTCAGGCCGCGGATGCGGATCAATGCATCGCCCGGCATGCTCATTTCTCGGCCTGCTTGACGGTGGCGCCTTCGCGCAGCTTCGATGGCGGCGCCAGCACCACCTTGTCGCCCGACTTGATCGCGTCGGCAGTCACGGGCGTGATCTCCAGCACCTCGCCGATGATGCGGCCGGTCTTCACGGCCACGGGCGAGGCCGTCATCACCGGCGCATCGGCCGGGCCAGTGGTCGTGATGCGCCACACGGCCTTGCCGCCCTCGCGCTCGACCACGGCCTGCGCGTTCACGCCCAGCACGGGCTTCTGGTCGGCGTCGCTGACCGGGCGCGACAGGAAGCTGACCTTGGCGCTCATCTCGGGCAGCACGCGCGGGTCGAGCTGGTCGAAGCGGATCTTGGTCATCACCGTGGCCTTGGCGCGGTCCACCGTGGGCACGATGCCCCCCACCGTGCCACGGAAGCGCACATTGGGCAGCGCATCGAGCACGATCTCCACCGGCTGGCCGATGCGGGCCTTGCCCAGGCTGCTCTCGGACACGTCGGCCTCGACCTCCAGGGTGCTCATGTCGGCCATGGTCAGCACGGCGCCCTGCGAGCCGGCCGCGTTGGAGAACGGCGTGATGATGTCGCCCACGTTGGCGTTCTTGACCAGCACCACCCCGTCGAAGGGCGCGCGGATCTCGGTGAAATCCTGGTTGACCTGCTGCACCTTGCGCTGCGCCTGCGCGGCCGCGATCGAGGCCTGCGCCGCCGCCACGCTGGCCTGGGCCGCATTGGCCCGCGTCTGCACGGTGTCGACCGCCTGTGGCGAGATGAAACCCTGGGCCTGCAGGCCCTTGCTGCGCACCAACTCGGCCTGGGCATTGGTGCTTTCGACCTGGGCCTGGCGCAGGCCCGCCTCGGCCTGGCGCACCCCGGCTTCGGCCGCGGCGATGGCGGCCTGCACATCGCTGGCATCGAGCCGCGCGATGATCTCGCCCTTCTTGACCTTGGAACCCTCACGCACCATCAGCTCCACCAGCCGGCCCGTGGCCTTGGAGGCCACCGCCGCACGGCGCTGCGCCACCACGTAGCCTGAGGCGGTCAGTTCCACATACTGCTGGGACGGCGTGGTCGAGACCACCGCGGCCGTCTGCACCGGCACGGCGCGTGGCGACAGCAGCCAGGCGGCCCCTGCCGCCACGACGATGGCCCCGGTCGCCCAGAGGCCCCAGTGCGGGCCACGCCGTCGGTTGGCCGACGCGCCACCACGGTCGATGCGCAGTTGCGACAAGGCGGGAGAGGCGGTCTTGGAAGAAGACGAAGGCGGCGCGGGCTCGGCCATGGCGGTGTCATGAACAAAGTGCGAAAACACCGATTGTGGGCCATGGGTGGGTTCCGCCCGCGCTGCAGGACAAAAGCAGAAGAGCGCCCCTCGGAGCGCTCTTCATGGGTGGCCAAGCCGCCGCGGTATCAACGCGCCGCGTTCAGCGCCTGCCGGGTTTCCAGCGCCACCCGCCGCGCCGCGCTGGCGAAGTCATCCATGCCGCTGGACGCATACAGCACCGCACGCGAGCTGTTGACGATCACCGGACCTGTGACCGTGCCATCGGCCGCCGTGCGCAGCCCGGCTTTGACCGTGGCCGCGGCATCACCGCCCTGCGCGCCCACACCGGGGATCAACAAGGGCAGCGTCGGGGCCAGCTCACGCACCCGCGCGATCTCCTGGGGAAAGGTGGCGCCCACCACCAGGCCGATCTGGCCATTGGTGTTCCACGGGCCCTGAGCTTGCGCCGCCACGTGTTCATACAGCCGCGGCTGGCCTGGCACATCGGCCAGGCGCTGGTTCTGAAGATCGGAACCGCCCGGGTTGGACGTGCGGCACAGCAGGATCACACCCTTGCCCGGGTAGCGCAAAAACGGCTCGATGGTGTCGAAGCCCATGAAGGGCGACAGCGTGACCGCATCGGCCTGGTAGCGCTCGAAGGCCTCGCGCGCGTACTGCTCGGCCGTGCTGCCGATGTCGCCGCGCTTGGCATCGAGGATCACGGGCACCTGCGGCGCCGTGCGCTTGATATGGGCCATCAGGCGCTCCAACTGATCCTCCGCCCGGTGCGCCGCAAAGTAGGCGATCTGCGGCTTGAACGAGCAGACCAGGTCCTTCGTGGCATCGACGATGGCCGCGCAGAAATCGTAGATGCGGTCGGGCTGGCCTTTCCAGGCACCCGGCAGCTTCGACGGTTCAGGGTCCAGCCCCACGCAGAGCATGGAGTCGTTGTGGGTCTGCGCGTGGCGCAGCTGCTCGATGAAGCTCATGCGTGCACCCGGCTCAGATGCGCTTGGCCAGCGACTCGGCCGTGCCCACGTAGTTGCCCGGCGTCATGGCCAGCAGGCGTTGCTTCTCGGCCTCTGGCAGCTCCAGCGTGTGGATGAAGGCCTGGATCGATTCACGCGTGATGGCCTTGCCGCGGGTCAGCTCCTTCAGGCGCTCGTACGGATTGGGCAGTGCGTAGCGACGCATCACGGTCTGGATGGGCTCGGCCAGCACTTCCCACGAAGCTTCCAGGTCATCGCCCAGGGCCTGGGGGTTCACTTCCAGCTTGCCCAGGCCGCGCGCCAGGCTGTCGTAGGCCAGCACGGCATAGCCCAGGGCCACGCCCATGTTGCGCAGCACGGTGGAGTCGGTCAGGTCGCGCTGCCAGCGGCTGATGGGCAGCTTCTGGCTCAGGTGCGTCAGCACGGCGTTGGCCAGGCCCAGGTTGCCTTCGGCGTTCTCGAAGTCGATCGGGTTGACCTTGTGCGGCATCGTGCTCGAGCCGATCTCGCCCGCCTTGGTACGCTGCTTGAAGTAGCCCAGGCTGATGTAGCCCCACACATCGCGCGACCAGTCGATCAGGATGGTGTTGGTGCGTGTGACCGCATCGAACAGCTCGGCCATGTAGTCGTGCGGCTCGATCTGGATCGTGTAGGGGTTGAACGTGAGGCCCAGCTGCTTCTCGATCACGGCCTGGCTGAAGACTTCCCAGTCTTTCTCAGGGTAGGCCGACAGGTGGGCGTTGTAGTTGCCCACGGCGCCGTTCATCTTGGCCAGCAGCTTGACGCTGGCGATGCGCTCGCGGGCATTGACCAGGCGGGCCACCACGTTGGCGATTTCCTTGCCCACGGTGGTGGGACTGGCGGTCTGGCCGTGCGTGCGGCTGAGCATGGGCAGCGCGGCCATCTCGTGCGCCATGGTGCGCAGCGTGCCGATCACGCCATCGATGGTCGGCAGCAGCACCTCGTCGCGCGCGGCCTTGAGCATCAGGCCGTGGCTGGTGTTGTTGATGTCTTCGCTGGTGCAGGCGAAGTGCACGAACTCGCTGGCCTTTTCCAGCTCGGCGTTGCCGGCAAAGCGGGATTTGATCCAGTACTCCACGGCCTTGACGTCGTGGTTGGTGGTCTTCTCGATGTCCTTGATGGCCTGGGCATCGGCTTCGGCGAAACCGGTCACCAGGGCGCGCAGCGTATCGCGCGAGGCGCCCGACAGCGGGGCCAGTTCGGGCAGGCCGGCATCCGACAGCGCGATGAACCACTCGATCTCGACCTGCACGCGGCGGTGCATCAGGCCGAACTCGGACAACAGGGGGCGCAGGGCCGACACCTTGGCGGCGTAGCGGCCGTCAAGCGGCGAAAGAGCGGTCAGTGCAGAAAGCGTCATGGCGGCGGGCAGGAAAAAGATCAACCCGCCATTGTACGAACTGCGCCGGCCGCGCTCAAGCCGAGGGTGCGCGACGGTGGGCGACGGAGGGCTGCGTGGTCTGCCCGCCCACCTCGACCGGGCTGGCCGCCACCGAGGGCAGCACCGTGGGCGGGGCCTCACCCTGGCGGCGAGACCAATAAGCCAGCAGGGTCTCGGGATCGACGCGGCTGGCCACACGCAGCGAGCGCACACGCAGCCCGCGCATCGCCACCGCCGCCCAGGGGTGGTAAAGCCCCAATGTCACCAGCGTGTACAGCGCATTGCGCAGGGCCAGGCGCACATGCGCGGCCACCGACAGGCGGCTTCGGAAGCGCAGGTGGCGGTTGCCCGTCTTGTTCCACACCAGGTTGATCAGCCGGGCCTGCACATAGGCGCGCACCACCACGGCCGTCAGCAGCAACGCCGGCACGCCCACAGTCACCAGCAGGCCCACGGGCAAGCCCTGGCCCGTGCCGCGGTGCCAGCCCAGCCACGCCGCCAACACCATGCATGCAGCACCTGCCGACAGCACACCCATCAGCACCGCCACCGCAGTCGCCCTAAGCACCACCCCGGCCACGTCCGTGCGGCTGCCCTTCCATTCAAGGCGCAGAGGCCCCAGTCGCAGGTGATCCTGCCGGTAGCGGAAATGCGTCCACACCGCCTGCGGCAGGCACAGCAAGCCGATCACGGTCAGGCCAGTGCAGCCCAGTGCCCACGGCAGGCTGTGCAGGCGCCACGCCATGCCCCCCGTCCAGACGATGCCGATGGCCAACACCATCGGCACCAGCATCGCCCGCGTCAGGCCTTGCCAGGTGCCATCGAACCACATGCGCCGTCCGGCCCAGGTCATGCTGGCCACGCGCTGGTTGATCTTGAGGTAGGCCATCAGCGGCCACACGGCACACCCCAGGCTCAGCCCGGCCAGGCCCGCCCAGAGCGACCCCGACATCGCACCTGCCACCCCCGCCCACAGCGCCAGCAGGGTGGCATAACGGGGCCACAGCGCGCTCGCAGGCAGGCGGAAATCCAGCCGATGCGACGCGATCCGCGTGTGGCGCAGGAAATAGCGCTCGCGGCGCTGGTAGGCCCACGGCCACGCCAGTCCCAGCGTCAACAGCATCAGCGCCACGTTGCCCCACCAGATCCTGGCGTATCCATCGCCTGTCGCGTCGAAGCGCACGCCCACCTTGATCACCTGCCCCTGGGGCAGCCGGGGCACATCGCGCGGCGGGAAATGCGCTTCGGGCTCTACCAGCACACTGTCAGGGGCGCCCGAGGCATCTCCCGGCCATGGCGGCTGCACGGCCACGTCCAGCCCGGACAAGGTGCCGGGCAAGGTCGAGCCGATGGGGTGCATGATGCGGGAGCTTTCAGCCTCGCCAGACATGACCGCCTCCCAATCCGCGCGCGGCGCCACCGAATCGTTCGAGGACAACCCGGCCGCCACATGGGCGGCCTGGGCATCAGGGAACTCGTTGATCGGGGGCTGCGTGGCCACAGGCGGAGGGCGGTGCAGATCGTCCAGGTCGGCCAGCCGCACTACGCGCGCAGTGAAACGGGTGGCGTTCAAATTCATGATCCAAGAGCAATAACTGTAACTGGACCTTTCTGCCCGTGGATGCTGGTTTGTCCCCCTCATTGGGTGGTTCGGTGGCAACAGATCACCACTGTCATCCCATTTTGTAAAATCAGCGCCAATTCGAACCTCCCTCGCCCCATGAAACTGATCGGCTCCCTCACCAGTCCCTATGTCCGCAAGGTCCGTATCGTGCTGGCCGAGAAAAAACTCGACTACAAGTTCGACCTCGACAACGTGTGGTCGCCCGACACCCACATCAGCGAAGCCAACCCGCTGGGCAAGGTGCCCTGCCTGGTGATGGAAGGCGGCGAGGCCGTGTTCGACTCCCGCGTGATCGTCGAATACGTGGACACGCTGTCGCCCGTCGGCAAGCTGATCCCCCTGAGCGGACGCGAGCGTGTCGAGGTCAAGACCTGGGAAGCGCTGGGCGACGGGCTGCTCGACGCAGCCATCCTCGCCCGCCTGGAGGCCACCTACGACGGGCGCACCGAGGCCCAGCGCAGCCAGGTCTGGATCGACCGCCAGATGGCCAAGGTGCACGCCAGCCTCAAGGCCATGAGCCAGGGCCTGGGCGACCGGCCCTGGTGCACCGGCACGTACCACACGCTGGCCGACATCGCCGTGGGCTGCGCGCTGGGTTACCTGGATTTCCGCTTCGCACACATCCCGTGGCGCAGCGATTACCCCAACCTGGCCCGCCTGCACGACAAGCTTTCGCAGCGCCAGAGCTTCATCGACACGGCACCGCCGGCTGCCTGATCAACTGGCCTGAGGCGCAGCCCTGTCGTCAGGGCGTGAACAGCGAGAAGCTGTCCACCTGCGCGCCCAGCCAGTACTGCTCGAACACCGCCTGCGGCCACGGCTCCTCGCCTCGCTCGGCGGCCAGCAACTGGCCGGGCCTGGCGAAAGGCAGCAGGTTCGACAGGCGCTGCACCTGATGGCGCGACACCCGGTGGACGATGTGCTCCGGCGTGATCTGCCCAGGGTGCATCAGGCCTGCGGCCTGCACCAGCTCTTTCAAGGCATACAAGGTGTTGTCGTGGTAGTGGTAGACCCGCTCGGCCTTGTCGGGCACCACCAGCGCACGCTGGCGCATCGGGTCCTGCGTGGTCACGCCCGTGGGGCAATGGCCGGTGTGGCAGCTCTGCGCCTGGATGCAGCCCAGCGAGAACATGAAGCCCCGCGCCGAATTGCACCAGTCGGCACCCAGCGCCATCATGCGCACGATGTCGAAGGCGCTGATCACCTTGCCAGCGCAGCCGATCTTCACGCGGTGGCGCTCGTTCAGGCCCACCAGTGTGTTGTGCACCAGCAGCAGCCCTTCCTGCAGCGGCGCGCCCACATGGTCGGTGAACTCCAGAGGCGCGGCGCCCGTGCCGCCCTCTGCCCCGTCGACCACGATGAAATCGGGCCACAGGCCGGTCTGGCGCATGGCCTTGACCATGGCGAACCACTCCCAGGGGTGGCCGATGCACAGCTTGATGCCCACCGGCTTGCCGCCTGACAGCTGGCGCAGGCGCTCGATGAAGTGCGCCATCTCCAGCGGGTTCGAAAACGCGCTGTGGCTGGCCGGCGAGATGCAGTCGAGCCCCTCGGGCACGCCGCGCGCCCGCGCGATCTCCGGCGTTACCTTGGGGCCCGGCAACATGCCGCCATGGCCGGGCTTGGCGCCCTGGCTCAGCTTGATCTCGATGAGCTTGACCTGCGCCTCGGCCGCGTTGGCCTGGAAGCGTGCCTCGTCGAAGCCACCCTTCTCGTCACGGCAGCCGAAGTAGCCCGAGCCGATCTCCCAGATCAGGTCACCGCCGGGCTCGCGGTGGTACTGGCTGATGGAGCCTTCACCTGTGTCGTGCGCGAAGCGGCCCTTGGCCGCGCCCTTGTTGAGCGCCAGGATGGCGTTGGCGCTGAGCGCGCCGAAGCTCATGGCCGAGATGTTGAACAGGCTGGCGTCGTAGGGCTGCGTGCACGATGAGCCGCCTTCGCCGATCCGCACGCGGAAATCATGCGAGTCGATGTGCGAGGGCACCAGCGAGTGGCTGAGCCATTCGTAGCCCTGCTCGCCCACGTCCTTCTGCGTGCCGAAGGGGCGCTTGTCTGGCGCGCCCTTGGCCCGCTGGTACACCAGCGAGCGTTGCTGGCGCGAAAACGGTGCCGCCTCGTTGTCGCTTTCGATGAAGTACTGCCGCATCTCTGGCCGGATGAACTCCAGCAGGTAGCGCAGGTGCCCGATCACCGGGTAGTTGCGCAGCACGGAACGCTGCGCCTGGAACAGGTCGCGCACACCCTGCAGCACCAGGAAACCACCCAGCACCGCCAGCCACCAGTAGCCACTCCATGCGGGGTGCCCACTGTAGAGCGCCAGAACCATGCCCAGCGCCCCGAGCAGGCCCGAGAACACCCAGGCCGCATAGCGGATCGGCACATGTTTGTTGAGTCTGAGCAACCACTTCAGCATGCAAGCTCCCTGGGCATCACGGTCGACGTGCCGGACACTGTGGCGGCATTTTCGGATACTAAAAACCTTTTACCTCGGGCGCTTGCTTCAACAAGACGGGCAATACCGCCCATTTCCCGGGCGCCGTGCACTCGGCGTTTGGCGCTACACTCGCAGCACAGCGCCGATTTGTCCGGCTTGCGGGCGCTATAGAAATGCCGCTAAAGGGGGGCACTTGCACACCGGCCCCTGCTTGCGCAGCGTGGCCGGTTTGGTTTGGTGACCGTGACGACACAACAGTCTTCCCTCGGGGTCGTGACCCCGCAAAGCGTGCATTTCGAGACCCCGCTGCCCTTGCGCAGCGGTGCATCCCTGCGTGACTACACGCTCGTCTTCGAGACCTACGGCACACTCAACGCCGACCGCAGCAATGCGGTGCTGGTATGCCATGCCCTGAACGCGTCGCACCACGTGGCCGGCCTGCACGGTGACCTCACCGGCCAGCCCATTCCTCGCAGCGAAGGCTGGTGGGACAACATGATCGGCCCCGGCAAGCCGCTGGACACCGACAAGTTCTTCGTCATCGGCATCAACAACCCTGGCTCTTGCTTCGGCTCCACCGGCCCGATGCACGTCAACCCGGACACTGGACGCATCTATGGCGCCAGCTTCCCGGTGGTCACGGTGGAAGACTGGGTCGATGCCCAGGCCCGCGTGCTCGATGCGATGGGCATCGAGCAACTGGCCGCTGTGCTGGGCGGCAGCCTGGGCGGCATGCAGGCGCTGAGCTGGGCGCTGCAACACCCCCACCGCCTGCGCCACTGCGTGGCCGTGGCCACCGCGCCCAACCTGTCTGCGCAGAACATCGCCTTCAACGAGGTGGCCCGCCGTGCCATCGTCACCGACCCTGATTTCCACGGCGGCCACTTCTACGCCCATGGCGTGGTGCCGCGCCGCGGCCTGCGCGTGGCCCGCATGATCGGCCACATCACCTACCTGTCCGACGACGTGATGGACACCAAGTTCGGCCGTGAACTGGTGGGCCGCGAACTGGGTGAAGCGCCCCACTACAGCACCCAGGAGATCGAGTTCCAGATCGAGAGCTACCTGCGCTACCAGGGCGACAAGTTCAGCGACTACTTCGACGCCAACACCTACCTGCTGATCACGCGCGCCCTCGATTACTTCGACCCAGCCCGCACCTTTGGCGGCAACCTCACGGCGGCCATGGCGCAGGCCGTGGCCAAGTTCCTCGTCATCAGCTTCACCACCGACTGGCGTTTCTCGCCGGCGCGTTCGCACGAGATCGTCAAGGCCCTGCTGGACAACGGCCTCGACGTGGCCTATGCCGAGATCGACGCGCCCCATGGCCACGACGCCTTCCTGCTGGACGACCCGCGCTACATGGGCGTGATGCGGGCCTACTTCGACCGCATCGCGGCCGAGCTGCCTGCGAGCACCCGCACAGTCATCGACGCCACCGCGACGGAGGCCACGCCATGACCGGCCGCCACCAGAACCGCCTGGCCCGCATTGCCGAGCTGGTGCCGCCCCGCGCTCGCGTGCTCGATCTGGGCTGCGGCAACGGCGCCCTGCTGGCCCTGCTGCGCGATCAGCGCCAATGCACCGGCTACGGCATCGAGATCGACGACACGCACGTGCTCGAATGCGTGCAGCGCGGTGTCAACGTCATCCAGCGCAACCTCGAAGACGGCCTGAGCATCTTCGACGACGGCTCCTTCGACGTGGTGCTGCAGCTCGACAGCCTGCAGAACCTGCGCAACACCGAGGCCATGCTGCGCGAAACCGCCCGCGTGGGCCGCATCGGCATCGTCAGCTTTCCCAACTTCGCCCACTGGCCGCACCGCCTGAGCGTGCTGCGCGGCCGCATGCCCGTCAGCAAGAGCCTGCCCTACCAGTGGTACGACACACCCAACATCCGCGTGACCACCTTCAAGGACTTCGACGCGCTGGCCCGCCAGAACGGCCTGCGCGTGCTCGAGTCCTTCGGGCTGGATCCGCAGGGCGATGAAGTGCGCCGCTGGCCCAACCTGCGCGCCAGCACCGCCATCTTCAAGTTCGAAAAAAAGGCCTGACGACCACCGAGGTCGCCAGGCCTTCTCAAGCAGCGCTGAGGCGGCGCTGATCAGAAGCGGTGGCGGATACCGAAAGCCACGGTGTTGCCAGCCTTGTAGCCATCACGGTCGTCGTCGTCACGCATGAAGACGGCGTAGACATCTGTGCGCTTGGACAGGAAGTGGTCGTAGCCCAGCGTCAGGATCTCGTGCTTGGCATCACCCGTCGTGAGTTCCCGGGTCTGCGAGCCGTAGGAGGCCAGCACCTTGCCATCGGCCGACACCGGCACGGACAGGCCCAGTTGGTACAGCTTGGTCTTGACGTTGTCGGTGGCGGCGGTGGTGCCGGTGAAGCCGCTGCCCTTGTACTGGCCATACTGGCCGAACAGCTTCACGGCGCCGAAGTCATAGCTGGCGCCCAACAACCCGAAGGTCTGCTTGGCACCGTCGTTCAGATCGGCCTTCGGCGCTTCTGCCGACTTGGCGACCTGATAACCGAAGCCGATGGCAAAAGGCCCATTGGCGTAACCAGCCATCACACCCGTGCTCGTGCTTTCGGTTTGCGACTCACCCGGCTGCACCTGCACCGCGGCCGTGAAGCCGGACAGGTTGGGCGTGTAATAGGCGATCGAGTTGCTCCAGCCCGAGTCTCCCTTGTCCGGACCCCACTTGCCGTAGGTCAGGCGGATGGTGGGCGAGAAGCCGAAAGAGCCGCCGAAAGGATTGAAGGCCAGGGCCTGCTGATACAGGAAGTTGTCCATGCGGCCGATCACGGCCTTGCCAAAACCACCGGACAAACCCACGTTGGCGGCACGCGCCCAGAACACATCGGTGTTCGAACGGCCCGAGGCGCCTGTGTCCAGACGCATGAAGGACTCGAGCGTGAACAGGGCTTTGAGGCCGCCGCCCAAGTCTTCCGTGCCCTTGAAGCCGATGAAGCTGGTGGTCATCTGGCCGCTTTCGACACGGGTGGTGCTCGAGTTGTCGGCACTGTTGTCCAGACCAGCGTACTGGAAGGACCCGAACGACAGATCAAGAATGCCGTAGGCACTCACGCTGGACTGCGCTTGCGCGACACCGGCAGCACCCAGGGACAGGGCCACAGCGGCGAGCAATTGTTTTTGGGAGACGGACATGAATACTCCTGAAGATCCGAACACTAAAGTGGGGTCATGTGTGCACATGACTGTATACAATTAGCAGGAGTCGTGCCAGTTTGATGCGCCCAAGATCGGTGCAGATGGCAGTCGTTACATAGATCTTGGCATCAGAAAACGAAAAAGGCGCCCGAAGGCGCCTTGGGATTCAGAGCAGCGAGTGCTTAGAACGAGTGGCGAACGCCGACCGCGAAAATGTTGGCGCTGTCGTCATCGATCGCGACGAAGTCGCTGTCGATCTTCTTGTTGCTGAAGGCCACGTAGGCACCAGTGCGCTTGGAGATGGAATGGTCGTAGCCGATGGAGAACTGCTTGAGCTTTTCTTCACCGCTCACGCCAGCGAACTCATTCTTTGTTTCACCGTAGCTGAACAGGAGGTTGCCAGCGGGCGTGACAGGCACGGTCGCACCGATTTGGAAGAACTTAGCCTTGCTGTCTTCGTCACCGGACACCGCATCAAAGGTCTTGATCTGTGCGTATTGACCTTGCAGCTTCAGCACGCCGAAGTCGTAGCTCGCACCCAGACCCCAGTTCTTCTGCCGAGCGATGTAGGCGGTGGAGTTTGTATTGGCACCAGAATTGGTGTACACGGCCATCACGCTCAGGGGACCAGCATTGTAGGCACCCGACACGGCATAGTTGTTCTTGTTGCCCTCGTTACCACCCGAAGATTCCTTCGGAGCGAACTGCAGGGCCGCGGTGAAACCACCCAGATTCGGCGTTTCATAAGTGATGGAGTTCACCCAACCGGTGTCATAGCCGAGGTTGGCATCGGCACCGAAAGCTGTCGGATCCAGCGAGAAACTGTACCAGCTGACCATGGAGGGCGAGAACACCATCGACGAGCCGAAGGGGTTGTACGTGTAGCCCAACGTGAAGAAGGCGTTGTCGTATTGACCCAAAATCACGCGACCGAAACCACCGCTCAGACCGACCCACGAGGCACGGCCCCAGAAACCACCGGCCATGTTGCGCACTTCGCCACCCGTGTCGGTGGCCAGGAAGGATTCCAGGGCGAATTCAGCCTTCAGGCCGCCGCCCAGGTCTTCAGAACCAGCGAAGCCGATGAAACTGGTCATCATGTTGCCGCTGCTCACTTGGGTGCTGCGCTCAGTGGTAATGGCGCCTGCGCCATTGAAAGTGAAGCTTTCATACGAACCAAAGGCGGCGTCCAAGTAACCGTAGATTTTCACTTCGGCTTGGGCAGCAGCGGCCATGGCCATCAGGGCGGCGGCAGCCACGACGTTCTTCTTTGCAAACATGCAGTTCTCCTAGCAAGTGGGATGAAAACTCAGGGGCAACCCTTGGAAAGTTTGGTGGTTGCCGCTGCGCCGATTGTGTGAGCAATCTTTCTGCCAACCCAACCCCCGGGTCACCGGATCGTCACAATTGGGGGGCTGAAAGCCTGATTTCGTTGCTTCAGAACGACAAAACAGCCCATTCTCGTTGTCATCAGGCAACAAAAAAGCGCCCCGAGGGGCGCTTTGGCTGAAACGAAGCCCCGAAGGGCATAGATCAGAATGCGTGGCGGACGCCGACGGCGAAGGAGGTGCCGCGCTCGTCTTCGAAACCGTCGATGTTCGTGCTGTTCACGCCGACGTAGGCCGAAGTGCGCTTGCTGATGCTGTGCTCATAGGCCAGCGACAGGTCTTGCAGCTTCGCGTCGTCCAGTTTGCCTTGCGAGTAGCTCAGCAGAACGGAACCGCTGTTGCTGACGGGGATGCTGGTGCCCAGTTGGAAGAACTTGTACTTGTCGTCAAAGCCTTCGAAGTCACGCTGACCATACTGAGCGAACAGCTTGGCTGCGCCCAGGTCGTAGCTGGCATTCAGCAGCCAGCTCTTGTTGTCAGCAGATTCGGTTCCCAGGGCGATGCTGGTCGCCGTGATGGGGGCATCTTCGTACGTGGCATTCAGGGCCAGGGGGCCGGCGGCGTAGTTCAGGGCGACAGCGTAGCCGTTGTCGATGTCGTCGTTCTCGCTCAGGCGAGCTTGCACGGCGATGGTGAAGCCCGACAGGTTAGGCGACGTGTAGGTGATGCTGTTTTGCCAGTTGGAACCCAGACCCGACAGCGAGATATCGGTGCCAGCGACGGCCAAGGCAGCGTTGATGGTGCTGATCGGGCCGTTGGTGAAGCCGAAGCTGGAGGTGCTGAACATGGCGGAGTCAGCGCGGAACGGGTTGAAGGCATCGTTGGCCAGGAACACCAGGTTGCGGGCATTGCCCAGAGCCACCGTACCGAAGTCGCCGGTCAGGCCGACCACGCTGGTGCGACCCCAGAAGTTACCGTCTTGCGAGCCCGTGTCGACGTTGATGCCGCTTTCCAGCACGAAGAAGGCCTTCAGACCACCGCCCAGATCTTCTTGGCCCTTGAAGCCGATAAAGCTCTGACGCAGCGAGCCGGACTCGACAGCGGTCACAGCATCGTCGTCGCCCAGCAGGCTGGGCTCTTCGAAACGGCCGAACGACACGTCCAGGTTGCCGTAGATCGACACTTGCGATTGGGCTTGAGCAGCGAAAGCAGCCAGCAGAGCGGCGGCGGCAACAGCGGTTTTCTTCGAGAACATTTGCTATCTCTCCTAGTGGGGAATGATTTCGTATGTCTGGATTGTGACAACGTGATTCGCAAGTCCTGACCGAAACTCCGACGACCCCCCCCTTTGTGGGGCATCAACGCACCGTTTGTGTTCCTTATTTGAGACAAGTTGGTGCGTTTTCACAACAAATGTCCGAAATCAACCCCTCAGGACTTCCAGCAAGGCATCGCCGTAAGCCTGCAACTTCTTGGCACCCACGCCCGTGATGCCCCCCAGTTCGCCCAGCGACTGAGGCCCGAGTTGTGCCATTTCAGCCAAGGTGGCGTCGTGGAACACCACATAGGCCGGCAGGTTGTGCTCCTTCGCCACACCAGCCCGCCATGCCTTGAGGGCCTCAAAGCGCTCCCGCGCGCCTTCGTCCAGGTGGGCAGGCGCGCTGGAGGCGCTCTTGCCACCCTTGCGGGTCGTTTTACCTGAGCGCTTGGGCGCATCGCGCGCTTCCCTCAACACCAGCGTCACCTCGCCCTTGAGCACGGCGCGGGCGCTGTCGGTCAATGTGAGGGTGTTGAACTCGCCCTCGGCCACCACATGGCCCAGGGCCACCAGCTGGCGCAGCACGGCGCGCCAGTGCTGCTCGCTCAGGTCGGCGCCGATGCCGAAGGTGCTGAGCTTGTCGTGGCCATACTGGCTGACCTTGTCGGTGTGCTTGCCGCGCAGCACGTCGATCAGGTGGCCCGCGCCGAAGCGCTGGCGCCCATGCTGCCAGAAGCGGTAGATGCCGCTGAGCATCTTGCGGGCGGCCTCGGTGCCATCCCAGGTGGCCGGTGGGTTGAGGCAGTTGTCGCAGTTGCCACAGGGCTGGCTCTGTTCACCGAAATAGTCCAGCAGGCGCACGCGGCGGCAGTCGTGGGCCTCGGCCAGCGCCAGCAATGCGTCGAGCTTCTTGCGCTGCACCTGCTTGAAATCTTCATGCGCGGGGCTGTCGTCGATCAGGCGGCGCTGCTGCACCACGTCGGCCAGGCCGTAGGTGAGCCAGGCCTCGGCGTCCTGGCCGTCGCGGCCGGCACGGCCGGTCTCCTGGTAGTAGCCTTCGATGTTCTTGGGCAGGTCCAGGTGGGCCACGAAGCGCACGTCGGGCTTGTCGATGCCCATGCCGAAGGCGATGGTGGCGACCATGACGATGCCGTCTTCACGCAGGAAGCGGTCTTGATGGCGCTGGCGCACGCCTGAATCCAGGCCCGCGTGGTACGGCAAGGCGTTGACGCCCTGCTGAGACAGCCACTCGGCCGTTTCTTCGACCTTGCGGCGCGACTGGCAGTAGACGACACCGGCCTCGCCCTCGTGTTCATCGCGGATGAAGCGCAGCAGCTGGGCGCGGGGGTTGTCCTTCTCGACCAGGCTGTAGCGGATATTGGGCCGGTCGAAGCTGCTGATGAACAGGCGAGCATCCTGCAGTTGCAGGCGCTCGATGATGTCGGCGCGGGTGTGCTCGTCGGCCGTGGCGGTGAGCGCGATGCGGGGCACCTCGGGGTAGCGCTCGTGCAGCACGCTCAGGCCCAGGTAGTCTTCGCGGAAATCATGGCCCCACTGGCTGACGCAATGGGCTTCGTCGATGGCGAAGAGGCTGAGCAGGCCACGCTCGTTGAGCGAATCGAGCTGCGCCAGGAAGCGCGGCGTGGTCAGGCGCTCGGGCGCGGCGTAGAGCATCACGAGCTGCCCGGACATCATCATCCGCTCGATGCGCTGGACATCATCGAACTGCAGGGTGCTGTTGAGGAAAGCGGATTCCACGCCGACCTCGTCGAGCGCGCCGACCTGGTCGTGCATCAGCGCGATCAGAGGCGAGACGACGATGGTGACACCTTTGCCTGCCCGATGGCGCGCGATGGCCGGCACCTGGTAACACAGGCTCTTGCCGCCACCCGTGGGCATGAGCACCAGGGCATCGCTGCCGCCGGCCACGTGGTCGACGATGGTCTGCTGCTGGCCGCGGAAGGCCGGGTAGCCGAACACCTCGTTCAGGATCTCCAGGGGTGTGCTTGTCGGCATGGTCGGTCGCGGGAGCAGGTGGATACAGGATCGCGTGAGCGCGGAAGGCCGGATTGTCCGCGCTTTCCGCGGGACGGGGGCGGCGCGCCCCGGGTTTTCCCGTTCACCCCTCGGAGGCCCTCGCCGGAGGGTGGCAGGCCACCGCGCCGCGGCGATAATGGCGAGGCTTAACCAACGCAAGCTTATTTAACCAACCGACATAGGAATCTCAGGCCATGGCCTCGATCAACAAAGTCATCATCATCGGCAACCTGGGCCGCGACCCCGAAGTGCGCTACACCCCCTCGGGTGCTGCTGTCTGCAATGTGTCCGTGGCCACCACGCGCAATTGGAAAGACAAGAACAGCGGCGACAAGGTCGAGGAAACCGAATGGCACCGCGTGGTGTTCTACGACCGCCTGGCCGAAATCGCCGGCGAGTACCTCAAGAAGGGCCGCTCGGTCTACGTCGAAGGCCGACTGAAGACCCGCAAGTGGCAGGACAAGGACGGCAAGGACACCTACACCACCGAGATCGTGGCTGAGAACATGCAGCTGCTGGGAGGCCGTGAAGGTGGCGGTAACTACGGCGGTGGCAACGCGGGTGGCGATGAAGGCTTCAGCCGCGAACCGGCAGAGAACAGCCGTCCGGCAGCCCGCCCGGCAGCTGCCTCGCGTCCGGCGCCTGCACCGGCACCTGCGGCTTCGAAGTCGTCCACCGGTTTCGACGACATGGATGACGACATCCCGTTCTGAGCCGCGACGAATCTCTACGGATGCGGCTTGGTCGCCGCGTCGGTTCACGCCCCGTTCAAGGTTCGCCTTGCCGGGGCTTTTTCACGCCCTTCAGTGATTCATCAACATAACAATTCACCTATAATATTTAGCAAGCTAACTAATTTAATGAGCCGGCACCATGACCAAGCCCACCCCACAGGCCTTGCGAATGTCCTTCGCCATTGCGCTGCCGCCTCTGCACCGGGCCTACCGCGCCGCGGCGGACAAGGCGGTGGCACACGTCGGCCTGTCTCAGGCATTGGCCTGGCCGATGGTGTTTCTGGGCCGCCTGGGCGGCGATGTGCGCCCCGGCGTGCTGGCCGACGCACTGGGCATTGAAGCACCTTCCATCGCGCGCTCGGTGGAGCAGTTGCTCGAGAGCGGCCTGGCCGAGCGCCGTGACGACCCACAGGACCGCCGCGCCAAGATCCTGAACCTCACCCCTGCCGGGCACGCAGCACGCGACCAGATCGAGGCCGCCCTGGACCAGATGCGCGACAGCGTGTTCGACGGCATCTCCGACAAGGATCTGGCCACCTGCCTGCGCGTGTTTGCCACCATCGGCCAGCGCGTGGGTTGCGCGATGCCGGTGGTGCCCGGCCTGCAGGGCGATGACGAGATCCCGTCGTCGACAGGCTCATGAAGCTGCCCGCCCTGCCCCGCTTCAGCCAGGCTGAGATGCTGTTCTCGGCCAAGAGCTTCACCTCGTCGATGATGGCCATCACCATCGCCCAGTGGGCCGGCCTGCCGCGCCCCTTCTGGGCGATGATGACGGCCTACATCGTGGCCAACCCGCTGGCCGGCGCCGTGCGCTCCAAGGCCGTGTTCCGCTTCTGCGGCACGCTGCTCGGCTGCACCGCCACCTTGCTGATGGTGCCGGCCCTGTCGAGCGCACCAGAGCTGCTGGCGATCGCGCTGGCCTTGTGGGTGGCCGTGTGCCTGTACGTGTCGCTGCTCGACCGCACACCCCGCGCCTACGTCTTCATGCTGGCCGGCTACACCGCCGCACTGATCGGCTTCCCGTCGGTCGAGACACCGCTGCTGCTGTTCGACACTGCCTCGGCCCGGGTCGAAGAGATCCTGATCGGCATCACCTGCGCCACGCTGATCCACAGCATCGTGTTGCCCACGGGCATGGCCGCGCCCGTGTTGGGCCTGCTGGACCGCACGATGCGTGATGCGCGCCAGTGGTTCACCGACCTGATGCGCGGCCCTGCCGCGACGGCACCAGCAGGTGCCCCGCTGCAGACCGACCGCCAGCGCCTGGCCACCGACATCACGCAGCTGCGCATGCTGTCCACGCACGTGCCCTTCGACACCACGCACCTGCGCCTGACCGCCTCCACCTTGCACGCGATGCAGAACCAGATGGCCTCGCTCACCTCGGTGTTCTCGGCCGTGGAAGACCGCCTGCGTGCCTTGCAGGATGCCGATGGCGCACTGCCCCAGGATGTGCAGGTGGTTCTGAACCGCATGCAGCAATGGCTGGACGCCAGCACCGATGCGCACCTGACGCACGGCAATGACACGACGGACCTGCTGGCCACCATCGATGCCCTTGGCCACGACGGCACCAGCATCGAAGATTCACCTTGGGCGCACGCACTGCGGCTGGCCCTGGCCGCCCGATTGACCGCGCTGGTGCAAGGCTGGCAGGCCTGCCTGGGCCTGCGCCACGATGTGAACGTGGGCCTGGACGGCACACTCGTGTCCGCCCGTGGCCCCGACCGCACCGTGCCCGTGATGCACCTGGACCGCGGCATGGCCGTGCTCTCGGCAGCAGCCGCCTTCATCGCCATCGGCCTGGTCTGCGGCTTCTGGATGCTCACCGAGTGGCCCATGGGCTCGGTGGCCGCGATGATGTGCGCCATCCTGTGCTGCTTCTTCGCCACCATGGATGACCCGGTGCCGGCCATCCACCTGTTCCTGACCTTCACAGCCTGGTCCCTGCCGATCGCCGCCGTGTACGTGCTGGTGCTGATGCCGCTGGTGCAGGATCCGATCACGCTGGCCCTGGTGTGCGCGCCGGTGTTCCTGGTGATGGGCTGCTTCATGGCGCGCCCGGCCACAGGCCTGCAGGGCATGGCACTGCTGCTGGGCGTGGCCGGCGCACTGTCCGGACACGACACGGCCACCGGTGATTTCGTCAGCTTCATCAACAGCTCGGCCGCACAACTGATGGGCATCGTGGTGGCTGCGCGCACGACCAAGCTGCTGCGCTCGGTGGGTGCCGACTGGATGGCCCGGCGCATCCAGCGCAGCACCTGGCGCGAGCTGGGCGAACTGGCCTCGGGCCGTGCCGATGCGGCACATGCACAAGGCTACGCCGCACGCACACTGGACCGCATCGGCCTGCTGGCCCCGCGCATCGCCCAGGCGTCTGCAGCACCCACCGACGCCACCGGCAGCACCCACGACGATGCCGCCGCCCGCGATGCGCTGCGCGATCTTCGCGTCGGCGCCGACCTGGTCACGCTGCAGACCTGCCGCGACAGGCTGCCCCCACAGGCCACCGTCGCCGTGAACCGATTGCTCACCGATGTGAGCAGCTTCTTCCGCCAGCGCGGCGCGGGGCGTGCCGTCCCACGACCGGCCTCGATGCTGGCCCCGCTCGACACGGCCCTGATGTCCGTGCTGTCCGACGAGGCCAAGGCCATCGACCCGGGCGCCCGCCGCCAGGCCGTCTCAGCCTTGGTGGGCCTGCGGCGCGTGCTGTTCCCACAAGCCACGCCACCTTCGATCATCCTTGCCCAACAGGAGCGCGCCACATGATCGGCGAAGCCAGTTTCTACGGTCTGTACATCCCCTGGCTGGGCCTGCTCGCGCTGGCAGCCCTGCTGGGCCTGTGGGGCGTTCGCCGCGCCCTGGCCGCCCTCGGCGTGTACCGCTGGGTGTGGCACCCGGCGCTGTTCGATCTGGCGCTGTACGCCTTGCTGCTCTATGGCTTGAGCGCCCTCAGCCCCTACTTGCGAGTCTTGTCATGAACACCCTGGCCTCCCCCGACAGCTGGACGCGGCGCACCGTGCGCGTCCTGATCACCCTGCTCACCGTCGCCGCCGCCTGCTGGGCCGCCCTGCGCCTGTGGGACCACTACGAACTCTCGCCCTGGACGCGTGATGGCCGCGTCAAGGCCAACGTGGTGCAGATCGCGCCGGACGTGTCCGGCCTGGTCACCGCGGTGCCCATCCACGACAACCAGGCCGTGCGCGCCGGCACGCTGCTGTTCGAGGTGGACACGGCTCGGTACCAGTTGGCAGAGCGGCAGGCCCAGGCGGCACTGGCCGCACAGCGCACCGTGCTGTCGCAGGCCCTGCGCGAAGACGCCCGCAACGCCGGCCTGGGCACGCTGGTGTCGACCGAATCAAGGGAGCAGACCCGCAGCCGCGTCGACCAGGCCCGCGCCTCCGTGGCCCAGGCCGAGGTGGCGCTGAGCTCGGCCCAGCTGAACCTGCAGCGCGCTGGCGTGCGTGCCCCGGTGGACGGCCTGATCACCAACCTGGATCTGCGCGAAGGCGGCTACGCCACGGCCGGCCACCCCGCACTGGCGCTGGTGGACAGCCAGTCCTTCTACGTCGAGGGCTACTTCGAAGAAACCAAGCTGCCACGCATCCATGTGGGTGAGCGCGTGCGGGTGGTCCCGATGGGCGCTTCGGCCGCGCTGGATGGCACCATCGAGAGCATCGCCGCCGGCATCGCCGACCGCGACCGATCCACCAGCACCAACCTGCTGCCCAGCGTGAACCCAACGTTCAACTGGGTGCGGCTGGCGCAGCGCATCCCCGTGCGGGTGAAGCTGGCACCGCTGCCCGAGAACGTGCACCTGGTGGCTGGTCAGACGGTGACGGTGGAGGTGGTGGGCTCTGCCGCGGCCGGTGCGGCTGCGACCACCAAGACCGCATCGCCCCAGGCCACGGTGACCAAGCCTTTGGCCAGCAAGGGGTGAGCGCCATGACCCGCCACACGACCATCCACACGCGATCAAGCCTGGCCAGCGCCGCACCCGCCGCGTTGCTGGCAGCCACCTTGCTGGCTACACTGGCGGGTTGCGGCACCACACCGGTCGGCCCGAACTACCAAACGCCATCGACTGCGGTGCTCAACAGCCCGGCCGCCTCGGCGCCCTTCCTGTCGGCCGCTGAACAAGCCACGGCCAGCACTGCCCCGGGTGCCAGACCCCAGGCACTGTTCTCCAGCCAGCCGCTGCCTGCCCACTGGTGGCGCCTGTACCAGGATCCGCAACTCGACCGCCTGATCGACCAGGCCCTGGCCCACAACACCGATCTGCGCCAGGCTGTCGCGAACCTCGAACGTGTACAGGCCCAGCAAGCAGAAGTGGACGACAACCGCCGCCCGCATCTCAGCGTCAACGGCGGCCCCAGCTACGGCCATGTGTCGGGCTTGTCGGTGCTGAAACCCGGCACCGTGCCGACGACCCGCTTCAGCTACAGCGCGGGGGCGTCGCTCTCCTACCAGGTAGATGCCACCGGCCAGATCCGCCGTGCCATCGAGGCCGCCCAGGCCAGCACCGAGGCGGCCCAGGCCGCGCTGGACCTCGCACGCGTGCACGTGGCGGCCAGCACTGCGCGGGCCTATGCCGGCGTGTGCGCCAGTGGCCTGCGCCTGCAGACCGCCAACACCTCGGTGCGCCTGCAGCAGGAGGCCTTGCAGGTGTCCGAGCGGCTGCAGCGCGCCGGCCGCGTCGGCATCATCGACACGGCCCGTGCCCAAGGACAGCTCGACCAGTTGCGGGCCACGCTGCCCTCACTGCAGGCCCAGCGCCAGAGCGAGCTGTTCCAGCTGGCCACGCTGATGGGCGTGCCCCCGCGCGATTTCCCGGCCGATGTGGCCGCCTGCACCACCCCGCCCCGCATGACCAGCGTGCTACCAGTGGGCGACGGCGCCGCGCTGCTCAAGCGCCGCCCGGACGTGCGCCAGGCCGAGCGCGAACTGGCCGCTGCAACCGCCCGCATCGGCGTGGCCGTGGGCGATCTGTATCCCAAAATCACGCTGGGCCTGTCGGCCGCCTCGGCCGGCCCCGCCGCCGATTTTGGCCGGCGCGACACCTTCAGCTGGAGCCTGGGGCCGCTGATCTCGTGGAGCATCCCCAACACCAGTGCGGCTCAGGCACGCATCGACCAGGCCGAGGCCAGCACCCGTGGTGCACTGGCGCGCTTCGACGGCACCGTGCTCACGGCCTTGCGCGAAACCGAGACGGCACTGGACGCCTATGCGCATGAGCTGGACCGGCGCGCCTCGCTGCAGGCCGCACGCGATGCCGCCGCCACCGTGGCCCAGCAGGCACGCCGCCTCTACCAGGGCGGCAAGACCGGCTACCTGGAAGCCCTGGACGCCGAGCGCTCGCTGGCCACCAGCGAAGCGGCCCTGGCCGGCTCGCAGGCCCAACTGGCCGACGACCAGGTGAACCTGTTCCTGGCGCTGGGCGGCGGCTGGGAGCCCGAGGGCGCCGCCACCGCGGCGCGCTGAAACATCCAAAGAAAAAGCCGCCCGGTCCGTTGAAGGACCAGGGCGGCCACATGACACCCGAGAGTGTCTCCCTCACCACTCGCGGTTCGGGCCGTGCCCTGAAACCGTCATTTTTGCTCCCCCTGAGCAAGGCCTTTTTGTCCGTTCTGCGTGACAAGCCCCTTTGGTTCCCCCATTTTAGGACTCCACCCGATCACAACGCGCATATATGCGCGCTTATCATCAAGTAGCCGCAAACACACCCCAAAGGGGGTATGCGCAAAAACCACGGGGCCCCAAGAGGCCGCGACAACAGGGACCTGCGATGACCAGTTTTTCAACTGCCGATGAGGACGACGACAGCCCCGTCGACCCATCGGACGAGGGTGCGCACAGCCTGGTGGCCCAGCGCCTGCGCCAGGCCCTGAACGGCCAGGGCGTGGCACCACGCCAGCAGGCCGCCTGGGTGGCCCGCCTGTGCAACATCTCCGTCAGCCAGGCTCGGCGCAAGTTGCAGGGGGCCGGCTGGCTGTTCGAAGAGGTGCAGACCCTGGCCCAGCACCACGCCCTGTCGCTGGACGACCTGGCGCGCCATGACACCACCAGCACCGGACCTGGTGCCCCCATGGCCCACGGCGAGCTGCTCCTCGAAGGTGGCCACTCCCCTTGCCAGGTTCAGATCGGCCACCTGCTGGCCCCGCGCGAGCAGGACCGCACCCCGCTGCAGGCCGTGCGCGAAGGCGAGCGGTGGCTTGTCGGTTCGGCCCCTGCCCTGCGGCGCCTGCACCCGCACGCACCGCGCTATGCGGTGCAGCGCCTGTTGCTCATACCCACGCCCCCCCGCGCGCCCTTGAGGGTGGCCGTGGTTGATGACGACCTGATGGCCGCCGAAAGCCTGTGCGACTGGTTCGACGACGCGGGGGGCAAGGGCCAGGCCTTTGCCACGGCAGACACCCTGCTGGCCGCGGATCTTCAGCAGTTCGACGCCTATGTGGTGGACTACATCCTCGCCGCCGGCCAGAGCAGCGAAGCCCTGATCCGCCACTTGCGCAGCCAGTGCCCGCAGGCCCCCATCGTGCTGCTGACAGGCCGCCTGCGCGACGGCACCGCCTCGGAAGATTCGCTGACTGCGCTGATGCGCTCGCTCAAGGTCATGTTCTTCGAAAAGCCGGTGCGGCCCGCCGTGCTGGCCACGGCCCTGCTCAACAGCCTGGACCGCCACCACGGCGCCACCGCATGAGCGAGTGGCGCGGGCTGCCGTCGGTCGACCCGCTGCAGCGCCCGATGCTGCTCAAGGCCGTGCCCCTGGTGGCGCTGGTGGTGCTGGCCCTGTGGCTGCTGGAGTCGCCCCACCTGCTGGTCGGCCGCTGGGACCGCATCGGCATGCCGATGGTGTCCAGCGTGCTGCTGCTGGCCACCTGGGCCATGCACCGCCGGCCGGCCTGGTCCACCCCGGCGATGCTGTGCGTGCTCGCTGCCAGCGCCCTGTACCTGCAGGGCATCGTCTTCCTGAACCTGTTCGCGCCCAGCCCCAACCATGTTTACTCGCTGCTGTCGACGGCGCAGTTCATGCCGCTGTTCTACCTGGCCGCCTTTGCCGGCTTCCATCGCGGCGCGCCCTTGCTGTGCTGGCTGCAGTACGGGCTGCTGGTGCTGCAACTGGGCGCCAGCATGCTCTTTCCACCAGCGAACGAGCCCACGCTGCTGATGCAGGCCAAGGCCGGCATCCTGCTGGGCCAGCCCACCTTCATCCTGGTGCTGACCTTCATGGTTCGGCTGCGGCGCGAGCTGGCCAAGCAAGAACGCGAGCACCACCAGGGCAAGGAGCGCCTGCTGGCCATGCTCTCGCACGACATCCGAGGACCGCTGCAGACCATGCTGACCTCGGTGGATCTGCTGGCGGCCAAGGCGCAGGACGCCGCCTCGGTGCGCGCCGTGCAGCGCCTGGAGGCCGTGGCCGGCCAGCTCGACCGCCACCTGCGTGACCTGATCGCCTTCAACCAGCTCGACAGCCCCGACTTCAGCATCGAGCACCGCCGTTACGACCTGGTGGCGCTGGTGGCGGCGTGCTGCGCGCAGCATGAACCCCAGGCTCAGCATCAGGGCCTGGCATGGACGACGCCGCCCTCGACCATGCCCGACGACAGCAATTTCCCGCCCACCTGGCACCACGCCCAGGGCGACCCCGACCGCGTGCGCCAGGTGCTGGACAACCTGCTGCTCAACGCGCTGAAGTACACGCCCTCGGGCGGCATCACCGTGTCCTTGCAGCAGGAGCCGGCCCGGCCCGGCTGGGCCCGCATCGACGTGCGCGACACCGGCCCGGGCATCAACGCCGAACAACAGGCGCACATCTTCCAGCCCTTCGTGAGACTGGACGACGCCCGCCGCGCCGGCCAGGACGGCAGCGGCCTGGGCCTGGCCATCGCCGCGCGCCTGACCGAGCGGCTGGGGGGCGAGATCCAGGTGGACAGTATCCCGGGCCAAGGCAGCCTGTTCTCCTTGTGGCTGCCGCTAGACTGTGGGCCATGAGCCGCACCCTACTTCCCGCCCCCACCGCCCCGTTCCAGCCCGCCGCCCTGGGCACCCCGCTGAGCCCGAGCGCCACCAAGGTGATGCTGCTGGGCTCGGGCGAGCTGGGCAAGGAAGTGCTGATCGCGCTGCAGCGCCTGGGTGTGGAGACCATCGCGGTCGACCGCTACGACAGCGCCCCCGGCCAGCACGTGGCCCACCACGCGCGCACCATCACCATGAGCGATCCGGCCCAGTTGCGCGCCCTGATCGAGGCCGAGCAACCGCTGCTGGTAGTGCCCGAGATCGAGGCCATCGCCACGCCCGAGCTGGAGGCGCTCGAAGCCGAAGGCCGCGTGCGCGTCGTGCCCACCGCCCGCGCCGCGCGCCTCACGATGGACCGTGAAGGCATTCGCCGCCTGGCCGCCGAAACCCTGGGCCTGCCCACCAGCCCCTATGTGTTCGCCGATTCGCTGGCCGAGCTGCAGGGCGCCATCGACGGCACGGATGGCCGCCCCGCCATCGGCTATCCCTGCATCGTCAAGCCGGTGATGAGCTCATCCGGCAAGGGCCAGAGCAAGCTCAACGGCCCGGACGATGTGGCCAAGGCCTGGGATTACGCCATGGCCGGTGGCCGTGTCAGCCACGGCCGCGTCATCGTCGAAGGCTTCATCGATTTCGACTACGAGATCACCCAGCTCACCGTGCGTGCGCTGGATGCCAACGGGCAGATCACCACGCACTTCTGCGAGCCCATCGGCCACGTGCAGGTTCAGGGTGACTATGTGGAGAGCTGGCAGCCCTGCCGCATGGCGCCCCAGGCCCTGCAACGCGCCCGCGAGATCTCCAAGGCCGTGACCGATGACCTGGGTGGCCAGGGTCTGTTCGGCGTCGAGCTGTTCGTGAAGGGTGATGAGGTGTGGTTCAGCGAGGTCAGCCCGCGCCCGCACGACACCGGCCTGGTCACGCTGTCCACCCAGGTGCAGAGCGAGTTCGAGCTGCACGCCCGCGCCATCCTGGGCCTGCCGGTGGACACCTCGCTGCGCTCACCGGGCGCCTCGGCCGTGATCTATGGCGGCGTGGAAGCGACGGGCATCGTGTTCGAAGGCGTGGCCGACGCCCTGCGTGTGCCCGGTGCCGATGTGCGCCTGTTCGGCAAGCCCGAGAGCTTTGCGCGGCGCCGCATGGGCGTGGCCCTGGCCGTCGATGCCGACATCGACGTGGCACGTGCCCGCGCCAAGGAAGCGGCCGGCAAGGTGCGCCCGCGCCAGGCTTGAACGTGACCTCGCTCAGGAGCCGCGCGCGGCTTCCTGGCCCTGCCGCACGCTGCGGTCCGCGCTCTCACCCATCGCCTTCAGGCTGTTGATGAAGGCCGAGTTCACCGGCCCGGCGCATTGCACCAGCGCCGGGATGTCCAGCAGCTCGATGTCGGCATAGCGCACCGCGATCACGCCCTGCTCTGCCAGCTGCTTCAAGGCGCGATTGATGGTCTGGCGCGACACGCCCATCATGCGCGCCAGGTACTCCTGCGGCAGGCGGAGGTGGCGCTTGAAGGACATGGGGTAGTTCATCGCGAAGTTGGTGGACGTCATCAGCAACCGCCGCGCCAGCTTCTGCTCCAGCGCCAGCGTGGCGTTGTCTTCCATCATCACCACCAGCAGGCGCAGCTTGAGACAGGCCAGGCGGGCCACGTCGCGCCAATGCTGCGGGTGCTTGTTCAACCACGGCTCCAGCGATGCGCGTGAGGCCACCAGCACACTGCTGGCGCCATCGGCCACCGCATCCTGACTGCGCGGCAGCTGGTCAATCAGCGAGATCTCTCCGAACCACTGGTAGGGCTCGACATACAGGCTCAGCAGGTGGGATTCGTCGTCCGGATTGAAGGACCCGACCTTGAGCGCCCCGGACAACACGCAGCACAGGGCTTCGTCGTCATCGCCCCTCGCGAAGAGCCGGTCACCGCTGCGCAGGTGCACCACGCGGGACCGATCGACCAGGGCCTCCTGGAACTCGGGGCTGCAGGATGCGAACCACACGTGCGAGCGCAGGGCGGGGATCAGGTGCAGCGGGGACAACTCAGGGGCTCGGCTCATGGGCCTTTCATGGTGCAGGGGCCACTCGGCCCGTGCAACCGCTCAAAAAGAAGGGGCGGGCTATGGGAAAACCCTGGGATATTTAATACAATTGTCTGTATTCGTACAGTTTTTTAAGCGGTACGGGTATAGCATCAAACGATCCCCAATCATTTGCGGTTTACCCCGGTTCATCCATGAGCAAGACACCTGTTCACCCTGGCGCCATTCTGCGGACCCAGTTCATGGAGCGCTACAGCCTGTCGGCCAGCGCCCTGGCGATCCGCCTGCATGTGCCGGCGCCTCGCGTCAACGACATCGTGCGTGAGCGTCGCGGCATCAGCCCCGACTCGGCCCTGCGCCTGGCCCGCTTCTTCCGCACCACCGCCCAGTACTGGATGGACCTGCAGACCGCCTACGACCTGTCCCTGGCCCAAGCCCTGGCTGGCGAGCAGATCGTCCGCGAAGTGCTGCCCGTGGCCGCCGACGCCAACGAGCCTGCCATCGCCGCCTGATCTTCCAGGCGCTTGAGCCGCGGCGCCAGCCGGCACCGCGCTCACCCCCTCACTGAAACGCCACCTCGGCAAAGCTGCGCAGCTTGCGGCTGTGCAGCTGTTCCGTGCGGTTGTGGCGCAGCCTTTCGATGGCCCTCAGGCCGATGCGCAGGTGCTGGTCCACCCGCTCGCGGTAGAAGGTGTTGGCCATGCCCGGCAGCTTGATCTCGCCGTGCAGCGGCTTGTCGCTCACGCACAGCAAGGTGCCGTACGGCACGCGGAACCGGAAGCCGTTGGCCGCGATGGTCGCGCTTTCCATGTCCAGCGCCACCGCCCGGCTCTGGCTGAAACGCCGCTCCGGCTCGCGGTGCGGCATCAATTCCCAGTTGCGGTTGTCGGTCGACGCCACCGTGCCCGTGCGCATGATGCGCTTGAGCTCGTAGCCCTGCAGCTGCGTCACATCCTCCACCGCGCCTTCCAGCGCCAGCTGGATTTCCGCCAGCGGCGGGATCGGCACCCACAGCGGCAGGTCTTCGTCGAGCACGTGGTCTTCACGCACATAGCCGTGGGCCAGCACGTAATCGCCCAGTTGCTGCGAGGTGCGCAGGCCGGCGCAATGGCCCAGCATGATCCACGCGAGCGGCCGCAGCACGGCGATGTGGTCGGTGATGGTCTTCGCGTTGGACGGGCCCACGCCGATGTTGACCATGGTGATGCCGCTGCGGTCACGGCGCACCAGGTGGTAGGCCGGCATCTGCGGCAGGCGCGGCGGCACGGCCCCCAGCGCATCGAAGGCCTCGGCCGGCACACCCACGCGGCGCGTCAGCACATTGCCCGGCTCGACGAAGGCGATGCAGTCGTCGTCGTCGCGCGGGTTGGCCGGGTCCGGCGGCGTCTGCATCAGCGTGTGCGAGAGCTGCACGAACTGGTCGATGTAGAACTGGTAATTCGTGAACAGCACGAAGTTCTGGAAGTGCTCGGGCGAGGTGCCGGTGTAATGGCGCAGCCGGTGCAATGAATAGTCCACACGCGGCGCCGTGAACAGCGCCAGCGGCTTAGACGCACCGGCCTTGACGTTGTGCGTGCCGTTGGCGATGCCATCGTCCATCGAGGCCAGATCGGGCAGGTCGAACAGGTCGCTGAGCATCACGCGGCGCTCGGGCGTCAAGCTGCCTTCGATGTAGTCGTTGTCGGCCAGCGAGAAGTGCACCGGGATGGGCTCGCTGCTCAGGCCCACTTCGAGCGTGACGTTGTGGTTGTTGAGCAGCAGGCTGAACTGTTCGCGGTAGTAGTCCTCGAACAGGTCCGGGCGCGTGAGGGTGGTCTCGTAGGTGCCCGGGCCGGCCACGAAGCCATAGGACAGCCGCGAATCCGCGCGCGCCACCGTGTCGGTGTGGATGCGCACGAAGGGGTACTTGGCGCGCACGGGCTCGTCGAAGTGCTCTCCGGCCACGAAGCGCTTGAGCGCCTCGCGCAGGTAGGCGATCTGCCCGTTGTACAGCGCCAGCACCTGGTCGTAGGCCGCCTGCGCGTTGTCGAAACGTTGCGAGGCGCTCTTGGGCGCCTCCTTGAAACCTGCACTCATTCGGGCTTTCCGGGGCGTCTGTTGATGGCCCATTGTCCACCCGGCGCGCGCCCCGCGCCACCGACATCCATGCGAGCCATGGCGGTGTCCGCGGGTTTGTAGCCAATGCCCGACACGCGCGCCCGCCAGGTTCCTGCGGAATGATTCCCATCTCGTGCAATATGCCCGCCCTTGGCGCCCGCAGGGAGGATGACAAACGGCGCGGTTTGCGCTGAAATGGCAGAACGCTGTCTCACGGTGTTGACGCCCGGTCGTTTCGGGCAGCGTGCCCCGGCCAGGCTTGAAGGCCGCCCGTCTCAAGGCGCTCGGCCGACACCCCCATTACAGACCCAGGTGGATGTGAAGTGATGTTGTCGTGATGAGCGGGCGCCCCTCCATCAGGAGGGGCCGCCACGCCGCACCGTCATCAGGGCGCTGACGCGACCCCCGCAGGATCGGCCATGAAGGCAATGCGGTGCAGTTCGGCCTTCTGCAGCAAGCCCAGCACTTCGGCAACGCGCCCATACGGCACTGCCCGGTCGGCCTTGAGGTGCACCTCCGTGTCGCCGCCTTTCAGTGGTGCCAGCCGTTGCTCGAAAGCTTCCGCGCTCAGAACCTCGTCATCGACAAGCAACTCACCCGAGGCGGTCAGCGCGATGCGCATGGCCTTGGGATCGGGCTCCTGGGGCTTCGTGCCTTCGGTCTTGGGCAGGTCCAGCTTCAGGCTGGAGGTGAGCAGGGGCGCGGTGAGCATGAAGATCACCAGCAGCACCAGCATGACGTCGATCAAGGGCGTCATGTTGATCTCGCTCATGGGCTGGGAGCCGCGGGGCCGCTCCAGGCGTCCGAAGGCCATGGCGGCGACGCCTTACTCGTCCAGCGCCGGGCGGTCGCGCCGGCTGCCGAGCAGGGTTTCGCGCAGATCGTGGGCGAAGCCTTCCAGATCGGCCTCGCAGGACGACACCAGCAGGCCGAACACGTTGTAGGCCAGCACGGCCGGAATGGCCACGGCCAGGCCGACGGCCGTCATGATCAGGGCCTCGCCCACCGGGCCGGCCACCTTGTCGAGCGTGGCAGCACCCTCGGCGCTGATGGCCATCATGGCGTGGTAGATGCCCCAGACCGTGCCCAGCAGGCCGACGAAGGGCGCCACGGCACCGACCGAGGCCAGCAGCACCTGACCGGCGCGCAGGCGGGCCAGCACGCGGTGCAGGCTGTCGCGCAGGGCACGTGTCAGGCGCGCCTCGGGGTCGGAGTTTGCGGCGATGGAGCCGGACACCGGCGGCTGCGCCGCGGCATCGACCAGGGGCAGCAGCACGCGTTCGCGGTCATTGCCCAGCAGTTGCGCGCGCGCAGCGCCCATGTCGGCCGCGTCCCAGAAGCGGATCATGCCGGCGGTGAGGTCGCGCCGGGCGCGGGACAGCACCCAGCCCTTCCAGACGATGGCCACCCAGGACGACACCGACATCACGAACAGCAGCAAGGCCACTGCCCGCGACACCACGTCGCCCTGCGTCCACAGGTGCTGCAAACCGTCCATGGAACTGCGGCCCCTTGGCTCAGCGCAGGCCGAGCACGTCGTCCATGCCGAACAGGCCGTGGGGCTGGTGCGCCAGGAAGCGCACCGCCCGCAGGCTGCCTTGCGCATAGGTGGCCCGGCTGGACGATTTGTGCGTGATCTCGATGCGCTCGCCGATGCCGGCGAACAGCACGGTGTGGTCGCCCACCACATCGCCACCGCGGATGGTGGCGAAGCCGATGGTGCTCGGGTCGCGTTCACCGGTCACGCCTTCGCGGCCGTACACGGCGCAGTCCTTCAGGTCACGGCCCAGGGCCTCGGCCACCACCTCGCCCATCTTGAGCGCGGTGCCGCTGGGCGCATCGACCTTGTGGCGGTGGTGGGCCTCGATGATTTCGATGTCGTAGCCCTGGTTCAGGGCCTTGGCAGCCTGGCGCAGCAGGGTCAGCACCACGTTCACGCCCACGGCCATGTTGGGCGCCATCATGATGGCGATGTCGCGCGAGGCGGCTTCGATCTCGGCCTTCTGCTCATCGGTGAAACCGGTGGTGCCGATGATCAGCTTGATGCCGTGCTCACGGCAGTGGCGCAGGTGCGCCATGGTGCCTTCAGGCCGCGTGAAATCGATCAGGAACTGGGCGTTGGCCAGGCCCTGCCCCAGATCGGAAGCGATGGCCACGCCGCTGCTTTGCCCCAGGAAGGCGGTGGCATCCAGGCCCACGGCCGGGCTGCCGGGCACATCCAGTGCGCCGGCCAATGTGCAGTCGGGCGCGGCCAGCACGGCCTCGACCAGCATGCGGCCCATGCGGCCGGAGGCGCCTGCGATGCCCACGCGGTAAGCGGTGTCAGGGGTGTCGGAGTTCAGCGTGTTGGGCACGGTCGGCCTCGTCTTGGTGTCATGTGTCTGATGTGTCCGGGATCAGGGCGGCTGCCCAGGGCCTGGCTCAGGGACGGCCGGCCTCGAGCGGCGGGTAGTCGCGCACGGCGCCTTGCGGCACCTTGGTGGCCTGCGTGTCCGCCTTGGCGGGCACCGGCAAGGCAGCGATCTGCTCGGCGGTCAGGTCCGGATCGGGCTTCTTGAGCTTCTGCTCGCGGGTGATGGCCGCCACGAACTCACGCTCGGACGGCAGGGTGTCGGCCTCGAAGCGTTCGACCACATCGTTCTTGAAGAAAATGCTGACGCGGCGCTGCTGGGGCTGGATGCCCTGACGTGCGATGGTGAACACGTAATCCCAGCGATCACCGTGGAAGATGTCGGCCAGCAGGGGTGTGCCCAGGATGTCGCGCACCTGGTTGCGGCCCAGGCCGGGCTGGATCTGCGCCATCACCTCTTGCGTGACCACGTTGCCTTGCACCACCTCCATGCGGTAGGGTTTGAGCAGGCCGAACAGGGTCTCGGGGCTGGACAATGCACCACTGGACAAGGAACTGCAGCCCGACAGGGCCAGCAGGGCCCCCGACACGGCGACCCCGGCCCAGGGCCGGCGGATAATAGAGCTCAACACAGGACGTCGTCCTTTCAGGCGGAAAATGGAGGGTTTGGGCGCAGCGCAAGGCGTGCGTTCGCTTGAACAGGCCAAGCCCGATATCATCTACCCATTCTAGCGGGGCCGCCCAGGCTTCGCCCCGATTTGCGAGAACCCGCCATGAACAACGCAGAAGAACTCAAGAACAGCGGCCTGAAGGCCACGCTGCCGCGCATCAAGATCCTGGAGGTGTTCCAGCAGGCCACGCAGCGCCACATGACGGCCGAAGACGTGTTCAAGGTGCTGCTCAATGAAGGCTCGGACATCGGGCTGGCCACGGTCTACCGTGTGCTGATGCAGTTCGAACAGGCCGGCATCCTCAGCCGCAACCACTTCGAGGCCGGCAAGGCCGTGTTCGAACTGAACGAAGGCAAGCACCACGACCACATGGTCTGCGTGGTGTGCGGCCGCGTGGAAGAGTTCTACGACGCCGAGATCGAGCGCCGCCAGCAGGCCATCGCCAAGGAGCGGGGCTACGCCCTGCAGGACCATGCGCTGGCGCTGTACGTGGTGTGCAACCGCCCTGAGTGCCAGAAGAGCCACCAGCATCACCGTTGATGCCAGACCGCTGATGGCGGTCGCCAGCTGAAAGAAAAAGGCCCCTCTGGAAGGGGCCTTGTCGTTCAATCCAGCGTGCCGCGCTCCATCGCCCGCTGATGGCGGTCGATGAATTCCTTGTAGGTGTCGATGCCGCGCAGTTGCAGCACCGTGTTGCGCACGGCGGCCTCTACCAGCACGGCCAGGTTGCGGCCTGCATCCACCGCGATCACCACCTTGCGGATCTGCACGCCCAGCACTTCTTCGTACAGAGGCTCGTAGGGCAGGCGCTCGAACTCGCGCTCCATGGTTTCCTTGCGGACCAGGTGCACCATCAGCTTGAGGCGCATCTTGCGGCGCACCGCGGTCTCGCCGAAGATGGACTTGATGTCCAGCAGGCCGATGCCGCGCACCTCGAGCAGGTTGGCCAGCAGTTCGGGGCAGCGGCCTTCGATGGCCGACCGCGACACGCGGTACAGGTCCACCGCGTCATCGGCCACCAGGCCGTGCCCGCGTGAGATCAGCTCCAGGCCCAGTTCGCTCTTGCCCAGACCGCTTTCGCCGGTCAGCAGCACGCCCAGCCCCAGGATGTCCATGAACACGCCGTGGCGCGTGATGCGCTCGGCGAAGTGCTGGGTGAGGTAGCTGCGCAGCACGTCGATGACGTGGCCGGCGGGCTCCTGCGTGACGAACAGCGGGATGCCGGCGCGGCCGCACATGGCCACCAGGCGGTCAGAAGGGTTCTGCCCGTCGGCCACCACCACCACGGGCGGCTCCAGCGTCACGATGCGCTGGATGCGGCGCTCCTGGTCTTCGGGCGTGGAGTTCTCGAAGTAGGCGTGCTCACGCCGTCCCACGATCTGCACGCGGTACGGATGGATGTAGTTGAGGTAACCGACGAGGTCGGCGGCCGACTGGGCCGTCTGCACGGCTTCTTCGTCGAAGCGGCGTTCGGGGTGGGCATGCCCGGCGATCCATTCCCAGCGCAAGGCGCCGCGGTTGGCTTCGAACAGGACTTCGGCGCTGATGATGGCGAGGTCTTGGGCGCTCACGTTGGCCTGGGGTGGGGTTGCGTCTGCGTGGACGTTGGCCTGGCGCCGCCGGGCTCAGGCCACGGACTTCAGGGGCTGCCAGCGCTCGATCAGATCGTGCACGGTCTTGGCTTCTGTCTCGGTCTTGAGTCGCTCGCGCAGATCGCGGTCAGAGAGCAGCTCGGCGATCTCCGACAGGATCTCGAGGTGGCGCTGGGTGGCGGCCTCGGGCACGAGCAGAAAAATCAGCAAATTGACGGGCTCGTCGTCGGGCGCGTCGAAAGGGATGGGCTGGCTCAGGCGGATGACGGCGGCCAGAGGGTTCTTGAGGCCCTTGATGCGGCCGTGCGGGATGGCCACGCCGTGGCCGAGACCGGTGGAACCCAGGCGCTCACGCGCGAACAGGTTGTCCGTGACGGTGGCGCGGGCGATGGCATGCTGGTTTTCGAACAGCAGGCCAGCGTGCTCGAAGACGCGCTTCTTGCTACTGGCGTCCACATCCACCAGCACTTGGCCGGAGGGCAGGATGGCGGAAAGTCTGTTCATCGTGTTTCAGCGGGGGCGACGGTAAGAACCTTGTCCCCCACTCCCGAGACGGCTGAGCGGCGGATTATAGGAAGCCAAAGGTCCGACCAACAGTACCGGGGCACCATTGGATTGAGGGATTCTGCACCCATTGCTGCACCGCAGCAAGTACAAGAAGTTCCATTGTGAGCAGAAATTCGCCTACCTCTGCAACGCAACAGCAGTATGACCGGATGACAAATGGGCCAGACATGAAAAACGGCCCCGAAGGGCCGTCAATAGCTTGGTGCCTCGCTGTGCGGGCGACCCACTACCAGGTCACACCAAGCAGTGCGTTGTTTGTGTGCGGCTTGAATGGCTCATTGGGTCACATCCCATGCTTCTGCCTCTCGCTTGAGTGAGGTGTGGTGATGATCCTGCACGCGATCCTTGTGGCGGCAGACCTGTCGATCCAGCTTGTCCATCAGTTGGTCGATGGCGGCATAAAGATCCTCGTGGGAGGTTTCAACGAAGATGTCCTTGCCCTTGACGTGAAGATTGACTTCAGCCTTCTGGCGGCGCTCCTTTTCCTTCTGCTTCTCAACCGTGAGTAGCACCGTCACGTCCACCACCTGGTCAAAATGTCGCGTGACGCGATCGAGCTTGGTGAGCACGTATTCGCGCAGCGCGGGAGTCACTTCCAGATGATGGCCACTGATCGTCAGATTCATACTGCCTCCTTTGGGAGCAGGGGTTGATACAGAGACCCGGCGACCGTCTGGCAGCTGTCAGAAAGCGCTTTCTGGCGCTGCTGAAAACCGTCAACCGGAAGGTCAGTGTGCCCCCGAATCAGGTGGGAGACAAGCCCATGCGGAGAGTGTTTGTATCGACCCGTTGACCCTTGTGAAGGAACGCCGAAATACAGTGTTTTGGCGTGTTTTCGCGGGGTTTCCCGATGAGGCCGGACAAGATGGGCCACGCGGCTTGTGCTAGAGCTTTCACGGCCGGGAATCCATGGTTACACCTTGCCACCATTCGTTCATCGCACGGTCTGGCACCACGCATAGAGGCTGTGCACGTTGTGTTCGAACACCTCCGCAGACGTGATCTGGATGGCGTCGAAAAGCTCCGACTTCGCATTGTCGGCCGAGCAGTGTGCCACCTGGGTGGCACGCCCCGATGCATCGGCCTCCATCACGATGCCCACATGGCCGTACTGCTTGCCGCTGCCTTTCCTTGGGTAGACCACCAGGGCGCCAGGACGCGCCTTGTCCAGCCGCTTGAAGCGATGGCCGGGCCCCATCGCATCGGCCCAGATGCTGTCCGTGAAGATCCAGCCGCCCGGGTCGGTGAAGGAGGCCGGCGTGGTGTGCCGTGCAAAGCCGAGCACCCAGCACACATAGCCCGAGCAGTCGCAGGCATCGAGCATCAGGTGCGGGTCGTGCACATCGATGCCCAGCTTCTGGGCCAGCGGCTCCAGCTCAGCACGCTGGCTCGCGGGCAGCGTGGGCCAGAGCTTGCCAGCAGGCAGCGGACTCGATGGCCTTGCCCGCTCGGGATCCTGGCCGCCCTGGCCCAGCCAGTACAGGGTGGAATGCCCGACGGCGGAACGTGCGCGGGCCAGGACATCGTCAACGGTGCTCATGGGATGTTTCCTTCGCGGATCGGGTGGCGGCGCGGCCAATATAGGGCGCGGGCCCGCGGGCTGCCATAGCGTGTTGGCGGGATGTGCGACGCACGCGTCTTCGTCCAGAATGTCCGCCATGCCGAATGAATCGCCCCTCCATCCTCAGGTCCGTGTGCTGGTCGTCGAGGATGAGCCCGAGTTCATGCACCGGTTTTCCCAGGCCATCCTGGATGATCGCCATCTGGCGCTGACCGCCGCGGTATCGACCGGCACCGCGGCCCTGGCCATGCTCTCGGCCGACACCCCGGACGTGATCCTGCTGGACCTGGGCCTGCCCGACATGCGCGGCACCGAGGTGATCAAACATGTGGCCCGCCACCAACCCGAGTGCGATGTGCTGGTGGTGACGATGTTCGGCGACGACCAGCATGTCTTCGAGGCGCTGGAGGCCGGGGCTACCGGTTACCTGCTGAAGGACTCTGGACTGGAGCGCATCGCCGCCAGCATCCACGACGTCCGCGCTGGCGGCTCACCGATCAGCCCCAGCATCGCGCGGCGCGTCCTGGCCCGCATGCGCCCGCCGACAGCGAAATCGCCAGAGCAGCCACCACCCGATCCCGTGCTGACCTCCCGCGAGATCGAGCTGCTCAAGCTGACGGCCAAGGGACTGAGCTTCGAGAAGATCGGCGAGCTGCTGGAGATTTCACCCCACACGGTGGTGGCGCACGTGAAGAAGATCTACCGCAAGCTCGCGGTGCATTCGAGGGGCGAAGCGGTGTACGAGGCGACCCAGATGGGACTGCTGTGAGCCGGCGGGCCCTGGCGGACCTGTGGCTGGGGCTGTTGCTGGCCTGCCTTGCCGCAGGCGGCCTGTGGCTGACGGTGTCGAGAGACACCTCGCCCGGCAAAGCGCTGACGATGAGCGAGGCCTTCTACCTGCCCTCCCCCCAGGCACGCCCTCCTGCAGACAGCGAGCCTTGGCAGGCCACGGCCCTGCCGGTGATGCGGCCGTCGGAGGCCTCACCGTCGCCCACCTGGTTCCGGATGTCCTTCGATCTGCAGCGTCAGCCGACGGCGTTCTGGGGCGTCCTGCTGCCCTACCTCTATGGCGGCGGACAGGTCTGGCTTGACGGTGTGCGCATCGCCGACATCCCGACCTCGACCGAGCGTGTACAAATCCGCTGGGAACGGCCTCATCTGGTGGTCGTGCCGGAACACCTGCTCGGGGTCGGGCGCCATGAGCTGTGGGTTCATGCCGCGCCGGTGGCCGGCGAAACGAGCCTGACCTTTCCCCGCCCGCTGGTGGGCCCGATGTCCGAGCTCGAGCCTGCGCACGACCGGCGGATGTTCTGGGTGAGCACGGTGCCGCAGCTGACGGTGGCCGCCTGCCTGGTGGTGTCGGCCTTCGTGCTGCTGATCTGGTCGCGTCTGCCGGAGCCCCTGTACGGGTGGTTCGGCCTGGCCGCCCTGCTGTGGGGCATCCGCACGCTGACCTTCGTGATGGAGGTGGTGCCGGCGGAGCGCTGGCCGCTGTGGCGACTGGTGTATCTGGCCGGCACGGGCGGCTTCATCGTGGTGATGGTCATCTTCGCGTCACACCTGGCGGGCCTGCGCCAGCGCTGGGTGGAGCGGGGCCTGCTGCTGTACTGGCTGGCCGGGCCCCTGTGGTTTGCCTGGCATGGCGTGGGCAGCGATGCCTTGGTCAACCGGTTGTGGACGGCCGGGCTCATCCCGATCGCCATCGCCACCGTGGTGGTGTCCTTCCTGGCCGCCTGGCGACAACGCACGGCGGCGTCGCTGCTGCTGCCGTGCGCGCTGGCACTGGCCACGCTGTCGGGTGTCAATGACTACCTCGTGGTGTGGAAACCGGCCCTGGTGGCCAGCGTGGCGCCGGCCTGGGCGAGCGAGCGCTATTTCCTGCTGCACCATGGGGCCAACGTCCTGCTGCTGTGCATGGGGATGCTGCTGACCGTGCGCTTCGTGCGGGCCGTGAAATCACTGCGTGAGCTCAATCAGACGCTGGAGCAACGGATCGCCGAGCGTGAGAAGAGCCTGGCCGACAACTACTTGCGCCTGGCCTACCTGGAGCGGCAGAACGCCGCGGCCGAGGAGCGCAAGCTGATCATGCGCGAGATCCACGATGGCGTGGGCTCCCGGCTCTTCACGTCGCTCTCCCGCGTGGAGCGGGGCGTGATGGACGCCCCCCAGATGGCCGATTCACTGCGCGCCTGCATCTCGGACATGCGTCTGGCACTGGATGCCCTGGCGCCCGACGACCCCGACCTGCTCAGCGCCTTCGGCGACTTCATGTTCCGCTGGCAGGCGGAGCTGGACGCGGTGGGTGTGCGCTGCACATGGGACATCGACGTCGCAGGCGATGACCTGCGCCTGCCGCCCCACGCGACCCTGCAGGTGCTGCGCATCGCGCAGGAGTCGCTCACCAACGTGGCCAAGCACGCGCGTGCCACGCACGTGGCGCTGCTCCTGCGGCACTGCGCGGGCGAGGTGACGCTCCGCATCGAGGATGACGGCCGGGGACTGGTCGGCGGCACAACCTCCGGAGGCCGCGGACTGAGCAACATGCGTGCACGCGCCGAGCAGGTGGGCGCAAGGCTTGAGGTGGGCCCTGGCGAAGCAGGCCGGGGGGTGCGCGTGCTGGTGACGCTGGCCTGCTGAGGCCTGTGCGCCTTGCGCCCGCCATACCGTGAAGGCGCGATGCGCGTGCCTGAAGGCGGGATTCCGATGGCATGCGCCAATTTTTAAAGTTCCTCTCGTGGGCAACACACACCACGTCTGCTTCGAAAGGAACTTTGATGAACGCCTCCAACACACTTGAAAATGGCAGCCTCAATGGCACAGCGCTGCCGCCGCCCCTGTCGCCCGACAGCTTCCCGGACGACCCGTCCACGGGCACGACGACCTCGAACGCGTCCTATGTCGACACCGACGCGAATGATGCCGGGGACGACATCGTGCTCAGCGCCAACGACCGCATCTCCCTGAACGTGACCCTCCACGCGCTCAAGACCGCGAGGACGAACCTCGCCTCGGCGGACATCCTCAAGGCCAAGGCCGCCCATTGGCAGATCCTGACCACCGTCAGCCACCTGACGGGCTTCCTGGATGCCAAGGGCCTGGCACGCAACGCGGTACCGAACCAGGGTTTCCAGGGCCTGTTCTATTCGCCCGAACCGCCGCGCCTGAACCTCTGGCTGGACAGCATTGAGGCGGCGCTGACGCAACTGCTGGCCGTGCCGCCGGAGACGCGCAGCTTCAAGAAGGCCGCCATCGGCGCCATCGGCAGGATCTTGTTCGCCCAAGGTGCCGCCGAAGTCGTCGGTAGCGCCTTCGAGTTGTTCAACCCGGCCACCCCCTGACAAGCGACGTTCCGCACACTCCTCCAATTCACAGCCCTTGCAAGGGCATCAAGGATGATCGACATGACCCGCAAGACCTTGCCTCCTTCCATCACCATGCCTACCACGCCCGGCTCGGGCTATGGCCCCCGCGACGGCATGATCACCCGCCCCTGGTGGTGGTTCGACGATGACTTCCTGGCCAGCATCGGCGCACTTGATGTGCGCGGCGTTGCGCCGTCCTCCGCCCTGTCCGAGCGGGACGAACAGACCTTCATCAGCGCCTTGACCATCCTGAGAGCTGCCCGGCGCAAGCTGCGCTCAGGCGTTCCCGCCCAGGTCCGCACCGGTGTCTTCGAGCTGGCCAGCATCGTGGCCTACCTCTCAGGCCTGTATGAAGGCAAGAACGGCCAGAGTGTCTCGGGCTACCTGTCCAACCTGGTGCTGTCGCAGGACGTCGAGGTCGATCTGGACCAGCAACTCGATGCGCTCGAAGCGGACCTCGTCAGCCTTACCGCCCCGACACGTGGCCCGGTGACGGCGGCCATCCGGCTGGCCAGGGGGTTGGGCTTGATGTACCTCGGGTACAAGTTGCAGGAGCACGCGGACCAGCAGCCGGACTGAGGAAGGAGCACGCCATGGCCAACTGGCCCCTCGCAATCATGGTGTACGGCGGTGGCGAGGCCATCGATGGTGCCAGCGCGCTGGCACCTTACATCCAGCGTCAGCTCGGCAGCCTGGCCAGGGTGTGCACCAACCGCTTCGTCGCCGCGACAGCCCAGCTCGATGCGAGCCGGGTGCCGACACGCCGCATGGTGCTCGACCCGGCCGGGCGGCAGCCGGTGCTGTCGCTGCCCAACGTGGATGTAGGTGATCCGGCAAGCCTGGGCGACTTCGTGGCCTGGAGCGGCGCCATCTGCCCTGCCGACCGCACCGTGCTGGTGCTGTCAGGGCATGGCGCCGCCTGGCAGGACAGCCAGGTCGATGCCCTGCTGGGCCTGGAGAGCGCCACGGCACGTCGGCGTGCGCGCCCGGCCCCACAGGGCACCCGCGCCATCCACCATCCGCGCAGCCTCTTCGGCAGTCGGGCCAGCGCCGCCCGGCGTGCCACGCGTGCCTTGTTGATCGACGGCGGAAGCCGGGACTACCTGTCGAACGCCGAACTGGGCGCGGTCTGCGAGAAGATAGCGACCCGCCGGGGCCGACCCATCGATGTGCTGGTCTTCGATGCCTGCCTGATGAGCGCCTGGGAGACCCTGCACGAACTGCGGGGCTCGGTGAGCACCGTGGTGGCGTCGATCGACGAGCTGTCGGCCGCCGGCATCGTGCTGGACGGGGCCGCGGCGGTCATCACCGCCCAGAAGGGCGCCATGGCCGCTGCGGACGTGGCCCGCACCGTGGCCGCTCGGTTCTCGCCACAGGCCAGCTTCGACAGTTGCGTGGCCATCGACCTGTCGGCTGCGGGCTGGGCCGATGCCGTGGCTCATTTCCGAACTGCCTGCGCGGGCCTGCTGTCGTGGACGAATGCGGATGCTGCAGGCCGTGCGCCCTTGCTCAAGCGCGCGTTGGCGGCCGCCTCCGGCTCGGTGGTGAAGTACCAGGACGGCGGTCTGGCCGATGTGCGCAGCCTGGCCACGGCCCTGGCCGGCTTGCCGGGATTGCCTCCGGCCACCATGACGGCCTTGCAGGAAAGCGCCAAGGCCCTTCAGCAGTGTGTGCTGGCCTTGTCGTCAGGAGAGGACTATCGACAGTCGATGGGCTTGTCCATCTTCTCGCCGAACTCTCGGGCAACTTACCTGGCCAACAGGGCGGAGTACGGGCGTCTGCAGTTTGCGCAGCAGACGCGCTGGCTGGCCGTGCTGGATGCGGCCTTCAAATGACGCACGAGTTCGCCTGATCACCTGCCCTGTGAGCGACCGGACCTTCAGCCGGCCCTCACGAGAGCGGCTCGATCCACACCATCGGCCCTGCGCAGCCATGCCCGGGCATGACGGTTGCCGGAGCATGGTGTCTGAAACGAACCAGGAGAACGACATGTCCAAACCGAATGTTGAGCGCATCGACGTGAACAGCGATCAAGCCCTGTCGACATGGGCTCGAAAATTCGACGCTTCCGCTGAACAAATCCGTGAAGCCGTGAAAGCGGTTGGAAACCACCCCGACGATGTGGAACTGCATCTCAAAGGCAGCCGCTCATCGAGTAACAGCGAACGGGTGGCCAAGCAGGCCGGCTGACCTGCGTGCGCCGACGGCTGCGCCCCTTGGCCATCCGGCGTTGCCAGACAGGTGCGCAACTGGGGTGCTGAGGCGTGGCCCCGGAATGAAAAACGGGCCCTGGAGGGCCCGTTTCTACTTGGCGGAGAGGGTGTCCGCCACATATAACTTTTTTGCCGTCAGGCCTCGTCGGACTGATGCGCCAAACCCCCTACTTTCCCCTATGTGGCCGCTGAATGGTTGTCAGCCGCCGTCCGGATCAGTAAGATCCGATCAGACGCCCAAAGGTGGGAACAAAAAAGGGAAAGCCGACATGCCGAAGAAAGCTAAGGAACTCAGCGCTCTGGAGGTCTCCAGAAAGAAGGCTGTTCCCGGCGTTCACTTCGTCGGCGGTGTCGCCGGACTGGCCCTCAACGTCACCACGGGCGGGGGCTGTAGCTGGATCTTGCGGTACCACGTAGATAAGAAGCGCCGCGAGATGGGCTTAGGGTCCTTCCCTGAGATCACCCTGGCCCGCGCCAGGGAGAAGGCACGGGAAGAGCGCGACAAGCTGGACCGGGGCCACGACCCCATTCAACTGCGCGAGGACGAGCGCCGCACGCACGCGGCTGCCCGCGCCGCCGTGATCACATTCGAGGGAGCGGCCAAGAAGCTTGTTGCGGCGCTGCGCCCAGGTTGGAAGAACGAGAAGCACGCCAAGCAATGGGAAGCGACCCTAGAGGCTTACGTCTACCCCAAGATCGGCGCAATGGACGTGCGGCACATTGCCCTGCCCCATGTTCTCGACGTGCTGCAGCCCATCTGGACAACCAAGACCGAGACAGCCACCCGGGTGCGCTCGCGCGTTGAGCAGGTTATAGATTGGTGCGCAGTCAGCGGCCACCGCCCCAAGGGCGAGAACCCGGCGCGGTGGCGCGGGAATCTGGACAAGTTGCTAGTGCGTCCTGAGAAGGTGAGCAAGACCGCCCACCATCAAGCCGTGCCCGTGTCAAAGGTTGGCGAGTTCCTGGCAGACCTGACCAAAGTCGAGGGCGTGGGCGCCAAGGCCTTGCACTTCGCCATCCTCACGGCCACCCGCTCGGGCGAAGTGCGCGGCGCGACCTGGCAGGAGTTCGACCTGGACAACGCCTTGTGGGTGATTCCTGGCGACCGCATGAAAACAGGGCGGGAGCATCGCGTCCCCCTATCACCTCCGGCGCTGGCGCTGGTGAAGTCCATGCCGGTGCTGGCCGATTCACCCTACGTGTTCGCGGCCCCACGCGGCGGGATGTTGTCCGACATGACGCTCAGTGCTGTGATGCGCCGCATGAAGGCCAAGGGCGTCCCCCACGGTTTCCGCTCCACCTTCCGGGACTGGTGTGCCGAACGCACGGCCTACCCGCGTGACGTGTGTGAAATGGCTTTGGCCCACACCATCAAGGACAAGACGGAAGCGGCCTACCGGCGCGGCGACCTGTTTGAGAAGCGCCGCCACCTCATGAACGACTGGGCAGAGTTTCTGTCCCGTGTCGAGACGCCAGCCAAGGTAATACCGATGAAGAAAGGAGCCGAGGCTTAAGGCAACCGCTGATCGGGCGGCACCTCGTCAACCATCCCCATGTGCTTAACCTCGCCCGGGATTGGCTCGGGCGGTTTTTCCGGCCGTGGCTTTCGTCCGAAGCTGCGGCCCGTCCAGCCTTCATACACGCCAGCGAGCGCAGCTATCGCCAATACGAAGACGATTTTGACCACCATGACATCCGGCACTTCGTGCCCAAACACCACCATGGAAGACCCCTAACTTATCCCTAGCCTGTGGGTTACAGGCAAATAGACGAGCCCGGCACCGTTGGAGCGGGAACCGGGCTCTGAGCAAAAACGCGCTTACAGGAGCACTCGCTATGCCTACAAATGATTTTATGGGCAATGGGCACACTCGTGCCAAAAATTCACCCACCCAAAGCGGGGAGCCCCCCCCTGACGCGGGGCCAGAAGCCAGCAACGCATCAGTTCTTGTTGAAAACACCACGCCGCTGGTAATCACCACAGGGGCTGGGCGTGTTTCCTTTTGGGAGATGCGCGGCAGTCGCGCCCAGCTTGAAGCAGAGGGCGTAGTCCCCGAGGGCGCCGAATGGCCAAGGGGAGGCGCACGCCTGTTCTGGCAAACCGGCGAGTTCAGGTATGTGTTGCGCCGCACCCGTCCAGAAGGTCTCAAGGGGCCGATGCGGCTTTGGACGAATGGTGACTTATGGGTACTGCGCTGCCATCTGGCCAACCCAGACCACGATGCTCGGGAGTTGGCGGAGAAGCGAAAAGCCCTCGCTGACGAACTTCACCGGCAATCGCACGATGGCTTCATTCAACTTCACTGCTTCGGTGTGCGCGTGCGTGAGGCGGCTGCGGACAGTGGCTTTCAAGCGTTCAAAGCCAGACTGCTGCCTGTTGCCGGAGGTGCAGCATGACTACCAAAACCATTCGCATCAAGGCGGCAAGACCCGCCACCCAACTTGCCCATGTGCCATCCGTCCGAGCGGCTGGCGATAAGGCCAATACCGAACCATATGCGCCATTCATCCGGCAAAGGCGCGACATTGTGTACTCCCACTGGCACCCGTTGCAGGTTGAGGTAGCGCAGCCCTCCGGCTTGGGACAAAGGGACGGCGAACGCTGGGCCGATGTCCTGCAATGGCAGGCGCTCCGCGCTGTCGGCGTCGAATATGCCGGGCACTTCATCCAAGAGCGCCGTACGGGTGAATATCGGCCGTGGCTCTGGCAAGTGGTGGAGTCGATGATTCAGGGCGGCAGCATCGGCCCGACCGAACGCGCCTTTCTCGGCGTGCTTGAAAGCCTCGCCATGGAGGCGGCCGAAGGCTTCGACCTCTGGCGCTTGATCGAGGAACGCCGACAGGCAGAGATAAGTTCCGCCCGCGACTGGCTCAACCAGCGCCAGCAAGGCTAAGGGGGCGCTATGCAAACGATCACAACGACCGTACAAGGCCAAATCGCAAGCCTGCTGCGGGACATGGCCCAAGACGCGCGTGCCATATCCACCCAGACCGACATGCTTCGGAACGAACTGCACAACCCGAGCCACATCGGGGCCGATCAGTGCGCCGCCTCTGTTGCCCATGTCGCGGGCACCCTTGCCCCGTCCATGCAAACCCGCTGCGATGAACTGATTGGGGTCCTTCACACCATGCCGACGATGCGTGACGCCTATTGGCGCGCAAACATGCTGCACGTCGCGGCCGGTGACATCGAGGCCGCCTGCGACGTGCTCGCTATTGTCGTGCGAAGCGAGAAGCGGCCAGGTCATCTACCGAACGACTACATAGAGTTTTGCCAGGAGGGCCTGTCCGCCAAGGTGGACGCCTTCATGCGTGAGCACGCAGCTACCCGCAAGGCCATTGCGACCGGGGCCAAGGTCGAAAGCGAGGTGCAGCAATGACCGCCGTTCTCAAATCCAACTTCAACCCCGTCACAGACAAAGCCGTGACCTTGAGCGCGCCCGTGGGAGATCTCCTCGCCGGGGATCTGCTCATCATGCGCGACAAGCCCGCCCATCCAGTGCCCCTCACGTTCCCCTACGTGCTAGCACAGGCGTCGAACACTGGGCCCGTGCTGCTGATGGTCTACGACCGTCAGCACATTGAGCGCGAAGGGCTCACGGTGGTTGCCTTCGCGGTGGGCCTGATGCGTTATGGGAAGCCAATGGGGACTATCGACTAGGGACAGACATGTCACGCAGTCGAAATCGCTTCAAGGGCTCGCGCGTGCAAGGCGGGTTCCTGGCGATGCCGCACTCAGTGCTGAACGCGGCGGCATTTGTCCGCCTGTCTGGATCGGCCGTCAAGCTGCTGATGGACTTAGGCGCGCAGTACCGGGGCGACAACAACGGGGATCTGTCCATCGCTTGGAAGCTGATGGAGCCGCGAGGATGGGCCAGTCAGACGACATTGCACAAGGCAAAGGACGAGCTACTGAAATCCGGCTTCTTGTTCGAGGCGCGCAAGGGCCAGCGTCCCAACAAGTGCAGCCTGTACGCCCTGACGTGGTTTGATTTGGATGTCAGCGACAAGCACGACGCAGGCGCAAAGGCATTCATGCGCAATGCTTTCAAGATGCATGAACCGCTGGCCCGGGTGGTGCCACGTCAAAACGCGGTCCTTACTCCAGAAACTGGAGTAGCAGCCGCATGATTGCTCCAGAAACTGGAGTAGGCGAGCCCCCTACTACTCCAGAATCTGGAGCAATGCGGGCACTTATCTACAGCCCCTCTACTCCAGAAACTGGAGTGCTATCTAGAGTAACCATATACCTGGAGCGACAGCGAAAGGGGCCGCTAGGGGTGGGTGGGGTCTGCCAGGTGGGGCAAATGGGGCGCAAAGTGCGGCGGGCCAAAAATTGCGTGGGCTCAAGCAAGCAAAAACGGCGGCGCCTAAGCCCATGGGTGCAGAGGCGCTGAGATAACGCAACCTAGCCCCATCCTGACCTGCTGGCACTGTCACCCTAAGGTCGGTCACATGTCGGTCACGCGTGACTCCGCGTCTGTCCCGCGTGACGGACGCGGACTTGTTTGGCCGATTCCTTGGCGATTGCAACGGCAGTCTCGAAATGGTCGGCGGGCATAACTCCCCATAGGCGTTTGCGCCAGTCGCAACCCCCCGACCGATGCCGGGCCATCAAAAAAATCGGGAGGGACCTATTGCAATTCGTTCACCTCAATATATTGTCATTGCGGTACCGCACACTGTCACCCAAGTTCTGATATGCAACTCGTTCGCTATGAGCAGGCCCGCCAAGCATTGGCTGAGTGCCACAAGGTCGATGAGGTCAAGGACATCCGCGACAAGGCCGAGGCCATGGCGGCTTATGCGCGCCAAGCCAAGGATCAGGATCTGATCCAGTACGCCACCGAGATCAAAGTCAGGGCCGAGCGTCGGTGTGGCGAGTTGCTGTCCACCACGGAAAAGAACAAGGGGGCCACAGTCCCCGGCACAAACCGTGGCACCACGCGGTCTGATGATTCGACCGCGTCGCCAACCTTGGCTGACATGGGCCTGACCAAAGACGAGTCCAGCCGCTACCAGCAACTGGCCGCGATGCCAACCGAGCATTTCGAAACGGCGGTAGCTACAGCCAAAGCCACTGCTGGCGAAGTCACAACAGCCTTCATGTTGCGCGAGGCCAAGAAGCAGAAGCCCGTGCCGCAGCCGGTGAAGGGCAAGAAGGCCGAGGCCATGCGACAGGAACTTAAGGAGGCGCAGCAGCGTGGCGTTTCTATGGCGTCCACATATGCCCGCCTGCTGCTTCAGACTGTCACGGTCCAGGATGTGTTTTCCGAGCAGGAAATTGAACTGTTCATGCAAGTGGAATCAGCTATTCGCCAACGAATTGCCGAAGTCACGCTTAGCAGCGCTTGATGGGGCCAAGCTGGCCACGCAATCAGGGGACCAGGCTTCGTTCCTCAATCCCCTAAGAATTGCTCGGGCACTGTTGCAATAAAAATTCGTCGATATATGTTGCCGACCTATCAGGCTAGCAGCGACCGCAAATCACTGTGAACGCCCGGTTCCCCCCGATTGGGCCCGCCTGACCTTCGCTTTTCATCGGGGTTGCACGAGGGGTGCAAGTGGGCGGGCATGAGCAGCAGAACAAAAGCGCGGATCTCGCGCCGGATTGGGCATTGTGGCTCGACCTCCTGGCCGTCAACGTCAGCCAGTGCGCCGCCCTCTCTCTAAACCTTGATCCCCTCAAGGCAGACCAAGCCCCCGGCCAAGCCCTACAGCAAGAGCTACAGCGCCGAAGGCTAGTAATCGGCAACCACGCCGACAACGGCGGCTTTCGCGTCACCGGTCGCGACTTCGATAGGCGCACACGCAAGCGCGAGCCACGCCTACCCCTTGCCGACTTCGTTTTGTGGGCTCTGGCGCGTTCCTGGCGTGTGCCTGCCCCATTGGCGCATCGGTTCGCGCCTCCATCGGCGCCATTGGTTCAGCAAAGGAGTGGTAATCCCATGACACCATTTGTTCTGCCACTGAGAGCGACACCTCTTTACTCCATTAGCGAGACAGCATGGGCGCTCACGGACTCAGACTATCCCGAGATGCCAGAGCCGACCGGGAAAGCAGGCCAGGTCATCGCGCGGCTGCCTGTCTTCAAGCGCGATGCCAGCTACCCGGGCCTGTTCTGGCGGCGCCCCAAGCCCGGCCACGCATGGCACAGCCTGGAAGATGCAAAGGATTGGGATGAGCAACAGATAACCGATGAGGTGGAAATTTTGGGCCTCGGTGGCTACCCAGAGCAGGCGCGCACCGGGTACCCCGCGTACACGCCAAGCACGATGGTTGACGGTGCGGAGGTCTTCAAGGGGTGCATTCAGTGGGCAGATACAGAATGGACCGACTGGAGCCAACTTAGGTTGCTTAGAAGCATCACTTTCGTCGAATGGGCAAGAAGGCTTCGGGCCGCTGCAGAAGCGGGCGGATTGGCCGCCTTCGACCTCAGGGGATCGCGATGGAGATCGCCGCGCGTTACGGACGAAACCATGATCTACCTGGACCACCTGCGTGAATGGATGGGTCAGGAAGAGCCGTTGCGGCCGGTGGTCGTGGAAGTTCTCTACTCGGAGGTGTCCGCCGCCGCTTCCACCGAGCCAATCAAAACACAGAACGCCGCACCAGTCGGGGCCGGGGATGAGTTAATGACCGGTGGCATGGTGGAGTGGAAATCGTTCTTGATTGAACGCCGCGACAAAGTCGTGCAAATGGCCAGGCAGAAGGGCCAAGGCATTACGACTGTGATCCGCTTCCTTAAAGCAAATGGGGCGGCGCATGGCATTGAGCCAAGTGACAAACAAGGCTACGAGATACGTTACCGAGATAGGTACGGCGGCCATCAATACGTCAAGAGAAAGACAATTTCCAACTTCATCTCTGATTTCATCTCTGATCCAAAGATGCAGAAAAGCCACGCATAGCGTGCGCGCCCTTCTTCCCATCCTGGTTCCCGACTTCCCGCCCTGGTTCCCGACCACTCACAAAGCATAGGCAGCGATTCATTAACTACATATCGTCAGCCCCAACCGGTTAACACCGACGGGGCCTGACGAGGTGACCCGTCGATCCACCCGAAAAGGAATCGACGAAATGAACCACTGTATTGAAGCTGCCCAAACGCCCACGAAGCAACAGCGGGCGCAGCAGCGCGCCGAGCGCACTCGCCAAACCCTCTACGACTTCGACAAGCTGCCCGACTGCGCTCGCGTCCCCGAGGCAGTCGTCTGCGCCCTCTACGACATCAGCCGCGATACCGCATGGGTTCGCGTCAAGGCTGGCCTGATCCCCGCGCCCATTAAGCAGGGCAACACCACGCGCTGGGTGGTGGGCGATCTGCGCGCCGCCCTGGCTCGCTAATGAAAGGCGTGGACATGGAGCAGCACACCAAACACCGCCCGCCCGTGAATGTCGGCCGTAGCACTGCCACATGGGCGCAACTGATCCGCACTGCTGACGCTCTGCGCACAGGAGCAAAACATACCTACGAATTGCGCCGACGCGGCATCAGCCACCCAGCAGGCCGTGTGCGTGAGCTGAACGGCTTGGGCTTCATCATCACCAGAACGTTGATTACGACAGTGGACGCCGATGGCTTCACGCATAACGGCGTAGCGCTGTACAGCTTGATCCACGAACCCGAGGGGGTGCTCAATGCGCAGTAACACGCACAGCAACCCGCAAAGCAAAAACCCACCGGCTGGGGAACCGGTGGGTTTTGCGGGGGTACATGAAAAGCAGCACAGCCAGTTTACGGGAACGGACGTTTCGACTCAAGAGTTTTCGACACACAAGCACGACGACGAGCGCGATCCCGTGAATGCATTGGAGGCGGCATGTAGGCGCATCGGTGGCCGACTGTTCGCGCTGTGTGACGGCTCATTCCTTGTGTCCCACGGCGCGGCCGGGTTGTCGTTGGCCTGTCCCGACAGGCGCGCTGTCTCTGCGCTGCTGCGCGCTTTGGGGGGCTAATCCATGTCTCAGAACCGACAGCCCCCCTGCTATCAAGAATATGCCAGCGACATGCTTGCGTCGCGCCAGTACCGCGTCATGACGCTGGCCGAACGCGGGCTCCTGTTCTCGATGAGGCTGGAATGCTGGGTCAACCGCTGCTTGCCAGCAGATCCCCACCTTCTGGCCCGTGTGCTGGGCTATGACGCCGGTGAAGTCGTCGCGGCCCTGCCCAACGTTATGGCTTTCTTCCGCTCAGATGGCCGCGAGATCACATCGCCCGAGTTGGATGCTTACCGCGAACACCTTGCGGCGATTCGTGAAAGGCAGTCCCAGGGCGGCAAGCAAGGGGCCGCAAAAACCAACAGCCGTCGCCCTCCTTCTGCCAACTCTGAGCCTTCGGGTGGCTCGTCGGGTGACTCGCCGGGTAACCCGCAAGTCGCCTGCGGGTCCGGAGTTGAGTTGAGCAGAGCGGAGTCGAGTAGAGCCAAGTTGAGCAGAACCCCTGTCTTGACGGTGAAGCCTTTAGATGACCCATGGGTCGATTCCTACAACGCAGCAAGTCAAGGACAGTAATGAAGGACAACATCATGAAATGCACCAAGCAAACTTTCCCGGCACTCAACATCAGCCTGTTGGAAAACGGGTTGGTCCGGTTTGAGGACGAGTCCTTCTCGGAGGGCTGCATTGTCGATGCTCACCCAGCGCAGATTCAGGTGGCGGCGGCCATGATGGGCGTTCCCGTGCCTGATCGCCTGCGCGCCACCCTGGCGAAGATCCTGGCGCGCATTGAAGTTCTGTGTGAGCGTTCGCGTGATCTGGAAAGGATGTTGGCCGACGCCTTGACCGCTGGTCAGCATGTGGGCGTCGAACTCAACTCAGCGGAGCACATCGCCGAGCGCCTTGCCGATCTGGCTCAAGACTTGGGCGATATCGCGGAGACACCCGAACCTGGCGCACCGCTGGCAACTGGAGGGCCGGGCGGGCAACTGTCGCTAGTTCAAGCCTGAGCAGACGACACCCGGACTAACTGAACCCACGGGCAACCCACTGGGAACCCGTGGGTTTCCAACACCGAAAGCACATCGCACCATGACCGCCGATATTGAACAGCGCTCCGCAATCGCTCAATCAGTGCTTGAGCAAAGCAAGCCCGCCGAGCCCGGCGACATCGCGCATAAGCTGATGCAGGACGCGCGCGCACGCATCATCCCACCGCAGACCGTGCGCACGCATGACGCGCTACCCTACGTCGTCGGCGGGGAGTGCTTCGGCGCCTTCCCGGCCCTCGTGATGGCGCTGCATGACGGGCGCGGCCAAGTGGTAGGCCTTGAAGCCGTTTATATCGCTCCTGACGCGGGCCTTATTGAGCCTGTGCAGACGATGCTGATTCACGAATCACCCGGGGCTCACTTCCGCATTGATTGCCCCATGGGCCCAAGCATCGGGGTTGCGCTGGCGCTGGATAACGCCATTGCGGCCCGGCATCTCCTTGACTTGCCCGTGAGCCTGTGCGCCGTCACCACCGCCAGCGACCTGGCCGCATTTGACTGGCCCGACATCGCGCAAGAGCTGGCGATATTCGCCACCGACGCCACGGCCACAGAAGCCGAACACCTGGCGGACAGGGCCCGCGCTGCAGGGCTTGCCGCTGAGGTGTTCTACCCGCCCACGCCAGGCGCCTCATGGCATCAAGAAATGTTGCTTTCTGGCGCTGTCCCCGCCGATGACGTAGCGGCCAGGGAAGCCGATGAACATTGATGAAAGTCCATGGCCTGGTTGATAAAAAATGCCCCCGACTCACCCGCAATACTGTATATTTATACAGGCATCAGAAGCGTTTCTCGAAGGCTAAATATGGCTGGTTTACTTGATACCTCGGATCAGAATCAGGGCGGGCTGCTTGGGCAGTTCTCTAACCTGGCATCGAGTCCGCTCGGACAAGGATTGCTGAGTGCGGCGTTCGCTGGTCTTGCGAGTGCTGGCCGCCCAGGCATTGGCCGATGGAACGCACTTGGCACTGCTGGGTTGGGTGGCCTTCAGGGCTACGCCAGCGCCGTCGAGAACCAGCGCCAAGCCGCCTTTGATGAACAGCGCAAGAACCTGATGGGTGCCCAGCTCACGGGGATCAACACTCAAAACGAGAACCAGCAGTTCGATCTGAGCCAGCGGCGCAGGCGCCAGGCGTACTGGGAGAACATGACCGGACAGCAAGGCGGGGGGCAGCCTCAACCGCCGATGCCAAGCGGTGGCCCTGTCGGTAACTCCACGGGCGACGGCCCCATCCCGGGCGGCACCCAAGCCTCAGGCGGCGTTGGTGGCGCTCCCACTCAATCGCCGCCTACGTCACCCCTGAACGCGCTAGATCTCCTGCGCAATGGCTTCTCTATCGATGAAGCGCGCTCGGTTGCCGATATGAACACCTGGAATCTGCCCAAGGCTACACGCTGGGAGCGGGTGCCAACAGCAGATGGCAAGGGGCTGGAGCTTATTGGCCTGGATGACTTCGGCCGCCGCGTAAACACGGGGGTTCGCCCATTCGTTGAGCCAACTTGGCAAGATTCTGGCGGCAGCGTCAATGCCATCGATCCCGTGACGCTAGAGGTCCGCAAGCGCATTGCTAAGACCATGACGCCCGATGGCATCGCAGCAGACCGGCGCGCTCGCGAGGCGCAGCAGTGGCAGCGCGATAACGGAAGCACCCAGATCATCCAGACCGATCAAGGCCCCGTTGTCGTGAACACGCGCAGCGGTCAGGCAACGCCAGTCACCGGCCCGACTGGACAGACCTACGGTCGGCCGCTGAACCCGATCCCTTCGCAGGCCAGCACAGCCATCATTACCAACCAGCAGAACCTGGCGAAGATCAATGACGCCTTGAATCTGATCGAAGGTAAGGACGTCGGCGAACTGAAGGGGGATAAGCAAGCCACTGGCTGGAAAGGCTACTGGCCTCAATCGGTCCTGAACCGCAACGACCCTGAGGGCGTCGATACGCGCGCCATGATTGCTGATATCGGTAGTCTAGTTATCCACGACCGAAGCGGTGCAGCGGTGACCGCTGCGGAAAGCCCCCGCTTGATGCCGTTCATTCCTTTGATTACGGATGACCGGGAAACGGCCGTGAAGAAGCTGCAGCGCTTCAAGCAACTGTACGAGAGTGAACAACAAGGACTGCGTGACGTCTACAGCTCTGCCAATGGCTACAGGCAACCGAGCTTCGCAGAGAGGCCGCAAGACGACAAGCGCAAGCCGCTGTCAGCATTCGATCAACCCAGCGGCACACCGGCCGCTGGCGGCCAACGTCGCCCACTCTCTAGCTTTGAAGGAAACTGACGATGCCTTTTGATGTTGAAGGCGCGCGCCGCGAAGGCTACACAGACGCGCAGATCGTTGATCACCTCGCAAAGCAGACCGGCTTCGATCTGACAGGCGCCAGGCAGGCTGGATATGCTGATGCGGCCATCGTGCAGCACCTGACCACCCGTGCG